>CAWFCR010000009.1:0-126873 GCA_963814455.1 uncultured Alphaproteobacteria bacterium | reverse complement strand
CGGGATCACCCAGCCTGAACTTGTCTCGTACATAATCGCCAAGCGAAAGCTGCCAGCGAAACAGGTCGGACTGATTCTTCACAGCCGCAATCTCTGCAATTTCGGAAGTAGGCAGGAGGCCATGCAGGATTGCGGCAGCCTCATGCAGGTTTTCTGGTTCAGTTGCAGGTTTATAGATTCCTTCTAAATGCACGATTCAGACTTTCCCCCTTGTCAGCATCTGTTCGATTTCAGCGCACATCGGCATGGAATTGGCGGTGCCCGGCTTGGTGACTGACAGTGCTGCGGTCGCGAAGCCGAAGCGCGCGGCTTGCACAGGATCACGCCCCTCTCCGATCGCCACTGCAAAACCGCCGTTAAACGCATCGCCTGCGCCCGTCGTCTCGACGACCTTCACCTTGAAGCCTGCAATGTGAACCGATTGCTTGGCATAGTGCAGCAGTGCGCCGTTGGACCCCAGCGTGATCAGCGCCGTGCCGACGCCCATCTCCAACAGCTTGTTGCCTGCCGCGCGCGCATCGTCCAGCGTTTCAACCTTGACGCCGGTAATATCACCGGCCTCGGTTTCATTGGGCGTCACATAATCACACAGCCTGTAGATGGCAGGATCGATCCTGGCCGAAGGTGCGGGATTGAATACGGTGAGCACGCCATGATTGCGGGCCATCTCCAGCCCGCGCCTGCCTGCGGCCACTGCCGTTTCAAGCTGCGTGATGAACACCTGCGATTGCCGTATCGCCGTTTCGGCGGCGGAGACATCCTCCGCCGTCACCGTTCCAGCCGCACCTGCCTCGACGATGATGGCGTTGTCTCCCGTCTCGCTGGAGACGAAGATGAAGGCAGCGCCCGTCGGCACCGTATCGGAGCGCATGACGAAAGACGTATCGACGCCATCCGCTGCCCAAGTCTTGACGGCGATGTCGCCGAATGAATCCCGCCCGAGCTTGGTGATGAACCTCACATGCCCGCCGGCCCGTGCCGCCGCGACCGACTGGTTGGAGCCCTTGCCGCCCGGCCCCATGGCAAAGCCCTCGCCCAGCAGTGTCTCGCCCATCACCGGCAGGCGCTTGGCGCGGAACGCAAGATCGGCAACGAAAATGCCGAGAATGGCTATACGTGCAGGCATCAATCCTTCACCGCATCCGGCGGGATGACGCCCTTCTTGAATACGAAGCAACCATAGAAGCGCGTTTCCCCGGTCTGGATGACGCAGTAAGCCTTTTTGGCGAGGTCATAGAAGGCGAACCGCTCGATCGAACCCATGGGCCAGGACTTGCCTTCCGCCTTGTCGATCTCGACCTGCACTTCCTGCTGCACCGGGGGAATTTCGTTGGGCTTGCCGACGATCTCCATGCGGCCCGCCGGCTTTTCGACAAAACTGTCCAGCGGCATGACCGAGAGCACGGCCCGCGCCGCCCGCGCCGCCGAGACATTGTCGATGCGCAGCAGCTTGCCGATGACCGTCTGCCGCGCCACCGAATCCGCCGGAAAATTGGTGTCGCACAGAATGACGTCATCGCCATGCCCCATGGCGCGGAGGGCCTGCAGCACGTCGGCATTGAGCCGATGATCAATGTTCTTCAGCATGGCTGGATGGCCTCCCCGATTTTTCCCCGTCCGGCAGATTAACCGTCATACAGTCTTTTGCAAGCTGCGAGGGCAGGCTAGTTTCAGGCGAGAAAAACGAATCATGAAACAGCAAATCAAACTTGCGGCAGACATCGGCGGCACCTTCACCGACATCGTGCTGGAGACCAAGGCGCGCCGTTACAGCCTCAAGGTGCTGACCACCAGCCACGCGCCGGAACTCGGCGTCATGGAAGGCGTGCGCGCCATCCTCGGAGCAATCCGGGGTAAGCCCTTCTGACATCGGCGTCTTCATCCATGGCACGACGCTGGCCACCAACGCGCTGATCGAACGGCGCGGCGCTCGCACCGCTTTCATCACCACCGAAGGCTTTCGCGACATTCTGGAGCAAGGTTATGAAAAGCGCTTTGACCATTATGACCTGATGATCGACCGGGCCGTGCCGCTGGTGCCTCGCACCTTGCGCATGACTGTAAAAGAGCGTCTGGCCGCCAATGGCGATGTGCTGGTGCCGCTCGATGAAGAAGCCGCCGATGACATTGCCGCGCGGATCATCACTGAAAAGGCGGACGCGGTGGCAATTGGCCTGCTGCATGCCTATGCCCATGACGCGCATGAACGCAGGCTGCGGGAATTGCTGCAAGCGCGCCTGCCGGAGCATGTGACCATCTGCATCTCCAGCGAAGTCGCTCCCGAAATCCGCGAGTTCGAACGTTTCTCAACGGTAGTCGCCAACGCCTATGTGCGCCCGCTGATGGCGGGTTACCTGCTGCGCCTGCGCCAGGAAGTGAAGGACATGGGCCTTGGCTGCCCGTTGTTCCTGATGATGTCCGGCGGCGGGCTGACGACGCTGGAAACCGCAGCCCGTTTTCCTATCCGCCTTGTTGAATCAGGCCCCGCCGGCGGCGCCATCCTCGCCAGCGAGATTGCAGCCGAATGCGGCTTGCCGGAAGTCATCTCCTTCGACATGGGTGGCACGACCGCGAAGATCTGCTTGTTGCATGACGGCAAGCCGGAGCGCGCCCGCACCTTCGAGATCGCCCGCGCCTACCGCGACATGAAGGGCTCAGGCATCCCGGTCCGCATTCCGGTGATCGAGATGGTGGAGATCGGCGCAGGCGGCGGCTCCATCGCCCGCGTCGACAAGCTCGGCCGCATCACCGTGGGGCCGGACAGCGCAGGCTCAAACCCCGGTCCGGTAAGCTATGGCCGTGGCGGCACGCAGCCGACGGTGACCGATGCCAACGTGGCGCTCGGCAAGATCGACCCTGCGCATTTTGCCGGCGGCAAGATCAGCATCGATGAAGCAGGCGCGAAAGCTGCCCTCGCAGCGACTATCGGCGCGCCGCCTCAACCTCAAGGATTTCTGGCCCGCAGCTGGCGTTGCTGAAATCGTTGAAGAGAACATGGCCAACGCGGCGCGTGTGCATGCCATCGAACTGGGGCGCGACATCGCCGCCTGCACCATGATTGCTTTCGGCGGCGGCGCACCGCTGCATGCCTGCCAGCTGGCGGACAAGCTGGGCGTAACCCGCGTCATCATTCCCAAGGGCGCGGGCGTGGGTTCAGCCATCGGTTTCCTGCGGGCGCCCATCGCCTATGAAGTAACCCGCAGCGCCATCACCCTGCTCGATGGGTTCAAGGCCGCAGCCGTCAACAAGCTGCTGAATCACATGTCGGAAGAAGCGGCGGCGGTTGTGCGCCCTGCTCTTGGCAACGCCAAGCCCGTGATCACCATCATTGCCGATTGCCGCTATGTGGGCCAAGGCCATGAGATCCGCGTAAGCGTTCCGGTGCGCACCTTGAAGGATTCCGATGGGCTGACGTTGAAGCGCCTGTTCGAGCGGCAGTATGAACAGGTTTACGGTCTGCGCATTCCTGCACAGGAAGCGGAAATCATTACTTGGTCGGTCACCGCTTCATCTATTCCGCGTCGGCCGCGCCGCGCCCCCAAGGCAAAGGCAGCATTGGCAGCCCAGCCGCGCAGCAAGCGCGACGTTTATGATCCGACCGCGGGCCGCGTTGTCTCCATGCCGCTTTACTGGCGCTTTGATCTCAAGCCGGGCAGCCGCCTCAGAGGTCCCGCCATCATCGCCGAGGATGAAACCTCAACCATCGTAGGAACCGGCTACAACGCGTCGGTAAACAGCCTCGGTTACATCATTCTGGAGCGGCGCAAATGAGCAAGTCTCCCCTCGAAGCCATCCGCACCCAGGTGATGTGGAACCGCCTCATCGCCGTTGTTGAAGAGCAGGCCAAGTCACTGCTGCGCACTGCATTTGGCACCATCACGCGCGAAGCTGGCGATCTTTCCGCCGGCGTTTATGACACGCAGGGCCGCATGATTGCCCAGGCGATGACCGGCACGCCCGGCCACGTCAACACCATGGCGACGGCGGTTGCGCATTTCTTCAAGCACTATCCGCCTGCCAGCATGAAGCCGGGCGATGTCTATGTGACCAATGACCCGTGGCTCGGCACTGGCCACCTGTTTGACTATGTGGTGATGACTCCGGTTTTCCTCGGCCGAACGCTTGTCGCTTACTTTGCTTCCACCTGCCATGTGATTGATGTTGGCGGCGTCGGCATGAGCGCCAAGGCCAACTCTTCATTCGAGGAAGGAACGCTCATCCCTCACCTGATGCTGCGCAAGGCCGGCAAGCTCAACGAGGAACTGCTGTCTGTGATCCTTGCCAACTCGCGCAATCCGGTTGAGGTGCGAGGCGACCTCCTCTCGCTCATCAGCGCCAACGACACCGGCGCCAAACGGCTGCAGGAGATGATGAAGGAGTTCCGGCCTCCCCTCGCTTGCGCCACTGGCCAAACACATCCTGACAGTTTCGGAACGTGGCGCGCGCGAAGCCATCGCCGCCTTGCCGGAAGGAACATGGTCTTATGAGATGCCGCTTGATGGCTATGAAAGCCCGATGACCATCCGCTCACGACTGACGATCCGCGGCGGCAAGGTGACGATCGACTACACCGGAACCTCGCCTGCTTCAATTTTCGGCATCAACAGCCCGCGCACCTACACGCACGCCTATTCGGTGTTCGGCCTCAAGGCCGTGATTGCGCCGCATGTTCCCAACAACATCGGCTCGCTCTCCTGCTTTGACCTGGTGACGGAAGCGGGAAGCTGCGTTGATCCCATCCGGCCATCGCCCGTCACCGCGCGCCATGTCATCGGCCAGATGCTGGCTGACAGTGTGTTCGGCTGCCTCGCCCAGGCGCTGCCCGGCAAGGTTCAGGCGGAAAGCGCAGGCTCAATCTGGATCCTCAGCCTCAACAGCGCCCATGGCCG
Source organism: uncultured Alphaproteobacteria bacterium (assembly GCA_963814455.1). Classification (GTDB taxonomy): domain Bacteria; phylum Pseudomonadota; class Alphaproteobacteria; order Rhizobiales; family Aestuariivirgaceae; genus Aestuariivirga. The sequence goes on along the minus strand of CAWFCR010000009.1, from coordinate 121,984 downwards.
TGTGCCGGCGCATGTCACCGCCAAGGCGAAGCAATTCGGCGTCATCAGCATTGCGCTCGGCGGCGTTGGCGGCAGGCCCGGCAAGGACGGGCTGGCGACCACAGCCTTCCCCTCCGGCATTGGCGCCATACCGATCGAGATCACCGAGAACCAATGCCCGCTGTACTTCCGGCACAAGGAATACCTGACCGATTCAGGCGGTGCTGGTGAATGGCGCGGCGGGCTGTCTCAACGCATCGAAGTTGCCAACCGCGAGAACGCACCCTTCACCATCTCGGCCGCCACGTTTGACCGCATCAAGTATGCAGCCCAGGGGAGGGATGGCGGCGCACCCGGCATCAAGGGCAATGCGCGGCTTGGCAGCGGCAAGGAATTGCCCGACAAGGGCATTCACCTCGTGCCGGCAGGCGACAGCCTCATCGTTGAACTGCCCGGCGGCGGCGGCTTTGGCGACCCGCACGCAAGGGAGCCCGAACGGATAGAGAATGATGTGCAATCCGGGCTTGTTTCGCCAGATGCAGCCCGGCAAAACCATGGTCTCGACTACTGAATTGTGTTCACATTGCCGTGAACTCACTTGTACGAAACGTTCCGGCAAGTTGATTTTCTATTGAATGAAAATTCTGGGAGAAAGTCAAAACCGCAACACCTGCGGCCATCCACCATCCGAGAGGTACTCCCATGAAGAAATCAACCGCAATTTCCGCCCTCAGCGTTGCAGGCGCACTCGCAACCGCTCTGGCTTTCGCTTCACCTGCTTTTGCTGCCGACGAGCAGTGCTTTGGCATTGCCATGAAGGGCCAGAATGACTGCAAGGCTGGTGCGCATTCCTGCAAGGGCCACTCGACCGCCGACTACAGCGGCACGGATTTCAAGCTTGTTCCAGCCGGCACCTGCGAGACCATGATGTCTCCTGATGGCAAGAAGGGCTCCCTCAAGCCGATGGAAAGCTAAGTTAACGATTTCGACGGGGCGCATGCAAATGCGCCCTTCCCTGCCCACCAAAACCGGAGACCATCACCATGAACAAGAGACAAGTCCTTCTCGTCGCCTCAGCGCTCACCACCGCCATCGCCTCCCTGTCAATTCCTGCCGCACAGGCCGCCGAAATGGAGAAGTGCTACGGCGTTTCCCTCAAGGGCCAGAATGATTGCAAGGCCGGCGAAGGCACCAGCTGCGCTGGAACATCCACCATCGACTATCAGGGCAATGCCTGGAAGCTCGTTCCCAAGGGCACCTGCGTTTCGATGCAGACACCGCTCGGACCGGGCGCGCTCGACGAAATCAAGCGCCCAACGTAACAATGCGCGTGCCCGCCACCATCCCGGCCAAGGCCGGTATTGGCCTCAAGCCCCAGCACTATTCAGAAGTGCTGGAAAGCCTCCCAAACTTTGGCTTCTTCGAGGTCCATGCCGAGAACTACATGGGGGCTGGCGGGCCGCCGCATCACTATCTGACGAAGATCCGCGAGAGCTATCCGCTGTCGCTGCATGGCGTGGCTCTTTCCATCGGCGGCGCCAAGCCGCTGAACAAGGATCACCTCGCCCGCCTCAAGGCACTGCTTGACCGCTACGAGTGCGGACTGTTCTCCGAGCATCTCGCCTGGTCAACGCACGAGGATGCCTATCTCGATGACTTGCTGCCGCTGCCCTACACTGCGGCGACGCTGGCTCACATCTGCGCCCACGTAAACGAGACGCAGGATACGCTGGGCCGCCGCATGCTGCTGGAGAACCCATCCACTTACTTGCAGTTTGCCGAAAGCACGATGAGCGAACTTGATTTCATCAGCGAGATTGCAAGGCGCACTGGCTGCGGCTTGCTGCTTGACGTCAACAATGTGTTCGTCTCCTGCAAGAACCACAACATGGATGCAGGCGCCTACATTGACGCCTTCCCCGTGCAGCATGTGGGTGAAATCCACCTCGCTGGCCATGATGAGCGCGAGGATGATGCAGGCGCGCCCCTCCTGATCGATGCGCACGGCTCGCCCGTCATTGATCTCGTCTGGGCGCTCTACGAATACACGCTGGCGCGCACCGGCCCCACACCAACCCTCATCGAGCGGGACGCCAATTTGCCGCCGCTCAGGGAATTGCTCGACGAAGCCAACCGCGCCAATGCCTGCCTGGCGCGGCAAGGCAGACGCTTGGCTGCAGAGTGACGGCAGTGTCAGAACCTTGGAACGAAACCGCTTTTGCCCGCAGTCTGACGGCAGGCAGCATGGCGCTACCGGATGGCCTTAGAGCCTGGAACGGCAGCGAACCATCAAAACGCTTTTCAGTCTATCGCAGCAATGTTCGCGGCGCTTTGGTTGAGGCGCTCGCCGTGCGCTATCCGGTTGTCCAGCGGCTGGTGGGAGAAGACTTCTTCCGCGTCATGTCGCGGGACTACGCACTCAACAATTTGCCGCCTTCACCCGTACTGATTGGCTATGGCGAAAACTTCCCGGAATTCGTAGAAGGCTTCGAGCCTGCTGCAACCCTGCCCTATCTCGCCGATGTGGCACGTCTCGAAAGCGCTTACTGGCAGGCCTACCACGCCGCTGATGATGCGCCATTGCCAGCAGAAGCCTTCGCGGCCATTGACCCGCATGACGCTTGCCGCAACGAAAATCAGCATTCTTGTCGTCGGTTTTCGTGCTGACCTCGGCGCATCCGATTGTCAGCATCTGGCAGACCAACGCCGCCGACGCGGACGTGAAACCGGTTGACCTTGCAGAGGCCGAGGAAGCGCTTGTGTCGCGCCCTGCGCTCACCGTCGAGGTTCGCAAGCTGCCAGTGGGCGCCAACATTTTCCTTTCTTCTCTGCAATCAGGCGCAGTACTCGGCGAAGCCGCAACCGCCGCCATGGAAGCGCATGCCAGTTTCGATCTCTCCCAAAATCTCGCGGGCCTCATCCAGGCACGCCTCGTAAAGGCCATATCATGACCAACCTGCTCAAAAACCTGCTGCTCTGGGCCAATGCCATTCCGCAATCGCTGATTTCGCTTCTGGCCCGGCTGGTGATTGCCACTATCTTTTTCAAGTCCGGCCTCACCAAGCTAGATGGCTGGCAGATATCGGACGGCGCCATCTTCCTGTTCGAGAATGAATACAAGGTGCCGCTGCTCAACCCGACGCTCGCTGCTCACCTTGCAGCGGCGGCAGAACTCGCCATGCCCATACTGCTGGTGCTCGGCCTTGCCTCACGCCTTGCAGCGCTGGCGCTTCTCGGCATGACGCTGGTGATCCAGCTTTTCGTCTATCCGGATGCCTATCTCGTGCATGGGCTGTGGGCGGTGGCGCTGCTTACCATCATCGCGCGCGGACCGGGGGTTCTATCGCTCGACTATCTGCTGCAACGCATGGGGCTTGCTCCCCGCGCTGCTTGAGCTTTAGTCCACCCATTCGCCCTTTCGCATCAACGGCTCGCGTGCGCCATCCTGCGTGATCGCGTCAATCGCCATATCGTCAGAACCGATCATCCAGTCAACGTGGATCATGCTGGCATTGGCACCCCGTGTTGCTTTTTCTTCGCTCGATAGTTTCTCGGACTCGCGCATCGTCATGGCGTAAGACTGGCCGACAGCCACATGGCTTGCGGCATTCTCGTCAAACAGCGTGTTGTTGAAGACAATGCCCGAGGCGGAAATCGGCGAGGAATGCGGCACCAGCGCCACTTCGCCAAGCCGCCGGGCGCCTTCATCAGTTGAGATCATGCGGGCAAAGGCTTCCGCACCCTGCGCTGCGGACGATTCAACAATCACGCCTTTTTCAAACCGGACCTTGATGCCGTCAATCATGGTGCCACCGTAGGAGAGAGGCTTGGTCGAGGTGACCACGCCATCCACCCTGTCCTTGTGCGGCATGGTGAAGACCTCCTCGGTCGGGATATTGGCGTTGTAGGTGACGCCGTTCTGCGCCTTGGTAACGCCGCCTTTCCAAACATGCCCCTCGGCCAGACCGATGACGAGATCGGTACCAGCAGACTTGTAGGCCAGCGCACTGAAATTGCGTTGGTTGAGATACGCCGTGCGCTCGGCCAGACGGGCTGAGTGCTGCGCCCAGGCGGCAACCGGATCGGCATGATCTGCACGAGTACAAGAAAAGATCGCATGCCACAGTTTCTCCACGGCGTCTGCTTCCGGCAGGGCGGGAAACACTGTCTTGGCCCAGCCCGGTGTTGAGCACGATACTACGCACCAGTTGATGGCAGCCGAGGTGATAAGGTCCATGGCGGGCTTGGCAGCCTTGGAGCGCGCCTTGTTGGCGCGCGAAACCTTGTCCGTATCCTGGCCGGACAACAACCCCGGGTCTTCACCAACGATGGCGAGCCGGGCAGCGCCCCCTTTAAACGCCTCTGCCATGCCATTGAACATCCAGTTGGCCGCCACATCAAAGCTTTCGGCGCTGGCGGCGCGGTAGCGGGCAAGTGTCGCCTCGTCATCCGCATAGAGCGGCGTCACCAGTGTGGCGCCGGCGCGATAGGCATGCTCGGTGACAAGCCGCACCAGCGGCACGGCTTCGAGCGGCGCCGAGATCACCAGTTGCTGGCCCGGCGCGATGTTCAGCCCGGTCCGGACGATGAGGTTTGCATAACGGTCAAGCAACGTGTCGAATGGGTGTTTCATGGCATCCTTCTAATCAGAGTGTGCTGGCCCAACAAGCCTTCAAATGCGATTTGCTTCATAGCCGCTCTTGGTTATGAAGGGGCATGAATATCGTGCAGATCAGCCCCTACTCGCTTGGCCGCAATGGCGGAGTGCAGACGCATGTGCGCGACCTGGCGGCGGAATTTCGCAGGCAGGGTCACAATGTACTCTGCATATGCCCGGGTGAAGCTGCTGGGTTGCCGGAGGGTTGCCATGGCATCGGTCGCATGCGCTCAATCTCATTTGCTGGCACGCATTTCGAATTGTCGCTCGCATCTTCAGCTGAGATGAGTGACCTTGACCGGTTGCTTGCTGAGTTCCGTCCTGACATCATGCACTATCACACCATGTGGGTGCCGATGCTGCCATGGCAGATTTTTCGCAGAAGCCGTTATCCGTCAATAGCGACATTTCACGACACCACATCGTCTGATGCGACGGGCGCCATCCTGCGCGCCATCTTCCGCCCGCTCAGCCGCTATCTTCTCAGCAGGCTGGATGGTGCGCTCACCGTGTCTCCCGCACCGCTCGCGCACTTGCGCCCGGGCCGCCACGGCGTTGTCCCCGTAGTGCTGCCGCCCGCTGTCGATCTTGAGCGCTACTTTGCCGTCAGCAAACCGAAGCACAACGAGATACCGGTTGTGCTGTTTGCAGGCAGGCTTGAACCACGCAAGGGCATAACCGTTTTGCTTGATGCCTGGCGCAAAGTAGTGGCAGCCTCTGGCGGCACAAGGCCGCCCCATCTCATCGTTGCCGGCAGCGGCGAATGCGCCCCTCTCGTTGCCCAAGCTATCGATCAGTTGGGGGCAGACGCCATCAGCCACCATGAAGCGCCAGACAACCAGACCCTGCGCGAACTGCTGGCAAAGGCGACAATTGCCGTTTCGCCAGCCATCTATGGCGAAAGCTTCGGCATCATACTGGTCGAGGCTCTGGCTGCAGGAACTCCCATCATTGGCGCAGCCAATGCAGGCTACGTGCATGTTCTGACCGGCAAGGGCCGCGATCTGCTGGTGCCCCCCGGCGATGCCGATGCACTCGCTGCCAGGATCATGGAATTGATCGCCGATCCCCGCCAATGCCGGGAACTTGGAGCCTGGGGACGCGAGCATGCGGTGCAATTCGATGTGCAGCAATGCCTGCCGCGATTCCTCGCGGCCTATGAGCAGGCCATTGCTCGGCACAATAGCGCTTGACCCTGTGGCGGGCCCCCGCGCATAACCCGCCGGTGCGAAAACCAGGTTCAAGAGTGACAGGCAAGCGCGACATCATCATTGCGGCAGACTTCGGCACATCGGGTGTCAAGGTCGGCATTCTCGGCCGGGACTTGCGGGTGCAGGCGGAAGCATTCCGCGAGTATCCCGTCAGCTACCATGCCAATGATGCTGTGGAACAGGACCCGTCGCATTGGTGGTCCGGGTTTCGCGCCGCGCTCAACGATCTTCGCAAGAAGAATTCAACTGATTTGAAGAGGGCGGCAGCACTTGTTCTTTCGGCCCAAATGTGCGGCGTCACTCCCGTCGCTGAAGACGGCACGCCACTCCGCCCTGCCATGATCTGGCTCGACAAGCGCTCTGCCAGCCTCATCCGCTCCAAGATGGGAGGCTTTCCGCCGGTTGCAGGCTACGGCGCCTGCCGGCTTGCAACTTCTGTCTGGCTCACCAATGGCGCACCCTCGCTCAATGGCATGGACCCGCCCGGCAAGATCATGTGGCTTAAGCTGCATGAGCCTGACATCTGGCAGCGCACGCACAAGTTCCTCGACGTCAAGGACTGGCTCATTCACAAGATGACCGGCCACTTTGTGACAACGGCAGATTGCGCAAACCTGACTTGGATGATGAATTCGCGGGGCGTCACGCCTGAATGGTCACCCTACATGTTGCGCCTTTTTGGGGTCCGCACGGACCAGCTTCCAGAAATCGTGCCAGGTACTTCGAGCCCTGGCGGATTGACGCGGCAAGCAGCGCAGGATCTGGGTTTGCCGGAGTCCCTGCCGGTTGTTGCCGGCAGCGGCGATGTCGGTGCTGCCGCTCTCGGCTCCGGTGCAATTGAAGACGGAGCGCTTCACCTCTGCCTCGGCACAAGTGCATGGATTGGAGGATTTTATCCGGGCCGTCGCCTCAGCGCGCGCGAAGCCTATGCCACCATCACCAGCGCCATCGACAATCGACCGCTGCTCATAGCGACGCAGGAAAGTGCGGGGGCATGCCTTGACTGGCTAGACTCGGTTTTAACCCCAGAGGACACCCCAAACCGGCGAGCTGAAGATACCAACCCGCCACTGTTTCTTCCCTGGATGGCAGGCGAGCGAGTACCGGTCGACGACAACAAGCTGCGTGGCGCATTCCTCGGCCTCACCTTCCGCCACGGCCGCAGCAGTCTTGCCACCGCCGTTACCGAAGGCGTTGCCCTCAACACGCGCTGGGCCTACCGGTCAGTCAGCCGCCAGCGAGGTACGCTCAAGAGCCCGCGCTTGCCTGTTGTCGGAGGCGCGGCGGTAAACGAGGAACTGTGCCAGGCCATGGCCGACTGCCTCAACGTGGAACTGCTAGTTGGTCCGACGCCGCGCATGGCCGGGATGCAGGGAACCGGCGCCATCGCTGCAGCCTATCTTGGCTGGTACTCCAATGCCTGGGCGGCAGCCAGTTGCCTTTCACGGCCTGCGGCGCGCATCTACACGCCAGACCCCGAACGGAGCCGCTACTTCGACAGGCGTTTCGATCTTTTCCTCAAGGCTTTCTGGCAGGTAAAACCGTGGATGACGGAGGCGCACGCACAGGACGCCGTTCACCCATGATCGACGGGCTCTACAAACGCCATATCGATCCACTGTGGGAGCGCATGGCAAGACCGCTGGCCCGCCATCTCACCGCCAACCAGGTGACAATTCTGGGCTTCATCCTGTCCCTCATCCTCTGTCTTGCCTATGCCATCTGGCATTCAGCGCTGATTTTTGGCCTTGGTCTGGCGTTTGCCTTTGCGGCCGATTCCCTTGATGGCGCGGTAGCACGGTTGCGCCGCGAAACATCGCGCTTCGGTGGCTATCTCGACGCTGTCACTGACCGCTACCAGGAACTGGCCGTGATGGGCGCCATCGCCTATGTCAATGGCCTGTGGCCGCAAGCTTTCTTCGTGCTGTCGGGCACCTATCTCACCAGCTACGCCAAAGCCCGCACCGCCATCGAGCAGCCGATCAGCAATACCGATTGGCCGGACCTGTTCGAGCGTCAAGAGCGGGTGCTCTTCACCTGCCTGCTGCTGGTATGCGTCGGCTTGTTCGGCGAAGCGCTGGCGGGGTGGGTTGACCTGATGAGCGCGGGCCTCTGGCTTCTGGCAGCCCTCACTCACCTGACGGCCATTCAACGCTTCCTGCGCGCCCGCCGCATGCTCCGCTCAGGCGAGGACAAGTAGGCGGACCGCCACAAGGGCCGCTCCTGCAAGCACGCCAGCGGCGATATCATCCAGCATGACGCCGAGGCCACCCGGCACATTTTGATCAAGCCAGCTGACCGGCCATGGTTTGAGAATGTCAAACACCCGGAACATCACGAAGGCGGCGCCCCACCACAGCCATTCGGGAGGCACAGCCAGCATGGCGATGGCTGCTCCGCAGATCTCATCCCACACGATGCCGCCATGATCTTCAACGCCGAGCAGGCGCCCCGCCCGGCCGCAGAGAAAAATGCCTGCAACGCTCATGGCGGCCACCAGCAGCAGCGCATGCTGGATAGGCCAGTTGCCGATCACCCCCAACAGCGGAAAAGCCAGCAGGCCGCCGAAAGTGCCAGGCATCCACGGCAACAGCCCCAATCCGAAGCCCATGGCAAGCAGGCAGGCGGGATCACGCAGGATTTTCGGGTCTGTCCGCAAGATTGTTTTCCCCCGCCGCTTCCGTTATCTCTGCAACCTACCATGCAGACCATGTCCCGCAACAGGTTGAAACGATGCTGACGGCTGGCTTGCTGGCATTGGCCGCCATCCTCACCGTGCTGTTAGTCATTCGCATCTGGGGCTATTTCGAGGGCGAAACGTTTGTTCTCGATCTGCTCGATGAATGGAAGCTGTCGCGCATCGACATAAGGCTTCTGGATGCGCGCAACCTGGCAAACCCTGACAGGGCCGCCGTCATCGTCACCCTCTCGACTATTCCAAGCCGCATTGCCTTGATCGAGCCGACTATCAAAAGCCTGCTGCGCCAGACGCGCGCGCCAAAACAGATCGTCATCAATGTGCCGGACTACAGCATCCGCGAGAAGTCTGGTTACATCATCCCTCCATTCCTGCAAAACCTGAAGTCCGTCACCATCAATCGTTGTGACGACAAGGGGCCAGCAACCAAGTTTCTTTCGGTGGTCAACAGCTCGGCTGCAAGCCAGATGATCATTGTCGTCGATGATGACCGCATTTATCCTGTGTCCCTGGTGGCCGAGCTTGTGGCTGCGGTGACCGCCAATCCCGATGCTGCTTACTGCATGAGCGGATGGCTGGTGCCGCAAGACCTGACGGACCGGCCCACCACCATCTGGTCGAATTTCTGGTTGACGCCGCCAACCCAGCTACGCGGCCGCCGCCTTGACCGGCCAGCGCCGATAGACATGCTGATGGGTTATGCCGGCTACATCATCAGGCCGCAGCAACTTGACCTCGCCGGCCTCAATGACTTCAGCAAGGCGCCGCCGGAGGCATTCTATGTCGATGATGTCTGGCTCAGTGCTCATTGCCGCGTGCCGCGTTTTGCCCTGCCGACGCGGCGTTTCAACTATCAGTCCAAGTTGCGCAAGCGCCACTACGACCTGACCAGCCTCGCCAGCATCAACAAGGGTGCTGGCGGCAATGCCCGGCGCAACAACACTATTGTATTGCGGCACTTTCGCAGCCTGTGGTTAAGTCAGCAGCCTGTCACCAAGGCGGGGAATGGCAGCGCGTGAAACTGGTTGACCGATACATCATCATCAGCGCGTTGCGGGTCATGCTCGCAACATTCGCCATAGGTGTCGGCGTCCTCACGCTTGCGCGGCTCATCATCATCCTCAAGCTCAAGGCCATTGATGACCAGGATTTCGGCATCATCCTGCGCATGCTCGGCTATTTCCTGCCAAACTACTTCGGCTTCATGCTGCCCTTCGCGCTGTTCTGGGCATGCTTCATGGTCACGCGCCGCCTCTCTGGCAATTCTGAAATCCGCGCCTTCAATGCCGCTGGCATCAGCCAGAAGCGGCTGATGCTGCCGTTCTTCATTCTCAGCCTGTTGACCGTTATCGCCAACTTCGCAGTTTATGGCTGGCTGGAGCCCATCGCACGCTACAACTACCGCCATCTTACCCACCAGATCGAGAATACCGCAGCTTACCTTGCAGCCCAAGCCGGCGTCTTCATGAAAGCAGGCCGCCGTACCGTCTACATTGACGAGATCGACCGCCAGGCGCGGACCTTCAAGGGATTGCTCATCTACGAACAGGGTGACGATGGCATTTTGCGGCAAATCATTTCTGCGCGCGGCCAGTTGATCAATGTGGGGCCAGACTCGTTGCTGCGGCTTGAAGACGGCAACCGCATCCGGCTCAAGCCCGTCGACCTGGCATCCGCCAGCGTCGAAAAGCCGGACGAAAATCTCTTGTTCCAGACACTTGATATTCCACTGGTTTCGGATGAAGACGGCTTTCACAGCCGTGGCAATGATGAAGAGGAGTTGACCATACGCGAGCTTGCCTCCTATGGCGAAGCCCCTCCCGCTGGCGTTTCGGCCAGTCGCATGTCGGTGCAGTTGCAGCACAAGCTGATTGTCATCCTCACGGCGCTGATCCTGCCGTTTCTGGCGATTGCCATGGCCCAGTCGGGGCCACGCGGCTCGCATTATCTGAAGGGTCCGACGGCTTTCCTGCTCGTCATTCTTTATCAGCAGCTCGTCGAGTTCGGAAAAGTCTTCGCCCGCGAGCATGAATTGCAGGCATCTCTGGTTCTCTGGCCGGTATTCATCATCATGGCCGTGCTGTCTGTTGGCGCCTTCCTCGCCCTTGATGCGAGCCGCAGCAACTGGCTGATTGCGACGGCTGAGGCCGTTGGCCGCCGGTTGCAATTCAACCCGCGCATTGCAAGGCAGGACCGCAATGTCAGCGTTGTCCAGCAGTGACGGGAACCTGCGTCGCTGTCTGCACGCATGACCGGCGTGACGATCTTCAGCGGCTGCTCGAGGAACTGGTCCCGCAGGTCATCGCGGCGAAGGCAAAGCTCATTGTCATCGACAATGGCAAGCAGGCGGCGCGTGATATTGTGAGCGCGAACACTAGCGGGGCAAACCTAACCTATCGACACATTGCCGAGGCAGGACTCGTTGCCGTTCGCAACGCCGCGCTCCGTGCCTGCAAGGAGCTGCAGCCTGAATTTGTCGCGTTTATTGATGACGATGAGATTCCAGATCCTGGCTGGCTTGCGGCCTTGCGTGCATGCCTCGACACCACAAATGCTGACATCTGTTGCGGGCCGCTGCGGCCGCGTTTCGATGGCGTTCCGCCACAATGGGCTGAAACAGGCGGTTTTTTTGCAAAATCTGGAAGGCATATCGGCACTGGCAACATCATGTTTCGCGCTTCCATCCTGCCTGCGGACGAAACAAAATGGTTTCAGCCTGCCTTTGCCCATAGCGGCGGAGAGGATGAGGAGCTGTTTTCGCGTCTCATCGCCACCGGCGCCCGCTTTGCCACGGCGGAACGCGCCTGGGTGAGTGAGCGCGTACCGCAGGAAAGACTCAGCCTCCGCTATATCTGGCGCACCGGCATGCGCGACGGAACAATAGAGATTGCTTTGATGCGGCAGCGCGGTTTCTCTTCATTGGCAATTCTACGCGGTGCATTTCGCCATTGTGCAGGCAAGACGGCTTATGCCCTAGGGCACCTAGGCATGGTCTGGGCGGGTGGATGGCACGCCGTTGCTGCGATGCGCGATGCGGCCGAGATTGCAGGGACTGTTGGCGGTCTCGTAGGCCATAGCGCCACCCACTATGGCAAGCGCGGCTGATCAGCGGGCGAGATCGCGCACATCCCACGCAAGAACATCACCCGCCTGTGCGACATGATGCGGAGACAGTGCATCAACCACATCGGAGTAACCTGTCACCTGGCTCGTTGGCGCTTCCTCGAAATTTTCAGTGTCCAGTTGCTTGATCAGCATCAACTGCATGCCCTCGCCGTAGTGGCGAGCGCTGCTCTGCCTCGGCCGGATGAAGCCTGCAGCCGTCCTGAGGTAGGCACCGGCATTGCGGCCGGTGCCGAACTGGGCATCTTGGTATAGCTTCTTCTGGTTGACCGGGTGGGCCACGAATTCGTCCTGCAGCAAATCCTTGGCATGGAAAATCTCAAGATGCCGGTTTCCTGCACCTTCATCGAGAACCGATGTCAGCAGCCACCACAAGCCGTTTGCCCGCACAACGACTGTATCCACTGCGTCAACACCGTAGAGCAGCCGGCGGCTGAGCGACCAGCTGGTGGGATCTACCCCCATGGTGAAGAGGTCAACGCTGCGCGCCTCATGAGTCTCAGGTACGAGATAGGTAACGCCGCCATAGCTGAAAACATATGGGAACGAGGCATGGCATTCCATTGGCAGGAATGACTTGGCATGAATAGGCTTCAGGTCAGCGGCAAGACTGATGCAGGTCAGGTGCCCGCGCGCCTTGGCATATGAAAATTCTTCAACCAGCAGGTAGGTCTTGCCGCCGACTTCCAGCGGAAACGGATCGGCATAGTACCCGCCTTCGGGTGAGGGTATGGCGACCGGCGGCAAGCCGTCTTTCTGCACGCTGATTTGATAATGTTCGCGGTAACGCCGTTCCGTTCCGCCAATGCGCCGCCGCTCCCAGTCGCGGAAACGATGGTTGAATTGGTCGCCCGACTTCCACAGATAATAATAGAGTCGCACGAGCCCATCAGCTGCGCGCGGCATCCACGGCTGAACCTTGTTGCGCGTGGTGAGCCACCGCATGGGGCGGCCGGAGCTGATATCCACCTCATCTTGGGTGAGACTGATTAGCCCTTGCGACTCCGCTTTGTACAGGAGAGCGGTGAGCAGCGCCTGCTCCGCCTTGTGCGAAGAGATGGCGTCCTTCGGCATGATATGATCTTCAATCAAGGCATGACGCGCCCAGGAATTGGCAATGTCACGCGCCACCGCATGCGCAGCGTCAAAACCGATGACCCCGCCTACTCTTTCAGGCAGGTGCAAAAGTTCCGCAGAGACGCCGAGATTCTTGATCACGCGCGGATCACAATGCTCGCCGAGTGCCGGCTTGCCCTTGAGGCTGACGACGCCATTGCGCCGCATGATGGCGAAGGCTTCCGACAGGTCCGAGGTGACAATGGTGGCGCTGTCGAGCCACAACACCGGAACCTCGTATTCATCCAGCACCTCGGCAATGATGATCGGCTTCCAGGCATAGCTGCGCGTATGCATCGCCACATGCGGGGGGTAGGCCGTGTAGTCGAAACTGCGCATGGTGATCCAGGGAAAATTCCGCGTCAGCCGATCCCGGCCATCAAGCCCGAGGCCGAGGTCATACACCAGCCAGCGGTAAGTCGACTGGATGCCCCGCCGCTCGGCAGAGCGCAGGAACTGCCAAAGCGTACGGGCAAACGACTGGTCCGCGCCAGTCACGATAACCGGCCGGGACTGGGCAAGAGCAGTGAACATAAAAATCGATTGCCACAAACCAGCGGCCTATGGCAAGGCTGCGTTAGGCAGGATTAACGTCACAGGCGGCCAGCGGAAGAAATTGTTGCGGCAAGCAGTCATAATTGGATTTCCCTGGCCCCGGAGCGGTTCCGGGCACGTCTTTGCAAGCCAGATTTCCCACCTCCGCGCGCTTGGTTACAGGACCATATTTGCCGCAATCGCCAGCCATTACGACGGCGGCTTCGACGAGGAAGCCTGGGCTGAATTCCGCAAGTTTGCGCCCGAGCTTGGCGCCGACGAAGTAGTGGAATGCCGCTTTGCCGATCTCAACAAGATTAGACGAGCCGCAGAAGTCCTCAAAGCGCTGGCCATGCGCCTCAATGCCATGCACTGGGCTCTGGCGCCCGCCCAGTTCACCGATGTCAATGAGGCCTTGGTGAACCTGCTCGCCAAGGATGAAACGCCGCTCATCATCGCCAATCACGTCTACACCCTGCCTTTCGCAATCAAGGTGAAAAAACTGCTGCTGCAGCAGGGACAAACGCCCGTGCTTCTCACCTGCACGCATGACGTTCAAAGCCATGTGCTGATGGACCGTGATGCCAAAGCGCCGTGGAAGCGCAGCCTTGAGCATGAAGGGTTGTTGGTCAGCACCGAGGTCGAGTGGCTCGCGGCGTCAGACGGGCTGATTCATGCCTCGGAAGCAGACAAGGACTTCTTCAGCTCACAGTTGCATGACAAGCGCCACTACCTGCTGCTGCCGGCTCTGCCCGCAACCGCACCGTCAAACTTCAATCTCAAAAGCAGGCCGCTGATCTATGTCGGCGGACCACACCCGGGCAACGTTGCCTCCCTCGCCTGGTACTTTGAAGAGGTGGTGCCGCTGTTTGCCAAGCCTCCTCCACTCGCAATCGTCGGGCGGATTGGCGAAGCCAAAAGCGAGTTTCTAAAAGGGCAACAGCGGCCGCCATGGCTGGAGATTGCCGGGTCAGTGGACAGCCTGGCGCCCTACTACCGCTCGGCCAAGATTGCCATTTGTCCAACAACCAAGGGCCGCGGCATTTCCGTCAAGACCATTGAAGCGTTCGCGGCAGGCGTGCCGGTGGTCGGCACCACGCTGGCTTACCGCGGCATGCCGCAGAAGGAGCTGGCCGCCGCAGGCGTCACAACTTTTGACGAGCCTGCCGCCTTCGCGCAAGAGATTGAACGAATGTTGGCCGCACCATCGCTGCGTGACGAAATAGAACGCGGTCTTCAGCTCCATCGCAACTTGTTTACGCCTGAACGATCACTGGCCACTTTCACGGCCATGCTGGCTGACTTCAAACTTGCAAGCGGGTGACGAGCAGCACCAGCGGTTCATCGCCTGTTGCCACGACGTTAACGCTTGTGGCCATTGAAATTGTCGCTCCTCGATAGAGAGGCGATGTTGCGTCAACAGTGGCAACATTGCCCTGCCCGCTCAGGACAACAATTGAATAGCTTGTCGCCTTCCTGGCGTTTAGGGACAGCTTCTGGCCCGGCGAAATCTCATGGCGAGAAACCGTGAAGCCGCTGCCCTTAGTGAGCACCTGGGCAGACCCGATTGCAGGCGGCGGCGAAGCCTGCAAGGCCGCCAGCGCAAGCTTCAAGTCCTGCGTGCGCGAACGAGGAGCAACCAGCACGGCATCGGATGTTGCCACGGCAACCATGTTTTCAAGGCCGATGCCGAGCAGCAACGGCCCCTCACTACGGAGCAGGCTCGACTTGCTGTCATAGGCCAGCGCCGGGCCTGAAACGACCACATCGCCAAGACGCTGCGACGAGGTTTGCCATACAGCATCCCAGTCGCCAACATCGCTCCAGCCGATAGCGGCCTTGACGGCAACGATACCACTCACGTGCTCCATGACGCCCTTGTCGATCGAAACAGGCTTGATGGCGCCGAATGCCTCTTCCGAGAGATGGATGGCATCGCTGCCTGTTGCGGTTGGCAAAGACTGCTGCACCTTATGCAGAAGATCCGGAAGCAATCTCTTGAGCTCGTCGATGATGACGCGCGGCTGGAACATGAACATTCCGCTATTCCAGGCAAAATTTCCGCAGGCGAGAAGTTCCGCAGCCAGCGCCGCATCCGGCTTTTCAACAAACCGCGCAACCCGCGCCAGTTGCGAACCCGCCATGGGTTGCAGATCGAGATAACCGTAGCCCGTGGTAGGATAGGTAGCTGGAATGGCGAAGGTCACAATCTGGCCAGCCCGCGCAGTTGCCAAGCCTGAGGCAACAGCATCGGCGAAGCCTTGCTCATCCGCAATCAGGTGATCGGCGGCAAGCACGAGCATCACTTCATCTGCCTGCCCTCGCGCGGCACACAGGAGTGCGGCAGCGGCAATGGCGGCAGCCGTGTCACGCCCGACAGGCTCCACCAGCAAGGTAAACTTTTGAGCGCCTACGGCATGCGCCTGTTCACGGATGAGTTGCTCATGCCCCGAACCGCAGACGAATATGGGAGATTGCGCGCCTTCAACCAGGCCAGCCCGGCGTATGGCCCGCTGCAGCAGCGTTTCTTGTCCGGCTTCGAGCTGGATGAACGGTTTGGTGAGCGGCGCACGCGACAGCGGCCATAATCTTTCGCCTTTTCCACCTGTCATGATGACGGGGATGATCATCGGCCAATCTCCTGCAGCAGGGCCAGGACCAGCACTGCAACTGGCGCCGCCACGATCCATGAATCCATGATGTCGAGCAGGCCACCCTGCACCGGCAGCACGGTAGGATAGTCCTTCACCCCTGCCCTGCGCTTGATCGCAGAAGCGGCAAGATCACCCACCAAGGCTGCAAGCGCCACGGCGAGCGCCACTACAACGAGGTGTAATGTCGGTGCGCCGAGGAACCAGGCAACAGCGCACGAGGATGCCACGACTGCCAGCAACCCGGTTGCAAGACCTTCCCAAGTCTTGTGCGGGCTGAGTTTGGGCACCAGCAATGTCCGCCCGAACAGTTTGCCGCCCAACAAGGAAAAACTGTCAAACAGCTCAACGAGCAGGAACGCCAGCACCATGGTGGCAGCCTGCCCGGCCCGCGCCGTTGCCACAAATGCAAGGAATGGCAACATCGGATACAGGAAGAAGCGGACGGCCAGAGGGCCGCTCCAGTCCCGCAAAGCCAAGGAAGCAACTGTCGCCGCAAAAGCCAAGAGCCCTGCAAGCTGAATTGCTGTGGCTGGCAATGGCAGCAGCCATACTGCTGCCACTGCCAGACTGAGAGCAAATCCCGCTGGTATCGCAACCGAACGGCCTGCCGCCAAACCATACACGTGGCCGGCCTCATAGCCGATGCGATAGGCAGCGCCTGCCAGAACAATTCCCTGCGGCCACAATGGCACGTCCCAGGGCAATACAAAGACGCCGATGGCAAGGATCAGCAGCTCGGAGGCCATGAGCGGCCATAGCGGCTTGATGCGCGGTCTTAGCGAGGGGAGCACCATGAGAGCCGCCAACAGCACGCAGCCGAGCGCCCAAGCAGCAAAGATCGCCTGCATCAGCGCATACAGCTGGCCGTCTCCCATCACTTGCCGTCGCCGTACTTTTTGACCAGCCAGTTTTGATGCAGGCGCAGGACCGGACCTATAACCCCTTGCAACGCCGCCAATGTATGAAGCTGCAAGCCATAGGTGACGAGAAATTTTCCACGCTCTGCGGCACTGATGAATTTCTCGGCCACTGCATCAGGGGTCATCACTTTCGCCCCTTCGGCAAGTTTGCTTGTAACGGCCGGGCGCAATGGCAGTTCGGCGGCAAGCTGCGGCGTATCCGTATCGCCTGGGCAAACAAGCGTCACCGAAATGCCAAGCGGCCGCAACTCCACCTTGAGTGACTCGGCAAGCCCGCGAATGGCGAATTTGGTGGGTCCATAGGATGAGTATCCATACAGCCCCATGAATGCCGCACCCGATGAAAGCAGCACCAGCCGACCGCCGCCGGCCCGGGACATTTCCGGAGCCGTGGCATAGACGAGGTTCACTGCGCCGAAATAGTTGGTGTCCATCTGGGCGCGGTGGTCTTCCGCCGTTTGTTCCATGAAGCGGCCCGGCCGAACGATGCCTGCGGACGCAATGACCCAGTCCGGCGCGCCCTGCTCTTTCACAGCGGCGGCAACAGCCTTGTTGCAATCCTTGGCACTGCTGACATCTGCCACAAAAGTTCGAACGCTAGCGCCGCCGCTGGCATGCCGCTGCACGTCTTCTGACGCTGTCTTCAGCCGGGCCCTGTCACGCGCAATGAGGCTGATGGAAACGCCGCGCCGCGCCAGCGCACGAGCAGCCGCAAGACCTATCCCGCTGCTGCCGCCGGAAATGATCGCGTGCCGTGCCATGCCGCGGCCTCGTCAGGACTTTGTGTTGGCGAAATTGAGAAGTGTCTGGTGTGCTTCGTTGTCTTCAATCTGCTTGGGCGGGTGCTTGAACAGGAAGGCTGATGCCTGCCAGATGGGTCCACCCAATTTGCGGTCCAGCGCGATCCTGGCGCAGCGAATGGCGGAAATCGCCATGGCTGCTGCGTTGGGGGAATCCTCCACCGACAGCCTGACTTCCATGTTCATGGGCACGCCGCCGAACAACCGTCCTTCAAGCCGCATGTAGCCGACTTTCTGGTCGTTGAGCCAAGGCACATAGTCGGAAGGGCCAATGCGCACGTTATTGTCGTCAAGCCGGTTCTGCAGCGCCGACTGCACCGCTTCCGTCTTCGACTCACGTTTCTGCACCAGCCTGTCCTGCTCCATCATGTTGAGGAAGTCAGTGTTGCCGCCGACATTGAGCTGGTATGACCGGTCGAGCTTTGCGCCGCGCAGATCAAACAAGCGGGCGAGCGTGCGATGCGTGATGGTGGCGCCAACCTGGGCCTTGAAGTCATCGCCGATCACCGGCAGGCCTTTGTTGGCAAAGGCCTGGCTCCATTTGGGGTTGCTGGCGATGAATACCGGTATGGCATTGACGAAAGCCACGCCTGCTTCCAATGCGCAATTGGCATAAAACTCTGTCGCCAGCTGTGAACCTACGGGCAGGAAATTGATCAACACTTCCGTGCCGGCATCACGCAGGATTTTGACGACATCAGCTGCCGATGGCTCCTTGTCCCGGCTGGGCAGGAACGACCGCTCAGGCGGCTGGTTGCGCATGAAATTGGTGACGCCATCCAGGTTCTGGCCGCGCGAAACCTTTACGCCGGAATTCGGCACATTCTTGTGAAAGATTGTTGTGCAATTGGGCTGGGCAAATATGGCCTCGGCAACATCATGTCCGACCTTGCGTTCATCAACGTCGAAGGCGGCGACAATTTCAATGTCTTCGGCGCGATAGCCTCCAAGCACCGGAAACGGCAAACCCACCACATCATCGCCCAATGCCCTGCAATAGGCGATGCCTTGCACCAGCGAGCTTGCACAGTTGCCCAGTCCCGCAATAGCCGTTCGTATCATATTGTACCCAAAGTCCCCATTGCGCCTCTCGCGCGAGCCCGTTATCTACTCGACTTGGTACTGCAGGTACAACACGAAATTGGCATGGCTCGGAGTTCCAATGGCATACCCCAAGGATCTGGGCTTAACTTCTGAAACTGCTGTGGAAAAGCGTTGGCCGGCATGGCTGGGCGCCAGCAGTTTTCCAACCCTTGGCGGAGCATGCCTGCCTTCTGCTGCAATCATCTGGGCGCACGTCGAAAATTTCATTCACAATGAGCAGATATATTATTTTGCGCCGCCGACAGTGAGCCGCGCCATTGTTGATCCGGCAATCGGCAATCCCTTCGCAGTTGTCATGATCATCGGGGCCATATTGTTGCTCATTGCAGTCGCACAGATTGCCCGCGCGTTCATCCGGGTCCTGCGCAACTGCGGCCATTCCGACTGGCGCGACTGGCTGCTGCTGGCCGTTGTGATGGCAGTAGAGGTGCCTGCCATCCTCGGTATGGTGATTCTCAGCCAATATACTGGCGATGCGCTGGCGCGTGAGCATGACGCGGGCAGCTACATGCTGTTCTTTGGGCATACCTTGGCGATTATTGGCGCCGGCGTGCTGATCCGCCGCCTCTTGCGCCGGCCGGGCATTGCCGCAGACCAACGCCTTTCGCTGCTTTCTGGACACCCCGGGCATGCGTTGTTTGTTGCCATCGCCAGCGCGGCATTTGGCGTGATCTACTTTGGCAACAAGCTTTGGCCCGATGTCTCGCCATTTTGGGAACACCTTGCGCTGGCTCTGATCGAGATGATTGTCCTTGTCGCGTTCCTGAGTTTCCTCGGGCGCTTCTGGAGATTTGTGCGGGCGGTTTAAGCGCGCTTGGCTTCCCGCGCCGACAGCGTCTGGGCCAAAGCCAAGTCAGCATGGCGGAAGCCCGGCAGAATGTGCGGCGCAGCGGCGGAAAGCTCCCCGCTCGTAATCGGCAGTCCGAAGTGGAAACCCTGAACCTCTTCGCAGCCTGAGGCTGCCGCAATGGCAAGTTGCTCCTTGTCTTCCACACCCTCCACCAATACTGGCACATTGAGCGCCGAACCGAGGCTGATGACGGTGCGGAAAATAGCGTCCGCCCTGGTATTGGTTCCGGCCACTGCAATGAATGACTTGTCGATCTTGATGCGATCAAACGGGAAGGAATTGAGCAACGACAGCGATGAATAGCCAGTGCCGAAATCATCAAGCGCGATCGAAATGCCGAGCGCCTTGATCTGCCGCAAGTTGTGCAGCGCACGGTTGAGATCGTTGATCAGCGCTGTTTCTGTCACTTCCAGTTCGAGGCGCGAAGGCGCAATACCCGTTTCGAGCAGGATCGCCCTGATGGTCGTAACAATGCCCGGTTGGCCGATGGCCTTGGCCGACACATTGACCGCTAGGCGAGGCACGCTTGGCCATTCCGTCAACATGCGGCAAGCGCTCCGCAGCACCCATTCATCAATCTCGATGATGATGCCGGTTTCTTCCGCGACAGGTATGAACTCGGATGGCGGAACGTTTCCGCGCGCCGGTGAATTCCAGCGCAGCAGCACTTCGAAACCAACAAGCCTCTCATCTCGCGCATCATACTGGGCCTGGAATTGCAGTGCGAATTCATTCTGCTGGATTGCATGTCGCAGATCGAGGGCAAGCTTGCGGCGGTCGCGGATGAACTGGTCCATGCTGGCATCAAACAGCGAAACCGGCTTGCCGATCTCGCCTTTGCCGCGGTACATCGCAAGGTCGGCATTGGCCAGAAGTTCCTGCCTGTCAGTCCCATGCTCGGGAAACATCGAGATGCCCACGGCGACGCTGGCCTCGATCATGCGTCCTTCCCATTCAACCGGCGTCGACAGGGTAAGCGTAATGCGCTGGGCAAGATCGGTAGCACTTGCTTCATCGGCATCTGTTTGAACCAGTACAAATTCGTCGCCGCCAAGCCGTGCGGCATATTCCTTTTCCGACAGTATTGGCATCAAGCGCGCCGCCACGCTCTTGAGAAGCTGGTCACCGGCGGCATGACCGAAGAGGTCGTTGACCTCCTTGAACCGGTTGAAGTCGAAGCTGAGCACTGCGAGCTTGCCGCCACCCATCAAAGCATCGTCGAGACGGGCATCCAGGTAATCGTTGAATGCCATGCGGTTCGGAAGTCCGGTGAGCACATCCTCCATGGCAATCTTGCGGATTTTCTGCTCGGCGAGCTCGCGTTCCTTGAGGTCATTGACGCGGGCCGTCACATCGTGGAGCGCCAATACGGACGCGCCATCGGGTAGTGGCGAAATGTGCGATTCCACAATCCTGTTGCCAAGCGGAATGTCCTTGTCACGGCAATTTTGCGCTAGTTCCACCAGCCGCTCCAAACGTTGCGGATCCTCGCCAAACGCGCCCTGCGCAAACTCGATGAAGCGCGGGTTCCACAATGTCGGTTTGCTCTCTGCATCAAGCACCGCAACGCCCGAGATTGTGCTGCGCAGCACCGCATGCAGAAGCCGTTGGCGTTCTGCGTGCGCCATGGCATAGCGGACCGACCGGTCAAGAACGTCAGGATTGATGGCAATCTTCGGCACAAAGTCCGAAGAGCCCGCCTTCAGCGCGGCATCGTCGATCACCGAGTCAGCGATGCCGGTCAACAGGATGATCGGCGTATCAATGCCTGCTGCTCGCACGCTCTTGATGAAGTCGATGCCCGTGACAGGTCCCAGCCGGTAGTCGCTGAAGATGACGTCGAAGCTGTTGTTGGCAAGCTCCGTCATCGCAGCAAGAGCAGAATGCGCTGTGCTGACATGATATCGCGTGCCCTGCACTTCATGCAGCGCATCGGTGATGAGATAGAGATCGTCCTCATCATCGTCGACAATCAGCGATTTGACGTTTCTGATCGAGCTCATGTCGAGACCAGCATTGCCTCCAACTACGCCTGCAAGCGCCGCATCACGCGATCTTTCGCGCCGGGCTTGCTTCTTCGTTCAGACGCACGTTCTTGGCGACCAGGAGATCGCGGATGTCGCTCAGCTTGCGCAAGCTGGCGATCTCCGGCATCGTGAAGCGGACATGAAAGGCGTTTTCCATGGCGAACACGACTTCGATGTGGCGCAATGAATCCCACTTGGGGGTGTTCTGCGCATTTGAATCTTCCGACAGTGTTGCCGGGTCGACTCCGAGGACTTTTCCGATCAGTTGGTAGAGTTGCATTTGACGCTCCTGTTTTCTGGTTTTTATGATTGAGTTCTTGTCTTCGTTAGCCGAAGATTCTCTTGCGAATTGCATCTGGCCAGCGCTGCTCGTCGAAGCCGTGCTGGGTAAAGGCGGCCAGCACCCAGCGCTCAATGCCAAGGCCAACGCAGCCTGTCTGGGCTGGTTCGCCATTGGCGCAGGTGAAGCCGAAACGCTTGCCGAAGAAGTTGCCATGCAGATTGATCGACCCGCAGGCGAGCATCTTCTGCTTGCCGTCGTTTGACAGGGCCGGAATCTTGATCTCGTTCTTGACTTCCTGGGCTGCCTGCCAGAATTTCTTGGCCGCCGATACAGTTGCGAAGAATGGATCCGTCGCCGTCTGCACTTGGCAATCAATGTCAATCAGGCCGGCCAGTTCTTCGATGATGGGCAGTGCCTTGGTGCGGCAGCCGCGCACATAGTCCTCGGTGCCGACAAAAACCAGTTCACGCACGTTGAACTCGTAGAGCCGGTCCAGTCCGTTGATGTTGCGGGATTCATAGCGGAACACCCGGCCCATCCAGGTGAAGCATTCACCCGTCTCATAGACCTTGCCCGCCAGCGTCGGATAGCAGGGGAAGCACGCTGCCGGATTGAGGCACATGCCGTCGATGTGAATGTGGTCCTGCCCAGGCAGCTGCGCTCCCTCAGAGCAAGAGTTGGCGCGGCGGAATTCCTCGATTGCATCGAAGTCTTCGACAACGTTGCCGAGGAAGGTGACGGCGTTGGGATGCGAGTCGAAGTAGCCGCATTTGTGCAGCGTATCGGCGTCGATCATGGCGGGGTAGTGCCCGTCAACTGCGCCGAATGCCTCGCGGTAAAGTTCGCCAGCGCGCTCATTGACGAGTTGTGCAAGGCGCAGAACCGGGCCGGAATAGGCAACCTGGCCTTTGCCATAGTCATGCATCCAGCCCCGTTCGACGAGGCCCTGGTTGACGCCTATCTGATAAGGACCAGTATCCCTCCGCTTGGTGTCGACAAACACCTTGATTTCGAAGCCTGAGACCTGCTTGACCATCACATCGAGAAAGCGTGCGGCCTTCTCGGCGATTTCCTGCATGTTGGCGCCGGCGCGCACGCGCAGGTTAGCCTTTGTGCCATCCTCGTTGATGACGATGCGGTCGATAAGCGGCGATACGAACACCGACTCCTTCTCGATGTCGCCCGCAATTTCGCTGTCGACCTGCCTTGGCAGGTCGAGTACGATCTCGTTGAATTCTGTCATGTGCTTGTTCAAGTTTTCGCCCTCCGATTAGAATTTGTAGTAGAGAAAGTTTGTGCCAGCGCCGATCGACGTCAGCGCAATGGCCATGATTGCCGCCGAAACCAGCGCCGAACTGAAGCCAGGACGCCATGCCAGCAATCCGGCGTCCATGGCGGTGGTCTCCGGCTTCGCGTCAATGGTCGGCCAATCGCGGTGCAGTATCTGCTGGGTGTTAGGCAGCAGCTGTGTAATGGCGCCGAGCAAAACCATGACCGACAAGGCATCGCCCAAATCAATTTGGACGAAGCTTGCCGTGGAGATTTCCGAACCACCCCACATGCTTGACAGCAGTTGCATCGCGGTAGCGACATTGGCTGAGCGGAACATGACCAAGCCGCAAACCACCGTAGTCATGGTGAGCAACCAGGCAGCGGCATAGGGAAGGCGCACGTTGGAAAATTCACGCCAACCAAGATAAATTGCGATTGCCGCACCATGCATGACGCCATAGATCACATAGGTCCAGCCCGAACCGTGCCAGACACCCGCAACCATGAAAGTCAGGAATGAGGGAACGGCTGCAACCACCATGTAGCGGCCGAAGCGGCCGAGATTCATGCGCCCTGTGTGGCGTCTGCCGCTCATCGCTATGCTGGAGAAAATATAGCTTGTGAAGAAGCGCGTCATGGTCATGTGCCAGCGACGCCAGAAGTCGGAAATGTTAGTCGCCTTGAATGGCGAGTCAAAATTGAGTGGCAGCCTGAGGCCGAACATGAGGCCAAGACCGATCGCCATGTCGGAGTAGCCGGAGAAGTCAAAATACAGCTGCAGCGCGTAGCAAATCGCACCGAGCCAAGCTGTTATCATGGAGACTGACTGTCCGGCAGCAACCCCATCAAACACGCTGTTGGCCAGAGGCGCTATCGCATCAGCAAGGACCACTTTCTTGGCAAGGCCGAAGCCGAACATGGTGAGACCGACAACGAGGCGGCCGAGATCGAACGCACCAAGCTTCGGATTGTCCATCTGCTCCATCATCTCGCGCTGCATGACCAAGGGACCGGCTGTGACGCACGGAAAGAAGGCAGCAAAGATCACGTAGCGTGAAAAATCATGCTTCAGCAGCCTGCCGTTGACCGCATCAATGAGATAGCCAATCTGGATGAATGTGAAGAACGACATGCCAATCGTAATGAACTGCGGTGCATGCGAGTAGTGGGCGCCAGTAGCCTGGTTCGCTACATCAACGAAGAAGTTCATATACTTGAAGTAGCCGAGCGCGCCGAGGTTGCCGAACAGGCCAAGTATCAGAAGAAGCTTGGCCATCTTGGGCCGCTCCAATGATGCCGCAGCAATGCGCTGGCCGATCAAGTAATTGAACAGGATGGAGCAGACAAGTATCGCCAGTGGCACCAGCCCCCACATGCCGTAGAAGGCGACAGAAGCAACTGCCATGAAGTTGATGGCCCACTGCCAGCCGCCAAGCCGGTGCGCCATCAGGAAGCCGATGTAGGCGAGCGGCAGGAACAGAAGGATGAATTCATAGGAGGTGAAAATCACTGCGCTGCCCCTTCGCTCTTGACCAGTTGATTGAACTGGTCAAACACCCCTTTGAGGCAAGTTGGATTTGCATGTTCAGCATCGATGAATTGATCAGCTGAACAGCCAACGGCATGCGGATTGAAGCTTCCGAACATCTTGAACCCGTACTTGGCAGCAAGACTGGCTGTCAGTTTTTCGATTTCGCGCAGGCCATCCATGTATTTCGAGTTCTGCACGGCATCGTAGAATTCCGGGTTGAAAGGCGGATGGGCGAGATAAACCTGCACGCCCTTGTCCTTCAAGTGCTTGAGCAGCGCATCAAGGGCTTCGACGCCCTTTGCGTCGATCACCGGCGGATGATCCAGGCTGCCCTTGGCGAAGTCTTGCGCCATTTGCTGGCGCCTCTGGGGTGAAAACAACTTCATGTGGTCAGCCGACCACAAGATCGATCCGTCAGGAAGGAGCGTATCCAGAGACTTGAAGTGCGCCTGCGCCGTTGTTTGAGGCAGCTCTACCGCATTGTACCAACGCGTAAAGTTTTCAAACAGCATTGAAAGCGAAAACACCGCCCTCGCCCGCTGGTACGGCAGCGTCTTCCAGAAAGACTCGGTGTTCAATCCGAGGCGCTCTGCCATGGCGCGGTAGTAGGGAATGCCAGGCTCCCAAAGATAATCGGTGCGATAGC
Organism: uncultured Alphaproteobacteria bacterium; assembly: GCA_963814455.1. Taxonomy (GTDB): domain Bacteria; phylum Pseudomonadota; class Alphaproteobacteria; order Rhizobiales; family Aestuariivirgaceae; genus Aestuariivirga. The sequence goes on along the minus strand of CAWFCR010000009.1, from coordinate 96,579 downwards.
TTACAGGCGTGAACTGCTTGTCGCGGATGGAAATGATCATCCGCTTCGGAAGACGGTCATAGCGCTCAAAAATCTCCACCACGCCCAGCGGATCTTCCCAATAATCCCTGTGAATGTGCGCATTGTACAGTTCGAGGCCGGGCACAAGTCCCGCATGGGCCTCCTGCCAATGGCTGGCTCCAAGAAGCACCACATCGGGCGTCTTGGTCATGCGTTTGACTGTTTCGTCCCGCAGATGCCTGATGTTCAGGTTAAGGTCGAAGACGGCGTAGTTTTGGCTGGCCGCAGCGGCTTCTGCAGCTGCAACCATGCCGCCGACGCCGTACATCTCAGGCGCATACATCTTGTTGCCTTCAACCACCGCGGCGAGGCCGACGCTCGTAAGAAACCCGCATAGCAGGAGATAAGTGCGCAAGTTCGAAAACAGTCCGGATTTTGTAGCGACAGCTTCCGGTGTCGCTGCCGAGTTATGCACCATGCCCGCGCCCGCATCTTTGGTAACGGTCGCCGTCAAGGCAGCTGCAACAGGATCTGTAGCTTGATATCTCGGTGCCGGAAGGATGGTTATTTTGCGCTGGGCATTCTCACCGGACGCAATTGGCTTGACTGGCGCCTTCGCTTGCATGAGCTTGCGGACTTCGGCAATGACGTCTTGCCCAGTACCCACCTCAATTGAACTCACGCCGACGTCACTCACCACGCACCCCTGTAGAAGTGCATTCGTTCTATCTTGGCGCGCAATAAAGATTGGTAAATTGCGGAGTGCTGGAGCGCGCTCCCGGGATATCTGTAAGGGTATGTTTAATCTACTATTACTGCCCCAAGCTAGAATGCAACCGGTTGCGTCAATCGCTCATTAAGGAATCCGGGATTACCCGCACAGTGTCGGTTTCCGGAAGCATCAAACCAGACAATGGACTGACAGAAACTCAGGCTGGAACGGCTTGCGCGCTGAGTTCCGGATGGGACGCATTCTGGCGTACCAGAAAACTGAGCGCGAGCGGCGCCAGGAAGATAGGTATCTGGGATACGCCTACGTAAGCGGCGGCAGTCTCCGATGAAACCCCCGACAAGAGAACAAACCCCAGTCCGACATTGCGGAAACCGCTGACGATCGACGCTGTCAATGCGTCAGACATGCCTTGCCGGAACATGACAATTGCGGTGAGGTAGGCCATGCCCGCTCCAAGCACAATCACGATGGCAAGATAAAGCAGGAACTGCCTGAAATCATTCCACATAAGGTCGCGCGCGGGACCAAGGATACCCAACCCGAATATGACAAGCGCAAATATGGTGATGCGGCGCGCATTGTACTCAATCGCGTGCGCCAGCTTCTCCGGCAAGCAACGGGCATAAGCCATGTAAATCAGAAACACGCCAAGTGGGAACACCAGGAAAGTGAGACAACGGTTGAGATAATTATAGATGTTCACGTCGACTTCCGACTGCAGCACGACTGTGAAGAACACGAAATAGGAAATCGGCATCAGGAACGTCGAGAGAATCATGCACTGGAGCGCGCGCTGCTTGTTGACCTGCAGCAACTCGGCAAAAGTCGGTGATGCAAACAACGAGCCTGCCGAGGCGGTTGTAATCATGAGCGTCGTCATCGTCCAGTTGAAGCGCGCAAGATGAGCGGCTGAAACGATAAGAGCCGGCAACACGAAGAGCTGCCAGGCCACAATCTGCCAAATTTTCCAATCGAGGCTGAAAATCTGCTGGAAGTCCAGCCTTCCCATAGGGACCAGTGACAAAATGATCATGCAAAGGAGCGCTGGGTAAGTATAGGGCGCAAACATTTCCGACAGGCCGGGAACCGTGTAGCCTGCGCAGATCACTGCGGCGAGCAGCCAGCAAGCAAAGGTTCTCTCAATCGAACTCAACATTTCAACTTACCTACAACCCAAACGCGCTTCGGGAATGCTGGCAGATGTCGACCATCAGGTATTGCTGCCGTACGCCCCGGTTAGTCCCAATTCTTAGCGCGCAAGTGTTAACATAAAAGAAACTCACACCTCTCCAAGAGCCTGGAACACCCCGTTTTTCATAGTTCTTTCATAAGTTTCGGCGAAGGTGTGGCGAAGGAACGGGGACCACGGTGAACTCAAGAAACACCATCACATACCTCCAGGGCAGTGCCGCTGCGGACCAGAGGAACCAGCCTCTCATCCCGGATCGCGCCGAGCTTGCCGATATCTTCGCTGGCGCGGATGTCGGCCTCGCGCTGTTCGACTCCGGCCTGAAGCTTCTCGCCTGCAATTCGCTCTACCGCTCGCTTTGCGGCTACATGGACAACGAGGCCGCTTCCGGCCAGTCGCTCCAGGAGCTGATGCGGATCACTTTTCACCGCCTCAATGTGGCGGACGATGAGGCTGATCGCAAGATCGAGCGCGTCGTCAACAGTCTCGAACCAGGCACGGCCTACACTTTCCGCTATACAGCTCCATCCGGGCGCACCGTGGAAGTGCGCCGGCGGCGGCTGCCGAATGGCACTGTCGTAGAGACAGCCCGTCAGGTCGACGCGCCCACCACGAACATCGACATGAACACCCAGTTCGAGATGATCGCGGAAAAGTCACGCGCCCGCCTCATGCACGCGCTGGACGTGATGGCCGACGGCTTCGCACTATATGACTCAGCTGACCGCCTGGTGCTCTATAACCGCAAGTACGTCGACTACAGCCCGCTCGTGTCGGACATCATCATGCCGGGCGTTGCCAAGGAAGAAATCCTTCGTGAATCGGTTCAGAGAGGCGCGTTCATCCTCAATGGCATGTCGCCGGATGAATACATTGCCTGGCGCATCGAGCGGCACCGCAATCCCACTGAGCCGATCGAGGTGCAGTTTACAGACGGGCGCTGGATTCTGATCACCGAAAAACGCACCGACGACGGCGGCGTGGTCGGCACCCGCTCGGACATCACGGAAATGAAGTTGCGTGAAATCGAGATGCTGCGCATCTCGCAGCAGCTTCATGCCCGCAACATCCATTTCGACACGGCCCTCTCCAACATGATTCAGGGCCTCTGCATGTTCGATCGCGACCAGCGGCTGATCGTTGTCAACCGCCGCTACTTGGAAGTCTACGGCTTCTCGCCCGATGTCGTTAAGTCAGGCATCACATTGCGCGAGCTGATGGAATACTCGGTCAGCCTTGGCAACTACACCAAGGAAGAAGCCGACCGTGCGCTTGCCGAGCGCAATGATCCTGATCGCCTGTCCAAACGGACCACGATCAAGCAGCATCTGAAGGATGGCCGCATCATCGCCGTCATGAACGAACCAATGCCTGACGGCGGCACGATCGCGACCTACCAGGACGTGACCGAAACCGAACGCAACGCTGCGACGATGATGGAATACACCCAGAAGCTCGAGCGTTCTAATCGCGAACTGATCGACTTCGCCTATGTGGCTTCCCATGACTTGCAGGAGCCGCTGCGCAAGATCGAGGCCTTCGGAGATCGGCTGGTCAAGAAGTATTCCTCTCTGCTGCCCGATGACGGCCGCATGTTCGTTGACCGCATGCAGACTGCGGCCGAGCGCATGCGCCGCCTGATCAACGACCTCCTGTCCTACTCGCGCGTCACAACCAACGCCAAGCCCTTCTCGTGGATTTCCCTCAATGACGTGGTGTCGGATGTTATTTCCGACTTGCAGATCCGCATCGAGGAAAGCAATGCGCAGGTTGTCGTTGGTGAACTTCCCAAACTTGAAGCAGATGTAACGCAGATCCACCAGCTGTTGCAGAACCTGATCAACAACGCGCTCAAGTTCCGCAAGCCTGATACGACGCCTATCGTCAATGTCGCGGCAGAGGTCGTGCAAGCAAGTTCGGACGACGCTCCTCCACATGTGCTCATCACTGTGACTGACAACGGCATTGGTTTCGATAATCAGTTTAAGGAACAGATATTCACGATCTTCCAGCGGCTGCATAGCCGCAACGAATATGAAGGCACCGGAATTGGCCTCGCCACATGCCGCAAGATTGTCGAGCGCCATGGCGGATCGATATCTGCAGATGGTCTCCCAGGCGCAGGCGCCCGCTTCGAAATCAGAATACCGCAAAGAAATGTTCCCAAGGAGAATGCAGCATGAGCCGTAGTCCTTATCCGGTTCGCATCGTCGTGGCGGACGATGACGCAGACGATCGCATGATGATTAAGGATGCATTCGAGGAATCGAAGCTCAACAATCCGATCGACTTTGTCGAAGACGGAATGCAGCTGATGGACTACCTCAACCGCAAGGGCAAGTGGGAACATCTCGCCGGCGAGCCATTCCCCGGTTTCATCCTGCTCGACCTCAATATGCCTCGCAAGGATGGTCGCACCGCATTGAAAGAGATCAAGGAATTTGCCGAGTTGCACCGCATTCCGATCATCATCCTGACCACCTCGAAGGCCGAAGAGGACATCGTCAAGACCTACAATCTCGGGGTCAATTCGTTCATCTGCAAACCGGTGTCGTTTGACAAGCTGGTGGAGATCGTAAAGACAGTAGGCCACTACTGGATAGAGATCGTTGCCCTGCCCCCGGAGTGTCAGCGCGTAACCGCCGACCGTCGCTACGCGTAGTTCAAAATAACTGACGCTACCAAAGGCCGCCGAGAGGTGGCCTTTTTTGTTGGTACAGTCAGCGCACTTTGATCGCGCCCAGGCCCGACGCTCTATCGCGGATAGCTGGTTAGCCGGTAATGCCGAGAGTCGGAATCATCTGGTGCGGCAACCAGGTGGCAAGACCCGGAAACAGGATCATGATGAATATCATGGCCAGCATGATGAGGAACATCGGGAAAGACCACCAGGCGATGCGGAAAATGTTATAGCCGGTCATCGACTGCAGCACGAACAAGTTGAAGCCGACCGGCGGCGTGATCTGGGCCATCTCGACCACCAGCACCACAAAGATGCCGAACCAGATCATGTCGATGCCGGCAAGCCGGACCAGCGGTTCGACGATGCCAATGGTCAGCGCAATGCAGGAAATGCCATCAAGAAAACAACCGAGTATCGTATAGACAACAAGCAGCGCCATGAGCAGCGCAAACGGCGATAAATCAAATGTGCCGACATATTCCGCAAGCTGGTTAGGCAGGTTGGTGTAGCCCATGGCGAGTGAAAGTGCTGCGGAAGCCAACAGGATGAAGCCGATCATGGCGGAGGTGCGAACCGCACTCATGGCGCTTTCGACAAAGGTTTGCCAAGTGAGAGTACCCTGCCACCATGCAAGCCCAAGCGCGCCCGCAACACCCAGTGCCGCTGCTTCGGTGGCCGTCGCCAGTCCAGCAAACATGGACCCCAGAACGAGCACTGCCAGCAGGTTGACCGGCATCAGAAGCATGCTCGCCGAGAGTTTTTCCCGCCATGTCGTGATCGGTTCTTCCGTCGGTTTGTAGTCGTGAGAATACTTCGACGAGAGGATGACATAGAGTGTGAATAATCCGGCCAGCACGAAGCCTGGAATGATCCCGGCGATGTTGATGGCTGCAATCGATTCATTGGTCATGACGCCGTAGACGACCATCATAATGGAAGGTGGAATCATCAGCCCCAACGTTGCCGGTCCAGCGAGTGTGCCAATCACCATGCGGTCGGGATAATTGCGCTTCTTGAGTTCCGGAACCGTCATCTGCGCGACAGTCGAAAGCGTAGCGGCCGATGAGCCGGAAACCGATCCGAAGATTGTACAACCCATGACGTTCGTATGCAGCAACCCGCCGGGCAGCCGCCCCATGATCGGTGCGAGACCACGAAACAGGTCTTCCGAGAGTCGCGTTCGGAAAAGGATGTCACCCATCCAGATGAACATTGGCAGTGACGACAACATCCAGGAGGAGGTTGCCGACCATGCCGTCGTGGCGATTGATATGCCAGCCGGCCGCCCGGCATAGACGTCGATGGCGATTGCCGCCACACCCATGAGCGCAAAACCGATCCATGCGCCAAAAACCAGGAAGCCCGCAAGCAGGCCCAGCATCACGATCAGCAGTTCAAGATTTTCCATCGCGGCCTTGGTCCTAAAGCGGCTCGTCTGCGGATTCGATTTCGTGATCGCCCATAATCAGCAAGCGCATGAAATGATCTATGACCGCAACAGCAAGGAGGGTCGCACCTATTGCCATCGAAATCTGTGGAATCCAAAGCGGCGTTGCATCAAGTCCGTCGCTGAGATCGCCGAAATTGTAGGAGTCCAGTACGGTGCGCCAACAATAGTAGGCAAACCATGAGCCTACTGCTGCAGAGAACAGCATTCCCACAACTTCTGATACCACGCGCCATCGCCCGAGCATTGCCATGAACAGTTCGACCCGCACATGTACGCCCTTGTTCAGCGTGTGCGCCAAGGCAAGAAATGTGGATGCTCCCGTCAGATACCCGACATAGTTGGGAAGGCCTGGAATGTTGTAGCCCAGATAGCGGCTCACAATCTGCAGCATGGTCAATGCGAAGATCATGACCATGCAGAACGCGGCGAGGTAGCCAGCGAGCCAGTACAATCTGTCAAGCCAAGACCAAATTCTGAGCCTGTCTGTGCCGCCGACGCCCTGGATGGCGGCATTGCCCATTTCCGTCACCGCCATGGCTGCCAGCTTTCCGCCTGGCGCGCCTTTCGGCAACGCCAGTACAATCCTGTCACTTCCGGTAGGCGTCAATGACAACCTTGCCGGCGTCACCAGCCTTCGCGATCCACTCGTTGGTCATTGTTGTGCCAATGCCCCGGAGTTCTTTGGCCATTGCATCGTTGGGTACGATCACCAACATGCCGTTCTTCTTGAGAGCAGCGAGAGCGCCGTCGTTGGCTGACTTGGATAGTTCAAGCCCTGAATCTTCTGCCTTGGCTGCACAATCTTTGACTGCTGCCTTGTTCTTGTCTGGCAATGCGTCAAACACACCTTTGTTCACAATCACATAGTTGCGCGGCATCCAGGCATTGACCTGATAGAAATGATTGAGCTGCTCCCACACCTTGCTGTCCTGGCCCGTCACAGCTGACGTAATCAGCGACTGGATAACGCCGGCGGACATGGCCTGGCTGATTTCGGCGGCCTCGATCGAAATGGGCTCCATGCCCGTCAGCTCGGAGATGCGGGCTGTCGACTTGTTGTACGAGCGGACGCGAATGCTCTTCATGTCGGCAACGGAATTGACTTCCTTGCCGAAGAACAGGCCTTGGGCCGGCCATGGTACGGAATAGAGCAACATCAATCCCTGCTTTTCCAAGACTTTTGCAAGCTCCGGCTTCGCAGACTGGTAGAGTTTCACACTGTCTTCATAGGAATTGACGAGAAACGGAATGGAGTCGGTTCCGAAGATCGGATTTTCATTCTCATGCGCCGAAAGTAGGCGCTCGCCCATTTGCGCCTGGCCCGTTTGTACGGCGCGCTTGATGTCGTTGCCCTTGAACAGCGCGCCATTAGGATGAATGGCAATCTCAATATCGCCGCCAGTCCCCGCAGTTACGCACTTGGCGAAATTCTGGGCGTTGACGGTCTGAAAGTTGGCAGCCGGATAAGCAGTCGGCATGTCCCACTTTTCTGCTGCGAAAGAACTAGCCGCCAGACCCGGCAGGCTAACCAGCAGTGTTATCGCAAGCTTCGTCTTCATAAATTCAAATCCGCACATCCAAATGCACCGAAGCCTAAGAGGCGTACTTCGCCTCAGCCCACAGGTCGATGCTGTCCTGCCTCCGAACTTATGGCTAATGTGGACCAAAGCCAGTTAAGAATCAGTTGGTACCGGCGATTCGCCTCCAGATTTCGGCTAATTCTCACGAATTCCGGACCGCAAGGTGTACTGAAACTGGCTCCGAAATGAACAAATTGAATTATGTGGGTTTGTTGTCGCCATTCGCCTGGCAACAATGCGGCTCGGCACGAGTGGCCTTCCTGGACAGTGCTGACTGGCCAGCGGCAAGCGCCATATTGGAGCTGCTGTCCGAAGAAGAAAGGCAGGCAGCAGCGAAACTGCCTCAAGGAGATGAACAGGACCATTTCATCGTTCGGAGGTCGTTCCAACGCCTGTTCACGGCCACCGCAACCGGCTGGCTCGGCTCCCCGGCAGATTTACCGCTGGTGCATGAGCGTGACAGAAGCCCATCATGCATGACAGCGCCTGATGCCTGCCTGTCTTTCAGCAGCTCTGGCGGCATTCTGGCCGCTGGCATATCTCGTGGCACGCAATTGGGGATCGATGTAGAGCGTCTGCGTGAGCTTCCTGACGCCTTGGAAATCGCAGAGCGGTTTCTCCACAGAAATGAAGTAGGACTTATGAACAGCTTGCCCCGCAGCGAGGTTTCCAGTGCCTTAATCCGCTTGTGGTCTGCCAAGGAGGCTTGCTTGAAGGCCGTCGGCCTTGGCATGGTTCATGGCCCCGAAAAGTTCGTTTTTTCCTTCCATTCCGGCGATTTGAAGCTTGAATCCTGCGGCGAGCATGGCCCGCTGGAGCGCTGGCAAGTGGAAAGCCTTGCAGCACCACAAGGGTATGTGGCCTTTCTGGCACAGATGCAGGATTATCCCCCGTAGCCGTATTTCTGTGGACAATGAGCAGCCGCACTTGCCCATCTGCAGCGCCTTTAACTAATCGTTAAGGCGTAGTGGGAGTGTGCGGGTATGCGGATGTTCAAGGGTGCGTGCGTGGCTGTTATGATGGCCGTTTCCATCAGCCATGTCTGGGCGGCTGACTTCGTCAACCTGGAGTGGGGCGAATTCAAGATCTCCTATGAGAGCGCTGTTAAGCCAAAGTCGGTGACGACTGAAAACAGGAATGGTGAGCTTCGGCTTTCCATGAGCCTCGATGGTTTCTCTGCCGGCGCCGACGGCGCCAAACTGGAAGGTTCGTCCAGCATGGCTGGGGAATTTGTCATCGAACAGCCAAGTTATGCGAAACTTCCATCGATGAGCATTCAGCTCAAGGGCACGCTCGTCAAGACTGCAGGTACGACGGCTGAGATGTTGGTCAACATAGGGAATGCTCAGCAAAAGTTGGAATGGGGATCTGCCGAACAGTTTGCGGGGATCTATACCAAGGTGCTGAACGTCGAAGTGCCAGATGGCAGACTGCCAGTGCCGTTTCCTGTCAGCGTGCAGGCCTTCGTCAAGCGTGATTCGACAGGCGGCGGCATTCTGATGACGCTTGACTCAGTCGACATCCGGCTAGGCCAGTCTGGCATGGCTCAGTTTCTGCCGGCTGCGCCACAGGTTGAATTCCAGTCTCTGACAATCATGCCGCTTCCGGGGCATCTGGAAGACAGACGCTGAGGGCAGCAAAAAGGGCCGGCGGACATTGCCCGCCAGCCCTGAAACTTGCTCGAATAGATCGAGGACTAGACTGTGATCGGCTTGAAAGACTGCCGCAGGAAAAGCCGCCAGCGACCGTCTTCCTTGCGCCAGGTCTGTACGATGTTGAGGATCAGGTTCAGGTTCTTGCCCTGGAACACGAGATCGGCCTCGAATGTGTGGCGCGCAATCGCCTGATCGCCGGCAACCTTGATCTTGTGATCATAAAGCTTGATCGTGTTGAATATTTCCGACTTGTCCACGACCGTCTTTACGAATTCAACTTTGCTCTGCACAACACCGTTGGCATGGCCGAAAGACATGTCATCAGATGAAAGCTCCAAGAGCCGCGCACCGTTGCCATCGACCATGGCTTTGCGATAATCTTCAACCGCTGCCAGAATGTCATCCGTCTCGCAAGCATTCGCAGCCGTCGCTGAAGCGATGCCCATCGCTGCAGAACCTACAGCCAGGGCACCTGCAATCGTAATCTCACGCCTGTTCATATGCTTCACCATATCCCGATCCTTGGTTACGGCCTCATGAGTAAGGCATTGCTCGTTAAAATGGCGTAAATGGAAAACAGGCAAGTCTGCGTGGAAATGGGGGAAACACCGAATTTTGGCGGCTTGGCGCGGCGCGGCTGAACCCGAAAACTGAACTTTCCGCCCAAATGGTTTACGGCAGGTAAACAGTTCGCCTGTTCTTGATGCTCAAACCAGCGCCTGGGCTGTCAATTCATCGGTCACCAGCACTCCAGCATAGCCGGCGCGCAGTGCGCCTCGCAGGGGGACGATCTTGTTCTTTCCGCCGGAAGCTATGACCACGCACTTTATCTGGCGAAGTTCTGAAGGTGACAAGCCTATCACTCGCCGGTTCAGCGGATGATCGACAACCTGCCCTTCTGCATCAAACCAATGGCAGCACAGGTCTCCCACGGCGCCGGTCTCACGCAAACTTGCAACGTCTGCTTGCCCGATGAGACCGATGGCGAGCATGGTGTTTGCCTCGGCAAGGTCACCCACGGAAACAAGGGCAAGATCGGCATTGCGGCCCCGCTCGAACACGTCCCTCAACATGGGCTGGTTGACCATGATATCGCGGGTGGTCTGGCTGTCGGTTAACGCCGGAGCAGCAATGTAGTAGCAGCGCGCGCCAAGAACATCAGCAAGGTGGGAGGCTGTTTCATGCGGATTGACGAGGGAGGATTGGGTTAGGCCTCCCATGATTGAAACGACGGACAAATCCTTGTACGTGCGGCGCGGCAACGACCGGAGCGAATAGCGCAACGTGCGGCCCCAGCCAACGCCCACAGACAGCCCATCGGCCAGCAATGATCCGAAATATTGGCCCGCCGCCGTGCCGATCACTTGTGGCAGCAAGTTCTGATCGCGAGGGCTTGGAACCACCACTGCATCACGCAAGCCATACTTGCCCTTAAGTTGCTGCTCCAGCGCTACGCAGCCGGACAGACGGCCTGAAATTCTGATCTGCACCAGGCCTTGTTCGCGCGCCTGCGCCAGCAGCCGGTTGACCCGGACCCGGTTGACGCCAAGTGCCCGCCCAACCTGTGCTTGCGTGTTTCCAGCCACGAAATAGAGCCAAGCAGCCCGCGTGATCAGCTGCTCCTCCGCATCAATGGGTTCCACACTGTCGCCAACTGAATAGGCAGCCAGTTCTGCCGCCGTCGCCGGATGTGGCTGGTCTCGATTCATGGTTAGCCTGCAAGGTGCATCTTGTCGTAGTGCGGTACGAATGGCTCGTCATTCTCCAGCATGTCGAGCAAAGCTGTTGCAAGGGTCAAAGCAGCTGCGGAAACCGAGCCCTTTGCAATCATGCTGCGCAATGCTGGCGCGACCGCGAGCCCGAGTTCTGCACCTTCGACAGTTTCTCCCGCCATGGCGCCTGACCGGATCTCCGTGTAGCGCAACCCGCGCCCGAGATTTTCACCGAGGCGCGAATTTCGTCCTGCCTGGCAGGTGACATAGAGATCTCCGGCGCCTGGCATGCCCCAGGCACTCTCAGCTGCACCACCCAGAGCCAGCGTCAGCACCATCAGTTCGCGCAAGGCCTGATCAAAAGCTATTGCAGCCGCATTGTGGTTAGACGCCTTGTTGGCGGCCTCATCCATGACGTCGAGCACACCCCGCGCATGTCCTACCCCAATGGCATAGAAATTCTTGAAGGCGGCGCAGACCTCCACTCCCACCATGTCGGTTGAGGGACGTGGGTGGTAATAGCCGGTCGCCAATTCGCGGCACATCCGTTCCGCAAATTCGCCATCACGGCTGACAATGACAGTTCCCGTGTTTCGACGCACCGCTAGTTCACCAGCAATGCAGGGACCACCGATAGCCGCGACGGGAGCAGCAAAGCCGCGCCGCGCCGCAAGCTGTTCTGACATGATATCTGGCAGTGGTCGCAGGTTGCTACCGTCGGAATGCATGCCCTTGGTTATCATCAGCAGGGGCACGGCGTGCGGAAAGCTGCTGCAAATCTGGTCAATCACCCAATCGATGCCGGCTGATGCCACGCCAATCACCACTAGGTCGGCTGATGGTGCCATCACATCTTGCAATTGATCATGGGTGTGGAAGCTGACTGCTTGCGGCAAGGGCGCCTTCAGGCGTGGATGAATGCCGGTCGCTCGCAGGTTTTCGATGATGCCGCCATCCAGATGCGTGCCGACAAGCGCAACCTGCCATCCGCGGTCATGCAGAGGCAGCGCCATGGCGCTGCCCATGACACCCGCTCCGACAATGACGACCCGCTTGTTCATAGGACCTTGCCGCTGGCCTCATCAAAAAGGTGAATGCGATCAGGATCAGGTGCGAAGTTGATCACTTCTCCACGCTTGAGCTCGACGCGCTCCCGAACTACAGCGCATATCTCGTGGTCACCGAGGTCTGCATAGATGTGGATTTCCGGTCCGGTGGGTTCGGTGACGGAAACCTTGCCGCTGAATCCTTTGCCGAGCGACAAATGCTCCGGCCGGATGCCATAGACAACCTTCTGTCCGGCCTTCCCCCGGTGGCCTCGTGGCAGCGGCAACTTGGTGCCATTGGCCATGACTACGCTGTTTCCTGAAACTGTCCCGTGCAGCAAGTTCATTGCTGGCGAGCCAATGAAGCCTGCCACGAACAGGTTGACCGGATGATCATAGACTTCCAGTGGACTGCCCTGCTGCTCGATGATGCCATCACGCAGGATGACGATCACGTCAGCCATCGTCATCGCTTCAATTTGGTCATGCGTCACATAAACGGTCGTTGTTTTCAACCTCTCATGCAGATCCTTGATTTCGGTGCGCATCTGCACGCGCAACTTGGCGTCAAGGTTTGACAGCGGTTCGTCGAACAGGAATACAGCCGGATTACGGACGATGGCGCGGCCCATCGCCACGCGTTGCCGCTGGCCGCCCGAAAGCTCGCGCGGATAGCGGTCGAGGTAGGGATCAAGATTGAGTATTCTCGCCGCCCAATTCACCTTCTCGTCAATCTCCGGCTGCGGCCGCTTGGCGAGCACGAGGGAGAAGCTCATGTTGTCGCGCACCTTCATATGCGCGTAGAGCGCATAGTTCTGGAACACCATGGCGATGTTGCGGTCCTTGGGGTGCGTCTCGTTGACCCGCTTGCCGCCGATCTGCACCTCGCCTGATGTAACGCTTTCAAGTCCAGCGATCATGCGCAGCAAAGTGGACTTGCCGCAGCCGGATGGTCCGAGCAGGACAACGAAGCTGCCATCCTCAATCGTCAGATCAACGCCGTGGACGACCTGCACGTCGCCATACTTCTTGATGATTTTCTTCAGTTCAACCGATGACATGGGTAACCTATCTCATTGCGGGTCGCGGGAAAGGAAATCGTCTAGCAGGCCGCTGTCATCTGCAAGATCAAGAAATGACCAGCGGTTGCGGATGTCGCGGGCATGCTTCATGGCTTTGCGCCACACATCTCGTGAAAGTCCAAGTTCGGTTGCCGTCGTTGCGCCTCCAGCTGCGGAGAGAACCTCCTTCATGCGGGTTGGCGGCAACATGGCGGCCTTGAGCTCCTCTCGGAGTTCAGGCCACAGCCGATCCAGCCTCGCATTGAACTTTGCCGCCCCCTGCTCGTCGAAAGCTTTCTTGCGCGCCTCGGCAAAGCACATGCGGCCCATGTCCTCGCCATAGCGGGCGCGAAATTCCTCTTCTGATTGCTGCGTCGGCTTGATCTGCGGCGCCTTGTCAAGCGACAAGATTTCTTCATGCAGCCGAGCCATGGCAAGCGAGGCAACACCTACCTGCTGCCCATGCTTTGTACCGGGATGCGCTGAACCCGCGAACATGTCAATCCAGTGCGAAACCTGATGCTCGCCCATCGATCCGCTGTGCGACGTGCCTGTGATGACGTTGCCGAAGCCAGTGAGGATGAGAACGCGGTAGAGATGGCCGTTCGCCTCCACGCTGTGGCTGGAGAGGCCTGCGGCAGACTCGATCATCTTCTTCTCATCTTCGAGGAGCAGGTCAAACGGCGTTTCGGAATATGATGTGTCAAGCAACCGGTGCGCCGCCAGCCAGTCCACTTTGGCTGTCGGCCTGCACAAGCTGTCGCCAAGACCCGCTGCCGGCAACCAGGCTGGCGCCGCGGCATTGACCTTGAGATCTATGAATACGCCTCTCGGCGCATGGGCAGGAAGCGAGGTTTTGTAGCCATTGGCCAGCGTCACCGAAGCTGTTCCTGCAGCATAGCCATTCATCGAAGCTGCTGTTGCAAAGGCAGCATAGCGCCGCCCATCCTTGAACGTGGCGTATTTGACCGTATCGCAGAGCGAGCCGGAGCCAACCACGACAATGCCATCGGCGTGGCGCGTCTTCTCCTGCATCAGCGCAATCGTTGGTTCATCGCAAACAGTGTCGCCCGGGAAAACGATTTCTTCGATGCTGGCAAGCCCGCGCATTTCCTTGGCGACGCGCCGCCCCATGGCTTCAACGGTGTTCGTATCGCTCACCACGGCAAGCCGCTTGCCGAGTTTCAACGAAGCGGTAATGTCGGCGGCCCCTCCATCAAGCGAATCCTCAATCAGGATGGTTTCAAACGGAACCTTGGCGGCCTTGCCTGTTTCCGGATCTTTCCAGTCGCCGGCAATGACATCGCGGATGAGTTCGTTCCAGTCTGTCATGTCGCGTTTCCCGCAAACGTCTGCAGCCTGTGGTTCCACTCGGAAACCTGCGGCCACAAGTCGGCATAGATCGACAGCAGTTCCATGTATCGCGCATGTGCCTTTGTCTGCGGCCGGAAGACCCTCGACACCTTGCCGGACATTGCGGCTGAAGCTGCCGGGATGCCATCAAACCACCCTGCTCCCGCCGCTGCCGCCATTGCAGCGCCAAGTGCGGAAGCTTCAACGGTTTCAAGCCGCTTCACATCGCGCCCCGATGCATCGGCAACAATCTGACACCACAGGTCTGACCGTGCACCGCCGCCAACGATTGCGAAGTGATCAATCGCAGTTGTCGCTTGCGCCACCTGGTTAGTCATCATCACCTGTTCCAGCGCCACGCCTTCAAGTAGCGACCGATAGACATCGCCTCGGCCATGATTGCCGGAAAGTCCCGCAATCATGCCGCGGGCAGAGGTATCCCAGTAAGGCGTCATGCAGCCAGACCAGTAAGGAACCAGCACGAGCCCATTTGCCCCGATGGGCGATGCGCCTGCTTCATTCTCGAGATCCGCAAATATGCGCGGGTTCTTGGCGGCATTGACGTTGAACAGCCGCTCGACCAGCCAGTTGACGAGGAATGTGCCGGTGCGAATGGCCGTCTCGTAGGAGTAGCCCCTGGCAGCCACCGCCCGCATGGTGCGGAAAGAACGGTCCACCGCGTAAGCCTCGCCAAAACTGCCTGAAACGGCTGCAGTGCCAAGATTAAGATAGGCCCTGCCCTTGAGAAATGTGTTGGCGCCAGCGCCAGCGCACTGCCCGTCACCACCGCCTGCAATCATCAGTGTTCCGGCTCTGAGCCCCGTCGCCTTGGCAGCGGCTGCGCTGACTTCACCCATGATGCTGCCCGGCACGATGAGTTCTGGCAGTTGGTCGAGCCGCAGGTCAGCCGCTTTGAGCAGGACGCTGGACCAAGTGTCCGAGGCAGCATCAAGCAGCCCCATGGGATCTGCCGATGCGGTAGACGTCTTCCATTCTCCGGTCAGGAAATGCGTGAGCACGCCATGCACTTCTGCCGTCTTGGCAGTTTTGCTCCACACCTTCGGCATGTGGCGGGAAAGCCAGCGGCAGCGCGGGAAACACGGCGTCACATCGCTGGGCTTGCCAGAAATCCTGTGGATGGTTTCGGCGCCAAGTTCGTCCGCCAGTTCGCGCGTCTCGGCATGCGCGCGTTCATCAAGCCACAGGGTTCCGGGGCGGAGTGCTCTGCCCTTGGCGTCAAACTGCGCAAAGGACTCTCTCTGGTTGGAGATGCTGACGGCAGCAATGCGCGCCGCGTCTGCCTTGCGTGTTACCTGCCGCAAGGCGACAGCCGCAGAGCCTGTCCAATCGGCAACATCCTGTTCGTACCAGCCAGGCTTCGGGTTGGACAAGGGTATGGCGGCGCGCCCCTCCGCAACCACGTGCCCGCGCTTGTCGAAGGCAATGGCTTTGGTGGCGGTGGTCGAACAATCGAGCCCGATGACGAGATCAGTTTTCATGGCACTTCAAAAAATGGGAGGCGGCGTTGTCGCCACCTCCCGCACCAGTGTCTACAAGCCTGCGTCGGCAACAGCCTTGTTGATGGCGTCAGCCACCGTATCCATGCACTTCTTGGCATCGCCGCCGAAGTCCTGGCCCGTCAGCAGTTTGCCGAGGTTGACCGGGATTTCGTTGTTGGAGAAACCAGCCCACAGCGGCATGTCGGGTTCGGAGGCCATGTCATTGTTGATAGTCTCCAGAACCACGGGCAAATGCCGTGTCGTGCCAGGACCGACAACAGCCTTGGCCTTCACGCGTTCATCGTTGAAGGAGGAGATGCGCATCGGCGCAAAGCCGCCACCCAGCGTGCACCGTGTCATGATATCCTTCGAACAGGCCCACTGCATGAACAGCCACGCAGCATCGATGTTCTTGGAATACTTCGACAGGCCGAGGATGGAGCCTCCCTGGTGAGCGTAGTTCGGGATTTCGCCGAAGCCTGCATCGGCAACTGCGCGGATTGGTTTGCCTCGGATCGGGCGAACAGCTTCCCAAAGGCCCTGGACCTTGGAATCCGCACCGTCAAGTCCGGGGAAAAATTCATCCCAGGAATTGATAAGCGCCACCTGGCCCGACGCCATCATCTGGAACTGCCCGTCCCAGGTGGAATTGGTCGACTCGGGTGGAGAGTTTTTGAGCCACTCTTGATACAGCTGCAGACCGCGAACGCCGGCTTCATCATTGCCCGAGAACTTCTTGTCCTTGGTGAAGATGGAGCCGCCTTCATTCCAGATCATCTGGGTCCAATCGCAATTCAGCGAATAGTGGCCCGACTTTGCCTGCAGGCCGGTACCGAACATGCCATTGGCCTTTTCGGCTTCAGTGATCATCTTCACAGCAGCGGTAAATTCTTCCACTGTCTTGGGAGGAGCAATCTTGTGTTTCTCGAGGATGTCCTTGCGGTACATCGTCGTCATGATTGGAATGTCAAACGGAATGCCAGCCCACTTGCCTTCATAGAGGGCAAGGCCTTCGACCAGCGGCTTGGAAAAATCGTCCCAATCCATGCCGGGCAAGGCGAGGTCCGGCTTGTCCTTGTAGTACTGAATGGGATCGATCGTATCCTGGGCAAATGTCGCAACCCAGGACTGGTCAAGATAATAGATGTCGTAGGAACCGAGCTGACCCTGTACGTCCTGCGTCGCCTTGGCGAGCACTTGCTCAAGCGGCACGATTTCGATTTCGACTTCGATGCCTGTAGCCTCAGTGAATTCGCCCTTCAGCTTGTCGAGCACGACTGTCGGCGGAGTGGCCTCAGACGTGTAGCGTATCTTGGCGCCTTTGAATGGGCCTGACACATCCTTCAACCACTTGGTCATGTCGGCGTCCTGGGCGTGGGCTGCATCACCGATGAGACCATTGCCGCGGAATGGCCGCGTGCCACCGAGGAGCGCTAGATTGAATGCAGAGAATCCAACTCCAGCTGTTCCCATCTTGCGCAGGAAATCCCGCTTCGAGATGCTCCGGCTTCCGAAGTCCCTGGCTGCGTCGATGATGAATGTCTTCTTGTCATAGTCTCTGAAATTCATGTTTTCCTCCCATGGGGTTGTCGTCAGAGTTGCTCGCGCGTGGCCTCACTCCTTTAAGGAACCGAGAGTGAGACCGCGCACCAGATGGCGTTGCACAAGCAGGATGAAGATGAAGCTCGGAATTGCGGCAGCTGTTCCCAGCGCAGCGATAAAGCCCCATTCATTGCCTGTGGAAGTCACGAATGTTTGTATCTTGACCGGCACCGTGCGGATGCCGGTGGTCAGGAACAGCGAAAGCAGGAATTCCGTCCATGAGAAGATGAAGACCAGCACGGCAGAGGCTGCAACGCCGCCTCGCACCATCGGCAGCACGACTTTGGTGAAGCTTTGCCAGCGCGTGGCGCCATCGATCATGGCCGCCTCGTCCACATCTTTCGGCACATCGTCGAAAAAAGACTTCATCAATAGCAGCGCAATTGGCAGGTTGATCACCGAGTAGAGCAGCATCAGGCCAAGCAGCCCCATGTAATAGTTGTCGGTATCACGCATGCCCGCCATCTTGAACATGACTACTAGCGGAACGAGAATGGCGATTGGCGGCATGAAGCGCTGGCCCAGCACCCAGTTGAGATAGCTCTCCCGCCCCTTGAAGCGCATGCGTGACAACGCATAAGCTGCTATGACTGTCACCGCCATGGTGATGGTTGTAGCGCCAACAGATATGACAATGGATTCCATGATGCTTTGCCGCGAGTCATACGCTTCCGCTCCCGCAACGCCCATGCCGAGCCCTTCATCAATCGCAATCTGGGACCGCGACTGCCCGAACAGAGTCACCGCATAGTTGATGAGCGTCGGCTTGAAATCAAACCAGTTGACCCGGTCCTTGTCGAAGACGGCTGAATAAGGCTTGATTGATGTCAGCGCCCACCAGAAGATCGGAAATGCGAATAGCGCCGTTACAAAGACGGCTGCAAAGTCTCTCACAATCTGCCATGGCCGTGAGAGTTCCATTACAGCTTCACCCTCGCCAGCTTCATGAACACCGAAGACGTCACCATCACGATGATCAGCGTGATGAGCGCGATCGTCGCGGCATAGGGCCCGTCTGGATTGCCGCCGAAGTAGATGCGTCCGGCATAGCTTGAAAGCGTCTCTGTGGCGGTGCCAGGACCAGAGTCTGTCATCACCTTGACGTAGTCAAAGGCGCGCAGCAGGTCGATGCCGCGGATCAGCACGGCGATAGCGATGACCTTGCTCATCATCGGGAGGGTTAGTTTGAAGAAAACCTGAACCGGCGTTGCGCCATCGATCGCCGCAGCTTCAAACGGCTCCTTAGGCAGTGATCTCAGGCCTGCCAGCATGATGAGCACCATGAACGGGGTCCATTGCCAGACTTCCGCCAGCAGCACGCCAGGCAGCGCCGTGCTGGCATTGCCGAGTATGGAGAAATTCTTCGGCAATAAGCCAGTGCCGATGATGCCCTTGGCGATGACGCCGAATGAGCCGTTGAGCATCAACAGGAACATCATCGCCGTCACGGCCGGAGGAATGACCAGCGGCAATGTCATGATGGCGCGCAACACGCTATAACCCTTGCGGTCGGAATCAAGCAGCAAGGCGATCAGCATGCCAAGCACTAGCTGGAGCAACAGGGCTACGCTCGCATAGAGCAGCGTATTGCCAAGTGCGTTCCAGATGCGCTCGTCAAACAGCGCCTTGGTCCAATTATAGTCAGGGTCAAAAGTCAGCCGCCGGGTAGCCGCGTTGCGCCGGTAAAGAGATTGCACAATGGCCCAGCCAAGCGGCAGGATGCCGAACACGATCATGAGAGCGGAAGCTGGCAACAGCCAAGGAAACGGCGATTCCGAACTGAGGAATCTGCCCAAGGGGCCGGTACGGCTCTGCGCCTCATTCATCCCGAAATCCGCCTCCCAACGGGCTTCAGCTGGCCTCGCATCTCGTCTTTGAACTTTTGTATTTTCGAGATTACAAGTGTTCACAGGAAGCTATGGGAGTGCAACGGGCCTGTCAATGGCTGCCCGCCGGACTTCGGCCGGAAGAGTCAGTAGAGCGACTGAATGCGGGAAATTTCCGTTGAAAGTGCTGCCGTATCCCGTGCGGCGATAGCGGCTGCGAGATGGGGCAGACGGGGCTGGATCAGCGCACCGACTATGCGGAAGAATTCGTTTGTATCACTGATGGTGACGGGCTTGCCGCTTTCCGCGAACAGCAGGGCGATGATTGCAATGGCAAATACGGAGATGTTGGGATCAGCATCGCCCAACAGGTTATTGCGCTGGCGCAAAGGCCCCATCCGGGCAACAGGCTTCGCCTCAACCAGTGCGAGCAGCAAGCGCGCCATGAAGCTGGCATCAACCGAGGAGGTTCCTCCGGGTTCGCCTGCCAGTGTCCGCCGGGCCGCATCAACCCGGTGCTCGAGCACCAGATTGGGCCGTTCCGCATAATGCTCGGTGATGTGTTTTGCGGCACGGAAGAAATAGGCGTTGAATATGGGGTTATGCAGAAGGCGGTTGTCGCGGATGGCATCCGCCACAGCGCCGACCATGCCGAGCTCAAATGGTGATGGCAGCTTGCGCCAGGACGGCAGGAACAAGGCAATGCTGGCATTGGCTGCCCAGGTCATGCCGGCGTCGAACCAGCGCGCCAGAATGGCCACAAACCGTGACGGCAAGGTAGGCCGCGAATTGTCGGCCCGTAGTCCGCCGTCGACGTTGGACATGTCGCGGGAATAGAACTGGGCGGTTCGCAACATATCTCTCACCGATGCGGCGATGCAGACGGCGTGTGCGGCGAACTGGTCGATTGTGCGGCTTTGCGTGCTCATGCCCGTATTGAAACCTCTATCTCTGGCCACGTCAAGTTTCAGACGGTTAACCGGTTGTTCAGCATTGCTACTCGTCGAACGGTCACATTTTGTGTAGAGAATGGCCCCAGATGGAACTTCAAAGCCCGATTGCATGCTAACGCCGCTCAAACCTGAAATCCTCAAGGTCGAGGACCTTAGTCACGAGGCGCGGAAATTCCGCACCATCCTGTGGTCGTTTGAGCGCAACATGGACTTGCTGTTCAAGGACTCAGGCCTCAAGGCCGAGGTTGACCATGAACGCTTGGCCCAAGCCTTTTCCCGCTGGCGCCAGGCCTTCGACGAGGCTCACGCCATGGCGGCGCGTGACCGGCGCGACTTCGTGATTTTTGCGGCAGGCCTGATGCTGAAAGAGCTGATTGCAGCAAAGCCCCTCAAAACAGTGCCGGTTGAGGACCTCCACGATTTTCCTGCCGGCACTGATCACCGGCTCAAGCGTTGGCCTGAGGGCTATGCCTATACGAGCTACTGCCTGTCGGTTGCCGCCGCTGTTCTGCGCGAAATGGGGCGCGAGGAGCTGGCTTCCGCGCCACGGACGGATGATCCATCGTTCTGGGATAGTTTCCGCGAAAATGCGCTGGAGAGCCCCTCCATGGCAGTCGCCTTTTTCGATCTGGTGTGTGGCGAAAACCCCAACTGGGATGCGCCCGACGTGCCTTGGCTGCGGCATGTCCTCGATGCCGGCACAGCGCTGGAGCAAGGCGCCAAGAGGCCGGTCCTCGGCCCAGTTTGAGTGAGTCCGGCTACTTGCCGGTGTAACTCTTCAAGACGTCGGCTGTCCCGTCAGTCCAGAGGCTCTTGAGTGCGCTGGCAAAGGCGGCTGCGAAAACAGGTGAATCGGCGGTGTCGCCATAGATGTCTCGCATTCCAAGCCACGCGGCTGGGTCATCCTTCGCCTTGTGGGAAAGCGCTTGCAGCCGGTCCCAGCTCGGGTCGTTCGGTTCGATGACCTTGCCGCTGTCGCTCACGCCGTAGCAGTAGCGGCACCACAGGGCGGATTCGAGTGCAAGGCCTTCAATGCTGTTTCCGGCCTTCAATCTGTCAGCAATTGGGGGAACAATGAACTTCGGTTGCCGGTTTGATCCATCAAGGCACAGGCGGCGAATGGTATCGCCAATCTTCGGATTGGAAAAGCGCCGCTCAATCAGCTTGTAGTAGTCACGAATATTAGTGTTCGGCACAGGCGGAACTGTCGGCACTATTTCCTCAAGCTCGACCTTTTCGAAGAAAGCATGGATCAGGGGATGCTGCATCGCCTCGTGCACATAATGCACATCAAGCAAACCGCCGGAATACGCAATGACCGCATGTCCCCCATTGAGAATGCGGATCTTCATGTACTCATAAGGCGTGACATCATCAACGAACTCGGCCCCGACCTGCTCCCAGCGCGGCCGGCCCGTTGGGAAGTTATCTTCAACTACCCACTGCTTGAAGGCCTCGCAGAAAACCGGCCACTGGTCTTCAATACCGAACATCTCGCGCGTCAAGGCGCGCTCGCGGTCAGACGTTGCAGGCGTGATGCGGTCCACCATGGCATTGGGAAACGCCACATTGGCGATGACCCAATCCGCCAGCGAAGGGTCAACGAGCCGTGCCAGGCCCGCCACGGCATTGCGCGTCACCACGCCGTTATGGGGAACATTGTCGCAGCTCATCACAGTGAATGGCGCAATGCCTGCCGCACGCCGCCGCACGAGGCCCGCAAGTATGAGCCCGAACGCAGATCGGGGGTCATCCGGCTGCGCTGCATCTCTGGCGATTGCGGGATGCGCGGGATCGAAATGCCCCGTCGCCGGATCAATCATGTAACCGCCCTCAGTGATGGTCAGCGATACGATGCGGATGCGCGGATCGGCCATTTGGTTGATGAGACCCTGGCGATCATCGGGCGATATAAAGCCGATCATCGGCGAAGTGATCCGCGCCGTACTCACATCATTGTCCTGCTCGACGACTGTCGTCAGATAATCCTGCGCCGCCAGCACTTGCCGCGTTTTCTCGTCGCTCGGCATGACACCGGCGCCGATGATGCCCCAGTCATGATCAAGCCCCTTGTTGAACAGCTCGTCCAAATAGACGGCGAGGTGTGCGCGATGGAAATTACCGACACCGATGTGCAAGACGCCCGGTGAAAGTGAGCTTTGCTCATACTTGGGAATGGAGATCCGGGCGTCAAGTCCACGCACTGTCGTCAGGGAAAGTTTTGGCATGTCTATGTCAGCTCATCCATTGTCCGCCATCCACATTGAAGGTCTGCGCGACAATGTAATCGCTCTCGTCCGTCGCCAGGAAAATGGCGCAGCCAACGTGGTCTTCGGGCTTGCCCATGCGGCCATAGGGAACGCCTTCGCCGACGAGACGTTTCTTTTCTCCAAGAGGCCGATTCTCATATTTGGCAAACAAGGCATCAACGACGTCCCACATCGGCGTATCGACGACGCCAGGCGCAATGCCATTGACGTTGATCTTGTGCTTGATCAGCGCCTGCCCCGCCGATTGCGTCATGGAAATCACGGCGGCCTTTGACGCGCAATATACCGCAACTAGAGCTTCACCACGCCGCCCGGCCTGTGATGCAAAATTGATGATCTTGCCGCCTTTGCCCCGCTTGATCATGGAGCGCGCAACCGCCGTCATCATGAACAGCGTGCCTTTGACATTGACCGCGAATTGCTTGTCATAGCTCTTCTCGGTCGTTTCCTCAAACGGACCCATGTCGAAAATCGCCGCACTGTTGACGAGGATATCAACACCACCTGCTTCTTTCTCGACATGATTCACACACGCCTCGATGGAGTCCATCCTGGTGACATCAAGCTGAAATGCAAACGAGTCGCCGCCAATGCGCTTTGCAGTTTCTTTCGCCACGTCAAACTCGATGTCGGCCACGCAAACGCGTGCACCTTCACGCGCATAACCTTCTGCCACAGCAGCACCAATGCCACGCGCACCACCAACGATGATGGCGACCTTATCCTTCAGTCTCATCGAATAGCCCTGCCTGCGTCGTTGAATTTGTGAACGCGAGATGCAGTCCGGTTTCAGGGATATCTTGTCTCCAGGTTTGCCGCTGAACTCCCCCGGCGCGCGAACCACAAGTCTACCGGCAGCACCTGCATCAATATGCAAAAATGAGTCTGATCCCAAATGCTCTGCAAGTAGTATCGTACCTTGCCAATCACCCTTGCCAACGACGACATCAATATGTTCGGGACGAACGCCAATGGTCTGCACATTATGCTTTGCCGCAATGTCTCCGGTAATAAAGTTCATTTTCGGTGAACCAATGAAGCCTGCCACAAACAAGGTGTCAGGCTTGTTGTAGAGATCCAGCGGCGAGCCAACCTGTTCAATATGACCCTTGTTCAACACCACAATACGATCCGCCATGGTCATAGCCTCAACCTGATCATGCGTCACATAGATCATGGTAGTCTTGAGGTTCTTGTGCAGCTGCATGATGAACACACGCATGTTCACGCGCAGCGCCGCATCAAGGTTTGACAGTGGTTCGTCAAACAGGAAGGCCTGTGGTTCACGCACAATGGCACGGCCAATGGCAACACGCTGGCGCTGTCCACCCGACAGTTGACCAGGTTTGCGGTCGAGATAGTCCGTAAGGTTCAAAGTCTGTGCGGCGTGGGCAATTTTTGTATCAATCTCGGCTTGCGGCATCTTCGCCATCTTGAGCGGAAAGGCGATGTTGTTGCGCACACTCATGTGAGGATAGAGCGCATAGGATTGGAACACCATGGCCAAGCCACGCTCCGAAGGTCCGACGTTCGAAACGTCTTTGCCATCGATCACGATTTCACCGGATGTAGTATCTTCCAGCCCTGCAATAATGCGCAGCAAGGTTGACTTGCCACAGCCTGAAGGGCCGACAAAGACGATGAATTCGCCCTCACGAATTTCGAGGTCAGCGCCAGGTATGACCTCGGTGCTGCCAAACGCCTTGCGTACCTTCCTGAGAGTAATCTGGCCCATTATTTGACTGCTCCGAATGTAAGTCCGCGCACCAGCTGGCGTTGCGAGAACCAGCCAATGATGAGGATGGGGGTGATAGCCATGATCGAGGCGGCAGAAAGCTTGGCCCAGAACTGACCTTGTGGATTGGTGTATTCAGAGATCAGGAAGCTGAGCGGGTGCAGCACTTTTGGTCGTGAGGTTCAATGTCCAGAAGGCTTCGTTCCATGACAGAATGAGGCTCAAGAGACAAGTTGAGACAATGCCCGGAATAGCCATTGGAGTGAGGATGCGAACCAGTTCACTCCACAAGCCAGCACCATCCATACGGGATGCTTCAAGGATCTCAACC
This sequence comes from uncultured Alphaproteobacteria bacterium, assembly GCA_963814455.1. GTDB lineage: Bacteria > Pseudomonadota > Alphaproteobacteria > Rhizobiales > Aestuariivirgaceae > Aestuariivirga. The sequence goes on along the minus strand of CAWFCR010000009.1, from coordinate 71,901 downwards.
GGAATTTCCTTGAAGTACGTGTAGAGCATCCAGATCATGATCGGCAGATTGAACAGCATCATCAGCGGCACCATGCCCCAATGGCTGTCGAAGATGGTGTAGTCACGCAGGTCCATGCCATTGCCCCAGTCTTTGAAGATGAGGCCATTGCGATTGAAAATCAGGAAGATCGGCACCAGAGCACCCGCAGGCGGCATCATCTTCGTCGAGAGAATCCAGAGCAGCGAGTCTTGTGTGCGTCGTCGTCCACACCCAGATGGTCGGCGGAATGATGACCATGAACAAGAGGAAAAAGCCAAGCCAGGCGTTGGTGACCACCCAGCCTTGCGCATAAAGAATGAGGCACGCAACTGCGCCCGTGCCCAGCACAATGCCAAGCCCATGTGATGCCGTTCAGTTTGCTGCGCATGCTCAGCTCGCGGTGCAAACGCCATCGACCAGGCAGCCGGAACAGCGAAGATGAGGCCAAGCAGCGTGGACAGTCCGGCGATGATGATCGTGTTGATAAGGTACGCCGAGATAGTCCGAACGGCGTTGCACCTCGGCAAAGTTCTCCATGGTCCACGGCGAGACAAACAGCGTTTGCGGCAGGGAATAGGCATCAGACTCGGACTTGAAGGCTGCAATGGCAGTCCACAGATATCGGGAAGAACATGAGGATGCCAATGGTCCACGCGAGGAGTCCGATAGACGCGTACGGGTTGGAGAGGTTTTCATGGCCATGATCTAGTTTTCCAAATTCTTGCCGACAAGGCGCACGAGGAAGATCGACACGATATTGGCAAGCACCACCGCGATAAGGCCGCCTGCTGCAGCAGCGCCTACATCGTTTGCGTTATTCAATTGCGAGAACACGAGATAGGTAAGGTTGCCCGCAAATCCGCCATGCTGGTCACCTTGATTTCGGCGAAAGTGTTCATCAGGAAAATGGTCTGGATCAGAATGACAACCGTGATCGGACGCGACAGGTGGGGCAGCACGATATGACGGAAATACGCCCAGGATTTTGCACCATCCATCGAGGCCGCATCCTTTTGCTCTGAATCGAGGGACTGCAAAGACGTCAACAGAATGAGGGCAGAGTATGGCAACCATTGCCATGCCACGATGATGCCAACAGAGAAAAGCGGGATTGAACCAAACCAGTCAAACGGCTGCGTCACGCCAAACCAGCGCTGTATCTCGGCGAACAGCCCGAACACCGGATGCATGATCAGGTTTTTCCACACCATGGACGACACTGTCGGCATGATGAAGAAAGGCGATATCATCAGTACACGGACAATACCGCGCCCCCAGAAGGGTTGATCCAGCAATATGGCAAGGCCAACGCCACCAACCACCGTTGTCACAATCACGCCGCCAACCAGCAGCAGCGTGTTGAGGAGGTTCTTTACGAAGAACGGATCCTTCATGAAGTAGTAGAAATTATTGTACGAGAACCAGCGGACACCCTCAGGATCCTGCAGATTGTAGCGCAGGAAGGCATAGTAAAAAACCAGCGCCAGCGGGATAAAGGCAAAAGCCGACAAAGCTCCGACCGAAGGAGCGAGCGCCCATTTTGCGACAGATTGGGATTGCCGTGTGGCCATCGGTAAGCCTCTATCCGCTTTCAAAACTTGCATGAAGTCGGGGATGCAGCTTCGGTGGATTGATCAAACACAAAGCCGCATCCTGGCCCCCACGAGGGACAAAGATGCACAGAAAGAATACGCCCTTCCCCCATGAAAGGGGAAGGGCGCAGTTACGATCTTACTTGATGTAACCAGCTTTGGTCATTTCATCGGTGGTGTAGGTCTGTGCCTGGGCGAGCGCATCATCAGCAGTCATCTGGCCGGCAAGAGCTGCCGAGAACAGTTCACCAACCTTGGTGCCAATACCTGCAAACTCAGGAATGGCCACAAACTGAACGCCTGTATAAGGAACCGGCTTTGCAGTTGGCTTGGTTGGGTCAGCTGCATTCATGGAAGCGAGTGTCATCGCGGCAAACGGCACTTTCTGGTATTCCGGGTTCGCATAGAGCGAAGTCCGTGTACCTGGAGGCACGTTGGCCCAGCCCAACTTCGAAGCCACATATTCAGTGTAGTGCTTGGAGGTTGCCCAACCCACGAATTTCTGGGCAGCATCTACCTTTTGCGAACCGGCAGGAATGGCGAGAGCCCAAGCCCACAACCAGTTTGCGCGTTTGCCAAAGCCCTTGTCAGGCGCCATGGTGAAGCCGGTTTGGTCAGCCACTTTGCTGGCTTCCTTGTTAAGGACATGAGAACCAGCAGATGTTGCGTCTGCCCACATGCCACACTTGCCGGACTGGAACAGAGCCAGGTTTTCCGAGAAGCCGTTGCCCGAAGCACCTTCAGGGCCTGCTTCCTTCATGATGGCGAGATAGGTGTTGAGCGTGTCTTTCCATTCCGGCGAATCAAACTGTGGCTTCCAGTTTTCATCAAACCAACGGGCACCGAAAGAATTGGCCATCGTTGTCAGGAACGCCATATTTTCGCCCCAGCCTGCCTTGCCACGCAAGCAGATACCGTTCACGCCATTGGCGCGGTCGGTCATCTTCCTGGCAGCATCGAGGATGAAGTCCCAGGTTGGTGCGTCTGGCATCGTCAGGCCTGCCTTCTCCATCAGGTCCTTGCGATACATTACGAAGGATGATTCACCGTAGAATGGAGCAGCATAGAGCTTGCCGCCGGAGGAGAGACCGGCGGTTACCGCAGGCAGAATGTCTGCCGGATCATCAACGCCCGCAAGCGGGACGAGCCAGCCCTTGGCACCCCAGATCGGCGTTTCATACATGCCGATTGTGAGAATGTCGTATTGACCGCCCTTGGTGGAAATGTCTGTCGTCACCTTCTGGCGAAGGTCGTTTTCTTCCAGCGTCACCCAGTTCAACTTGATGTCTGGATTGGCAGCCGTAAAGTCATCCGTCATCTTCTGCATGGTGATCATGTCACCGTTGTTCACGGTGGCGATTGTCAATGTGGTTTCAGCAAGTGCCGTTGAGGCAAGTGCAGAGAACATCATGGCGCCAAAAACGCCAGTAAATGTGGCTTTCATTCAAATTCCTCCCAATGGAAATATGGGCTTTTGCCCATACCCGGGGCAGATACTCACTCGATGTTAGGACTTCGTCAAGACCTTAAATCGATGGTGCAACGCAAAATAAATGCTGCATCGCGGTCGTCATGTTTTTCCCAACAACGCGCTCGCCATTTTCTCGTTGGTGATGATCCCGTTGATGAGGTTTCCCGCAAGCGCACCGCGAATGGCCCTCAACCTTTGCATGGCCATCGAAACGCCAATTACGTTCCGTTTGACTGGCGCCTGCATGGGGACAGAGAGAACCCGGTCATTGGTCAGGCCGTCGATCAGTTTACCATGGGCATCGAATGCCCAACCAGTAATTTCTCCCACAGCACCCGCCCGAACCAGTGAGCGGACCTCATCCATCTTCACAAAGCCATCGCGCAGCAGTGCTGCATCTTCGTCGATGGTGCCAATGCCCACATAGGACACATCAGCTTGTTCCGCGAGATCGATGATCGTACGCGCGGATTTCTGCGCCGCCATGCTTTTCTTCTCATTCACAGTCGTCGCTATCACCGGCAGCGGCATTGGGTAATAGGGAGCCCGCACGCGATCGCCGATGCGGCTGGCGATGTCGAACATTGAAGCCGAGCCATCGGGAGCGATATTGCCCACCAGCGAAACAATCTTGTGCTGCGGGCAATCCATGGGGCTAACTTGCTCCGCCATGGCGCGCAAGGTGCGGCCTGTTCCAAACGCTGCGATCACCGGATGCTGTGATTCAAGATGCCGTTCGAGATCCGCTGCGGCAGCCTCCGCAATTCCGAGCGTATCCGAGGCGGAATCAGGATCAGTCGGCACCACCTCTGCTGTATGCAGATGAAAGGCATCTTTCAATCGCTGCGAAAGCTCCATGCAATTGGCGAGCGGATGGTCAAGCCTCACCTTGATCAGCTTCTCGGTGACGGCGAGCGAGACAAGCCGCTGCGCCGTCTGGCGTGAAACGCCGAGTTTGCGCGCAATCTCGTCCTGCGTGTTGCCGGCGATGTAGTAGAGCCAACCGGCGCGCGCGGCATCGTCAAGCCGGTCGGTATCCGCTTCAGGTTTGCGCGCCATCTTCAGGGTTCCCGCAGTTTCATTTCCGGCGGACCATAACTCAAACCGTACAAAGGCCAAGAGCCGCGAGTGAGCGGGCGAGCATTTGCATATCTTGCATGGTGGCTTCCGGCGTGATGCTTTCCGGCATCCGGTAGCCGTCAAGCATGTGCGAACCACCAGCAAAATGCCACACGGCCATTCCTGCCGCCTGCGCCGCCAGTACGCCCATTTCGCTGTCCTCGATAACCAGGCAGCGCGAAGCGGCAACACCAAGACTAGCTGCAGCGTGAAAAAACAAATCAGGCGCAGGCTTTCCGTTCGTCACCTCGGAAGCAGTAAAGCATTTGCCTTCGAAGTACCGGGCAAGACCGGTGACGCCGAGCGACACGGCAAGGCGTTCCGGGCTGCTGCTGGTTGCAAGGCAAAAGCGGGCAGTCATGCCGCCAAGGACCTGTTCAACCCCCGGCATGGGCTTCAACTCCTGCCGCATGCGCTCAAGCAGCCTTTGCCTGTATTGCAGCTGAAACCCGTCTGGCAGCTTGCGGCCGCTACGCTGCTCTGCCCGCTGGGCTGCGGCGACAAAACTCCGGCCCAGAAAATCCTCGCGAAACACTTCTGGAGTAACAACGAACCCCAGCTCAGCCATCATGCCTGTGAGAACGGAAGCGCTTAGCCGCTCGCTATCAACCAGCACGCCGTCGCAATCGAAAATGACTAGCTCGAAATCGCCCAAGAACCGCTGCCGGAAAAGGAATTGCAGCGATTGTTCATAGTGACTCATGGCAGGCAAGGCAAATGCGCCAACGGCGCGGCTGCCGCATCGGCGCATGATCGCTTTTGACACTTGTCATATTACCGCGCGATGATGGCGCATTCGCACTGAGAACTGGACCCAAATCGTGACCGCAACCTATCCGGAAATAGTCGACTCCCTCCCCGACGCGGCAGCCCTCATCGACAAGTCAGGCATTGTTGTTGCGGCGAATACGGCGGCTAGGGAGGCTTTCCAGGTACAGGCGGTCGGCCTGCCATTCATCTCGATTTTCAGAAATGCGGCGGTGGCTAACGCCATTCATGACGTTCAGGTGTCAGGAATGCCGCTCCATGTGGAGGTTGAGGCCTATGGCAAGTCGCCAACTGTGTTTGGTGTGCATGTAGCGCCGCTCGGCAAGACAGGCAGTCTGCTCATCACCCTTCGTGACCTCACTCAGGAACAGCGCATTGAGCGTATGCGCTCGGACTTCGTGGCGAATGCGAGCCACGAAATGCGGACGCCGCTCGCATCCATCATCGGCCTCATCGAAACGCTGATGGGCGCTGCCCGCAACGATGCAAAGGCCCGTGAAAACTTTCTTGTGACAATGCTCGGGCAGGCGCACCGGATGAAGCGGCTCATCGACGACCTCTTGACGTTGAGCCGCATTGAACTGCGCGAGCATGTCAGGCCAAGCAGCAAGGTGTCGCTTGTCGAAATCGCCAAGCAGGCCAAGGGCAACTTGAAGGCAATGGCTGATGAATTGAAGATGATAGTGAATGTCACGACCGCCGAGCCAACCTGGGTGATTGGTGATGCGGAGGAATTGCTCCAGGTCGCCCAGAACTTGCTCGAAAATGCCCTCAAGTACGGTGCCTCAGGAGGAACGGTCGAACTTTCGTGCAAGACTGAGGATGGAAAGGCCACACTCAGCGTCACCGACCATGGCCCCGGCATCGCGGAAATTCATATCCCGCGGCTGACCGAACGCTTCTACCGCGTCAACACGCAGGAAAGCAGGGCGCGCGGCGGCACCGGGCTGGGCCTCGCCATCGTCAAGCACATAACATCCAGGCACCGTGGAAGGCTCGACATAACTTCCCAAGTCGGCGTCGGAAGCGTCTTCACCGTGACAATTCCTCTATATAAATCAATAACTTGAATTGTCACACAACTGTCTCATGACCGTCGCATAACTCTCACGCATGGTTGCTAGGTTGCCCTCGTCAAACATCGGGAGATAATTTATGACACGAATTCTGATCGCAGCATCTTTGCTTGCACTTGCCGCAACACCTTCCCTGGCGCGTGATCAGATCCGCATTGTCGGATCGTCCACCGTCTATCCCTTCACAACTGCTGTAGCTGAAAACTTTGGCAAATCGTCCGGCATGAAAACGCCAGTCGTTGAATCGACCGGCACCGGCGGCGGCATCAAGCTGTTCTGCGCCGGCGTCGGTGAAGACACGCCTGATTTCGCCAACGCTTCGCGCGCCATCAAGAAAGCCGAATACGAAACCTGCCAGAAGAACGGCGTAACCGATATTGTCGAGATCAAGGTCGGCTTCGACGGACTGACCATCGCCAATGCCAAGTCTGGTCCTGAGGGTGCTTTCACCAAGCAGCAGGTTTTCCTGGCGCTTGCCAAGCAGGTTCCGGACAAGGACGGCAAGCTCGTCGACAATCCTTACACGATGTGGAATGAGATTGATCCTTCGCTTCCGGCCGAAAAGATCGAGGTTCTTGGACCGCCGCCAACCTCCGGCACGCGTGACTCGTTCGCCGAGCTGGTGATGGAAAAAGGCGCTGAAGCCTTCGACAGCCTCAAGGAACTAAAGAAGTCAGATGCCAAGGCATTCGAAGCAGTCTGGAAAGCAATCCGAACTGACGGCGCCTACGTCGAAGCTGGCGAGAATGACAACCTGATTGTTCAAAAGCTTGAGGCGAACCCCAAGGCTTTCGGCATTTTCGGCTATTCATTCCTCGAACAGAACGCCGACAAGATCAAGGCCGCAAAAATTGAAGGCCAGGCCCCGACCTTCGAAACCATCGCCAGCGGCGACTACAAGGTTGCCCGCCCGCTGTTCATCTATGCCAAGAAGCAGCACGTTGGCGTTGTTCCAGGCATGGCGGAGTTCATCGCCGAGTATGCCTCCGACAAGGCCATCGGCGAGGACGGTTATCTCGCCGACAAGGGCTTGATCCCGCTTCCGGCTGACATGGAAAAGGCCTCGGTGGAAGCCGCCAAGTCACTTCAAACCCTGACCGCAGACAAGGTAATGTAAAGTCTGCTGGTCAACGGGAGCGGCCCGCGGATGTACCGGGCCTGCTCCTGTACTTGATATGTTGATTGGGGTTGGGCACTGAAATGGGTATCTTGTTGGCAGCAGGCGCCATGGTGATTGCGCTGGTAGCGTTCTTCGCCGGTCGCACACGTGCTACAACTTTGCTCAGTTCAGGCGCCCAACTCCATTCAATGCCAAATTATCATGGATTGCTGATGGGCCTTGTTGGCCTGTTGGCAGCCATAGCTGCATTCGCCGTCACTTCGCCTTTCGTTCCGGCAATCGCGCCGTGGCTTGCTCTTGCCGCCAGCATAGTGGCGATCGCGCCTTTCTATCTGCGCGTCTCGACCAGCTTTCGCGCCCGCAACATCTTTGAACGGCTGGTGCTTTGGCTGCTGCTTGCCGCCTCCGCCGTCGCCATCCTGACCACCATCGGCATTGTGCTTTCGGTGCTCTACGAGAGCCTGTTGTTCTTCGCCGAAGTTCCCATCCTCAGTTTCCTGTTCGGCACCGAATGGGCGCCAACCGCCACGCCGCCATCCTTCGGAATCCTGCCGCTTCTCTGTGGCACGCTGCTCATCACCCTCATCGCCATCTGCGTGGCTGGCCCTTTGGGACTTTTGTCTGCCGTTTATCTGGCGGAATACGCATCACCCAAAGTGCGAACCTTCGCAAAGCCGCTGCTGGAGCTTTTGGCAGGCATACCAACAGTAGTTTTGGGATTTTTCGCAGCACTTACCGTTGCGCCCCTCATCCGCGGCTGGGGCGAGAGTGTGGGTCTTTCCGTCTCTTCCGAATCGGCGCTCGCTGCCGGCCTCGTCATGGGCATGATGATTGTGCCGCTGATCTCCTCTTTGTCTGATGATGTCATCAACGCCGTGCCGCAATCGCTGCGCGACGGCTCTTATGCGCTCGGCGCCACCAAATCCGAAACCATAAAGCGCGTCGTCTTTCCGGCAGCGTTGCCCGGCATCGTATCGGCCTTCATTCTCGCCATTTCGCGTGCCATTGGCGAAACCATGATCGTGGTCATGGCGGCAGGCCTTGCAGCCAACCTCTCGTTCAACCCGCTGGCTGCAGTTACAACCGTCACAGTGCAGATTGCCACCTTGCTCGTCGGCGACCAGGAATTCGACTCGGCCAAGACACTCTCGGCCTTCGCCCTCGGCCTCGTGCTGTTCATCATCACGCTGGCCCTTAACTACATCGCACTCCGCGTCGTGCAGAAATATCGTGAGCAGTATGACTGACCGTGCACTAACCCTTTCGCAGAAAAGCATCCGCCGCCGCTACCGGGCCGAAAAGCGCTTCAAGGCCTATGGTCTCGTCGCGATCTTGCTGACCGGTTTGTTCCTGCTGTTCCTCCTTGCCGACATCGCAATCAAGGCCATGCCGACCTTCACCACCCACAGCACAGACTTGCGCCTGACCGTCGATGCTGCCTTGGTCGATGCCGCAACCCCCGCCGCCGGTGATTACGACAAGCTGGTGAAGGACGCCTGGCGGGCCCAGTTCCCGGAAGTAGAGTCCCGTGGTGATCGCAAGAAACTGAACGCACTGCTGTCAGCAGGCAGCGCCGACGCCTTGCGAGGCGAGGTTGTGAAGAACACGGCGCTGATCGGCAAGGAAATCGAATACTCGGCCATTCTCTCGGATGAGGCTGATCTCTATCTCAAGGGCATGGATAACGGGCAGCTTGACGGCAAGCAGAGAGGCTGGCTCGACCAGTTGAAGTCCAAGGGTGCGATCACCTCAGGCCTCTCGTGGAACTTCCTCACCAACAGCGACTCGCGCGAGCCGGAACTCGCAGGCATCCGTGGCGCGCTTGTCGGCTCCATCCTTACAATCATCGTCACGCTGCTGCTTTCCCTGCCGCTTGGCGTTGCCGCGGCACTCTATCTTGAGGAGTTTGCCCCCAAGAGCCGCATGACCAACCTGATTGAGGTCAACATCAACAACCTCGCGGCGGTCCCCTCTATCATCTTCGGCCTGCTCGGCCTTGCGGTGTTCCTGAACATTTTCGGCATGCCGCGCTCTGCAGCTGTTGCAGGCGGGCTTGTTCTCTCTCTGCTGGTGCTGCCGACCATCATCATTGCCTCGCGTGCAGCGCTTCGTTCCGTCCCTCCCTCGATCAAGGAAGCTGCATTGGGCGTCGGCGCCTCGCACCAGCAGGCGGTGTTCCATCATGTGTTGCCGCTGGCTCTGCCGGGCATTTTGACCGGCACCATCCTCGGCGTCGCCCGCGCGCTCGGCGAGACAGCGCCCCTCTTGATGATCGGCATGGTCGCATTCATTGCGGATGTGCCGCGTGGCTTCACTGATGCGGCGACTGTCCTGCCAGTCCAGGTCTACCTGTGGTCGGACCTGCCGGAAGCGGCCTTCCAGTCGCGCACCGCTGCAACCATCCTTCTCCTTCTGCTCGTGCTCTTCCTGTTCAATGCACTGGCCATCTATTTCCGCAAACGCTTCGAACGCCGGTGGTAAACATGAACGACATGACCTTCCGAACAGTTCTCACTCCGGCCATTCCCAGAATCTCGCAAGAGCGCGAGCCGAAGATCACGGCAAAGGACGTCAATGTCTATTATGGCGAGAAGCAGGCCATAAAAGACCTGTCCATAAATATCCCGGACAGGGCAGTTTCCGCCTTCATCGGACCCTCAGGCTGCGGCAAGTCCACCTTTCTGCGCACAATCAATCGCATGAACGACACCATTCCCGGCTGCCGCATGACCGGCGAAATCCTTGTGGACGGCAGCAATATCTACGACCGCAGCCTCGACGTCGTGCAGCTCAGGGCGCGCATCGGCATGGTGTTCCAGAAACCCAATCCATTCCCGAAATCCATCTACGAGAATGTTGCCTATGGTCCCCGCATCCATGGCCTCGCCAAAGACAAGCAGGATCTTGAGCGTATTGTGACCGAAAGCCTGGTCAAGGCGGGTCTGTTCGAAGAGGTCAAGGACCGGCTAAACCAGCCGGGCACCGGTCTTTCCGGCGGTCAACAGCAGCGCCTGTGCATTGCCCGCGCCATCGCCGTGAACCCGGAAGTCATTCTGATGGACGAGCCCTGCTCGGCGCTTGACCCCATCGCCACTGCCCGCATCGAGGAGCTCATTGACGACCTGAAGCAGAACTACTGCATCGTCATCGTCACCCACTCGATGCAGCAGGCGGCGCGCGTCTCTGACCTCACGGCATTCTTTCATCTTGGCGTACTGGTGGAAGTCGGCGATACCGACGAAATCTTCACATCGCCGCAGGAAAAGCGCACGCAGGATTACATCACTGGCCGCTTCGGCTGATCTACACTGGGAGTTTTCAATATGGCCGATCATACAGTGAAAGCGTTTGATGAGGATCTGGCGAAACTCAAGTCCATGCTGGCAGCCATGGGCGGCGTGGCGGAAGAACAGCTCGCCAAGGCGGTTGAAGCGCTGGTGCGCAGAGATCTCAAGCTTGCCGACCAGGTGATCCAGGGCGACGACAGGATCGACGCTATGGAGAACGAAATTGAGGAAAAGGCAATCCTCACCATCGCCAAGCGCCAGCCAATGGCTTCTGATCTGCGCAATGTCATCGTCTCCATCCGCATCGCCTCGGACCTTGAGCGCATCGGCGATCTCGCGAAGAATGTCGCCAAGCGCACGCATGCCATTCCGGATACGGTGCCGCGGCGGCTTGGCGTTGGGCTTGAGCGCATGGGCAAGCTATCGCAGGCGCAGCTCAAGATGGTGCTTGATTCCTTCGCCACTGCCGATACGGAAATGGCCATGGAGGTCTGGCGCCATGACGAGGATATCGACGCGCTCTACAACTCGATCTTCCGCGAATTGCTGACCTACATGATGGAAGACCCGCGGATGATCGGCGCTTGCACGCATCTGCTCTTCGCAACCAAGAACATTGAACGCATCGGTGACCACGCCACAAACATCGCTGAAAACGTGTACTATCTCGTCAATGGCAGGACCTTGCAGGAAGAGCGCCCCAAGAAGGACCTGACAAGCATCACCAAATTTTCTGCCGTGAATGACAAATGACAGCATTTATCCTGATAGTCGAAGACGAGCCGGCGATCCACCAGATCCTGGCCTACAACCTTCAGGCGGAAGGTTTCCGGACCCGCGTGCTTGAATCAGGCGAAGAAGTTCTTCCGGCCCTTGCGGAGGAGATGCCGGATCTCATCCTGCTTGACTGGATGTTGCCGGGCACGTCCGGCATCGATGTATGCCGCATGTTGCGCACCAAAGTAGAAACGCGGGAATTGCCGATCATCATGCTGACGGCGCGTGGCGAGGAAAACGAACGTGTGCGCGGCCTTGCCACCGGAGCGGATGACTATATCGTCAAGCCGTTTTCGGTTCCCGAGGTCATTGCGCGCATCAAGAGCATCCTGCGGCGTGTCAAGCCCGGCGCGGTGGCCGAAACTCTCGCTTGCGGTGACATCAGCCTCGACCGCATCAAGAAGCGCGTATCGCGCGGCGCCAGAGACATCGGCCTGTCACCAACCGAGTTCAAGCTGCTCGAATATCTGATGCAGGCGCCCGGTCGGGTCTACAGCCGCTCGCAATTGCTCGACAGGGTTTGGGGAACAGACAATTTTGTCGATGAACGCACCGTTGACGTCCACGTCGGCCGCCTTCGCAAGGTCCTATCAAAGGCGCGTGAGACAGATCCAATCCGCACTGTTCGCGGATCGGGTTATGCCTTTGACGAAAGGTTTGGCAAGTAGCATTCTGCACGCCCATGCCTTCCGCGGTGTTTTGGCGGCAGGCAAAATGCGGAGCAATGCGAGCGAGCCGGACATGATCACCGATTGGGACGACGCCTACACCAACGGCGCCTACATCGAAAACGGCGGCAGCTATCCCGAATGGTGGCAGTCCTATGCAAAGAATTTCCGCGCCACCCGGGAAAAAGACAGGCTACGTCTGGACATCGCCTATGGGCCGGGTGAGCGGCACCGGCTTGATCTGTTTCTCCCTGGCGGAGAACCGGTTGGCCTGTTCGTGTTTATTCATGGTGGCTATTGGCTGCGGTTCGACAAATCCTATTGGTCCCATCTAGCAGCTGGCGCACTGGAGCATGGCTGGGCCGTCGCCATGCCTTCCTATAGTTTGGCACCACGCTGCAGCGTCGCTCAGATCACGGCCGATGTTGGCATTGCTGTCAGCCATGCCGCATCACTGGTGAAAGGACCTATGCGGCTCGCCGGCCATTCAGCCGGTGGCCACCTCGCCACCCGCATGGTCTGCCGCAACAGTCCGCTGCTGCCGGAAGTGTTGTCCAGGATTGAACATGTCATGTCGATCAGCGGGCTTCATGATTTGCGGCCATTGCAGAACACGACCATGGGCCGGGACCTGTTCCGCACGCCGGAGGAGGCCTGGCGCGAAAGCCCGGCACTGCTTGAGCCAATTCAGGCTGCCCGTGTCACCTGTTGGGTGGGCTCGGACGAACGACCGGAGTTCCTGCGCCAGAATGATCTGCTCACCAATATATGGACTGGGCTCGGCGCCAATATCACGTCCCAACACGCAGCAACCCGGCACCACTTCAACGTGATTGACGATTTGCGTGATCCCAAGTCGGAAATGACCAAGCTGCTGCTCGCCGCCTGATCACTTCATGTAGAACACTTCTTCCAGTGGAATGGCGACCGGTGAACCATCAGGATTCGTGCCCATGATGTCGCCCATGTAGGCCCACCATTTTTTCATCACAGGATGGTTCGGCAGATCGTCCATGCCGTGGTCGTCACGGCGCTCAAGATAGCCGAACAGCGTGTGGGTCTCTTCGTCAAGATGTATCGAATAGTTGCTGATGCCGGCTGATTTCAGAAGCTTCACCAGTTCCGGCCAGATTTCGTCATGCCGCTTTTTGTATTCGTCTTGCTTGCCGGGATTGAGATGCATCTTGAAGGCAAACCGGCTCATGCCGCACCGCCCTGCCTGCTGCGTTCGCGGATCATCTGCACCAGGTTCGGCCCCAGCACCGAGATGATCAGCAGTATGCCGATGATGCCCGTCTGGATATGACCGGTGACATTGTTGAGAGCCATGCCGTTTCTCAGATTGAGAACGATAAGCACCGAAAGCACAACGCCGAGCATGCTGCCCTTGCCGCCGAAGACGCTGACGCCGCCGAGCAGCACCATGGTGATGATGTCGAGCTCGAAGCCGACTGCGGCATCACCGCGAACCGAAGCAAGGCGCGCCGCATAGAGCAAACCCGCAAGTGCCGACACGACGCCGGAGAGGATGAACAGGATTGTTTTGACGCGCCGCACCCTGACGCCGGAATATCTCGCCACTTCGGCATTGTTGCCAATGACGAAGACTTCCCGGCCAAAGCCGGTGCCATGCAGGACATAGCTGAACACACCGAGCAGACGACGAAGATGATCAGGCCCAACGGAAGCGGGCCGAGAAATGGCTTCTGGCCAAGATCGGCGAACCATTGCGGAAAGCCGCTGATGCCGCGGTCCTCCAGCAGCACGCGCGCAAAGCCGCGGTAAGCAATCAGCATGGCGAGGGTGACGACGAGCGATGGAATGCCGGCATATGCGATCCAGAACGCATTGAAGGCGCCGGATACAACGCCAAGCGCAAGGCAAAGGATGATCGCCATCCCAGCCGGTACGCCCGCGTCCACCAGCACGCCAAATGCGCAGGCTGCAAGCCCCATCACAGAGGCGACAGACAGGTCAATTTCAGCATTGATGATGATGAATGTCATCGCCAGCACCACGATGATCTTTTCAATCGACAGCTGGAACAGGTTGATCTGGTTCTGCAAGGTCAGGAACTGCGGGGCGAGCGCCACATTGGCGGCGATCGTTGCAATCAGGATGAGCAACAGCAGGCCTTCCCAGCCTCTTCAGTTTCGCAAGCATCAGCTAGTGCCTCCCTTCATGCGGCCGAATGACCGCGCCATGAAGGTATCTGCGGCAACCGCCGCCATGATCAGCATGCCAAGCAATGCATCGCGCCAGAACTCGCTGACGATGGCCCAGCGCGTCAGGCTGTTGTCAATCGTGTCAACCAGCACGGTGCCAAGCACGACGCCAAGCATGGAGCCGGACCCGCCGAATATGTTGACGCCGCCAACCACCACTGCGGCGACCGACTTGAGCTCGAACCCAAGCCCGGCAACCACTGTGATGTTGCCGAACTTCGCCAGAAAAATGATCCCGGCAAGCCCCGCCAGCATGCCGCTCAGCACAAAGCTGGTGAACACAACGCGCTTCGAATTGATGCCGGCAACGACCGCCGCTTCCGGGTTGGAGCCGACGGCGTAGAACTTTCTCGCCATGCGCAGCCGCGACAAGGCCAGCCAGAAGATGAGGGCGGCAGCCAGCGCCATGGCCACGATTAGTCGCATGTCAAAACTGCCAATGGAGAACAATGTCACCTGCGGCAGGTCGACCAGCCATTGCGGCAAACCTGATGTCGTAATGGTGCGCGCATCAGAATATTCGACCAGATAGGTGCGAAACAGCGCCAGCGTGCCGAGCGTAACAATGATCGAAGGCACGCCGCCATAGGCCACCAGCACGCCGTTGATGGCGCCGCACAACGATCCCAGCGCCAGCGCCATGAGGATGACCAGCACCGGGTGAAGATCGCCGTGACTGCCAAGATAGTCGCCGATCAGGTAGGCGACGATGCCGACGACCGAGCCCACTGAAAGGTCAATGTTGCGCGTCATCACCACCAGCGCCTGGCCGATGGCGATGGGCAGGATGACGGCGACACTTGTTGCAATGCGGTTGATCATCCGGGGAGAGAAATAGCCATCAATCTGCGAGGCGAAGAACAGGATAGTGAGCAGCAGCACGATGACCAGCGCCAGGATGCGCAGTGTCTGTGGATGAAGCTGTTCTGAAAAGTTGGTTCACGCTGCCGCAGCTCCCTCCGGCCTGGCCGGTTGCAAGTGCAATGACCTTTCTCCTGCGTGCAGTCGGCAATGTCAAAGATTCCCATTTGCCGGCCCTCGCGCATGACCAGCACGCGGTCAGCCAGCGTCATCACTTCCGGCAAGTCTGAGGAAATCACCAGAATGGCCACGCCCTGCTTCGCCAGTTCGCGAATGATGTTGTGCACTTCGGCCTTGGCTCCCACATCGACGCCGCGCGTCGGCTCATCGAATATCAGCAGCCGCGGCTTGGTCTCCAGCCATTTGGCCAGCATCACCTTCTGCTGGTTGCCGCCGGAGAGCTTGCCCACGTCGATGGTGACATTGGGTGAGCGCACCGACAGACGCTCGCGGTATGTCTCCGCCATCGCATTCTCAGCCGTCCGGTCGATGAAACCGAGGAAGCCCAGAAATTTTCTGAGGCTCGGCAGCGAGACATTGGCATAAATCGGCATGGTCATCGCAAGGCCAAGCTTGCGCCGGTCTTCCGACACATAAGCGATGCCACGGGCAACTGCATCCTGCGGCGTGGTGATCGACACTGTCTTTGCCATCCAGACTCGATGGTGCCTGCCGTTGCCGGTGCGATGCCGAACAGGGCCAGCCCGACATCGGTCCGGCGCGAACCTATCAGGCCGGCAAAGCACAGAACTTCGCCCTTGTGCAGGTCGAATGTGACATTGTTGAACACGCCTTCGCGCGTCATGCTTCTTGACTGACAGCAGCAGCTCGCCGTGGTCGTTGGCTTTGGTCTTGACCGCAAAGCGGTCAATGGCGCGGCCCACCATGTCCTTCACCATGCCGTCATGGGTGACGTCGGCGATGGGCTTCGTTGATATGTGCTTGCCATCACGCATGACCGTGACGCGGTCAGCGATCTGGAATATCTCGTCGAGCCTGTGGCTGATGTAGAGCACGGCTACGCCGCGGGCTTTCAGCGCCCTGGCAATGGAATGCAGCCGCTCAACCTCATGCGCGGAGAGCGACGCCGTCGGCTCATCCATGATCAGCACTTTGACATTGAGTGAAAGGGCGCGGGCGATTTCGACTGTCTGCTGTTCGGCCAGCGTCAGGCCGCTAGCGGCGCGGCGCACGTCGAGCGTTACGCCAAGCCGCGAAATCAGTTCTTCGGACTGCCTGTAGAGTTTGCCCCAGTTCATCAGCGCGCCCTGGTTGCGGTGGCTGATGAAGATGTTCTCCGCCACATCCAGGTCCGGGAACACCATTGGCTCCTGATAGATCGCGGCAATGCCCAGCGTCTGCGCCGCCATGCGTGTTGCGGATGGAGACGTGCCTTGCCCATCGCGCAGGATTTCGCCGGCATCCGGCTGATACACGCCGGTCATGATCTTGATCAGCGTCGATTTGCCGGCGCCATTCTCGCCTACAATGGCATGAATTTCTCCCGGGATGATGGCAAGCGACATGTCCGAAAGCGCTGCCGTCATGGCAAAGCTTTTCGAGATGTTGCGAAGTTCAAGGACGGGGTCGGCCACGAGGGCAGCTCGTTTCAATTGTCAGGAGCAAAATGCTGGGGCCGCAATTCCTGCGGCCCCAACTCATTCACTAGTGTGGCTGCTTACTTGGCAGCGGCTTCCACATTGGCCTTGTTGTAGACGGTGAACGGACCCATCAGGATGCGCTTGGCGCCCTTGCGGCCCGGATCTTCCTCGATCTTGAAGCTGCCCATGCGGCCAGCTGCTACTTCTTCGCCGATCTCACCCTTGATGGCGCCTGTCGCGAGCGCATAGCTCACCTGATAGGTGAGGTATCCCAGATCAACGAAGCTCCACAGAGCGAACTCAGGTGCGCAGCCATTCATGGTGTAGCTCACCATTTCCGCTGGCAGCCCGAGGCCCGAAACCTTCACCTTTTCGCAAAGCTTTTCATCCTGCATGGCTTTGGCGGCGGCGGCAATGCCAACCGTCGTCGGCGCCATGATCACTTTCAGGTTCGGGTACTTGTCAACGAGCGCGAGCGCTGCGTTGTAGGACTTTTCGGACTGGTCATCGCCGTACACAACGTCAACCAGCTTGATGTCCTTGTACTTGTCACCCTTCAGCGCTCCCTTCATCGCCTCGATCCAGGCGTTCTGGTTGGCTGCATCCGGCGTTGCCGAAAGCACGGCAAATTCGCCCGAACCGCCAGAGAGCGAAAGCGCCATGTCAGCCAGCACCACTCCGATCGAACCGAAGTCAACCTGCGCTACGAAGACGGCTTCACCCTTGCCGGATGGAATGGGGCTGTCCCATGTCACAACCTTGGTGCCAGCAGCAGCAGCAGCTTCCGCCGCCGCCCCAATCTGGTCGCCCGCGTTGTTCGAGAGCATCACCACATTCTGCTTCTGCGTCGTTGCCGTGGTCAGCATTTCGATCTGGCCGGCAACGCTGTTTTCCGGCGTTGGCCCGATGTACTGGAGCGTGCCCTTGTTCTCCAGTTCCTTGTGGGCTTCTTCCGCTCCGCGGTTGGCCTGGTCGAACGGCAGGATGCCGAGGAACTTCGGCAACAGCACCAGATTGGCGGTTTCGCCTTTCTTGGCCATCATCGGCTCAGCGCTTGCGGCGCTTGCCATCAGAATGGTCGTGAGCGCCGTCAGGCATCCCAGTTTGATCAGGCTATTCGGCAGTTTCGTCATCTTCAGCATGATTTCCTCCCTTGTTGCTGCAGTCGTCATTCCCGCCTAGGCGGCGGATAATTCATTGAGTTTCCCATTGCGCACGACGACGACTTCGACCCCCTCGGACCGCGCGTGGTCGAGCATGTGGGGCGGAGCTGCATCATCGGTGATGAGCGTGTGGACCCGTGAGAGCCGGCATACCGCCATGCTGCCCCGGGCTTCAAATTTGGATGAGTCGACGAGCACGACAAGTTTCTCTGCCCGCGTCAGCAGTTTTGCTTCTGCCCGCGCGATGAGCGGGTCACCCTCGATGACGCCGAGCGGGCTGATCGAGTAGCAGCTCATGAACATCTTGGTCGCGGTGAAATGCTGGATGGCGTCCTCGTCGAACGGCGACAGGATAATGCCCTGCTCGCGGTAAACCTCGCCGCCCGGCATCACGATGCGGTTGTTGCTGTTGCGGATCAGCTCTTCGGCGATGGGAAACGAGTTGGTGAGCACCTGCATGCGAAGCTGGCGCAGGTACTCCGCCATGTACCAGGTGGTTGAACCGGCATTGATGATGATCGATTCCCCATCCTTGCACATGGCGGCGGCGGCTTCCGCCACCAGGCGCTTGCGTTCGGCATTGAGTGTCTGGCTGACGCCAAAGCCGCGGGTGGAGAGGTTTGTCTGCTGTGCGGCTTCCACTGCTTCAATGCCGCCATGAACACGCCGCAGCTGGCCCATCTCCTCCAGCTTGACGAGATCACGCCGTAATGTTGCCGATGATGCCGAGGTGAGCCCCGTCAGTTCGCGCACGCGGATCACGCCGCGCGCCCTCACTTGGGTCAGAATGATTTGCCACCGTTCCCGCTCATGCATGCACGAATTATGCATGATCGATCACGATCGTCAATAAACAATCATCATTGCTGCATCGCAAAACGTTTTTGCGATGCAATGTGAGCGAATTATGATTGACCGTGAATCTTCATGAGCATATTAAAATCCCATGCCCGACATCATGCTTCATTCGCTGTGGGACGATTCCCGCGCCAAAACCCTCGATGAACCCGGCCTGCTGCTTTATCGCTCAAACCTGTTGGGGGCTGATCTGCGCATCACCAATTTCGGCGGCGGCAACACCTCCGCCAAGGTGAAGCACAAGGACCCGTTGACAGGCCACGACGTTGAAGTGCTGTGGGTGAAGGGTTCCGGCGGCGACATTGGCTCGATGAAGCTTGATGGCTTTGCCACTCTTTATATGGACAAGCTGGAGAGCCTGAAGGGCCTCTACAAGAGCATCGACCAGGAAGACGCCATGGTGCATGCGCTCAACCATTGCATCTTCAATCTCAACGCGCGCGCGCCCTCGATCGATACCTGCCTGCATGGCTATGTGCCGTGGCCGCATGTTGATCATGTGCACTCGGATGCTGTCATCGCCATCGCCGCCGCGGAAGATTCCGAAGCGCTGACCAGGAAAGTATTCGGCGCTGAAATGGGCTACCTGCCCTGGCAGAGACCCGGCATTGATCTCGGCATCAAGCTTGGCAACATGGCCGCCGCCAATCCGAAGCTTGTGGGCGTCGTGCTCGGCAGCCATGGCCTCTTCACCTGGGGCAAGACGGCGAAGGAGTGCTACGACACCACGCTTCGCATCATCAACAAGGCTGCAAGCTGGCTGGATGAAACCCGCAAGAAGCCGGCCTTCGGCGGCGAGAAGGTGAAGTCGCTCTCTGCAGATGAGCGCAAGGCAACGGCCATTCGCCTGATGCCCGCCATACGCGGCCGCATTTCGAAGGAGCTTCACAAGGTCGGTCACTTTTCGGATGCGCCGGAAGTGCTGGAATTTGTGAACTCAAAACAGCTGGATGAGCTGGCCCCGCTTGGCACTTCCTGCCCCGACCATTTTCTGCGCACCAAGATCCGCCCGCTCATCGTGCCGCATGATGCTGATGGTTCGCAGCTTGATGCATTGCTGGAAGGCTACCGCAAGGACTACGCCGCCTATTATGACCGCTGCAAGCACGCCAACTCACCCGCCATGCGTGATGCCAATGCGGTGATCTATCTGGTGCCGCAGGTTGGCCTTCTCTCCTTCGCGCGTGACCGTGCAACCGCCCGCATTGCGGCTGAATTCTACATCAACGCCATCAATGTCATGCGTGGCGCTGCAGGCGTATCGAAATACAAGGGCCTGCCGGAACAGGAAGCCTTCAACATTGAATACTGGCTGCTGGAAGAAGCAAAGCTGTCCCGCATGCCCAAGGCCAAAATCATTGCAAGGCCGCGTGGCGCTGGTCACCGGCGGCGCTTCCGGCATTGGACTGGCGATTGCAGAGAAGCTGGCGTCGGAAGGCGCTTGCGTCACCATCGCCGATATCAATGATGCAGGCATGGCGGAAGTCGTTGCCGATTTTGGCAAGCGCTTCGGCAAGGACATGGTGCACAACGTCAACATGGACGTGACCAAGGAAGAAGCCGTCATCGCAGGCTTCCAAAGCACGGTGGCGCGTTTCGGCGGTCTTGATATCGTCGTCAACAATGCCGGCATTGCCATCCCTGCCCCTGCCGAAAGCACATCGCTTGATGTGTGGAACAAGCAAATGGCCATTCTCGGAACCGGTTATTTCCTTGTTGGCCGTGAAGGCTTCAAGCTGCTGAAGGAGCAGAACTGCGCCGGTTCGATGATCTACATTGCCTCCAAGAACGGCATGGTGGCCTCCCCTGGCACTTCCGCCTATGGCGCCATGAAAGCCGCTGAAATCCACCTCGCCCGCGTGCTGGCGGCTGAAGGCGCTGCCTTCGGCATTCGCGTCAACACGGTGAACCCGGATGCGGTTTTGCGCGGCTCCAAGATCATGTCGGAAGGTTTCCGCCAGTCCCGCGCCCAGAGCCTCGGCATCAAGCCGGATGAATTGGAGGATCACTACCGCAAGCGTTCGCTGCTGCAGCGTTCGGTCTATCCGGAAGACATCGCAGAAGCCGTCTACTGGTTCGCCAGTGATGCCTCCAACAAATCGACCGGCAACATCATCAATGTGGATGCGGGGCACCTCGCCTCATTCACGAGGTAGCCATGAGCTTTTCAATCTCCGCCGATTTCGTCGCTTCGCAAAACAAGGCGCTCGAAGCCGCCCACAAGGAAGACTATGCGCATCTGGCCCGCCAGCTTGAACGGCGCGGCATTGCAATCGAAGCCATCACCAGGCGCGCCATGGACTATGCGGTTGCCGTCCCCACCTGGGGCGTTGGCACAGGCGGCACCCGCTTTGCCCGCTTCCCCGGCCCCGGCGAACCGCGCCACATCCATGACAAGCTTGAGGATTGCGGCGTCATTCACCAGCTCTGCCGCACATCGCCGACTGTCAGCCCGCATATTCCGTGGGATGTGGTGTCGGACTATAACGCGCTGCGCCAGGAAGCAGCCCAGTATTCGCTTGGCTTTGATGCGGTGAACTCCAACACCTTTCAGGACCAGAAGGGCCAGAAGCACTCCTACAAGTTCGGCTCGCTGTCCCATGCCGGCAAGGCAACGCGCCAGCAGGCCGTTGAGCACAATCTTCAATGCATCGAAATCGGCAAACAGCTGGGCTCGACCGCGCTCACCGTCTGGATTGCCGATGGCACCAATTTTCCGGGCCAGCAGAGCCTGTCCGGAATGTTTGATAATTATCTCCGCGCCTGCGAACAGATCTATGCCGGGCTGCCGAAGAACTGGCTCATGTTCATCGAACACAAGATGTATGAGCCTGCCTTCTACTCAACCGTCATCAGCGATTGGGGCTCAAACCTGATGGCGGCCCAGCATCTCGGCCCCAAGGCCAAGTGCCTTGTCGATCTTGGCCACCACGCGCCCAACACCAACATCGAGCAGATCGTGGCGCGCCTCATCCATGTGGGCCGCCTCGCGGGCTTCCATTTCAATGACTCGAAGTATGGCGATGACGATCTCGATTCCGGCGCCATCGAACCCTTCCGTCTCTTCCTCGTCTTCAACGAGCTCGTCGATGCCGAGCATCGCAAGGCCAAGGACTTCGCTCCCGCCTACATGATCGACCAGTCCCATAACGTCACCGACCCGATTGAAAGCCTGATGGGCTCGGCGACCGAAATTTTGCGTGCCTTCGTGCAGGCCTCGCTGGTGGATCGTGCAGCCCTTGACGCTCGGCGCAGGAAAGCAACGATGTGATGGGCGGTCACCGCCAGCTGAAGCAGGCCTTCATCACCGACGTGTCTCCTATTCTCGCGGAGGCGCGGGCTCGCAAAGGCGGTGCACTGGCTCCTATTGAATGCTATCGTGCTGCTGGCTATCGCAGCGAAAAGACCAGAGAGCGTCCGGCAGTGGCAGGCTCTTCCTCAGGCATTGTCTGAGCCAACGAAGCAAGGAAGGAAACGCGCATGGGTGAAAAATTCACGGGCAAGCGCAACAAGCGCGGTGACTGGAAGCCTGCCGAGCCTCTCGCACATCGCCCCTGTGTTTGTCTGGCCGCTCAAGCCGCTGGCATTCCTGAAATATCTGTTTGGCTATCCCGGCTATTTCCTGCCCTGGGGCGTCATCTACATGGCGGTGCCGATCATCACCTGGCTCTACTTCACGCCGGCCATGGCCGACATGAAGGTTTTTGCCCCCGGCTGGATCGCCTACATCTTCTTCCGCAACATGATTCTGATCACCGCCGTCATCGTGCTTTGGCAGGGCTGGCTGCACTGGAAGAAGGCGCAAGGCACCGACTGGAAATACACCAACAAGTGGTTCGCCCGCGACAACCCGATATTCCTGTTCCGGAACCAGACGCTGGACAACCTGTTCTGGACCTATGTGAGCGCGCTGCCAGTCTGGACTGCTTTTGAAGTGGTCACCATGTGGCTCTACGCCAATGAATACATCCCCTATGTTTCGCCGTCCGAGCACCCGGTCTACTTCGTCTTCATGATGGTTCTCGTGCCGTTGCTGCGTGAAACGCATTTCTATCTCATTCATCGGCTTATCCACTGGGGGCCGCTCTACAACTGGGTGCATTATCTGCATCACAACAATGTTGATCCCGGCCCCGTGACTGGCCTTGCCATGCATCCGGTCGAGCATCTGCTCTATTGGACCGGCGTGATGATTCACTGGGTCGTGCCATCACACCCGATCCATGCAATCTTCCACATCCAGCACGCAGGCATCACGCCGGCGCAAGGCCATGCTGGTTTCGACCGGGTGGTCATCAGCGATGGCCTGCAAGTCAAGACCGGGGATTACTTTCCACTATCTCCACCACAAATATTTCGAGTGCAATTTTGGCGGCGATGGCCCGGTGAATCTCGACCGTGTGTTCGGCACCTTCCATGATGGCACCGATGCCGCCCAGGAACGCATGAACGAGCGCTTCATGGTGCGCGCCGCGCAGAAAGCGGCGGCGGAAAAAGGCTCGTGAAATACCGGTCCTTTGGCCGCACCGGCTGGCAGGTCAGCGAAATTGGCTTCGGCGCATGGCAGTTGGGCGGTGACTGGGGCAAGGTTGACGACAAGTCCTCTATCGACACGCTTCACTATGCCTTCGACAAGGGCATCAACTTCGTCGATACGGCAGAGCTCTACGGCAATGGCCATAGCGAGACCGTGATCGGCCAGGCGCTGAAGCAGTGGAAGGGCCACAAGATCTATGTGGCCACCAAGGCGCGCCCTGTCGTTTGGCCCTCGCCTGATGATGATTTCCCGCAAATGCGCGGGCGCTTTCCTGAATGGTACTTGCGCGACAGTGTCGAAAAATCGCTGAAGCGTCTCGGCGTCGAACGCATTGACCTGTTCCAGCTACACAGCTTCATGCCGTCAGCCATGGTGGAACTCGATTGGCTGGAAACGCTGATGAAGCTCCGGCGCGAAGGCAAGGTTGATCGCATCGGAGTTTCGCTGCGTGACAACCGCCCGGACGAAGGCATTGATCTGGCTGAAGCAGGTCTGGTGGATAGCGTTCAGGTGATCTTCAACATGTTTGAGCAGCGCCCCCGCCAGCGATTGTTCCCTGCGGGCAAGAACACGCGCACCGCTTTCATCGCCCGCGTGCCGCTTGATTCCGGTTCGCTCACCGGCAGTTGGACCGCAGACTCATACGCGTCATGGGAACCGGGTTCCCAGCCTCACAGCATGTTTCGCGGTGAACGCTTTGCCGAAACACTGCAGCGTGCAGAAGCCCTGAAGACGCTGTGCAAGACCCACTTTGGCAATCTGGCGGAAGCCGCCATGCGTTTCGTACTGAGTGAGCCGGAACTTTCCACCCTCATTCCCGGCATGAAGAACCGGCATGAAGTTGATCTCAACATCGCCTATTGCGACGGCAAGCCGTTCCCGCAAGACCTCAAGGACAAGCTGGCGGAGCATATCTGGGTGCGGAACTATTACACATGAGCGCGCACCAGATTGAACGCATGTTGCCTTGGCAGTTGCGCGCTGAACTGGCGAGGCGGCCTGTCGCCTACATTCCGCTCGGCACTTACGAGTGGCACGGTGAACATTTGCCCATAGGCCTCGACTCGCTCACCTCCCACGGCCTGTGCTTGCGCGCGGCCGAACAGGATGGCGGCCTGGTTCTGCCGCCACTTTATTACGGCACCGGCGGCGGCCACGGCCACTACCCCTGGTCGATGATGATGCCGCAACCGCAGGAGATTGAGGCTCAGCTGGCTTTCACTCTTGGCAAACTCAAGTCATTCGGACTGAAGCTGGTGGTGCTGTTTTCCGGCCACTTCCCGCCTGAACAACTGGAGATGATTGACCGGCTTGCCGCCGCGCATGGCGACAACGCCATGAAAGTCGTGGCCTATGCCGTCAACCGCATCGAGGGCTTGAGCATGGGGCCGGACCATGCCGCGCTGTTTGAAACGACCTTGCTTGCAGCTTTGCACCGCGAACTTGTTCAGCTCGGCAAGTTGCCGTCTCTGGATTCGCACCCCTTGCACCCAGACGAAAACCCGTTCGGTGAAGTACGCCATGACCCCAACCATCCACTCTATGGCGTCTTCGGCCCTGATCCCCGGCATTTCAAGGAAGTGGACGCCGCACCTTTGCTGGATGCATCTGTCAAATGGCTGGTGGCGCAGGTCCGGCGGGAGCTCCCAACTTAGCGGGCTATGTTCAGCCGCCAAGGGAACCGCTATCGTCGCCCAATGCCACTCCTGACATCAGACAATCTGCACAAGCTTTCGCCTGATGTTTCACGCTTCTCCTATGACCGGCGCAAACTCAAGCCGCGCATCGTGCATCTGGGCATAGGCGCATTCGCGCGCGCCCACCTCGCTCTCTACACCGAGGACGCCATGGGGAGTGACGGTGACTGGGGCATCGTGGGGGTAAGCCTCAGGCACCCCGGCCAGCGCGATCATCTCGCGCCGCAGGACTTTCTCTATTCTGCAACCGAAGTGAGCAATGAAACCCGGCGCTCGCGCGTTGTTGGCTGCCTCCTCGGCATCATGGTGGCGAAGGAAAATCCGGCCGCAGTCGTTAGCCGAATGGCGGCAGCGGAAACTGAAATCGTCTCCCTCACTGTCACTGAAAAGGGCTACCTCCACATTCCAGCTACCGGCAGGCTGAACCTCGACCATCCGGACATCCGCAGCGACCTTGCCACTCCACATTTGCCGCGCACAGCGGTTGGGATGATCTGCGCCGCCCTGCAGGCAAGGCATGCGGCTGGCTTGCCGCCATTCACCGTATTGAGCTGCGACAACCTGCCGGGTAACGGCAAGCTGCTCTCGCGCCTGGTGCAGGATTATGCCGCCATCGCCTACCCTGCCCTTGCCGGCTGGATTACCAGCAATGTGCAGTATCCGTGCAGCATGGTGGACCGCATTGTGCCAGCCCTTGTGCAGGACGATATTGACAGCTTCGAACATGCCTCAGGCCTGCGCGATAGTGCGCCGGTGCGGCATGAACCGTTCCGGCAATGGGTGCTGGAAGACAGTTTTTCCGGCGCCCGCCCGCCATGGCACAACGCCGGTGCGCACTATGTGCAGGATGTCATTCCGTATGAGCAAGTCAAGCTTCGCATGCTCAACGGAGCCCACTCTGCGCTTGCCTACCTGGGTTACCTCGCAGGCCATGAAACCATTGCATCTGTGATGGCGGACCCGCCCTTCGCCTCCTATGTGCAGCAGCTTTGGAGCAGCGAGATCATCCCCACTTTGCAGGCGCCAGCAGGTCTCGATCTGCAGGCCTATGCAAACCAGTTGTCCTCGCGATTCAGCAATACGGCCATTCATCACCGCACCTGGCAGATCGCCATGGATGGGTCGCAGAAAATTCCGCAAAGGCTATTGGCTTCGGTTCGCGCAAGGTTGAGCTCCGGCGCCAGCATCGAACTCTTGTGCACGGCAATCGCCGGCTGGATGCGCTATGTCGAAGGCACGGATGAAGCTGGCCGTAAGATCGATGTGCAGGACCCGTTCTACGATGTGCTGCAATCAACTTTGCGTGGTGCGGGGAGTGATTCACGCGCCAAGGTCAGGGCGCTTTTGTCACTTGAACAGGTGTTCGGTTCTGACTTGCAATTGAGTTCGTCTTTCGCAAAAAGTTTGGAGTTGGCCCACGAGCAGATTGCGATCGATCGGGACACGAAAGACGCTCTTGAATATGCTGCAAAAGGGCTTGGGCAAGGAGCAGCAAGCGTGAATTCTGAACTGCAGCGTTTCGTGGAAGCCATTGGCAAGGCAGGCAATTCCAGCCAATCCTGGCGCGCGCTGCAAGAGCTTGCGCAAACTGCTATTGGTTCGCGTTTGTTCACTGTCATGACTGTTGACATGAACGCCGGCCTTGCCCGCAGAG
Organism: uncultured Alphaproteobacteria bacterium; assembly: GCA_963814455.1. Taxonomy (GTDB): domain Bacteria; phylum Pseudomonadota; class Alphaproteobacteria; order Rhizobiales; family Aestuariivirgaceae; genus Aestuariivirga. The sequence goes on along the minus strand of CAWFCR010000009.1, from coordinate 45,406 downwards.
CCCATAGCAGCCACCCAACCGAGTATCCTGTTTCGGGAACAAAACCCATCCATCGCGATAGCTGGTTTGACATTGTCCATGGCCAGAAGCGGAGCTTCGTCGCCAACACGATAGAAGACATTGCCGCCGTCTTCCCCGATCATGAATTGATTGCCTCACTCGGTTGTGGCTCAGTGCTGAACCTCCCGGTTATTATGAACAGCGACCTCGTCGCAACCGTCAACATGCTGGATGCTGCTCATCACTTCACGCCACAACGTGTCGCAACAGCTGAGTCCCTGCTTGCAATGCCGGCACGGCTCAGTTGGGCGGCTGCTGCGCTGTTTGACTCGCAGTCCAAAAAAGCCGAATGATTTCATCAGGGGGCAACCGCAAAAACATGGCAAGCGGCGAAGAAAATTGGGCGATGATAACTGTGCGGCGCATCGCATCGTTTCTTCTGACGTTAGTCCTCACCTTCATTGGCCTGACAGCGGTGACTTTCGTCATTGGCCGCTTCACCCGCATTGATCCCGTTCTCGCTGTGGTGGGCGACAAGGCTTCCAAGGAAGTCTATGACAATGCCTTCATTGCGCTCGGCCTCGACAAGCCGCTGATCGTTCAATACGCGGTCTATCTGAAGCGCCTGCTGACTGGTGATTTCGGCATTTCTGTGCTGACCTCGCAGCCGGTGCTGAGCGATCTGCTCAGGGTTTTCCCCGCCACCTTTGAGCTTGCAACCATTGCCACCATCATCGGCGTCGCCGTAGGCGTTCCGGCGGGCGTCATCGCTGGCGCCCGCAAAGGCGGATGGCCAGATCATATCGTTCGCGTAGTGGGCCTGTTCGGCTATTCGGTGCCGGTATTCTGGCTAGGCCTGGTCGGGCTTTTTGTTTTTTACGGCAAGCTCGGATGGGTTTCCGGCACTGGCCGTCTCGATGTGTTCTTCGAAGATATTGTCACCACCCGCACCGGCGTCATCCTCATCGACTCAGCGCTCGAAGGAGAATGGGACATCTTCGCCAATGCCTTCAGCCACCTCATCCTGCCTGCCGGCATCCTCGGGTATTTTTCACTTGCCTACATCGCCCGCATGACGCGCAGCTTCATGATTGAACAACTGGCGCAGGAGTATGTGACGACAGCCCGCGTCAAGGGCCGCAGTTTCTGGGGAGCGGTCTGGCTGCACGCCTTCCCCAATATCATGGTGCCGCTCATCACTGTCATCGGCCTGAGCTACGCATCCTTGCTGGAAGGCGCGGTCTTGACCGAGACTGTGTTCGCTTGGCCGGGCCTTGGCCTCTACATTACACGCGCCCTGTTCAACAGCGACATGAATGCCGTTCTCGGCGGAACAGTGCTGGTGGGCGCTGTCTTCATCGGCGTCAACTTGTTCTGCGACCTGCTTTACAAGGTTTTCGACCCACGGCTGAGGACGGCATGACGGCGTCCCTCACCCAATGGCTGCTCGATGAGGCGCCGCGCTCCCGGCGGCAGGCCTTGCTCGGCAGCATCTATCGCGGTTTTCTGGCAGTGGTTTCAAATCCTGCAGCGCTTGCGGGTCTGATCATCATCATTGCCCTCGTGCTGATGGCAGCGTTTGCCCCCCTGCTAACTGCAGGAGTTTCGCCGCTGCAACAGGATCTTCCAACCCGCCTTGCTCCGCCTTCGTCGGTCCATTGGTTTGGCAGCGATGAGCTTGGACGCGATATCTATGCGCGCACCGTCTATGGCGCACGCGTGACCTTGACCATCGTTCTGCTTGTCTCTGTTATCGTTGCGCCCGTCGGCCTCGCAGTCGGAACGCTTGCCGGCTACATGGGCGGCTGGGTGGACGCGGTCCTGATGCGGATCACCGATGTCTTTCTGGCTTTCCCGCGGCTGGTGCTTGCGCTCGCCTTCGCGGCGGCTCTCGGCCCCGGCATTGAAAACGCCGTGATCGCCATATCGCTCACCGCCTGGCCACCCTACGCACGCATCGCGCGCGCCGAGACCATCACCATCGCCAAGAGTGATTTCATCCAGGCGGTCGTGCTGCAAGGTGCCTCCACCTGGCGGATACTGTTCCGGCATATCGTGCCCCTCTGCCTTTCCTCTGTCATCGTGCGGCTGACTTTGGACATGGCTGGCATCATCCTGACAGCCGCAGGCCTCGGCTTCCTTGGACTAGGCGCCCAGCCACCGACGGCGGAATGGGGCGCCATGGTTTCTGCAGGGCGCGAAGTCATTCTCGATCAATGGTGGGTCGCCACCATCCCCGGCATTGCCATCTTCATCGTCAGCCTCGGCTTCAACCTGCTGGGTGACGGCTTGCGTGATGTCTTCGACCCGAAGGCCGAGCGATGAGCGAAACCCTTCTCACCGTGCGGAACTTGAACGTGTCTTATCCGGGCCGCTCGTCGGTCACTCATGCGGTGCGCGATGCCAGCTTTACATTGGGCCGGGAGCGGCTCGGCATCGTCGGCGAGTCAGGCTCCGGCAAATCGACGACAGGCCGCGCCATTCTCGGCCTCATACCGCGGCCCGGCATTGTCACCGCCGATCAACTCGAGTTCGATGGTGAGCCTCTGCTCGGTCGCAGCGAGGCGGAGTGGCATCGCCTGCGCGGACGGCGCATTTCCATGATCATGCAGGACCCGAAATACTCGCTCAATCCGGTGAAGAAGATCGGCCAGCAGATCGGTGAAACCTGCCGTCTGCACCTCGGCTCTACGCGCAAGGACGCTGAGCAGCGCACGCTGGCGATGTTGGAAGCGGTGAAAATCCGCGATCCGGATACTGTCTACAATCTCTACCCGCATCAGCTTTCGGGCGGCATGGGGCAGCGCGCCATGATTGCCATGATGCTGGTGGCCGAACCAGACTTGCTGATAGCGGACGAGCCGACCTCGGCGCTCGATGTCACTGTCCAGAATGAAGTGCTGCGGATATTGGATGATCTCGTAAGTGATCGCGGCATGGGGCTGATCTTCATCAGTCACAATCTCACCGTCGTTTCCAGTTTCTGCGACCGGGTGCTGATCATGTATGGCGGCAAGATCATGGAGCAATGCACCGCGAGCGACCTGAAGAATGCGAAGCATCCCTACACGCGCGCGCTCATTGCCGCAGCGCCTTCGCTTGACGAGCCCCGTTCCGAACTCGCAACCGTCACCCGGGATCCCGCATGGTTGGCATGATCGAGGTTGGGGATTTGAACGTCACATTCCGCAATGGCGGAAAGGCGGTTCATGCCGTGCGGGGAATTTCGTTCACCGTCGCGGAAGGAGAAAGTTTCGGCATCGTTGGTGAGTCCGGTTCAGGAAAATCGACCGTACTCAAGGCCATTGCGGGCCTCGTGGCGTCGCAGAGTACAGTTCTGACCGTGAATGGCAGGCCGGCAGAACAGCGGCGCAGCCGGGCTGACCGCCGCCAGATGCAGTTTGTGTTTCAGGACCCCTATGCCTCTCTGCATCCGCGCCAGACCGTGGATGATGTGCTGCGTGAACCGCTCATTATCAACAGCCTGGAGGATCGGGATAACCGAATTGCCGCTGCCCTCGCCGAGGTCGGACTTGCAGCCTGAGCACAGGTTTCGCTATCCCCACCAGCTTTCAGGCGGGCAGCGCCAGCGCGTGGCGATTGCCCGTGCGCTGATCCTGCGGCCGCCCATCCTGCTGCTGGATGAGCCAACTTCCGCGCTTGATGTTTCCGTCCAGGCCGAAATTCTCAACCTCATCTCGCGATTGCGGCAGGCCAACCGCTTGACCATCATTCTCGTCAGCCATGATCTGGGCGTTGTTGCCCACCTGTGCAGCCGCATAGCCATCATGCAGCTGGGCCGGATTGTGGAAATCGTCGAAGCGGCCGATTTGCGCAAGGAAGCGGTAAATGAGGATTATACCCGCCGCCTCATCCGCGCCAGCCGCGGCTTCACCCGCGCCGATGCCTGACCTGCATTTTCAGCACCTTGCCATCCGCCTGAAAACGGTCTGAGATAAAGCCACTGGCGCACCCCGCGAGGGTTGTCGCAGTTACTGGTACAAAAACAAGGGAGACGTTGATGATTAAAACTCTCAAGTACGCGCTGCTGGCGGGGGCGATGTTGGCGCTGACGCCGCAGGCGCTGGCTGAAACGCCGGCCGACACGCTCGTTATCGCCGAAAACATTGACGATATCATCTCGCTCGATCCGGCAGAAGCCTATGAGCTGAGCGGCATCCAGGTTTTGGCCAATACTTATGACCGCATCATGCGTTTTGAACCGACTGACATCACCAAGCTGGTGGGCGGCGTTGCCGAATCGCAGACTGTGGGGGATGACGGCAAGACCTTCACCTTCAAGATCCGCTCCGGATTGAAGTTCACATCCGGCAATCCGGTGACCGCCAAGGACGCTGCCTTCTCGCTGCAGCGCGTCATCAAGCTCAACAAGACCCCGGTGTTCCTGCTGCAACAGCTCGGCTGGACGCCGGAGAATGTCGATCAGATGGTGACAGCGCCTGATGACTCGACGCTGGTCGTCAAGATCGGCGTTGATTTCGCGCCATCGCTGGTCAATGCCCTGCTGTCTTCCGGCGTTGGTTCGGTTGTCGACATGAAGGTTGCCATGGAGCACGAGAAGGCTGGCGACTTCGGCTATGAATGGCTGAAGACCAACTCTGCCGGTTCCGGTGCCTACTCGCTCAAGGCCTGGAAGCCGAATGAAAGCGTCACACTCGAAGCCAACCCCGGCTACCGTGGCGGCGAACCGAAGATGAAGCGCGTCGTCATCCGCCATGTGCCAGAACCGGCAGCCCAACGCCTGCTCATTGAAAAAGGCGATACCGACGTGGCCCTCAACATGACGGGCGACCAGGTGGCCGGCCTCAAGGGCAATGCGGATGTAGTGATCACGCCTTCACCGCAAGCGCTGCTCTACTACATCGGCATGAACGTCAAGACCAAGGAGTTGCAGGATGTGCGCGTGCGCCAGGCGCTGCGCTATCTCATCGACTATGATGGCATCGTCAACTCGATCATGAATGGCGGCGCGCAGGTGCACCAGTCGTTCTGGGCTTCCGGCTTCTGGGCAGCGCTTGACGACAATCCCTACAAGCTCGATCCCGAAAAAGCCAAGGCGCTGCTGAAGGAGGCAGGCTATCCCGATGGCTTCTCGATTGATCTCGATGCGCCAAACTCCTCGCCCTTCGCCAACATCGCGCAATCGGTGCAGGCCACCATGGCGCAAGGCGGCGTGAAGGTGAACATCGTCTCGTCTGAAACCAAGGCGCTGCTCACCAAGTACCGGGCCCGCGAGCACAAGTTGCTGATGATCTATTGGGGGCCGGACTACATGGACCCGCACACCAACGCCGATGGCTTCGCCAACAACGGCGACAACTCGGATGCGGCAAGCAAGGGCAAGCCCTTGGCTTGGCGCAATTCGTGGCTCGACGAGGCGGTGAACAAGGGGACAGCCGATGCCGTGCGTGAGCGCGACGAAGCAAAGCGCAAGCAGATGTACCTCGACCTGCAGAAGAAGGTTCTGGATGACGGCGCCTATGCCATCATGTTCCAGGAAACCAAGCAGGTCGCCACCCGCGCCAATGTGAAGAACTTCATCTTCGGACCGAGCGCGGACGTGGTCTACTACAACCTCACCACCAAGTGAGCTTGAGGCGCGGTGCCCGGACATCTCGACCGGCGCCGCGCCTCGCAGTTGATGGAGAGCGAAGGGCTATCTGCCCTCGTTCTCTGCCAACCTGAAACAATCAGCTATGCCGCTGGCGCATTCCCGGGCGTTGCAACCTACTGGCGCCGCGCTGGCGCTGCCTTTCTTATCGTTCCTGCCGATAAAGCAGCTCCCCTCATCGCCATTGTCGGTGACCTGCAGGCCAAGACCTTTGCGGCGCAGTCCAGGATCACCGATGTACGAACGCATCGCCTTTGGGTCGATACCGAGCAGTATCCCATCGTAACAGACAGCAAACCGCTGCGAACATCCAGACCGGCACAATATGAACTCTCCGCAAGCCTCGCCCTGCTTCACGATGCGCTCGTCGAAAGTGGGCTGGCAGGCCAGCGCATCGGCCTCGAACTCGGGTTTGTCCCTGTGGCTGACTTTCCTGCCTTCCAGCAGCTTCCCTTCAAATGGGCTGACTGCACGCGCATCGTCGAACGGCTGCGGTCAATCAAGATCGCCAACGGAAATCAGCAAACTGCGGAGCGCTGCCGAATACGCCGCAGCGGGCTTCACGACGCTCGTCCAGCAGATTGCTGGCGGAATGGATGCCCGGCAGATGACCGAGATTTGGAAATCTGCTGCCATCGCCGAAGCGCATAGCAGAGGAGAGCCAGCACCTCAATCCAGCTGGGCCTACATTGCCGTTGGCGGTGATGGCTTTGCACCCGGCGGACCAGCGCAGCCTGGCGACATCATCAAGATTGATGTGGGCTGCATCGTCGATGGCTACAGCTCGGACGGCGGGCGCACCGCAGTTCTTGGTGAAGCCTCCCGCGATGCTTTGAAAATCTATGAGGCGCTCCATCGGTCGTTTGATGTGGGCCTCACGCTGTTCACTCCCGGCAGGCCGCTCAAGGAAATCCATGCTACCGTTGCCGCCACGATGTGGGACCTAGGTTATGAAACCTATAGCCGCGGCCACTTCGGCCATGGCGTTGGCTCATCCATCTGGAGCGAGGAATGGCCATTCATATCCGCCGACTCGGACGCCACACTTGAACCCGGCATGGTGCTGGCCTTCGAAACGCCATGGTACATTGATGGGCTCGGCGGCTTCATCATCGAGGACCAGTTGCTGGTGACAGATTCCGGCTGCGAGGTGATGGCTCCGCTTTCAAGGGATTTGCTCAAAATTTCATTCTAGGAATTTAGTGCTTGACACCGTACGGTGAAACTGCTATGAACAGGTATTCTCCACAATTGAAGCTCTACCCGCGAGCGCAAGGTTCCCTGAAAAGGGAGCATCGCTGAAATCCAATCGGCCTCGGCCATGGTACAGCGCGGGATAGGTGGCGTGAGTGTTGGGGGATGCGTATTCTCAAGGAGAAAATTGACATTGGCGCAAGCAAGATACGGACAACTTCAGCAACAGAAACCTGGCATAAGGCTCGCTCCAATCGCCATCACGTTGCTGGCTCTTCTGGCGCTCGAGATTGGCACATTTTTGCCGCTGCCGGGAATTAACCTCGCTTATGTGGCGCAGCAAGGCGGCAGCTTGCCATTCCAGTCAGGCCTGTTGGCCCGCATTTCCGTCCTGGCACTTGGCATGGTGCCGTGGTTTTCGGCTCTCACCATCGTTGAGCTGGTCAGACTGCTGCTGCCGCGCTCATGGCTGAAGGGCGTGAGCCATGCACAGCCCTTCTCCCAACTGGTGATCGGGCTTTCGCTGACGTTTGCCCTCATGCAGGGGTATGGCGTAACCTCTGCGCTGGTGGAGATTCCGGAAATGGTGGCGCAACCCGGCGCCAGCTTCATCGCAACAGGAACGGCAAGCCTTGTCGCCGGCAACGCATCCGTCATTGCGCTCGCGCTGCTGATCACACGCAAGGGCCTGGGCCACGGCTTCTGGATTGTGCTGGCGGCGTCGATGCTGGTGCAAATGCCGGAACACTGGCGGCTGATGCTGTTCATGCTGCAGGAAGGCTCCATCAACTTGGCGCAGGTGGCATTCTCCGTGCTGACGATGGCGGCCATCGTGGCGTTGACTGTGGCCATATTGGCGGCACGGCAGCGAGCCGGCAAAGATGAGGCGGGCCTGCTGATCTGGCCGTTGGTTTTGGCGCCGCTTATCAACGGTCGTCATCATCACCATTGCCGCCTTGATGTTTCCGGGTGATGGCGAAGGCCGCTTTGCTTCATTTGCAAAAATGCTCACCAACGAGCCTCCCGGCCTCGCACTCATCGCAATAGTTGGTTGGCTGTTCGCCGCGAGATACGCCGCAAGGGAGGGTTCATGGCAGTTCTTCCTGCCGACTGCAGCCCTTATCCTTGTTGTTCAACTGCAATCAATCGCCGCAGCCATCCTGAATGTTCCGCCATTCATGGCCGGCGCGAGCGTGGTGATTGTCGCGGCGGTGCTGTGGATCGTCCTCGGCCAGATTCGTGCGCCAACCCTGCCGGACTGAACCGGTCTGTGTTCTCCCCACGCACCGGCAGGGCAGTCAGGGCTTACTTCGCGGACAACCCCGGAGCCTCATAGCCCGTACGCTCGACATATTCCGTGTAGCCGCCGCCATACTGGTGGATGCCTTCGGGCGTCAGTTCCAGCACGCGGTTGGAAAGCGCTGCAAGGAAATGCCGGTCGTGCGAGACGAACAGCATGGTGCCCTCATAGGTCGCCAGCGCCTTGATCAGCATTTCCTTGGTCAGCAGGTCGAGGTGGTTTGTTGGCTCATCCAGCACCAGAAAATTGGGCGGATCAAACAGCATGCGGGCCATGACGAGGCGCGCCTTTTCGCCGCCGGAAAGGACGCGGCATTTCTTTTCGACGTCATCTCCCGAAAACCCGAAGCAGCCGGCGAGCGCCCGCAGCGACCCTTGCGTTGCCTGCGGGAAAGATGCTTCGAGTGACTGGAACACGGTCTCTTCGCCATCCAGCAGTTCCATGGCGTGCTGGGCGAAGTAGCCCATCTTGACGCTGGCGCCGACTGAAATGCTGCCCTTGTCCGGCTCTGCCGCACCGGCAATCAGTTTCAGCAAGGTGGATTTGCCAGCGCCATTGATGCCCATGATGCACCAGCGTTCCTTGCGGCGGATCTGGAAATCAAGATCGGCATAGATGGTGCGTGCGCCGTAGGCTTTGTGGACGTTGGCGAGGTTGACCACATCCTCGCCGGAGCGCGGCGCTGGCGGAAAATCAAACGACACGGTTTCGCGGCGCTTCGGCGGCTCGACACGGTCAATCTTCTCCAGCTTCTTGACGCGGCTTTGCACCTGCGCTGCATGCGAGGCGCGCGCCTTGAAGCGCTCGATGAACTTCAGCTCCTTCGCCAGCATCGCCTGCTGGCGTTCAAACTGCGCCAGCTGCTGCTTTTCATTCATGGCGCGCTGCTGTTCGTAGAATTCATAGTCGCCGGAATAGGTGGCAAGCTCGCCGCCATCAATCTCGACGATCTTCGTGGCGATGCGGTTCATGAACTCGCGGTCATGCGAGGTCATCAGCAGCAGGCCTTCATAGTTCTTGAGAAAATCCTCAAGCCAGATGAGGCTTTCGAGATCAAGATGGTTGGAAGGCTCGTCCAGCAGCATGGCATCGGGCCGCATCAGCAGAATGCGGGCAAGCGCCACGCGCATCTTCCAGCCGCCGGACAATTTGCCAACGTCGCTGTCCATCATCTCCTGGGTGAAGCTCAATCCCGCCAGCACTTCGCGGGCGCGCGCTTCCTGGGCATAGCCATCCAGCTTTTCAAACTGCGCCTGCACCTCGCCATAACGGGCGATGATGTCGTCCATCTCGTCCATGCGGTCAGGATCAGCCATGGCAGCTTCGAGGCTTGCGAGTTCGGCGGCAACGGCGCTCACCGGCCCCGCCCCATCCATCACTTCCGAAACGGCGCTGCGCCCCGCCATTTCGCCAACATCCTGGCTGAAATAGCCAATGGTGGTGCCGCGATCGACCGACACCTGCCCCTCGTCAGCCTCTTCCTGCCCGGTGATCATGCGGAACAGCGTGGTCTTGCCAGCCCCATTGGGCCCGACAAGGCCAACCTTCTCGCCCCTGTACAAGGCCGCTGCCGCCTCGACGAAAAGTATCTGGTGGCCGTTCTGCTTGCGAGATGGATTCAATGCGGATCATGGTCGCCGGGATTTAGTCGAGGCTGGGGCTGCAAGGGAAGCCTGGAAGTGGAATGCTGTTGGCAAGCTTGCGGGAGATGATTTGTGGGTATCTTTTGGTGCATGAGTGCGGTAGACTGAGTTTGACCCGCAATCCGCCAAAGTCATAGGAGTTGAGTGACCGATGCATCAAACCGTTACCTATCGCACAGTGCAACTCGACCTAACTTCGTTTGCAGAAAAAATTGCGCCTTATACGGTAGGGTTTCTCTTGCGAAATTCAGAGGGCGAGCCGCAGTCACTGATATCTGTAGGATCAGGGGTTTTAGTTTCGGTTGGGAATGTTTATGGAATTCTGACAGCCGCTCACGTCCTCGCAAAACTGCCTAAGTCCGGCGTAATTTCTTTGGTCACTTTCCCACAAAAAAGAAAAAAACTTCAAAATCTAAGTTTGGAAATGAGCCATACAGATCAACGTCAGTCTTGGTGGGCCGGTTTGGAGTGACGGTGGACCAGACATCGCATTTTTACGTTTGGCAAGTGATGTTGTTGGGATACTAAAGTCAGCAAACAGTTTTCGAAATTTGGAAGTTGCGGCCAACATTCAACCGCCCGCTGCGCCAAAATCAAACCAGTTTGTCGATGCAGCTTTGGGTGTTGTTGACGAGAGGACCCATACGGTAGATTGGGAAAAGCCCGGTTTCATCATGAAAAAATTTGAAGCCAACTTCATGGATGGCGAAACTTCGCCGATTCAAATTGTGGATCATTTCGACTATTGTTCGTTTTCGCCAAGGCCCGGAGATACTTCTCGCCTTCCTGCCAACTTTGGTGGGATGAGCGGCGGAGGCATTTGGCGGATATACTTTGATGGGCTTCCAAATGAAAACCCATTTGCAGTCGAAGCAAGATTGTGGGGAATAAGTTACTACCAATCAGAATTAAAGAATGGAATACGCACGATAAGGGCGCACGGACCAGACAGCATTTACCAAATTGTTCTAAGGAAAATTCAAGAAAAGTGGCCAGAAGTTCCTTTGTAGATGAGCAGATTGCCGTGACAATGCTTTCAACTCTGCCACCTCGTCTCAAGAGGAAATTTTTCGGGTCGCGAGACTCTCTGGCCTAGCATTCGACAATGCCTCCGGCAGAGGAAACCACGAACTATCGACTTACGATAAAGGAATGGCGGAGAGGGAGGGATTCGAACCCCCGGTACGGTTACCCGTACTTCGCATTTCGAGTGCGACGCGATCGACCAGCTCTGCCACCTCTCCTTAGGTCGCTTTGGTCCGTGCCCCCGCTCTTAGCCAAGACGGCAGACCCTGCCAACCCCCTTTTACGGGTTCCGTTGACAGGCCCTTAAGACCTGCTACAAGGCGGGCCGTTCACGCAAAGGGCAATTTCATGGCTTCGGCCCCTGTCACGGCAACTTTCCGCACCTCCGCCCCGGCGGCGATGGCGGCTGCCTGCCTTGCTCCTGCGCCCTCTAAAACAACCAAAAAAACCGCCTAGGCCTGACCCCGGCTTCTTCGCACTCGGGGGCTTGAGGCCCGAGCCAAAGCCGGAAGCGGACCCTTTGGGTTCAGGGCGGGCGGACAAGACACCAAGGAGTTGATCATGGGTTACAAGGTTGCAGTCGTCGGCGCCACCGGCAACGTGGGCCGCGAGATGCTGAACATCCTGGCCGAGCGCGAATTCCCGGTCGATGAATGCCATGCCATCGCATCGCGCCGCTCGATGGGCGTTGAAGTCTCCTTCGGTGACCGCACGCTGAAGTGCAAGGACCTCGAGCAGTTCGACTTCTCGACCATGGATTTCGTGCTGATGTCGGCAGGCTCCGAAATCTCCAAGGTCTGGTCGCCCAAGATCGGCGCCATGGGACCAATCGTCATCGATAACTCATCCTGCTGGCGCTACGACCCGGAAGTTCCGCTCATCGTGCCGGAAGTCAATGCCAATACGCTGGTCGAATACATGGCGCGCAACAAGAGGCGCAACATCATCGCCAATCCCAATTGCTCCACCGCGCAGATGGTGGTGGCGCTGAAGCCGCTGCATGACGTGGCCAAGATCAAGCGCGTGGTGGTTTCAACCTACCAGTCCGTCTCCGGCGCCGGCAAGGAAGGCCTTGATGAGCTGTGGACGCAGACCAAGGGCATCTTCGTCACCGATGCGCCGACGCCGAGGAAGTTCACCAAGCAGATTGCCTTCAACGTCATCCCCCATATCGACGTGTTCCTTGATTCCGGCGAGACCAAGGAAGAGTGGAAGATGGTGGTGGAGACCAAGAAGATCCTCGATCCCAAGATCAAGGTGACGGCAACCTGCGTGCGCGTGCCGGTGTTCGTCGGCCACTCGGAGGCCATCAACATCGAGTTCGAGCAGCCGATTTCGGCGGAAGAAGCCCGCGAAATCCTGCGCGAAGCGCCGGGCTGCATGGTGATCGACAAGCGCGAGGATGGCGGCTACGCAACGCCGGTTGAATGCGTTGGCGACTATGCCACCTTCATCAGCCGCATCCGCGAGGATTCAACAATCGAAAACGGCCTCAACATCTGGGTTGTGTCGGACAACCTGCGCAAGGGCGCTGCCCTCAACACAGTGCAGATCGCCGAGGCCATTACATCGCGCGGATTGCTGAAATCTGCTGCCTGAACTAGCTAAGGTTGTTCAACCGCACTGCGCCGATGACCGGGCCGACCTTGCCTTGCTGCAGCAAGGCAACGCAGCTGTCACAATCAGGCGGCAGTGTTGTGGAACGCGGCACCATGATCTTGGCGGCTTCGCCCTTCCACATGCCTGCGGGCAACATCTTGCGCACCACATTGTCGTAGCTCACGGTCTTGCCGGCATTTTCGCCGCGCTCAATCTTGACTTCAACAGAGCTGGCAACCGCCAGAAGCCACAGCGTGGCCTCGCCGGCGCCCGCAAAATCCGGCAGCTTCACTGTCAGGTCGCTGCCATGATGCTCCATCTCGAAATCGACCCACGCAGCTGAGGCACTGTTCCTCGCCGCGCGCACGGCGGTGTCAACATCCGACTTCTTGCTGCCGACAACATGCTTGCCGCCATTGATGATGGCTTGCGGCGTGTAGACGTTCATGTCGCCGCGCGAATGCGCATAGTCATACTGCCGCTGCGAATACTCGGCGCCGCCCAGCGTATCTCGCCAGCCGAGATAGTCCCAGTAATCAACATGATAAGTGAGAGAAATGATCTCTTTTTGGCGCGCCAGGTTGCTGAAAATGCCATCCGCCGGCGGGCAGGATGAACAGCCCTGGCTGGTGAAAAGCTCCGCAACCACAGGCCGCACCCGGGTTGCGGCAAAGGCGGATGTGCTGCCTGCCATTAGAAAACCGGCGCTGCCAACTAGCATTTGCCGCCTGCTGAGAAAATGTTCCATGCAAGCAATGTATGTCAAAGGCGTCCCTCGCGCCATTCACGGCTGGGTGAGGCGTGATCACATTTCAGTAGGAAGCGATGGTCTTGAACCCTCCGAAGAACATCCGCTTGCCGTCAAATGGCGCTTTCTTCATGTCGAAATTGGCCATGAAGGGGTCTTTCATGATCCGCTTCCAAACCGCGTCGTGATGCGCCTTTGACTTGAATGTGATCACGCAGGTCGCCACAGTTTCATTCTTCTTCATCATCACGCTCTGCGGAAACGACGTAATCTTTCCAGGCTTCACGTTGTCAGCGATGCTTTCAGCATAGCCGATGGCGCCGCACTTCTTCCACACCTTGGCCGACTTCTTTGCGAGCGCCTTGTAAGCCGCAATTTTTCCCTTCGGAACCGGCGTGACCATGATTTCAACGTAAGCCATGTGATGTCTCCCTCTTGATGAAGCCACTCCACTCTACGCCCATGCTCAGAGAATCCCAAGCTCTAGCCGGAGCTTCTTTGTCAGGTTCGCTGCTGCCAGTTTGTGGCTCTCGCGCAGATATATCTTGAGGTCCTTGTCAGAAAGTTCCACGTCGCTGGTGCGCTGTATCCATTTCATGCCGCGAGACGCAAGATAAGGCGCGGGCCTGCAGCCTTCCTGTTCTTTCAAGAGTTCAAAGCTCATCGGCGAGCATTTGAAGGTGATGCCTTGATCAACGCTGCCATCAAACCATGCAATGGCGAACACCTTCCCTGCCTTCAGCCCGCCAACCTTCCACACATGCGCGCCGCCCCACTGCACCACATGAGCGGCTATGCGGCAGGGACTTGCAGAAGGCATTGAACTGGGCAAGTGTCATGAATTCTTTCTACATATGGAATGATGCAGCAACATGGTGAAACGCGCAACTGACCGGCAGGAAGATATCCAACTCTCGCCGCTGATCTATGGCACCTGGCGCATGCTGGAGGGACAAGCCATCGGCGCAAGACATCAATCGCCGACTTCATCGTTGCGTCGAACTGGGCTTGACCAGCATTGATACGGCCGAAATCTATGGGCTTTACACAGTCGAAGAAGCACTTGGAGCGGCATTCGCCTTGTCTCCCGGCCTTCGCGACAAGATCGAGATCATCACCAAGGCTGGCATTTATGCGCCTGCTGTTGGCTCTCCGGCGCAGCGTGTGAAGTACTACGATGCAAGCGCAAGGCAGATGGTCGAAAGCGCTGAGAAATCATTGCGGCTGTTGGGAACGGAACGTCTGGATGTGTTTCTCGTGCATCGGCCCGACTGGTTGACCGGCATTGATGACACGGCGGAAGGCCTGAACCGGCTGATGAAGCAAGGCAAGATCAGGGCGGCAGGCGTTTCGAATTATTCGGTTTCACAGTTTGCGGCCCTCAACAACCGCATGAACAAGCCGCTGGTCACCAACCAGATTGAATTCAGTTTGTTTCACATCGAGCCCATACATGACGGCACTCTCGATCAGTGCCAGCAACTCCGCATCCAGCCCATGGCATGGAGCCCGCTTGCTGGTGGAAAGCTGTTCGATCAGGGCAACAAGGCTGCCGTTCGCCTTGCTGAGGAAGCCGCAAGGATTTCCGTGAAGTATGACGGCGCAACGCTGGAGCAATTGGCTTACGCCTGGATACTCGCTCATCCGGCAAAGCCACAACCGATTGTCGGCACCAACAAGCTTGAACGCATCGAGAGTGCGGCAACGTCACTTCACATCAGGCTGGAGCGTGAAGACTGGTACGCCCTTTGGGTGGCAGCACAGGGCCGCAACATTCCCTGACCTGCTGGAGCGCTAAGCCGCCTTCGCGATGTTGCGCAGCACATAATGCAGGATGCCGCCGTTCTTGTAGTAGTCGATCTCGTCCAGCGTATCTATGCGGCAGAGCGCCGGGAAAGTTGCCTGGCTGCCATCAGCCCGCGTGATCTCGACTGTCAGTGTTTCGCGCGGCTTGAGGCCGTCAGCCAGCCCCTTGATGGTGATCGTCTCATCGCCGCGAAGACCAAGCGTCTGCCAACTCTGCCCTTCCTGGAACTGCAAGGGTATGACGCCCATGCCCACGAGATTTGAGCGGTGGATGCGCTCGAAGCTTTGCGCGATGACGGCGCGCACGCCGAGCAGGTTGGTGCCCTTGGCGGCCCAGTCACGCGACGAGCCGTTGCCGTATTCGACGCCAGCAAATACAACGAGCGGCATTTTCTCAACCGCATACATCATGGCTGCATCGTAGATCGGCATTTCCGTGCCATCCGGCTGGTGCAGCGTCAGGCCGCCTTCCTTCACCGCGCCGTCCGGCCCCTTAACCATATGGTTCTTGATGCGGATGTTGGCGAAGGTGCCGCGCATCATCACTTCATGGTTGCCGCGGCGCGTGCCGTACTGGTTGAAGTCCATCGGCGTCACGCCATTGGCGGTGAGGTAACGGCCAGCGGGCGAAGCTGCCTTGATCGAGCCTGCAGGAGAAATATGATCGGTGGTGATCTTGTCGCCGAACAGGCCGAGGATGCGCGCGCTGGTGATGTCCGTCACCGCTTTCGGCGTCATCGTCATGCCCTGGAAATAAGGCGGGTTCTGCACATAGGTTGAGGTATTGTCCCAGGCGTAGGTTTCACCCTTGCTGGTGGTAACGCCGCGCCAGTTCTTGTCGCCCTTGAAAACATCGGCGTAGCGCGTCTTGAACATCTTGGCGGTGATGTTCTTGCGCACGAATGTCTCGATCTCCTTGTTGGTCGGCCAGATGTCGCGGAGATAAACAGGCTTGCCGTTCTTGCCTTCACCCAAGGGATCACGCGTCAGGTCAATCTGCGTTGAACCGGCGAGCGCATAGGCAACGACAAGCGGCGGCGAGGCGAGATAGGCAGCCTGCACATCCGGCGACACGCGGCCTTCAAAGTTGCGGTTGCCGGAGATGACGGCGGAAGCCACGATGCCATTGTCGTTGATGGCCTTCGAAATTGCCGCATCGAGCGGACCGGAGTTGCCGATGCAAGTGGTGCAGCCATAGCCCACGAGATAGAAGCCGATCTTGTCGAGTTCCTTTTGCAGTCCGGCCTTCTTCATGTACTCGCTCACCACTTGCGAGCCGGGTGCAAATGAAGTCTTCACCCATGGCTTGGACGTGAGGCCAAGCGCTGCCGCCTTCTTGGCCAGCAAGCCGGCGCCGATCAGCACCGAAGGGTTGGACGTGTTGGTGCAGGAAGTGATGGCGGCAATCACCACATCGCCGTGGCCGATGTCGAAATTCTTGCCTTCAACAGCGACGCGCTTGGCGCCCTCGCCAGGCTTGGCGAAGCCTGCCTTGTCCTTCGGCGTTTCAAGCGCGGAGAGAAAGCCCTGCTTGATGTCTTGCAGCGGCACGAACTTTTCCGGCCGGTTCGGCCCAGCCATGGCGGGAACGACGGAACCGAGATCAAGCTCCAGCGTGTCGGTGAATACCGGGTCTGGCGCGCCTGCGGCCATTGAACATGCCCTTGCGCCTTGCAATACTTTTCAACCAGCGCAATCCGGTCTGCCTTGCGGCCGGAGAACTTGAGATAGTCAATCGTCACGCTATCAACCGGGAAGAAGCCGCAGGTTGCGCCATACTCCGGCGCCATGTTGGCAATCGTCGCGCGGTCCGCCAGCGTCAGATAGTGCAGGCCAACGCCATAGAATTCCACGAACTTGCCGACCACGCCCTTCTTGCGCAGCATCTGGGTGACGAGCAGCACAAGGTCTGTCGCAGTGACGCCTTCCTGCAGCTTGCCGGTGAACTTGAAGCCGATCACTTCCGGCAGCAGCATGGATTGCGGCTGGCCCAGCATGGCGGCTTCCGCCTCGATGCCGCCCACGCCCCAGCCGAGCACGCCAAGGCCGTTCACCATCGTCGTGTGGCTATCGGTGCCGACAAGCGTATCCGGATAGGCGACGGTGACCTTCTTGCCCTTCACCTTTTCGTCGCGCGTCCACACGGTCTGCGACAGGTATTCGAGGTTCACCTGGTGGCAGATGCCGGTGCCAGGCGGCACAACGCGGAAATCCTGGAACGCGCCCTGGCCCCACTTGAGGAACTTGTAGCGCTCTCCGTTCTGCTCGTATTCACGCTTCACGTTTGCGGCGAGCGCCTTGGAATTTCCGAAATTATCCACCACCACGGAATGGTCGATGACCAGATCGACCGGCACCAGCGGATTGATCTTCTGCGGGTTGCCCTTGAGCTGCTTCATGCCGTCGCGCATGGCGGCGAGATCAACCACGGCGGGAACGCCGGTGAAATCCTGCATCAGCACGCGCGCAGGGCGGAAGCCTACCTCCGCATCGGCCTTGCCGAGGTTGCTGAGCCAGGCGACGAAGCCTTCAATGTCCTTCTTGGTGACCGAGCGCCCATCTTCGTTGCGCAGCAGGTTTTCGAGCAGCACCTTCATCGAGTAAGGCAGCGCCGAAATGCCCTTGAGCCCGTTCTTCTCCGCCGCCTTGAGGCTGTAATAGCTGTAAGTCTTGGAACCGACTTTCAGGCTCTTGCGGCTTTTGAAGGAGTCGAGTGACATGGCTTCATTCCTTGTTGGATTTTCGTTTGGGCTATAACTCTTTTTGCACCGCGACACAATTCAACAGATAGTCGAGGCCGGTGATTTGGGTCCTATTGCAGCAGGCTTTTGCGAAGCTCGCGTGACCTGCTACCAGCGTCAAATTTACGGCACGTCTGATTGCGGCTTTGCGGCCTCGGCGATAAGTGCCCGCGCATCGCGTTCAGCCGCTTCCGGCACCATGATGTGCAATCCGGGGCCTACCTCGGCAATGCCGCCAACTCCCGGCATGTCGCCGCCCCGCACATAGACAGGAATGCCATAAGCTTCGAGCAGCGAGCGCAGTACATCGGCCTCCGGCCTGGTAGAGCAGGAATGGATGGCAACCATCTTGTCATACCCGCTCAATGGACTAAATCCGCCGCTCCACCATCATCTTCTTGATTTCGGCGATGGCCTTGGCAGGCGACAGGCCCTTGGGGCAGGCCTTGGCGCAATTCATGATGGTGTGGCAGCGATACAGCCGGAACGGGTCTTCCAGATTGTCGAGCCGTTCACCCGTTGCCTCATCGCGGCTGTCGATCAGCCAGCGATAAGCCTGCAGCAACACGGCAGGGCCGAGGTAACGGTCGCCGTTCCACCAGTAGCTTGGGCATGATGTTGAGCAGCAGGCGCACAGGATGCATTCATACAGCCCATCAAGCAGCGCCCGGTCGGAATGCGATTGCTTCCATTCCTTCTGCGGTTCAGGGCTCGTGGTCTTGAGCCACGGTTCGATGGAACGATGCTGCGCATAAAAGCGCGTCAGGTCCGGCACCAGGTCCTTCACCACCGGCATGTGCGGCAGCGGATAGATTTTCACATCGCCCTTCACCTCGGAGCATGACTTGAGGCAGGCGAGCGTATTGGTGCCATCAATGTTCATGGCGCAGGACCCGCAAATGCCTTCGCGGCATGAGCGGCGGAAGGTGAGCGTCGCATCCTGCTCGTTCTTGATCTTGATCAGCGCATCAAGCACCATCGGCCCGCACTCATCCATATCCACATGGTAGGTGTCGAGCTGCGGGTTCTTCCCGTCATCCGGGTTCCAGCGATAGATCTTGAACGATTTGATATTAGCGCCCGGCGGCATGGGCCAGCTCTTGCCCTGCTGGACCACCGAGTTCTTGGGAAGTGCGAATTCAGCCATGGTGCCTCAAGCTCGATCGAGTTCCAGTCCCCGTTGCGGAGTATTGTATTGGCAGAGAGGTCCCCCTCCGGCCTTCGGCCACCTCCCCCAGCAAAGCTGAGGGAGGGCGGTTAGGCCCGCTCCCCCAACTTGTTGGGGGAGCTGTCCGAAGGACTGAGGGGGTCACTTGATTTCATCAATACACCCGCGCCTTTGGCTTTATGTAGTCGATGTCTTTCGACAGCGTGTAGTCATGCACCGGGCGGTAGCCGAGTTTCACCGAGCGCTTGTTGCCATCGGTCCAGGCCAGCGTGTGCTTCATCCAGCCCTTGTCGTCGCGCTTGGGGAAATCTTCGCGCGCATGGGCGCCGCGGCTTTCCTTGCGGGCCAGCGCGCCATCAACCGTCACCGCCGCCTGGATGATGAGATTGTCGAACTCCAGCGTTTCGATGAGATCGCTGTTCCACACCAGCGACCGGTCGCTGACCGCGATGTCATCAATGCCCTTCCAGATGGCGCTGATCTTCTTTGAGCCCTCTTC
Source organism: uncultured Alphaproteobacteria bacterium (assembly GCA_963814455.1). Classification (GTDB taxonomy): domain Bacteria; phylum Pseudomonadota; class Alphaproteobacteria; order Rhizobiales; family Aestuariivirgaceae; genus Aestuariivirga. The sequence continues at coordinate 26,050 of CAWFCR010000009.1, read as the reverse complement.
AAGCGTCTCGCCAGTGCGGAACACCGCCGCATCATCCTGCATGGCGCGCTGCATCCTGGCGCGAAGCTGCGCCGTTGGCGTGCCGCCAGAGGCATTGCGGAAATGATCAAGCCGCGCCACCGAGGCCTCACCAGCACCTGCCGGCATATCAGCATGCTTGGAATTGGGCTTCACGTCCTCAACGCACTTGAGGCCAGCCGCGCGGCCAAACACCACAAGATCAATGAGCGAGTTGGAACCCAGCCGATTTGCTCCGTGTACAGAGACACAAGCCGCTTCGCCCACTGCCAGCAGGCCCGGCACAACCTTCTCCGGGTTCTTGGCATCACCCGCCAGCGCCTCGCCATGATAGTTCGTGGGGATGCCGCCCATGTTGTAATGCACCGTCGGCAGAATGGGGATCGGTTCGCGCGTCAGGTCAACGCCGGCGAAAATCTTGGCGGATTCCGAAATGCCGGGCAGCCGTTCATGCAGCACGGCAGGATCGAGATGTTCAAGATGCAAGTGGATATGATCCTTGAGCGGGCCAACGCCCCGGCCTTCGCGGATTTCGATGGTCATCGAGCGTGACACCACATCGCGCGAGGCAAGGTCTTTCGCCGATGGCGCGTAGCGCTCCATGAAGCGTTCGCCCGCCGAGTTGGTTAGATAGCCGCCTTCACCGCGCGCGCCCTCGGTGATCAGGCAGCCCGCGCCATAAATGCCGGTGGGGTGGAACTGCACGAACTCCATGTCCTGCAACGGCAGGCCGGCGCGCAGCACCATGGCATTGCCATCACCCGTGCAGGTATGGGCCGAGGTTGCCGAGAAATAAGCGCGGCCATAGCCGCCGGTTGCAAGCACTGTCTTGTGCGCGATGAAACGGTGGATGGACCCATCCTCAAGGTTCATCGCCATCACGCCGCGGCAGGCGCCGTTTTCCATGATGAGATCAAGCGCGAAATACTCGATGAAGAATTCGGCGGAATAGCGCAGTGACTGGCCGTAGAGCGTATGCAGCATGGCATGGCCGGTGCGGTCCGCCGCAGCGCAAGTGCGCTGCACCGGCGGGCCTTCGCCCATGTTCATCATGTGGCCGCCGAACGGGCGCTGATAAATTTTGCCTTCTTCGGTGCGCGAGAACGGCATGCCGAAATGCTCCAACTCGTAAACGGCGGTCGGCGCATTGCGGCAGAGATATTCGATGGCGTCCTGGTCGCCCAGCCAGTCAGACCCCTTCACCGTGTCGTACATGTGCCATTGCCAGGAATCCTGCCCCATGTTGCCGAGCGAGGCGGCAATGCCGCCCTGCGCCGCAACCGTGTGTGAGCGGGTGGGGAAAACCTTGGTGATGCAGGCCGTGCGCAAGCCTGCCTGCGAAGCGCCAAGGGTAGCGCGAAGGCCAGCGCCACCGGCGCCGACGACCACCACGTCAAACGTATGGTCAATGATCGGGTAAGCCTTGCTCATGCGCCGAAACTCATTTTCAGGATTGCATAGAGTGCGGCTGCCGCGAGCAGCGCCACATAGAAGCTGTTGGCCAGAAGCGCGAAGATCAGCGCAGCCTTGCCATGCACATAATCCTCGATCACCGTCTGCAGACCCAGCTTCATGTGCCACAGGATGGAGGCAAACGAGAGTAGAAACAAAATGGCGATGGCGGGGTTGTGGAAGCTCGCAACGACTTCGGCCCGCGAGCCGCCGATGTGGGCAAGCACGAACCAGATGAGAAACAGAACCAGCAGCAGATTGGCAACGGCGGTGACGCGCTGCTGCCAGAAATGCGATGTGCCATCCTTGGCTGAACCCAGGCCGCGCACTTGCTTGAGAGGCGTTTCCATGCTCATCCGCGCACTCCGTAGGCGACGATCCACAACAATACGGTAAGCACGACTGAGCCGATCAAGTTGGCGCGCACCAGTGTTTCAACTGTCTTGAGGTCAAAGCCACGGCCAGTGTCCCAGATGAAGTGGCGAATGCCGCCGAGCGCGTGGTGAATGAGCGCCCAGGAAAAGCCGAGCAGCGCCAGCCTGCCAAGCCAGCTGGCGAAAAGTCCGTTGACGAATTCAAAATAGCTGTCGGACATTGCCGCCGCAGTCAGCCACCAGACAACCAGCAGCATGCCGGCGTAAAGCGCCACGCCAGTGATACGATGCATGATCGACATCATCATCGACAGCATTGGCCGATAGACTTGCAGGTGAGGTGACAGCGGCCGGGACACCGGTCTTGAATCAGCCATTTTCAAAGCCTCATAACAACACGGGTATTCTACCGTGTGCGGCGCAACATAGCAAATCGGGCAAAGGTATCATATCGATATGGCGTCCTCAGGGTCTCCAGGCCGCGCGGGGCGGCGGTGGCTGCGTGTGGTCTCGGTGGCAATATTGGCTCTAGCCGCTGCCTACGGCATGGGTCGACTTGGTGTTTATGACTGGCCGAGGAAATACGATCCGCTGGCCTTGCCGGATCTGGCTGAAACGCCATCCTTTCTCACATCCTGGCAAATGAAGCTCGTCGATGCCGATGCCGAGAATTGTACCGTTGCCTTGTCCCGGGCTGGCTTGCCCGCAACCTTGAAGCCAGACCTCGCCGCGGGAGGGGACTGCGGCAAGCAGGGAGCCGTGGAAGTGAGCCGCCTTTCGGCTGCCCGGCTCCGCCCGGAGGATACGCGCTGCGCCATCGCCGCGAGGCTCTACATGTGGGAGCGCCACTTGCTGCAGCCCGCCGCGCGCCGCATTCTGGGTGAGGAGATCGTCGAACTGACGCACTACGGCTCCTACCAATGCCGCAACAAGCGCGGTGGCTCATCGCTCAGCGAGCATGCGACCGCCAATGCCTTTGACATTTCGGGCTTCCGGACGAAGAGCGGCAAGACCATTTCGGTCCTCCGCCACTGGGGAAAAGCCACAGCTGAAGGCAAATTCCTGCATGTGGCGCATGACGGACTGTGCGACTGGTTCAACTTGACGCTCAGCCCGGACTACAATGCCGACCATGCCGATCACTTTCACGTCGATATGGGGCTGTGGCGCTCCTGCCGGTGATAATTACGATAACCGCAGCGCCCAGATGTAAAGGCCGCTTGCGGCAAAGGCGGCAAGGCCGCGAACATGGTTCCACAATGTCCAGCGCTCGAGGTAAAAACTCCATAGCTGCAGCCCGTCAGCACTCTCCGGCTGGACAGCGGCCAACCCGTCGTTGAGCGGCACATTGAAGACCATGGTCACGGCCAGCGTGCCAATCACATAGCAAAGCTGCTGCACCAGCAATGAGCGTGGAGCCGGCCTCGCCCCAGTGCTTCCAGGCATCATACCCCAGATAAAGCGACAACAAGCCGCTGCCGAACAGCACGGCCATGAACAGCGGATTGATGACAACAATGTTGATTGACTGCATAGCTGCGATGCCAGTGGCGGGCGGCAACTTGCCGAGCGCGCCCATGACAAAGCTCGAAAAAGCGAAGAAGGTTCCGGCAATCAGTCCGGTGCCGAGGGCGGCAGCAAGGATCAATAACTGTTTGGTCATGGCGGGCTCCATTCATGTCAACGGAGGCGAGGGCTATCAGCTTTCAGGATTTGTCAAAAGTACGCACAAATTTTATACTGCCGGAATGCGGAAAAATCCCCATTGCCCTGTGGCAGCGACCATTTCCGTGATTGGCGGCAAATGGAAGCCATCAATCCTGTTGCAGCTCAAGGATGGGCCACGGCACTTCAACGAACTGCGCAGACTTTTGCCGCACATCACGCAGCGCATGCTGACCTTGCAGCTGCGCGCGCTGGAGCGTGACGGCATCATCACCCGCACCGTGCAAGCCGAGGTGCCGCCCTCGGTTCGATATGCCTTCAGTCAGTATGGCCTTACACTCGGGCCAATACTGCAGGCGATGGAGGAATGGGGCCACGGCAATCTGCCTGAAGCCCGGCCAATCGCTACATCACGATGACTTTGGTGCCGCGCGGCGTGCTGTTGTAAAGTTCAACCACTTCATGGTTCAGCATGCGGATGCAGCCGGAAGACGCCGCCGTGCCAATTGATGACGGCGAATTGGTGCCATGGATGCGGAAGCCGGTGTCACCCCTCTTGTTGTAGAGGTACAGCGCCCGCACGCCGAGTGGGTTTTCTGAAATGCCGCCCGGCATGCCGCCGGCCCACCTTGCATACTTGGGTGTGCGCGCAATCATCTCCGGTGGCGGCGTCCAGCGCGGGTTGACGCGCTTCATGCCCACTCTGGCCGAGCCTGACCAGGAGAAGCCATCCTTGCCGACGGCAACCAGGTAACGCATGGCCGTGCCACCGCCCTTGACCTGGTAAAGCGCCCGCTCGGAAGTGCGGATGATAATGGTGCCCGGCTTTTCGCCCGATGAGAACGGCACTATCCTGCGCCCGGCATAGACAGCACGGCGCGGCCGCTTGGCGACCTTTTTCCTGGCTTTGGTGCTGCGCTTACGTTTCCGGGCTTCTGCCTCTGGTGCAACGGCCACAATGGCCGATGCTGCCAAGCCCAACAGACTTGCCAATAGTCCACGCCGATTCATGCTCTCAACCCCAAGTTTCAGAGGAGATCGAGTAGCCAAATTGGCGGGCAAATGCAATCCGGTGAATGATTTTTTCTGCTCACGAGAGCGTGAGCGAGCGGCTGCTACAAGACGATGACCTTGGTTCCCACCTCAATGGCATCATAAAGTTCCTCAACTTCCTCGTTGAGCATACGGATGCAGCCTGAAGAAGCGGCAGTGCCGATCGACCACGGCTCGATGGTGCCATGAATTCGAAATCCGGTGTCACCCTTCTTGTTGTAAAGATAGATGGCGCGGGACCCCAGCGGGTTATCTGGCCCGCCCGGCATGCCGTCAGCCCACTCGGCCAGCTCCGGTTTGCGCTGGATCATGGCCTTGGGCGGTGTCCAGGTCGGCCATTCGCGCTTCATGCCAACACGCGCAATGCCCGCCCAGTCAAAGCCTTCCTTGCCGACAGCCACCCCATAGCGGATGGCCTCGCCTTCCCCCAGGACATAGTAAAGCGCCCGCTGTCCTGTGTTGATGATGACGGTGCCAGGCTTTTCAGGCGTGCTGTACTCAACATACTCATAGCCATGGTAAACCGGCCGCGGGGCGGCTTTCTTTTTCTTCTTGGCAGCCAGCGCAGGCGCGCCGGATGCGGCCAAAGCCAGCCCAAGCACGAAATACCGGCGATTCATCACAGTGGTACGCATGGGGTAGTGATATCCAGAACAGTTCGGCTGGATTGTGGCAAAAGCCGCAGCCCGAGGTCTAGTCAAGTACGATCAAATGATTGGGAAGCTCGTTGGAATCGCTCCGTCCCGGCGGGAACTTGTCGGCCAGGATGGTTCCGCAGCGCTCCACCCCATGCACCAGCCCTTCCGCCACGTCACCGGCGCGCAGCAGCGGCAGCATTTCATCGACAATGGCCTGCCATGTCGCTTGCGGAACCTTGGCGGCAATTTCAGTGTCCGCCACCACCTCGCAATAGCGCTCCAGCAACGAAACGAAAATGAGGATGCCGGTGCGGCCGCGTGTCGAGTGGATGTTGGTGGCGAGGAACTGGCTAGCCGCATGGTGGTGCGCGTATTTCCGCATCAGCCTGCCCGGCGTCACCATGTAGCGCAGCACCGGCAGGCTGAGCACGCCCGCAACGACGATGAAGGTCACGAGTTGGGTCAGATAAAGCCACCAGAATGGTATGGCAGTCCACGGGAACAGGCCACCGAGCCACGGCAAGAGCAGCGGCACGGCCAGCGACAGCGCCGCAGCGATGTGCAGCGGCACATGGATATAGTCATCGCTTTGCCTCGCGACGACGACGACAATTTCACCGCTGGTGTTTTCTTCGGCCACGGCGATAGCGCGGGTAACGCGGCTGCGCTCAGCAGGTGACAGGTTGATGCTCGCCATTTTCACCAACTCCCTGACGCGCCGCCACCGCCGGAGCTGCCGCCCCCGCCGCTGAAGCCTCCGCCACCGCCGCCGCCTGACCAGCCGCCGCCATAGCCTCCGCCCATCGGCACGAAGATGACACGGTTCCCGCGCGAGGCATTCGACAGCATGAAGAGGATGATAATGATGAAGATGATGAGTGGCAGATAGTCAACTAGCGCGGGCGCACTCTGGTTTTCGGCGCGCTGGCGGATCTGCTCGCCGCCGCCGCCAATCGCCTTGATCACATCATCGACGCCTGCGGAAACCCCGCCGTCAAAGTCGCCCGAGCGGAAGCGCGGCGCAATCGCATTCTCGATGATGATGCGGGAGAGCGCATCGGTAAGGTCGCCTTCCAGACCGTAACCTACCTCGATCGACACCTTGCGGTCATTGGGTGCAACGAGCACCAGCACGCCGTCATTGCGCTGCTTGTCGCCCAGCGCCCAGGCCCGGAACAGCCGGTTGCCGAAATCGCGGATGTCATAGCCCTGAAGATCAGGAACAGTGGCGACCACGAGTTGGTGGCCGCTGCTGCTTTCGTAGGCGGCAAGCCTGTTTTCGAGACCTGCCCTGTCGCGCAGCACGCCAGCCCCATCCACCACCCGGCCCGTGAGCGCAGGCAGTTGCGGCTCGGCAGTCGCAAGGGTCGCCGCGACGAGCGCCAGGATGGCCCAGATCGCGGCGCGAAAACGCAGCATGGCTTTATCCGCCTGAGCCCGAGGTGCTCGCCGCAGGCTTGTTGAACTCGACCTTCGGCGGCTCGGCAGCGCCAGTTTCAGCGGCAAAAGTTTCCGCAACCTTGGCTTCCGGATAGAACCACGAGGCCCACCAGCGGCCCGGAATGGTCTTCAGTTCGGTGTTGTAGACCTGCACCGCCCCAATGTAGTCACGGCGTGAAACCGCAATGCGATTTTCCGTGCCTTCCAGCTGCGATTGCAGCGCCAGGAAGTTCTGGTTCGACTTGAGGTCGGGATAGGCTTCGACAACAGCGAGCAGCCGCGCCAACGCGCCCGAAAGCTGCGACTGGTTTTCCTGGAACTGCTTGAAGGCTTCCGGATTGGTGACAATGTCTGCAGGCACCTGCATGGAGGTGGCCTTGGCGCGCGCTTCCACCACGGCGGTCAGTACATCCTTCTCCTGCGCCGCATAACCCTTCACTGTCTCGACGAGATTGGGAATGAGATCGGCGCGGCGCTGGTACTGGTTTTGCACCTCGCTCCACTTTGCCTTCATGTTCTCTTCGTAGGTCGGCACGTTGTTGATGCCGCAGCTCGCCAGCACGAAGGCTGCGATAGCAACGGCGATAAGACGAATGGCACTCATGATTGAACTCCCCCTGTAAACACGGCGCATAATGTAGGAGCCCCTTCAGGCCAACGCCAACCTTATTTTGGGGCAAGGCTGGACTGTAACCGCGCCTGCCGCTAGCTTGGCTGCAACGCGGGTGTAGTTCAATGGCAGAACGGCAGCTTCCCAAGCTGCATACGAGGGTTCGATTCCCTTCACCCGCTCCAGTTCTCCCGGAGCGATTGCAGCGTGTTGCCGTTCTACCGTTGAACTCGCGTTCCCATGGCTCAATTTAAAAAGTCCTCAGGACGTATCGGGCCGGGCCGCATGGCGGGCGAGCCAATCGCACTCCGTCAAAATCTCGTCGACCTTGTGGATCGGATTCTTGCGATGGCCGGGCGGACGTGCCGGGGCGCAGGGCCGAGGCAAGCTGCGGCCGGCGCTTGTCGGCGGGCTTCGCTTGCCAGCGCGCATAGCGCTTGGCCTGACGCGGCAAGTCTTCCAGCGCTGATTTGATGGCGGCAAGACGGCGGCTGAGACGCACGGCATTGACAGTATCATCGGCCACGGGCGGAGGCGGTGGCGGCGGCACTGCTGACGGCGCGTTGCGGAACAGTGGCCTGCGCGGATCAAACCCCACATCAATGACGCGGATGCGGGGCACTGGCCGCTGCACTTGCGGCGGGATCGGGTGACGGCGATAGCGATAGCTTGTGTTGAAGCGCTGGCGCGGATCGAACAGCTGAAAGGCGATGCGGCGCTGACGGCTGCCTTTGCTCTGAGCCGAGATGATCGGCTTCTCGGGTGCGGCCCGCGCCTGGGGCGGTTTCACCACAAGCCCGCGCGCTGCCGCGACAATCAGCCGCCGCACCGCTGACTCCGCCGGACGCAGCAGCCGCAGGACGGCGCGGTACACAGGCTTGGACAGCCGCTCGACCGTGCGCCTTCAACAAGGCCGACCATGGCAAACAGCGTTGCGACGATGCGAGCGAGCTGCTTGCGATGGCGTTGATGGCATGGTCCCAATCCATTGGGAATAAATGGAACAAAATAGGAACATTGTCAAGAGGCCAAGGAAAAAATGTGAGGGGAGCCTGCAGGGCGCCGGCCTTTAGCGGGGAATGTCCCCTATATCGCCGGAATCCCGTAATCCGGCAGCAACCTTGCAGTCCCAGCCTTATCCGCGAGCGGCAACTGTCAGGTCAACACTGTTCTTGTACAAACATCATCATAACAACCACTGTAACCGAAATTACCGTGTCTCACTTATGGGTGCAGTCCAGCACTGTCACCGGAATCTCGGAATTCCCGGCTCGCAGCCTGAGCCCTAGCCGCGAGCGGCAACTGTCAGGTGATTACCGTTCTTGTACACGTACATGGAGCTCGACGAACCGAGTATATGGCAACGACTTTTGCACCGCTTCGCTACTGCGGTAACAAACATAAACACAACGAAACTCCGTGCTATCGATTCGGTCGGCCATGGCTTTTCGGTAATGTTCGCCATCCTGAATCCAAAGAAGTTCAGGTGGAACTGCGTATAAAGTCAGTTCGTCAATCGCTGGAAATTTCAAACTCTCGAATCCCGAATCACTTACTAAACTGTCGGTATCTGGCAAGTCATGACAAAAGTACACAATACCCATTTTTGCATCTGTAAGACAAACCTTATTCCAGACCCAATTTGTGGGGCAACTCCATAAGATTTCTGTATCTGTAACAGGGTTGCAGACCAAGGATACTTCTTTCGGTGACACTGTTCGATATTTGCCAGCAACTTATCGTACACGTTCTATTTGTCCTTATCCTCTTTTGGGAGTTTTCCAACCACGTTCCTCTGAGCCACGTCCGCTCGACTTTGGTAAGTACCCTGCCACCATTTTCCAAGTTCCATCCTTGTTTAGCGCACTTCCATCTTTGAAGTGAAACGTTGTCTTGCTCCTTGAAAACCTTCCCTTTGTCCACACGAACAATAGTACGAGGAGCCTTACCTTTCAAAACTTCTTGTTGCATTTGGTTTATGCTGATTTGGTTTTTGCCGATACTCCGCTGCCAACAGATGCTGCTGCCGCCTTGCTGGCGCTAGCTGAGTTTTGGGCAGCGTTAGCCGCAATTTCCGCATCACTCCGTCCAACGCGACTTTCATACTCCTGAATGGATTTTTTGTAGTTTGCCTTCTGGTCCTCATACTCAGACCGAAGCATGCCTTCATTGCCCTTGTTATAGGCCCGATCCAAATTTTCTATTCCTTGCCGGGCCTGTTCTGCAATTCCCGGTAGTGAGCATCCCTCTGCTCTTGCGTCATGTTTAAGTCTAAGAGGTCTTGAATAAATCCGTGACCATTGGGTCAGAGTTATTCACCGGATCATTTCCGGCATAGGCGTAGCGGTTGAAGTCGACGCCGGGGAGTTCGGGGTTCCAACTGTCGGGGGAGGGGAACCTTCCGAGCAGCGGGTCGTAGTAGCGGGCATGCAGGTAGATGAGCCCGGTTTCGGGGTCGTACTTTTCGTTGATATAGGCTTTCGACTGCGGCGGGGCGCCAATGGGCGGCCGGTGGGCGAATAGGCCGTGCGGTTGAGCACGCTGCCCGCCTGCCCTGTCACCAGCCGGTTGGAGGCGAGATCACCGGCCCTGCTTTCGCTCCCCGCCTTCCGCGCTCACAATGCTCCACTGGAGCTTTGTGCAAGACGCGCCTCACCCTTATGCAGCCATTTGGTGAGCCCGCCTTCGCGCAGCGCCTCGGGGGCGAGGTAGCTGGTCAGCAGCCCTGAGGGGCTCGGCTGCATCCACCAGCCATTCGGCATCGCCGCCCAGATAGGTGGTGGGGCGGCGCCTCGGTCTTCGAGGCCCGCTCGCCTTCCGGATCATAGGTGAAGCTGGTGGTATTGCTGTTCAGCGTCAGGCTGAGAGGGCGGTTTTCCGGGTCGTAGGTGAAGACGCGGTTGCCAACGCCATCCGGGTTGTAGGACAGCGTATTGCCATTGGCGTCATAGGTGATTCCGCCGACGGTTGCAGATATGCGTCGGCGCATGCGGGCGGCCCGAGGCGACGCCTTGCGTGGGGTAGGTGATGTTCTGCGACCAGGACCCGCAGCCAATGGCGGTGTTGAAGAGTGAGACGCGACGGAACACACGCTCCGGCAAATCGATCCGGTGGATCGATTTAGCGGCAACGCCCTTCTGGTTGCCGGGATGCGAAAAAATCTCTATCTAGGAATTTAGCCCTTGACACTGTACGGTGAAAATGCCATATAGGGGTATATCCGGAAATTGAAGCTTACCCCGCGAGCGCAAGGTTCCCCTGATCGCGAGCATCGCTGAAATCCAATCGGCTATTGCCATGGTGCAACGCGGGTGGGGAACAAGCTTTCAATGAGTGCCTGCTTGAGCTAAATGATTTATTCGTATTTAGTGAGGTGGCACCGTAATTCGCGATCCAATTATCTCAACCGCTTCCACCCACCTTGCCACCATTGCTTTTATCTTGCTGTAAATCAAACCCACATCATCAGTGCACGGAACTCCCGCAAGTGCACATCGGAGACAAGCAGCAGAGGCAAAAAACTTACTGAGAATGGGCAAAATCTGCGAGTGGAAAAGGCAAAATTCTCGCAAAAAATCAGTGCCGAGAGAGCAAGATTTGCTGTCAGAGAGAGCAAAAATATCGTGCGCAGAAGCTGGATTCGAGGGTAAAATTCTGCGGCGCGGGGGGCAACATTTCGATGTGTAAGCAAGTGCCTGGCAGCTCCCGAGCACTTCAATTCAGCTTGCTAGCTGCCTTCTTGGCTATCATCGTGTCAATGGTGACGACGTCCTCGGGACGGTAGAACATGCTGTCCTCGCCTGTCGCAGACAGCGCTTCTTTCAGCTGGTCGGACACAAGAGATGCGAGCTCATGCGGGCGTCACGAGCCAGATGCAGCTTGCCCAGGCAGCCCGGAATGTGCACGAACTTGCTCACGCCAAAGATAATGAATCGCTTTTCATCTTTGATTTGTTGTGTGATCACTGATTTCTCCGGATCAATGCAATAGACCCGGTCCATGACAATCGGCCAGAAGAAGTCGTCGCATACTTCGCCCCGCGCAATCAGCCGGATCGGCAGGAACTGCACCCGGTCCTCTGGCACAAATTTGAGAATGATGTCGCGCCACGCGGCATCTACCGCAGTTGTCCCGTCCATTGGCGGACAGTGCAGCTTCTTAAACTTCTTCAGCCCCGTCTTCGACTTGAACACAGGCCGGTAAATGGCCGGATCAAGCCGCTTATCACCCAAAAACTCTGTGCCTTTCATCGGCGGACAGAGCCTAATGTCCAAATCGGCACCCCATTCATCGTCTTCCTTCGGATGTCTCCAAACCCACGCCATAGCCGTATCTAACTCACTCTCATTGATCGCCATTGCAAGATTGTTGCAAGATTGTTTCGGGCTGGGCATCCATCACTCACCAAAAAGCCAGCCGAAAAGTCCGCCGCCGCTGCCAGTTCCAGAAGAACCACTTCCGCTGCCCGAACCCGAACCGCCGCCGCCCGAACCTGAAGAAGATGCTGGACTTGCGGGTTTTTGCGTCTGCATATCACTCTTCTTTCTCGCTAGCTGCACTGGATCGTCCTTGAGACTCTTGCGCAGGCTTTGACGGTAGGTTGCAAGCTGCTTCAACGCTTCCTGTTTGGAGATTTGGCCATTGTTGAATGCGTCGAGGACACTTCTCACTTTTGCCATGACTTCTCGATTGTAGCCGCGATGTCCCGCAGTATAGCCATTCTGGAGTGCAATGATTTTGTTGCCCTTGGACTCTAAATTGATCCCCAGCGCCGTGATCCCGGTCAGATTGATGCCGTCACTATAGGCATAAGCATAGCTCGACACATTCACCGCGCCATTCTTCAGCGCAAGACTGGTTAACCGGGTAGTTAAGATCATACCCGGCATTGGTGACAAGGCCGTTGCCATGCGTCATCGCCGTCGGCAGGTTGGACATCGGCGCGTAGGTGATGGCGGTCGCCACATTGGTGACAGCAGCCGTGGCATTCTGCTTCGTCGTCACCCCCGAGACCTGGCCAAGGCTGTTCCTCGCGTAGATGACAATGCGGCCCGAGGGGTGAGGGGGGGAGGGGAGGTCATCTGCGTGACGTTGCCAGCGGATTTATAGAGATAGCTGGTGGTGTAGATTTTCGTGCCGATGGTGCGCTTGTCGGCGGTGATCTGGCCCAGCGCGTTATAAGTGAACTCGGTCGTGCCCGACTGGTCCTGAACCTTGGTCAGCCGGCCCTTGCCCTTGTTGCCGGAGACGATGGAATCATAAGTGTAGGTGACATCCTCCGGATCTGTAAATGTCTGGGATACTTTTATCGTCGGTCGGCCGGCATTATCATAGCCGTAGTAAGTTGTGATGTTGCGACCATCTGTGGCTTCAATAACCAAACCGCGCAGGTCACGCTTGTAAACCGTCGTGCCCGCATCCGGCAGCAGGCCACTCCCAGACGAACTAAAATCAGGGAGTTGGCAGTGCATGTCAATCTGTGCAACATTTCGCGGGCTATGACACCTGATCAGCAATTGATTGCCTACTCCTCCGTGCTCATGCGGGGCATGCCTCCGCTTGTTGCCGAAACACTTTTGGCCACGGCTCACTTGCGTCATTGCGACCGCAATGCCACCGTCTTCCTACAAGGCGAAAAAGCAGATGCCATTTTCATCGTGGTTGATGGCTGGGTAAAGCTCTATCGTATTTCTCCCAACGGCGCACAGGCGGTTGTCGCCGTCTTTACCAAAGGCGGAAGCTTTGGTGAGGCCATTGCACTGCAGGGTGGTTCATATCCAGTGGCATGCGAAGCTGTGACAGAAGCGACGCTGATCAGGATTGATGCCCAGACTTTCCGCAATACATTAAAACAATCGCCCGAAACTGCGCTCTCGATGCTTTCTGCCACGTATTTGCATTTGCACAGTCTTGTGGCGCAGGTGGAAGAACTGAAAGCCCGCACTGGCGCCCAGCGTGTAGCGTCCTTTCTGCTGGAACTGGCGCCTTGCAAGACAGGGGCCTGCGAAGTGACCTTGCCTTATGACAAGGTACTGATTGCGGGCCGCCTGGGGTTGCAGCCCGAAAGCCTCTCGCGTGCCTTCGCCAAGCTGAAAAGCCACGGTGTGACCATCAGGGTAAACCAGGCCAGCATTGAAAACGTCGAGAAGTTGCAGTCCCTGGTAGATGAAGACAGGGCCCACGGTTGGGCCAGAGACTGAGTCAGGCGGCCTCACGTGGGGTTGCAGCCGTTAACCAAAGTCAATCCGTCTTCAGGCGATGGCTTCAATCCGCGCATCCGGGAAATGCGCAAGCGCGTGGTCGATGGCGGACCTCTTCATCAAGCAGGCCGCCGTGGACAACGCATCAGCCACGGCAGCGCATGGTGCCGAAATGGAAACCGTGCTCCAGCGGGGAACCTCTCCTCGTGGGCCCAGAATATGTGGCTCCCCCCTGGCCAGCCGCAACCCGGCTGGTGAAGATGTGGCAAGCGCCCTGTTGGCCAGTGTGATGTGCTGCAAGGCCGCGCCATCAGGCCCTGCAATGGTCACTGGCCAGCCGAGATTATCTGTGCTTTCTCCAGTGCACATATTTCACCCGTATCCACAAGCACATGGTCATAACCCTCGGCACGCAAAAAAGCTGCGACCCGGTCGGCGCAGTAGCCTTGTGCAATGCCGTTGAAAGTCAACTGGCTTCCAGGCGCAAGCCGGATACCGTCGGCAGTTAACTGCACCTTGTTCCAGCCCACTTGCTGCCGTGCCACCGCCGCATCCCCACCAAGCGCCAGCGCCAGCCACAATGGTTGGATCGTCGGGTCGAAGACGCCACCCGTGGCTTCATGCACGCGTGCACTGAGTGAGATGATGTTGATCATCGCCCGCGAGGGATGACGCAAAAGCCCGTAGCATTGAGCCGCGTCAGTTCTGAGTCCACATGCAACGAAAAGCATCTGTTCGACCTGCGCGATGACATGTTCCACTTTCCTGAACAGGGCATGGGCTGATGTTTTCGGCGGTTGCGCAGCATGATCTGCGCATCTGCCCCCATGGCCCGACCCTGCCAACTTTGCGCCGGAGCAGCGACAGCAGGCACGGCAGCACATCCAGCCAGGATGGAAAAAATGCGGCGGCGCGTGACCATGTCTCAGGCCTCCTTACCAATAGCGCGGTCCGAGGAAGGCGGGCCACAGGCTGAAGCTGTAGAGAGCAAAGGCCAGAAGCCAGAACAAGCCAGATGACAGTACGAGCGGGAAATACCACTCCCCCGGAGCACTTGCCGCCGCATAACGCAACAGAGCTGCACCTGGGATCAAGCCGTAGGCAAGGGCCACAGGCAAGGGTGCCTGCAGGGGCCGCCCGGAATGGCCCAGCGTGGCGCGGCTCATCACGGCCAGCGTCATGTCACCAACGCCGCCGATGGCGATGACATGCAGCGCCCCCACATCACTGCCAAGGCCGAAGCTTGCAAGCGCCGTCAGCACATAGCCAAGGCCGATCAGCATCAGCGAGAGATGCAGCGTCCAGATGATGGATTGCGACAAGGCAAAGCCGGGCCGCCAGCCCGCCACGCGCGCCATCTGCACTACGCCAGCCAAGCCAAACAACGGCGCCATGATCACATCCCTCACGCCAGCCATGCGCGTCACCGCGATTGCCGCAAAGAGAATGACGCAGGCATTTCAAGATAGGGCCTCGACACAGGCAGGCCTTTCTCGATGCCGTCGCGCAGCATGGCATTGCGCGTAAAGGCAGGTGTAACCCGTCCACCAACAACGGCAATCACGGCACAGAGCGCGTAGATGCCCGCATGGAGTCCCGCTGATGCTGTATCGTTCGTCAAACCTGCCCATTCGAGGTGTGTCAACAAGTTGGTGGCCCACAGCAGCGAGATGAAGCCCAGGAACACCATGTTTTGCGGCTTGGGCTTGCGCAGCAATTGCGTTGCGATCTTCGCGCCCAGCACTGGCAAGAAGGCAAGGTCCACAACGGCCACGACCACGGGCGGCAAAGAGCCTGAAAACCACACGGCGAGACGGACTGCAAGCCAGAGGCCTGCTACCGCCGCGATAAACACATGCCGGGCTGCCTTCGCTCCGGTCCAATTCGGCACCGCCGTGAGAAAGAACCCGCCGAGTGCTGCGGCACCATAGCCGAAGACCAATTCATGCCCGTGCCACTGGTGTGGCGGCATGGCAAAAGGAAGCGATGTGAAGGCACCATTCAACCAATGCACACCAAGCCACAACACCCAGAAACCGAGCGAGAACACAGCCCACATGCCTGCCGCCCAGA
The DNA here is from genome assembly GCA_963814455.1 of uncultured Alphaproteobacteria bacterium. Taxonomy (GTDB): domain Bacteria; phylum Pseudomonadota; class Alphaproteobacteria; order Rhizobiales; family Aestuariivirgaceae; genus Aestuariivirga. The sequence continues at coordinate 10,527 of CAWFCR010000009.1, read as the reverse complement.
AGAAGACACGGAAACCTTCACCGAAGAACCGTTGCAGGGCCAAAATCATGATGGAACTCCATCCGTGGCACGGGCACGGCGTTTGAGCACAGGGCATTGCGTGTCATCATTCATGATGACCTGACAACGCAGGCACAGCACACATTCATTGGCGTTGATGCGGCCCAAAGCATCAATGGCACCCACCGTGCATTTGGTTTCACACATGCGGCATTCGCGTCCGCATTGCGGGCGGCGCTTCAGCCAGTCAAATATCTTGAGCTTGGCCGGAATGGCAATGCCCGCCCCCAGTGGGCAAAGATAGCGGCAATAGAAACGTTCAATGAAAAGTCCTGCACCCAACAGTGCCAGAACGAAAACCACAAAGGGCCAGGCCCGCATCATGCGCATGGATATCGCCGTCTTGAACGGTTCCACTTCTGCTGCAATCAGCGCGTCATGCATGGAGTAGAATGAAAGGCCAAGAATGCCCACAAACAAAGTGTATTTGATCACCCAGAGCCGCTCGTGCACGGGCTGCGGCACAGCGATTTGCTTTACGCCAAGTTTCTGTGCCACGACATTCAGCAATTCCTGCATGGCCCCGAACGGGCACAGCCAGCCGCAGTAGACACCGCGCCCCCAGAACAGCATACCCAGAGCCACAAAGCCCCACAGAATGAAAATGACGGGCTCAATCAGGAAGGTTTCCCAATGGAACCCGGTCAGCAGAGAATGCAGGAAAGCGATGACCTGCACCACTGACAGCTGACCATTTAACATCAGGCCCAGAATCACAAAGGTTGAGAGCAAGATAAGTCAAACGCAAGCGCCGCCACAGCCGAGGCCGCCTCGTGATCCATTCCTGTGCGAACAGGATAAGTGTCAGGGTGCCTAACAGCAGGAACACAATGGCGACCTGCAGTTTTTTCGCCTGCCAGTTCTCCTGCCACAGGGGAACCGCTTCGGGTGGTGGCGCGGACCGGAAAGCCTCCGGCAGAATGAAGTCAGCCTTGATGACGGCGGTCATCGTGCTGCCATCCGTTGTGGGCCGCTCCGCCCGCACTTCGATGGAAAAAGGTTTCAGTGGATCAATGGCTGGGGGAAGCTTGAAAATGCTGACTTCCTTGAAACTTGGTGCCTCCGTCAGCGAGAGTTTCTTGATAAAGACAAAGTCTTCAGCTTTCGGCACATGCCGCGTCCCGCCCTGGACGATGGCCAGGCGCTCAAAGCTGCCGGTCTGTTTCCAGTCCGTGCCCCGGTGGGAGTGGACCCCGAGGGACGCCAGGAAAAGCGCAGTCTGGTCCGGCGCCAGCGCACCAACGGCATGGGTAAACACCTGTTGGCCCAGAAGGTTTCGCCCAACCGTCGGCGGGTCTATCAACCCGGCGTAGAACTCAAGGAAAGCACCCTGCCCCGGCGTTATCGGAACCGTGGCTCTGCGGAAAAGCTGGCCGCATCATCCATGCCCATGCGGCCTCGCACCAAAGCCCCCGAGGTCAACAGGTCGCTCCAGAATCGTGGCGCAAAGCTCACACGGTCGATGCCCGCTGCCGGCAGAAGTCCCTGTCCAAGTGCCAAAGCCCGCGCGGTGCGAAGAATGCCATCGCGAATGACGCCGGTCGAAACAGTGGCGCGGGAAATCACGGGAGGCAGGATAGCTGCCGTGTCAGCCTGACCCATGGCGGCAAGATCATAGCCCCTGAATTGCTCCACATAGCTCGCGATGTCACGGTCGGATATGCCGAGCGTCAGGACAGGTTCGTTGTGAAGCATGAGACGCACGCCGCCAATCTTTGCATCTGCGGTCAGTGACACCAGCACATCAATGGGTCGCCCGAATAGCCAACCGTGTTGGCAATTTCCCAGCTCGACCCCAGCCAGCCAACAGCTTTGCCATCCACCGAAACCTGCCAGCCCGGAACAGCCCCGGCAAGGCGTGTCACCTGGACCGGGCCACTAAGACCGAGCAATTCTGCAGCAAGTGCTGGCTGCGGCTCGGCTATTTCCATCATACCTGGATCCGGAGTTCCTGCCGCAACGACTTGAGTTGCCATGATAATGACAAGGCATGCGGAAATGCAAAGAATGCGGAAGATGTGGAGCACAGCTGCGGCAATTAATCCGCAGGTGATTTGGCTGCCTTAACGAAAGTCAAGGCAGCACGCTCCACAGGCGCGCAATCTCACCCTTGCCTCACCCGGGCAACGGAGAGATTCCATCATGATCACAAACACCCGAACCTCGCGCCTGCTGCTTACCAGCGCAGCGCATTTCAGCCAGTTTCACTGTCATCCAGGCACTGGCCGAGGAAAAGCCCAAGACACATGGCGACACACCAGCTGCTGCCTACCAGCCATCCATGACCACGCTGGGGCAAATCAAAGTCGAAATTCCAGGCCGCAAACCTGATGATCCGGTCATGACACCGGAGGAGTTCCAGAAGGCGACAACGATCTATTTCGAACGGTGCGCCGGCTGTCATGGCGTGTTGCGCAAAGGGGCTACCGGCAAACCACTGACGCCTGACTTGACACGCGCCAACGGCTACGACTACCTGAAGAACTTCATCACCTATGGCTCACCCGCAGGCATGCCCAACTGGGGCACGTCAGGCGAACTCTCCGAAGCCGATGTCGACATGATGGCGCGCTATGTGCTGCTTGAACCTCCGGCACCACCGGAATTCGGCATGCCGGAAATGCAGGCCTCGTGGAAACTCATCGTCAAGCCCGGAGATCGTCCGAAGAAGAAGATGAACGACATCGACATCGACAATCTCATGTCGGTGACCCTGCGTGACGCAGGCCAGATCGCGTTGATCGATGGCGGCACCTATGAAATCAAGACCGTGATCAACACGGGCTACGCCGTACACATCAGCCGCATTTCGGCATCGGGCCGCTATCTTTTCGTCATCGGCCGTGATGCCAAGATCGTGATGATCGACTTGTGGATGGAAACGCCGTCGCCAGTTGCTGAAATCAAGATCGGCGCAGAGGCACGCTCCATCGAGACGTCAAAATTCGAGGGCTTTGAGGACAAATACGCCATCGCCGGTGCCTATTGGCCACCGCAATATGTCATCATGGATGGCGACACGCTGGAGCCGAAGAAGATCGTCTCCACCCGTGGCAATATCTATGACGAGCAGACCTACCACCCCGAACCCCGTGTCGCTGCCATCTTGGCATCTCACTACAAGCCGGAATTCATCGTCAACGTGAAGGAAACCGGCAAAATCCTGCTGGTCGACTATTCCGACATCAAGAATTTGAAGACGGTGGAAATCGAAGCCGAGCGCTTCCTGCATGATGGCGGTCTGGATGCCTCGCACCGTTACTTCATCACGGCGGCCAACGCCCGTGGCAAGCTGGTGGTGATCGACACCAAGGAGAGCAAGCTGCTCGCTATTACCGAGACTGGCGGTCAGACGCCGCATCCTGGTCGTGGCGCCAACTTCATTCATCCGGCCTTTGGACCTGTCTGGGCCACGTCGCATCTCGGCGATGACTCGGTGGCACTGATCGGCACAGATCCTGAAAAGCACAAGGATCAAGCCTGGAAGATCGTGGACAGCTTCCCGGCCCTTGGTGGTGGTTCGCTGTTTATCAAGACGCATCCAAAGTCCAACCACCTCTATGTCGATGCGCCACTCAATCCGGAAGCCTCCGTTTCCGGCTCGGTAGCCGTGTTCGACATCGATAAGATGAAGGCCGATGGCGACCCGGAATTCAAGACGCTGCCGATCACCGAATGGGCGAGCATTCCTGAGGGCCAACCCCGCGTGGTGCAGCCCGAGTTCAATAAGGAAGGCACCGAGGTGTGGTTCTCGGTCTGGAATTCAAAGACGCTGGAATCCGCCATCGTGGTTGTCGACGACAAGACATTGCAGATGAAGAAGGTGATCAAGGACAAGCGTCTTGTGACACCGACGGGCAAGTTCAATGTCTTTAACACCCGCGGCGACGTCTACTGAAGCTACCCAAAGCGTGGGCCGCGCACCGGCTCACGCCACTATTGTTGGACAAGATCATATTCATGAAGAACCCGCAGATTGGCAAAGTGACGCTGGTTGGTGCAGGCCCGGGTGACCCGGAGCTTCTGACCCTGAAGGCCCTCAATGCCATTCAGCACGCCGATGTGATTGTACATGACAGACTGGTCTCGCCAGAGGTCCTGGCCCATGCGCCCCCCCATGTGCGCAAAATCAGCGTGGGCAAACAACCCGGCCACCACTCGTTGCCGCAGGACCAGATCAATGAGTTGCTCGTGGGTCTCGCCTTTCAGGGCTTGAACGTTACGCGACTCAAAGGCGGTGATCCTATGATTTTCGGCCGTGGCGGCGAAGAACTGGAAGCCCTGCGCGAAGCAGGCATTGCCTGCAGCTGCATTCCCGGTATCACTGCGGCACAGGGTGCTGCTGCATCGCTCCAACTTCCGCTCACCCATCGCGGGCTCGCCACCGGCATTCGCTATGTGACAGGCCACCGGGCCGCCAATGCCTCACTCAATCTTGATTGGGCCAGTCTTGCCAGCGCGGACACCACGCTTGCGGTCTACATGGGCGCTTCTACTATTGGCGAGATTACGGAATGCGCTGATGGATCATGGCCTGTCTGCCACGACCCCGGTGCTGGCCATCACGTCGGCAACCACACAACATGAAACCCGCAAGCGCTCCTCGCTCGGCAAGATTGCCGCTGCCATGGTCGGCGAAAAAACAGGCGAACCAGTACTTTTCATCATTGGAAACGTTGGAGCTCTGGTCGGACAACACGAGCCTGCCTCGGTTTTCATGGAATTCGCGAAGGCATCCCACGCCTATGTTCCGGTCTGATCTCATCATGCTGGCGCTCAGTGCCACACTTGCAGCAGCCCCCGCCTTGGCTGGCGAAGCGGCAACACTTGAGCGCATGGTCATTCAGGATTGTGGCTCTTGCCACGGCCTCACCATGAAAGGCGGCTTGGGTCGTCCACTTACCCCGCAAGCGCTACAGCATTTTGATGAAGCCTCCATTGCCAGCATCATACTCGATGGGGTTCCAGGCACCGCCATGCCGAAATGGCGACCGCTCCTCAATGAAGATCAAGCCATGTGGATGGCACATTATCTGAAAAGCAGAACACCATGATCAACCGTCGCCACTTTTTTGCCACTGCACCAGCACTCCTTGCCGCAACTACGGCACGTGCCACTGGCACCTTGGTCGAACGTCAAACACGGGTGGGCTCGGGATTGTGGTGGAACGGGCCACAGGGTCGTTGATTGTAGTGGACCGCATCAAGCTGGAAGCCCTGCGCCGTATTGAAGGTTTGGGCGACCTGTCCCATGCCAGCATGACCTTCTCACCAGACGAACGCTTTGCCTTCGTCTTTGGGCGCGATGGCGGCCTGACCAAGATCGACATGACGACAGCCACTATTGCTCACCGCGTGTTGCAGGCAGGCAACTCCATTGGTGGCGCTATTTCTGATGATGGCCAGCTGGTTGCTGTCTCCAACTACGATCCAGGCGGCATCAAGGTTTTCAACGCTGACACACTGCAACAGGTTGCCGACATTCCCGCCGGGTCCAAGACCATCGGCCTGGCCGACTTGCCGGGCCGCCGTTTTATCTGGAGCCTGTGGGACAAGGGCGAATGCTGGATGGCGGATTTTTCGAGCCCGGCACCCCGTCACCACCAAGATTGCCGATGTAGGTACCAATCCCTTTGATGGCGTGCTGACAGATGATGGCAGCACATATCTTGTCGGCCTTTTCGGCGAAAAGGGTGTGAGCGCCATCGACCTCTGGCAGGAACAGCCCAAGGCGGTGCGTTTCCTCAAAGACTACGGCAAGACCTCGGAAGACCTGCCTGTTTACAAGATGCCACACCTGCAGGGTTGGGCTTTCACCGGCAACCAGTTTGTGCTGCCCGCCGTAGGCCAGCATGAACTGCTGTGGGTGGATCGCAGCACTTTGCAGGAAGCAGGCCGGACAAAACCCATGGCCAGCCTGTCTTCATCATCGCCCAACCCGCCAGCCCCTATGTCTGGGTGAACTTCGCACTGCCCGACAATGACACGGTGCAGGTGGTCGACAGCCGTACGCGCGACGTGGTGAAGACCATCACCCCCGGCCCCGGTGTGCTGCACATGGAATTTGCACCCCGCGGTTCGCAGGTGTGGGTGTCTGTGCGTGACGCGGACAATCTGGTGATCTACGACACGCGCACCCATGCACCCGTCAAGGAGATCGCCGCCAGGAGCCCGTCCGGCATCTTCTTCACGGCACGTGCGCATCGCATCGGATTGTGATCATGAAGGCCGCAGAGGAACATTTCCGCTTTCGCCTGCTGAATGAATTTCAGCGCGGCTTTCCCGTGGTGGAGCGCCCCTTCGCTGTCCTGGCCTACCAATTGGCATCATCTGAACAACAGGTGATCGATGCGTTGATGGGCCTTAAGGCCGAGGGAGCCATCACCCGTGTGGGGGCCACGGTGCGGCCCAATACGGCGGGTGCGTCCACACTTGCCGCCATGTCAGTGCCACCAACCCGGCTCCCAGATTTCACATCATGGCTTTCCGGCTTCAAGAGCGTCAATCATTCTTATCTGCGCGAGGACGAGTGGAATCTCTGGTTTGTGATAACGGCGCCCGATGCTCTGGCGCTGACGCAAGACCTCGCAGGCATCGCAAACCATACAGGCCTGCGCGTGTTGGACCTGCGTCTGGTTCGGCCCTTCCATATCGATCTCGGCTTTGACTTGAAAGGTGAGAACAGCAAGACCATAAGTCGGAACCACGCGGACCTCTCGGTCTTGCAGGATGCCGATCGCCCCTTGTTGCACGCCCTCGCCCAAGGCCTGGCACTGGTGCCAAGGCCCTATGCGGCACTGGCTCAATCTCTTGTCCGCCCGGTCGGCAGCGTGATGGCGCGCATAGATGCGCTGGCCGCGGCAGGCATCATTGCGCGTCTGGGTGTCATCGTGCGTCATCGCCAGCTCGGCTGGCAGGAAAACGCCATGGTGGTGTGGGACATTGCGCCTGCTAACGTTCAGTCTGCCGGAGAGGCACTGGCGCGACTGCCTGGCATTTCCCTGTGCTATCAGCGCCGCACGGAAGCAGGCATCTGGCCCTACAGCCTCTATTGCATGGTGCATGCCCGCAGCCGCAACGAAGCGAGAACTGTGATCGCTGAAGCCGCTGCCCTTCCTCAGCTGTGCAGTACTTCGCACAAAATCCTTTTCTCCACCCATTGTTACAAGCAGACTGGCGCAAACCTGCGGGATCGGGAGATTGCCGCATGAGACAAAATCCACTCGCCGCAGGTGCCTTGAACTCGACGGACCGGTCACTCATCAACAGCCTGCAGGATGGTTTGCCGCTATCGCAACATCCCTTTGCACAGCTGGGTGACGTTCTGGGAATTGGTGAGGCGGAGGTCATCGCCCGCGTCAAACACTTGCGCGACATTGGCGCCATTACTCGCTTCGGCCCGTTTTATGATGCCGAAGCCATGGGTGGAAATTTCTGCCTCTGCGCCATGGAGGTGCCACAAGACCGATTTGAGCAGGTCATGACTTTGGTCAATGCATACCCCGAGGTGGCGCATAACTATGAGCGTGAGCATCGCCTCAACATGTGGTTTGTCGTGGCCAGCGACACACCCCAGGGCACCAAGGCGGTGATCCGGAAGATCGAGAAGGAAACCGGCCTTACCGTGTTGCCATTTCCGAAACTGAAGGAATTTTTCGTGGGCTTTCGCGTGGATGCATGATGCTTGATGCCACAGACCGCAAACTGATTGCTGCCACACAGGGCGGTCTTCCCTTGGTGCAGGAACCCTTTGCCCAGGTCGCAGATTGGCTTGGCATTCCCGAAGGAGAGGTGATCCGGCGCTTCGAAGGCCTCAAGTTTCCGGCGTACTCCGCCGTATTGCCATTGCCCCCAATCACTATGCGCTGGGCACCGTTGCCAATGGCATGTCTGTCTGGGATGTGGCCGATGCCGAGGCCGAGCAGCTTGGCGAAAAAGTCGGCGCACTGGACTTCGTTTCGCACTGCTATTTGCGCCCGCGTATTCTGCCGGACTGGCGTTACAATCTCTTCGCTATGATCCACGGCAAGTCCCGCGCCGAGGTCGAGGGAAAGCGTCAGCAAGTGCGCAACATTCTGGGCACGGCCTGCGCCGCCGAAGACATTCTCTATTCCACACGCATCCTCAAGAAGACAGGCTTGCGCATCAAGCCGGAAGGGCACTGAACCATGTTCCGCCTCACCCAATACATGCGCGAGACCATTCATCCCTCAACGACCGGTGTCGCGCCTCCCACACGGCGTGACCCACTGAAAGTGCGCCCCGTTGTCATCTGGAATCTGACGCGCCGCTGCAACCTGCGCTGCCGCCACTGCTACACCACGTCAGCTGACGTGGATTTTCCCGGCGAACTCACCCACGCACAGGCCATGGCCGTGCTGGATAATCTTGCAGAGTTCAAGGTACCGGCCCTCATCCTGTCAGGCGGCGAGCCGCTCTCACGTTTTGATTTCTTCGAGCTTGCCATGCGGGCGCGAGACCTGAAGTTCAGGCACCTGTCGCTGTCGACCAACGGCACCCAACTCACGGGTGACAATGCCCGCCGCGTGGCGGAGATTGGCTTTGACTATGTTGGCGTGTCGCTGGATGGCATTGGCAAGACCAATGACTGGTTCCGCAGCGTCGATGGTGCCTTCGATGCTGCCTTGGCAGGTATCCGCACCTGCAAGAAGCAAGGTGTAAAAGTCGGCCTGCGCTTCACCCTGACCAATGACAACGCCCACCATCTGCGCGACATGGTACGCCTGTGCGAAGATGAAGGTATCGACAAGTTCTATCTCTCGCATCTCGTTTATGCCGGCCGTGGCGACAAGCACCGCGAAGACGACGCTGAACATGCGCGCACCCGCGCTGCCATGGAATATCTCATCGACTGTGCCTGGGTCGCCGCTGCTGAAGACCGCCCCTTGGAAATCGTGACCGGCAACAACGACGCCGACGCAGTCTATTTCCTGCATTGGGTCACAAGGCATCTGGGACGAGAAAGAGCAGAACACATCAGCCGCCACTTGGAAGCATGGGGTGGCAATTCCGCAGGTGTTGGTGTGGCCAACATAGACCCGCAGGGCTTTGTCCATCCAGACACCTATTGGTCGGGCTACAGTGTGGGAAATGTCAAAGATACAAAATTTTCTGAGTTGTGGACAGGAGGTGATCCCGTGCTAGCGGGGCTGCGCCAAGTGCCAAGGCCGCTCAAGGGCCGCTGTGGTGCCTGCGCCTATAAATCGATCTGCGGCGGCAACACCCGCATCCGCGCCCTGCAATTAACGGGCGATCCGTGGGAGGAAGATCCCGCCTGCTACCTCAGCAATTCCGAAATTGGCCTCAAGACTACTGAACGCCGTGTCAACATGGCCCCCTTCCGTGGAAAGTCCCTTGATCCGGTTCATCGCCTCATTTAGCCTGCTGCTTTTGGCATCAACCACGGCGCTGGCCAAGCCCGACGTGGCAGCGGTCTATGCCGACAAATGTTCAAGCTGCCATGCGGCCACGCGGCTCGGCGGCACCGGGCCCGCATTGATTCCGGAAAGCCTCTCGTCACTGCGCGGTGATGCGGTGAAGACCGTGATCAGCAAGGGTCGCACCGCCACACAGATGCCGGCGTTTGAAGAAATTCTGCCGCAAGACCAGATCGAGGCACTGGCGAAATTCGTGACAACGCCCCTGGCCCAAGTGCCAAGTTGGCAGCAGGCGGGTATCGAGGCCACACGCGTACTGAACACCGGTTACAAGCCGGTGAGCCAGCCTGCATTCAAGGCCGATCCACTCAACATCACGCTTGTTGTCGAAACAGGCGACCATCATGTCTCGGTTCTTGATGGTGACAGCTTCGCCGTGCTCGACCGTTTCGCCACGCCCTTTGCCGTGCATGGCGGGCCAAAGTTCACGCCTGAGGGACGCTATGTCTTCATCATGTCGCGTGATGGCTGGGTGCAGAAATATGACATCTGGTCGCTCAAGGAGGTGGGCCAATCCGTGCCGGACTTAACAGCCGCAACATTGCCATCAGCCATGATGGCAAGTGGCTGGCCGTTGCCAACTACCTGCCACGCACCCTTACCACCTGTCCACGCAAGACCTTTCCGTCGCCAAGGTCATTGACGTGAAGGCAAAGGATGGCAGTTCATCGCGTGTCTCTGCTGTCTATCAAGCGCCGCAACGCAAGAGTTTTGTCCTCGCCCTGAAAGACGCGCCCGAAATCTGGGAAGTGGCAACGTCACCCGAAGCTGGCCCCTTCCATGAAGGTTTCGTGCACAGCCATGAGGTCAGCATGGAAGGATCCCTTGCCGCAGAAAAGGGCCTGTTTGCCCGGCGCCGCATCATGGTGGCAGCACCTCTCGATGATTTCTTCTTCACGCCGGACTATCGCAACCTCATCGGCACCAATCGCGAGGGTGACAAGAGTGTTGTGGTGAACATGGATGTCGGCCGCGAGATCGCATCGTTGCCGCTGCCCGGCATGCCGCA
>CAWFCR010000008.1:0-133329 GCA_963814455.1 uncultured Alphaproteobacteria bacterium | reverse complement strand
GGCCGATGCCACGGCGGCAGCAGATCGTCGTCATGTCGGAAAGGGCTGAACTGGCAGCGACGAACTAGCTGCGTCCCGACCATCAGCTAATGTTGCTCAGCAGGCTCAACTGCTGGGCATTTTACAACAGAACCTCAAATGGAAAATTTTTGATCCGGGCGTGAACCGGAGCGGCTCCCACGGCAACTAACTCCATGCAAGCCGGGCCAACTCCCCCTGAGGCGCCGGCAAGCATCAGCATAGAAACCTAAGGAGACTCCACATGAAAGTGCTTTCGAAAGTCCTCATCACAGCAACGCTGCTTTGAAGTCCTTACCGACCTTTAAGTTGCAGATAACTCAACGTGCCTTTGGGCGAAGCATCTTCTAGAACTTCGAAAAACGCGGTTGCCCATCTGGCGTTCTATGGCACATCGTAGCGGCTATCGGGATGCAAAGCCCACAGGATGCCGTACGGTTACGGCGTGAGTTCTTTCGAGTCGACCAGCAGCGCTGGGAAATCGTATTGCCACTGCCGGTGCGCGACATAGATGATATAACTCGAGCCCTCGGCCTTTATCAGGAAATCGCCAGTGGTGCCCTGCACCCGCCATTGGAACCCGGGCCAGGGTACGGCGGCGGCGATCGACGTACCCACCACCACTTCGGTGTTATGTGCGTGTGGCACAGCGTAGGCAGTCTTTTCCAGCGCCGTCTTGGCAGTCTGGTCCACCTTGCCCTTCTGGATTGCCGTCTTCAAAGCCGCGTAATCGGGTGACGAGGGAAGTATCTCGCTAGCAAACCAGGGTACAATGAACGAAAAATGGGAATCGCGAACGTTGTTAATCGGAAAAGCCAGCGCCGATGGTAGCAAGGGAGACGATGGAGCGATCCAGAGATTGACCTCAAGGCTGGCCCCTGAATCGAGCGGCGGCAGAGCGAATTGCGCGAATTTCCTGCCCGGCCCGCCGCTACTCGGCTGCGGCATGGCCCGCAGGATACTCAACGGGGAGTTCAGGACGTCCAAGACCTCTATCCCCATCGCGGTGTGAGGATAGAAATTGGTTAATTTCAGTGTCACCTTTCGTTCCTCACCGTTCCAAGTCTTATCGAATTGCATACTGCAGGGGTGCACCGCGATTTGCAGCGCGTTTGCGGTAACGGTCTGCGGTCCTGCGCCGTCGATATGATAGGAGACCTTGGCGCTGGGTCCGTCGATCTGTTTTAAGAGCGTCTTGAGGGGATCGCAGTCATTGACCGTCACCGAATACTGCAATGAGTACTCTGCCACTGCGCCATTGGCGCCAATGTCCAGCCGGTCGATGGGCGGCAGTGTGGCAGTGCCGATGGTTCTCAGCTTGTCCCATTGCGGCGCGCCGGAAGCGCTGAAGCCGACGGGATCTGCCTGGTTCGGTGGCGGTTTCGGTGCCTGCACGCTCAACACGGTGACATCGATGTTGGTCGCCTCGGTCACGACGATCTGCGACGGCGCCACCACTTTTAGCGCCTTGTGGATGAAGTCATCCACCACGGCGCGGATCGCCCCGTCGATAGCGTTCTTGTACGGAGGCATAGAGGTATCATAATAGACGCCGCCCGTACCCCCTGCCATGCACTTTAGGGTCGGCGGATATTGGTTGCCGACCCCGAGAAAAGCGTAGCTCCAGCCTTTGCTCTTGGGGATGTTCATCTCTGCAGGTGACGGACACGAATCGATGCCGTCTGTGACGAAAAGTGCGGCTCGGCAGTCTGGATTGCCCGGCGCGGCCGCAAGCAGCGCATTGGTCTCTCTCATCGCTTTGGGGATATTGGTGTTGCCACCCGCTTGGAGCTTGGCAAAGGCGCTAATCACTGTCCCAGCATTGCTGCCCGTCCAGCCTTGCAACTCGGTGTAGTTGTCTTCAAAAGCTGCGACCGCCACCATGTCAGTTTTGAAGTCAATATAAGGCAGCGAACCAACGATCGCTGCAGTCACTTCACCGTGCCAGTTGGCCAGGCTTCCCGAGACGTCCATGACCACTACCAGAGCGGTCTTGGTGCATTTTGTTTCGTGGTCCCCGGTGAGTTTCAACGTCACCTCCACCGGTTGGCCAGGGTGAATCACCGTCTTGTTCACCAGCCGGTCAACATCGAGCACCGGCTCGGCCGACAATGGCGTCGCGAAAGCCACAGCGAGACACGCCGTGGAGATAAAGTCCATCAGCCTTTGTGTGATTCCTTGCATGGCATCTTTCTCACCTGCTAGTACAAGCTGACACTGCCCATTCACATATGGTTCTTTGGTAAGACAGATTTGGGTAGAGACATATGATCCAGCTCAACCAAGAAATTGGATTATAAGGTCTATTGGTCCGAGTAGTGACGAACTCGTGCTCTCTGTGGGGGCACCTCTCTGGACATTCTTCAGCTAGTATCAAATGCGGTGAAGTTCCAAACAATTGGCAGTCAAGCAATGCCCAAGATTTCAGGCCAACCAATGGCCGCCTTGTCCCCAATGCTGTCTCCTTCGCAGTTGAACGCGAATGTCAGCTTCGAGCCACTCTAGCCTTGCGGTCATTGCCGTTGATGTCTAGTGCGAGGCAAGAGCGGACGTTTCAGTTATCCGCCAAAATCCTTAGTCTGCCCCAACCCGATTGAGACACTACCCCTTCTTGGGAGCGGGGCCGATCCACGGCGGCAGCAGATCGTCGTCATGTCGGAAAGGGCTGAACTGGCGGCGACGAAATAGCTGCGTCCCGGCCATCAGCTAAAGTTGCTCGGCAGGCTCAACTGCTGGGCATTCTCCAACAGAACCTCAAATGGAAAATTTTTGATCCGGGCGTGAACCGGAGTGGATCCCACGGCAACTAACTCCATGCAAGCCGGCGCCAACACCCCCTGAGGCACCGGCAGGCATCAACATGGAAACCCAAGGAGACGCCACATGAAAGTGCTTTCGAAAGTCCTCATCGCAGCAACGCTGCTTGCCGTCTCGGCAACCGCATCGTCAGCCTGCAACGTCAATTTCCACCAGTACAACCAGCAGCATCGCATCATAAAGGGTGCGTTGCAGGGTGACCTGAGCCTCGGCGAATTTCTCCGCCTGGAACGCGGCCAGACAAAGGTTCGCCAGCTCGAACGCGCCTTTCGCGCCAGCGGCGGCATCAGCCCTGTCGAATGCGCAGTGCTCAACAGCGCCATTGACTGGCAATCCACCCGCATTTTCATGAAGCGGCACAATTGATCGCATCATCCCGCAAGCGGGCGTGGCACATCGCTACGCCCGCTTTTCTTGTTGCTCTCTATTGCCTCAGCGCATTAAGCGCATTCACAAGGCCTGAGCCAAATTCACGATCGATGCCCGGCGTGCCAAGGTCGGAAGCGCCCGCCTCAAGCGCGTGGCGCACTTCAGCTGGCGTCATGCCAGGCTTGCGGCTCAGCATCAGCGCAACCACGCCGCTCACATGAGCAGCAGCAAATGAAGTCCCAGACGTCATGCTGTAGGCCTTCGCCAGAGAGAGGGACAACACGTCGACGCCAGGGGCGGCAACGTCAATGTAAGCACCCTGGTTTGCTTGCAGATAAAGCCCGTCGGAGGAATCGGTTGCCGTGACGGCGATGACGTCGTCATAGGCAGCCGGATAGGCTGCGGGCGCGAGCTTCCCTCCATTTCCAGCGGCGGCGACGACAATTATGCCGTTCCGGACCAGCGCGACAATCGCTTCCTGCAGCAAGGCATCGGAGGGGCCGGAAAGACTCATATTGATGATGGTCGCATTCTTGCCCGCTGCCCAGTCGAGCCCGCGCAGCAACGCCATGCTCGTTGCGAATTTTTCGGCGCCCCCAACATCGTAATCGAAGACACGAACATCCAGCAGCCTTGCCTCGGGCGCCACCCCTTTAACAGCACCATGCGCGGCGATGATCCCGCCGACTTCCGTCCCATGCGGGTCAACAGGCACGGCGGCTGCCTCACCCGTTGCAGCGAACTCATCAGAAACTATCCCGGCAAGATCTGGGTGCGTCTGGTCGATGCCTGAATCGATGATGGCAAGAATTGCTCCGTGCCCCCGGGTCAACGCATGCGCCGCAGGGATTTTGAGCTTGGCAAGCGCATATTGCAGTGAAACCGGATTTTTACCGCTGGCCTTGGCTTGACGGCCATATAAGTAATTCGGCTGGCTCGCGACAATCAGTCCATCGCCCTGCATGGCGGCGACTACAGTTTGGACTGATCGCCCATCAGGAACCCGGAAGCGGATCACGCGCTGTGAGATCAGATTGATCGGCCAAGTTTCGAGCAGCTGCAGGCCATAACGTTGGGCGATAGCCGCTTCGACTGCGGCCGGAGCGGCAAGGTTGACCGTTGCCAGAATTTCATCAGGCACGGCTTGCAGCACAGGAATTGGGGCTGGGGTTGTCTCGGACGCAGAACTATTCGGCGCGGTCGCCGCTGTTGTGGAGCTGTTCAGCTGGTTGTCTTTCGCCTTCAGCTTGCCAACAGCCTGAGGAGGCAGACACCGCAGAACGCCTCTTGCAATGCGAACTGAAGCAACACCATTTGCGCAGCGGCAATTTTGCCCGGTCAAGCGGCCATCAATGCACATGACAACAGGCTTACGGGAGACTTTCACGGCGACGCGATGCTTCGGCCTCTTGTGCTGGGATGAAGGTTTGTCCTTCGGAACATTTGAGGGCTTGTCAGGTTTGGTGTGCGGCGGCTTGTCCGGTGTGGTGTGCGGCGGCTTGTCCGGCGTCGTGTTGCTGTTCTTCGGCCCACGATGCTTGCGCTTCTTCCTGAAAGCGGCCGGGGTCAGCCAAGTATCAGTATCAGTCGAGATGCCCGGCAATCGAGATGGCGCTGGCACTGCAAGGCTTTCACCTACCGTCGACGTGGCAAACAACAGCGAGACAGCCAGAATGACAACGCGATTTGTCATTTGAGCGGCGCGACAAAAACAACAAGGCTGGTGAGCGACTGCAGGTCGCTGATCTTGGCGTCGCGCTCAGCCAAGGACATTTCAGGGCCTCCCACCCGCAAGGTGTAGAAGCCATCCGCCTTCGGGCCATCAACGATGCTCATGGACCGTTGCTGCAATGCCGTTCCTATATCGGCGATACTTGCGGCATCGTTCAATCGCGCCAGCACATAGGTCCCAGGGGCCAGCGTGCCATTTGAACCGCCAGCCGTCTGGTATCCGCCTGCTTCGCGTTGAGCAACAAGTGTAGCGACAGCTCCACCTTGCACCACGAGCAGCAGCGCCGCAGCCACAGTTGCCCAACGCAATGGCACACGGGCCGGTCCGTTGTACGCATCCTTTAAGCGGGCAAACCAGCTGGAGGCGACTGCAGCAGGAGATTTGGGCTCGCGGGCCAGCATGGTCATGAGCTTGTCCGCATCCAGAGAACGCGGCGGCATCACGGCTTCGTTGCTTGCGGCCGTTTGCGTCAACTCTTGTCCGATCAGTTCGAGCTGCCGGCGCAGACCGGCGTCGCTTGCAACTGCAGCTTCAACACGGCGCTTCTCCTCTGCCGGGAGCTTGCCCGTGGCATGCCAAGGCAGGAGCATTTCAATTTCGTGACGTTCTGTGTCGTTCATGGCCACCCCCGGTCCACGCCTGCTGCAAGCAGCATGGTGGACAGTTTCTTCCGCGCGTTGAACAGCCTGGTTTTCACGGTTCCCTCGGGAATGCCGGCCACCGCGCTCACCTCCGCAACCGGAAGCTCGTGATAATATACAAGGTCAACGATCATCCGCTGTTCGAGCGGAAGCGCGTCTATGCACTTGCGCAGGATCAATGCCTTGTCGCCGATCATGGCCAATCCTTCCGGGTCGAACCCCTCGTCTGCGAGTTCATGCCCCTCGTCTTCATCAAGGCTTTCCTCGCGGCGGCGCCGGATCGCGCCATAGGCCTTGTTGCGGGCAATGGCGAGAATCCAGGTGTAGGGCGAAGATTGCCCCTGGAACGTTGCCGCATTGCGCCAGACATCAAGGAAAACTTCGTTGGTTTGCTCCTCAGCCACGGCATCGTTACGGACAATGCGGCCGATAAAGCGAAAAACCTGAATTCGGTAGCGCATGAAAAGAACCCTCAAGGCCTGGTGATCGCCGGCGGCGAGGCGCTCCATAAGGGCCAGGTCTTGAGCACTTTCTGTCATGCAAAACCGCCTTTGAGGGATCGTCCAAACAGTTAGTCGCGGTGAGAGCGGATTGGGTTCACCGGCAGACTAACATTATTTTGCGAACTGTGGCAGCCGAAGAAAAAGGGCTTACGGTTCGCCGCACCTTCATTCATTTCACAAATGAACCTGCATCGGAGCCTGGGCCAAGTGGGACGGTAGAAGGAGAGGCACTCCCGGCGCCTGGAAGTCCAAAACCGTAGCTCCGAAGATTCCTTTGAACCAAATTCGGGCACACGGCGACTAACTCCATGAAGGCCAGCAGCTAGTGGCACAATGAAGTGCCAAAGGCGATGAGCGAGCCTCAATCGAAGTCATGGAGACTAAAATGAATATCCTGTCAAAGTCCTTTGTCACCGGTGCATTGGCCGCTGTTGTAACCGCCGCCGCATTCACCACAGCCTTGTCAACTCCTTCAGAAGCTGGACGCAAGGCGCATTTCCGCCATGCAATCCGTCACTGCCACAACGCCAGCCCCCATCCCTACCGTTGCATGAACCGTGTCTACCATCGTGCCTACAATCACGCGCATGCAGCCCGTTACGGCTTCGGCTATGTCTCGGGCTACTACGTTGCCAACGCCTGCGGATGGGAAGTGATCACCATCAAGAAATGGAACCCCGCTCACACCCGCCTCACGGTCATCAAGGACCGCGTGTGGAATTGCTACTGATATCGAAGTGGAGGTGAAGAAGCCGGCCATCCGCTCAGGACGGCCGGCTTAATCCAGTGTTTCTGGCCAACTCACGGTCAGGCATTCAAACGTCAAAATGGCTACCCCGCCAAAATCGATTGAGACACTACCCCTTCTTGGGAGCAGGGCCGATCCAGGGCGGAAGCAGATCGTCGATCTTGAGGGTTGATTGCGAGGCTTCCTCAGGGTCGCTGGTGGAGCCTGTCGTCACCGGGTCAACGCCTGCATCCACCGCAGTGCGCGCTGATGGTTCGGCCTTGTCGGGTGTGTTGGCCCACTCATAGAGCAGTTTGACGCTGTACTTGGTGTTGCGCTCAAGACGCGCCGCCAGGACACCGGCGGTCTGGCAGGCAGCAGGCTGGCGGTCACAGAATGAAGTCACATCAGAAAGGGCGGAACTGGCAGCGACAAGATAGCTGGCCTCAACCGGCAACAGTTGCGCATTCCCCGCCTCCTCAGGCGGCGAAGGCAGCAGCAGCAAGCCGCCCGCCAGCAAAACCGTTGTCCGAATAATTCCCATTCCCACGACCTTCCGTATGCGCTTTCTAGTAGCGCAAAAAAATTGCGCCGCGTTTTCGCCGCGTGCTGCAATTTGATTCTCATTTGAGGGAATGCCGCAACGAATTGTTAACCACATGGCGCTTGCTTGCTCCACTCAGTTGCCGGAAAGACGCTGTTAACCAGCATCAGGCAAGTTAGAAGCAAGGGCAGGCAGAGATGCCAGCCGGGGTTGAGTGTGTTTGGAAAGTAGCGATGAAGGATGTGCTGAAGGATTCTGAGCAGCGTCTCAGTCCGATGTCGGTCATCGCTGTTGCGACGAGCTGCATCCTGGGCCTCGCCATCAGCTACAATGCATTGCTTGCCCAGCCGCCGGGCGGCGACCGGCAAGCCACATCGCAACGCAAGGGCTCAACGCTGTCGACACGGATCAGCGTCGATGCAAGTTCAGCCGGCAACACCGTGGTGCTGCGTTATGATCCGGCAGTTGAAGAAGTGCAGCGCGGCCTTCTGGCGACGGGTGACTACAAGGGCATGGTGGATGGCGTCGCCGGCAAGCAAACCCGCATCGCGATCGAATCCTACCAGCGCAGCCAGGGGCTGACAGTTGATGGCGAGATCAGCTCGGAACTGGTTGAACATCTGCGTTACACCCAAACTATAACCAAGGCAGCGGAATTCACCGGCAGCGTCAGCGAGCCTGATACCGAAGTGGAAGCAGCCCAGGTCCGCAATGTGCAGACGGCGCTGGCCGAGCTTGGCTATCAGCCGGGCGAAGTCACCGGGCAAATGAATGTCAGCACCGAAGCCGCCATTCGCCAGTTCCAGGCCGACCGTGGCCTCAACCAGGACGGCGCGATTTCGATAGCTCTGCTCAATGAACTGGCGCAGCATTCCGGCGATCCCACCGCTGCCGTTCAGTAAGAAAGTCTGGCGTGTCCCTCAAATCCGAATTCTGGGTTCAGGGTTTCATCCGCCGCGCCAACAACGACGGAAATTTTTGCGCACTGTTGCAAAGGGGCGCCCCGGAAGCGGGAGCCGTATTCGTGCTCGTCAATCATCTTGATGGCAGCTACCGGCTGCTCGGCCCTGCGCCGGGACCAGCTTACAGTGATGAAGGCGACAGGCGTTTCATTGATGAATTATCAGGCCCTGCAGAGCTTGAAGCAGCGCAGGCCCTTCTCGCGCGGCGCAAAAAAGTCGATCCCGATCTCTGGATCATCGAGGTTGAGGACCGCACCGGGCTGGCCGGGCTGAGCATTTCCAGCTGACAATTTCACTTATCGGTTTTTTAACCAAGTTCCGACTTTACTTGCAGTCCTCAGGGGAGAGCGTGTGTGAGCTGACCTTTGTGTGTGAGGGACGAAAATGAACTGCATCGTACAGTTTCCGGCAGAGCGCAGGGCGACGGCCAGCCGGAAGCAGGGTAATGCACCGGCCGAGATCGTGATATTCCCGGGCGTGCGTATAGAACGCCAGTCGATCGAGAAGGCCGCAAGGCAGGCACTCGGCCGCAAGCGCCGCAACGCGCATGTGGCAGCCGAACCAACGCTCGAATAGGCGTCTCGACGCCTTATCTTCAATCAGGATGCCGAGCAGCTGCTCCTCGCGAGCACTGCAGCAAGGCTTTGTCTTTGCGCTGCATCGCTGATTGGAACCCAGATGAGGGCGAGCCCGCGTTTTTCGGGTGATGCCACCCGCCACGCAAGGTCGGTGACGGCATCTTCGTCAACCTTCGCGGTGAAAATCTCCAGCAGCCCGGGCGAGCGCACTAGCCGCAAGGCGAAGCTGTTGGTGCCGGATTGCCTGTCGTTGACCGTATAGAGCGTTTTTCCGGAGGCAGAATAGACCGCGAGAGTCCAGAACCTGTCCGGCAATTGCGCCGTCAGCGTCACTGGCCCGCGGCTCAAATCGAAGCGGCACATGCCAAACACCGCAACACCGGGATAATCCGGCAGCAGCCTCGCCTGCGCATCGGCAGTCAGCACCGTGAAGCGGTTGCGTTCGCCGTCAACTGATTGGCTGACGCTGCGTTCGAAGGTGACGCGCGGCATGAACAGAAGGGTCGCCGCATGCGCCGCCGTGCCAAGCACGAGAGCGGTGAATATCCAGAACACGATGCGCAGCACCTCAGCACCCCACTTTCTGGATGGTTGGCAGAATGCTGGCATCGTCAGCGGCCAGCTTGCCGTCATGCGCGATCATGAAGGCAAATTCCAATCGGCCTGAGGAGGGCGGCTGCACCCAGTTGCCGCTTTGCGGGCTGGGCGAAACCGTGAGCGAGACATCGCCTTGTGCATTGGCCAGCACCGCATCGGACGTAATGGCGGTTGCCTCGCCGCCATCGCGGCCACTTGCAAAGCTCCACCAGCGCAGCTCGTTGGCCGGCGCATTGACGCTGTAAACGCAGCTCGCATCAAGAGCGTTTCCCTCGTCGTCGCGGCTTGCAAAATAGGCGCGGAACAAGCCTGTGGCTGGCGGAATCTGGCCTTCCAGCAGATAGTGCGCCACAGCGTAGGGATTGCTCGCATTGCCTTCGCCGGCATCCCATGTCGACCAGTTGCCCTTGACGCCGACGGTCGCCGAACCGAATGACTGGATCGAATAGAGAGCCGTGCCCCAGCCGCCGATCAGGCCGGCAATCAGGATGGCTATGTTGGTTGCCGACCGTGACATGGCTCTGCTTATTCGTTCAGTTCAAAGATCGTCTTCTTGCGCTTCTTCTTGCGCGGACGATCGCTGTCAATATTGAACAGACCCTCGATGAAGGAGGCATTGCTGCGCCGCGACGTATTCGCCCTCGGCAAGATGAGCGGCTCGAAAACATCGGCGGAGTCGGCAAACACCACGCGGCGCGGCGCCGCCGGCCGCTTGCGCTTGCTGACATTGGTCTTGGACTTTGCCTTGCGCGGGGCCGCTACCTGATTTGGCTTGGCCGGGCTCTTCTCAAACAGCGAGAACAGGTTGTTGAGCGGGTCCGCATCCGCTTTTGGCGCGGCATCCGCGGGTTCTGGCGCGTCAGGTGTAGTCACGCCCGCCTCGGCAGCGCCGGCCGCAGTATCTTCCGCGGCTGGTGGCAATGCGACTGAGGCCACCTGCAGGGCGGTGTCTTCGGTATTGGCTTCGGCAACCGAAATGTAGCTGGCATCAAGTGGAATGCCGGCAAGCCCCATAGGCGTCTCGCCCTGCTCGGCGACATTCATGATGCGCTTCCAGGCAGGCGCCGGAATCATGCCGCCCGTCACCTTCTCCATCGGCGAGAAGTCGTCATTGCCGACCCACACGCCTGTCACGTTGTGGGCAGTGAAGCCGATGTACCAGGCATCGCGGTAACTCTGGTTGGTGCCGGTCTTGCCGCCTTGCGGCGCATAGCCCAAGTCAGCCGAACGCGCCGTGCCGCCCTTCACCACCTGCCGCAGCATGGAATTGAGATCGGCAACAGTTTCTTCCGGAACCACCTGGGTTGGAGGCAATGCCACCTTGAAGCGGTCGTAGATGACATCGCCATTCGGGCGGCGGATTTCCAGCACGGTATAGGGATCGGACAATTTGCCGCCCGCCGCAAACGTCGAGTAGCCGTGCGTGATGTCAAACAGCGTCAGCGACGATGTGCCGAGCACCATTGGCGGCCAGGTGTCGAGCGCGCCTTCGATGCCGACGTCATGCGCCGTCTTGATGATGGCGCGTTTGCCCACCGCCAGCAGCAGCTTGACCGGAATGGAATTGTAGGAATGCGCCAGTGCGTTGGTGAGCGTGGTGCGGCCGGCATATTTTTCCGAATAGTTTCGGGGAGCCCAGTTGCCCACGCTGACCGGCGAATCCACCACAATCTGGTCCGGCTTGAAGCCATTGAGCAAGGCAGTGAGATAAACGAAAGGCTTGAAGGCCGAGCCCGTCTGCCGCAAAGCGGATGTGGCCCGGTTGAACTGGCTTTCTTCATAGTTGCGCCCGCCGACGATGGACTTGACCGCGCCCTGCGGCGTCATGGTTATGGCGGCGGCTTGCGTGAACTTGAGTTCCGGCCCGCGCGTGTCGATCACGTCGTTCATGATCTTCTGCGAGGCGGCTTGCAGCTTGGTGTCTATCGTCGTCTTCACTTCGATGACAAAATCAGTCGTCAGGTTCTGCTCATCAAGGATGGCGAGCGTATCCTTGTAGGCCTGATCGAGATACCAATCCGGGCTGTCAATGTTGGATTGGGCCACGGCCTGCGCCGGTTCGCGCCGCGCCTTGAGCATTTCACCCTGGGTGATGAAGCCCGAAGCCACCATGCGGTAGAGCACCACATTGGCGCGGCTGCGGGCGTTTTCGATGTTCTGGTGCGGCGCATACTTTGTCGGCGCCTTGAATAGTCCCGCCAGCATGGCGGATTCGGAAACATTCACATCGCGCACCGACTTGCCGAAGTAGAATTGCGAGGCAGCCTCGATGCCATAGGTGCCGCCGCCCATGTAGGAACGGTCGAGGTACAGCTTCAAAATCTCGGGCTTCGAAAGCCGCGCTTCGATCCATAACGAAAGGAAGGCTTCATGCACCTTGCGGCGGATGGTGCGTTCGGGGCTGAGGAACAGGTTCTTCGCCACCTGCTGGGTGAGCGATGAACCGCCTTGCACGGTGGCATTGGCGCGCGTGTTCTGCACGATGGCGCGCATGGTGCCGATGATGTCAACGCCGAAGTGATCGAAGAAGCGCGCATCCTCTGTCGCCAGCACCGCCTTGATCAAATGCGGCGGCAGATCTTCAAGCGCGATGGCGTCATTCTGGCGGATGCCGCGGCGTCCGATGATGGTTCCGTTGGTGTCGGTAAACGTCACGGCATATTCGCGCCCCCGGTTCCACACATCGCCGGTGCCGGAGAAAGGCGGCAGCGCATAGGCGAGAAGGCCGAAGGAGAAGATGACGCCAAGCGTCAACCCGTCATCGAGCAAGCCAACGAAAACGCGCCGCAATCCGGCAAGCCGGAAGCGGTAGAGAAACGAGGAATAGGCGGAACCCCAGCGCTTGAGCATGTCCCAAGCCTCGAATACGCCGGAACTGACGTAGGAGTCGAAAGTCCAGAATTTTCCGGACATTCTCTTGCGTTTGGGGAGCTTGGACACTGTGTGGAACCGGTTGCCTGTGCAAGGAATAGAAAGTCCCGAGCGTTAATGCAAGTTAAGGGCCGAATGGGGCGAAATATGGCCGCCACATGGTGGTCCACCGGCAACATCGCACACTAAATAGGCAGACCAAAT
Source organism: uncultured Alphaproteobacteria bacterium (assembly GCA_963814455.1). GTDB lineage: Bacteria > Pseudomonadota > Alphaproteobacteria > Rhizobiales > Aestuariivirgaceae > Aestuariivirga. Next base: position 120,766 of record CAWFCR010000008.1, on the reverse strand, counting down.
CACTGCTTTGCCCAAGTTACGGGCAAAGCTTGGCCTGCTGCCTTCAGCCTTTCAAAACATCAACGATTTCATCATGTTGCAGTCAAACACAATTGGCACGTGGTTTGCCAGAGGAGAACGACAATAAAGCCCGAAAACGGGCTCTTGGGGCAATGGGAAAGCAATGAAACTGAAAACCTGTGCCGCTGCCTTTCTGGCGGCGATGACGGCCACGCCTGCCTGGGCGGCAGCGGGCGAAGTAAACGCTGGCGATACGGCCTGGGTGCTGAGCGCCACCTGTCTTGTGCTGCTGATGACCATTCCGGGACTCGCGCTTTTCTACGGCGGTCTGGTGCGCAAGAAGAACGTGCTGGCCACTGTCATGCAAAGCTTCGCCGCCTGCTGCCTCGTCACCATTCTCTGGGTCGTGGCTGGATATAGCCTCGCCTTCAGCGGTGACGCGACCTGGCTCGGCAATGGCGCCAAGCTGTTGCTGATGGGCATGGGCAAGGACAGTGTCACCGGCAGCATCCCCGAAGTGCTGTTCATGGTCTTCCAGATGACATTTGCCATTATCACTCCGGCCGTCATCTGCGGCGCCTTCGCGGACCGCATGAAGTTTTCAAGCCTGCTGTGGTTTCTCTCCGGCTGGCTGCTGCTGGTCTATGTGCCCGTAGCGCACTGGGTCTGGGGCGGCGGCTTTCTCGCCAAGATGGGCGTGCTGGATTTTGCCGGCGGCACGGTGGTTGAAATCAACTCAGGCGTGGCGGGTCTTGTCTCCGCCATCATGCTCGGCAAGCGCCGCGGCTATCCGCAGGAGCCGATGGTTCCGCACAACCTCGTTTACTCAGTCACCGGCGCATCGCTGCTCTGGGTTGGCTGGCTCGGCTTCAATGGCGGTTCGGCGCTGGCGGCAAATGCGGTTGCTGCCGTGGCGCTCGCCAACACGCAGATTGCCGGTGCGGCCGGCGCGCTTGGCTGGATGTTCGCAGAATGGAAAATCCACGGCCGCCCCAGCGTGCTCGGCATCATCTCCGGAGCCGTGGCGGGCCTCGTCGCCATCACGCCGGCTTGCGCCTTCGTCTCGCCACTCGGCGCCATGGCGATAGGCGCTATCGCCGGCGTTGCCTGCCTGTTCGCCGTAACCAGCCTCAAGCGCAAGTTTGGATATGATGACTCACTCGATGTGTTTGGCGTGCACGGCATCGGCGGCATCGTCGGCATGCTGGGCATCGGCGTATTTGCGGCGAAGGATTGGGGCGGTGTTTCCGGCCTCATTGAAGGCAATGGCCACCAGCTGCTCCTCCAGGCCTTTGCCTGCATCGTGGTAGCAGTCTGGGGCGCCATCATCTCCTTCGGCCTGCTGGCGCTGATCGACAGGTTCCATGGCCTGCGCGTGTCGCGCGAGGTGGAAATCGAAGGGCTCGACCTCAACCTGCATGGAGAGGTTGTTCCGTAAGCGCGAGGCAGCTACTCTCACGTCCATGGACAAGGACGTGCGACCCTTCTGGAAAACCAAGACGCTTAGCGAAATGACGCGCGCCGAGTGGGAAAGCCTGTGTGATGGCTGCGGCCGCTGCTGCCTCAACAAGCTGGAGGATGAGGATACCGGCCGCTTCATCTACACCCGCGCCGCCTGCAAGCTGCTTGATCTCGATAGTTGTCAGTGTACGGATTACAAGAACCGCGCCCGCCGCGTGCCGGATTGCGTGACGCTGACGCCCGCCAACATCGCCGAACTCGGCTGGCTGCCCTCAACCTGCGCCTACCGCCTGCTGGATGAGGGCAAGAGCCTCGCCTGGTGGCACCCGCTGGTCTCGGGCCGGCCGGAAACGGTGGAGGAAGCAGGCATCTCGGTCGCGGGCGAAGCCTATCCCGAAACCGGCATCACGGTCGAGCAACTGATCGACCACATGTGGAAGCTGCCGAAGGCGAAGAGAAAGAAGTTGTGAGGCTCCTCCTTAGTCCTTCGGCATTCGCAAAGGCTCACCCCGAACGAGTTGGGAGAGGGTAAGTCAGCAACGTTTCCCCAACACGTTGGGGGAGTGCAGGGTTCAGCGCCCTCCCTCAGCTTCGCTGGGGGAGGTGCCCGAAGGGCGGAGGGGGGCAACTGCAAACACTACCGGCCGCTCCTCCAGCGCCCAAAGAATGCCATCCAGCACGCCCGCCATATTGGCGAACACATCCTGATTATCAGATCGAAACACCGCGTAGCCGCAGTTCCGCAGGTATGGGGTGCGGCGCAGGTCATAGGCGATTTCATCGGCCTCGCCGTGGGTTGCTCCATCCACTTCGATCACCAGCCTCCGTTCGCGGCATAGGAAGTCAACGACGAATGGTCCGACAGGCGCTTGCCGGTTGAAGCGGAACCCGTCGAGGGATCGCTTGCGCAAATAGCCCCAGAGACGTTCTTCGGCAGCGGTTTGGCTGGTTCGCAATTGCCGCGCGCGTTGAATTGATTTCTTCATTTGCGCCTTCCTTACGAGAGACGTTGTCGACTAGCTATTCCGGCGTTGCCCCCTCCGCCCACTGCTTGCGCGCTTGCAGCGCAAGCTTGCAAGCGACGGGCACCTCCCCCAGCAGAGCTGAGGGAGGGTGACAACCACCACGCTCCAACAAGTTGGGGGGAGCGTGGTTGAAATAGCTCTCTGCGCTAGCCTAATAAAACCTGCAAGCCTTGGGCATTTTTGCATCGGACCAGTCCGCCAGCTTGATGGGTTTGAACTTCATCCGCAGCGGCTTGCCGTCGCTCAGGTCGTTTGAGGCCATGCCCTTGCCGGTGAGATAGTTGATGTCGCAGCCGCCCATGACGAGACCAACATTGCCGTCGGCCAAGTGCGTGCCCCATTCCCAGTCCGCGGCTCAGGCCAGCAACCACGAAATGACCGCCACGATAGGCAATGGTGAGCGTTTCTTCCCAGCTCTTCATGGCGCCGCAGCCGTAGCAGCTTGTCACCGACAGAGAGCCCTTGCTTTTGCTTTCGAGGGCGGAGACCATGAAAACCCTTTCGGGGTCTACGATCTTCTTCTTCACGAACGCCGGCTTGCCGGAAGCAGCATCGAGAGTGAGAACGAGATCAACGCGCTCCGAGTCACCTACCATGTAATACTGGTTTTTGTTGAAAGCCACATCAGCACTTTCAGGGTTGATCAGCACAAGCTCGGCCCGGTCCATTTTGCCATCGCCATCGAAATCGACAGTGAGCGAAGTGAGCACCAGGTGTTGTTCAGTCTCCGCGCTGATTGCGGGAGCGGCCAGTGCAACTGAAATGAGAATGCCGACGAGAGTCCTGTTCATTTCACCATCTCCGCTTTCACGATGTAGCGTTGGGGCCCGCGCGTAACGGCATCGAAAGGATAACACGTTGCCAGCACCAGGTTGAAGCCTGCTGCGTGCCGGTCAATGCCGCTCTTGTTCCAGTCCACCACTTCCGTTCCCGTCACCCGGTACTTGAACTTCCGCCCGTCATTGCGCGTGATGCTGATTTCATCGCCCACCATCACATCCTTGAGGAAGGCGAAATGCGTGTCACGATGCGCGGCGATGACGCTGGTGCCGGGTTCGCCGATGCGCGCCGTCTCATCCATCAGCGCCGGGCCGAAGGCCATCGCCTCGCCGGAAGCGCCACGCAACACGATGGCCGATGCGTCGATGCGGTTGATTTCAACCCGCGCCACCGGCCAGGTGTCAGCCCAGCTCCACGCCTTCACCGGTGAACCGCTGGCAACTGATTGGGTGAAGGCGCGGTCGAGCAGCAGCTGAGCCAATTGCGCCTTGGCGAAGATGTAGGCCGAGTGGCCAAACAGCATGATCGCGCCGAGTACGCACAGCGCGCTCAACATATTGAGGATGGACCGGCGCGGGATTTGCGCCGGTCCACCAGAGCGGAATGTGATGGAGAGGGGAGTCATCACATTTCCACTAGATCACGATCAACTCAGACCGGGCGGGTCTGAGTTGATGAACGTGATCGTCGTCCATAAGTTGGCGCGTGGCCGGACGGAAAACCGGTGTCCACTTTTCCTGGCCACGCGCTGACTTCATCTTGCGGGCAGCAAGATGAAGCGCTGTTGCAATTGCGAGCAGGAGAGCAGCCAGCATCGCCATCAGTTCGCCAGGCGTGGAGCCCACCGGCAGCATCACCGGCGCATTGGGGTCCGGCATTGCTGCAGGCTTGGTGACGACAGCCAGCTGCTTGAAGGCGGCATCAAGCTGCACGTCCTGCTGCTTTACGGCTGGCTTTTCGTCTTCACCGAACACTGATTCAAAGTTCCAGCCGGCGGGCAGGTTGAGCGGCACGTCAGCCCGCGTCAGCTTGTATCCAGCCGGGCGCTTCGGCGTCTTGTCGGTGGCGACGAGGCTGGTCTGGCTTGAAACCAGGCTATGCTCCAGCGCCGTCTTGAGGATCGACTTCGCCATGTCTTCCGGCGCGATCCTGCCGAGCGTCGAAGCCACCTCGAAGTCGGCGATCTTGCGGCGTGCCCACAGCTTGGAGATGCCCTTGCCGGGAGAAGCCTTGGCCACGGGGATCGTCACTTCCCAGGGCTGGTCGCCAATCTGGCCGGAGATTGTCAGCGTGCCGCTCTTGCTCTCAGCTTCCGCCATCAACAGCACTGGTTCGCCGCGATACAGGTCCGGCAGCATGTCAGGCGTCAGCTTCGCGGCATTGCCGTCAAGCTTGGCCTTCAGCTCCGTCACCGCCGGGTTGCCGATCTTGGAATAGAGATCCTGCATCTTGGCGGTCACTTCTGCTGCTTCGCCGATGTGGGTGAAGGTGCCACGCCCCAATTCAGCGGCGCGGTTCATCAGGTAGGAATTGGGAGCGGAACCGATGCCCACCATGAAGACGCGTGAGCGGCCACGGCCATTGGCGATGGTTGCAAACAACTCCTGCTCGTTGCCAATCGCGCCATCGGTGACGAACACCACCTGGCGGATGCGGCTTGTGTCCGAAGGCGTTGCGTCAATCAACGCTGCCTTCATCGGCGGGATCATTTCGGTGCCGCCATTGGCGGTGAGCGCCGAAACGAAAGCCTTGGCCCGGTCGATGTTCTCCTTGTCGGCGGCAACTGCAGCCGGGAACAGCTGGTCCATTGTATCGTCAAAGCGGATGACGTTGAACAGGTCCCCCGGCTTCAACTGCGAGAGGCCATAGACCAGGCTGTCCTTGGCCTGCACCATGGAAGGGCCTTCCATCGAGCCGGAATTGTCGATGACAAACACCGTCTCGCGTGGTTTGTCGGCGCCCTGCGGCTGCACCACAGGCGGCGTCACGAAGCCGAGCAGATAGGTCTTGCCATTCACCGTTTCGCTGAACAGGCCGGCCTGCGGGCTCTCGCCCTTCGCCTGCCATTCCAGCGCGAAGTCCTTGTCGGCGGGAACATCGCCATCAAGCAGCATGATCGCTGCGCGAAGCCTCGTCAATCTTCACCGGATGATACAGGCTCTTCACCGCGCCAAGCTCAAAGCCGGCATTGAGGGTGACGGAAATGCTCACCGGATTGATCTTCGGGTTTTTGCGCGGGTCGAGCACCGGCGGCGTGATGCGGTCTGCATCGGGCACGCCGCCCTGCGTCGTTACGGCAACGCCGTTCTGCGTGAACTCGACATTCTGTACGATAGGGGCGGGGATGTAGCGCGGCGCCACTACCAGCGGCAGGCGGAGCGAGAAGGTGCCGGACGATTGCTTCACCGTTTCCTGATACTCGATCTGCACCACAACTGTTTCATGCGGGCCGATGTTGGCGACCGAGTTGGTGAACAGGTTTGGCCGCTCTTGCTCGAGCAGCGAGGCCGCCTGGCCAGCGGCCTTGGCTTCCTCATAGATGACCTTGGCTTCCTGGCGTTCCTTGATCTCGCCCACGATCACCCGGTTGCCTTCGATGATCTTCAGCGTATCGACGGCCGAATCCTCCGGCAGCGGGAAGGCATAGACGCCTTCCACATAGCCGTCCGACGGGTTCTTGAAACGCTGGGTGACGATGGTGCGGGCTGTCGGGCCCGACACCGTGACGGTGTAGTCCGTCGCCAGCAGCGGGGCGGGGATGTATTTGCCCGGCTCGTCCGACTTGAGCAGCAGGCTGCCGGCCTGCACGTCATTGGGGGTGACGAGGGCGAGCTTCTGCGCCCGCGGCCCACACCTGGCCGCTGAGCGTTATCACCAGCGCCGCAAAAAATGCGACGAGGGCGACGATGATATCAAGTTGCGTTTTGAGATTGCGGCGATGCGCGGTCGTATTCACTGTGTCCTCCGGGGCTGGTCATGAGTGCCAAACCACGGAACGAATAAGTACAGGCAAAATCACCTGCGCCGCCAAGGTGAAGAACTTCTTCTTTCAGTAACGGACCGTCAACCTTTCGGCAGCCGGCGGTGGAAATGTCCGGGTTTGTGTGGAATAGTACGGGGAAGATGAGCGACGACGACCTCAACCCGGAAGAAAACCGCCTGATCGGCAACCAGATTCGCGAGGAGCTGGCCCGCCGCCGCCTGTCGCGCCAGCATCTGGCTGACAAGGCCAAGATCAGCCTTTCCACGCTCGAAAAGGCGCTCACTGGCTCGCGTCCCTTCACGCTTGCAACCGTGGTGCGGATCGAGGAGGCGCTGCAACGCCCGCTGCGCCAGATGAAGCCGCAGAATGGCAACGGCCAGAAGCTGGCGCCGGAGCATCTGGGTTCCTACTCGCACCCCGCCGTTTCCTGGTTCGAGGGCGATTACGTGACGCTGCGGCCTTCCTTCAGCGATGCCAAGTCGATCTACGCCTACCGCACCGAAATCCGCTGGGACAATGCGCTCTCGTATCTCGTGTTCCGCGAGAGTGACAGGTTGGACGCCGCCTACAAGCAGGATGGCGCCGTCTCGGTGCCGCACCAGTCAGGCTATATCTATCTCGTCACCAACAAGATGGGACAATATCGCCTCATCATCCTGACCCGCCCGATGATCGGCGGCGAGATGTACGGGCTGCTCACCACGCTGCAATCGGGCAGGGGCACGCTGCTTACGCCTGTCTCCACCTCCATCGTCCTGGTGCCCGTCAAGAATTTCGAAAGCGAACCGCAGTTCGGCAAATTCAATGCCGGTGACGCGATCTATGATGCCTACGCCAAGATCCTCAGCCGCGCGGTTGAGGAGCCGTTCGTACTGCTGGTCAAATGAGCAAGGCCGCACTGATGCGGCTGACGGCGGAGCTGGTCGCCAGCATCCAGCGCACTGAACCTGACCCTGGACCGCGGCCCGGCATCGGCCAGATGGATGATGATGATTATCATCAGTATGCGGATGATCTGGTTGCCGAAATGGCGGGCGAGCCGCTTCGCGTCTTTGGCTATGGCTCGCTCATCTGGAAGCCGGAGTTTGAATATGCCAGCCGCAGCGCAGGCCTGCTGAATGGCTGGCACCGCGCTTTCTGCATGAAGATTGAGCGCTGGCGCGGCACCCGCAAGTTTCCGGGCCTGATGATGGCGCTTGACCGTGGCGGCTGTTGCCGTGGCCTGGTCTATGAATTGCCAGTTGAAAATCGCCACGCGCAGATGGAGAAGCTGTTGCGCCGGGAAATGACCAACAAGCCGCCGACCAATGTGCCGCGCATTCTGGGCGTGATGGTTGATGGATCGAAGGTCAAGGCGCTGGCCTTCACCTCAAGCCGCACATCCTTCAACTATGCGGGCAAGCTGCCGTTGCCCGAAGTGGCCGCCATCCTCGCCCGCGCCGCAGGGCACTGGGGAACCGGTGCTGAATACCTCTACAATACCGTAAGCCACCTTGAGCAGGCTGGCATCAGGGACAGCAACCTCTGGAAGCTTCAGCAGCTGGTGGCGGAGGAGATTGAGAAGGGGGATTTGCCGACCGATCAGTTGAATTGAACCGTATCTCCTGATTTCGTCATGCCAGCGCAGGCTGGCATCCCGCTTCATTTGATGTTGCGGAAGAAAGCGGGGCCCCAGCCTTCGCTGGGGTGACGGGTGAAATGGCGGTGATTTGACCCAATCAAATCAGCCTCACCCCTCGCTCTCGCCATGCGGGAGAATGTCGGCCTGGTGCTTCTGCTTTGTTGGAGAATCGAGCGGGCGGCGGATTGATTTCGCCGCTTCGATGATGAGCGGGTCCAGCCCTTCGCCGCCCTGGTCGAAGTGCTTGAACAACTGGCGGCGCATGCGCGGATCCCAGAAATTGTTGAAATGCGCCGCCGCATCATGCAGCGCCTCGTCATGCGGATAGGATTTGAAGAAGGCCGCAATCTGGTTGGCCATGCGCACCATGTCGCGCGTTTCCATCTCAACTCTCCCTGTCGAAAATCATGACGCCGCCATGCGCGAGGGCGGCCAGTTGCAGGCCCGCCTCGTTGGCAAGCTTGAGCGCCAATGCTGTGGGCGCAGATATGGTGGCAAGCGCGCCAATGCCGGCGATGGCGCATTTCTGCACCAGCTCGAAGCTGCAGCGGCTCGACATCAGCACGAAACCTTGAGAGGTGTCAGTGTCGCTGCGTGCGAGCGCGCCAATCAGCTTGTCGAGCGCATTATGGCGGCCAACATCCTCGCGTGACAACAAAATCTCTCCGTCTACGGAGCACCATGCAGCGGCGTGCACCGTGCGGTTCACAGCGTTCATCGGCTGGTGCTTCGGCAAATCAGCATAGGCCTTGAGAACGGCGCCGGCTGAGAGCTTGCCATTGAGGCTGCGCCCGCGTGGCATGCGGATGGCATCCTTGATGTCGGCAATGCCGCACAGGCCACAGCCAACGCGGCCTTCGAGGCTGCGTTTCACCAGCCGGGCGGGATCAAGATTTCCCTGATCAACGGCAAGGTCGAGCGCGTATCCATCTTCTTCCGGAAGCGCCAGGACCGCTTTCACATGGGCAGCCTGCCGCACCAGCCCTTCAGCCAGCGCAAAGCCAATGGCGAAGTCATCCATGTCGGCAGGCGTCGCCATCATCACGGCGTAAGGTTCGGAATTGAACTGGATCGCTATCGGCACTTCTTCCGGCACCTGCCAGACGCTGCCTCGGAGGAATGCTCTGTATACAGAGTTCCGGAGGCGAGAATCGAAGAAGTTCCCTCATCCGGCCTTTGCGCCTGCGGGAGTTGCAAGCGCACCTTCTCCCATTTCGCTTCGCTCAACGGGAGAAGGGCATAACAGGAAATTCCCTTCTCCCGCGCGTAGCGTGGGAGAAGGTGCCCGATAGGGCGGATGAGGGCGAACGCTCAACCTCACTCCGCCGCCACGACGGCGATGCGCTTGTTTTCGTCCTCGCGCTGCTCCCACTCCTTCTGCCAGTCGGAAGGCTGGTTGGAGAGGGTGATCTGCACCGCCGTCACCTTGTATTCGGGGCAGTTGGTGGCCCAGTCCGAGAACTCGGTGGTGATGACGTTGGCGCCGGAAAGCGGATGGTGGAAGGTCGTATAGACCACGCCCTGCGCCATGCGGTCGGAAATCCGGGCGCGCAGCGTTGTCGCGCCAACGCGGCTGGCGATGGAAACCATATGGCCATCCTTGATGCCGCGCACCTCGGCGTCATGCGGGTGGATGTCGAGCACATCCTCGTCGTGCCACAGCACATTCTCGGTGCGCCGGGTCTGCGCGCCGACATTGTACTGCGAGAGAATGCGCCCCGTCGTCAGGATGAGCGGGAAGGAGCGGTTGGTGCGTTCTTCCGTCGGCACATACTCGGTGATCATGAAGCGGCCGAGGCCGCGCACGAAGCCGCCCACATGCATGAGCGGCGTGCCGTTGGGCGCCTTGTCGTTGCACGGCCACTGGATTGAGCCCAGCTCATCCAGCCGCGCGAAGGAAACGCCCTTGAAGGTTGGCGTCAGGCTGGCGATCTCGTCCATGATCTCGGAGGAACTGTTGTAGCGCATGTCATAGCCCATGGCCTGCGCCAGATCGCAGACAACCTGCCATTCATGCTTGCCCTGCATCGGCGCCTTGACCTGGCGCACGCGGTTGATGCGGCGCTCGGCGTTGGTGAAGGTGCCGTCCTTTTCGAGGAAAGAAGTGCCCGGCAGGAAGATGTGGGCGAACATCGCCGTCTCGTTGAGGAAGAGATCCTGGACGACAACGCATTCCATGTTCTCAAGGCCCGCCGTCACATGCTTGGTGTTGGGGTCGGACTGGGCAATATCCTCGCCCTGCACGAAGATGCCGCGGAAGGTTCCTTCGACGGCAGCATCCAGCATGTTGGGAATGCGCAGGCCCGGTTCCGCGTCAAGCGATGCCTTCCAGACGGCCTCGAAGGTTTCGCGCACGGCATTGTCGGAAACATGCCGGTAGCCCGGCAGCTCATGCGGGAAGGAGCCCATGTCGCAAGAGCCCTGCACGTTATTCTGCCCGCGCAAGCGGATTGACGCCCACGCCATTGCGGCCAACGTTGCCGGTGAGCATGGCGAGGTTCGCCATCGCCATCACCATGGTCGAGCCCTGGCTGTGCTCGGTGACGCCGAGGCCATAATAGATCGCGCCATTGCCGCCGGTGGCAAAGAGGCGGGCGGCGGCCCGCACATCGGCTGCCGGAACGCCGGTGTTCTTTTCGATGGCCTCTGGCGAATTCCTCTGTTCACGGATGAAATCGGTCCAGTGCGCAAACTCCTTCGGGTCGCAACGCTCGGCGATGTAGGCCTTGTTCTCCAGCCCCTCGGTGAGGATGACATGCGACAGCGCATTCATCATCGCCACGTTGGTGCCGGGCTGCAGGGGCAGGTGATATTCGGCTTCGATGTGGGGAGACTTCACCATGTCGATGCGGCGCGGGTCGATGACGATGAGCTTGGCTCCCGCCCGCAGCCGCTTCTTCATGCGCGATGCAAACACCGGGTGGCCATCCGTCGGGTTGGCGCCGCAGACGATGATGACGTCTGACTCTTCGACCGACTTGAAATCCTGCGTGCCCGCAGAGGTGCCGAAGGTCTTGGACAGGCCGTAGCCGGTGGGCGAATGGCAGACGCGGGCACAGGTATCGACGTTGTTGTTGTGGAAGGCGGCGCGGATCATCTTCTGCACCACGAACACTTCCTCGTTGGTGCAGCGCGACGAAGTAATCCCGCCAATCGAGTTGCGGCCATACTTCTTCTGGATCGCCTTGAAGCGCTTGGCGGCCTCGCCGATGGCTTCCTCCCACGAAACTTCGCGCCACGGATCAGTAATCCGTTCGCGGATCATCGGCTTCGTCACCCGGTCCTTGTGGGTGGCATAGCCCCAGGCGAAGCGGCCCTTGACGCAGGAGTGGCCTTCGTTGGCGCCGCCATCCTTGTAGGGAACCATGCGGACGACATCTTCGCCCTTCATCTCGGCCTTGAACGAGCAGCCGACGCCGCAATAGGCGCAGGTGGTGACGACGGAATGCTCCGCCTGTCCCTTGGCGATGACGGACTTTTCGGTGAGCGTGGCGGTCGGGCAGGCCTGCACGCAAGCGCCGCAGGACACGCATTCGGAAGCCATGAAGCCTTCATCCATGCCGGCGGAGATGTGGCTGTCGAAGCCGCGTCCATCGATGGTCAGCGCGAAGGTGCCCTGCGTTTCCTCGCAGGCGCGCACGCAGCGCATGCAGACGATGCACTTGGCGGGATCGAAGGTGAAGTAGGGGTTCGACTCGTCCTTCTCCTTGTAGCGGAAATTCTCCTCGCCGCCGGAGCGGGCGGGGAACACGTGGTTGTCGCCCTGGTAGCCGTAACGCACATCGCGCAGGCCAACCGCGCCCGCCATGTCCTGCAACTCGCAATCGCCATTGGCGGCGCAGGTGAGGCAATCGAGCGGATGGTCGGAGATGTAAAGCTCCATCACGCCCTTGCGCAACTGGTTGAGGCGCGCGTTTTCAGTATGCACCTTGATGCCGGGCGCAACCGGCGTGGTGCAGGAAGCTGGCGTTCCCTTGCGGCCTTCGATCTCGACGAGGCACAGGCGGCAGGAGCCGAAGGAGTTCAGACGAGTCAGTAGCGCACAGCTTCGGAATCTTGGTGCCCAGCTCCATCGCCGCCCGCATGATCGAGGTGCCTTCCGGCACGGTGACCGAGAGACCGTCAATCTCCAGCGTCACCATGGCGGCGGACTTGGACTTCGGCGTTCCGAAATCGGTTTCCTTGATCAGTGTCATGCGAGTCTCTCCTGTAACAGTGCCCTCATCCGCCCTGTCGGGCACCTTCTCCCACGCTGCGCGCGGGAGAAGGGAATTACCGGTCATGCCCTTCTCCCGTTGAGCGAAGCGAGATGGGAGAAGGTGGCCAAAGGCCGGATGAGAGCTCTTCATCATCATTCCGCGGCCTGCAGCTTTGCAGGGCGGTCAAAATCCTCGGGGAAATGTTTGACAGCACTCATCACCGGCATAGGGGTCAATCCGCCCATGGCGCAGAGCGAGCCGTCAGTCATGGTCTGGCACAGGTCTTCAAGCAGGGCGAGGTTCTTGTCGCGCTCGACACCGGCGACGATCTTGTCAATCGTCTCTGCTCCGCGCGTCGAGCCGATGCGGCAGGGCGTGCACTTGCCGCAGGATTCAATGGCGCAGAATTCCATGGCGAAACGCGCCTGCGCCGCCATGTCGACGGAATCGTCAAACACCACGATGCCGCCATGGCCGACCATAGCGCCAAGTGCCGCGAAGGCCTCATAATCCATCGGCGTATCCAGCTGCGAGGCGGGCAGATAAGCGCCTAGCGGCCCGCCCACCTGCACAGCGCGAACCGGGCGGCCCGATGCGGTGCCGCCGCCGAACTCCTCAATCAGTGTACGGAGCGTTACGCCAAAGGCCTTCTCGACAAGTCCACCCTGCTTGATGTTGCCCGCCAGCTGGAACGGCAGCGTGCCGAGCGAGCGGCCCATGCCGAAGTTGGCGTAGGCCTTTGCGCCCTCCGCCAGAATGTAGGGAATGGCAGCAAAGCTCAGCACATTGTTGATGACGGTAGGTTTGCCGAACAGGCCCTGCAGCGCCGGAATGGGCGGCTTGGCGCGCACCATGCCGCGCTTGCCTTCAAGGCTTTCCAGCATCGCGGTCTCCTCGCCGCAGATGTAGGCGCCGGCGCCGCGCCGCACTTCAAGGTCGAAGGATTTATCCGTACCCTGAATATTGCGGCCGAGCCAGCCAGCCTTGGTGGCCAGCAGGATCGCTTCCTTCATCACCGCAATCGCATCCGGATACTCGGAGCGGATATAGACGTAGCCCTTGCTTGCGCCGACGGCGATGCCCGCAATCGTCATGCCCTCGATGAGCATGAGGGGATCGCCCTCCATCACCATGCGGTCAGCAAAGGTGCCGCTATCGCCCTCATCAGCGTTGCAGCAGATGTATTTCTGATCGGCCTTGGCGTCGTGGACGGTTTTCCACTTGATGCCAGTGGGGAAGCCAGCGCCGCCACGGCCGCGCAGGCCGGAGGCGGTGACTTCCGAAACGACATCAGCGCCGCTCATCGCCAGAGTCTTGCGCAGGCCTACAAAGCCGCCATGCGCCACATAGTCGTCAACCGACAGCGGATCGGTAATTCCGGCACGCGCAAAGGTGAGGCGCTCCTGATCTTTCAGATAGGGCAGTTCTTCGACCAGACCAATGCGAAGTTTGTGCTTCTCCAGCGGCAGATAGTCTGACTTGAACAGTGTTGGCACATCTTCTGCAGTTACCGGGCCGAAGCCAACGCGGCCTTGCGGCGTATCGAACTCCACCAGCGGCTCCAGCCACAGGGCGCCGCGCGAAGAGGTGCGAATAATCTGTACACTGATGTTCTTGGCCTTTGCCGCTTTGGCAATGGCATCGGCCACTTCATCAGCGCCAAGGGCGACAGCGACCGAGTCGCGGGGGACATAAACCTTGATCATTTCGACACCCCCGGCAGCGCCTTCGCAATCTTCGCGGCAGTGGCGCGCGCCATCAGCTTGCCATCCACCATCGCCGCAGGCGCGGTGGCGCAGAAGCCAAGACAATAAGTGGCTTCAAGCGATACCTGCCCGTCCGCTGACATTTCGCCGACCTTCAGGTTGAAGCGCTTTTCCAGATCTTCCACCAGCTTGCGGCCATTCATCGACTGGCAGGCCTCGGCGCGGCAGACCTTGATTGAGTGCTTCGCCGCCGGTTCGCGGTGGAAATCATGATAGAAGGTGACAACGCCATAAACCTCGGCGCGTGACAGGTTTAGCGCCTTGGCCAGCACCGGCAGCGCTTCATCGGGCACGAAACTCAGCTCTTCCTGCAGGTCATGCAGGATTTCGAGCAGCGCATCGGGCCGGTTGCCATGCCGCGCAGCGATGGCTGCCGCGAGGTTGGGTGGGCTGCGGTCGAGAGGGGTTATCTGGTCCATGGCGCTTTGTCGCAGATTTGTGGCCGCTCCGCCAATTGCGGGCGACTATTGGATCATAGAGAGCGACTATGACGGAGTGATGTTCGCAGCTGCAGCAAATAGTGCCGAGACCAGCGGCGAAAGCGGGTCACGCAGCACGGCGACCAGCCCCACCTTGTGCTCCACCACCGGTTCCACCAGCGGCACGGCCCGCACCCCCGGCATCTGTCCCAGCGCGGTTTCGAAGTAATCCGGCATGATGGAGGCAAGCCCCATGCTGCGCACGCTGGAAAACAGGTTCATGATCGAGTTGGTCTCCAGCCGGGGCGAGGGGTGAGCCTTGGCGGAGGCAAAGGCTTTGTCGATGATGCGGCGGTTCTGCATGTTGGGGGTGAGCAGGCAGAGCGGAATCTGCGCCGCTTCCGCCCAGGTGACCTGCGGCTTCTGCGCCAGCTCATGCGCTTCCGAGACGAACAGGCAATAGCGCTCGCGGTAGAGAGCCTGCTGCACCATGCCATCGACCGGTTCATTGTCGAGATAGGTGACGCCGGCGTCAATGGCGAAATCGCTCAGTGCACGGAGTATTTCAATCGAGGTATGGGAGAGGATCTGGAAATCCACCGCCGGGTGCGCCTGCTGCATGGCGCCGGTGAGCTGCGAGACCATGGGCAGCGCCGAGGGGATGACGCCGAGCACCAGCCGCCCCATGAGGCCGCCAGTCTTGCCCTTGATCGAGCCAAGCTCCTGGTTGAGCGACTGCCAGTTGTCGAGGATGAGCTGCGCCCATTTCAAAACCCGTTCGCCCTCCGGCGTCAGGCCGATATAGCGCTGGCCACGCTCCACGATAGGCACGCCCAGCTCTTGCTCGAGCTGGCGGATTCGCCCCGAAAGGGTGGGCTGGGTGACGTTGCAGGCCTGGGCCGCGCGCGTGAAATGCTTCTCGCGGGCCAGCGCTGACAGATATTGAAGCTGCCGGATATCCATGCCCGACAATAACTTAGCAAGCGTCATCAGCCACGGATAAAAATAAAATACCTACATTAGGAAAATAGTGCTTGACACCGTACGGTGAAAAGGCCATAAAGGCGCATACTCCACAATTGGGTTTACAGACAGGCGCCGCCATCGCGCTTGCAGGCTAACTGTCAGCTTCACTGGATTAGGCTTGCATACACGGGCGGCCCTCCATTCAAAGGAGCCATAATGAAAACTCATACAATTCTTGCTGCGGTGATGTTTGTCGCGCTTGGACTGAGCCTCGCCTCAGGCTTTACAACCGGGAAAGCTGACTTGGCTGGAGCCCGTATAGCGGGTGGCTCTGGCGGTGGCATTGGCGGCACCGGCCGTACGCCCACAAAGCCGGCAACAGGGACGAAAAAGCCACTGCTCATCCACATGGCACGTGGTAGCGGCGGCGGGATCGACGGGACTGGCTGAACCAGTCGCCGCAAACACATTACAATTTAAGCCGAGGTGGTCAGGTGAGGCTCTGGCCACCGCATTTGTTTTCCCGGCCATCTAAAACTAAAAACCTATAATAGGAAAATAACGCTTGACACCGTACGGTGAAAAGGCCATAAAGGCGCATGCTCCACAATTGAGTTCAGAAAAGCGGCGGTAACGGCACGACAAGGTTGACTCGCATGCTCGCGGGATTAGACTTTGCAATCAAGACGGCCCTTAGCATCGGAGTTCGCCATGAAGGGAATATTTCTGTCCGCTATGATGCTTGCGCTTGGGCTTTGTGCCGGCGCGACAGCAACACCAACTTTTGGTGATCAGGGCAGGTCTTTGATCGTTGCAGGCGTGAGCTCAGGCGGAACCGGCACGGGCTAAGCCGGTATCTTCGCTCCAGCTCGGTGCAACCGCGACAACAAGCAAACAAGCAAACAAGCAAACAAGCAAACAAGCAAATAATCCCTTACACCGCGGAGGGTCAGCTACAAAGGCGCATAATCCACAATTGGGTTATGGAAACAGGCAGCGCCTCATATTGCAAACGAGCGCTTGATAATTAACTCAGACGCCAAAGTAGCTGATGGAGGCAGTTACTTGGGCGACACTGTGGGTGTTGCTGACGAAAATCTGATACCAGGCCCCACTCACATAGCAGACGATGTCCACGCCATAAGCTGTATCGACGACAGAGATGCTGCCCCGGAGGTATGTCGGCAGGCGGATCTGGTCAACACCGGTCTGGAAATCGCCGATGACATCAGACTGGCCTGCCTGCACATCGCTGTTGAAGATGAAATAATCCGCACCTGTGCCACCCAGGAAGTAGTCCGATCCCGCGCCGCCGAGCAGCGCATCGTTGCCCGACAAGCCGAATAGAAAGTTGTTGCCGCTATTGCCAGCCAGAAGATCAGCCTGGCCATCTGCGCCTGTCGCGTCGATGTTGGTTGACCCCATCAGAAACAGGCCTTCTATGCCTGCTTCTGCCATAAAGCTGACGGAGGAATAAACATAGTCAGCCGTGCCGCCGCCGCCCGTTTCGATCGTCGAGTTGTAGATGCTCGTCGACATAGTAAGTGTCGTTGCCAAGCCCGCCGAGCATATAGTCATAGCCGCTCTTGCCATCGAGTATGTTGTTGCCGCTGTTGCCGATAAGGATATCGTTTTGGCCATTTTGCCCTGTCGCGTTGAGATTGGCGGAGCCCGTGAGATACAGCCGTTCGATGCCGGCCATCGCCGCAAAGCTGACGGAGGCATAGATGTAGTCGGCCATGCCGAAGTTGGCACCTGCCGCTTCGACTACGATGCTTGCGGCGCTGTCGACGTAGTAAACGTCATTGCCAAAGTTGCCATGCAATTCATCAGCGCCTGCGCCGCCGTACAGCGTGTCATCGCCATCGGCTCCGACGAGAATATCATTGCCACTGCCGCCGATGAGCCAATCATTGCCGCCTTGCCCGTTGAGATAATCGTCGCCTGCACTGCTGATCAGGACATTGAAGCCGTTGTTGCCATAGAAGTAGTTATCGAGGCTGCCTGTCAGTGTGGCGTTGATATTATCCGTGCCGGTCAGGTAGATTTCTTCGATATCGGCTGATGTAAAGCTGACGCTTGAATCCACGTGGTCGTTGGTCCCGCCGCCAGCGATGGTTTCGTCCACCACGTCATACACGCTATCAACATTGTATGTGTCGTTGCCAAGGCCGCCGCGCATATAGTCGGCGCCTTCGCCGCCATCGAGATCGTCTTCGCCGTCGCCGCCATACAAGATGTCATGTCCGGCTTCGCCAACCAACACATCGTCACCTGCGTCGCCGAACAACGTGTCACCATCAGCGCCGCCAAAAAAATAGTCGCCGCCATCGCCGCCAAACAGCAAGTCGCTGCCGGAATCGCCAAAAAAGCCGTCGCGGCCAATGCCACCGTACAATGTGTCACTGCCATCTTCGCCAAACAAAGTGTCATCGCCACCTAGGCCGAAGATCGAATCGGGATCGCTGCCGCCATAGAGGATGTCTCCAGTCTCGCCGCCATAAATTACTGCCAACTCAGCGCTCCCCGTTCTGTTCCGTATGTGCGGCGCACTTGCCGGGATTTCGCCAATCATACAAAACGGGCAGAAAGCGACACTGTGCAGGCCATGGATCTGGGTTTGAACCTACCACGGAAGGTTGCATCGCCTCAAGCTCTTTGGCCGATTGGCAAATCTGCTGATTGTGAACGATACTTGTCAGCCTGGATTTGAAAATTTCTAAAAACCTAGAATAGGAAAATAATACTTGACACCGTACGGTGAAAAGGCCATAAAGGCGCATACTCCACAATTGGGTTCAGAGATGAGCGGCGGAAACGGCGCTGCGACTGGTTATCAACAATTCCTGCGACTGAAGGTTGACTCAATGCTGCAACTTTGTACACTCACAGGTGGTACGGCTTACCAAACGTGAGGCATGATCATGCGATACACTTTGGCGCTGTTCGCCATTCTTATGGCGATTGCGGCTACAACTCCCACAACCACGCAGCAACAACCCGGCGCAGGCCAGCAAATGGCAGGCGGCGGAGTGGGCACCGGCGGAACCGGGGATTTTTCGTAAAGCCTTTCCGCGCTTCTCAAGCGCCATGCTTATGGGCCGATGTTGGCGGCCCTTAGCAATGACATGGCTGGCTAACTCCTGCACCGGCCGCTTGAGCAGCGCAATAACAAGACCATTTTGAAACTCAACAACCAGGCACATTTTGCCTGGTTTTCTTTTGATCACAACAGGACAGGGATTTCATGCAAGCACAACTGAAGCTTCCGCGGGCCGATGACGCATGGGCTGATGCCCGCGCCCGCTATGAACAATCAGCGGAAACGCTGTCGTCCATTGCCGCAAGTCTTGGGCTGACCATAACGCGCTGCGCGACGGCGGCGCTGCGCGGCTGGCGCTGCGAGCGGCACCGCAGAAGAAGCCGTCAACGCGCAGCGCCCTCATGCGCTTGCGCGATACGTTGCAGGCGCGGATTTCGCAATTCGAGCAGCACATCACGGAACTTGGCAAGGAGGCGAATGCCATCGCCACCGAGAAGGACGCCCGCGCCATGAACCTCTTGGTTCGCACATTGGAGAAGGTTCTCGATCTTGAACGCAAGCACAACGCATCCCGCACCCGCCAGCGCAATAGCCGAGCGGGCCTTTGATGACGCCGCTCGTGAAGAGCTTATCCGCCGCATTGAGGCTTTGCCCAGCAACGGCGGACGGCGAGGCAATTCGTTGAAGCGACTGAGACTTCAATGACTGTCCATGGCCTCAACAATGACTTTCGCTATTGGGCGCGGCCCGACCAGTTGCCGCCTGACGGCGATCACTGGCACGCCTGGCTGGTGCTCGGCGGGCGCGGCTCCGGCAAGACGCGCACCGGCGCTGAATATGTCAAGTCGCTGGCCACCGGCCTGTGGCATCCGCCACTGGCGAAGGCCATGCGCATCGCCATCGTCGCCCCGACTTTTGACGAAGCGCGCATGGTGATGATCGAAGGCGAAAGCGGCTTGCTCGCCGTCCACAAGGACAAGGAGCGGCCGAAGTTCGAACCTTCGAAGCGGCTGGTCACCTGGCCCAACGGCGCGATTGCGCAAGTGTTCACGGCGGAGGAGCCGGAAGGCCTGCGCGGCCCGCAGTTCGATGCCGCCTGGTGCGACGAGCTGGCCAAATGGAAACATGGCGAGGAGGTTTGGTCCATGCTGCAGTTTGCGCTGCGAATGGGTGAGCGGCCTTGCGCCATCATCACCACCACGCCGCGGCCCACGCGGCTGATGAAGCGGTTGCTGGCAGACCCCGCGACCGTGGTCAGCCGGTCCGCAACGATTCGACAATGCGCGCCATCTTGCGCCGTCGTTCATGGCGGAGGTGACGCGGCGTTATGCCGGCACGCGGCTTGGGCGGCAGGAGCTTGACGGCGAATTGATCGAGGATGATCCGGATGCGCTGTTTGCGCGCGACCGCATTGAGGAATTGCGGGTGAAGCAAGCGCCGCAACTGTCGCGCATCGTGGTGGCGGTTGATCCGCCGGCGGGCTTCGGCAAATCAGCCAATGCCTGCGGCATCATTTGCGCCGGGCTGGGTGTGGATGGCCGCTGCTATGTGCTGGATGACCGTTCGGTGCAGGGCGTGCGGCCAGCGGTTTGGGCAAAACGCATCGTCGGGCTTTATCATGCGCGCGGCGCTTCGCGCGTCATCGCCGAAGTCAACCAGGGCGGCGCCATGGTGGAACAGGTGCTGCGCGAGGTGGACGACACGATTGCTTTCCGCGCCGTACACGCGACGAAGGCGAAGGCAGCTAGGGCGGAACCTGTGGCGGCGCTCTATGAACAGGGCAGGGTAAGCCACGTCGGCGCTTCCCGGAACTGGAAGACGAGATGTGTTCGGCAATCGGCGAAGGCAACGCGAGCCCGGACCGGCTGGACGCACTGGTCTGGGCGGTGCACGACTTGATGCTGCGGAGACGGGTGGAGCCACGGATGAGGATGGTGTGAATGCAGCTAACCAGATGCACCAAATCTACTCCAGATCACTCCAGACGGTATTCTTTGTTTCCGGGCGGCACTTTTCCAATTCCCTCAGAAAGGCCGCCGCTGAATCATACGAGGCAAATTTGAGGAGGACACGCTTCCCGCTGCTCGATACATGCAGCCCCTCGAAACGTGAATTATAACTTGGCGCATTCAACTCATCTTCAAAGTGACATCGTTGACATGAGATTTGTTCAGTCTTGTTAAAGATAACAATCCCGCTCGGTGTGTCCACTATTAGCTCGCCAGTGCTGTGCAACTGAAAACTCCGTGAACTCGTCTTGGCGAGTTTCTTGTACTTACGATCAATGTCCACAAAGATAAAAATTGCGAAAGCGATGATTGCTAATCCGCCAACGAAGAAATCCAAAGCATCTCTCATGCACGTATACCGGGTCACAGGTGAAGCGCATTGCTCTGCGCACGCGCTTAAAGAGCTGGATCGATTGTAGATCATACCACGTTGAAGAGTTCAACAACAACGCCAGGCTTCGTAGCTGTGGTGTTCAGAAAGTAGAAGCAATGCTCAACAAACTGAAGGCCCTGCTAGCCGGGGAGCGGAAGAAATTTGCCGCTCCGCCGATCGTCTCGATCCAGACCATTGGCCGGCCGCAGTGGTCAGTGCGCGAATTATGCGGCTCAGGCGAAGGAGGGGTTTGCCTCCAATGCCGTAGGCTATCGCTGCGTGCGCATGATTGCGGAAGCGGCCAGCGCCGTGCCGCTGCTGGCCTATGTGGAGGGAGCCGAACAACCGGCGCACCCTCTCACGCAATTGCTGGCGCGGCCCAACCCGGCGCAGACCGGGCGCGAGCTGATTGAGCACATCGTCTCGCACCTGATGATTGCCGGCAATGCCTATGTCGAAGCCTCGCTGCTCGATGGCGCAATTCGCGAACTCGTTTGCCTGCGGCCGGACCGCACGCGCATTATTCCCGGCGCGCGCGGCTGGCCGGAAGCCTACGAATATTCCGTGAACGGACAATCTACCCGGCTGGCCGCCGAAACCGTCCTCCACATCAAGCTGTTCAACCCGCTTGATGACCACTACGGCCTCTCGCCCCTCGAAGCCGCGGCCCGCTCCATCGACACGCACAATGCGGCCTCCGCCTGGAACAAGGCGATGCTCGACAATGCGGCGCGCCCCTCCGGCGCGCTGGTGTTTGCGGCAAGCGACGGCCACCTGACGCCTGAACAGTTCGACCGCATCAAGACCGAAATTGAACAGACTTATCAGGGCGCAGCCAATGCCGGACGGCCGCTGGTGCTCGAAGGCGGGCTTGACTGGAAGGAAATGGGCTTCAGCCCCAAGGACATGGATTTCATCGAAGCCAAGAATGGCGCGGCGCGCGAAGTGGCGCTCGCCTTCGGCGTGCCGCCCATGCTGCTCGGCATTCCGGGCGACAATACATTTGCAAACTTTGCCGAAGCCAATCGCACCTTCTGGCGGCAAACGGTGGTGCCGCTCGTGGGCCGCGTTGCCGAAGCGCTCAGCCATTTCGTCACGCCGACGATGGGCGAGGTGAAGCTGGCGCCTGACCTCGACCAGGTGGAAGCGCTTTCGCCTGACCGTGATGCGCTGTGGAAGCGTGTCAACGATGCGGGCTTTCTCAGTGATGACGAGAAGCGCGAAGCTGTGGGGTATGGGCGGGGATAGTTTTTCCGTCATGCCAGCGTAGGCTGGCATCCCGCTTTCTATTCTATGATTTGACAAGTTCAGCTGGACCCCAGCCTTCGCTGGGGTGACGGCGAAATTCAGGGAAAATTTGACCAATGCCAACCCGCCAGGAGAAATCCCGGCCGGGGCAGCCGCTTTGCGCCTGCTCCGGCACGGGTGTGTTCGTAGGCTATGCCTCGCTGTTCGGCATTGCCGACCAGTCAAACGACATGGTGATGCGCGGCGCATTCATCAACTCGCTCAAGCGCCGCCCGCCAGCCGATGTGCGCATGCTGTTCCAGCATGATGCGGCCGAACCCATCGGCACCTGGGTCGACATTCTGGAGACCGAGCGCGGACTTCTCGTGCGCGGGCGGCTGGACCCGCGTGTGCAACGGGCCCGCGAGATCAACGCGCTGCTCGAAAGCGGCGGTCTTGATGGCCTCTCCATCGGCTTCAAGACGCAAGCAGCCTTGCGCGACAAGACAAGCGGCATCCGCAAGCTGCTGCAGCTCGACCTGTGGGAAATCTCGCTCGTCACCTTTCCCATGCTGGCGGGTGCGCGCGTCACCGAACTGAAGCGGCAGCGCATGGCTGCCGCTGAAAGTGCCTTCACCAAACAACCCTCAACCCCGACAAGGAGAATTGCCTGATATGGACGTCAACTCTGCATTTGAAACGAAAGTCATCAGCGCCGGCGATGATGGCGTTGCCGCCGTCATGCAGGCCTTCGAAGCCTTCAAGGACGCCAACGACGAACGCCTCGGCCAGCTTGAAAAGCGTTATGCCGCTGACGTTGTGACGGTGGACAAGGTGGAGCGCATCAACAAGGCGCTCGATGACCTCACCCTCAAGCTCAAGCGCCCGCAGCTGTCATCATCCGACAAGCCGGGTCCGAGCGAACACAAGCGCGCCTTCGACACATATGTGCGCAAGGGCGAAGCGCATGGCCTGGCCGATATCGAAGCCAAGAGCATGTCGGTCACCTCCAACCCCGATGGCGGCTATCTCGTGCCATCGGAAACCGAAGCCGAGATTGGCCGCATCATGGCCAATGTCTCGCCCATCCGCTCCATTGCCGATGTGCGGCAGGTTTCCGCCACGCTCTACAAGAAGCCATTCGCCATCACCGGCGCGGCATCAGGCTGGGTTGCGGAAAATGCGGCGCGGCCCGAGACGACTTCCAACACGCTGGCCGAACTGCAGTTCCCCACCATGGAGCTCTATGCCCAGCCGGCGGCGACGCAGTCGCTGCTCGATGATGCGGTGGTCAACCTCGACCAGTGGCTGGCGCAGGAAGTGCAAACGGTGTTTGCCGAGCAGGAAAGCCAGGCCTTCGTCACCGGCAATGGCACGGCGACGGCCGCGTGGCTTCACTGACTATCCGAAGATTGCCGATGCTTCGTGGTCATGGGGCAACATGGGCTATCTCGCGACCGGCGTCGCTGGCGGCTTTTCGGCGGCTAATCCTTCCGACAAGCTCATCGACCTCATCTACGCGCTGAAGGCAGGTTATCGCCAGAACGCCAACTGGGTGATGAACCGCAAGACGCAAGGCGCCATTCGCAAATTCAAGGATGCGCAGGGCAACTACATCTGGCAGCCGCCGGCAAGCCTTGATGCCAAGGCCAGCCTGATGAACTTCGCCATCACCGAGAGCGAGCACATGCCCGACATCGGCACCGACACTTATGCGCTGGCACTTGGCGATTTCAGGCAAGGCTATCTGATCGTCGACCGTGTCGGCATTCGCATACTGCGCGATCCCTACTCATCGAAGCCTTACGTGCTGTTCTACACCACCAAACGCGTCGGCGGCGGCGTGCAGAACTTCGAGGCCATCAAGCTGATGAAGTTCGGCGTGTCGTAATAAGTTGCCCCCTCAGTCCTTCGGACAGCTCCCCCAACAAGTTGGGGGAGCGTGAAAAAATTGCCCTCCCTCAGCTTTGCTGGGGGAGGTGCCCGAAGGGCGGAGGGGGCCCTCTTTGCAAACTGCGAGAAAATCATGCCCCTCATTCTCACTACACCTCCGGCTACGGAGCCCGTAACGCTGGCCGAAGCCAAGGCGCATTTGCGCATTACGCACAGTGATGACGATGCCTATGTCAGCACACTGATCAAATCGGCGCGCCAGCAGCTTGAAGCGCGCATGGGCCTTGGCCTCATCACGCAAGGCTGGTCGCTGTTCCTCGACGATTGGCCGGAATGCAGCGAGATACGGCTGCCGATCTCGCCGCTCCTAGATGTGACTGACATAAAGGCGTGGAGCGATGCCGATGTGGCCTCGCTCATAGACCCCGCGCATTACTATGAAGACAAGGCCAGCCAGCCGCCCCGCATAGTATTGCGCGGCTCGCGCTCCTGGGTGCGGCCAGGCCGCGTCGCCAACGGCATCGAAGTGCTGCTTTCGATCGGCTATGGCGCAACGCCAGCAAGCGTGCCCGAGCCCCTGCGGCAGGCCGTGCTGCAGCTTGTGGCGCACTGGTTTGCCATGCGCGGCGATGAAACAGCGCAAGGCGAACCTCTTACAATCGCGCAACTCATCAACCCTTACCGGCAGGTGCGGCTATGAGCGATCCAGCCTACGCGCTTCAGGAGGCGATGCGTGCGCAGCTTCTGGCGCATGCGCCGCTCACTGCACTGCTCGGCGGCGCGCATGTGTTTGACGAAGCCCCGCGCGGCGAGAAGTCTCCGCATGTTGCTTTCGCCGCAATCGAAACCCGCGACTGGAGCGTCAACGACCAGAAGGCGCATGAGCATTTCGTGACGCTGGAGGTGAAATCAAACGCCCGCAGCCGCAGAGAGGCGCAAGCCATTGTTTCCGAGATCGACACGGCTCTCGACAATGCGGCGCTGACGCTTGCGGGACACACACTCATCAACCTGCGCCTCCTGTTCTGGAACGTGGCGCGTGACAAATCAACCGACACATTCAACGGCATCATGCGCTTTCGCGCCGCGACCGAACCCCAATAGGAGAAACCAACCATGGCTGCACAAAAGGGCAGGGACTTGCTGCTCAAGCTCGATTCGACCGGCACCGGCACATACCAGACTGTCGCAGGTCTGCGCGCCACGACGCTCGCCTTCAACGCGCAGACAGTGGATGCCACCAGTCAGGACTCCGCCAACGCCTGGCGCGAGCTGCTGGCAGGTGCGGGCCTCAGACACGCCAATGTGCGGGGACAGGGCATCTTCAAGGATGCGGCATCCGATGCAACCATCCGCGCTTACGTGTTCGCCGGAACCATCCGCAATTGGCAGGTGGTGATCCCGAGCTTCGGCATCGTCGAAGGGCCATTCCAGATCGCCTCGCTTGATGTGGCCGGCCGCCATGATGGCGAAGTGAGCTTCGAATTGGCGCTCGAATCCGCCGGCGAACTCACCTTCACGGCAATTTGAGGCGCAGCATGGCAAACCCACATCGTGGCGAAATTGAAGCCGACACTTGGCGGCAAGACATACACACTGTGCCTGACGCTCGGCGCGCTCGCAGAACTGGAACAGGCCTATGGCGGCATTGATCTCATTGCGTTGGCCGAACGCTTCGAAACGGGCCGCATTTCGGCAACCGATGCCATCCGCATCATTGGCGCTGGCTTGCGCGGCGGCGGCAATGCAGTGAGTGACGAAGAGGTTGCATGCTTTCATTTTGACGGCGGCGCGGCGGGCTCACTCAGCCTTGTGGCGCGGCTTCTGGCAGCAACCTTCGCAGCGCCATGAACAGCTTTCCGTGGGCGAGGTTGATGCATTTCGGGTTGGGCGTGCTGCATCTTTCGCCCGCTGCCTTCTGGTCCATGACGCCGCGTGAGCTTGCAGCGGCAATGGGGCCACCTCAAATCACCAACCTTTCGCGCTCAACCCTTTCGCAACTGATGACGGAATTTCCTGATCATGACCACGCAGACTGAACCGCAATTCGCAACCCTCACCGTGCAGACGGCAGCGCTCAAATCCGAGATGGCCGACCTGAGCCGCATGACTGAAGGCTTCGGCCAGACAATCGTGCGCGCTTTTGCCGGCGCCATCATCCATGGCCGCAAACTCTCTGATGTATTGAAGGGCCTCGCCCTTTCGCTTGCGAGCCAGGCGCTTTCGGCGGCGTTGCGCCCGCTTGGCAGCCTGCTGGGCAATGCGCTCGGCTCACTGACCGGATCGGCCAATGGCAATCTCCTGCAGATGGGCCGCATCCAGCCCTTTGCATCGGGCGGCATCGTGAACGGTCCAACCATGTTCGCACTGCGCGGCGGCGCTGGCCTGATGGGCGAGGCAGGCCCTGAAGCCATCATGCCATTGGCGCGCGGGGCCGACGGAAAGCTTGGCGTGCGCGGCGGCGGCGGCGGTGCCACGCATATCACCGTCAATATCTCGACGCCTGATGCAGCTTCATTCCGCCAAAGCCAGGGGCAGGTGGCCAGCCTTATCGCGCGTGCTGTCGAACGCGGACAAAGGAACCTCTGAGCCATGAGTTTTGACGAGATCAGATTCCCAACCAGCATTTCGCTGGGCGCAACCGGCGGGCCGGAACGCCGCACCGAAATCGTGACCACGGCCTCTGGCCGCGAGGAGCGCAACAGCCGCTGGGCCAACTCGCGCCGCCGCTACAATGCGGGCTTCGGCGTCAAATCACTGAATGACATTCATGCGGTGGTGGACTTCTTCGAGGAACGCCGCGGCCGCCTGCATGGCTTCCGCTGGAAGGACCATGCCGACTACAAATCCTGCAAGCCGAAGGACCAGCCACAGCCAACCGACCAGGTGATCGGCATCGGCACCGGCAGCCTTGCCACGTTCCAATTGGTGAAGCGCTACGGTACGGGACTGCGTGATCATGTGCGCGTCATCGCAAAGCCGGTCATCGGCACGGTGAGCATCGCGGTGAGCGGCGTGCGCTTCAACGCATTCACGCTCGATGCAACAACCGGCGTCATTACCTTCCTGCCCGGCTTCCTTCCGGGCAATGGCATAAGCGTGACGGCAGGGTTCGAGTTCGACGTGCCAGTGCGCTTTGATACCGACCAGCTGACCATCAACCTCAAGGATTTTGGCGCCGGCGCAATCCCCGAAATTCCGGTGATCGAGGTGAGGCCATGAGGACAATCCCGGCAGCGCTCGCCGCCCACCTCGAAAGCGGCGCCACCACGCTATGCCATTGCTGGAAGCTCAAGCCAGTCGCGGGGCCAGCCCTCGGCTTCACCGACCATGACAACCCACTGGCGTTCGATGGCGTCACCTTCGAGGCGCAGGCGGGCTTTGATGCAAGCGAGATGGAAGCGCGCCTTGGCCTCGCTGTCGACAACATGGAGGCGGCGGGCGCTCTCTCGTCCAGCCAGCTTGATGCCGACAAACTTCGCACCGGCCATTTCGACGCAGCCGAAATCGAAATCTGGCGAGTGAACTGGCAGGATGTGTCGCAGCGCCTATTATTGCGCAAAGGAACGCTCGGCAACGTCAGTCACGGCGAGGCGGGCTTCACGGCGGAAGTGCGCGGGCTCACCGAAACATTGAATGTGACCAAGGGCAGGCTGTTTCAATTTGCCTGCGATGCAACGCTCGGCGACGCCCGCTGCGGCGTGAACCTGGAGCAGGCAGAGTTCAAGGCAACAGGCAGTGTCGTCGCGGTTGAGGACAACCGCAGGCTCATCGCCTCAGGCCTTCGGCTCTTGCAGCAGAGTTCTTCCAGCATGGCACGCTGACCTGGACAACAGGCTCCAACACCGGCCGCAAGGCAGAGGTGAAGGCGCATGTGAAATCGGCGTCAGAAGTGATGGTCGAACTCTGGCACGAGGCGGCCTACCCGGTGGCCAGCGGCGATGCATTCGACATCCGCGCCGGATGCGACAAGCAGTTCTCCACCTGCCGCAGCCAAGTTCGCCAACAGCCATCAATTTCCGCGGCTTCCCGCATATTCCGGGTACGGACTTTGTGACCAGCTTCCCCAACCGCAGCGATGGCGGCAATGATGGCGGGAGCAGGAGCTAACCCATCCTCTCCCTGAGGTGGCGCGTAATGCGCGGCCTCCAAGAGCTGACCACGTGACCATGCTTCGAGGCTTTGCCTTCGGCAAAGCACCTCAGCATGAGGACAATAAGAGACCATTCAATGACCACCCGCTCCACCATCACCGCCGCTGCGCGCGGCTGGCTCGGCACGCCTTATTGCCACCAGGCGAGTCTCAAAGCCGTAGGCTGCGATTGCCTCGGCCTCGTACGCGGCGTCTGGCGCGAGCTCTATGGCGATGAGCCGGAAGCGATGCCGGCCTACACCGCTGACTGGGCCGAGTCCTCAGGCATCGAAGCGCTGGCCGAAGCTGCAGCGCGCCATATGACGCCAGTTGCGCTCACTGAATTTGGCGAAGGCGACCTGCTGCTGTTCCGCTGGAAGCAACACTTGCCGGCGAAGCACGCTGGCATCGCGACATCGGCAACCAGCATGGTCCACGCACAGGATGGCGCGCGTGTTTCGGAAGTGGCGCTTGGCCCCTGGTGGATGAAGCGCCTCGCCTTCGCCTTCCGCTTTCCCGGAGTTGATGACTGATGGCAACCGTTGTTCTGCAATATGCAGGCGCAGCACTCGGCACGCTGATCGGCGGGCCGGTTGGCGGCATCCTGGGCCGCGCCGCTGGCGCCATTGCCGGAAATATCATCGACCAGAAATTGTTCGGCAGCGGCACGCGGCGGACCCAAGGCCCGCGCCTTAACGACCTGCGCGTCATGACCTCGGAGGAGGGAGCGCCAATCCCCCGCCTGTGGGGCCGCATGCGCATTTCGGGCCAGGTGATCTGGGCCACCAATTTCGAGGAGGTGGCGAAAACCGATACGCAATCCGCGTCGGCCAAGGGCGGAAGCGGCGGCAAGAGCAAGACCACGACCTACACTTACTTCGCCAATTTCGCGGTGGGGCTATGCGAAGGCGAAGTGTCGCGCATCGGGCGCGTCTGGGCTGATGGCAAGCTCATCGACCTCCCGGCTTTCACGACGCGGCTTCACACCGGCAGCGAAACGCAGATGGCGGACAGCCTCATTATCGCCAAGGAGGGCGGAGATGCAGCGCCGGCCTATCGCGGGCTCGCCTACATCGTGTTTGAGCGCATGGCGCTTGAAAGTTTCGGCAACCGCATTCCGCAACTTTCATTCGAAGTGTACGGGCGCGATACTGGAACCGGCGCTCATGTGCGCGCCGTCAACATCATCCCCGGCTCGACCGAGTTTGGCTATGACACGCAACTCATCACCCGCAAGGAAGCGGCTGGCGTCACCGTCTCTGAAAATGCCCATGCCTCCGCCAGCCATAGTGACTGGACGGAGTCGATCGACCAGCTGACGGCGGAATGCGGAAACCTGCAGGCGGCTTCGCTCGTCGTCTCCTGGTTTGGCAACGACCTGCGCTGCGGCACATGCACTTTGAAGCCGGGCGTTGAAAGCGCAACAAAAGTGACAACGCCAGCGGCATGGAAAGTGGCAGGCCTTGCGCGCAACGCCGCCTATGTAGTGAGCCTGGTGGATGGCAAACCCGCTTTCGGCGGCACGCCTTCTGATGCCAGCGTCATCCGCGCCATCACGGACCTGAAGGCGCGCGGCCTCGCCGCTGTCTTCTATCCCTTCATCCTCATGGATGTGCCGGCAGGCAATGCCCTGCCTGACCCCTATGGCAGTGCGGCGCAGCCAGCGTTTCCATGGCGCGGGCGCATCACCTGCCATCCGGCACCCAGCCAGCCGGGAACCGTGGACAAGACGGCGGCAGCGGCGACGCAACTGCAGGCCTTCATTGGCACGGCGCAACCCTCGCACTTTGCCATCATCAATGGCGAAGTCATTTATTCCGGTCCGGCGGAATGGAGCTACCGCCGCATGCTGTTGCACTACGCCATTCTTTGCGCGGCAGCGGGCGGCGTTGATGCCTTCATTATCGGAAGCGAGTTGCGCGGCCTCACCACGTTGCGATCATCCATTTCCACCTATCCCTTTGTTGCCGCATTGGTGACACTCGCTGCTGAAGTGAAGGCAATCCTGCCAGCAGCCAAGGTCACCTATGCGGCCGACTGGAGCGAATATTTCGGGCATCAGCCCTCGGATGGCAGCAATGATGTGTTCTTCCACCTCGATCCGCTGTGGGCGAGCAGCAACATCGACGCCATCGGCATAGACAACTACATGCCGCTTTCCGATTGGCGCGATGGCAACAATCACGCCGATGCAGTGGCGGGTGTTCCATCCATCTACGATGCAAGCTACCTCTCAAGTGGCATTGCCGGTGGCGAAGGCTACGACTGGTACTATGCCAGTGCTGCAGACCGTGATGCGCAATTGCGCACGCCCATTACCGATGGCGCCTATGGCAAGCCCTGGATATTCCGCCCCAAGGATCTGAAATCCTGGTGGCTGAACCCGCACTATTAACCGGCCGGGCGGACTTGAATCCGCAACGCCAACCGCTTTCGTGCCGCAATCGAAACCCATCTGGTTCACCGAGGCGGGCTGCCCCGCCATCGACAAGGGCGCTAACCAGCCCAACGTCTTCGTCGACGCCAAGTCGTCAGAGTCGGCGCTGCCTTACTATTCAAATGGTGCCCGCGATGATGTGATGCAGAGCCGCTGCGTTTCGGTGCTGGATGACTACTGGTCAGCAAGCGGTGCGCACAATCCGCTGTCGAGCATTTATGGCGGCCCGATGGTGGATGCCTCGCGCATCTTCTTCTGGTGCTGGGATGCGCGGCCCTTTCCGTATTTTCCGGCGCTCACTGATGTGTGGTCGGATGGCGGCAACTACCCGCGCGGACATTGGCTGAACGGTCGGCTCACCTCCGTGCTGATTGACCGGCTCATCCGTGATGTTTGCGGCCTCTACGGTATGCCGACGATTGCCGTCGAAGGAGTGCACGAAGCGGTGGAAGGCTTCGTCATTGACCGCCCGATGACAGGCCGCGCAGCGCTTGAAAGCCTGCTGCAGGCCTTTGCATTGGATGCGGTGGAGAGTGAAGGCGGACTCAAATTCATCAGCCGTCTGACCAATGTGGAACTCGCGGTAGCTGTTGACGAGCAGGTGGAAGTTGATGCCGAGCAGCCGCTTGCAGTGCTCACCCGCACGCAGGAGACAGATCTGCCAGCGGCGTTGAAGCTGGTCTATGCCGATGCCGCAACTGATTATCGCAACGCCGTGGCGGCAGCCCACCGCCAGACCGGCCTCAGCGGCCGTGAAACCATTCTCGAACTGCCGTGCGCCACGACGCAAGCCACGGCCCAGTGCCGCGCCGCAATTCTTGCTGGCGGAAAGCTGGTCTGGCCGCGAGCAGGTGAGTTTTTCACTTCCGCCTTCATTGTTGCGGCTCGAACCCGGAGATGTGCTCAGCCTCGCTGGGCGCCGCCTGCGCATCGAACAGATCAGCGATGGCGCTTTCAGAAAAGTCGTGGCGTCGGTGCATGAGCCGGCGATCTATGCTGCTGTTTCAGCCCCAGAGCGATTGGCCAGCGTGACGCAGGCGACCGTCTATGGTGAGCCTGAAGCGCTGATCATGGACCTTGCTGTCGTTGCAAGTGCAACGCCGGCAGCGCCATGGATTGCCGCCCACGCAACGCCATGGCCCGGCGGGCTGGCGCTGCTCCGCCGCACTGGTTCTGCTAGTTTTGATTTCACCCAGCTGGTGGAAACCCAAGCCACCATGGGCACAGTGCTGACAGCGCTGCCGCAAGGGAGATTGCACCTCTTCGACCGCGCCACGGTGATTGACGTGCACCTCGGTTTCGGCGCTCTCGCTTCGGCAACCGAGCTTGAGGTGTTGAATGGAGCCAACATCGCGGCGATCGGCAGTGAAAGTGACGGTTACGAGATCATCCAGTTTGCGACAGCCCAGCTTGTTGCTGCGAATACCTGGCGGCTTGGCAATCTGTTGCGCGGGCAGGGCGGCAGTGCCACGGAAATGCTTGCCCTTCGCGCTGCCGGCGCCAGCTTCGTGCTGCTCAACGGGGCAGTGGCGCCAGCCGATATTTCGACGGCGGAAGCTGTGCTGCCTGCCGAATGGCGGATCGGCCCAGCGCAACTCGACCAGGGCCACCCGGCCTATCTCGCCATGGCAACGCAAGCCGGTGGACGGGCGTTGCGTCCGCTCAGCCCGGCGCGCTTTACCGCACGCAAGGACGGCGCTGACATTCTGTTCAACTGGATCCGCCGCACCCGCATTGATGGCGATGCATGGGAACTCGCGGAGGTGCCGCTGGGTGAAGCAAGCGAAGCCTACCGTCTCGAAATCCGCAATGGCGTGGAGCTGAAGCGCGCGATCGATGTGACTACGCCTTCCTATCGCTATACCGCGGCTCAAATCGCCGCAGACTTCGGAACGCCGCCGGCATCTCTTGCGGCTTCCATTTCGCAGATCAGCGCCACTTACGGTTTGGGCGCAACAACCGAGGAAACCTTCAATGCCTGATACAAATTTGCTGGGCTTGCCGCTGCTCGAAGCGGCGCAGGCGCAAAAACACGTGACGCACAATGAAGCGCTCGACCGCATTGATGCGCTGGTGCAGTTGGCGGTTCTCTCACGCACCATTGCAACGCCACCAGCAACGCCTGCCGAGGGTGATCGCTATCTCGTTGCCGCCGGTCCGACAGGAGATTGGACAGGCCATGCTGGCGAATTGGCCTACCGCAGCGGCGGCATCTGGCGCTTTGCGCTGCCAAAGGCTGGTTGGCGGCTGTGGGTGCAAGCCGAAAGCCTGCTGCTGGTGTTTGACGGAACGGCCTGGGCAGGCGTGGGCGGCGGCGGGGCATCGGCAATGATAGCGTCAGCAACGCATTGCTCGCCAACATGCCGACCGCAAGCTTCAAGGGCCGGGCCTCTGTCGGAACGGGTGATCCGGAAGACCTGACAGCGCCACAGGCAACGGCGTTGCTCGCCACCTTCACGTCGGCGCTCAAGGGCCTAACACCAGCATCCGGTGGTGGCGCGGCGAATTTCCTGCGTGCTGATGGCAGCTGGACCATTCCCATGGCAGCGGCGGCAAGCTTTCAGCCGCTCCTGTCCCATCTTGCGGTTGGCCAAACGGACTGCGCCTATGTTTGACCATCGGCGACAGCCTGACCAACGGGCCGATGCGCTTCTTTGAATTGCAAGCCCAGTTGTTGTTGGCTCGCTACCCGCAATGGACATTGCAGGTCCGCCGCTGGGATGATGCCAGCAGCACCTATCTCGCCCCGCTCACTTTGCAGACCGGCAGTGGCGCGCGCATCTGCACGCTCTTTCATGCTTCGGTTTCCGGCACCAAGGCCATGTATCTGTGCGGCGACAAACTGGCGCCTGCGATCACCGACAACAACCCGCTGCTGCTGATCGCCAGCTACGGCCACAACCATGCAAACAGCCAATTCACCCGCGACTGGCTCGATCTCGTCGGTTCGGTGCGCGACATCATTCCCGTTCCCATCATCCTCATCGGCCAGACGCCAACGCTGGACACCAACGCGCAGGAGCCCGATGTTGAAGCCGCCCGCACCATTGCATCGCTGACGGGTTGCGGTTTCATCGATTTGCATGCGCAGTTCTGGGCAGCGGGCCGGCCAGCCGCCTGGTTTGCCGATACTGTTCACTTATCCGATGCTGGCTCGCTCGTTGCAGCCCAGCTGATCGACGCCCACGCGCAATTCGCCCCCGGCCTGAACCCGCCCATGGTGACGCCAATCTTCACCGGCGCAGGTGATGTAATGCAGTGGGACAAGACTGCCAATGGCTGGACGCTGGTCAACACAACAGCAATCCTGACATCGGCAACGGGCGAGTATGAGACAGGCGGCGCGGCGCTCAAGCTGTCGACAACGACAACAGCTTCAGGCTCCTACATCTACAAGAACGTCATCCCGGCCACCGACATTGAACGCTACCGCGGCCGCCATGTAACGCTGCTGCTGCGCAAACGCTGCCTTGCGGGCAACCCCGTCTCCTGCGGACGCCTCATCATTTATTCCTTCACCGGAGGCATTGGCGAGACGACCTATTCCGATGGTTCAACGCTTTTCGGCAACAAGTTCCACTGGCAGAGCCTGAGCTTCAAGGTCCCTCCGACGGCAACCTTCGTTCGCGTGTACGTCTATACCAGTGGTGTCATCGGGCAGACCGGCGAACTGTTCATTGATCGCATGTATCTGTTGCCTGGGCTTGCAGGCATGGACGGCGGCCCGCATCGCCACTCGCAATCCGAGATTGCCAACCTCACCACCGATCTCGCCGCAAAGGCAGCGTTAGTTCACTCGCATCCTGGCCTTGCGCCTGTAGGCGGAACTACGGGGCAGGTGCTGAAGAAAATTGACGGAACAGACTTCAATTACAGTTGGCAAGCGGCTGCGGACGGCGGCGTCAGCGATGGCGACAAGGGCGACATCATCGTCTCCGCTTCCGGCGCGCAATGGTCTCTCGATGTGCTGCAATCCGTCAAATCCCTCTCACTCACCGGCCGCATCGCGGCCTCATCCCTGAACCTGCCCTGAGGAGTACTTCACCATGCCTGCCAACAACAATCCGATCTTCACAGCCGTTGCCGACATCCAATGGCCGCCTAGCCCGCTCACTGCCGCCAATACGGCAAAGGACGGCACCGGCACCGTTGCAACAGCCTTCACTGCCGATGCCAGCAATGGCGGATACGTCAGCAAGCTCGTGGCGCGCAGTCTCGGCACCAACGTGGCGACCGTGCTGCGCGTATTCATCAACAACGGCGCGGTGAACACAACAGCCGCAAACAATACTCTGCTGACTGAAATGACGCTGCCAGCAACAACGCTGAGCGAAACTGCGGCGTTGCCCAGCTATGAATTGCCACTCAACCTTGCCCTGCCGCCCGGCTACCGCATTAACTGCACCATCGGCACGGCGGTGGCTGCGGGCTACGGCCTCACCGTGGTGGGAGGCAAGTACTGATGTTCGACTACTCCCATATCCCGTCGGTGCTCGGCAGCGCGGACATTCAGGTCTTTAACGCTGCCGGTTCCAATGACTGGCAGGTCTGGCGCAAGCCACGCGGCAAGGGCATGGTTGCCATCTTCTGCCTCGGAGCAGGCGGCGGCGGTGGCGGCGGTTTCACTGGCGCTGCCGGAACGGCGCGCGGCGGCGGCGGTGGTGGTGGCTCAGGCGCTTACGCAAGCCTGATCCTTCCGGCATTTTGCATTCCGGACCAGCTGTTTGCGCTCGTAGGACTTGGTGGCGCGGGCGGAGCAGCGGGTGCTGCGGGCGCAACCGGCGGAATATGCGTTGTCTCAACCCAGCAGATCAGCGCCACAGGCGCGAACGTGCTTGTGTCAGGCGCGGCGGCGGCGGTTGGCGGCGGCGCAGGATCATCCACGGCGGCAGGTACTGCCGGAGCAGCAAGCACAATTGCCGGGCGCTTTCCGCTGAACAGCTGGGGCACATTTTCCGCCAATGCCGGCGTTGCCGGAACTGCAGGTGGCGCCCAGACGGGTGCAGCAGGCGCTAACGTAACCAGCACGCATATTGTTTGCGGCGGAACAGGTGGCGGAGGTGTTGGCACCGCCAATACCAACTTCGCAGGCGGCAATTTCAATACGCCTGGTGGGTTTGTCCCCGGTCTTTCCGGCGGCGCAGCAGCGGCGGGTGCTGGCAGCAATGGATTTGAAATCCGTCCTGCTGGAATGGCGCTGCCGTTCGGCTTTGTCTCCATTCCGGGAACAGGCGCCGGAACGGCGGGCGCTTCCGGTGCTGCGGGCAAGGGCGGCGATGCAGGCCTCGGCAGCGGCGGCGGCGGCGGTGGCGGCGGTGTCACCGGTGGTGCTGGCGGCCGCGGCGGCAATGGACTCATTCTGATAGCAAGCTGGTGAGGCAGACATGGAACGTGAAATCGGCGCGCTGCAGGCGCGCATGGAAACAGTCGAACAGGAACTGCAGGGCATCCGCGCCGATGTGCGCGAGATCCGCGATGCGCTGGTGACGGCGCGTGGCGGCTGGACAACGCTCAGCCTCATCGTCGGACTCTCGGTTTCGCTCGGCACGCTGCTCGGCAAGCTGGTGCCGCATCTGCTGACCATCACCAAATAACCATCGGAGACTCACATCATGAATGTAACAGATGAAGGCCTGGCGCTGATCCGCCGGGCGGAAGGATTGCGGCTGCGCAGCTACCGCGATGCTGTGGGCGTGTGGACCATTGGCTATGGCCATACCTCTGCTGCGGGCGAACCCATTGTCAAACCCGACCAGGATATTACTGAGGCTGACGCCAATGCCATTCTCCGCCGCGATGTGGAAAAGTTTGCTGCGGGAGTGCGCAAGGCAGTGCTGCGCGAGATCAATGACCAGCAGTTTTCGGCGCTCGTGTCATTCGCCTACAATGTCGGGCTCGGTGCGTTCAAATCCTCTTCGGTGCTCAAGGCAGTAAACGCTGAAGAATTTGGTGCCGTGCCGCAACGCCTGCAATTGTGGGTGAAAGCCGGTGGCCGCACACTCCCCGGCCTCGTCAAGCGCCGCGCTGCCGAAGCAGCACTTTTCCTGAAACGTGGCGGTGACGACACTGTGCAAGGGCCGGTTGAACCGACGCGCGGCAAGCCTGCCATGAAGAGCACGACTGTCTGGGCAGCGGCTCTCGCTACGTTGGTTGTGACGCTCAATGAACTGGCCCGCTTGCTCGGCTACGGCGTCATCGGCCTTGCCGTGGCAGGCGCGGTAGCGCTCGCCGCCTGGTGGATCATCCGCGAACGGCTGAACAAATCAAATGAACAAGGAGTTTGACCATGGTACCCGTATTGACCGCCGCTAGCCTGCTGCTGAAACTGTTTCAAGGGCCGGTAAGCCAGATCATCGACAAGCACATCTCCGACCGGCAGACGCGCGACAAGCTCGCCGCCGAGCTGCAGCAAAGCCTGCTCGACCACTTGTCGAAGGAGCAGGAGGCGCAGGCCAGCGTCATTATCGCCGAATCGAAATCCGAATACTGGCTGACTGCCAACTGGCGGCCACTGCTCATGGTGCTGCTGATGGGATTCCTCGTCCTTGTCGGTCTCATTATCCCGGTTGCCGACCTGCTGGCCGGCCGTCCCGTTCCCTACCACCCGCGTTGGGCCGATCTTCCGGCCGGATTCTGGGATTTCCTCGGAATCGGCATGGGCGGCTACATAGGCGGCCGTTCACTTGAAAAGATTGCAGGGCAATTGCTGCCAAAGCGGTAGATTGCTGCCGCATTGCAACATGATTCCGGGCCAGGAACTCTTGCCAAAGCCGTTCAGGCTAGCCTCCAAAGCGCTTTAAAATTGCAAATATTTTGTAACAATTACAAACGTTTAATATGGTTTTCAGAATGTGAATTTTCTGTTCATCCCGAGTTCAGCTATTCCCCCCTATTTGTAGGAGACAATAAAGAAAGGTCGTCGCCTAAGCCATGTACGGGGGTTTCAAATTTGCAGCACTCGCGCTCGCCGCGATTTTGGCTGCCAATTCGGCCGGTGCCCAGAGCAACTATGGCCGCCCGAATATTATTATCCGGCCCAATGTTGTGAAACCCAAGCTGCCCAACCTCAAGGCCAAAATCAGCCCGTCGCAAGCCGCCGCCATTGCCATGCGCGAGATGCCAGGCGCCAAGGTGGTGGGCGTCAAGCTCTTGCCTAGCGGGGTCTATGCTGTCACCCTGAAATCCGCCAGCAGTGTGGCCCGTGTCATGGTAAGTGGCAGCGATGGCTCGGTCCTGTAACCTCGGCAAGCATACGGAAGAGAACACATGAGAATTCTCGTCGTTGAAGATGATCCGGACCTCAACCGCCAACTGGCGTCCGCGTTGGGCGATGCGGGCTACGTGGTCGACAAGGCCATGGACGGTGAGGAGGGCCATTTCCTCGGCGAGACAGAGCCCTACGACGCTATCGTTCTCGACCTGGGCCTGCCCGTGCTGGATGGCGTCAGCGTTCTCGAGAAATGGCGCCGCGCCGGCAAGAAGACGCCAGTCCTCATCCTCACCGCGCGTGACCGCTGGAGCGACAAGGTGGCTGGCTTCGATGCAGGCGCCGATGACTATGTGGCGAAGCCCTTCCACATGGAGGAAGTGCTGGCCCGCATTCGCGCACTTGTCAGACGCAGCGCTGGCCATGCCACCAGCGAGCTCTCCTGCGGTCCGATGTCGCTTGATACCAAGAGCGCGCGCGTCACCGTCAACGGCATGCCCATCAAGCTTACCTCGCTCGAATTCAGGCTTCTCGCCTATCTCATGCACCACAAGGGCAAGGTTGTTTCCCGCACCGAGCTGGTCGAGCATCTCTACGACCAGGATTTCGACCGTGATTCAAACACCATCGAAGTGTTTGTAGGCCGCCTGCGCAAGAAACTCGGCGTCGATGTGCTGCATACGATTCGCGGCATGGGTTACTGCATTTCCGAACCGGACAATGCGGGCTAAATCTCTTTCCTTTCGCCTGATCATCACTTCGGCGATCATGGCGGTGGTGCTGCTTGTCATTGCAGCTTTCTTGCTCGCTTATCTGTTCCAGCAGGCGATTGAGCGCAACTTCGATGCGCGCCTGCGCGCCGTGCTCGACGGCCTGCCTGCCGCCATGGAGTTGGCGGAAGATGGCACGCCATCATTGACCAGCCAGATTTCCGACACGCGCTTCAGCCTGCCATGGTCCGGCTGGTACTG
Source organism: uncultured Alphaproteobacteria bacterium (assembly GCA_963814455.1). Classification (GTDB taxonomy): domain Bacteria; phylum Pseudomonadota; class Alphaproteobacteria; order Rhizobiales; family Aestuariivirgaceae; genus Aestuariivirga. The sequence continues at coordinate 82,254 of CAWFCR010000008.1, read as the reverse complement.
GAAAGTGACGGCGCCAGCCTCAAAGCCTGTCGCCGCGCTGGGTTCGGAATCGCTGCAGGATGAGCCGCTCAAGCTTGACGACGCCCTGCTGGCGAACCGTGATGCGGAGGGCATCGCTGTATTCTACATTACAGACAGCCGCGGCCAGCAACTGCGAGCCATGCAGCAGAACCTGCAGCTGTTTGGCAGCACGGAACCCTATTCCTTCATCGTCGCCGGAAATTTCGATGAACTCAATTCAGAGATCAACGCTTTCCGCCGCACCCTGCTTGCCGTCCTCGCGGTGCTGGGCATGGGCCTCATCCTCGGTATCCTCATCCAGCTGCGCGTAGCCCTCAGGCCGTTGCAGGAGTTACGCCGCGCCCTCAGCGCCATCCGTAGCGGCAAAGCTGAAACACTTGCGGGAAACTACCCCACCGAAATCCAACCGGTGGCTGATGAACTTAACATGCTGATCAAGGCCAACTCGGAAATCGTCGAGCGCGCCCGCATGCAGGTCGGCAATCTCGCACATGCGCTGAAAACTCCGCTCAGCGTGCTCACCAACGAGGCTGCTGATGACAGGTCTGCCTTCGCCGTCAAGGTCATGGAGCAGGCGCGCGTCATGCGCGACCAGGTGAGCATGTATCTGGACCGTGCCCGCAGAGCAGCCCGCGCTCGCACCAAGCTTTCCATCAGTCCCGTTGAGCCCGCGCTCGAAGCGCTCGGCCGCACCATCACCCGCATCAACCGGGAACGCGGCATCAGCATTACGGTGAAAGTGAGCCCGGGGTTGAAGTTCTTCGGTGAGTCACAGGATCTGGAGGAGATGGCGGGCAACCTCATCGACAATGCCGCCAAATGGGCTACCTGGGCAGTGCATGTCGAGGCCACGAAGGAATCCACGCTGGATGAAACGGGCCGCACTTGGTTGACCATCAGGGTCGAGGACGATGGCCCCGGGCTGCCACCCGAAAAATGGGACGAAGCCCTGCAGCGCGGCAAACGGCTTGACGAAACCAAGCCCGGCTCGGGCCTCGGCCTGTCAATCGTCACTGAAACGGCAGGGATGTATGGCGGCAACGTCACGCTCGGCAAGGCAACGCTTGGCGGCCTGCGCGCCGATCTCAAGCTGCCGGCGGTGGCGGGTTAGCTGCGCGCCGTTCTCCCGCTACGAACTCCCTCAAACATATTTGCGCCAGTTGTGCTGTTCCCTGAATCCCAGCACGTCTTTCGCCTTGCGGTTTGAAATCGGCGCTTCCCACTCATCCATCTTGCGGGTGAGCGGCACGTTTGGGCAATGCTTGGCGAGAAATTTTTCGGTCGGCGTGTCGGCAGTGATTGTGTCATTGACCGCATTGAAGACCTGGAAGCCCAACCCATCCTTCTGCAGGCAGAGATGCACGATCTCGCCGAGGTCGCGTGCATCAATGTAGCTCCAGGCATTGCGCTTGCGCGATGCCGGATTGGCGACAAACCCCGGAAAACGCCCGTACTCGTCAGGCTCGATCACATTGCCGATACGCAGCGCATAGATGTCTACCTCGTATCGAGCTGCGAAGGCACGAGCCGTTTGCTCATTGAGCTGCTTAGACAGGCCGTAGCTGTCCATCGGGTCGATTGGATAGTCCTCATCGAGCGGAAACGACTTGAAGTCCTTGTCACCTTCCGCAAAACACACGCCGTAAGTCGTCTCGCTCGATGCGATGATGACCTTGCGGACGCCAAGCTTGAGAGCCGCCTCGATAACATTATAAGTGCTCATCACGTTGGCCGAGAAGGTCTTGTTATCTGGTTCGATCAGCACGCGCGGGATGGCAGCAAAATGCACCACGGCGTCGGGCGCTTGCGGCGGCTTGCCAATGTCATAGCCCTCAAAACCGAAATGCGTCGTGAGCGCGTTGAACGTCTGCCCGTTGTCAGTCAGATCCGCAATCAGCGTGTTAACGCCTGCAAGCGGCAGCGGTTTCATGTCGACGTTGAGAATGGAATAACCCTTGGCCAGCAGATGCGGCACGGCATGGCGGCCCGCCTTGCCGCTACCGCCGGTGAAGACGATGCGCTTCGACATTTTCTGTTCTCCAGTTTTCAGGCGGCCGTTTCCACCACCGGAACGCCAAGCTCACAATACGGCTGATGGCCAAGAAGAGGCGTGCCAATGCTTGGCAAGACACGAGAGTGATGAGAAGTAGCACCGGCCAGAATTCAGTTCAATCAAGTCATCAACTCGGTGCGTTTCATGTCGGCCTTGCCTGTCACGGTGGGACAGCCAACTCGGCGCCGGGCAGCACATGCAAAGTGTTGACGCCAGCCTTTGCCAGAAAGTCACTTATAGCGGCGCGCACCTCCTGCTCGTGCCCGACAAGCAGATGCCCACCTGTGTCGTAGACAACGAGCCTGGCGTTGGGAATGGTGCTTGCTGCGAACTCGGCCGCTGGCAGCGTGTTGAAAAGATCATCCCGCGCCGATATCACCAGGGTTGGTGCACTGATCCTCTCCAGAGGCGGGCGATGGAGGTCGGGATTGCTATCGAGATTGATGCCGGGGAAGCGGCGCGACAGCGGTTGGACGCTCCGGACGATCTGCATCACGCGGTTTCGCTCGGCCTCCGGTGCGGCAGCGACGAGTTCCGGCGGTACGCCGATGAAACGGATCAACACGGTTGGCGTAACCTTCTCTGTTGACCACCAGGCAAAGTCCGCTCCGGCATTGACCAGCCAGAAGGCAAATTGGCTTCCGCGGCTCGCCTCGATTGCGACGGGGCTTTCTGCCGCATATGTTCCGGGGACAATCAGGATAAGTGCCGCCACTCTATCCGGATGGCGAAGGGCCAGTTCCAAGGCTGAGCGGGCGCCGGCCGAAATTCCGACGACGACAGCCTTGCCGACCTTGAGCTCGGTGAGGAGTGCGTCATGCGCATCAGCTTGGGCGGCGGGTGACGCATCCGCCGGTATGGGCGTTCCGAGATAACCAAACCGCGATGGCGCGATGACGCGAAATCCCTCGCCCACAAGATCGGCAGCATTTGCAAGTCCCTGGTCATAGCCGCCGCCAGCACCGTGGATCGACAGGAGCGGTATGCCAGCGCCGTCTTCCGCATACTCGATCACGCCGGCCGTTGTGTTCATGATCTGGCCGCCGCTGGCGGCAGCAGCGCGCGCATGATTGATCTCGTGGTTGTAGGACTGAAAGACGGCGAAACCTGACAGAGCCAGTCCAACCAGTGTGGCAGCCAGGAAGAGCGACCGGCGTCTCATGACAATCCTTCAGAACGACATCCCTCAGGAGATTAGCCGGAAGTATTGGGCTTGCGTTGATCTGGCTCAAGCAAGCCCGCCAGAGCGAGTTTTCAGGCGGCGGTCTCAATGACCGGGAAGCCACGCTCGCGATAAGGCGTGCGGCCATAGAAGGCGCGGTAGCACTTGGAAAAATGCGATGGCGACGAGAACCCCGAAGCCAGCGCCACGTTGATGACGGACATATCCGTCTGCAGCAGCAGGAAGCGCGCCTTCTTCAATCGCAGCTCGAGATAGTAGCGCTTCGGCGAACGATCCACATAACGCCTGAACAGCCGCTCGAGCTGTCGCGTGGAAAGTCCTGCCTGCTTGGCGAGTATCGAGGGCGACAGCGGCTCTTCGAGATTTTCCTCCATCCTTTCGATGATGCCGACGAGCTTCGGGTGACGCGCGCCGATGCGCGCCGGCAGCGACATGCGCTGGTGTTCGCTGTGATGGCGGATGGGCGAATGCAGCACGCCTTCCGCGATCTGCGAAGCGAGGTCCGGCCCATGCTGGCTTGCAATCATGGTCAGCATCATGTCGATGGCGGTTGTGCCGCCAGCGCTGGTGAAGCGGTCACGGTCTACCTCGAACAATCCCCCCGTGGCCTCAATCTCCGGAAAAGCTTCGCCAAAGCCTGGCAGATTTTCCCAGTGCAGAGTGCATTTGTGCTCATCGAGCAGGCCCGCTTCAGCCAGTATGTGGGCTCCGGTGCAGACGGCGCCAATGTCGCACCCGCGCCGCGCCACCTTGCGCAACCACGATATGAGGCGTTTGTCGGTATGCCGCTGCACATTGAGACCCGCGCACACGATGATCGTGGAATCAGCCGGCACTGTTTCAAGATCGCCATTCACCATGGTCAGCAAACCGTTGGAGGCCGAAACCGGCTTGCCATCCACCGAATGCATAGTCCAGGAATACAGCATCTTCTCGCTGAACCGGTTAGCAAGGCGCAAAGGTTCAATGGCCGAAGTCACCGGCATCATGGTGAACTCCGGCACAAGCACCAGTGCGAATTTCTGCGGAAGACTTTTGGGTTTATCGCCGAACATCTGTGTTTCTGCCGCAATGGAACCAATCGTTCCAATCCTGGCAGACTTGTCTATCAGCGTCAGCGCTGGTCGTAAAGCGACAGGTTCAGGTCTTGAAATGCCGCTGCAGAGGTAACAGCTGTCGTTTCCGGCCCGCCGCCTGCCAGCGGCTATCGCGCCTGATTGCCATTGACGTAATCTTCGTCACGTCCGCCATTGCCCACGCCGGGGCGCCGAACCTTCAGTTTGCCATAGCCCGCTACAAGGAATTCCTCAATTGTCATCACGCCGTGATCGCCCGGATTGATGCGAGGATCCCAGTCCGCCTCCACTGGCCCGCCGCCAAACTTGATCTTCTTGGCCGATGCTGGAAGCGCCAGAGCGATGCTGGCAGCAAGCAGGATCAGAACGATACGCATGGCGGACCTCCGGTGACATGTAAGAATCCGTTAACTCTAGCACGAACTGCGGCCCCGGCCAAATCACCTTGACGGTCGGCAGTCGGTTTCGTGTTGGGGCTGTCGTTATTTTGCAGCCACGTTCGTTCAAAGCCCGTCACAATGATCTTCATTCCGGAGGCCTTAAAGTGAACGCGCCCAACCCCCTGCATATGCCACAGTCGACCACCATGAAGAACCCGGCCGGAGCGTTCCTTGCCAAACTCTCCATCGAAATCACTCCCAGGCAAATCGACAAGCTGCCGCTGTTCCGTGAGCGCGTTCCCGCAGGCGCCAATGTTTTCATCGCACTGATTGACCCGGCCGATGTGGCGGCGCAGCAGGTTGCGGCGAGCGAATTGAAATCAGCCGGTTTCAACCCCGTTCCGCATGTGCCTGCGCGCTTCGTGCGAGACCAGGCTGACCTTGAGGATCGCCTCAAGCGATTGACCGGAGATGCAGGGGTCACCACATGCCTGGTTCTCGGCGGCGGCGCGCCAACGCCAATCGGCCAATATGATGCAGCACTGCAACTGCTGCAGACCGGGCGTTTTCAAGCCAACGGTGTGACGACCATCGGCATTGCCGGCCACCCGGAAGGCAATCCCGACATCACCAAAGTTCATGGCGAACCGGCCCTCGTCAAGGCGCTGCAGGACAAGCAAGCCTGGATCAAGGACAACGGGCTTTCAGGCTTCATCGCCACGCAGTTCCTGTTTGAGGCAGCGCCTGTCGCCTATTGGGCAAGCGAACTGCGCGCCCGCGGCATCGACCTGCCGATCCATGTCGGCGTTCCCGGACCGGCGACGATCAAGACACTGGTCAAGTATGCGGCCATGTGCGGGGTGGGCAATTCGGCCCGCTTCATCCGCAAGCAGGCGCTTAACATTACCAAGCTCTCTGACCGTCAACACGCCTGACGAATTTGTCGAGCAACTGGCGACGCTGCATTTTGACAGGCCGGAACTGGGTATCGGCGGCCCGCATCTCTATCCATTTGGCGGATTTGACAAGCTGTTCGAATGGTTGGTGCCGAAGCTTCAAAAAAGCTGATGACGGAACGGGGAGGAAACCGTCCCGCCATCATGGCGTCCAGCTGCTAGCGAAGCTGGCGGGGGTTTACAAAACGGTCTGCATCGGTTTCGACCGCCTCGTTGATCTTTTTCTTGATCCTTGAAAGCGCCAACTGCGTGGAGGAACCGGGAACCCAGCGGGGCAGGTTTTGTCGCCGTTCAGGTCGGCCAGCGCGCTTGTAGAGATACAGGCAAGTGCAAAGGCGCTGATGATGATCTTCTTCATGCTGGTCTCCTGGATTTTGTCATGGGGTTGGATTGTGTTCGTCTCGCAATAATCTGCGCATGTGGATGAAACGGGGATTAGCCCCCCGCAGATCACAAAAATGTCAGAGGCGCTTTGGCGCTGCCGGCCAAATGAGACAACAAGTTGGCGCGAGGTCAGCGAAGCTGCGACGTGTCAGCAGGGATGCCGTAGGTGATTGTAGTCTTCAGCGGCGAAAGAATGATGACTTCGCCCTGGCCCTCTTGCCTGGCATTGCCGCCGTGATCCTCGCCAGCCGCAAAAGCGCTAGTCGTGAGAGCCGCAAGAGCGAGGATGGCGGGCAGTAGTTTTTTCATGGCGATTAACTTCAGCAAAAAAATTTGAAAGGACCGGATGGAAGCCCGGTCCTTTCAAGAGCGATAGGGATTAGCGCAGCTGGCGCATGTTGAGGTAGGCGTCGGCATCGATCTTCTTGACGGTGATCGGGGCCACAGCAAGGGCTTCAGTGTTCGAGTTCGAGATGTAGGCCTTGCTGTCCATGCCGTTGCCGCCGTGATCGTCGCCAGTGGCGAAAGCACCGGTTGAGATGGTTGCGAGGGCGAAAGCGCTGATGATGATCTTCTTCATAGGTGTCTCCATGGGTTGCTGTTTGTTGGTGGTGTGAGCGGCGTTTTGTCCGTCATGCCTTATTAACGAGTGGGCGGAGTGTTCGGTTGCGGTCAGTTCGATCACAAGAATGTCAGCACGGCGTTTAGTTGCCCGTAAAAAAAACAGGCCGGAAAAGCTTCCGGCCTGTCGACATGGTGTTTAGCGGAGTGTTAGCGCAGCTGGCGCCAGGTCAGGTACGAACCTTCGTCAGCGCTGCCCTTTGAGGTGACAGGCGCCACAGCGAAAGCTTCGGTGTTCGAACTCGATACGTAGGCCTGGCTATCCTTGCCATTGCCGCCGTGGTCGTCGCTGGCGGCGAAAGCGCCGGTCGAGATGGCTGCGAGAGCGAAAGCGCTGATGATGAACTTGTTCATGATGGTCTCCTTGGATTGATGTTTGTTGGTGTGTTGAGCGGCGTATTGTCCCTCATGCCTAGTTAAACGGGCAGGCGGGGAATTTGGTTACAGCTGGACCGTTCACAAGAGTGTTAGACGTTCGTGAGCGGGGGGTGGATCGCGAGGCCGGGCGCAAGCCCGGCCTGCTCGCCATCACACAGCGCGCCGACTAGCGCAGCTGGTTCCAGTTCAGATAGTTCTCGATCTGGCGATCACCCTTTGTGGTCACAGGTGCGACCTCAAAAGCTTCGGTGCTGGACTTGGTCTGAAACACCTTGTTGTCCTGGCCGTTGCCACCGTGATCGTCAGCAGCGGCAAGAGCGACGCCCGAAAGAGCGGTGAGAGCGATAAGAGCTGCAAATGTCTTCTTCATGATAGTCTCCATTTTGATTTTTCGGGTAGCATCAACGCTACCGATGATCCTGAAATGGGGACCCCGGAATGAACTTCCAGTAAAATGTGCAAATAAACATTACATATTAAATTACACAATAAAATCAGATGATTACGTGTAAAAACGTAATTCCATCGCTCAATTCAGATCAAACGAATGTGAAGAGGCAGAATTAGGCAGCTGCCTAATTTTTGTGAAACAGGCGGATTTCCGAGCCCTTGCGCGCTGTGGCAAGCAGGAAATCCCAGGCATAGTCCGCGTAAGACCGGAAAACGTAGATATCGAAGACATTGTCTTCGACGACATCAAGCAGCGCTGCAATCTCGGCAAAGCGCATGCGCCGGCAGGTTCCGGCGGAGTAATCATCGCTCAGCAAGTCGAGCGAGGTGCCCTTGAGCAAGACTTCGCGCGCACCCTCGCCCTCAACACGCAGGATGGCGCGCATGTCAGACACATTGACGGCGAGTGAATGGATGCCGCCAAGCTGCTTGCGCAGCGATGCAAGCAGGTCATCAGCCTTGTCGAGCGGGCAAAGGATGAGCCATTGGTCGACAGAGAGCCACAGCGCCTTGAGATCGCCCCAGGCAGCAGTGGAGCGAGGCATCTTGGGCAAATCGAAGCCAAGCACAGCCTTGGCGGCTGCGAGGAACTTCTTGTCCTTGCCATCGCCCCGCAAGTCGATCATGCCATGGCCCGTTATCTCGCGCAGGCCAATGGACAAGTTGGCCGGTGTCTCGCGGTGCGCCAGCGGCGTTTGGCGGATGAGCTCAGACATTCTGGCGCGCTCCTTCCTTGTCATAGAAAACCTGGTCGACAATGGTGGCCTTCACTACCTTCTTGTCGTCGAGCGGGAAGGAAATCACCTCGCCCATGCGCGCCCGGCCATTTTCGATGAGCGCCATGGCGATCGAGCGGTTCAGCGTCGGCGAATAGTAAGATGACGTCACCTGGCCGATCATCTCCATCGGTGGCTTGTCTTTAACCGCGCGCACCGCATAGGCGCCGTCCGGCAGCACTTCCAGCGGATCCTCGGTGAGGAGGCCGACCAGCTGCTTGCGGTTCGGCCCCTTGAGGAAGCTCTGTTCGAGCGAGCGCTTGCCGATGAAGTCTGTCTTCTTCTTGGAGACAAGCCCATCAAGCCCGACATCGACGGGCGTGGTCGTGCCGTCTGTTTCATCGCCGATGACGATGAAGCCCTTCTCGGCCCGCAGCACATGCAGCGCCTCGGTGCCATAGGCTTCGAGGCCGAACTCTTCGCCGGCTTCGAGAATGGCATTCCACAATCCGCGGCCATAGTTGGCAGGCGTTGCCACCTCATAGGAAAGCTCGCCCGAGAAGCTGATGCGATAGACGCGCACCGGATAGCCGCCGACTTCGCCTTCCACAAACGACATGTGCGGAAAGGCCTCGTTGCTGATGTCGAAGGAAGTGCCGAGTTTGGCCAGCACCGCGCGCGCTTGCGGGCCGGCAATGGCGAACTGCGCCCATTGCTCGGTAACCGGTGTCACATATACCTTGTAGTCGGTCCATTCCGTCTGCAGCCACTCTTCAAGCCATGCCGCGATGCGGTCTGCCCCGCCGGATGTCGTGTGCATGAGGAAGTGGTCGTCCGCCAGCCGCACGGTGACGCCGTCATCAGTGAGGAAGCCCAACTCGTTCATCATCAGGCCGTAACGGCACTTGCCGACTTTCAGCGTCGAGAACATGTTGGAGTACATGCGGTCGAGAAACGCTGCCGCATCCGGACCCTTGATCTCGATCTTGCCGAGCGTCGAGGCATCAAGCAGGCCAACCTTGTTGCGCACGGCGAGAATCTCGCGGTTGATCGAGCGGTGCTTGTCCTCGCCAGGCCGCGTGTAGGTATAAGCGCGGCGCCACTGGCCAATCGGTTCGAACGTGGCGCCTTGCTCCACATGCCAGCGAAAAATCGGCGTGCGGCGGATCGGCAGGAACAGGTTCTTGGTCAACACGCCAGCGATAGAGCCGAAGCTGAAGGGCGTGTAGGGCGGGCGAAAGGTGGTGACGCCGATTTCAGGAATGCTCTTTCCTGTGGCATCGGCGAGAATGCCAAGGCCATTGAGGTTTGACGTCTTGCCCTGGTCAGTCGCCATGCCGAACGTCGTGTAGCGCTTGGTATGTTCGACCGACTCGTAGCCTTCGCGCTGCGCCAGCTCGAGGTCAGCCGCCGTCACATCATTCTGGAAATCAATGAAGTGCTTGTTGCCTTCATTGTAGGGACCGGTGGCGGGCGCGAACCACAATGGTTCAAGCTCGGCGCGCTGCGGCTCCTGCACAGCCGCTGCCTTGGATTTCGCAATCTTGGCCTTGCTGTTGACAGCCTTGGCGGCAGCTTCACCTGCTGCCTGTGCTTCCGCCAGCGTATCGGCGAGGTTCATCGTGCCATTTGCACTGCCGACAGCGGTGATGGCGTCCTGGTGATGGTCGGGGCGGAAGCTCGCAAAGGCCTCGTCAAACTTGATCTTGCCGCCGTTGTGGCACCACAAATGCAGCGCCGGATTGAAGCCGCCGGACATGGCGATGAAATCGCACTCCACCTTGCGTTCAGAGACAACGCGGCCCTGGCCCCGCCGGTAATCCGCAATCTTGACGGCACTGACGCCGAGCGAACCTTCGACCGCCGAGATGACGGAGCCGAATGAAATTTCAATGCCTTCGCTGGCCGCGCGCTCCACCAGTTCACCCTTGGGCAATTTGCGTGAGTCGACCACGCGCACGCCGACGCCAGCTTTCTTGAGCTGCAGCGCCGTGAGATAGGCATTGTCGTTGTTGGTGAACACGATGCCGGAAAGTCCGGGCGCAACGCCGTAGCGCTCGACAAGTGCTGAGGCGGCCGAAGCCAGCATGATGCCAGGCTTGTCATTGTTGGCAAACGCGATGGGCCGCTCGATGGCGCCTGTCGCAAGGATCACCTGCTTTGCCCGCACCCGCCACAAACGGTGGCGCGGCGCACCCGCAGCCAACAGCGAAGGGTCATGATCGGCAACGCGCTCGAAAATCATCAGGTAGTTGTGGTGCCAATGGCCGACCACGGTTGAGCGGGTGAGCACATGCACATTGTCCATGTCCGCAAGGCTGGAAACGACGGCCTCCGCGTGGTCCTTCGCACACACGCCGTCGATGCTTCCGGCGGTGAGATCTGCAATGCCGCCGAGAACCGGGTTTTCGTCAGTCAGCAATACGCGCGCGCCCGCTGCTGCCGCTGCTTTCGCCGCCGTCAGCCCGGCAATGCCGCCGCCGATAACCAGCACGTCGCAATGCACATGGATGTTCTCGTAAGGGTCGGGATCGCGCCCTGTTGGCGCTTTGCCAAGGCCCGCCGCCCGCCGGATGATCGGCTCATACACATGCTTCCAGAAAGCCTGCGGCCACATGAATGTCTTGTAGTAGAAGCCGCCCGGAAACAGCCGGCTGAGCTTGCTGTTGATGGCTCCGACATCAAAGCTGAGCGAAGGCCAGCGGTTCTGGCTTACTGCCACAAGGCCGTTGTGAATCTCGATCTGCGTGGCGCGCAGGTTGGGCTCGTGCCGGGCACCCTCGCCAACTCCGATAAGTGCGTTCATTTCTTCCGAGCCGAGGCCAACAAGTCCGCGTGGACGATGATACTTGAAGCTGCGGCCAAACAGCCTCTGGCCGCTGGCCATGACGGCTGATGCAACAGTATCGCCGGCAAAGGCCTGCAGTTCGCGGCCATCGAAACTGAAGCTGAGCGGCTTTGAGCGGTCTATGCGGCTGCCGCCATCACGCAGCCTGTAGGGTTTGTTGCTCATGAGCCCCCCTGCGCCTTCAGCCTTGCCTTGAAATAATCCGCCCACGGACCTTTTGCCTGATCCATGACATCTTTGGGCGGCAGGTCGGTAACGCCGTAGAAGGCCCTGAACTCCATCGTCACCGTATCGCGCGCGGCATGAAACCACTTGCCGCAGCCACGGTCGCAGCGCCAGCGCTCGAAATGCAAGCCCTTCGGATTGTGGCGGATGAACAGGTAATCGCGCTGCTCTTCGTCCGAAACGTTGGCGGCATCATGCGTGGCTGGCCGCCGGATATGCGCCTGGCCGCCGCAGTGAAAATCTGTTTCGTCGCCTTCCGCACCGCACACAGGGCAATGGACGATCAGCATGTTGTTGCTCCTGCATTCCCAACAAACCTCATCCTGAGGTGCTCAGCGCAGCTGAGCCTCGAAGGGTGGGCCGCCAGCACCGCTCTTGCCCCATGCTTCGAGGCTCGCGTAGCGAGCACCTCAGCATGAGGATAGTCGAAAGTTGGCGAATGATATGCCATCAGTGCGCCACAGCCGCGGCGACGCTCTCGTCGATGAGGCGGCCTTCGGCAAAACGATTTAGCCCGAAAGGTTCAGCAATGGGGTGGGGGCGATCGTTGGCGATGGTATCCGCAAACACGAAGCCGGAACCGGGAATGGCCTTGAAGCCGCCTGTGCCCCAGCCGCAATTGACATAGAGGCCCTTCACATCGGTCTTGGAGATGATGGGGGAACGATCTCCCGTCATATCCACGATGCCGCCCCACATGCGCAACATGCGCAGCCGCGAAATGATGGGGAAGGTTTCAACCAGCGCCGTCACCGTATGCTCAAGTGCCGGGAATGAGCCGCGCTGCGAATAGTTGTTGTAGGGGTCGGTGCCGCCGCCGATCACCAATTCGCCTTTGTCGGACTGGCTCATGTAGCCGTGCACCGTGTTGGCCATCACTACGCAATCAATGACCGGCTTGATCGGTTCCGACACCAGCGCCTGCAGGCACTGGCTCTCAATCGGCATGCGGATGCCGGCCGTATCCATGACGGTCGAAACATTGCCAGCGGTGACGACAGCAACCTTCTTCGAACGTATGGTCCCGCGCGTTGTCTCGACGCCGACAACCTGGTCGCCGTCCCGCAGGATTTGCTTCACTTCGCAGTTCTGGATGACATCGACGCCGAGTGAATCGGCGCCGCGGGCATAGCCCCAGGCCACCGCATCATGCCGGGCGGTGCCGCCACGCGGCTGGTAGTAGGCGCCGAGGATGGGATAGCGGCAGTTAGGATCGTCATTGATGATGGGAACCAGCTGCTTCACTTCGGTGGGGCTCACCATGCGGCAATCGAGCCCGGCCAGGCGGTTGGCATGCGCGGTGCGCTTGAACGCGCGCAGCTCATGTTCCGTCTGGCACATCATCAGCACGCCGCGCGGACTGAACATGATGTTGAAGTTGAGCTCCTGCGACAGGTCTTCATACAACGAGCGCGCCAGTTCATAGATGGCGATGGACGAGTCTTGCAGGTAGTTTGAGCGGATGATGGTGGTGTTGCGCCCCGTATTGCCGCCGCCCAGCCAGCCCTTTTCGAGGATGGCGATATTGGTCATCTTGTGGTTCTTGGCGAGATAATAGGCTGTCGCCAGCCCATGACCGCCAGCGCCGACGATAATCGCATCATACTCGGGCTTGGGTTGCGGCGAACGCCATGCCTTTTCCCAGTCCTTGTGATAGTTCAAGGCATTGCGGGCGAGCGAAAAAATGGAATAGCGGGTTTTCATGCTGGTTCCCTTGTGCCCCACTCTTATCAAATGCCCTTTGTAACAACTACTTCTTTCCGACGCCCCAATGCCGCCATGCGACAATGCGACCTGAGCTTTCGGCGGGCCACGAACTGTAGTATGCCCCTCGATTGAAAATACTCATGGAATGATGATTTTGGCGGTTGCATTTGCGGTTCTGACAGCGGCGGTCATGCTGGCCCTTGCCCTGCCGTTCATGCGGGCAAGCCGGTCCGACAGGCAGAGTGCCCGCAACCTTGAACGCGCAGTCTATAAGGACCAACTGGCGGAACTCGGCCGCGACGAGGCCCGCGGCATGATCGCTGCTGCAGAAGCGGTGGCAGCCCGCAACGAGATTTCTCGCCGTTTACTGACCACTGGCAACGTGCCGGAAGCCGCAAGTGCTTCCCCGCGCTGGCCTCGCGCCGGGATCTTGGCGGTGCTCATCATCCCCGCTGTGGCCTTGCCAGTTTACATTACACAGGGCAATCCGGGCATGCCGGACGTGCCGTTACATCAGCGGCTCGCCAATGCCGTGCGCGACAAGGACGCGCCTGCCATGATTGCGCAGATCGAGCGCCATCTGGAAAAGCAGCCCAATGACGTCAACGGCTGGCAAACTCTGATTCCGGCCTATCAGGCTGACAAGAGATGGGCGGATGTTGCCAATGCCTACGCCAACATCATTCGAATTGTCCCGCCCGATGCGAGGTTGCTGACCGAGTATGCCGAAATGCTGATGATGGCCAACAATGGTGACGTACCGCCTGAAGGGCATGAGGCACTCCGCAAGGCGCTGGCGCTCGATCCCAAAAATCCGAAAACCCGCTTCTTTGAAGCGCTGGCCCTCAAACAGGACGGCAAACGCGGGGAGGCTCTGGCACGCATGACGGCGCTTCTGGCGGATGCCCCCGCCGATGCGGCTTACCGGCAGGCTGTCGAGCTGGAAATCAAGGACCTCGCCGCCGTCAAGGCGCCTGCGTTGACGGATGAGCAGATTGCCGCCGGCAGCGCCATGAGCAAGGAAGACCAGGCGACCATGATCGCCGGCATGATCACTCAGCTCGAGCAACGGCTTGGCACAACCAGCACGGACCTTGAGGGCTGGAAGCGCCTTATCCGCGCGCGGGTTGTAAATGCAGAGCCGGACAAGGCCGCAGCCACCCTCAAGCTGGCGCAAACCATTTTCAAGGATCAACAGCCGGTGCTCGATGAACTGGCAACGCTTGCAAGGGACATGGGCATTCAACAATGACCAGAAAGCAGAAGCGCCTCAGCATCATTCTCGGCGGTTTGGCCATACTCGGCCTCGCAGCCGGGCTGGTGCTCTATGCGCTCAGCGACAAGGTGACGTTTTTCTACACGCCGAGTGATGTGGCCGAAAAGGGCGTGGAGCAGGGCCGCCGCATCCGCCTTGGCGGCATGGTGGAAACGGGTAGTTGGAAAAAAGGTGCAGGCGCCGAAAACACATTCGTGGTGACGGATACGCTCAAGAGCCTGCCGGTGAAATACAGCGGCATGCTGCCGGATTTGTTTCGTGAAGGGCAGGGCGTGGTGACGGAAGGCGTGCTGCAACCTGATGGTTCGCTATTGGCCGATACGGTACTCGCCAAGCATGACGAGAATTACATGCCCAAGGAGATTTCGGACAGTTTGAAAGCGCGCGGCGTCAAGCTCGGCGCAGGGGCAGATCCATGATCGCCGAGATTGGACATTTCGCTCTGGTTCTCGCCCTTGGCGTGGCTGTGTTCCAGGTTCTGGTTCCACTCGCCGGCGCTGCAACCTCCAATGGCCAGATGATGGCTGCGGCCCGCCCCGCAGCCTTGACACAACTGGCGTTGATCGCGATTGCCTTTGGCTGTCTCACGCAATCCTACCTCACGTCGGATTTCTCGGTCCTCAACGTGTTCGAGAATTCACATTCGGCCAAGCCGCTGCTCTACAAGATTTCCGGCGTGTGGGGGAACCATGAGGGGTCGATGCTCCTGTGGGTTCTCATCCTCGCGCTGTTTGGTGCCGCTGTCGCTGCATTTGGCGGCAATCTCCCACGCGCTTTGCAGGCCCGCGTCATCGCGGTGCAGGGGCTGGTCGGCACGGCGTTCCTGCTCTTCATAATTTTCGCGTCCAATCCTTTTGCGCGGCTGTCGCCTGTTCCGATCGAGGGTAATGGCCTCAATCCACTGCTGCAGGACCCCGCCCTCGCCTTCCATCCGCCATTCCTCTACGCGGGCTATGTCGGGCTTTCTGTCGCCTTTTCCTTCGCCATTGCTGCGCTCATCGAAGGCAAGGTCGATGCGGCCTGGGCCCGCTGGGTGAGACCATGGACAATCCTCGCATGGATGTTCCTAACCATCGGCATCGCCATGGGCAGCTGGTGGGCCTATTATGAACTCGGCTGGGGCGGCTGGTGGTTCTGGGACCCGGTGGAGAACGCCAGCCTCATGCCCTGGTTGGTGGCAACGGCCCTCATTCATTCTGCCATCGTTGTTGAAAAGCGTAATGCGCTCAAGACTTGGACAGTGCTGCTCGCCATCATCGCCTTTTCGCTGTCACTCGTCGGTACTTTCCTCGTTCGCTCCGGCGTGCTGACGTCAGTTCATGCCTTCGCGGTCGATCCGCGCCGTGGTCTGTTCATTCTCATGATCCTGCTATTCTTCATAGGCGGCGCATTGGCGCTTTATGCCTGGCGCGCGCCTGCGTTGAAAGCTGGCGGGCAATTCGCACCCATCAGCCGCGAGGGCATGCTGGTGCTCAACAACCTGTTCCTCTGCGCGGCAACAGCTGCCGTTTTCATCGGTACGCTTTATCCGCTGTTCATGGACGCCCTTGGCGAAAAGATATCAGTCGGCCCGCCTTACTTTGACCTGACCTTCGGGCCGATCATGCTGCCTCTTGCTGCTCGCCGTGCCGATTGGTGCAGCGATGAGTTGGAAGCGCGGCAGCCTCGGCCCGGTACTGAGGCGGCTGGCGCCCGTTGCCGCAGCGGCTGCCGTTATCGCTGTGGTTCTGGCATTAGCTCTCATCCGCGCGCCTTGGTTGGCGATACCTGGTCTGGCGCTGGGTCTGTGGCTTGTGTTCGGCAGCCTCTATGATCTTTCACAACGCATGGCGCTGTTCAAGGTGCCGTTGGCGGCGAGCTTCGCCCGCGCTGGCGGATTGCCGCGCGCCGCCTTGGGCATGCTCAGCGCTCATGCGGGCTTGGGCATCACCGTCATCGGTGTCGTCGCCATGTCGCTGTGGCGGAGTGAGCTCATCTTGTCGATGAAACCTGGTGACCGCGCCGACATTGCCGGTTACAGCGTCGAATTCCTCGGTGAGAAGCAGGCCGCCGGGCCGAACTATGATGCTCTAGCTGGCAGTTTCCGCGTTTACCGTGGCAACAGTGAACTGGCAGAGCTTGTATCCGAGAAGCGCACCTTCAAACCATCCGGCATGCCGACGACAGAGGTTGGTTTGCTCCAAAAGCTCTCAGGCGATGTCTACATCGCCATGGGAGATACCTCGGCCGATGGCGGCCGGGTGGTGCGCCTCTATGTCAATCCGCTGGTCAACATGATCTGGCTCGGCGGCCTATTCATGTTCATCGGCGGCCTATTGTCACTGTCAGACAGGCGTTATCGCATCGGCGCGCCGAAAACGAACCTGAAGCTGCAGCAGGCGGCTGCCGAATGAAGCGTCGCGTTGGCCTCATAAGCTTGTTCTTGCTGGTAGCACTCAACCTTCCGGCCTGGGCGGTGCAACCAGATGAAATGCTGAAGGACCCGCAGCTAGAGGCGAGAGCGCGCTCTCTTTCGTCAGGCTTCCGCTGTCTCGTCTGCCAGAATGAGTCGATCGATGAGTCGGGCGCCGGCCTCGCCAAGGACCTGCGCATTCTCATCCGTGAACGGCTGGTCAAGGGTGACAGTGACGAACAGGTGACCAACTTCGTCGTTGACCGCTATGGCGATTATGTACTGCTCAGGCCGCGCTTCAATGGCTCAACTGCAGTGCTCTGGCTGCTGCCGTTTGCAGCTGTGGCTGGCGGCGCCATGTTCCTGTTTCGCCGCCGCAGAGTTGCAGCCGTGGCCGCCGAAACTCCGCTCAACGATGCCGAAAAAAAGCGTCTCGAAAACATTTAAGTGATGCGACATTACAAAGATTTCATCTTGCAGCCATAGTTGCGTTAGGTTGCCACGCCTATCTTCCAGCCACTTCCTCAAGACGCTGGAGAACAAAATGTCACTATCTCTTACCACTGGCCGCAAGACGCTGATGGGCCTCGTTGCCGCTGGCCTGCTCGGCGCATCCGCTCTCACCTCTTCATTTGTGTTCAACCCGCCGGCTATCGTTCAGGCCGAAGCCGTGCAGACCCAGCTGATCAACCCGATGAACGGCTTTGCCGATCTTGTTGACCGGGTCATGCCCGCCGTCATCAGCGTTGAGGTGAAGTTCGCTAATGTGGCTGACAAGTCGGCCGGGCAGGGCGGCGAAAACGAACAGATGCCTCCCGGTATGAAAGAATTCTTCGAGCAGTTTCCGGGTTTCCGTGACCGCATGCCGCCAAACTTCCGCTTCCGTGGCCCGCGTGGGCCTGAAGGCACGGCACTCGGCTCGGGCTTCATAATCAGCGCTGATGGTTATGCCGTCACCAACAACCATGTGGTCAAGGATGCTGACCAGGTTTCCGTTCGCACCAAGGATGGCCAGGAACTGAAGGCCAAGGTTGTCGGCACCGATCCCAAGACTGACCTCGCACTCATCAAGATAGAGTCTGACAAGCCGTTTCAGTTCGTCAGCTTCGCCAAGACAGAAGCCCGTGTTGGCGATTGGGTGATGGCGGTTGGCAACCCCTTCGGCCTCGGTGGCACGGTGACAACCGGCATTATCTCCGCCCGTGGCCGCGATATTGGCAATGGGCCCTATGACGATTTCCTGCAGATTGATGCCTCCATCAACAAAGGCAACTCCGGCGGACCGGCCTTCAATCTCAATGGCGAGGTCATCGGCGTCAACACGGCGATCTTCTCTCCGTCCGGTGGTTCTGTCGGTATTGGCTTTGCAATCCCTGCCGCTGCAACGCAGGATGTGATTGCCAGCCTCAAGGAAAATGGCCAGGTGACACGCGGTTGGCTTGGCGTGCAGATTCAGCCAGTGACGCAGGATATCGCTGATAGCCTCGACTTGAAGGAAGCCAAGGGAGCTATCGTCTCCGATGTGACGGAAGGCTCACCGGCGCTTGCCGCCGGCCTCAAGCCTGGCGACATCATTCTCAAGGCGGGTAGCCAGGAGATTGAAGACTTGCGCGATCTTGCCCGCAAGGTAGCCCGCTTCGCTCCGGAAAAACCCATCGACTTTGAAATCGTCCGCGATGGCAAGCCGATGACGCTTTCGGTCAAGATTGGCAAGATGCCGGGCGAATTGCCGAAGATGGCCTCAGCTTCTGGTACTCCGGCCGAGCCTACGAGCCTCACCGACCTGGGCTTGTCGCTTGCGCCAGCGGATGACGGAGCGGGCGCCAAGATCACCGAGGTTGATCCCAATTCGGTTGCCGCCAAGCAGGGCCTCAAGCCGGGTGATGTGATCATGTCGGTTGCTGGCGAAGACGTTGGCAATGCTGCTGAAGTGCGCAAGGCCATGGAAAAGTCCGGCAAGGACAAGGTTCTGCTGCTGGTCCGCTCTGGCGATGGTCAGCGCTTCCTAACTCTGCCGCTCAAGAAAGGCTGATACACCATAGCTGGCGCAGGCCGTTTCCCGCATGTGCCTGCCAGCTGAAAGGCGCGGAAGTTGCCCGGACATTCCCCCCGGTTCCCCGTTCGGCAGCTTCCGCGCTCCCTTGATTTGGAGGGCATAATGACCACATTTATGCAGACAGAAGTGAAGTTGCCGGAACACGGCAAGAACCGGGACAGCATGCGCATACTGGTAATAGAGGATGACAAGGAAGCCGCCTCATGGCTCGTCAGGGGCCTCAAGGAGAGCGGACACGTCGTTGACCTTGCGAGTGATGGAGAACAGGGCCTCGCCCTCGCCCTCGAGCAACTGCACGACATTCTGATTGTCGACCGTATGCTGCCCAAGCTTGACGGGCTGTCAATCATCAAGACCTTGCGCGCCAAGGACATCTCCGTTCCGGTCCTCATCCTCAGCGCACTCAGTGATGTGGACGAGCGCGTGCGCGGCCTGCGGGCGGGTGGTGATGATTATCTCGCCAAGCCCTACGCATTCTCGGAACTGCTGGCCCGCGTCGATGGCCTTGCGCGCCGCCGCAATCAGGATGCGCAGGAAACCCGCCTCAAAGCTGGCGATCTGGAGATGGACCTTCTCAGCCGCTCGGTAACCCGTGCTGGCAATCCCATCCTGCTGCAGCCGCGCGAGTTCAAGCTGCTCGAGTACCTGCTCCGCAACGAAGGCCACATCGTCACCCGCACCATGCTGCTGGAGAATGTCTGGGACTATCATTTCGATCCGCAGACCAATGTGATAGACGTGCATGTATCAAGGCTGCGCGCCAAGATTGACAAGGGATTTGACGAGCAACTCCTGCATACGGTGCGCGGCGCAGGATATATGCTGCGTGCGGGTTAACTGGAAGATATTCAGGACTTCGACATTCCGCCTCTCGGCCATCTATCTGGTTTTCTTCGCAGTCTCGGTCGCCGCCATCCTTGGATATGTCTACTGGAACACGGCGGGACTTATCGAGCGGCAGACGGATGCCACCATCCGGGCTGAAATCCAGGCACTCGCCGACCAATACCGCAACTTCGGGCTAAATGGCGTTGCCGAAACCGTGCGCCGGCGCAGCAGTGAGCGCACGGCGGGCGTTTACATTCTCGCTGCGGGTGGCGGGCGGCGCATCGCAGGCAATCTGGAAGAGGTGCCGGAGCATGTCGGCGAAGATTCCGGTTGGATTGAATTCCCGATAAAGGTCAACATTGCAGGCCGGACGCAGGACAGGACGGCGCGAGCCTTCCATACCGACCTCAGCGGTGATTACGAACTCGTCGTCGGCCGCGACATTGGCGAGATGAAGCAGTTTGGCGATATCATCCGCCGCACCATGATCTCCGCCTTGCTGATCGCGCTGGTGCTCGGTCTTGGCGGCGGCTTCCTGATGAGCCGCAATTTTCTCAATCGTGTTGACGCCATCACCGGCGCGAGCCGCGCCATCATGGCGGGCAGCCTGTCCAGCCGCATGCCGGTAACTGGCACCAATGACGAGTTGGACCGGCTCGCTGTTTCGCTCAACGAAATGCTGGAACAGATCGAACGGCTGATGATTGGCCTCAAGGATGTCTCAAGCAATGTGGCGCACGACCTCAAGACGCCGCTCACCCGCATGCGCGCGCGCGTTGAATCGGCTTTGCGCGGTGATAGCCAAGACGATTATCGCGCCGCCCTCGAGCAGACCATTGGCGAATCAGAACAGTTGCTGAAGACTTTCGATGCACTGCTTTCCATCGCGCGCACCGAATCCGGGCAATCACGCGAAATGTTCCAGCTGGTCGATGCGGGTCCGCTGGTTGCCGATGTGGCCGAGCTGTATCAACCGACGCTGGAGGAGGCAGGCGGCAGCCTGACGCTTTCCGTTGCCGATGGCCTGCACGTGCTGGCGGACCGCCAACTGTTGGCGCAAGCCGTCAGCAATCTTATCGACAACGCCATCAAGTATGGCGTTGCTGACACCGCCAAGGCAGCCCGCATTGAGGTGAGGGCCGAGTCCGGCGAGGGCGTCGTCACCATCAGTGTCGGCGACCATGGTTTGGGTGTGCCCGAAGCAGACCGAGCCCGCGTGCTGGACCGTTTCGTGCGCCTTGAGAAAAGCCGTTCGAAGCCGGGCAACGGCCTTGGCCTAAGCCTTGTTTCCGGCGTCATGCGGCTGCATGGCGGCTCAATCCGCCTGCTCGACAATGAACCCGGCCTGCGCGTCGAACTGGTATTCCCCGCGCACAAGGCGCAAGCCTAGCCACACTGTGGCAATGCGGCTCGCGCTTGCACCAACCATAAAGCCCGGTACTGTGGGGCGATGGCGGACGGATTTCCATTCACTGTCAACGCAACTCTCCCTGAAGCACCCGCTTCCGGGGCGGGAGAGATGTTCTGGAGCGATCTTCCGGCAGATTGCGTCGTCTCGCTTCAGCCCTGGCGTACTTTCCTGATGGCAGTTGCCGAACGCTCGCCCTATCTCCGCCACATCATGCAGCATGAGACGGATTTCCTTTTGCGTCTCTTGAAGGACGGCCCGCCGCCGCTTCTGGACGAGACGTTGGCCACGATTGGTTTTGCTGACAGGAACGAAGACCAGCATGAGGTGATGCGGGAATTGCGCCGCTGCAAATCCCGCGCTGCATTGCTGGTGGCGCTTTGCGATATTGCCGGTCTGTGGAGCGTTGACGAAGTTGTCACCACGCTCACCACGCTTGCCGATGCAATGCTTGCCGCAACCGTGAACTGGCTGCTGCGTGATGCAGCCCGCACCGGCAAGATGAGGCTGGCCAACGAAGACAATCCGTCAGACGGTTGCGGTTATGTGGCGATTGCCATGGGCAAGCAGGGAGCAGGCGAGCTTAACTACTCAAGCGACATAGACCTCATCATTCTTTATGATCCTGAAACAGCGCCGCTGGCGGAAGGCGTGGAGCCCGGTCAATTCTTCGTCCGCATGACGCGCCGCCTCGTGCAGATTCTGCAGGATGTGACCGAGGATGGCTACGTGCTGCGGGTCGATCTCCGCCTCAGGCCTGATCCCCGCGCCACGCAGGTGGCAATCGCCATCGAGGCGGCAACCATCTATTACGAAAGCATGGGCCAGAACTGGGAACGCGCCGCCATGATCAAGGCGCGTGCCGCAGCAGGCGACATAGCGCTTGGCCAGGAATTCCTGGCCCGCCTGCGTCCCTATATCTGGCGCAAGTATCTGGATTTTGCGGCAATCGCCGACGTGCAATCGCTCAAACGCCAGATACATGCGGTGAAAGGCCACGGCGAAGTGGCGGTGCTGGGTCACAACGTCAAGCTTGGCCGTGGCGGCATTCGCGAAATCGAATTCTTCGTGCAGACGCAGCAGCTCATTGCCGGCGGCCGCAACCCCAAGCTTCGCGGCCTCCGCACCCTCGACATGTTGACTGCATTGGCTGAGGCCAATTGGATTGCGCCGGAGGCAGCGACAACCTTGCAGCAAGCCTACAGATTCTTGCGCATGATCGAACACCGGCTGCAGATGGTGAATGACGAGCAGACGCAATTGCTGCCGGCGGGTGATGAAGAGTTCCAGCGTTTTGCAGCCTTTGCGGGCTATGCGGACGTTGGCGTTTTGCAATCAAAACTGCGGCAAACATTCGAGACGGTGCAATCGCATTACGCAGCCTTGTTCGAACAGGCGCAGGATCTTGGCCATGAACTTGGGCAACCTCGTGTTCACCGGCGGCGAAGATGATCCTGGAACCATAGAGACGCTGCAGCGGTTTGGCTTCAAGCAGCCGAGCGAAGTGTCGGCAACCGTGCGCGGCTGGCATTTCGGCCGCTATGCCGCGATGCGCAGCGCGCGGGCGCGGGAGGCGCTGACGGAGCTCATGCCGGCGCTGCTGGCGGCACTGGCGCGGGGTGGTGATGCTGACCAGGCCTTCATTGCCTTCGACCGTTTTCTCGCAGGATTGCCTGCAGGGCTGCAGTTCTTCTCGCTGCTGCAGGCAAATCCGAAGCAGCTTGACCTCATCGCCATGATCCTCAATGCCGCGCCACGCTTGGCCGAGCAGATCAGCAGCCGGCCGCGCGTGCTTGATGCGGTGCTTGATCCCGGCTTCTTCGGTCCCTTGCCGAAGACGGCGGAACTCACGGCCATGATTTCATCGGTCATGCCGGAAGACGTGCCACTCGATGAGTTGGCCGACAGGGCCCGCACTTTGGGACGCGAGCAGATGTTCCGCATTGGCGTGCGCGTGCTCTCAGACACGCTGACAGCGGAAGAAGCGGGTTCCGCCTACTCGGATTTGGCGACACTGCTGCTGGCGCGATTGCATGTGGCAGTCACGGCTGACATGGAGGCAAAGCACGGAACTTTTCCGGCTGGAGCAAGCTGCGTTATCGCCATGGGCAAGCTCGGCAGCCGCGAGATGACGGCAAGCTCAGACCTTGATCTCATGCTGATCTACGATGCAGCGCCCGATGCCGACTACTCCGATGGCGCAAAGCCGCTCAGTGTCAGCCAGTATTATGCGCGCCTCGCGCAACGCCTGATCACTGCCATATCAGCGCCCACCAGCGAAGGCGTGTTGTATGAGGTGGACATGCGGCTTCGGCCCTCTGGCAGCAAGGGGCCGGTGGCCACGAGTTTCGCCAGCTTCGTGCAATACCAGTCAGAATCCGCCTGGACATGGGAAAAGCTGGCGCTCACTCGCGCCCGCGTCATTGGTGGAGCCGGAAATCTGGCCGCCCGTCTCGATGCGGCCATCCGCGCCAGTCTGGTCGAAAAACGCAATGAGGAAACAACCCGCAAGGACGTTCTGGATATGCGGAAACTGATGCTGGCGGAGCATAAGCCCTCAAGCGTCTGGGACATCAAGCGCATCCGTGGCGGGCTTGTTGAACTGGAATTCATAGTCCAATACCTGCAGATAGTGCATGCCGCCGAAGCTCCCGGCATTCTCTCCACCAACAGTCTTGAGGCCTTGGAGCTGCTGGCCGCTGCAGACCTGCTGCCGCATGATGATGTTCGCCCCTTGCGGGATGCCTGCAAGCTCTATCAGCGGCTGACGCAACTGCTCCGCCTCGCCTTTGCCGGCGTTTTTGATCCGGCCGCAGCTCCGCGTGGCCTCCGCGACATGGTGGCGCGAGCCGCATCAGCGCCCGATATCAATGTGGCGGAAACCATTCTGACAGACACCCAGGCAGCCGTTGCCATGGTTTTTGACCGGTTGATTGGCCCGCCCGCCTGACCACCGACGGAATTGGGCCCATGTCCCGTCTTTGTTCTAGGGAAAGGAAATCCCGGCAACAAGGAGGATAAAGTAAATGAGAAAATCATACATCGCAGGTGGCGCCATTGTGGTCCTGGCCGGGCTGGCTGGCCTCGCCACTGCGGCGGAGCCCTATCTGCCGCGCGTGCAGAAGGCGTTCGACCGCATTGATGCGAACCATGACGGCAAGCTGACATCGGCAGAGTTTTTGCCGTTGGCACAAAAGCGCTTCCTGCGTGACGATGGCAACGGTGATGGCGCGGTTTCAACCGCCGAGATTGACCAGGCGCTGAAATCAGCTATGGAACGCCGCCGCAACCGCATCCTGGCAACAATGGATGCCGACAAGGACGGCACCATTTCCAAGACCGAGCTCGACAAATTCGCTGAAGCTCTTGTGAAGGGTGCTGACACGGATGCTGACGGCGGCGTAACGCTTGCGGAAGTGCGAGGCTTTCGTCTCGCCAAATGGCGGAAAACCATGCAGGATGGCACACCGAACTGACAGGAATAGCGCCAGCACCGCACCATGGGGTCAACGCAGCAATTATTTGCCGCCAGCCAGCTTGAAGACGACGATGGCGCGTTGCTGGCGGCAAGCGCCACAGGCGATGCGAAGGCTTTCGCACGCCTCGTTGACCGCCACTTCAAGCCGGTTTACCGGATGGTTTGGCGTCTGATGAATGGCCATGCCGAAGTCGAGGATGTTGCGCAGGAGGCATTCGTCAAGCTTTGGCAGAACCCGGCGCAGGTGCGTGAGGCAAGGGCGCTGCGTGGTTGGCTCATGCGTGTGGCGTCAAATCTCGCCTTCGACAGGCTGCGGCGCAAGTCGCATGGCGAACTTGACGAGATTGAAAATGCCGCTGACCCAGGCCAGGTCACCGGCGCGGAATTCGAGGAAGCTCAGGCGCGGGGACGGGTTGACCGCGCTGTGGCAGCGCTTCCGGAAAGGCAAAAAATGGCGCTGACGCTGGTGTACTTTGAGGGCTTGGGCAACATCGAGGCCGCCCGCACCATGGAAGTGACGGTGGAAGCGGTCGAATCATTGCTTTCACGCGCCAAGCGCGCGCTGCGCGAGGAACTGGCCGCTGACTGGCGCTTGTTGCTCGAAGAACTGGCCGAAGGGCCGACGAGGTGAAGACATGAAGACGAAGGATGGCAAGGACATGGAAGAACAGGCCCTGCACGCCTTGCTTGCGCGTGCATCACGGCCTGAGCCGCCGCAGGGTGCGCAAGGCAGGTTGATGGCACGCATTACGCCGCAGGCAGCACGGCCTGCGGCAGCAGCCGTCATACCGTTTCAGGCTCCCAAGGCCAGACCCTGGGTCGGACTGGTGGGCCTCGGGCTGCCACTGGCAGCTTCGCTGCTGCTTGGCATATTCATTGGGAATGAAAGTCTGCTCGACCAATACCTGCCTGAGAGCGTGGCTGCGCTGGTCTCCGATGATGGGTTGAGCGTTGATCTGCCGCTAGGACTTGACGACGCAGACAGCGCGAACGGAGACTTGGCATGACCGATCAAACACCAGCGCCTGCTGTACCCCAGGCCGCCAAGCCATCATGGTGGGCCAGGCCGCGATTGTTGCAGGGCCTGCTTGTCGCTTCGTTGGCGCTCAACCTGCTGGTTGTTTCAGCTGTTGCCACCCGCGTCTGGCGTGGCCCCGGATTAGACCGTATGCCGGGTACTTCATACGTTCAGTTGCTGCCACGCAAATTCCTGCGCGGCTTGCCGGATGAAAAGCGCGATGCAGCTCGTGCCATCCTCAAGCGCTACATGCAGGAGCAGCGCGGCAACCGCGATCTGTCACGCGAAACCTCCAGGAAACTGGCCGAAGCAATTTCGATTGAGCCCTATGACCCGCAGAAGGTGAAGGCCGTGTTTGCGGATTTTGCAGCCCAGAGCGGCCAGATAGCAGCCCGCGGCGGTGATGCCACCATGGAGATTCTGGCGCTGCTGACGCCTGAGGAGCGCAAGGCATTGGCAGACGACATCCGCTCGCGCTCACGCCCGGGAAAGAAGTAAAAGCTACGCCGAGAGCTTCATGTCCTGGGCCTTGTCAGCAAGGTTGACGGTGACTGTCGTTCCCTTTCCAACATCACTCGCTATGTGAAGCGAGCCGCCATGCAACTCAACCAGCGACTTGGAAATGGCAAGACCAAGGCCGGAGCCGCCCTTGCTCTTGGTGAACTGGTTTTCCACCTGCTCGAAGGGACGTCCCAGTTTTTCGATATCCGAAGCTGGAATGCCGATGCCAGTGTCTGAAATGGTGACGATTGCGCCGCTGCCATGCCGCCTCACCCTGACTTTTACCTCGCCGCCTTCGGGCGTGAACTTCACCGCATTGGCCAGCAGGTTGATGAACACCTGCTTGAGCGCGCGCTTGTCGGCGCGCACTTCGCAAGTGTCCGGCAGGTCGAGGCTTACCCTGACGTTTCCTTCAAGCGCGCGCGGGTTGATGAGGCGCATCGCTTCTTCGAATACTGCGGGCAGAGACGTAGGTGTTAGTTCCAAATCAATGCGGCCGGCTTCGATCTTTGACATGTCGAGAATGTCATTGATGACATCGAGCAGGAATTGGCCGCTGCGCCTGATGTCATTTGAATATTCCAGGTACTTGCCGCCGCCCAGCGGGCCGAACATCTGCGACTGCATGACTTCGCTGAAACCGATGATGGCGTTGAGCGGCGTGCGCAGCTCATGGCTCATGTTGGCGAGGAATTCGGACTTGGAGCGGTTCGCCGCTTCGGCGCGGGTTTTCTCGCGCGCATATTTGTCGGCAAGGTCGGCAAGCCGCTGCGCCTGCTGGTCGGCCAGCAGCCGTTCCTTCTGCAGGTCGCGCACCGTCATCATCAGCGTGCGCTCCGACAGCAGCAGGTGTTCCTCCTGCCGCTTGAGCGGAGTGATGTCGGTGCCAACCGACACATAGCCGCCATCCTTGGTGCGGCGCTCGTTGATATGCAGCCACCGGCCATCGCCTAACTGTAACTCCAGCGATGTCGCGTCATGGTTTTCGCCGGCGGTCGATGGGGCAAGCTGGCGAACAATAGGCTCCTTGGCCGAGCCGGTGACCGTTGCATAGGGCGTGCCCGGCACGCACACCGATGCCGGCAGGGAATGGAACTGCTGATACTTGGAATTGCACATGACCAGCCGGTTGTGTGCGTCCCACAGGACGAAGGCCTCGGAGATGTTCTCGATCGCATCCTTGAGCCGCAGCTCGGCATCAAGGTTCTGTTTGGCGGCCAGCTTGTGCTCGGAAATGTCGAATACGATGCCGATGAGATGCGGCTGCTCGGGTGAGTCTCCCGGCGCCAATGCTGCCCGCGCCCTCAGCCACACCCAGTGGCCGTGTTCATGGCGCATGCGGAATTCGCGGTTGAACACGCTGTTGCGACCGCTCAACAAGTCTTCGACCATCGGGATGAGATCGGCATTGTCAGGGTGCAGGCGTTCCGCAAGTTCCGGGAACGTCAACAGATCGCCCTTCGGCTGCATGCCGAGTAGTTCGAACATTGACTTCGACCAGAAGATGGTGCCTTGCGCCAGGTTCCAGTCCCACATGCCGCAGACGCTGCGATCCAGGGCCTTGTCGAGCCGTTCGGTTGCAATGCTCAGTGTCCTGTCGGCTTCGGCGGCGCGCGCCGCCTGCCAGTGAAAGGCGCCAGCCAGAAGACTAAGAACGAACATGGTGACAATGAAAAGGAATGACAGTCGCGCGACGCCGACCCACCAGGCGGAAAACATGGCGCCGTCCGACTGGATGACGAGCAGCCGGGCCTGCATTGGTGCGAGATCACGCACCGTAACGTGAACCGTAGAGCCATCCGTCAGCCGCACAACGTGCGGCGCACCTGCGGGGCTCTCCAGCAACAGGGCATTGCCGAGCAGTTCTGGCAGCGTTCGCCCCGTGGCTAGCGCTCCCGTTGGTTCCGCCGCCAGAATAGTTCCAGCGGAATCTGCCACGACAAATTGCCGATCAGCCTCAAGGGCGCCTGGTGGCATTGATTGCGCCAGCTGTTGCTGGTTGATGGCGCGAACCGTGTTGCCATCCGCCACGTCCGCAGACGCCTTTGCCGTCAGCCGCTGCGAAGTTACATCTGCATAGAGATGGCTGAGTTGCTGAGCTTCAGCTGTGTGCGTCTTCCTGCCTTGCAGGAGCTGCGACAACAGAGAGATCGTGAGGGCGCACATGAACAGGACAGTGAGCGCCGTGATCAGGCGCCGCAACCAGGCTTCCGATATTCTGATCTTCCAGCGGCTGGGCAATGGCGACGGAATGCGAAGCGCGCGCTCCTTCAGAAACAGTTCTGCGACGTCCACTTTGCCCAAGATAGAAACCTTTGCCTGTTACGCCTGAACCAACACCGCACAGTCCCCAACCCACCAACACGAATCAAACAGGCCCATTGATTCGAAAACGGTATGTCTTGTCCAGACATGAATTGGGAGGGCTTCTGCTTATGCCGGCGAGCCGAGTGTTTTGCTGGCGATTTCAAAGGTATCGGCGGATAGATTCGGCTGCGCAACGATCCGCTTCAGATTATCACGCGCGGCTCGCCGGCGAACCTCATTCATCAATCGCCATGACCTGAACGCGGTGGTCATGCGCGCCGCGACCTGCGGGTTAATGGCGTCAAGCTGGAGGATCGTATCGGTCACAACACGGTAGCCTGAACCGTCCGCTGAATTGAAGCCAGAAACGTTGCCTGCCGTGAAACCTCCAATCAGCGCATAGACGCGGTTGGGAGTCGTCAGCTTGAAGTCAGGATGCAGGAGAAGGCGCTCGATACGCGCTGGCGAGTCCGGACCTGGAATGGCGGCCATCAGGCCGAACCATTTGTCGACCAGCAGGTGATCGTCCTTGTGTTTGTCATAGAACAGATTAAGCGCGGCCGCAGCCACATCGGCCGGAAGTGCCAGCATGGCGGTGAGCGCTCCGATTTCCGCCGTCATATGCCGGGCGGACTTGAATTCGGCCATAGCGAGTTCTTCGCCTTGCTCGGGAAATCCGCAAGTGAAATAGGAGAGGCAGGTATAACGCAAGGCGCGTTTGCCGCTTGCGGCTGCGGAAGGTGAGTAGGCCTCCTCATCACGAGTTGATGTGAGATGTGCACGTAGACTCTTGCCGACATGGAGGCCGATATCGCGCCGTACCTGTTGGCGGGCTGCAAACACGCTGTCTGTATCAATATCATTGCCAATGGCGGCGCAGATGGCAGCTTCTGTAGGCAGTGACAGCATCTGTGCCTTGAAGGCATCATCAAGCCTGCGGTCGTCGAGGCTGTGACCCAGCGCTGACGCAAAATCTGCAGTGAATGGGTGTTTTCCGCCGCCAGCAATTGCCCTTACGGTATCGGTGAGCAGTCTCAGCGCCTCGCTCTGGCCGGCCTCCCAACGATTGAAGCCATCAGGATCATTGCCCATCAGAAACAAGCGCTCGGCGGCAACCTGGTCTGACCTGATGATGACTGGCGCTGAAAATCCGCGATTGAGGGAAAGCGCCGGTCTTTCCGCAATGCCGGTAAATCGGAAAGTCTGCGTTGCTTCCATCAGTTCGATTATTGGTTCGTTCAAACCGCCGTGGCCTTCCAGCATCAGCGGCAGGTCTTGGCCCTGCTTGTCCACAAGCCCGAGTTTCAGCGGAATGTGCATGGCCTTCTTGTCCGGCTGGCCGGGTGTCGCTGCTGTGGCTTGCGTCAGGGTGAGCGTGAAGGTGGCAGTCTTCGGATCATGATTGGTCGAGACTGTGACCACCGGCGTTCCCGCCTGCTCATACCATCCGAAGAACTGCGCAAGGTCGCGGCCTGAGACATCGGCAAAGCACTGCACGAATTGCTCAACCGTTGCAGCTTCTCCATCATGCCGCTCGAAATACAGGTCCATTGCCTTCTTGAACGCCGCCTCGCCCAGCAGCGTGAGCAGCATGCGGCATATCTCTGCTCCCTTCTCATAGACGGTTGGCGTGTAGAAGTTGTTGATCTCGATGTAAGACGACGGCCGGGGAGGATGCGCCAGTGGCCCTGCATCTTCCGGCAACTGCTTCGCACGCAATGTCTGCACATCGGCAATGCGCTTCACCGGGCGAGACCGCATGTCGGAGGTGAATTCCTGGTCGCGGAACACCGTGAGTCCTTCTTTAAGGCAAAGCTGGAACCAGTCGCGGCAGGTAATGCGGTTGCCGGTCCAGTTATGGAAGTACTCGTGCGCGATGATGGCTTCGATATTGACAAAGTCCGCATCCGTCGCGGTTTCGGGCAGGGCGAGGATGTACTTGTCGTTGAAGACATTCAGCCCCTTGTTCTCCATGGCCCCCATATTGAAGTCGGAAACTGCGACAATGTTGAACACGTCGAGATCATACTCGCGCCCAAAGCGGCGCTCGTCCCAGGCCATCAATTCCTTCACTGCTTGAAGCGCAAAGGCGCAGCGGTCTTCCTTGCCATGCTCGACATAGATGCCAAGTCGCACTGCGCGGCCCGAGCGCGTAACGAACTCGCCTCGCACCTCTGCAAGGTCACCCGCCACCAGCGCGAACAGGTAGGAGGGTTTGGGGTGCGGGTCGTGCCAGATGGCGAAGTGGCGGGACGTTGCCGGCACATCGTCCGGTCTCGACGAGATTGCCGTTGCTGAGCAGGACAGGGCAACTCTCTCGCTCTGCCTCGATGCGGACCGTATAACCCGCCATGCAGTCTGGCCGGTCATAGGCAGTAGGTGATGCGGCGAAACCCTTCCGCCTCGCATTGCGTGCAGAACACGCCGCTGGAGCGGTAGAGGCCGGAGAGCGCTGTATTGGCGGAAGGATTGCAGAAACTCTCGATCTCGAGGACAAAGGGTTCTTGCGGCACATGTGCAATGGTGAGGGCATGGGCAGTGACCGAGTATTCGCCTTCGGCAAGGCGGCGGCCGTCAAGGCTGACGCCAGCCAGTTCGATCTCCTCGCCATGCAGCACGAGCGGTGCGTCAGTCATCGATGATTGTGGATTGGTTTTGATTGCGAGGCGCGCATGGACGCGAGTCCGCTCAGGATGGATCAGGAAGTCCAGAGTAATCTCGTCGATGCTATAGGGCGTTGGCGCATAGTCGCGCAGGTGAATTGTCGTGCGCTGCGGTTCGGTCATTGTTGCTGGTCCTGCTAGAAGCGGTTAATCCGGAAGGGCGAAAGGTCGAGGTTGCCCGGTTTGTTGCTCATCAACTCGCTGAGCATGCGGCCAGTCGTTGGCCCCCAGGTCAGGCCCATGTGGCCGTGGCCAAAGCCGTACCAGACATTGCTTGCGGTCCGCGAGGGCCCGATCACGGGAAGTGAATCGGGCGTGCCCGGCCTGTGGCCCATCCAGCGCGTCGTTGCCGCATCGGGCTCGCGCAAACCGGGCAGGATCATTTTGAAAAGCTTCCACAGCACGTCGGCGCGCGCATAGTTGGGGGCTGCTTCCAGCCCTGCAAATTCATCCGTGCCCGCCAGCCGCAGGCCCATCTCCATCGGCGTGGCAACGCCGGGCGTGCGCGCATAGGTGATGGAGCGTGACAGGTTGACCCCCGCATTCGGCAACACCATGTGGTAGCCACGCTCGGTTTCGAGGTTTACTTTTTCGCCGAGCTGCCGGCTGAGCAAATGTGAGTAGGCGCCAGCGCAGATGACCAGCCTGTCGAGCGGCAGGTTGCGGCCCGACTTCAGTTGCAACGATTTGGCGACGCTATCGCTGAAGTTGATGCTGGCCACGTCATCAGCCAGGAACTCGCCGCCGCGCGAGGCAATATGCGCCGCAATGGATTTGACCACCCGCCCGGGATTGGTGACGAAATACCAGCCGCCGTGAAATGCGGCGTGCGTGATGTGCGGTGAAAGTTCGGGCTCCAGCTCGCGCGCTTCATCGCCGCTCAAGGTTTCGCATTCGAAGCCGTGCTCGGCCTTGATATCACGCTCTAGTTGTTCGCTACGGAACTGCTGTTCGTTGTCGAACACGCGCAACGTCTCGCGCTGAACCAGCAGCTCGCTTGCGCCGGCCTGCTTCAGCAATTGCTCGAAATCACTCAGCGCGCGCAGGCCAAGGGCAGCGCGTACGGTAGTTATTTCCTTTACGCGGGCGGGCAGGGCGTTTCGTGCAGCCGCCAGGAACCACGGCAACACCTTCGGCAGATAACGCCAGCGGATGGTCAAGGGCCCCAGTGGGTCAAGCAGCCATCCTGGAATCTTGAGCAGCGTGTTGCTGTGAATGGTGGGCATGATCTCGGCGAAGGCAACCCCGCCTGCATTGCCGAATGAGCAGCCATCGCCCGGCGGCACCCGGTCAATGACAGTTACCCGGTAGCCAGCGTTTTGCAGGAATGCGGCGGTTGAGGTGCCGACGATGCCGGCGCCGATGATGGTCGCGTGCGGAGATGTCATGGAAAAACTATTTGAGGTTCAGTCGTGCAAAGAAACTAGTGCAAAATTCGGCGAAGGTCGAGATCAGCCGTGTTCGCCTCAAGTTCCTGAGGCTGGCCAGCGCAATGATGCCGGGTTCCACAGTTTCTCGGATCGGCCGCAGCGCCAGCTCCGAACCATCATAGGAATGGTCGCCATGCGGCCTGGTGATCAGCAGCGAATAGCCGAGGCCCTGTCCCACCATGCCGCGCACCAGTTCAATTGAAGGTGATGCAAAGCGGATGTTGGGTGCAATTCCCTGCGAAACGAGAAGCCGCGTGAAATAGGTGCGGCTTGGCAGCACATCGAGAAGGATCAGCGGTTCATTTGCCAACATCTGAAGCGGAACTTTGGGCAACTTGGCCAAGCGGTGGTTGCTCGGCAGCAGGACGTATGGTTTGAGCGTGGCAAGCCGCATCAGCTCAAGGTCATCCGGCGGATCAAGCTCATACATCAGTGCGAAATCAAACTCGCCTCTGCGCAGCCCGGCAATCAGCTGTTCCTGCGCGCCATCCACCAGCTTGAGCTGCGCTGTCGGGTAGGTTTTCTGGAATTCGGCGATGAGGCGCGGCGCATAGGCGGGCGCCAGCGTATGGAAGCTGCCGAGCGTCAGTACGCCTTCCACCTCTTCGTTGGCGCGACCCGCATTGCGCTGAAACTCCTCGCCCATCGCCACAAGACCGCGCGCCTCCTGCAGGAAGCGCTGCCCTTGCGGGGAGGGCCGCATGCCTTGCGCATGCTGGCGGATGAACACCTGCACGCCGAGTTGATCTTCCAGCTTTTGCAGGGCAGCGGAAAGCGATGGCTGGGTGACGCCGAGTGATATTGCCGCCGCCGCAACCGAGCCATGCTCGGCGATGGCAAGTGCGTATTCCAGTTGGCGCAGTGTGTACCTGATCATAGATTTAAACTATTCAAAACAGAAATATTATCTATTTTTTCTAATGCATCCGCTGTGGCAAGTAAAGCGGCCCGAGCAACTTCCTCGGCTGTCTGGGGAACACCAACAATGATCAGAACCGGCGCCCAATACCTCGACTCGATCCGTGATGGCCGTGAGGTCTATATCAACGGAGAGCGCGTCAAGGACGTCGCCAAACATCCGATGTTCAAGCCGTTGGTGGATATCCGCGCCCGCATCTACGACATGCAGCACGACGCCGCGACCCGTGATGTGATGACCTGCGAGGAAGACGGCGAGAAAATCTCCGTCGGCCTTAAGCTGCCGCGCACCCAAGGTGATTGGTGGGAGAAGCGCCGTTCTACTGACGCGGTTTTCCATGACATCGGCGGCATCGTCACCCGCGTCGGCGATGAAACGGTTGGCGAAATGTGGTCGCTGTTTGACGGCCAGGACGTGCTCAACGAGGTTGATCCGCAATTCTCGGCCAACATCAGGAATCACATCGATAAGGTGATCAAGCATGATCCCTTCCATGTTTCCGCCAACACAGATCCGAAGGGAGATCGCTCCAAGCGCCCGCAGGACCAGGACCCTGATATGCTGCTGCATGTGGTCAAGGAAACCGATGCCGGCATCGTCGTGCGGGGCGCCAAGTATGAAACGGCGGCAGCCTATGCCAACCAGGCTTTCACCAAGCCGACAATTGCCAACTGGGGAGACGAGAAAGCTGTCGGACTATGCGGTGGGCTTCGTCTGCGACCTCGGTTCGCCTAATCTCAAGTTCATCTCGCGTACCGGATTTGCCGGCCGCGCCAGCGCCGAGGATTATCCGCTCGCCAACAAGTTTGATGAAATCGACTCGCTGGTTATCTTCGATAACGTGCTCATCCCGTGGGAGAACGTGCTGTTCTACCGCCACACGCGGGCAGCAGCTTTCATCCGCTCCACGCTGCACCGCTACTCCGCCTTCGCTTTCGTGCAGCGCACGCTCAAGCTGGCGGACATGATGATTGGCGCCGCCCTCTTCAACGTGCGTCAAACCGGCCTCGACAAGCAGCAGGCGGTGCAGGAGAAATTGGCCGAACTCGCCGTCTGGCGCGAAGGCATCAACGCCCACCTCACCGCCTCGATTGCGCTTGCTGAAAAGAGCCCGGGCGGCCTGATGATGCCCAACCAGTCGCTGTTGATGACGGGCCGCGTCCACGCCTTCACCAACCTGCCGCGCGTCATGCACATCGCGCGCGAACTTTGCGGCGGCCAGATCTGCGTTACGCCGGATGCCGCGACCTTCCGGGCTGCGGGTTCATCCGAATGGCTGGAGAAGTACTACAGCATCAATGAGAACTGGGTGGCAGATGACCGGCGCAAACTGCTGGCCTTCGCGCGTGACCTGCTGAACTCGGATTATGCCGGTCACCGGCTGACGTTCCAGCTCTTTGCACAGTCAGCTCCATTTGCGCATCTGGCTGCAGTCTACCGCAACTTCAACTGGGACAACGCGCTAGACTTTGTGCAGCAATCGGCCGGTCTGTCCGACAAGGTGATGACCGGCGCCAAACCATCGCAAGGCGACACCGCTGTAGCCAGTTGGTTCGCGGCGAAACATCCCTAAGCTATCAGGCCAACAAGAAAGCCAACAAATGTCAGTCGAAAAATTTGAAGCAATTGTCGTTGGTGGTGGCCAGGCCGGCATCGCCATGAGCGAACATCTGGGCAAATGTGGGGTGTCCCACCTTGTGCTTGAGCGGCATAGGATTGCCGAACGCTGGCGCTCTGGCCGTTGGGATTCTCTGGTTGCCAATGGTCCCGCTTGGCACGATCGCTTTCCCGGCATGGAGTTTGCGGAGCACGATCCCAACGCCTTCGTTCCCAAGGAAGAAGTCGCTGACTATTTTGCGGCCTACGCTGAGAAGTTTGCACTCCCCGTACGCTGCGGCATCGAGGTGAAGTCGGTGCGCAGGATTGCTGGCCGGTCTGGCTTTCGGGTCGAAACGTCGGAAGGCGTCATGGAGGCCAATTATGTGGTGGCCGCTACCGGACCGTTTCAGAAACCCGTCATCCCGGCGGTTGTTCCTGATGGCGAAGGGATCATGCAAATCCATTCAAATGTCTATCGTAATCCCGGTCAGTTGCCAGAGGGCGCAGTACTGGTAGTGGGAGCGGGGTCGTCAGGCGTTCAGATTGCGGACGAACTCCAACGTGCTGGCAGGCGCGTTTACCTCTCGGTCGGCCCGCATGACCGCCCGCCGCGCAGCTATCGCGGGCGTGACTTCGTCTGGTGGTTAGGAGTGTTGGGCAAGTGGGATGCGGCAACGCCTGCGGAAGGCCGCGAGCATGTTACGATTGCGGTGAGCGGGGCCTATGGCGGCCAAACGGTCGACTTCCGGCAGCTCGCCAACCGGGGAATGACGCTGGTTGGCAGAACGCAGCGCTTCAAGGATGGCGTCATGCACTTTGCAGGAGATGTCGCGAATAATGTTGAACAGGGAGACGCCAACTACCTGTCAGTATTGAAGGAGGCCGATGCCTATATCGTCCGCAATGGGCTTGACTTGCCACCCGAACCCGAGGCCCACATTATTGGTCCCCAACCGCTGTGCCTGGCGGAACCCGTTCTGGAGCTTGATCTGATGCAGGCCGGAATCAATTCAATCATCTGGGCAACGGGCTATGCGGTGGACTACAGCTGGCTGCAGGTTGATGCATTGGATGAAAAGGGAAAGCCGAAGCATCAGCGCGGCGTTTCAACTGAGCCTGGAATTTACTTTCTTGGCTTGCCGTGGCTTTCCCGCAGGGGATCATCATTCATCTGGGGCGTTTGGCACGACGCCAGGTACGTTGCGGACCATATCGCCACGCAATGTGGCTATGCCGCCTACAATTCTCTAGCTTCAACCAACTAACGCCACTGACAGGAACAATCAGCCAATGACAGCCCATAAGCGCATACGGCCCTTCAACACCAAGGACACTTACCCCGAGCAGAAGCTCGACAACGACCTGTGCCAGGCGGTGGTGGCGCGCGGCACCATGGTGTTCGTGCGCGGGCAAATCGCGCAGGACCTTGATACGCGCGAGTCCCTGCATGTGGGTGATGCTGCCGCGCAGACGGCAAAGGCCATGTCCAACATCAAGATGCTGATGGAGGAAGCCGGCGGCAACATGGACCACATCTGCCGCATTGTCGTCTACCTGATCGACATCCGCTATCGCGAAGCGGTTTACCGCGAAATGGGCAAGTGGCTGAAGGGCGTGTTCCCGTGTTCAACAGGCCTCGTCGTTTCAGCGCTGGCGCGGCCCGAATGGGTGGTGGAGATTGAAGCCACCGCCGTGATACCGGATTGAGCCGATGACATTTTCCATTGCCGGACGTTGTGCAAAATCTGGAGCATTCGGCGTCGCCATCACCACGTCTTCCATCGCTGTTGGCGCGCGCTGCCCGCATGCGCGCGCTGGCGTCGGCGCAGTCGCCACGCAGAATGTGACGGACCCCAACCTCGGCCCGTTGCTGCTTGACAAATTGCAGCAGGGATTGAGCGCAAGGGATTCAATTGATTCAGTAATCAGGGATCGCCCTCACATCGAGTATCGCCAGCTCACGGCGGTTGACCGTAACGGCAATTCGGCATCGTGGTCAGGCAAGCACATTCTTGGAACACATGCGGTTTCCGAACAGCGTGACTGTGTGGCCGCGGGCAACCTCCTCAAGTCGGCAAGCCTGCCAAGCGTGATGACGGATGCTTTTGCCGCCAATGCAGATCAGCATTTGGCGGAACGTTTGCTGCGATCTTTGGAGGCGGGGCTTGCGTCAGGTGGAGAGGAAGGGCCGGTGCATTCAGCCGCGCTCATCGTCTATCACACGGAGGCCTTTCCGCTCGTCAGTCTTCGTGTTGACTGGGACGATGGCGATCCCATCGCGACGCTTCGCAGGCTGTGGACCGATTACAAGCCGCAAATGGGCGCCTACCTGCAACGCGCCATCGACACAGGCACCCAGCTACGGCGTGCCAGGAGACCCGTGACCAACTGCGCTTATCTTGCTAGGCTTCGGCCATGCCCATGCCCTTCACTTACCGCGAAGCCTCGGAAGAGTATGAGAAGTTCTTGCAGGATCTCCTGCAGATATCCTCCGCCACCACGCGCAACCAA
This sequence comes from uncultured Alphaproteobacteria bacterium, assembly GCA_963814455.1. Taxonomy (GTDB): domain Bacteria; phylum Pseudomonadota; class Alphaproteobacteria; order Rhizobiales; family Aestuariivirgaceae; genus Aestuariivirga. The sequence continues at coordinate 44,870 of CAWFCR010000008.1, read as the reverse complement.
TGCTACACGATGACGAGATCGTGTTCCTGGTGTTCCGCAGCCATGTCGCGCCGCAGGTCGCTATGGATTTTGCGCAAGGCCTGCCTGCTGTGCTGCGCGCCATCTTTGTGGAGGACTGGGATTTGTCGGCGCAGATAACTCCGTTTCCTGATCGTGCCGCGTTAACGGCGGAGGTGCTGTCCATCCGGGCCGACCATAATTTCTCTCCGCCCAATGTCATTGCCGAGGTCGCCTTGGCGCTCTCCCACGCGCTGCCGGCGCCGACTACCGCTACATGCTGGAAAGGCTGCCGCTGGAAGCCGCCGCTTTCTGGAAGGTGAATTAGCCGCAGTTACCCTCTCCAACAGCCGCGCCAGCATGGCATCGCACTTCGCCAGCTGTTCCACGCTCACATGCTCGTCCGGCTTGTGGGCGACGGCGATGTTGCCCGGCCCGCAAACCACGGCGGGCGTTCCGAGATATTTCTGGAACATGCCGCCTTCGGTGCCAAAGGTGATCTTGCCGGTTGAATTGCCGCCCGTCAGCGCGTGGACAAATTTCACCGCCTCGCTATCCACTGGCGTGTTGAGGCCGGGGTAGTTCTGCAACTCGGCAAATTCGAAGCGGGCTCGCGCATGCACCGGGCGGTAGCTCACGGCGATTGCCTCCGCCGCCGCCTGAATGCGCTGGCTGATGGCCTCGCCATCGTCTTCCGGGAGATAGCGGATCTCGAAGTCCAGCGTGGCGCGGTTGGGCACGATATTCATCACATCTCCGCCTTGCAGTTTGCCGACATGCAAGGTGGTGTAGGGCACTTCATAGTCGCCATCGCGCGGGCCGCTTTCGGCAATCGCTTGTTGTTCGCTGCGAATGGCCTGCACCAAGTCTGCCGCCATGTACACGGCGTTGACGCCGATGGGCGCAAGGCTTGAATGCGCTTCAAGCCCATGCGCAGTCACCCGGTAGCCGAGCTTGCCTTTGTGGGCTGTCACCGCCTGCATCAGCGTCGGTTCACCGACGATGCACAGGCGCGGCTTCACCGGCGCATCCCTGAGTAGGTCAAGCAGCCGCCGCACGCCAACGCAGCCGATCTCCTCATCATAGGAAAATGCAAAGTGGATCGGTGTTTTCAAAGGGGTATTGGCAGCACGCTTCGCCATGGCTAGGCAGCAAGCGATGAAGCCTTTCATGTCTGCGCTGCCGCGCCCGTAGAGCCTGCCATCCTTTTGCGTGAGCCTGAACGGATCAGTGCTCCAGGCCTGACCATCCACCGGCACCACATCAGTATGGCCGGAAAGCACAATGCCCGGCCGGTCAGTTGGCCCGATGGTGGCCCACAGGTTGGCCTTTCTGCCATCCTCGCTCGGCGCCAGCATGGAGGAAACACCCAACTCCGCAAGAAAACTGCGGACGTAGTCGATGAGCGCAAGGTTGCTGTCGCGGCTGACAGTGGGGAAAGCAATCAGTCGTTCAAGAAGATCGATGGATGAGGGCATGATGCGCCACTATGGACGCGCGCGCGCCAGACTTCAACTCCGCTCAGGCAACAGCGCGGCTGAGCGCGCACTGGCTCCACAATTCCGAAAGGGCGCTGACAAGATGCTCGATGTCGGCGGCGGAATGCAGTGGCGAAGGCGTTATGCGAAGCCGCTCGGTTCCCTTCGGCACGGTGGGGTAATTGATCGGCTGCACATAAATGCTGTGTCGTTCCAGCAGATAGTCGCTCAGCCATTTGCACTTCACCGCATCGCCGACAATCACCGGGATAATGTGCGATTCGTTCCTGAGATAGGGAATTCCAGCCTTGTCGAGAGCGCGGCGAACCTGCGCCACCACTTGCTGTTGCCGAAGCCTTTCAACCTGGCTGGCTTTGAGATGGCGGATGGAGGCTACGGCTCCAGCCGCAACGGCAGGCGGCAAGCGAAGTTGTAAAAATGAAGCCAGATGCAAACGAGCGGATGAAATCGACAACCGGTGCCGAGGCCGCGATGTAACCTCCTACGACACCAAAGGCTTTGCCGAGAGTCCCCTCGATGATGGTGACGCGATGCATCAACCCTTCACGTTCGGCAATGCCGCCACCACGCAGGCCATAAAGACCCACGGCATGAACCTCATCGAGATAGGTCATCGCTCCATATTCTTCCGCAAGATCACAGATGCCGGCGATGGGGCCGATGTCGCCATCCATCGAATAGACCGACTCGAATGCAATGATTTTCGGCCTTCCGGGGGCAATGCGCGAGAGCTTCTCTTCCAGATCAACAAGATCGTTGTGCTTGAAGATAATCCGCTCCGCACGGCTGTGACGGATGCCTTCAATCATCGAGGCGTGGTTGGCAGCGTCCGACAGCACCACGCAATCCGGCAGTTGCGATGCGAGCGTGGCAAGGCTCGCCCAGTTGGACACATAGCCGGAGGTGAACAGCAATGCCGCTTCCTTGCCATGAAGGTCTGCAAGTTCGCGCTCAAGCTCGACATGGTGCCGGTTGGTGCCGGAAATATTGCGCGTGCCGCCAGCGCCAGCACCGCAGCTGTCCAGTGCTGCATGCATGGCAGCAATGACATCCGGGTGTTGGCCCATGCCGAGATAGTCATTGGAACACCAGACCGTAACCTGCTTGCCGCCATCAGCTCCATGATGCGTTGCGCGCGGGAACTGGCCTGCTTCGCGTTCGATGTTGGCAAAGTAGCGATAGCGGCCTTCGGACCGCAGGCCATCAAGTTTCGACTGAAAGAATTGCTCGTAGTCCATCACTGACGCCCTCCAGGCTCCTTGACCCCGCAACCCTACTACGCCTCGCCGGGCTGCGCTATTCCCGACCGCGGCTGGGGCCTACCGATAGATCAGCAGCCGTGCCGCGCCACACCGCATAGTGTCGCAGTCAGGTATAAGCTGGAAGGATGACATTTGCTGTGTGGATTTCCAGTGAATTCCGGCCTAACGTGAACTACGGCATCATGGTTTTCAGTTGAGTGCCGGGAACGCAATGCGTCAGGAAACGGGTGATGGATAGTTCGACCCGGCCACCTCCACGGCAGGACGTGCATAACTCTGAAATTCCTGTGCTCTGCATGTCATGCGAAGCAAGGCATCGAGGCGCATGCGGGGTTCTGTCGCCGGAAAAGTTGTTGCAGCTTGCAAAGCACTCTTCAAAGCAGGTTTACTCGAGTCAGCAGGAAATCCAGGGTGAGGGCGAGAAGGTTGAGCGTTATGCGACAATCCTGAGCGGCATAGTCAAACTCGGCAAGCTGGCGCCCGATGGCCGCAAGCAGATCGTCGGTCTGCAGTTTGCGCCAGACTTTCTGGGCCGGCCGTTTGCGCTTGAGAGCGGCGTCTCCGTCGAAGCGACGACGGATGTGCGGGTTTGCTCGTTTCCGCGCGCGGTGTTGGATGAGTTCGTGCAGCAATCGCCCGAACTGAAGCAGAAGCTGCTCGATCAGGCATTGCGCGAACTTGATGAAGCACGGGACTGGATGTTCACACTCGGGCGCAAGGACGCAAGTGAGAAGCTGGCGACCTTCCTGTGTTTGCTGGCCACCAATCTTGACCCCGAGCGTGACCAGCATGTTTCTGGCCCCATCACCTTCGACATTCCGCTGACGCGCTCTGAAATTGCGGATTTCCTCGGTCTGACGATCGAGACGGTGAGCCGGCAGATAACCCATCTGCGCAAGGCGGGGTTGATCGAGGTTGAAAACAACAGGACAATTACAGTCGCCGATCTTGCCAAACTGCGCTCCATCGCTGATGGCGAGGCAAAGGTCGGTTAGACCGCCTTGGAATATCGCGCAGACCCGTTTTCAAGGTAAGCATCGAACTGCGACGCGACAAACCGCACAAGACCGCGCGCTGTTTCGGGCACACGGAACGTAGCGGACGAAACCTCGACAAGGCCGCCGGTTTCACGCTCGGCAATCGCCAGCGCGAGTTCCCAACATGTGGCAGCCTCTTGCGGGAAGGCGGCTTGAAGTTCGCTCAGTTTGAACTGCAAGTCGCACATCAGCCGCTCGATGATCCAGCCACGAATGATGTCATCACGCGAGAAGGCAATTCCCTTGGCATGGGGAAGCTGGCCTTCACTCACCCTCTGCTGGTACTGGTTCGTGGGAACAACAGATTGAATGAGGCCGCGGCTGCAGCGGCTGATGGCCGAAGCGCCAAATCCGAGGAGCACTTTGCTCGCATCGGTAGTGTAGCCTTGAAAGTTGCGATGCAGCCGGCTTTCGCGCTGGGCGATCGCCAGGCTGTCAGTTGGTTTGGCGAAGTGATCAAGCCCAATCCGCAGATAACCTGCCTCGACAAGTTTTTGTGCTGCTGCTTCGGCATGTCTGAAGCGTTCGGTCTCACCAGGCAACGCAGCATCATCAATCATCGACTGATGCTTTTTGAGCCACGGCACGTGGGCATAGCCAAACAGCGCAATCCTGTCCGGCTTGAGAGCCAGGACTTTCGCGGCCGTGGCAAGCAGTCGTTCATGAGTTTGGTGCGGCAACCCATAGAGTACATCAATGTTGATTGAATTGATGCCGGAGTTGCGGAGCTCACCGATAAGCTGTCTGGTTTCTTCGAAAGTCTGGATGCGGTTGATCGCTGCCTGAACGGTGGGATCGAAGTCTTGCACGCCGATACTGCAACGCGTGGCTCCCAAGCTCCGCAGGCCCTGCATCAAGGCAGGATTATTGTCAGAAGGGTCTATCTCAACCGCTATCTCGGTTTGCGTGTCGATGATGGCTAGCCTCTCCAGCGCATTGCGCAACCGCTCGAAATCCTCGAGTTTCAGCATGCTCGGGCTGCCGCCGCCGAAGTGCAGGTGGCGCAAGCGCGGACGTCGGCCCATCCGCTCATGCGCCAGGAGAATCTCGCGCTCTATAAAGCCGGTGTACGCCGCGACCGGCTCATATTTCAGCGTCTGCTTGGTGTGGCAGCCGCAAAACCAGCAAAGTCGGTCACAGAAGGGTATGTGGACATAAATGGAGAGCGCTTCCGCACCGGCCGCTTCAAGCATGAGCTGGTTCGATAACGCTGATGCGCTGGGCATGCTGAAATGCGGTGCGGTTGGATAGCTCGTGTAGCGCGGCAGGTTGAGCGCGCGTGAAGCGAGGATATCTTCGATCTGGACCAAGATTTGCGCCTCAGCTTCACTTGCCGATCAGTGGCAGGACATAGTCGCGCTCGAACGCCAGGTGACGGCGCACGCTCTCGAAAAACCCTCGCAGCATCCAGGAAAGGCTTTCGGTATTGTGTCTCTGGGGGGCCTTGGCGAAGCTGAGCAGAGCCTCTTGCACCTCGTTGGCGTAAGATTGATCCTCCCAATGCTCGAATCGCAGGCGCTCCAGAATGCCGGCAAGCTGTTCGGCATGGTCGGATTGCTCCAGCAGCCGTGGAAACAGCTTGTTCTCTTCAAAATCATGAGCGGACTTGACTGTCACATACAAGCTCGCGGCGATTTCGTTGCACCTGGCAATGTCAACATGCTCCGGCAGTTCGTCCGCGACGGTCTCAAGGCCTCTACAGACCCGCTCGAGCACCGCGAGATTTTCGGTCAGCAGCAAGCGCAAATCCTGCGCCGATTGCGGTCCGCCTGACATCACCAAACTCCGATTTTTCTGCTTGTGTACGATACAGAATGCGGCAGTCTAGGACTGAGGGCTTTGATCTGGATCAAGGCGGGAATGGTTTGAAGCTGCAATCAGTGAAAGTGGGCTGTGGCTGGGATTCGGCCAGCGTTCACCTGTCTGCTGGGAAGGGACATAAACAATGCGCAATGTATCTGCTGCCGTGGCTGTCAGTCTGGCGGCACTTCTCACGCTTCTTGGCGCCGCAATGGGTTACGATGCGCTGTTCAGGGCCCATATGTGGATCGCTACTGCGGCTTTGGCCATCGGCGCCATTGTGCTGTTCAGGAACGTGTCTGTTGCTTCAGCAGGCGCAGACGGAGCACTGTCCATTGATAGAGAGGCCAGCTATTTCGATGGCGTCGTCCGCTATGGCATCATCGCTACCGTGTTCTGGGGGCTTGCCGGATTTCTTGTCGGCGTTATTGCGGCAAGCCAGCTGGCCTGGCCAGAACTCAACTTCGGCCCCTATCTGACGTTCGGCAGGATACGCCCGCTTCATACTTCGGCTGTTGTCTTCGCCTTTGGCGGCAATGCTTTGATGGCGACATCATTTTACGTCGTCCAGCGCACCACCCGGGCGCGGTTGTTCGGCGGCGACCTCGCGTGGTTCACATTTTGGGGCTACCAGCTATTTATCGTTCTGGCCGCAACCGGATATCTCCTGGGCATCACCGAGAGCCGCGAGTATGCCGAGCCGGAATGGTATGTGGATATCTGGCTCACCCTTGTCTGGGTCAGTTATCTCCTCGTCTTCCTTGGAACGTTGCTCAAGCGCAAGGAGCCGCACATCTATGTGGCAAACTGGTTCTACCTGTCATTCATCGTCACCGTTGCCATGCTGCACATCGTCAACAACCTGTCGATGCCGGTGTCGTTCCTCGGATCGAAAAGCTATTCGCTGTTCTCCGGCGTACAGGACGCGCTGACGCAGTGGTGGTATGGCCACAACGCAGTCGGCTTCTTCCTCACCGCAGGCTTCCTCGGCATGATGTATTACTTCGTGCCGAAGCAGGCAAACCGGCCTATTTATTCATACAAGCTTTCTATCGTCCATTTCTGGTCGCTGATCTTCCTCTATATCTGGGCGGGGCCGCACCACCTGCACTATACTGCATTGCCTGATTGGGCGCAGACGCTCGGAATGGTGTTCTCCGTCATGCTGTGGATGCCTTCCTGGGGCGGCATGATCAACGGGCTGATGACGTTGTCAGGCGCTTGGGACAAACTGCGGACTGATCCCATCCTCCGTATGCTCGTCATGTCGCTTGCTTTCTACGGCATGTCGACCTTCGAGGGTCCGCTCATGTCGATCAAGGCCGTCAATTCCCTGAGTCACTACACCGACTGGACAATCGGTCATGTGCATTCGGGCGCACTCGGCTGGGTCGGCATGGTCTCCTTCGGCGCCATCTATTACCTGGTGCCGAAGCTTTGGGGCCGCACCCAGCTTTACAGCTTGCGCCTCGTCAATTGGCACTTCTGGCTGGCGACGCTTGGCATCGTGGTCTACGCGGCTGTCATGTGGGTGTCGGGCATCATGCAGGGCCTGATGTGGCGCGAGTATGATAGCCAGGGCTTCCTTGTCTACTCCTTCGCAGAGACTGTTGCAGCCATGTACCCCTATTACGTCATGCGCATGTTTGGCGGGCTCCTCTATCTGCTCGGCGGCTTGGTCATGGCCTATAACGTTTATCGCACCATCCGTGGCGACATCCGCGCCGAGATTCCTATCGGCGCCGAATCCGCCGCCATGCAGCCTGCCGAGTAGGAGCCACAGAAATGTCGAATGAAACAGTCAAAGGCTTCCTCTCCGGCCACGCAAGGATCGAGCGCAATGCAACGCTCCTGCTTGTGCTTTCTCTGCTCGTCGTTACCATCGGCGGGCTCGTCGAAATCGTACCGCTCTTCTACCTTGAGAACACCATAGAGAAGGTCAAGGGCATGCGGCCATACTCGCCGCTCGAGTTGGCAGGTCGCAACATCTACATCCGCGAGGGCTGCTATGTTTGCCATTCGCAGATGATCCGCCCCTTCCGCGATGAAGTGGAGCGTTATGGGCATTACAGCCTGGCGGCAGAGTTGATGTACGATCATCCATTCCAGTGGGGTTCGAAACGGACTGGGCCGGATCTCGCCCGTGTCGGCAATCGGTATTCAAATGCCTGGCATGTATCGCATCTGGAGGACCCGCGCGCCGTGGTGCCGGAGTCAGTCATGCCATCTTATGCCTTCCTCAGCCAGAGCGAAGTGAACTCCGAAGACATGGCCGACCACCTGACGGCCAACAGTCGCGTAGGCGTTCCCTACACCGCTGCGATGATTGAGAATGCCAAGGCTGACATGCTGGCCCAGGCGAACCCTGATGCTGACACGACAGCATTGCTCGAGCGTTATCCCAAGGCCGTCACCGGTGATTTTGATGGCGACAAGGCGCGCCTGACGGAAATGGACGCACTCGTGGCCTATCTCCAGATGCTCGGCACATTGGTCGACTTCTCGTCTTACGACCCCAAGGCAAACCAGCGGTGAGGGCCAGTCATGCAGTTTGATTATCACGTGTTGCGCGCCTTCGCCGATAGCTGGGGGCTTCTGGCGATGGCGATCTTTTTTATTGGCGTTGTTGTCTGGGTGCTGCGGCCAGGCGCCAGCAGCACCTACGAAGACGCCGCTTCTATTCCGTTCAAGGAGGACTAGCTCATGCCAGGAGAAAACCACGACGATGGTGCATCAGGCATCGGCACCACCGGTCATGAGTGGGACGGAATCAGGGAATACAACAACCCGCTACCGACCTGGTGGCTGTGGGTGTTCTATGCGTCTATCATTTTTTCGATAGGGTATGTCATCGTCTATCCGGCGTTGCCATTGGTTCGTGGCAACACCCAGGGCTACTTCGGTTGGTCCAGCCGCGGCGATATTGAGAAGGTGATGGCGGATGTTCAGGCCGGAAAGGCGGAACTTGCCGCAAAGCTGGCGGCAGCAGACATGATTACCATCGTCAAGCAGGGTGAACTCCGGAATTACGCCGTTGCGGCAGGCTCTGCGCTCTTCAAGGTCAACTGTTCGCAATGCCACGGCTCGGGAGCGCAGGGCTTTGTCGGCTTTCCCAACCTGAATGATGATGCCTGGATTTGGGGCGGCAAGCCTGACGACATATACAAGACGATCCTGCACGGTATTCGCTATGCCGGTGATGCGGACACGAGAGCGTCCGAAATGCCATCTTTCGCCGGTGTGCTGGATGATGCCAAGATCGCCGACGTCGCGCACTACGTGATGCAGTTGTCAGGAGAGGCCGCCAACTCCGAAGCAGCTGCCCGCGGCAAGCAGGCATTCACTGAAAACGATACATGCGTCGCCTGTCATGGCGCCGATGGGCAGGGCAACCGCGAGTTTGGAGGGCCGGCTCTCAACGACAAGATCTGGCAGTATGGCAGCACCTACGACGATGTCGTCGGTCAGATCAAGGCGCCCAAACACGGCGTCATGCCGGGGTGGAAGGATCGTCTTGGTGATGCGGGCGTGAAGTCAGTTGCAGCCTACGTCTATTCACTAGGAGGCGGCGAGAAGGTTGAGTGACAACGCCACCATAGACAGGCTGGACGCCGAGGCCGTCAATACAGAGGCCAAGGCCAAAGGCATTCTCTATGCCAAGCGGAAGAAATTGTTCCCGAAGGATGTTTCGGGAACATTTCGCCGTTTGAAGTGGGTCATCATGGCGATCACCCTGACGATCTACTATGTCTCGCCGCTGCTGCGATGGGACCGTGGGCCGTTTGCGCCGGATCAGGCCATTCTGCTCGACATGGCCAACCGCCGCTTCTACTTCTTCTTCATCGAGATATGGCCGCAGGAATTCTTCTTCGTCGCAGGCCTACTGGTCATGGCCGGCGTTGGCCTGTTTCTGGTCACGTCAGTCGTCGGTCGTGCCTGGTGCGGCTATGCCTGTCCGCAAACGGTGTGGACCGACTTGTTCATGGCGATAGAGCGCTTCTTTGAGGGTGACCGTAATGCCCGCATGCGGCTCGACGCTGCGCCCTGGACAGCAGACAAGTTCACTCGCCGGGTCCTCAAGCATGCAACATGGATCATTGTGGCGATGGCAACGGGCGGCGCCTGGATCTTCTACTTCGCCGACGCACCAACTCTTGCCCGGGATTTTCTGACCGGTCAGGCGCCCTTCATTGCCTATGCCACGGTGGCTGTCTTCACCTTCACGACCTACGTTCTCGGCGGCCTCATGCGCGAGCAGGTTTGCATCTATATGTGTCCTTGGCCGCGCATCCAGGCCGCAATGCTGGACGAGGATTCACTGGTTGTCACATACAATGATTGGCGCGGAGAGCCGCGCAGCCGCGGCGCCAAGAAGGCAGCGGCGCAAGGCTTGGTTTCAGGCGATTGCGTTGACTGCAATGCCTGTGTTGCGGTGTGCCCGACAGGGATAGACATCCGCAATGGCCAGCAGATGGAATGCATCACCTGCGCTCTCTGCATCGATGCCTGCAACGGCATCATGGAAAAGCTCGGCCGTGAACGTGACCTGATCAGCTACTCCACGCTTCGTGACTACAATCATAACAAGGCGATCGCGCTAGACCCAGAAACTGGGAAGTTCGATCCGGCCCGGGTGCGGGGCAATGCAGGCAAGCTGCATCAACATCTCCGGAATTTTGACTGGCGCATATTCTTGCGCCCGCGCACTCTCGTCTACATGGGGGCATGGGCGCTGGTCGGTCTTGGCCTGCTGACAGCTTTGCTGCTCCGCGACCGTCTGGAGCTCAATGTGCTGCATGATCGCAACCCGACATTCGTGAAACTTTCGAATGGCGATATCCGCAACGGCTATACGGTAAAATTGCTCAACATGGTGCAGGAGCCACGCACCATCACGCTCTCGATCAATGATTTGCCAGGTGCCTCCATGAACGTCGAGGGCGTCGAAAACGGCAACGGCCGAAGCGTCAACGTACCTGTTGAGCCAGACAAGCTCCGCGCCGTTCGCGTCTTCATTACGCAGTCGTCCCAGTTGTCACGGCCGGGGCAGGCGTCTTTCACGCTGACCGCAACGGACCCGCAATCGTTTGAGACAGACACCTATTCCGCAGAATTCACCAGCCCCTGAGGTTGCCATGGCAAACACCGCCTCCGCGCAGAAAAAATTCACCGGTTATCACTTTCTGGCGATCATGCTGGCCTTTTTCGGCACGGTCATCCTGGTCAATGGCGCGCTTGCCTACTTTGCGATGTCCAGCTGGTCCGGGCTTGTCGTGCCCAATTCCTATGTCGCCAGCCAGAACTTCAACCAGGAGACAGCACGCCGCCAGGAGGCGGCAAACAACGGCGCAACAATGGAAATGGCGCTGGCGAGGGGACATGTTGAGCTGACATTCAAAAGCCGCAAGGGCCAGTCCTTGAACGCTGACGAACTGACCATGAAAGTTGGCCATCCCGTCGCCGCCGGGTTGGCCAGATCGCTGCGGTTCTCGCAGGTTGGCCTTGGCGTTTACAAGTCAACAGAACCTCTTTCAAAAGGCACATGGATCGGAGACATTTCGGCGGACATCAAGGGCTATGGCACCTGGGTGTCGCCAGTTCGCCTCGTGATTGAGGAGTGACGCATGACCTGTTGCGCTGGCCCGATCACTGGTGATGTGGCGCTTGCCAATGCCGAGGCCCTGTCGCTGCAGCGGCTGAGTGAGCTTCGCGCTGCCGGAAAAACCATGCCTGATGGCACGGTGCAATACAGCCTGTCAGTTCCGGCGGTGCATTGCGGACAATGCATCTCCACGATAGAGGCTGCGCTCCGCGGCGTCCCGGGCGTCAAGTCAGCGCGTGTCAATCTTGCGCTCAGACGCGCTGCGTTTACTCTGGACTCGAGCCTTGTCTCTCCTATGGCGGCAGTTTCCGCCATTGAAGGGCAGGGCTATGCTGTCTTCGTTCTCGACGATTTGGCCGAGCGCCATGCAGACCGCGAGTTCTCAAACCTCGTCAAGGCGCTTGCCGTTGCAGGATTTGCGGCAGCCAACGTCATGCTGCTGTCAGTATCAGTATGGACAGGAGCGGAGGGTGCGGCGCGTGACATGTTTCATTTCATCTCGGCACTCATTGCCATACCTGCAGTCGGCTACGCCGGTCAGCCATTTTTCCGGTCGGCCTACAAGGCGTTGCGCTCCGGCCGCATGAACATGGATGTGCCAATCTCGCTTGGCGTATTGCTGGCTCTTCTCATGTCCATTCATGAGAGTTTCACCGGCGGCGCTCACGCCTATTTCGATGCGGCGGTCACGCTGCTGTTCTTCCTGCTCATTGGCCGTACGCTTGACCATATGATGCGCGAGCGTGCGCGGGAGGCCGTCACCAGCCTTGGCAGGCTTTCCGCCAAGGGCGCATTGCGCATTTCGCCTGACCGCAGTCTTGAGTACATCCGGCTCGATGAGATTATACCCGGCATGGAGCTTCGCGTTCCCGCCGGAGAGCGCATACCTGTTGATTGCCGCGTCAAGGATGGTCGCAGCGATATCGACAAGTCGCTGGTGACTGGCGAAAGCGCAGCCGTGCATGTCAGCGAGAGCGATGAGGTTGAAGCCGGCACACTCAATTTAACAGGTCCGCTCGATGTCGTGGCCCTGAGGGCTGCGGGACAGTCTTTCCTCGCCGATGTGCAACGCATGATGGAAGCAGCCGAGCACGGCAGGGGGTTGTACGTGCGCCTCGCTGATCGCGTTGCCCGCATGTATGCGCCCGCCGTTCATGTGCTTGCTTTGGCGTCCTTCCTCGGCTGGATGATCGCCACGGCTGGCGGCTGGCATCAGTCGCTCACCGTCGCCGTGTCTGTGCTGATCATCACTTGTCCTTGCGCGCTGGGCCTTGCTGTGCCGGTCGCGCATGTGGTCAGCGCTTCGCGGCTGTTCAGGTCGGGCATCCTGATGAAGGATGGATCGGCGCTGGAACGGCTGGCCGAGATTGACGGCGTTGTCTTCGACAAGACCGGCACGTTGACGACCGGGCAGCCGCAAGTTGTCAACTGCACCATTCCATCTGGCAGCCTGACAGGCATCGCCAAGGCCCTCGCGGAACGGTCGTCGCATCCTGCTTCTCGTGCGCTGTCAGCCTACCTGCAGGGTGTTGCGGCGGATGTGTCGGCTGCAACGGAAATTCCAGGTCAGGGCATCGAAGCATTATGCGGCGGAAGGAATGCGCGTCTGGGCAGGCCGTCATGGGTCGGTGAAATTGCCAGGCAGCCGCTTGAAACCGCAGCTGGACGTCTCGCATTTGCCGTTAAGGGTGGCGAAATGTTCATGGTCGAATTGCATGAAGAGCTTCGGCAAGGCGCGCGGGAAGTATCAACAACCCTGCGGAGCGCCGGACTGGAGACTGAAATCCTCTCCGGTGATGCGCCCTCAGCCGTTGCACGCGTGGCGGAAGAGACTGGCATCATTCATTACCGCGCTGCACTTAAGCCGGGTGACAAGCTGGCCCGCTTGCAGGCTGCAAAACTGGAGGGACAAAAGCTCCTCATGGTTGGAGATGGCCTCAATGATGCGCCTGCGCTTTCGGCAGCTCATGTTTCCATGGCGCCTGCCAGTGCGGCGGAAGTCGGCCGCATGGCGGCGGATTTCGTCTTCACGCGCCCCAGCCTTGCGGCGGTGACGATCGCTTATGGCATCGCCCGCGATGCACGCCGTGTCGTCTTCCAGAATTTCGGACTGGCTATCGTCTATAACCTGTTCGCCGTGCCGCTGGCCATGTCGGGCTACCTCAGCCCCTTCATCGCGGCGATTGCCATGTCGTCATCTTCCATTATCGTTGTGGCCAACAGCTTGAGGCTTTATGGTGGCCGCGAACACCAGCAACCGAAGCCGCGCGCTGCCGAATTTGCTGCGCCGCTCGCCCCGCTGACTGCCGGAGAGTGATATGAATGGACTGTTCTTTCTGATCCCGGTGGCGCTTGGGCTTGGTGCCCTCGGTCTCGGCGCCTTCATGTGGAGTGTTCACAACGGCCAGTATGATGATCTGGAAGGGGCGGCGCATCGGATTCTCGACGATGGCGAAAATGATCGCCCGGATTGACGCGCGCGGCCATTGCAACAGCATGCGTTGACCCCCGGCGAGCCAGAACCTAAGTTCATCCCGAGTTGGCGCAGCGTTGTGCGCCGGAGGGTACCATGTCAAACATTGTCAAATTGCCGCTGGCAACCGGCCATGTAGAACGCAATCCCGGAACTGCCTTGAAGCCGGAATGGTTCGAGGATGTTCAGGTTAATCTCTCGGCGGCGGAGCGCCGCGCCGCCACGCTTCCCACGCGGCGCACGGTCAAAAAGGCCTATCAGGCCGCATGGCTGGTCAAGGCCCTGCAATGCATTGATCTGACCACCCTGGCGGGAGACGATACGCCGGGTCGCGTGGCGCGCCTCTGCCACAAGGCAATGCGCCCGTTGCGGGAAGATATTGTGGAAGGTCTTGGCCTCAAGGCCATCCCGCATGTCGGCGCTGTCTGCGTCTACCCGTCCATGGTGGCGCCCGCCGTTAAAGTGCTGCAAGGCTCAGGCATTCCCGTTGCCTCGGTTGCGACAGGCTTTCCCGCCGGCCTCACTCCGCTGGCCCAGCGTCTTGCTGAAGTTCGTTATGCGGTGGAGCAGGGGGCGGGCGAGATCGACATCGTCATCCATCGCTCCCTTGTGCTGATGCAGGACTGGCGCCAGCTTTATGACGAGGTCGCCGCCATGCGAGAAGCCTGTGGGCCTGCTCACATGAAGGCGATCCTGGCGACGGGTGATCTCAAGACGCTGCGCAATGTCTACAAGGCCTCGATGGTAGCCATGCAGGCGGGGTCAGACTTCATCAAGACGTCAACCGGCAAGGAGGATGTCAATGCTACACTTCCCGTCAGCCTCACCATGGTGCGGGCGCTGCGCGACTATGAAGACCTGACTGGCCAGAAGGTTGGCTTCAAGCCTGCAGGCGGTTTGCGCACCTCCAAGGATGCGCTGAACTGGCTTATCCTGATGAAGGAGGAAGTGGGCCGCCGCTGGCTGGAGCCTGATCTGTTCCGTCTCGGCGCAAGCTCCATGCTGGCTGATATTGAACGCCAGCTCGAACATCATGTCACCGGCCGCTACTCGGCCCTCACCCACCACGCGCTCGCTTGAGGACGATTTGATGGCCAATGTTTCCGATATTCTTGACTCGATGGATTACGGTCCAGCGCCGGAGAGCAACTCAATCGTCGGTGCATGGCTGAAAGAGCATGAAAAGGGCTTTGGCCATTTTATCGGTGGCGAGTTCACCAAGGCTGCAAGCCACTTCAGCGTCATGAATCCAGCTCACGGCACGCAGCTGGCGCGCGTGGCGCAAGGCAGCGCTGCGGACGTGGACAAGGCGGTGAAAGCCGCTCGCAAGGCTTTCGGCCCATGGTCAAAGCTTTCGGGCCATGAGCGCGCCAAGCATCTCTATGCTATCGCGCGCATGGTGCAGAAGCGCGAGCGTTTTCTCTCTGTGTTGGAGACGATGGATAATGGCAAGCCCATCCGTGAGAGCCGGGATATCGACATTCCTCTTGTGGCCCGCCATTTCTATCATCATGCCGGTTGGGCGGAATGCCTGCAGGATGAATTGCCGGAGCATCGCGCGCTGGGCGTCTGCGGCCAGATCATTCCGTGGAACTTTCCGCTGCTCATGCTCGCCTGGAAAATTGCCCCGGCGCTCGCCTGCGGCAACACGGTGGTGCTCAAACCTGCCGAATACACGCCACTCACCGCGTTGGCCTTTGCAGAAATCTGCCGTGAGGCGGGCCTGCCGCCAGGTGTCGTCAACATCATCACTGGCGATGGCTCAACCGGTGCGGCGCTGGTTGATCATCCGGATGTGGACAAGATTGCCTTCACTGGTTCAACCGACGTAGGCCGTATCATCCGCAAGGCAACCGCAGGCTCCGGCAAGAAATTGTCGCTGGAGCTTGGCGGCAAGTCGCCCTTCGTCGTGCATGAGGATGCTGATCTTGATGCGGCCGTCGAAGGCGTCGTCGATGCCATCTGGTTCAACCAGGGCCAGGTGTGCTGCGCCGGCTCGCGCCTGTTGGTGCAGGAAGGGGTCTCAGAAAAATTCCTCGCAAAGTTGCGCCGCCGCCTCGCCACCATGCGGGTGGGTGATCCGCTGGACAAGTCGGTGGATATGGGGCCGATCGTTGATCCAGTGCAGCTCGCGCGCATCGAAAGTCTTGTCGCCAAGGGGCAGGCAGAAGGCGGCCAACTCGTGCAGTCGGATTGCGAGCTTCCAACCTCCGGCAACTACTATCCGCCGTCTTACTTCACAGGAGTCGATACCTCTTCGACGGTGATGCAGGAGGAAATCTTCGGGCCGGTCGCAGCGGTTATGACATTCCGCACGCCGGACGAAGCAGCCCAACTCGCCAATCACACGCGCTACGGTCTGGCAGCAACGATCTGGTCGGAGAACATCAACCTTGCGCTGGATAGTGCCGCCCGCATGAAGGCCGGCGTTGTGTGGATCAATTCCACCAATCTGTTTGATGCCGCCGCTGGTTTTGGCGGTTACCGCGAGTCTGGTTTCGGCCGCGAAGGTGGCCGTGAAGGCTTGTACGAGTATCTTAAACCGGCATGGGAGGCTGCCCTCAAGGCAGCGCCTGCTGCCAAGCAGAAGCCGCTCACTGCGCTACCAGCAGATAGTGTTGATGACAGGTCACGCCCGTCGATTGATCGCACGGCAAAGCTCTATATCGGTGGCAAGCAGGCGCGGCCTGATTCCGGCTACAGCTATTCCGTGCTGAATGCGAAAGGCAAGGCCATCGGTCAGGCGGGCCTCGGCAACCGCAAGGACATTCGCAACGCGGTGGAGGCTGCGGCCAAGGCCATCGGCTGGTCGTCAGCCAATGCGCATAACAGGGCACAGGTGATTTATTACATTGCGGAGAACATGGCAGCGCGCGCAGGAGAATTGGGTAAGCTTCTTGTGCGCATGGGCCATTCCCCGAAAGCCGCAGCAGCGGAAGTTGAAGCCAGCCTGCAGCGCTTGTTTTACTATGCCGGCCAGGCCGACAAGTTTGATGGCCGTGTTCATGCCACCAAGTCACGTCATGTGACGCTGGCGATGAATGAGCCCTATGGCACAATCGGCATGGTCTGCCCGGAGACTGCGCCGCTGCTTGGTTTTGTCTCACTCGCTGCGCCAGCCATCGCCATGGGCAATCGTGTCATCATTGTGCCTACGCCGCATGCCGCACTTGTTGCCGCCGATCTCTACCAGATATTCGACACGTCGGATTTGCCGGGCGGCGCCATCAACATCGTCACCGGCGATCAGGATGAACTGACCAAAACTCTGGCAGAGCATGATGATGTTGATGCGCTCTGGCATTTCGGCGGTGCCGAAGGAGGGTCGATGGCTGAAAGAGCTTCCGCGGGAAACCTCAAGTCCACATGGTGCTCGGGCGGCAAACCGCGCGATTGGCTCTCTCGTATACAAGGCCAAGGCAACGAATTCCTCCGCCGCGCCTGTCAGGTAAAGAACATCTGGGTGCCATACGGGGAATAGTTAAGTGCGCTGCCATCCCGAGTTTGGGGGATGCGCATTGTTCCGGTGACTGGTAGTACTGTAGCAATGCTCGCGAAGCGGCATGCCGCCAGTGCAGACCGCGAAACGGCAGAGTAGGTTCGCGTAGTCAGCGGTCCACTTTCGCTGTTACCGCCAAATTCTTTGTTGTCCGCGACTGCAGTTTCACTGCTCAATTGCAGGTTTATCGGGATGCAACTGTACTTTTTATGAGTGTTTGAAGATGAGCAACGAGAACGAACAGGCCAAGGCCATGGTACTTGGCATTTTGAAACATGAAGCTCTGGCCAACTTGGACTTCAAGCTCAACAAGCGGCACGTCCAACCCAAGATGTACAAGAAGGTGGCGCAGGCCATTGAAGCTGGTCAAATTACAGTGCTGTTCGCGCCGAATTTTGTGAAGCCCGGTTCCCTTGGCATCTATCTGCCTGAAATCAAATTTGATTCGGGCGAAGTGTGGTATGACGTTCTCGCGCTCAGATTCCACGACCTTGGCAGCACAGCAAGCGAAGTGTTTTTCCGTGCAACTTCCGTCATACACGAATGTACGCATGCCGGTTTTGATATGCTCAAACTCAGAAAGATGTCCCACCTTGAGCACGAGGCTGGCGCATACATTGCTGCAACAATCTTTCTCATCGCAACTCTCAAGGCGCAGAAGCTCTTTGATGCAATGCGGACACCTGTCAATCCGATCGGCAAGGCGGCTTGGGACATCGCTCTGCTTGAACTTGCAGACAAGAAAATTTCGAAGAAGCAGTACAACGCTCTCTATGACGCAATCGGGCAGGACGAAAACTATAAGGCGAAGGCCAAACAAACGTCCAATAACGATGGAGTTGGAAAGGATTGGAAGGCCAAGAATAGCCCGTGAAACCAAGTTGGAAAGCGCCAGATTATTCACATGAAAAAACTCACCCTGCAAAACATCAATTTTGATTCCGTGTTCACGCCGGCGGGCCAAGGCAAAGCTGCAAGTCTTGAGATTGTGCTCAAGCTTGGATTGTTGCCTTATGACCCCATCGCTGGCCAGGATGCGAATGGTAAGCCTAAAGGCCATGCGATGGTCAAAAACGAAAATGACGTCAAATATGGCAAAGTCCGTGATGACAAAGGGTTGTTCAATTGCAAGACATGGCTTGAAGGCAATTTCAATGTTTTCCGAATTAAGCTGAAAGCGGTTGTCGAGTCTGCTTGGAACAACCAGATCATATTGGTGCCGCCGAGTGGCCGGAACGCTGACGATGATCTCCTGAGTGATCCCACCCTCAACGAAATGCGAACAAGTGTGGGCTCACCGCCTTATATTGAAGGAAAACTGCGCATCACTTTCTGGGATCCGAATGCAAGTGCTGACCTTCAGGGTAAGGGCCCGCATGGCAAAATGTTTGTAGCGATGCTTGACCGCGCCGACAAAGGTGAACAGGGAAAAACCTATTTTGATGGCGAAAGGTATCGTTCAAGGATGACACTGATCTGTCACGAAGACCTTCAGACACGAGCGCAAACGCTCGAGCGCGGCGGCGAGTTGTTCAGGCGGGAGCAGGTTACAGCCGCTCATGAGGTTGGTCATTGGTTGGGGCAACCAGTGCCAGATACAGACCAGAACCGCGTGTTTCTGCATATTGATGAAGGCAAGTGCAACGCTAAATTAGCCGAGGATTGCGCTTATGGGAGCACAAAGGAACGGACAAGGTCGATGATGGGCGCGGGCTCCCGCACTCTTTTGCACGATGCCGAGCCATGGCTGCAGCGTGCGCGGGAGCATAGCGGGGCTAAGAAGGGCTGGAGCTTCATCCATCGGGATCATCTTAAGGCTTATCTACAGACCAATAACTCAGGTGGCTGAGCCTGCTCAAGACTAACAACTCTCGGTAAGTCTATTTTCTGCCATTCGACTTCTGCATCCAGCCTATCCCGATGAAAATAAGCCCCTCGATCAGAGCAGCCGTGGCGAAACCCTTCAGTGTCCTGGCTGATGACGTCGACTGCGCATAGTGTAGCTGAGCAGCGGCGTCGCCGTCCGGAAAGCGTGATTGCGCCACCATAAACGACGCTGCGCTAAGCAGCATGTAAAGCGACACCGAAACGCCGCCGATCTTCATCAGTCCGTTCATCTGTACCTCCAAGTGTTGTCGCTTGGCAGGGGGTATTCATCCCAACTTCCAGCCGCCGCGTTGCACCATGGCCGAAGCCGATTGGATTTCAGCGATGCTCCCCCGTCAAGGGGAACCTTGCGCTCGCGAAAGCTTTACGACAATTGTGGTGAATAGCCCTTTATGGCATTTTGACCGTACGCTGTCAAGGACTATTTTCACATTTTGATCATCGCATCGTCGGCATGACGAAATCCGCGCCGGCGCGGATGCCGGTCGGCCAGCGCGTCGTGATGGTCTTGAGTTTGGTGTAGAAGCGGATGCCTTCCGGTCCATGCATGTGATGATCGCCGAACAGCGATGACTTCCAGCCACCGAACGAATGGAAGGCCATCGGCACCGGGATCGGCACATTGATGCCCACCATGCCAACCTGGATCTGGTGCGCGAATTCGCGTGCCGCATCGCCATCGCGCGTGAAGATGGCGGTGCCGTTACCGAACTCATGCTCGTTGATCATCTTCGCTGCTGTTGCATAGCTGTCGGCGCGCGCTATGGCGAGCACGGGTCCGAAGATTTCTTCCTTGTAGATCTTCATGTCAACCGTCACGTTGTCAAACAGCGTGCCGCCAAGGAAGTAGCCATTCTCGTAGCCCTGCAGCTTCAGGCCGCGGCCGTCGACTACCAGCTTTGCTCCTTCGGCGACGCCAGCGTCGATATAGCCCTTCACCTTGTCATAATGCTGCTTGGTGACCAGCGGACCCATCTCGGCTTCGGCATCCGTGCCGGGGCCAACCTTCAATGCACGTACTTTTGGTTCAAGCTTGGCCATCAACGCATCGGCTGTCTTCTGTCCGATCGGCACGGCAACCGAAATCGCCATGCAGCGTTCACCAGCCGAACCATAAGCCGCACCCATGAGGGCATCAACGGCCTGGTCGAGGTCGGCATCCGGCATGATGATCATGTGGTTCTTGGCGCCGCCCAAGGCCTGGCAGCGCTTGCCGGTGCGGGCAGCGGTTTCATAGATGTAGCGCGCAATCGGCGTCGAGCCGACGAAGCTGATGGCGCTCACATCAGGGTTGTGCAGCAGCGCATCGACGGCTTCCTTGTCGCCATGCACGACGTTGAACACGCCGGGCGGCAGGCCTGCTTCCTCCAGCCACTTGGCCATCAGCAGGGAGGCAGAGGGATCGCGCTCCGAAGGCTTGAGGATGAAACAGTTGCCGGTCGCCAGCGCTACCGGGAACATCCACATTGGCACCATCGTCGGGAAATTGAATGGCGTGATGCCGGCGACGACGCCGAGCGGCTGGCGCAGCGAATGACTGTCAACGCGGGTGCCGACATTCTCGGTTACTTCGCCCTTGAGCAATTGAGGTGCAGCGGTTGCGAACTCGACAACTTCCATGCCGCGCTGGATTTCGCCCACCGCGTCGGAAAGAACCTTGCCATGCTCGGCGGTGATGACGGCGGCGAGTTCGTCCGTCCGCTCTTCCATGATGCGCAGGAACTTGTTGAGGATGCGCGAGCGGCGCAGCGGCGTGGTGTTGGCCCAACCGGGAAAAGCCTTCTTGGCTACCGCGACGGCCTCGTTCACTTCTGCGGTGCTGGCGAGAGCTACGGAAGCTGACTGCTCGCCAGTTGCCGGATTGAATACGGCCGAGGTACGGCCGGAACGGCCCTCAACCTGCTTGCCGCCAATGTGGAATGGAATTGTCTTGGTCATCTAATCCTCCTGTTTGAAGCTCCTTTGACGCTATAATTGACGCTCATCAATATGAGATATTGCTATTTCATTGTGCATTTTTTAAAGTCTGACGATGGATTGGGACCGTATCCGCATCTTTCTTGCTGTTGCCCGAGCGGGCCAACTGCTTGGTGCAGCTCAACAATTAGGCCTCAACCATGCAACGGTGGGCCGCCAGCTTTCCGCGCTTGAGGAAGAGCTGGGAACCAAGCTGGTGGAACGCCAACCGCAAGGCTGCACTTTGACGGCGGCTGGCGAGGCGATGCTTGCGAGCGCCGAGCGTGTTGAGTCTGAGTTGCTGCAGGTTGGAGGCTCATTATCCGGGGCAACCGCTGCGATAGGGGGCGTGGTCCGCGTCGGCGCGCCGGATGGTCTCGGCAATTATTTCCTCTCCCGCCAGCTGGGAACGCTGGCCAACAAACATCCCGCGCTGACGATCCAACTTGTACCGCTGCCCAGAACCTTTTCACTGTCCCGCCGCGAGGCAGATATCGTGGTGACGCTCGACCGGCCAAAGCAGGGGAAGCTGATCGTTCGCAAGCTCACCGACTATTCCCTCAGCCTCTATGCCGCACAAAGCTACTTGGATGCGCAGGGAGCCGATCAACAGTGTTGACGATCTGGCCGGTCGCCTGTTCGTCACCCATGTCGAAGATTTCGTCTACAGCCGGGCTCTCGATTACGCGGCCGAAATCGGAAAGCTGATGAAGCGGCATTATGAATGCGGCAGCGTGGTGGCGCAGATGGAGGCGGTCAGGGCAGGACACGGCATTGGCGTCTTGCATGATTACGCGGCGGTGCAATACCCGGAGTTGCAACGAGTTCTCCCGGATACGCGATTTACCCGCAGCTACTGGCTGATGTCGCACCCAGATACTCATGCAACGCGGCGCGTCGCCGAGGTTTACAGCCATATCGTGCAGTCGGTCAGTTCCGCCCGCAGCCAGTTTCTTCAGGCAGCCCCCCGAACAGAATGACGGGTCCTTTCAGAGAAGATATCAGGATGGCAGATTGTTCTGATAGGTTTTCCATCATGCTGGCTTGCGCGTTTGAAATTCTTGCAATAGACGAATTTTGACGCGCAACATGCGCCATTGCCACTGCTCGGACGCTGGGAAGGAACCAACATGTCGACAATTCGCTTGACCATGGCTCAGGCGCTGGTGCGCTGGCTCGTCAATCAGTTCACGGTGATCGACGGCAAAGAAGTGCCGCTGTTTCCAGGCGCTTTCGGCATTTTCGGCCACGGCAACGTCACCTGCCTGTCGGAAGCGTTGGTAGAGGTGAAGGACAGGCTGCCGGTCTGGCGCGGCCAGAACGAGCAATCCATGGCGCTCGCCGCCATCGGCTACAACAAGGCGAAGCTCCGCCGCCAGATCATGATCGCCACATCGTCCATCGGGCCTGGCGCCACCAACATGGTGACCGCCGCAGGCGTCGCCCACTCCAATCGCCTGCCATTGCTCATTCTTTCGGGCGACACGTTTGTCAACCGCAGGCCAGACCCTGTGCTGCAACAGGTTGAACACTTCGGCGTGCCATCCATCAGCGTGAATGATTGCTTCAAGCCGGTCTCGCGCTATTGGGACCGTATCACCCACCCCGAGCAGATCATTTCCTCGTTGCCGCAAGCGGTGGCGACGATGCTCGATCCTGCCGATTGCGGCCCAGCCTTCATCGGCCTGCCGCAGGACATTCAGGAAATCGCTTACGACTATCCGGAGGTGTTCTTCACCAAGACGGTGCATGAAATCGCAAGGCCGCGCCCGGATGTAAAGCAGCTTGCCCGCGCTGTTGCTGCCCTCAAGGCTGCCAAGAAGCCGATGATCATCTCCGGTGGCGGCGTGCGCTACTCAGGCGCCGAAGCATTGGTAGCGCAGTTCGCGGCTGACCATGGCATTCCCGTTGCTGAAACAATGGCTGGCAAGGGCGGGTTCGTTCACAGCCATGCCAATTACATTGGCCCTATCGGCGTCACTGGCTCCACCTCCGCCAACAACATTGCAGCGGAAGCCGATGTCATTCTCGCCATCGGCACGCGCTTGCAGGACTTCACTACCGGTTCATGGACCTGCTTCCGGCATGATGCGCAATTCATCTCGATCAATGCCGCGCGCTATGATGCCTTGAAGCATCGTTCCGTCCCAGTTGTCGGCGATGCGAAAGTGGTCATGGAAGAATTCATGCCTGCCATGAAGGGTTTCAAGGTGGACAAGGCCTGGACCGACAAGGGCAAGGCCGAGATGGCAATCTGGAACAAGGCTGTCGATGGCTACAAGGCGCCGACCAATGCGCCGATTGCGACTTATGGCCAGATCGTCGGGCTGGTGAACGACAAGGCGGGCGAGCGTGACTATGTTGTCGGCGCAGCAGGCGGCTTGCCGGGCGAACTCAACAAAGTCTGGCGCGTCAAATCAGCCAACAGCTTTGATGTCGAGTATGGCTTCTCCTGCATGGGCTACGAGGTTGCCGGCGGCTGGGGCGCTGCCATGGCGGATCCGACGCGTGAGACCATCGTCATGGTCGGCGATGGCTCCTACCTCATCATGAATTCCGACATCTATTCGACCGTGTTGACCGGCCACAAGATGATCGTCGTCATCTGCGACAATGGCGGCTACGGCGTCATCAATCGCCTGCAGAACTTCAAGGGCGGCGAGAGCTACAATAATCTCATCAAGGACTGCAACGTGAAGCAGCCATTCGCAGTAGATTTCGCCAAGCATGCGGAATCGATGGGCGCGCATGCCCGCAAGGTGCAAAGCCTCGCGGAACTGGGAACGGCGCTGGATTGGGCCAAGACTACAGACCGCACTACTGTGATAGTCATCGAGAACGATGCCTTTGTGTGGACGCCGGGCGATGCGCAATGGGATGTCGGCGTGCCAACCGTCTCCAAGCGCAAGGAAGTGAACGAGGCCCGCAAGTATCAGGACGAGCTGCGCAAGAAGCAGCGCGTGGGAGTGTGATCGATGAAAACCTCGCACTTCGAGGCCGTCTTCGACGGCACCTCAGTGTGAGGGACTGAATAAGATCCTCATGCTGAGGTGCTTCGCGAAGCGAAGCCTCGAAGCATCGGGAAATGAAACAGCTGAACAGGATAACTGCATGTTGAAAGCCAAGCTTGGAATGTCGCCCATCGCGTGGTGGAACGATGATCTCGCCGAACTGAGCGATGACGTGTCGCTGGAAGAATGCCTGCGGCAATCCCGCTCGGCAGGCTTCACCGGCATGGAAATGGGCAGGCGCTTTCCCAATGACCCGAGGGTCATGCTGCCCATCCTTCAGGCACGCGGACGTTACCCTCTGTGGCGGCTGGTTTTCCGGCACGCTGGTGAACGAGGATATGTCAGCCAACAAGGATCGCATCCTGCCAATGATCGAGCTGTTCAAGGCGGTGAATGCGCCTTGCATCGTCTATGGCGAGATTGGCCGCTCCATCCAGGGCGACCGTTCCAAGCCGCTCGCTACCAAGGCCAAACTATCCAATGACGAGATGAAGGCCTACGCAAAGAAGGTGACGCAGTTTGGCGAGTGGTGTGCAGGTCAAGGCATGCCTTTGTCATTTCATCATCATATGGCAACCGTCGTCGAGACCGAGACGGAACTTGACCTGTTCATGAAATACTCTGGCCCTGGCATCCCGCTGCTTCTGGATGCGGGCCATCTTGAGTTTGCGGGCGGCAATGCGCTGCGTGCCATCGACAAGCACCATAAGCGCATCAGCCATGTGCATGTGAAGGATATCCGCCGCGCCGTCATTGATGGCCTCGACCGCTCGAAGCAATCCTTTCTCGATGCGGTGGCGCTGGGCGCATTCACAGTGCCGGGCGATGGCTCGCTCGACTTCGGCGCCATCGTTCAGAAGTTCGCCGACTACGGTTATGAGGGTTGGTTCGTCGTCGAAGCCGAGCAGGACCCCAAGAAGAACCCTCCGCTCAAAATGGCGCAAGTCGGTTACAAGGAACTGATGCGGGTGATGACTGCGGCTGGCTACACAGTCGAGACGCAGGGCTTCCCCAATGCGTGAGATCGGCATTGGCCTGATCGGCACGGGCTTCATGGGCAAGGCGCATGCTTTCGCCTATCGCGCGGCGCTTTCGGCCTTTCCGGAAATCCCGGTTCCCAATCTCGTCTGCATCTCTGACGTGAGCGCCGAATCCGCAACCACTGCTGCCCGCCAATATGGCTTCTCATCATCCACGGGTGACTGGAAACAACTCATCGCCAACCCGGCGGTGGATGTCGTCTCCATCACCACGCCCAACTCTATGCACAAGGAAATGGCGCTAGCAGCTATTGCGGCTGGAAAACATGTGCATTGCGAAAAGCCTCTGTCGCCGACGCTGGCGGACTCGCTGGAGATGCTCAAGGCGGCCGAAGCCAAGGGCGTGCATACGCAGGTGGGTTTCAACTACATAAAGAACCCGCTTCTCAAGCTGGCGAGAGACATGGTTGCCGCGGGCGAACTTGGGCAGATCACTGGTTTCCGCGGCATTCATGCCGAAGACTACATGCATGATCCGGAAAGCCCCTGGACCTGGCGCATTGACCCCTCCGGTGGACCGGGTGTCATTGCTGATCTCGGCTCGCATATCGTGGGCATGGCGCGTTTTCTTCTCGGACCGATTGCGGATGTTAGTGCTGATGTGCGCACTGTCATCAAGTCGCGTCCCGTTGCGCGCGGCGCCAAGGAGCGCAAGGACGTTCTGGTTGATGATGTCGCCCGCATTCTCGTCAACTTCGAGCGCGGCTGTGGCGGCACCATAGAGGCAAACTGGATGTCAACCGGCCGTAAGATGCAGCTGGAATTTGAAGTGACCGGTGAAAAGGGAAGTCTCGTCTTTTCACAGGAACGCCTCAACGAGCTTCACTACTACAAGGCTGGCGGCGAGCCGCGCCACATGGGTTTCACCCGCATCGAATCTGGCCCCCAGCATCCTCCCTATGGCGGCTTCTGCGTTGCCGGCGGGCATCAATTGGGTTCAACGACCTCAAGACCATTGAGATGGCCGAGTTCCTCGCTGGCATTGCGTCCGGCAAGACTGCCGGCCCCGATTTCCGCGAGGCTTACGAAATTCAAAAAGTGGTTGAGGCCGCACTGCAGTCCTCCCGCGAGCGTGTTTGGGTAAGAGTGGGTCATTAGGGAATTCGCCCGAGAGTTGGGATCATTTTCCAACTCTCCATCACCGGCCTTGAGCCGGTGAACCAGACTTCCGACCGTTGCGTTGCTTGACAGTCTGGGTGGCCGGGTCAAGCCCGGCCATGGAGAGTTTAAGTCGAATGAATATTCGGTGCGCTGACCCGCATCCGCCAGGATAAGGTCCGAAGCTTTCTCGCCGATCATAATGATGGCGGCATTGCAGTTGCCGGAGACAAGCCTCGGCATGATGGATGCATCGGCAACCCGCAAGCCGGTGACACCGCGCACGCGCAGGTCTGGCGTGACCACGGCATCAGCATTGATGCCCATCGAGCATGTTCCCGAAGGGTGGTAGAGTGTGCTGCCGCGAGTTCGCGCATATGCCAGCCAATCTTCATCGCTCTGGCATTGCGGGCCGGGTTCAACTTCAGATTCCATGTAGTCTGCCATCGGCGGCGCCTGCATGATGGAGCGCAGGATCTTCAGCCCATCAACATTGGCGCGCTTGTCCTCCGCGGTGGAAAGATAGTTGGCCTGTATGACGGGATGATCCGCCACATTTGCTGACTTGATGTGGATTGAACCACGTGATTCAGGCCGGAGATGACAGATGGAAGCAGTGAACCCCGAGTAGGGATGCAGGCTCTCTCCCATTTTATCGGTCGAGAAGAGAATGAAGTGAATCTGTATGTCAGGCGTCAACAGATCAGTGCGCGACTTGTAAAAGGCTGTCGCATAACCAGCGCTCACAGCCAGCGGACCTTGGCGCAACAAGGCATAGCGAAGTCCCATGGCCGCGCGCCCGAGCCAGCTGCGATACTGGTCATTGAGTGTGACAGGTTGCTTGCAGCGGAAGATCATGCGCACTTGCAGATGGTCTTGCAGGTTTTCGCCTACGTTTGGCGCATCATGCACAACATTGATTCCATGCGATCGTAACAGCTCGGCTTTGCCATATCCGGAAAGCTCCAGAAGCTGGGGAGAGGCTATCGCCCCGGCGCAGAGAATGACTTCTCTTGCCGCTGATGCGCGCTATGAACCTTTCCCTTGTGGTGGAACTTAACGCCTTCCGCCCGCAGCCCGTTGAAAGTGATCCTGCTGGCATGAGCATGCGTGATGACGCGCAGGTTCGGGCGAGCCCGCGCCGGCCTGAGATAGGCAACTGCCGTGCTGCAACGCTGGCCATGACGGGCTGTGGTCTGGAAGTAGCCCACGCCTTCTTGGCTTTCGCCGTTGAAGTCACCGTTGTAGGGCAGGCCGATATGCTGCCCCGCCTTGATGAAGGCTTCGCATAGAGGATGCGTTTCCCGTTGATTTGAGACTGCGAGGGGGCCGCCGACGCCATGAAAGTCATTCGCGCCGTTTTGCTGGTCCTCCGACTTCTTGAAATAGGGCAGAACATCAGCGAAGGACCAGCCGCGATTTCCCATCTGCGCCCACTGGTCGAAATCTTCTGCCTGGCCGCGAATATAGACAAGCCCATTGATCGAACTTGTGCCGCCCAGAACCTTGCCGCGCGGCTGGTAGATGCGCCGCTCGTTCAATTCGGCCTCAGGCTCTGTCTGGTACATCCAGTTGTAGCGGGGATTGGAGAAGGTCTTGGCATAACCGATGGGGACATGGATCCACGGATAGTGATCCTCGCCGCCTGCTTCGAGCAGCAGAACCTTGTGATGGCCGTTGGCGGAAAGCCGGTTGGCAAGCACGCAACCGGCAGAACCCGCGCCGACGATCATATAGTCGAAGCTGCCGACGTGACTTGATAGTTGCTCTTTCAAATGCCCCAGCCGTTTGGCGTGCCACACGATGTCTTGCCTGCTCCCGCTGTTGCTGACCGCCCTTGGCAGCAAGCGGTCGAAGCTTTAGCCTACCTGAAACCGCCAGCAATTGGCAACAGGATGGATCATGACTACTGAAACGCTCGCCCGCAAGATCCGCCAGGGAGCAGGGCGTGAACCGGCTGACCTCGTCCTCAAGGGCGGCCAGTTCCTTGACCTCGTCAGCGGCGAGTTGATCCCCTCCGATATCGCCATCTGCGGCGACACTATCGTGGCCACCCATGGCCAGTTTGAAGGCAAGAAAACCATTGATGTCAGCGGCAAGACGCTGGTGCCGGGCTTCATCGACACGCATCTGCATGTCGAATCATCGCTTGTCACGCCACTGGAGTTTGACCGTTGCGTTTTGCCGCATGGCGTGACGACGGCGATCTGCGATCCCCATGAGATTGCCAATGTCCTGGGTGTTGAAGGCATCCGCTACTTCCTGGAATGCGCGGGCGAAACGGTGATGGACTTGCGCGTGCAACTTTCAAGCTGTGTGCCGGCTACGCATCTGGAAACTTCGGGGGCGCGGCTTGGAGCTGACGATCTGCGCCCGTTCATGGATCACCCCAAGGTCATAGGTCTGGCTGAGTTCATGAATTTTCCGGGCGTCATCCATGAGGATGCGGAATGCCTTGCAAAGATCGACTTGTTCGCGGGCCGCCATATTGATGGCCATGCGCCATTGGTGCGAGGGGCTGATCTCAATGCCTATCTATCAGCCGGTATTCGAACCGACCATGAAACGACGACGGCGGAGGAGGCCCTGGAAAAACTGTCAAAGGGCATGCGGATCCTCATCCGCGAGGGATCTGTGTCGAAGGACTTGCACGCACTCATCCCGATTATGACAGAGCGCAACTCTCCCTTCATCGCCCTCTGCACCGATGACCGCAATCCGCTCGACATTGCAGAGGAGGGCCACCTCGATTTCATGATCCGCACCGCCATTGCCCATGGCGTGCCGCCCTTGGTGGCCTACCGCGCTGCGAGCATTTCTGCCGCGCAGGCTTTCAGGCTGCATGACAGAGGCCTCATTGCACCTGGCTGGCGCGCCGATATCGCCATTCTTGATGATCTCAATGAGTGCCGCGTGGCGCAGGTCTTGACTGGCGGACGTTTGGTGACGGAACAGCTGTTCACCGCCCGCCGAGAGGTGAAGCCTGTTGGTTTCGGCAGCATGCGGAACAAGAAGGTCTCCGCCACCCAGCTTGGTGTTCGAGGTCGAGGTGGAGAGCGTTCAGTCATAGGTGTTACGGCGGGCAAGATCATCACCAGCCACCTGCGGCGCGTTCTCCCCGCAGAGAATGGCGTCGTGTCCTGTGATCTGTCGCAGGATGTGGTGAAGGTCGCCGTGATCGAACGTCATGGCATCAATGGCAACATCGGGCTTGGCTTCGTCCACGGCTTCGGCCTGCAGCGTGGCGCCATCGGGTCGACCGTCGGGCATGACAGCCACAACATTTGCGTGATCGGTGCGGATGATGAGGATATGGCAATCGCTGCCAACCACTTGAAGGAAATTGGCGGAGGCTTCGTGGTAGTGCACGACGGCAAGGTCTTGGCCGAACTCGCCCTGCCGATTGCCGGGCTGATGAGCGACCAGCCCTTCGAGCACGTGCGCGAACGGCTAACGCCATTGCGGGAAGCTGCAAAATCGCTGGGAACAACGCTTCCGGAACCATTCCTGCAAGTTGCATTTCTGCCGCTTCCAGTGATTCCGCATCTCAAGATCAGTGACCGGGGTCTGGTGGATGTGGATCGCTTTGAACTTCTCCCAGAGGATTGAGAATGTCCAGTCCGGAAAGCCTAGATCTTCTCTGATTCAAGTTGGCTTATATCCTGCATTTCGAATGTAGTTTGCGCATTCGGTTGGCTGGATTGTTTTCAGGAGCTTTGCGATCTCGTCATTGAGTTCCTCTTCAGTGCGTGCGTCAGCCTTGCGCAACAGGGTTTTGATTTTGGCGAAGACCTGCTCGATGGCGTTCATGTCCGGCGAATAGGCCGGCAAGAAGAAGAGATGTGCTCCGGCTCTGCGGATCATGTTGCGAACGAACTTTCCTTTGTGGCTGTTGAGATTGTCCATGATGACTACGTCACGGGGCCTGAGGGTTGGGTACAAGACCTTCTCAACATAAGTTTCGAAGCTGTCGCGATTGATCGAGCCACGGATGGTGAAGGGAGCCGTCATGCCGTCAAGCCTGAGGGCGGCTATGAAGGTTATGGTTTTCCAGTGGCCAGATGTCACCTTGCTGAGCAGGGCCTGGCCTTTCCGGAACCAGCCCCTGAGCCTTGTCATGTTGGTCTTGACACATGTCTCGTCGATGAAGACAAAACGTGAAGGCTCAATGCGCGTCTGGTATTTCTGCCACCAGTAGCGCCGTCGTGCGATGTCGTGGCGGTCCTGTTCGGTGGCGTAAATCGTTTTTTTTAAAGCTGAGGCCGCAGCTCTTGAGGAACCGCCACAGCGTGTCGAGGCACACAGGCTTGCTTCAGGCATGGACCTCCAAAAGCAGGGCGGCAAGTGTCAGGTCAGGCTTTTCGGCCATCCGTGCCATCAACCATTCGCGCTCGCCTTCCAAAAGCCTTCGGCGTTTGCCGCCCATCTTGTCAGGTGCCGCACTGCCCGTTTCCCGCTTGCGCCGCGTCCATTTGATGGCGCTTGATTCACTGACCGCAAAGCGGGACGCCGCCGCCTCACACGACAATCCACCCAAAACCGCTGCAACAACCCGTTCCCGTAAGTCCAGAGAATATGCTCGTGCCATGCCCGCCGACCTCCTTCAGCAGGCATGTTAAATCAAACATCAACTGATTTGGAAAGCCGAAAAGAGTCAGTCTCAATCAGAGCAACTCTAGTTCTTGAGGATTGCGTCCTGGACTATCTGCCATGCACCAGCCCCGTCCTGACGAACCTGGGCTTCGCCTAATTGGGCTGCAGGTATTGCATCCAGCAATGACTCCAGCCGCTGGATCATCGCCGAATTGGCTATGAACTCTGCCGTGGCATCCAGCCGGTTCGAGCAAGCCTCGAAGTAAAGCGTGCCGCGATAGCCACCTTGCCTCAGCGTCCACAGCAGCTCGATTGACTGCCAGAAACTGACAGAACCGACCATCAGCCTGTCATTGGGAATGCCGTAGCCGTCGTTGAAGCGGACACCAAACAACTTGCTGCGCTGCATGGCCATTGAAGCTGCTGTGGCGGGGTTTTCATTCACCAGCAGCGAATTTCCATAGTTCAACGTTACGCCCAGATTGCGCCGGTCCACGTCAGCCAGCATCAGCAGCGTTTCACCCATGTTGCGGGTCACGGTATGGCGCCTTGGCTGCGATGGAGTGTACTCAACGCTGATGCGGATGGTCGGAGTTGCATCGCAAATGGCGCGAAAGCCATCCAGCTCGAGTTGCCAGAGCTGCCGGTAGTCGGCCTGGAAGGGATGATCGAAGCCATCGGCGCCCATCCGCAAGATCACATGGTCAATGCCGCGGTTGGCGGCAAACTCGGCAGCCTCAATGCATTTCCGGATTGCCCGTGAGCGTACTTCGCCACTTGGATGAGTGAAGGCGCCGACGAAAAAAACAGGGTCTTCGAAACTCACGTTGAGAGCGGTAACGGCAAGACCGAGATCGTGAGCAGCCATTAGCAGGTCCTGGCTCTCGCCCTTGAAATGCTCAGGGTAACTCAGTTCGACGGCAGTTATGCCCTCAACTTGCGCGATATTCTGTAACGCGCTGGCCGAATCAGGCTGGTCCCCATGGGGCACGTAAGCAGAGTTGAGTTGTGTCGCCAGACGATAGGCCATAGGGCTGGTTCCTGCTGGAATGCATCACGCATGCGGGAAAGCCCATGGGCAAACCGCGCAACTGTTACGTTCATCAGAGTAGCAGATTACATGAAAATGTCTGCGGTGTCTGCAAGCGAAGGTTGGTCTGGAAGGCAGTTAGTTCAGCCGCTGGCCCTGTTCATCAAACAGGTGCAGGTGTGCGGGATCAAACGAAGCGACAACCTTGCTATTGTCACCCAGCTTGGGGTCGCCGCGGACTTCAATGATGATTGATTGGCCAGCATCCGTCTTGACATGCGCGAAGCCGACTTCGCCAAGCCGCTCAATGATGTCTACTGTTCCCGGCAGGCCCCTTGCGCCTGATGCGGAAATGCTCATGTGTTCTGGGCGGCATCCTAACGTGACCTTGTCACCCGATTTGCAGCTTGCAGGCAGCGAAACCGTCAGAGGACGGCTGCCTCCAACATCAAGGCTGTTCTTGCCGACGACTTTTCCGGCAGGAAATTCATGGCCGGTGAACCGATAAAGCCGGCGACGAAAATGTTGTTGGGCTTGTAGTAGAGGTCAAGCGGCCGGCCTGTTTGTTCAACGCGGCCCTGGTTCATCACCACGATCTTGTCGGCAAGCGTCATCGCCTCCACTTGATCATGCGTAACGTAAACGATTGTCGCCGACATCGCCTATGTGCATCTGGCACAAGCCTTCGCCTATCTCGCGGTGATCCTCGATGCCTTCTCACGCAGGGCCGTGGGCTGGGCTCTCAAACACAGTCTTGACGCCTCGCTTGCCATGGATGCTCTCGAACAGGCGCTTCACACGCGCAAGCCATCAAAGGGCAGCCTCATCCATCATTCTGATCCCGTGAGGCGTGCAATATGCCAGTCTAACCTACCGTCAGCGCCTGGCTGATCACGACGTGACCATCAGCATTTCCAGGCCGGGAAACCCTTTCGACAATGCCAAGGCCGAAAGCTTCATCAAGACCCTCAAGACAGAAGAGATCAACGCACGTTCGTTCAAGACCATCGAGGAGGCCCGCACCCGCATCGATGACTTCATCGCCAACATCTGCAACACCGAGCGCCTGCACTCCGCATTGGGCTATCTGTCGCCACTTGAGTTCGAAACCGCTTTCGCGCAAACCAACAACCGTTGAACCTGATCATGAAAACAACTGTAACCGAAATTATCGTGTCTCACTCAAGGGGTGCAGTCCAGTAGCCTAGTATGTCTTGGAAGCGTTAGACAAGGCTAACCTGAGATTGCCATTGCTGTCCCCAAGCAGTTTCTGCGCCGCATCTGCATTGGCAGCGCCTGCGCATAGCAGCACCGCAATCTTGACGTTTCCGTTTGACTGCTTGAGCGCTTCACCAGCTTTGCTGTCATCTGCGCCGGTGATGCGGTTGATGATGCCGCGTGCACGCTGCCGCAGCTTCGCATTGTCAGCCTGCACATTGACCATGAGGCCGTCGTGGATGGCGCCGAGCTTTATATAGGTGAGTGTAGAGAGCAGGTTGAGTGCCGCCTTCTGCGCGGTGCCAGCACCCAGCCTGGTTGAACCCGAGATGACCTCCGGCCCGGAATCAAGAACGATTTCGATGTCCGCAGCTTCACCAAGCGGACGCCCGGCGTTGTTGACCACTGCAATGACAAGGCTTCCCCTGCTTCTGGCCATCTGCGCCACCGCAATCGTGTAGGGTGTGGTGCCTGATGCGGCGATGGCAAGCACCGCGTCCCCGGGTTGGCATATGGCAGCATCCCGGGCGCCAGCCTCGACGTCATCTTCGGCTGCTGCAAGTGTTTCCGTCAGCGCAGGCCGCCCACCGGCGATCAGATAGCCGACATTGTCCTCCGGCATCCCGAAGGTGGCATGCAGCTCCGACCCGTCCTGAACGCCGATGCGGATGGAAGAACCGGCGCCGGCGTAATAGAGCTTTCCGCCAGCAGACAACCGTTCGGCAAGCGCAGTGGCGGCGCGGGAAATTGCGGGTCCTGCATCTTCGACCGCCTTGATAGCGCGCTGCTGGCCTGTGACAAGCAACTTGAGAATGCGCGCGTCTTCCCAGGTGTCTAACCCTATTGCATCAGCCAATTGTTGTTCTGTGCGGGGATTCGAGGTGTTCATGCTATAATAATACCAAAACAGTACCACTTGTAAAGAGTGATTAACGATCTGTGCGCAAACCATACAAAATATTGCGTTCAATCGAGCATTTGAACAAGCGGCTTCCAATTTGGTATTATTGTGGTATTCTCCCAAGTCATGCCTAACAGTGACTTCTTTGTGGGAATTGATGGCGGCGGGAGCAAGTGCCGCGCCCGTATCCGCAATGCTGCTGGCAAGCTGCTGAGCGAAAGCGTTGGCGGCGCCTCCAACATCTATCAGGATTTTGAAGGAGCACTTCTGGCCATTGCTGATACCGCGCGAGACGCTGCAACCAAGGCCGGCATAACCACCCAGCAACTGCATGCCGGACTTGGGCTTGCCGGGATCGTCACCTCTGTCGGTGCTGAACGATTGCAGCAAGCCAACCTGCCGTTTGCATCGGTTGCGGCGGATAACGATGCCTATATCGCCTGCATGGGAGCATTTCGCGGGGGCGATGGCGGCATTGTGATTGCGGGGACGGGTTCCATCGGATTTGGGCTCGTGTCTGGCCAACGCCACATGGTAGGCGGTTGGGGCTTTGCGCTCGGCGATCATGGCTCTGGCGCCTGGGTTGGCCACCATGCTGTACGGCGCGCAGCGCTTGCAGTCGATGGATTGCTGCAGCCGACGCCGCTCATTGAAGAGGTGTTGAAGATTGTCGGCTCCAACAGGTTCGAAATTTCGCGCTGGTCGGAGCAGGCCCGGCCCAAGGACTATGCCCAATTCGCACCGATCGTATTTCAGTTGGCGTCAACGGGCGATGTGCAGGCGATGACCATCGTCATCGAAGGGGCGGCGGCGATTTCAACTCTTGGCCGCGCCCTGCTGGCGAGAGGCGTTCGGCAACTCTGCCTGCTGGGCGGACTGTCCACTGTTTATCCGCCTTACCTTGATGCCGATATCAAATCGGTGTTGGTGTTCCCGAAGGCAGACGCCATGGACGGCGCCATCATGATGGCGCGCAGGGCCCAGGGTCTGCCGGAGGACTGGGCATGATCGTCGCTCATCCGGTATTCGATCCAGCGCGGCTGACAAGCAATGAAAGTGCGCCGCTCTATGCGCGCATCAAGAAGCTGGTGGCAGAGGCCATCGACAAAGGTGAGCTCCAGCTCGGCGATGCAGTGCCAAGCGAAAGGGATGTGGCTGTCAGCCTTGACGTGTCGCGCGTCACCGTGCGCAAAGCATTTGTGGAACTGGTGGCCGAAGGCGTTCTGGTGCAGAAGCGCGGCTCAGGAACCTATGTAGGCAATGAACAGCGGCGCATTGAGCAGCCGCTATCACGGCTGACAAGCTTTACCGAGGACATGCGCTCGCGCGGATTGCAGACGGTTGCCGAATGGATTGACCGCAACAGCGGCCCGCCTTCGCCGGATGAGGCGCTGAAGCTTTCGATTTCGCCCAGCGAGCAAGTTTCCCGCTTTCACCGCTTGCGCCGGGCGGGCGGCGCACCGCTGGCTGTTGAGCTCGCCGTCATCCCCGCTCGTTTCCTGCCGGAGCCCGCCGTGGTAGAGGACTCACTTTATTCAGCGCTTGGCGAGCGCGGCTTCATGCCGGTGCGCGCGTTGCAGCGCCTGCATGCGATTGGTCTCGGGCGGAGGGAAGCGCGCTGGCTGCATCTCCCGGAAGGCAGCCCGGCGCTGTTCATCGAGCGTCTCTCTTATCTCGCCGATGGCAGCGTGGTTGAGTACACGCGCTCCCACTATCGCGGCGACTCTTATGACTTTGTGGCGGAGCTAAAGCTCGCAGGAACGGCTGACGCATGAGCCACATGGAAATGGAAGCCCGTGAAGCACCCGAAAGCGTCCAGCGCTTTCTGGATCGGAATGCCGTTACGCTCGCCAACCTTGGCCGTCAGCTCCGCTCGCGCCAATGCCCCTTCGTGCTGACCTCGGCGCGCGGCAGTTCCGACCATGCAGCCTCCTACCTCAAATACCTGGTCGAGATCGCCATGGGCATTCCCGTTGCTTCTGTCGGGGCCTCGGTTGTCTCGGTCTATGGCGCGGAACTCAAAGCGCGTAACGCCCTCTGCGTCACCATTTCACAGTCGGGCAAAAGTCCGGACATCGTGAGTTTGCAGGAAGCGGCGCGCAAGGCGGGCGCACTCACCGTTGCAATGGTCAACGCGGAAGATTCCCCGGTAGCGCAGAGTGCCGACATTGCGCTTCCTCTGATGGCGGGCCCGGAGCTTTCCGTTGCTGCTACCAAATCTTTCATCACATCTCTTGCAGCATCTGCAGCGGTCGTGGCTGAATGGCGCAATGATGACGCCATGCGCGAAGCGATCAAGCGCCTGCCGGATTGCCTGCGGAAGGCGACCGCAATTCGCTGGCCCGATGTCGAGAAGTTATGCCTGCAAGCCGAGTCACTTTATGTACTGGGGAGAGGCCCGGCCTTCCCGATCGCCGCCGAGACAGCGCTCAAGCTCAAGGAAACCTGCGCCATCCATGCCGAAGCCTATTCTCTGGCGGAGGTCATGCATGGGCCACTGGAACTGTTGGATGAGGGCTTTCCAGTTCTTGCCTATGTGCCGGATGATGCAGCGCGGGAGACTTCACAGCAAGCCATCGCCTCCATGCGTCGCACCGGCGCTAAATTAGTGGAAGTAGGCAGCACCGGTCTTGCGACTGCGGCCGCAGGACATCCGCTGCTTGAGCCAATCTCCATCATACAGACGGCCTACCTCGCCATTGAACGCGTAGCGGCGACACTTGGACGCAATCCCGGACAAGCCGGCGCATTTGAAGAAGGTAACTGAAACAACATGACTTCCTTGGCACTCACCGGTTGCCGGATCTTCGATGGCGAGCAGATGCTTGATGGCCGCGCAGTCATCTTGGCGGATGGACTGGTGGAGAGTGTTGTTGATGAGGGTCGCATTCCCCGGCACGCCGAGAAATTCAATCTTGGCGGCGGCATTCTGGCGCCTGGGTTCATTGATGTTCAAGTGAACGGTGGAGGCGGCGCGCTCCTCAACCACAATCCCTGCACCGATACTGTCCGCCGCATCGCGGACTCTCATCGGCAGTTTGGCACAACGGGAATGCTGCCGACCGTCATCACCGATAGCGAGGAGATACTGAAGCAGGCGATTGCCGCAGTTGCAGCCGCGCGCGGCGAAGGCATGGCAAGTATCCTGGGCATTCACGTCGAAGGCCCGTTTCTCGACCTCGCACGCAAGGGTGCCCACGATGAAACCTTCATCCGGGAAATGACGTTGGCCGATGTCGAACTGCTTGCCGCGGCGGACTGCGGCAAGGTCATGCTGACGGTGGCGCCCAACCGGGTTGCCCCCGCCATGATTGCAGAACTGGCGCGACGAGGCATACTCGTCAGCCTCGGGCACTCGGAGGCGACGTTTGAGGAGGCCTCAACGGCGCTCGCGGTAGGCGCACGCTCCTTCACTCATCTGTTCAACGCCATGAGCCAGATGAGCGGGCGTGAGCCCGGCATGGTAGGTGCAGCGCTTGCCAGCGCGGAAGCCTATGTGGGCATTATCGCCGACGGTCATCACGTTCACCCGGAAGCTTTGAAGATTGCCTTGGCAGCCAAGCCGGGTGGCAGGTTCATGCTGGTAACAGACGCAATGCCGGCAGCGGCTGGCGGACCCGACGAATTCGCACTGCAAGGCCGCAAGGTGAAAGTGAAGCACGGCCGCTTGGTGCTGGCGGACGGAACACTAGCAGGATCAAATCTTACGATGGATGAGGCCGTGCGTTACTGCGTTCACCATCTCGGCGTGCCGCTTGAAACGGCATTGGCCATGGCCTCGCGCATTCCGGCGGAGTTCCTGAGGCTCGAGGGGCGCTACGGACGGATCGCTCACGGCTTCAGCGCAAGCCTGGTGCATCTCGATGACGGATTGAACGTTCAAAAAACATGGGTCGACGGGACATGAGGAAGATCAAAGTATTGGTGGTGGGCTTGGGCAACATGGGACTGAGCCATGCACGCGCCTATGCTTCGATCAAGGGGTTTGAAATTGCCGGGCTGTGCAGCCGCGGCATCGCCGCGCGTGCCGACATACAAAGTGAATTTCCATCCGTTCCGCAGTTTGATGACTTTGCCAAGGCGCTCGCAGCGCTTAAGCCTGATGCCGTGTCCATCAACACCTGGCCGGATACGCATGCAGACTATGCCCGCGCAGCGCTTGAGGCAGATTGCCATGTCTTCATTGAGAAGCCGCTTGCAGAGACTGTGGCCGAGGCGGAGGAACTGGCGGCTCTCGCCAAGCGCCGAAACCGCAAGATCGTGATTGGCTATATTCTCCGCGTTCATCCCTCATGGGTGAAATTCGTCGAGGTTGGCCGCACGTTGGGCAAGCCGCTGGTGATGCGCATGAATCTCAATCAGCAATCTTCGGGCGCTCAGTGGCAAGTGCACAAGCAGCTGATGAACTCAATCAGCCCAATTGTTGACTGCGGAGTTCACTACGTCGATGTCATGTGCCAGGTAACGGGCGCAAAACCGTTGCGCGTGCATGCCGTCGGCGCGCGACTCACCAGCGAGATTGATGCGCATATGTACAACTACGGACATCTGCATGTGAGTTTCGACGATGGATCAGTGGGCTGGTACGAAGCTGGCTGGGGACCCATGATGAGTGAAACCGCCTTCTTCGTGAAGGATATGATCGGGCCCAAGGGCTCTGTTTCGATTGCCATGGATGAAGCGAAAACTGAGTCTGCCGATGTTGACAGCCATACCAGAACAAGTGCGCTGCGCATCCATCATGGCACGTTGAAGCCCGATGGAAGCGGCTTTGTGACGCCGGATGAGATCATCCGCATGGATGATGAGCCGGGCCACCAGGAACTCTGCAACCGGGAGCAGCAGCTGTTTCTTGATGCCATCATCCATGATCGCGACATGAGCAAGCATGTGGATGAAGCCATCAATTCGCTGCGCATCGTGCTCGCTGCTGACGAAAGCGTTCGCACCGGCGAAGTGGTCAAGCTTTAGCGCGGTCAGGCGTTCTGGTTGCCATAGAACAAGGTAACCACATGCTCGCCCTGCGCGAAGAACAGCCAGCGCTCCACCCACGCTGCGAGCATGATTGTGGGCACCGCCAGCAGCGAAAACCATGGCGAGGCGAGGCAGCCGAGATAGATGAAGCCGGTCAGCAACAGCAATATGTAAAACAGGTTGCGCAGCTTTCCAGCATGACGGCGGGCAACGACGAAGCCCATTTCCTTCTGCACGTAGTTCTCCGACGTGTGTGGCACTTCCCATTGCCCTACCTTGGGACCAAGTCCCGTGGCTGCCTGCATGGTGCGGCTCCGCGGCTCACGGTCGATCGCACTCCAATAGAGGAACTTGAGGATGGCAATCAGCAAGAGCGTCACGGCAGCGAGAATAAGCTGGAAAATCTGGAAGCGGCCGAAGAACGTGGCAATAGCCATCAGTATAGAAGCACCTGTCGCCAGGCTGAACACAGTAAAAACCGGGACAGTGAGTGGTTGGTTCCAAGCGCGAATCGTCGTCAGCGTCGAGTAGATCTTGCCGGTGCAGATGACGGTGACGATGGCCATGACCGCAGTAGTGAAGCCCAGAACGCCTACAGCTTCCGGATAATTAATGATGCCGGACCAGCACAGACCGAACAGCACGGCAGGCACATAGGCAGCTACTGCCGCAACTCCTTCACGCGAAAGCCAGGATGAGCGCCATTGTGACAACGCCCGCCAGGCCCGTTCCGGATGGCCGAGATGAAACGTCGATGATAGCAATCCGACCGTGATCAATCCGAGGGCGATGACCATGGCCGTAATGGCAAATGCCGGGCTTGAGGCGACACCGTGATTGAAACCGACAAGCCCGAGCAGCGCCAGCAAGCCATAGCCCGCGCCGGAAGCGGTCGTGAACAAGATGACCGAGTAGGCGGGATGCATCGCTAGCCTTCCAACCGGTCGGAATAATCTTCAGACTTTCCGGCAGCAGCAGCCCCCGGCTTCGACAGGAGCTTGTCAGCCCATGCGAACAGCCGCTCCAATGTCGAACCATCTGGTTTCGGCAATGCTTCTTGCGGCATTGTCACGGCATCACGCTTGGCGCGTGGTGGCAGGTATTTGTTGACAGGCTTGTAGCCCATTTCAGGCAGCAGGTCGTAGCCGCCGCGCGCCTCCACGAGTTTTGACACCTGCGATGATGGATCTCCAAGGTCGCCGAAATGCCGCGCACTCGTTGGGCAAGCTCGCACGCAAGCCGGCACGCGGTCTTCCTCCACGAAATTCTCGTTGTAAATGCGGTCCACGCACAGCGTGCATTTCTTCATGACGCCATGCTGCACATCGTACTCGCGCGCGCCATAAGGGCAGGCCCAGGAACACAGCTTGCAGCCGATGCAGGTTTCCGGATTGACGAGGACGATGCCGTCCTCCTGCGCGCTTGTAGGAAGCGCCCGTCGGGCACACGGTCACGCAGGCAGGCTCCTCGCAATGCAGGCATGAGCGCGGAAAATGCACGATGCGGCTGTCGTCACGGCCTGCTTCGGTCACTTCATAACCATGCACCCGGTTCAGCCATGTCCCGCTTGCCGAAGCGCCGTAGGGATCAACATCATTGAGTGGAGCGGAATAGCCTTGGTCATTCCATTCCTTGCAGGAGGTGACGCAAGCCTGGCAACCAACGCAGGTGTCGAGATCAATGACGAGGCCGAGTTTCTTCTGCCCGGGGCGCGACATGTCAGGAAGCGAGGTCATGCCTTGCTCCGCAACCGCTTGAGTGCAGGAAATTGCGGTTCGGACCGCGCGGTCTGGTCGGCAGCCTTTTCGATCTGCACTTTGAGGTCATACCATGCGGCTTGGCCAGTGATGGGGTCACTGTTGGAATAGCGGTAGCCGCCTTCACGTTCCGGCAGCAATTCGGAAATCAGATGGTTGAGCAAGAAGCCCTTTTGTGATTCATCGGAGTTTGAAGGCAGGCCCCATGCGCCTCCGCGCTTGCCGATGGCGTTCCATGTCCACACCGTATCGGGATTGACGCCGTCCATGAGTTTTGCCTGGCACTTGATCTTGCCGTGGTGCGATGTGACTGAAACCCAGTCGCCATCCGCAATGCCGCGCGCAGCGGCAGTGGAGCGCGCCATGTAGAGCGAGTTGCGCCCGATGATTTGCCGCAGCCACGCATTCTGCGATCCCCATGCATGGTACATCGCCATCGGCCGCTGCGTCACCGCATGCAGCGGATAGGAATTCTCGGCGACCATCTCGCCTTCGAAGGGTGCATACCAGAACGGGAATAGGGTCAAAGCCGTGCTCAATGCGCGCGCGCTTCTCCACTGGCGGCAGCACCTTGCCGTGGCCGCGCGCCGCAAGGCGAAACTTCTGCAGCGGCTCGCAATAGAGCTGGTGGATAATAGGCTCCGGCTTGCCGATGAAGCCGAAGAATGTCGCCCAATCGAGATAGGCCCAATTCACATGCCGGAAATACTTCATCGTGTCCGGCAGTTCCTGAAACCAGTGACAGCCATTGTCGATATAGCGTTTGAGCTGATCCGGGTTGGGAGCGCCACGGCCTGCCAACTGCCCTTTCGCCCCACGGAATCCCGCCAGCGGCCCAAGTCCTGGTGCGCGCTCGTGGTTGACGATGTAATCTTCGTACCCGCCGGGATAGCGCGGCGATCCATCAGCCCGTGTCATGCCGGGCAAGCCTAACCTCGCGCCAAGATCAAGCAGCACGCTTTGGAACGGTCGCACATTGCGATCGGGCTCCACCACCGGCTGGCGAATGGCATCCGCCGGACCATCAGCCTCCGAGATCGGCCTGTCGAGCAGCGAAATGCAGTCCCAGCGCTCAAGGTAAGTCGTATCCGGCAGTATGAGGTCGGCGTATTGCACCATTTCGGAGGCATAGGCGTCCGAATAGATGATCTTCGGGATCACATAGTCGCCGCTTCGCGTCCTTCTCGGTGAGGTACTTCAGCGTGTCCGGCACATTCATGGCCGAGTTCCAGCT
Organism: uncultured Alphaproteobacteria bacterium; assembly: GCA_963814455.1. GTDB lineage: Bacteria > Pseudomonadota > Alphaproteobacteria > Rhizobiales > Aestuariivirgaceae > Aestuariivirga. Next base: position 3,002 of record CAWFCR010000008.1, on the reverse strand, counting down.
CATGTTGGCCATGTACATGAACAGCACGTCGATGCCGTAGGGGTCCTTCTTGGCGGCGTTGGTGATCACCATGTGCATCATGCCGTGCGCGGCAAGCGGCGCATCCCAGCTGAAGGCCTTGTCGATTCTTTGCGGCGAGCCATCCTCATGCACCAGCAAGTCTTCCGGCGATGCAACAAAGCCAAGCGGCGGCCCGGCGAGCGGCGTGTTGGGTTTGATCTGGCCCGGCTTGCCGGCAGGCCGCACGGCGGGAGGTGCTGCCTTGGGGAAGGGCGCCTTGTAGCGGAAGCCGCCCGGCACATCTATGGTGCCGAGCAAAATCTGCAACAGGTGAATGGCGCGGCAGGTCTGGAACCCGTTGGAGTGAGCGGAGATGCCGCGCATGGCATGCATGGAGACGGGCCGTCCCACCATCTTGGCATGCTGGCGTCCGGCATAATCCGTCCACGGAACATCCAGCTCAATCTGTTCCTCGAAGGCAACACGCGCCAGCTCTGCGGCAATGCGGCGAATGGTCGATGCTTCGATGCCGCAACGTTCTGTCACGGCGTCTGGAGACCATTCATCTGAAGCATAGCGTTCGGCAATCAGCGTCAGGCTGGTCACCACCTTGCGGCCATCAGGCAACGTGAAGCGCCCAAATAGCTTGGGCTCCGCATCGGGCGAGAGGCAAGGCATTGGCGTGCCGGAATGGCTGTCCCAGACCAATGCCGAATTCTGCGCATTGCGGGCAAATAGCCCATCATCCGCGCCGCCGGGATTTTCAATCACCAGCCAGGGCGAATTGGTATAGCGCAGCAGATATTCGCCATCGATCTTTTGTGCGGTGAGAAGTTCGTGGATCAACGCGCCGACGAACAGCCCGTCTGTGCCGGGCTTGATCCCTACCCACTCATCGGCAACAGCGGAATAGCCAGTGCGGATCGGGTTGATCGAAACGACCTTGGCGCCGCGCGCCTTGAGCTTGCCGAGTCCGGCCTTGATAGGGTTGGAGCCATGGTCCTCCGCCACGCCGAACAGCAGGAAGTATTTGGTATGCTTCCAGTCCGGTTCGCCGAATTCCCAGAAGGCGCCGCCAAAAGTGTAGAGCCCGGCAGCCGCCATATTGACCGAGCAGAAGCCGCCATGCGCCGCATAATTGGGCGTGCCGAATTGCGTTGCCCACCATGCGGTGAGGCCTTGGCTCTGATCGCGCCCGGTGAAGAAGGCCAGCTTGCGCGGATCGCTGTTGCGCGCTTGCGATAGCCACAGTGTGGCCGTGCGCAGCGCCTCTTCCCAGTCTATCTCGCGGAACTCGCCGGAGCCGCGCTCGCCAACCCGGATCAGAGGGTTGGACAATCGCGCAGGCGAGTAATGCTGCTTGATGCCCGCAGCACCCTTGCCGCAGATAATGCCCTTGTTGACCGGATGATCGCGGTTGCCCTCGATGTAGGTGACGGTGCCATCCTTGAGATAGACCTTGATGCCGCAGCGGCAGGCGCACATGTAGCACGTGGTTGTCTTCGTCTCATCCCAGGTCTTGGGCGAGGTATCGACGAAAGGTTGGGTGAAACTCATGCTTTCGTAAGGCCTGCCATTCAGTGACTCGGGAAGCGTTGCCAAACCTGCCACCCACCGCATCTGTCAATAAGGGCCAGCTTTGCCCAATGCGCAAGGCCAAAGCGTAAGCCGTCAGAGGGCCATTTCCGCCAGCCGCCGGTGAAACGCCGCGTGATGGTCGAGATAGGATTGCAAATGCGGCATTGTTGCTTGCAACGTTGAGAATTCTTCACGCGTCTTCTGCTCGGCCGCCGCATCGCGCGGGCGAATGGTCGAACTCGCCATCACATCCTGATGCCAGCCGGAAACCTGTTGCCAGTCCTCAGGAGGCTTGTCTCCCCAGTCAAGCGCAGAAGGCTTGTCATCAAGGCCGACAGCCTGCCAGTAGCGCTGCATCTGGCCTATGGGATCGGCCTGGATCTTCTCGCTTTGCACGACAACCGGCTTGCCGCCGCTGGCCAGCAGCCGTTCCACATGCTGCCATTGTGCTTCGATGCCGATTTCTTCGATCGTCACCTCCGGATCAAGCTTCGCATAGGAGACGATGGAAGCCAGCGGCTCTCGCACCAGAAAGCTGTGGGTGACGCGCTTGACGAAATCAGGATCGTCAAACAGCTGCGGCATCACATAATAGCTCATGTCCTTGAAGAACACCGGTCCAGCTTCCGCCTTGGCGAGAATGGAGTCGCGGATCGCTTCATAAGTCTGAGGGTGATCGGGCTTGGCTTCGAAGTGCGGCATCTGCCGCTTGGCGCGGTTGATGTAGTAGTCATACATGAAAGGTTCATGCAGGCAGGTGAGGTCGCCGCGCGCCCGCATGGTGCGCTCGAATGCCGTGGACATGGAGCGCGGGTGCGACCACAGCGCGATGATTGGATGCGCCATCACCGCAACTCGCTGAAAGCGCGGTCCAGCCCGTCTGCTGCCTTTTCGATGTCGGCCATGGTCAGGCACATCGGCGGCACCATGCGCAGCACCGAACGGTGCGGGCCGGATTTTGACAAGATGAGGCCCTGTTCCCTGCAGTTCTCGAACACGGCGGCAGTGAGTTCCGGTGCAGGTTCCTTTGTCTTGCGGTCCTTCACCATTTCAATGGCCAGCATCAGCCCGCGCCCGCGCACATCGCCGATTGCCTTGTGCTTCTGTTGCAGGGCTTTCAAGCGCTCAAGCAATGCCGTGCCAACGTTGAGCGCATTGGCCTGCGTGCGCTCCTCGCGGATCACCTGCAGCACCGCGCGTCCTGCCGCACAGCTGGTAGGATTGGCCCCATAGGTGTGGAACATGAACTTGTCGGCCATCGGTGCGGCAATCTCTTTTCGTGAAACGACGGCGCCGAGTGGAAAGCCGTTGCCTATGCCCTTGGCCATGACGACGATGTCGGGGATAACGCCATCCGCCTCGAAGCCCCACATGTGGTGGCCGGTGCGGCCGAAGCCGGATTGCACTTCATCGGCCACATAGAT
>CAWFCR010000007.1:0-91804 GCA_963814455.1 uncultured Alphaproteobacteria bacterium | reverse complement strand
ACCTCCACTTAACAGCATTTTATCAGCGCAATAACTGACATTTCATGTGCGTTTTGGTATAGTGGAATCATGTTCACGCCCCGGCTCCAGATCACCCCCGAGATTGCCGCTGCCTTGATGCAGATCGAGGCGGTGCGCCGTGAATTGTCTGGGCTGGTTATTGAGCCCCAGTTGCTTATTTCACTCCGCGAGACTGCTACCCTCGTGAGTACCCACTTCTCCACCCAGATCGAAGGCAACCGGCTCACTCTCCCGGAGGTGAAGGAAGTCCTCAAGGGAGCAAAGTTCCCCGGACGAGAGCGTGATGAAACGGAAGTCCGTAACCATTACTTGGCTTTTGCCCATATGGAGGCATTGGCCGATTTGCCGTCTCCATTGAAAGAGAAGGAAATCCAAGAGCTTCATGCGCTCGTGATGACAGGAAAAGCGAAGGCGTCTCCCTATCGGGCGCAGCAGAACGTCATCAGGGACAGTGGGAGCGGAAAGATCGTGTACCTCCCGCCCGAAGCAAAGGACGTTCCGGCGCTCATGGGAGAATTGGTTGTATGGGTGAATGAGTCGCTTGAAGAGGGAAAACTCCCCGCGCCCATCATTGCCGGACTTGTCCACTACCAGTTCGCCACCATCCATCCATATCTCGATGGCAATGGCCGCACCGCACGATTGCTCACCACCCTCATACTCCGCCGTGCTGGCTATGGGCTTGAGGGCATCTATTCGCTCGATGAGCATTACGCTGCCAACCTCAAAGCCTATTACGAAGCACTCTCTATTGGCCACCACAACTACTACGAAGGCCGTGCCGACGCTGATCTCACCTCGTTCGTCTCGTACTTCACGGAAGGCATGGATAGCGCCTTCGGGAAGATCACGAAAGCCGCGCTCAAACTTGGTTCTCCTCAAGCGACACCCAAGGTGAACCTGCTTCGTGAACTTGATCCCCGCCAGCGGCGCTTGCTCACCCTGTTCAATCGCCAAGGCTCCGCGACCAGCGAAGAAATGGCGAAGCATCTGAAACTCAGCCATCGGACTGTGGTGGCGCTCTGCCGGACATGGGTTTCGAATGGGTTCCTTGAAGTGCAAAACCCCTCACGCAAAGCAAGGTCATACCGGCTGGCAGATAGATACACCTAAGCCTCCCTCGCCACCTCGCCAAGCATCCCCTGACTTGATAGTCTCTGCCTGCAGTCTATTCGCTGAATGCGATTGCCATGGCGCGTAACCAATCCGGCCTAGCCGCGCGCTGGTTCAAAGCCGGCCGCAGGGCGGACAGTTCACCTGCCATTAACCATGTCCAACTAGTCTAACTGCGGCTGCATCATTATTGCGCGGCGGTTAGTTTGTTGAATGTTTGGTGGACACTATGAGGAAAGCTGGAACACTTTTGGCTGGACGACTGGCATGTGGTTCGCCAGCGCTTCGCCCTAACGGCCAGCGCATTCCATGACTTTCGAGGCCACCAAAATGCTCCTTGCCCGGCCGGCATCGGGCGGCCGCCCATTCCCGATCAATCCCGTCCGCACATTGGCTCTCGCCATGCTGTTCTCCGCGGTCGGCCTCATGGCCTTGTCCGGCAATGCGCGAGCCGAAACCCTGTTGGACGCATTGGCCAGCACTTACCGCAACAACCCTTCGCTCGGCGCGGCGCGCGAAAGCGCCCTTGCGGTGGGAGAAAACCTGCCGCGCGCGGAGGCCGGTTATAAGCCCCGCATCCGCGCCACCGGCGAAGCCGGCTATCGCAGGAAATGGCCGGGCACGGCGGCAAATGACGACGGCACGTCCTACGGGCTTAACTTGCAGGCAACACAACCGGTTTTTGACGGTTTTCGCACCCGCAATGCCGTTGCCCAGGCGCAGGCTCAAAACCAGGGAGCGCAGCAATCGCTGCGTAATTCCGAACATTCCATTCTGCTCGCTGCGGTGAAAGCCTATGTCCAGACCTTTGCCAGCCGCGCCATTCTGCAATCGAGCACACGCTATCGCGCCGCCCTGCACAAGCAGCTTAAACTCGTCAGGTCGCTTCACGATCTGGGCGATGCGGTCGCCAGCGACATCGCCGAGGTGGAGGCGCGCCTTGCCGAGGCTGAGGCGGAACAGAGCCGCGCGCAGGCAGCCGTGGAACAAAGTGCCGCCGAATACGAGCGCATTGTGGGCATGCCGCCTGGCCGAGTGGAAGCGCCGCCGCCATTGAGCGGAATGCTTCCCGCGTCGAGGGAAAAGGCTGTCGTCATGGCCTTGGCGCAGCATCCCACCATCCTTGCCGCCCAGCACGCTGCAGCGGAGTCGGCGTTCCAGATCGGCATTGTCGAATCCGAATTCGCGCCCAGGCTGGATGTCGTGGGATCGGCATCAGTTGCGCGCTCAAGCGCTTCCAGCGAGCGTCAGGCCGGGTTATTCGCTCAACTCACCATTCCAATTTACAGCGGCGGCGAAGTCATGGCGCGCTCACGCCAGGCGAAATATGTCGCTTCGCAGCGGCAGCTCGAAAGCCGCGCCGCCGCTGACCGCGTCAACGCCGAAGTGACTGTCGCATGGAGCAGTCTTGTAGATGCACGGCTGAGGATCAAAGCCGGCCGCGCTCAGATGAAAGCCGCAAGCATCGCGCTCGAAGGTCTGCGCATGGCTTACAAAGTAGGTGAGCGAAGCAACTTCGAAGTTCTCGATGGAGAACGGGAACTGTACGATGCGGCGATCGCGCAGATCACAGCTGAGCGGGACTACGTGATTGCAACCTACGCCGTCAGCGAAGCGACGGGAACGCTCAAGTATTCGGCGGTGGCAGAGGCGCTGCGGCGGCAGCCGAAAGCGCGCCCCGCCGCAGCGGCCGTCGTGAAGCCCGCAGCTGCGCAAGCGAAGGCGAAGCCGCGCGCCCGCATCAAGATTGAGCCCGTTGCCGATGTGCTGAAATGCGACTCCTGCAGCAATGTGCCTGAGCCGGAACTGCGAGCAAGCATCTCAGACTAAGTCGCCCGTTCCGCATTAACCATGCTTGTCGATAAGCGGGTTGCGTTAACCATACATTAGTCTTTTCACCTCTTGCCAAGCTGAGCAAACTGTTACAGGTTTGTCATGCATGCTCGCGGAGAGGCCACGGGAGCGTGTCACAACAACCAAACAGTGGAGTAAGTGAAATGCGTGGTCTCAAAATTGAAGAACTGAGCAACGTTTACGGCGCCGGTGGCAAGGGCAAGCATGGTGGTCACGGCCATGGCGGCAGCAAGGGCTCGAAGAGCAAGGGTTCCAAGAGCAAGGGCTCGAAGAGCCGTGGCAGCCGGGGCGGTTCGGGATCGCGCGGCGGTTCGGGCAGCCGGGGTTCCTGCTAATCGGCTGACAACTTGAGGCCAGGTCTCGCACCTGGCCTTTTCGTATTGAGGGCCTCGCCGGATTTTCTCCGGCGGGGCCTTTCGCTTCTGGGCTTTCGCCGCCTTTTCTCGAAAGAGCGTTGGCACGGAACTTGCTCCGTCTCCTCCGTTGTCGGCGGGAGCAAGCATGAACAAACGGACCCAGATCGAACCATCGGCAGTGCGCAGCCTGCCTGATAGCCGTGAGGTGTGGCTTCTAGGGCAGCCGCCGCTCCAGGCATTTCTCAATTTCTACAAGGAGTCGGTGATAGGCGGCGGCGCACGCGCGCCAAGTGAACTGGTCGACGAATGGCGGTGGGCCAACGACTATTACGGTAAACTCGAAGTCAGCGAAGCGGGCCTGGTGGAGACCACCGAGTGCAGGCCGCTCGACCGGCGACTGAAGCCGCTGGCGGAGGAAGTTGCGGCCGATCCGCGCTTCAAGCGCGCGCATGACAGCCTGCCCTGGCGTTTCGCCATGGTCGAGTTGGATAAGTTGATGATCGCGCATCCCTACCTCAGCGAGAGCCACAAGGAAGCGATCCAGACCCGGATCGGCCATGCTCCGACGCCGGAAGCGTTGTTCCGCTTCTGCCAGCCGCTTGAGCGCGAAGAGGCGCAGGTTCAATCGCGGGCGCTGGGCTCGAAGCGCTTCATGTTCTGGTCGCCTTCCACCGATTTCCGCTTCCAGGAATGCAGTCTTATCTCGCCGGCGCTGGCGCCCGGCCACCAAACGATCGGCACCATCGGCGGGTTGCTGGCGCTGTCGGTCGGCTATGGCTCGAATTTCCTGTCGCTCATCCAGTATGGAAATCGCTACGTCCTGCACAATGGCCACCACCGCGCTTATGCGTTGCGGAGCCTCGGCATCACGCATGCACCGTGCGTCGTGCAGACAGTGACGCGCGCCGACGAGCTTCGCATGGTTGCGGCGCGCGCTGTCGCAGATGACCCCGCCTTTTATTTCGTCGCCAAGCGTCCGCCGCTTCTGAAGGATTTTCTCGACCCCCGCATCCGGCGCGTTTTCAACGTGCAACGCGCCGTCAACGTCATCGAGGTTTCGATCGAGGTGAAGGAAAGCAAGCAGGTGCGTGACTTTGCCGACACAGACTGAAATAATGGCGAACGGTCAGAATGGGAACGGCCGCGATCTGGCACGGCGCGAGAGCAGCGAACTTACGCCGCTGTTCCGCGCTGAAGTCATGCATGAACAGCAGTCTCACTGGATGGGGGCCGTGCTGCTGGCGCCGCGGCTGTCCTCGACGCTGTTCAGCCTGGGCGCCGTACTGGCCGCCGTTGCCCTCCTTCTCCTGCTGTTTCTCGGCAGTTATGCGCGCAAGGCGCGGATCGAGGGTTGGCTGATTCCGGAGCAGGGTCTGGTACGCATTCATGTGCCCCATGCCGGCACCATTGCCGAAATCTACGCCCGTGAAGGCATGACAGTGCGCAAGGGCGAAGCGCTGCTGACGCTCTCTGGAGAGGTGCGGAGCGAGGCCATCGGCGCCACCTCCGAAAGCATCATTAAGCGGCTCTCGGCGCGGCGCGACAGCACAGCCGAGGCCAAGCGCGCGCAGGGCAAGCTCCATTCCGCCAAGGAAGCCGACCTCAAGCAGCAGATTGCCGCCATTGACACACAGCTCGAGCATCTCGATTCACAGGTCAGGCTGCAGCGAGACCGGTTGGCGATCGGCAGGAAGTCGCTGCTGCGGGAGCGGGATATGCATGCCCGCGACCTGATTTCGCTCACCCGGCTGCAGCGCAGCGAACAGGAGCACCTTGATCAGGCAGGAAGGCTTGCAAGCCTGGAGCGCGAAAAATCGTCGCTGCAAAGCCAAAAATCGCAAGCAAGGACATCGCTTGCCGAACTGCCCCTGCTGCAGGCAAATGCAATTGCCGAGTTGGATCGCAGCGTTGCCGCACTCGAGCAGGAACTGGCGGAAGCGGAAGCGCGGCGCAGCACAATCATTGTTGCGCCGGAAGACGGTATCGTAACCGCAATCCTGACTGAGACCGGCGGCAACGCCACGCCCGCCAAGTCGCTGATGAGCCTGGTGCCGACGGATTCGCCGCTGCAAGCGCAGCTGTTCGGCGCCAGCCGCTCCATTGGTTTCGTCCAGGCCGGGCAACGCGTGTCGCTCCGCCTCCAGCCATTCCCGTACCAGCGCTTCGGGACTTATGGCGGCGTGGTGGCGAATGTTTCGCGCTCGCCTGTCGATCCGGCGGAATTGCCGGGACAATTGAAGGATCAGTCCACACCCAGCGAACCGCTTTACCGCGTTACAATCGATCTCGACAGCCAGAATGCCGTCGCCTACGGCAAGCCGGTGGCGCTGCAAGCCGGCATGCAGATCGAAGCCGATGTCATTGTCGAAACACGCAGCCTGTTCGGTTGGATTCTTGATCCGCTGTATACACTGAAGGGCAAGGCGCAATCATGATGGCTTCCCTGAACCTGGGGATGGGGTGGTCGCGCAAGGCACCCATGGTGTTGCAGACGGAGGCCGCAGAGTGCGGGCTTGCCTGCCTTGCCATGGTAGCGCAATACCACAACCGCCGCACCGACCTGCAACAGTTACGGCGCAGCTACGGCATGTCGCTGAAGGGCGCGACACTTCGGGACGTAATCCACGTCGCCGACCAAATCGGCTTCGCCAGCCGGCCCCTGCGGCTCGAGCTGGAGGAGTTGGGGCAGCTGCGCACCCCTTGCATCCTGCATTGGGACCTCAATCATTTCGTGGTACTTGCGGCGGTCGAACGCACCCGGGCGCTCATCCACGATCCGGCGCAAGGCGCGCGCTGGATTTCATTCGAGACCCTCTCCCGGCATTTCTCCGGCGTCGCTCTGGAGCTGACGCCGACCAGCGGATTCGAGCAGGCAGCGCCGGCTCCTCGCGTCAAGGCATCGCAACTGCTCGGTCACATTATCGGCCTGAAGCAGGCGCTGACAAAACTGTTCGGACTGGCGCTGGCCATCGAAGTGTTCGCCATGATCAGCCCGCTATTCCTGGGGCTTGTCGTCGACCAGGCGCTTGTCAGCTCCGACCGTGATCTGCTGCTGACGCTGGCGCTCGGCTTCACGGTGCTGCTGATACTGCGTACCGCCATTAACACGGCGCGCGGCTGGATGCTGATGGGGCTCGGCGCCAGCCTCAAGGTGCAGGCGCGGGCAAACCTGTTTTCCCACCTCATCCACCTGCCGACGTCCTATTTCGAGGCCCGCTACCTCGGCGACGTGATGTCGCGCTTCGGATCGCAGGACACCATCCTGAAAGCCATCACGCAGGAGCTTGTGGAAGTCGTGCTTGACGGGTTGCTGGCGATACTCACCTTCGCGTTCATGCTGTACTTCGCGCCAGACCTTGCTCTGCTCGTGCTGGTAGGCGCGTTGCTCTATGCACTGCTGCGCTGGGCCACCTACACGCCGCTGCGCGTCGCTTCCAACGAGGCCATTGTGTGGGGCGCGCGGCGCGACAGTCATTTCCTTGAGTCCATGCGGGCTATCCGCACCGTCAAGCTGTTCAATGGACAAGAGCAGCGGCGGCTTCACTGGCTCAACCTGCTGGTCGAGACGGTCAACCGGCAACTGACGGCCGACAAGTTGAGCCTGCTGTTCCGCACCGTCAACTCGCTGCTGTTCGGGCTGCTCACCATTTTGCTCGTCTGGCTCGGCGCAAACCGGGTGCTTGACGGCCAGTTCTCGGTCGGCTTGCTCATCGCCTTCCTCGCCTACAAGGACCAGTTCCTCGGGCGCATCAGCGAACTTATCAACAAGACGGTCGATCTCACAATGCTGCGGCTGCATGCGGAGCGGCTGGCCGACATTGCGCTCACCGAGCCCGAGAGGCGGGACGTACCCACGCCGCTAGGTGAAACTGATCGCCGGCCGCTCGCCATCGAACTGCGTGGCGTGAGCTACAGATACAGCGAGCAGGAGCCGTGGGTACTGCAAGACATCAACCTCAAGATCGCCGCCGGTGAATCGGTCGCCATCTGCGGTCCGTCCGGCGGTGGAAAATCGACCCTGCTCAAGTTGTTGTGCGGATTGCTTGAACCCAGCCGCGGCGAAATTCTGGTAAACGGCGAGACGCTGAAGCGGACGGGGCTCGAACGGCACCGCGCACGCATCGGCGTCGTCATGCAGGACGACCAACTTTTTGCTGGCTCGATCGCCGACAACATCAGCTTCTTCAATGACCAGCCGAACCGTGAGCTTATAGAAGCCTGCGCCAAATTGGCTGCGGTGCATGCCGATATCGAGGCCCTGCCGATGGCCTATGGCAGCCTGATCGGCGACATGGGAACTGTGCTGTCGGGTGGACAAAAGCAGCGCGTGCTGCTGGCCCGCGCACTTTATGCAATGCCGGGCCTGCTGTTGCTCGACGAAGCCACCAGTCATCTCGATGTCGAACGTGAACAGGCGGTCAACGCAGGCCTGAGCCGCTTGTCGATGACTCGCGTGGTTATTGCCCACCGGCCCGAAACCATCCGTGCGGCAGGCCGGGTGATTACCATCACAAAGGGCAAGGTCAATAGCGGTGCGCCACCGTCAACCATCGTCCATCAGCTGTCTCGCCTGCAGGCCAGGATCGCTGAAGCGGCGAGGTAAAGACCGCAATGCACTGCAGATCGGATTCACTCCTACAAATCTACTTTTACATCAGACGATCAATTGTTAAAATGTAAGATATATCAATGGTATAAATCTAAGTTAACGGACTCAAAACCCGCGTGCCAGTGGTTCAATTCCACCCCTGGGCGCCATTCTTTTCAGGATTATTTCGAAGCGATGCCTCCGCCGGACGTCTGCTTGGTGTGCACGGCCAGCATGCTTTGCGCGATGCGGCTCGCCGTTGCCAGATGTTCGCTGATAGCTGCCGTAGCAGCAGGCCCGTCACCCGCCCGGATGGCAGTGAGGATGCGTCGCAATTGCTTTGGCCCGCTCGCTTTCCTGCCGGCCGATGAAACTGTCAACGATCGCAGCCAGTTGATGCGGCCATTAAGGCGCTGCACGACTTCCCAGGCGACCTGCTTGCCGGCCGACAGGAACATGGCCTCATAAAACCGGTTTGAAGCGGTGAGTACTTCGGAGAAGTCCAAACGGCCATAGGCCGCTTCTATATCGGCAAGGGCTGCCGCCATGCATTTGATATCTGCAGCACTTGCCTGTGTTGCTGCTGCCTGCGCGGCCGCTCCCTCCAGCAGCGCCCGCAGCTCATAAATCTGTGCTGCCGTTTCGCCGTCAATTCTCGCAACGACCGGACCCTGATGCGGCACGGTGACGACAAGCCCCTCCGCTTCGAGATGGCGTATGACCTCGCGCACCACGGAACGGCTAACTCCGAGCTGTTCGCACAAGTCACGTTCAACAAGGCGCTGGCCCGGCTTGAAATGAAACTCGATGATGGCGGCGCGCATGCGCTCCAGCGCCATTTCGCGCAACGTGCGCGGCGGCTGCTCGATGCGCAATTTGTTTTGCCGTGTGGCGAGCCCGGTAGCGCTCAACGGAATAGTCCCATTCTCAACTGATCCAAACTGCTTGACTCACATTGTATACCATCTTACGATCTTACTAGCCAGCAATTCTGAAGGAACCTCCGTCATGACGCTTCGCATCCGCAAGACCTACAGCGTATCGGAGGCAACGCTGATCGAGGGCCACAAGCAGGCTGCAAAGCCACTCCGCCTGTTCGGCGCCGCCATTGTGCTGACCAACCCCTGGGCGACAGACAAGTTTGTTGAAGACCTGAAGCCGGAGATCCTTGCTATTGCCCCGCAGCTTGGCGAAATGCTGACCGGGATGATGCTCGAACTTGCAGGTTCCGGCGAAGCAATCGAGGGCTACGGCAAGGCGGCGGTCGTTGGCACATCCGGCGAGATTGAACACGCCTCCGCGCTCATTCACACGCTGCGCTTCGGCAACCACTACCGCAAGGCTGTCGGCGCCAAGAGCTATCTTGCTTTCACCAATACGCGGGGGCCCGCCAATGCGCCGATCATGATTCCGCTCATGCACAAGCTTGATGAGGGCATGCGCTCGCATTACCTGACCCTGCAATTCTCCATTCCCGATGCTCCGGCGCATGATGAAATCGTCGTGGCGCTAGGCGCCTCCATCGGCGGGCGGCCGCATCACCGAATTGGTGACCGCTACCAGGATCTCAAGGAACTCGGCGACACCAATGCCTGATGCGCCAGCTTCAGAGGTAAAGTACCGCCTCCACCCCCGCCGAAACTACGGTGGCACCGCCTACCGCGAGCAAGGCAGTGGCGAAGCGATTGTCTTCATCCATGGTGTCGGCCTCAATGCCGATGCATGGGAGCCGCAAATCGCGGAGCTTTCCAGAACGCACCGCGTGATTGCCATTGATCTGCTCGGGCACGGCGAAAGCGCGCTGCCACCCCCAGGCGCGACGCTTGACAATTATGTGCAGCAAGTGGCCACGCTGCTGGACCAGCTCAGCATCAGCAACGCCAACATCATCGGCCACTCGATGGGTGGGTTGGTGGCCATTGGTCTTGCCGTAGCGCACCCGGCGCGAACATTGCGGCTGGCAGTGCTTAACTCGGTATACAAACGTCCGGCTGACAAGCGCGCAGCGGTGTTGCAGCGTGCGGCAGACGTGCGCAAAACCGGCACTGTCGGCAATGTCGATGAACCGCTGGAACGCTGGTTTGGCCCTGCCGGCCGTCAATCCCCCGTTGCAGTAGAAGTGCGCGACTGGCTGACTTCGACGGACCCGCAAGGTTATGCGACCGCTTACAGCATCTTCGCGGAGAGCGATGAGGCCTTCGCCGGCAAGCTTGGCGCACTCACCATGCCTGCGCTATTTGCGACCGGCTCGCTTGATGCCAACTCTTCGCCCGAGATGGCGGCGGCGATGGCGGGAGAAACACCCAAAGGCAAAGTGCTTGTGCTTGAAGGCGAGAGGCACATGATGAACCTCACAAGTGCGGATGCCGTGAATGCAGCGCTCCGCTCACTGCTGCAGGAGCAGGTTTCGGAAATTGACCCGCGCGACCTGCGCCGCGCCTTCGGCACCTTCATGACGGGCGTGACCATCGTCACCACGCGTGAAACCGATGGAGCCTTGCGCGGCTTTACCGCCAATTCCTTTTCCTCGGTTTCGCTTGATCCGCCGCTGCTGCTGGTCTGCATCAGCAAGTTTGCCGCCAGCTGTGATGTATTCTCGCAAACCGCCACTTTTGCCGTGAACATTCTCTCGGAAAGCCAGAAATCTGCTTCCGGCATTTTCGCCTCAAAGCGGCCGGACAAGTTTACCGAAGTGAGCTACGCAGAGAGCGCATCGGGCAATCCGCTGATCTCCGGTTCCGTTGCCTGGTTCGATTGCGAACGCCACAGCGTTGTCGATGCCGGCGACCACATTATTCTGGTCGGACGCGTTACCAGCTACGCCCATAACGATGGCAATCCCCTCGGCTATGGGCGGGGCGGCTATTTCGCGCTTGGTCTTGAACAATCCGCCATCAACGCCGCAGCGCAGGCAGGCCGCACCGAAGTTGGCGCAATTCTGGAATGCAGTGGCAAAGCTTCTGGTTTTCCAACCGGACAACGGCGGCTATGAATTGCCCCATGTTGGCCGAAGCGGCGAGGTTGGCAGCGCTTCACGGTTGCTGTCTTCGCTTGGGACAAGCACCGCATACAGGCGAAGCTGGGTTTTCTCTATGCCGTCTATGAAAATGCCGAGGACAGAACGCAGTGCATCTATTATCGCGGCGATGCAGACATCAACGGTGAAACAGCCAGGCGGTGACGCTGCCTTTTGATGATCTGCCGCTGGAAAGATTCAATGACTACGCGACGCGCACGATGTTGAGCCGCTATTGCAATGAGCGCCTTGAAGGCCGCTACCGCATTTATTCGGGCGATCATGTGCGGGGCGATGTTCGCGATGTCGGCGAGTAGCAGGAGAAACAGATGAAGTTCTCGCTTTTTGTGCATATGGAACGCATCACGCCGCAGCAGACGCACGCGGAACTCTATCACGAATTCACTGACCTGTGCGAGATGGCGGATGCAGGCGGCTTTCACGCGATCTGGACCGGGGAACACCATGGCATGGACTTCACCATCGCCCCCAATCCCTTCATCAGCATTACAGACCTTGCGCGGCGCACCAAAAACGTGCGGCTCGGCACCGGCACGGTGGTGGCGCCGTTCTGGCACCCGGTGAAGCTTGCCGGCGAAGCGGCGATGACCGACCTTGTCAGCGGCGGCAGGCTTGACATCGGCATTGCGCGCGGCGCCTACAGCTTTGAGTATGACCGGCTGGCTGGCGGCATGGATGCGATGACTGCCGGTTCGCATCTTCGCGAAATGGTGCCCACGCTCAAGGGCATCTGGGCTGGCGACTTTGCCATGGAGGGCAAGCACTGGAAATTTCCGTCGACAACCTCCTCGCCCAAACCCCTGCAACAGCCGCATCCGCCAATCTGGGTGGCGGCGCGCGATCCCATGTCGCACGATTTTGCCGTATCCAACGGCTGCAATGTGCAGGTGACGCCTCTGCATCTGGGCGATGGCGAGGCGCAAGTGCTCATGGGCCGCTTCACTGATGCCTGCAAGGCGCACCCTGCAAGTGCCAAAGCCCAAGATCATGCTGCTGATGCACGGTTATGTCGGGGCCGACGCGGCCGATTGCCAGCAGGCGGCGGAAGAACTGAGGCGCTTCTATTGCTATTTCGCCGCCTGGTTCAAGAACGAGCGGCCCATCAAACAAGCCCTCATACAGGAGTTGAGCGAGGCTGACATGGCGGCCATGCCGCAGTACAATGCCGCAGACATGCTGAAGAACACTGTGACAGGAACACCAGACCACGTAATCAAACGCCTCAAGGCGTTTGAGGCGCTTGGCTACGACGAGTTCAGCCTGTGGATTGACTCAGGCATGACGACGGAGCGCAAGCAGCAATCACTCCGCCGGTTCATTGACCATGTCATCCCGGCCTTCCGATAGCCGCATGAAAAAGTTCCAACTCTATATCGGCGGCAAGTTCGAGGATGGCGAAGGCCAGTTCGAAAGCCTGAACCCGGCCACCGGCAAGCCTTGGGCCAGCATGCCGGATGCCAGCCCCGCTGATGTGGACCGGGCCGTTCTGGCTGCGCACCGCGCCTTCAATGACAAGGCTTGGCGCGGGCTTACCGCCACGCAGCGCGGCAAATTGCTGTTCAAGCTGGCGGATGCGCTGGCCGAACAGACGCCAGCCATTGCGGCTATCGAAACAGCAGACACCGGCAAGATCATCCGTGAGACGGCAAGCCAGATCGCCTACATCGTCGAATATTTCCGTTATTTCGGCGGCCTGGCAGACAAGGCCGCCGGCCAGCATTTGCCCATCGACAAACCTGATATGGAAGTGTGGCTGCGGCGTGAACCCATTGGCGTCGTGGCAGCAATCGTGCCGTGGAATTCGCAACTGTTTCTTGCCGCCGTCAAACTCGGGCCGGCGCTTGCAGCAGGCTGCACGGTGGTGCTCAAGGCCTCCGAGGATGCGCCCGGGCCACTGCTTGAATTTGCAAGGGTGTTTGACAGCGTGGGCTTTCCTCCGGGTGTTCTTAACGTCATCACCGGGCGCGGCGCAGAGTGCGGCGTGGCGCTCACCTCGCATCCTCTGGTCTCCCGCATCGCCTTTACCGGCGGACCGGAAACGGCGCGGCACATTGTGCGCAACTCCGCCGCCAATCTCGCGCATACAACGCTGGAACTTGGCGGCAAATCGCCGGTCGTGGTGTTTGATGATGCTGGGCTGGAAAGCACGGCCAATGCAGTGGTTGCCGGCATTTTCGCGGCAGCCGGGCAAAGTTGCGTTGCCGGTTCACGCCTCATCGTGCAGCGTGGCATCAAAGAGGCGCTGCTACAGCGCATCGTCGAAAAAGCGAAGGCCATCCGTATCGGCGATCCTTCCGACCCTGAAACGCAAGTCGGCCCGCTCGGCACTGAACGGCAGCGTAACCTGATCGAGAAGATCGTCGCCGAGAGCATTGCAGCAGGCGCAAAACTTCTCACCGGTGGCAAGCGGCCTGACGGCTTTCCAAATGGCTATTACTACCTGCCGACCGTGCTGGACTGTTCGAGCACTGCCACCCCGTCAGTCGTGCATGAGTTGTTCGGGCCTGTGCTCTCCGTCCTCACCTTTGATACAGAGGAAGAAGCTGTAGGGCTGGCGAATGACACGAAGTACGGTTTGGCATCCGGCGTCTTCACGCAGAATGTTTCACGCGCGCACCGTATGGCAGCTGCCATCCGCGCCGGTGTGGTGTGGATCAACACCTACCGCGCCATTTCGCCAATGGCGCCATTCGGCGGCTTTGGCCTTTCCGGTTTTGGCCGCGAAGGCGGGGCCGAGTCGATCCTGGATTACACGCGGACGAAAGCCGTCTGGCTTCGCACCTCCGACGATCCGATCAGCGATCCGTTCGTCATGCGTTGAGCCGCAGTGCGACTTGATCTCGGACACAGTTTCTTTCTGCGGCAGGCTGCGGCTTTCGACCATGATGCGCTGAGCATGGTGTGCCTCAAAACCGGCAATGCTGGTGAGGACGCAAGCACGATTGAAGATGATCCAAGATTGCTCGGCGCGATGTTCGCTGTTCCGTTTCAGGTTTTGGAGCCGCGACTTCGCATTCGTGATTGCCGACGATGAGGGCGTTTGCGGCTATCTGCTGGGCACGCCGGATACCGCACGCTTCTACCGAAGGATGGAAACTGAATGGCTGCCGCGCTGGCGCGGCCTGGTGAGCGATCCCGGCCATGAACGAAAGCAGTGGCGGGGAAGCGACTGGCTGCGGCACGAGATTCACCATCCGCGCCTAACCTTTCCGCCCATACTACATCCCTATCCTGCACAAGCGCACATCGACATGTTGCCACGGGCGCGCGGCAAGGGAGTGGGACGCAAGGCGATGCAGCACTTGATGTTAACCCTTGCTGCTGCAGGCGCTGGTGGAATTCACCTGCAAGTCAACCCGCGCAATTTGAAGGCACAACGTTTCTATGCGTCACTCGACTTTCGACGAGTGAACGACGCCAATTTGCGAGGACGATACAGCATTCATGTTGAAGGACCTGCCGTGAGCAACTCTAGTCCACATGACAAATCGCATTGCTGGTTTGCTGAAACGCCCTCTTGCAGATAGGTTGGAGGCAACCACATTGGCCAAAAGGACGTGCAGAACAGATGACTGATCACTCGCACCATCACGCATCGGCCCCGGTGACCGGCCAGTTGGCGATTGATCCCGTCTGCGGCATGAGCGTTGATCCTGCAACGTCGACGCTGAAAGCCGACCATGGCGGCGATAACCTATTATTTCTGCGGACCTTCCTGCCGGACAAAGTTCATCGCCAATCCGGCGAAGTATCTTGACCCCGCCGCAAAGGCCAAGGCGGCGAGCGGATGTGCCTGCTGGCGCGGAATACACCTGCCCCATGCATCCCGAGATCAGGCAGATCGGCCCGGGCTCCTGCCCTATCTGCGGCATGGCGCTGGAACCGCTCGTGGCTTCCGCCGACGCAGGCCCAAATCACGAGCTCATCGACATGACGCGGCGCTTCTGGGTTGGCCTCGTTCTGACCTTGCCTGTCTTTGTGATTGAAATGGGCGGACATCTTCATCGGCCGCACCTGATCCACGACATGCAGATTTCCAACTGGGTTCAGCTTGTTCTCGCAACGCCAGTTGTGTTGTGGGCGGGTTGGCCGTTCTTCGTGCGTGGCTGGCAATCGCTGGTTACTCGCCACCTCAACATGTTCACGCTGATCGCCATGGGAACTGGCGTTGCCTTCCTCTACAGCATCATCGCCACGCTGGCGCCGCAGTTGTTTCCGGCGGCTTTCCGGCAGGCCGATGGTTCTGTGGCGGTTTACTTCGAGGCCGCCGCCGTCATCACCGTGCTTGTGCTGCTTGGACAAGTTCTGGAACTCAGGGCTCGCGACAAAACTTCAGGCGCCATTCGCGCCCTGCTCGGCCTTGCGCCCAAGACGGCGCGGCGCGTTGTTGCGGATGGCAGTGATGAGGACGTCGATATCGAGCATATCGCGGTTGGCGATGCCTTGCGCGTTCGTCCCGGCGAGAAAGTACCGGTCGACGGCGAAGTGACGGAGGGCCATGTTTCCATTGACGAGTCGATGGTGACGGGGGAGTCGCTGCCTGTCAGCAAGGAGCCGGGTTCGAAAGTCATCGGCGGCACGCTCAACAGTTCCGGCAGCTTCATCATGCGGGCAGAGAAGGTTGGGCGCGATACCATGCTGGCGCGCATCGTGCAGATGGTGGCGGATGCCCAACGCAGCCGCGCACCTATCCAACGGCTGGCCGACCAGGTTTCCGGTTGGTTCGTGCCGCTCGTCATTGCCGCAGCCATTGCTGCCTTTGCCGCATGGTCTATTTGGGGACCGGAGCCGCGCTACAGCTACGCGCTGGTAGCGGCAGTCGCCGTGCTGATCATTGCCTGCCCCTGTGCGCTGGGCCTTGCCACGCCGATGTCGATCATGGTGGGTGTGGGGCGCGGCGCGCAGGAAGGCGTGCTGATCAAAAATGCCGAGGCGCTGGAGCGGATGGAGAAGGTTGATACCATCGTGCTCGACAAGACCGGCACGCTTACTGAAGGCAAACCCTCTGTCATCGCTATCAAGACCGTTGACGGGCTGGAGGAACGGGAACTGCTGCGGCTTGCAGCCAGTGTTGAACAGGCGAGCGAACATCCGCTAGCGGCGGCCATGGTTACGGCAGCAAAGGAGCGTGGCCTGACGCTGGCGCGCGTCATGGGCTTTGATTCACCGACCGGCAAGGGTGCGCTCGGCATGGTGGAGCGCAAGCGCCTCGCCATCGGCAATTCCAGGTTCCTCAACGAACTGTCGATTGCAACAGAGGCGCTGGAGGCTGAGGCCGAAAAGCTACGGGCCGAAGGTGCAACCGTGATCTTCGTGGCGGTCAACGGCAAGATTGCGGGCATCATCGCCATTGCGGACGCCATCAAGGCCACAACGCCAGCAGCACTTTCTGCCCTCAAGGCCGCCGGGCTTCGCATCGTCATGCTCACCGGCGACAACCGGACGACGGCGGAAGCGATTGCCCGCAAGCTTGGACTTACCGAGATCGAAGCGGAAGTGCTGCCGGATCAGAAAGCCGCCATTGTCACACGGCTCAAGTCGCAAGGCCGCATTGTCGCCATGGCGGGAGATGGCGTGAATGATGCACCGGCGCTTGCCGCTGCCGATGTGGGCATTGCCATGGGCACAGGCACAGATGTTGCGATGGAGAGTGCGGGCATCACGCTGCTCAAGGGTGACCTCAACGGCATCGTCAAGGCGCGAGCGCTGTCTCGCGCAACGATGAACAACATCCGGCAGAACCTGTTCTTCGCCTTCATCTACAATGCGGCTGGCGTGCCGATTGCAGCTGGCGTTCTCTATCCGGTGTTCGGGTTGCTGTTGTCACCCATGATCGCGGCGGCGGCCATGTCGCTCTCATCAGTGAGCGTCATCAGCAACGCCATGCGGCTGCGGCTGGCCAATCTTGAGAAATAATCATGACTCGGAAAATATTCCTTGACACCGTACGGTGAAAATGCCATAAAGCGGCATACTCTACATTTGTGTCCACTCCGCGAGCGCAAGGTTCCCGTTGATACGGGAGCATCGCTGAAATCCAATCGGCCTTGGGCCATGGTAAAACGCGGGTGAGGACAGGTGTTGGGTGAGTGCCTGTTTGAACTATCTGATTTGTTCCTATTTTGTGAACTGTCGCCGTAAAGTTCTCACCCTAAGCCGTATCCAACCACAGGTCGATAAAATTTCGAATGAACCCAGCCCTCAATATGTAGAAGGCATTAGAGCCAGCTCGCACAACTAAGCCGGCAAGGTATGCATTGGGGATGCCATCTAGGATCTGTATTACAAAGGCAGACCCGCCGCTCATGCCATCCGGGTTAAACTTAAGAGGCATCCAACGGTGCCAACTTCAAAATGGTTGTATCCTCCTTGGATTGATCCTCATAGGGAGCCAACGCACATGTAACTTTAGCCTGACGAAGGCCCAATCGCCTTCTCTGACTCGTTTATCCCGTAGTCTTGTTCATTCGAAGGATATCCGGAAATGACAAATCCAATGACCTGGTCCGAAAAGACATTCGGCGGTGCGGAATCAAAGTTGAAGAATCGCTCGGTCATGCTCCGGTCTGTGCTGGCAGGGTTCCGTAAAATCAAAAACCACTAGATCGTGCAAGTCGACATCATTCAAACTATCGTTGTAGTGCCTAATCCCTCCCGCAGTGCAAAAATTCTGACCATCTTTGTCTTAGTAGTCCGATATCTTCATAGTGTCGGACCATCGCAGCACTTCCAATTGGTGTCGAGTACACAAAAGGAAGTACTTGTCCCGATAGTGGATTGCGGTTCCTGAACCAATCAATCCAACCAAATAGGTATCATCATGATTCCACACGACGAGAGGCTGCACAAAGTGGCATAATCTAAATTCAATCTACCCTTTCTGGAATGAAGACACCATTCACCCGAACGGCATGCTTCAACATTCTCTCGATGGTAGTTTCTTGATTTCCGGGTGTCACAGTGAAGTCTACCCCCAAATGCCAGCGACAATGGCCGCAAGCACCAGATAGCGGCCGATTTTGGCGATGGAGACGAGTGTGAGGAATACTGGCAGCGGCTCACGCATCAAGCCAGCTGCCAGCGTCAGCGGATCGCCAATGATCGGCACCCAGCTGGCGAGCAATGACCATTTGCCGTAGCGGGCGTACCACGCTTGGGCGCGTGCAAGCTGCGCTTCGCTGGCCGGAAACCATCTGGCATGGCGGAATGTTTCTATGCCGCGTCCGATAAACCAGTTGATGGTTGAGCCAAGCACATTGCCGACGCTGGCAACGGCGAGCAGCGCCCAGACGGGCTGCTGCCCGGCCACCAGCAAGGTTGCAAGGACTGCTTCCGATTGTGCGGGAACAATTGTTGCAGCCAGCAAGGCGGTTGCAAACAGCGTCAGGTAGACAAGCAAATCAGCAAGGTATGGCACTTTGAATTTCTGGGTCCCGCATCTGGATATCGTACCCAATGAAGAGCATAGATGCGGAAATGATGGAAGCACGATCAAAAATTCCTGTACTCCAGACACACAATCTGACGCTCAGCCCCTGCTCTCCGGCTGACCGCGAGGACTTCATCGGCCTCGAGCTCGATCCGGAGGTCATGCTCTTTCTGAACGGCGGGCATGTTGTTCGCCGGGAAGAAAGCGATCCGGACTCGCTGTATCTCATGCCGCGAGGAACAGAGGACTATGTCTGGACGGCGCGGCGCTCAACAAGTGGCGCGTTCGTGGGCTGGTTCTGCTTATGGCCAGGCAGCGTTACGGAAGCAGAGCTCGGATATCGCCTGCGCCGGGAGGCATGGGGCCAAGGGCTGGCTTCGGAAGGAGCTTCGGCTCTCGTCAGCTGGGGATTTGAAAGCGCCAGGTATGACAAGATCGTGTCCTGCACGATGGCGGCGAACCGTGCCTCACGCCGTGTAATGGAGAAGATCGGCATGACCTATGTTCGCACGGTCCAAGTCGATTGGGCCGGCGACATTCCGGGTGGCGAAGAAGGCGAAGTCTGGTACGAGCTGAACAAATCAGCCATGCCTTGCTGAATGGCGCTGAACTGTGGTTCGGTGCGGCAAAATTTCAGGGACCAAACAAAACATGACGCATCTGTGGGTTCGAGCGGAACAGCGGGCCAATGAGGAGCGCGTGGGGCTGACGCCGGAAGGGGCTGCGAAACTGCTGGCTGCGGGGCTTGCGCGTCACCATCGAGGAAAGCTCAGTCCGCGCCATTCCGATTGATGGCTACAAGGCGGCAGGCTGCGCCATTGCGCCTGAGAACTCATGGCCGAGCGCGCCAGCTGATGCGATTATCTTCGGCCTCAAGGAACTGCCGGAGGATGGCACGCCACTGCCCCATCGCCACATCATGTTCGGACATGCCTACAAGGGCCAACCGGCGGGCCGCGTGTTGCTCAAGCGCTTCAAGGCGGGTGGTGGCACGCTTTATGACCTTGAATATCTGGTTGACGAGAAGGGACGGCGTGTTGCCGCCTTTGGCTATTGGGCGGGTTACGCGGGGGCTGCCGTTGCGCTCAAATGCTGGGCGGCACAGCAGCGCGGCGAGTTGGCCAGCCCGGTAGCCCGCTATGTCAACAAGGCAGCATTGATTGCAGACCTGGAAAGCGAACTTGCTGGAACGAAGCGCCCGCGCGCCATTGTGATCGGCGCATTGGGGCGCGTTGGCACTGGCGCATCTGACCTGTGTTCGGCGCTTGGCGTTGCAGTGACTAAATGGGACATGGCGGAAACGGCCTCTGGCGGGCCGTTCCCCGAAATCCTTGCAGCATGAGATTTTTCTCAACTGCATTCTGGCGCGGCCGGGTTGCCCGGTGTTTGTTCCTGCATCCGCCAAGACAGCGGCCCGCAAGCTTACCGTGATTGGCGATATCGCCTGCGACCCGATCGTCCGACTATTCGCCCATCAAGGTTTATACCCACGTGACCGAGTGGGAGGCGCCTGCGCTCCGCGTGCATGACAATCCACCGCTTGATGTGACGGCCATCGACAATCTGCCTTCGCTCATGCCGCTGGAAAGCAGCGAAGATTATGCCGCGCAACTGTTGCCAACACTTCTGGCGCTGGGACAGATTGATGCTGGCGTATGGGCGCGGGCCAAGGCAGAGTATGACCGCCACATCGCTACTGTTTGAAAGGAATCGAGATCATGACAATTCACTGGTGCGGCACCGGCCTATCATCCGGCCCCGGCTTGCGGCGGCTGCTGGAGCGCGGCAACAAGGTGGTGGTGTGGAACCGCACAGTTGAAAAAGCGCGCGAGGTGGTGGGCGATCTCACCAAAGACATTCGCCCCTATTCCCTTGAAGCGCTGACCGCCGCCCTGCAACCGGGAGACCTGGCCGTTTCCATGCTGCCCGCGGACCAGCATGTGGCGATTGCCAAGGCCTGCCTTGCGAAGAACGCGCATTTCGTTTCCTCCTCCTACATCGCACCGGAAATGCGGGCGCTCGAGGGCGAGTTCAAAGCCAAGAAGCTTGTATCGGTCAATGAAGTGGGGCTCGATCCCGGCATTGACCATCTGATGGCGCATGATCTGGTGGCACGTTACCGCGCGTCGAAAGCCTATGACGCCGGCAATGTTGTGAGCTTCACCTCGTATTGCGGCGGCGTGCCGAAGATCGCCAATCCGTTTCGCTACAAGTTCAGCTGGGCGCCAGTCGGCGTGCTCAAGGCGTTGCGTTCACCCTCGCGTTCGCTTCGTAATTTTGCCGAACTGAAAGTGGATCGCCCGTGGAACGCTATTACCGCTTATGATGCGCCGCTGCCAACGCCCGAAAGCTTCGAGGTTTACCCTAACCGCGACAGCTATCCCTTTATCGAGGACTATCGCTTCGACAAGAGCTGGAAGGTGAAGGATTTCGTGCGTGGCACCATCCGCCTCAATGGCTGGGCCAAGGCGTGGGAGCCGGTGTTCCGCGAGATTGAAACGCTGAGCGGTCCATCGGGCGATGCGCGGTTCGCCGAAATGGCGGCAGAGTTCCTGAAAGAGAATGCCTATGCGCCGGGCGAGCCGGACCGCGTGGTGCTGTTTGTCTCGCTCAAGGCGGAGAAGGATGGCAAGCCTGTGTTCCATGAGACCTGGGCGATGGATGCCTGGGGCGATGAGCGCGGCAGCGCCATGGGGCGGCTCGTCTCCGTGCCAGTGTCAATCGCGATTGAGTCAGCCCTCAAGGGTTCCTTTGCGCCCGGCGTGCATGCGGCACCGCATGACCCCAAACTGCTGGCGGAGTGGCTGGGCGAAGTGAAGCACCTCGCCCAGTATATGGAGCGGGTTCAGCACTAGCTGCCAAGGGACCCCCTTCGCCGCTTCGGGCAGCTTCCCCCAACAAGCTGGGGGAAGCGCGGCTTGAATAGATTATCTAAGGACTGGGAAGCCTAAAGTGCGCTCCCTCAGCTTTGCTGGGGGAGCTGTCCGAAGGACTGAGGGGGCCTCTAACGGGATTGCTGCTCACGCCACCAGTTGCTTGACCAACGCGTCCACCATGCGCGGCAGGTCGTAGGGGAAGCGGGCGGTAATGAGGTTGCCGTCAACCACGCAGGGTTCATCCAGCACCGTTGCGCCGGCATTCTCCAGGTCGATCTGGATGTTCCAGACGGCGGTGGCGCGCTTGCCCTTGAGTATCCTGGCGCTCACCATCACCCACTGGCCGTGGCAGATGGCGCAGGTAGGCTTGCCGGCTGCATGCATGTCGCGCACGAAGTCTTGCGCGTGTTTGTCAGCGCGCAGTGAATCCGGGTTCCAGGCGCCGCCGGGCAGGATGAGCGCATCGTAGTCTGATACTTTCGCCTCATCCATATAGGTGTCGATCTTCAGCCAACCGGCATTCTCCATCAAGCGAATGGCCAGCACATGGGTTGCGCAGATGGGCGGAAAGCGCAGGCCGAGCGTTGGAGGAAACTCGCCAATGCGGGGCGAGACGACGTGGACAGTTGCACCATGCTCGGTAAGCCAGCGCTGGGCCCCGAGGATTTCAACCTCCTCCACCCCATTGGTGCAGCAGATGGCGATTTTCTTGCCCTTGAGCAGGTTGGGATTGGAAGGCGGATCAAACAGGAAGCTGCTCAACTCGCGGTTCAATTCACCATCCGCCGTGGTCAGCAGTTCGGTCGAAATCGAGGGAACGGGCGACGTCGACATCAATTGCTGCATGCGCGAAAAGGCGGCAGACTGCATCTGGGTGGGCGAGACGGGCTTGTTCATTGGCATCTCCTCTGGATTTTGCAATTCAACCAATTTTCCCGTGCGCCGTCCACCGGATTCCGGTTGCGCAATGCGGCGATTATCATACAAATACGCAGTGGGCTTGGGAGACACAACATGAAATTCGGCTTCAATCTGCTGCTGTGGACCGGGCATGTGACGCTGGAGCACGCGCCCATCATCAAGCGCATCAAGGCCGCAGGCTATGACGGGGTGGAAATCCCCATTTTCGCAGGATCACCCGACGATTATGCGCGGCTTGGCGACCTTCTCGACAAGGTGGGGCTGGAGCGCACCGTGGTGAGCGTCATTCCGGCTGGAAAGAATCCCCTGTCTGCTGACAAGGCCCAACAGAAGGCCGCCGTCGAATATGGCAAGTGGGTGGTGGACTGCTGTACGGCACTCAGTGCACCTATCCTTGCCGGCCCCATGCATTCCGAACTGGGCTACTTCAGCGGCAATGGGCCGACGAAGCAGGAGCGCCAGCGCGGCGTCAATTTTCACCGCCGGGTCGGCGACCATGCGGCGAAGTCGAACATTCGCCTGTCGCTCGAAGCGCTCAACCGTTTCGAGGTGTATTTCCTCAATACCATGGAGCAACTCGCCGACTATCTTGATGAGGTGGATCATCCGGCGATCAAGGGCATGTATGACACCTTCCATGCCAATATCGAGGAGAAGGACCCGGTCGCCGCGATCAAGACCATCAAACGGCACATGATTCATGTTCATATCTCTGAGAATGACCGGGGCACTCCGGGCAAGGGCCATGTGCCGTGGCCTGAAACCTACAAGGCGCTAAGGGCTGCCAAGTATGACGGCTGGTTGACCATCGAGGCCTTTGGACGGGCGTTGCCGGCGCTTGCCGCCGCAACGCGCGTGTGGCGCGACTTCTTCCCTGACCAGGATGGCGTCTATCGCGACGGTCTGAAGCAGATGAAGCAGGGCTGGGCCAAGGCAAAGTAACCCTTGAAGCGCGTTTATGTCATCGGCACTTGCGATACCAAAGGCGAAGAACTGCGCTTTGCCTGCCAGTGCGTGCGCCGCACCGGAGCAACAGCCGTGCTGGTTGATGTTTCAACCACGCCAGCACGCGGCTTTGCCGATGTACCGGCAACGGTTGTTGCAGCGTGCCATCCGCAGGGGGCCGGCGCCGTGCTCGGGCTTTCAGACCGCGGCGAGGCGGTGACGGCGATGGCAACAGCGCTCACACGCTATTTGGTAGCGCAGAAGGATATTGGCGCTGTGCTGGGGCTTGGCGGCTCCGGCAATACGGCCATCGTAACTGAAGCCATGCGGGCGCTGCCTGTCGGCGTTCCCAAGCTCATGGTTTCAACGCTTGCTTCCGGCAATGTGGCAGGCTTCGTGGGACCGACTGACATTGCCATGATGCATTCCGTGGTTGATGTGGCGGGGCTCAATGCGGTGAGCCGCAAGGTGATTGGCAATGCGGCGCATGCTGTCGCTGGCATGGCGTTGAACGATCCGCCGTTTGTGGTTTCGGCGCGGCCCGTGGGGCTCACCATGTTCGGCGTGACGACCGCCTGCATCACCGCCATTCGCCAACAGCTTGAACCGGCGCATGAATGCTTTGTATTCCATGCCACGGGCACGGGCGGGCAGAGCTTTGAAAAACTGGCGGAGTCCGGTTTTCTGGATGCGGCATTCGACATCACCACGACGGAAGTGGCGGACCATCTGTTTGGCGGCATCCTGCCCTGCACGGAAGACCGGTTCGGGGCCTTCATCCGCAGGCCCATTCCCTATGTGGGTTCGGTCGGCGCTGTCGACATGGTCAACTTCGGCGCGCGCGACACGGTGCCGGAGAAATACAAGGACCGGCTCTTTCACGTCCACAATGCCCATGTGACGCTGATGCGCACAACGCCGACGGAGAATACGGAAATCGGTCGCTTCATCGTGGAACGGCTGAACCGCATGAGTGGGCCGGTGCGTTTCCTGCTGCCACTGAAAGGCGTTTCCGCCATCGATGCGGCAGGCCAGCCGTTTCATGATCCCAAGGCTGATGCGGCATTGTTCTCTGCCATTCGCAGTGGCTGGAAAGCAGCGCCGAACCGGCAGCTCATCGAACTCGACATGCATATCAATGACCCGGCGTTCGCTGCTGCCGCGGTTGACGCTTTTCACGACATTTCCCAGTGAGGTTCCATGCCACGATTTGAACGACAGCAATTGCTCGAAAAGTTCCGCGGCATGATTGCGCGCAAGGAGCCGATCATCGGCGGCGGCGCTGGCACCGGCCTTTCCGCCAAATGCGAGGAGGAAGGCGGCATAGACCTCATCGTCATCTACAATTCGGGGCGCTACCGCATGGCGGGGCGCGGCTCCCTCGCCGGCATTCTCGCCTATGGCAACGCCAACGAGATCGTCAAGGACATGGCGAAGGAAGTGCTGCCGGTGGTGAAGAAAACGCCAGTGCTGGCTGGCGTCAACGGCACGGACCCTTTCATGCTCACCGACCATTTTCTGGACGAACTGAAGTCGATGGGCTTTTCCGGCATCCAGAATTTCCCGACGGTTGGACTGATCGACGGCATGCTGCGCAAGAACCTGGAAGAAACCGGCATGAGCTATGGCCTTGAGGTGGACCTCATCGCCAAGGCGCGCGGCAAGGACATGCTGACCACGCCCTATGTGTTCAACGCGGATGAAGCCGTGGCCATGACCAAAGCGGGAGCAGACATCATCGTCGCCCATATGGGGTTGACGACTGGCGGTTCCATCGGCGCTGAAACGGCGCTCAAGCTGGCGGATTGCCCTGCCCTCATTGCCGGCTGGGCCGAAGCCGCAAAGAAGGTGAGGAAGGATGTGATCGTGCTCTGCCACGGCGGGCCGATCTCGTCTCCATCAGATGCCACCTATGTGCTCAAGAACACGCCGGGCATTCACGGCTTCTACGGCGCCAGCTCGATGGAGCGGCTGCCGGTCGAAGTCGCGCTGACCGAACAGACGCGCGCCTTCAAGCGCATCACTTTCTAGGGAAAGACAAATATGGCGCGCGCCTATGCCAGCATCATTCTCAAGGCTCCGGTTGAAACCGTTTGGAGCCTGGTCCGCGATTTCAACGGCCTGCCCTCCTGGGCCCCGCCAATTGCGAAATCGAAGATCGAGGGCGGACTCGACTCTGATGTGGTGGGATGCGTGCGCAATTTCTATACCAGGGATGGCGCGCATATCCGCGAGCGCTTGCTGTCGCTGGATGACGCCAGATACACCTTCACCTACAATTTCGAGAAGCCGGCGTTTCCGGTGAAGAACTATATCGCCACCTTGCGGCTCTTTCCTGTGACGCATACGGACCAGACCTTCGCGGAGTGGGAAGCGAACTTCGATGAAGCGCCGGAGGATGAAGGCAAATACGAGAAGATCATTTCGCGCGAAGTGTTTGCCGCCAACTGGGCCAACCTTGCCAAGATCATCGCCGCGAAGAAACCAAAGAAGCCGGAAGGTGCGGTGCGGTGGAAGGGCGGCCAACCCCATAAAGTGTGGACATCACGCACCATCAAGGCGCCGGTTGACAAGGTGTGGGGCGTGATGCGCGATTTCGCTGGCATGGGCCAATGGCATGATGAAATCACCAAAATGCACATGCTGAAACGGGCGCGGCCTGACAAGGTTTCCGGCGTGCGTGATTTCTACTTCGGCGATGGCCACCTGAACGAGGAGTTGCTGCATCTTTGCGATATCACCCGCTCCTTCTCCTACCGCATCACCAAATGCGAAATTCCGTGGCTCAACTATGTTTCCGGCCCGCGCCTGTGGCCGGTGACGGCGAACAACTCGACCTTCGGCATGTGGTTCGGTGATTGGGATGCAAGCCCGCAGGATGACCTGGTGCTCATCCCCCGCACCGAACAGAACGTCTACCAGAAGACCTTCGCCACGGTGGAAAAGAAACTGCGGAAATAGTGCTTTGAGTACTGGATGACAAATCGACCCAACTCTCCTTGGCCGAGCTTGACCCGGCCACCCAGACTATCAAGCGCTGGCAAACCGAAAGTCTGGGGCATCGGCCCAAAGCTGGTGATGGACAGACGGTTCGGCAGCAAATCTATGATCGGCAAAACTGTTCTTTACGATGTCGAGGCCAATAGTGGTAATCGTGTTCATGGTGGACGAATCCTCTGTTAGATCACGAAACGGACCTGGCATGACACATCAGATGCCGTCAGCGGGTGCCATCCACCACATTGCCGTAATCCTTGGAAAGGTTGGGTTCAATGAGGTCTAAACATCTCTCGGAGTTCAACACACTGTCACTTGAAGTTATTGCGGTACTACTTCTCCTTTCGTTACTTTTTTCTCTGACGCAGATGGCAAGAGATTTATATTTTTATTGGAAGAACAATTGGGATTTCAGTCGAGACAGCGGTGTTAGAATTCACATGGGGAGTTACGGCCCAAGAACAGAACGTAATGCATTGTCTGCTAAATCTAGGTTAGCATTCGGCCATCCATTCTTTGTGATAGTGAATTTGGTGCTGTTGCTTCCAATCGGTATCGAACTCTGCCGGAGGGGCCAATGGTAGACCGAATTCCAGGCGGTGCATTGGGATCCTTACAGTGCGCGTTATCGGTGGAAATGGGATTTTTGAATTTTCCGCAACTGTCTCTCAGCCGAAACGTGGACGGATATGTCATGTGGCAAGCACCGCCGCCCGAAACAACGACTGAGGACCAAGGCAACGCTTATGGTGTTAGCATAGATGTCCAGTACTCTCCAGCATGCGGCGACTATTCAGTATCAGTTGGTGTTGGCTACACCACTGGGAGAACCAACCAATCACTCTTAAGTTAATAGTCCAAAGTTCAATCCGTGTGGAACACTTCCTCGGCGCTGGCCCACCATTCGCCCGGCTTTCGCGTGTCCAGCGGCACCTGCATGGGGTCGGTAATGTCCCACCATTCCTGCATGCGGGGCGCGTGCCTGATCTTCTCCATGTCGGCCCTGAAGTCGGTTCCCACATATTCCCAATAGGCGATGAGCAGGTTCTCCGGCTGCTTCAGGAAGATCGAATAGTTGCGGATGTTGCTGTCGTGGATGGCCTTGAGGATTTCCGGCCAGACGGCAGCATGGATGCGCTTGTATTCGGCAATGATCTCCGGCTTCACATGGATGATGTGGCTCATTCGCTGCATGGCGCACTCCCGTTGACTTGCATGGCTTGTAGCAGGAATGATTGCGGACTTGAGGGAGCAAGACAATGACTGAATGGACAAAAAGATTTTCGCTGGCCGGCAAGACCGCCGTGGTCACCGGCGCAACCAAGGGCATTGGCTTTGAGACCTGCAAGGTGTTGGCGGATGCGGGCGCGGACATTGCCGCCGTCGGCCGGGATGCCAGCGGGCTTGCGGAAGTTGCAGCGGCGGTGAAGGCCATGGGCCGGAAATGCGTGGCGATTTCGGCAGACATGGCAACCACCGATGGCCCCACCAAGGCAGCGCAACAGGCGCTTGCCGCCTTCGGCCACATCGACATTCTGGTCAACAATGCCGGCATCGCGCTGCTCGACCCGCTTTTGAAGGCATCAATCGCCGATTGGGACATGACCATGGCGGTCAACCTGCGGGCGCCATTCCTGATGGCGCAGGCGCTGGCGCCGCAAATGATCAAGCGGGGCTCCGGCAAGATCATCAACATTTCGTCGCAGGCTGGCGTTGTCGCACTGGAAGCGCACGGCGCCTATTCCGCCTCCAAGGGCGGGCTCAACATGCTGACCAAGGTGATGACAATCGAGTGGGCCAAACACAACATCCAGATCAACTCGGTCTGCCCCACCGTCATCCTCACGCCGATGGGCGAGACTGTATGGGGCAAGCCGGAAAAAGGTGACCCGATGAAGGCCAAGATTCCGGCAGCGCGCTTCGGCAAACCGATAGAAGTCGCCGACATGATCCTGTTCCTTGCGTCTTCTGCTTCCGATCTGGTGAATGGGCAGGACCTGCTGATCGACGGTGGCTATACCGCCGTTTAGGTCTTTCATCTTCCAGGATTTCATCTTCTCCAGCGTATCGGCAAAGGAGACGATGCCAGCATCGGAGCCCAGCCCAGTGGCGACGAGGCCGGCCGAGGCTTGTGCAAACCGCAGCGCAGTATCCACATCCATCTTGTGATGAAGTGCCGTGATGAAGCCCGCATCGAAGGCGTCGCCACAGCCAGTCGTATCAACAACCTGAACATCGTAAGCGGAGTGGGAAATGCGGGTGCCATCACTGTGCGCG
Source organism: uncultured Alphaproteobacteria bacterium (assembly GCA_963814455.1). GTDB lineage: Bacteria > Pseudomonadota > Alphaproteobacteria > Rhizobiales > Aestuariivirgaceae > Aestuariivirga. Next base: position 63,390 of record CAWFCR010000007.1, on the reverse strand, counting down.
TAGAATGCGCCCTCAGCGCCTAACGTGAAGATGCAGCATTGCGCCCCTTTTGCGAGAAAGTAGCTGGCGCAATCCAAGGCGCTGGCTTCGCCTGACATGGCGCGCGCTTCCTCAATCGACGGCATGAAGTAGTTGATGTACGGCAAGAGCGGCAGAACGATCCGCGCCGTCTCGGCTGTGGCACCGATCAGGTCGAATACTGTCGTCCGCCCACGGCGCTTGGCTTCTTTCAAAAGCCTCAGGCCACCTTCGCCATCGAGCCGCGCGAGAAGGCCTGTTCCACCCAGCATAATGATGGGCGCGTCGAACACCTGATCATAGATCGCAGGCGGCACATCGAAATGGTCCGAAGCGCCGCGCACATGCAATGCCGGCCTGTCTCCATTCGGCCGCACATTCAAGATTGTGGCGGAGGTCGGCACGCCCTTGAGCCGCTGCATGGCAGAGGTGTCGATGCCGTGCTTCTGCATGGTGTGAAGCACCCAATCGGCCTTCTCATCATCCCCCACTGCGCCGACGGCGAGGCTTTTCAAGCCAAGTTTGGCCGTGTCGATGACAGTGCCGCCAGCAGTGCCCGCAACCGTCAACCTGATTTCTTCAATGAAATCGACGCCGCCGCCATCCGGAATGCGGGTGACCGGCCTTCCCAGCACGTCAAGTATGTAGAGGCCGATGACCGAAACATCGTAGCGCATGGCGTTATTTTACGGCGCGCGATCTTATGTAGATGAAAATGGCGAGGCCAGCAGCCACGGCTGCGACAGTCCAGGTGAAGCTGTGCAGGTACCAGGGCGTGGCGTTGAGCATGGCTTTGCCGGTCACTGTATTGGGGTCTGGCGGCTTGAGGAAGAAGGCTCCGTAGAGGTATGCCGCAAAAATCGAGACCAGCAGCACGATGCAGAAGATCATGGCCACCACCATGGCAATCGTCACCACGGAGCGTGACGGTACTTGTGGTTGAGCCAGCGGCAGCAAATTGTTGATGAGGCCGGCCAGCACCACCAAGCGCGCTGCCAATGCCGAAGATGGCGAGGCTGAAGGGCTGGAAAATCATGACCAGCGCCAGAATGCCAAGGCCGATGATGGCATACTCCATGCGCAGCGCTGCTACCCTGCCCATTCCTGATTGCGGTTCAAGGCTCATGCGCGCACCGCCTTTCCGTCATCACCAAAAACGTGGGTCTGGGCTGGGTCGGGCACCAGATGCAGCTTCTCTCCGGCCTTCACCCGCCTGTCACGCGGCACCACAACGCGGATATCGTTGCCGGTCTTGGTGCGGGCATGAATAAGGGTTTCGGCGCCCATCGGCTCGATCAATTCGGCAACTGCTTCGATCGTATCCTTGGTGTCGGAAGAAACGACTGTAAAGGCACGCGGGCGGATGCCGACTGTCACCTTGCCGGGCTTCAGCCCTTGCACCGCTGGATTAACACCAAAGCTCACATTCTGCTTGTCGAAGCCAATAGTAGCTTTGCCCTTCGCGAAGCCCTTCAGCTCCGCTTCAATCAAATTCATCTGCGGCGTACCGATGAAGCTCGCCACGAACACGTTGGCAGGCTTGGCAAATACTTCATGGGGAGTGCCAATCTGCTCGATCAACCCATCGCGCATGATGGCGATACGGTCCGCCATGGTAAGCGCCTCAAGCTGGTCATGCGTCACGATGACCGTTGCCTTGGACAGATTTGACAGCACTTCCTTGATCTGGCCGCGCATGGAATGCCGCAGTTCAACATCAAGCCGGGACAATGGCTCATCAAACAGAAAGCAGTTGGGATCACGCACGATGGCGCGGGCTACCGCAATGCGCTGCTTCTCGCCTTCCGATACCTGGCCCGGCATACGGTCCAGCACATCGTTCAAATGCAGGATTTTCGCCACGCGCATGACGCGCTTGTCTGTTTCTTCCTTGCCGAGCTTTTCGTAGTGCAGCGGCATGGCGATATTCTGGCCGACCGTGAGCGCCGGATAGAGCGCATAGAATTGGAAGACCATGGCAATGTCGCGCTTTTCAGGCGACAACTCGTTCATGTTGCGTCCGGCGATGATGACATCGCCAGACGTCACGCGCTCCAGTCCGGCAATCATCCGCAACGTTGTCGTCTTGCCGCAACCTGACGGACCGAGGAGGCACACAACCTCACCTGCCTTGACCGCGAGATCGACATCCTTGACGGCAACAAAATCGCCAAACCTTTTGGTGACTTTTTGTACTTCAATCGTAGACATCTACTTCTTCACCGTTCCGAAGGTCACGCCGCGCAGCAAGTGATCCTGCAGGAAGAAGGTCACGAGGAATACAGGAATAAGGAACAGGGTTTCAATGGATGCAAGCAAGGTCCAGTCCGTGCCGCGGCCTCCGGAAGAAACAGCCTGGTTCATGGCGACAGGAACCGTTCTTGTGTCAACGCCGGTCAACAGAAGCGCAAACAGAAACTCGTTCCAAGTGAGGATCAGACCGAACACAAATGTCGCCGCCAGGCCAGCAACCACCTGCGGAAGGCAGATTTTCCAGAACACCTTGGGTTCGGATGAGCCGTCGATCCGCGCAGCATCTTCGACGTCTGTTGAAAGCTCGTCAAAGAAACTTTTCATCATCCAGATGGTGAAGGCGAGGTTGAATGCCGTGTAGAGCAGGATAATGCCAAGATAGGAGCCAGACAGGCCAGCAGCACGGAACATAAGGATGACTGGAATGATCACAACAATCGCAGGCAGCATGCGCGTTGTGAGAATGATGAAGAGATAAGTATCATTGCCCTTCAGCGGATAGCGCGAGAAGCCATAAGCGGCGAGAGTGCCAATGACCAGCGCCACAAGCACGGAAACAGACGAAATGAAAAACGAGTTGAAGAAGAACCTGTCAAAACCCGTTGCCTCTGGCTGTCCGCCAACTGTCATGACACGCGAAAATACCTGGCCAAAGTTTTCCAGTGTAGGCGTGAATACATATTTATCAGGTATGAGGCCGAAAATCGAAGTCGGTGAAAGCGTTGGAGGAACAGACAAGGCCTGGTCAGCGGGTTTGATGGCCGTGAAGATGATCATCAAAACAGGCAGAAAGTAGATGAACGAAACGACGGCCACGAGGAGCGTATGTCCCCAGCCAGCTTCGCTGACGCCAGAAGCTTTCTTGAAGCCAAGTTTCTCAGCAAGAGTAGCCATGATCACGTTCCCTGGCTGCGGCGGTTGGCCAGATAGAGATAGAGATTGGTCAGGACGATCACCATGAAAAGCATGACATAGGAGATTGCAGCGCCTTCGCTTGTCTTGTTCTGCTCGTTGGCAATGCGAATGAGATGGTATGAAATGGTCATCGTGTCATTGCCACCCTTGGTGAGCAGGATCACGAGATCCGCCAGTTTGAAAGCTTCGATGGTGCGGAACAGCAGCGCCAGCATGAGCAAACCGCGAATATAGGGAAACGTAATGCTCCAGAACTGACGCCAACCGGAGACACGGTCAATGGCGGCGGCTTCATACAAATACTTTGGCACCGAGACGAGACCTGCCAGCACCAGAAGCATGACGAAGGGAGACCACATCCAGGCGTCAGCAAACACGATGCCTGATACTGCGCCGACCTTGTTGTCCATCAGAATGAACTGATTACCCGTGATTTCGCCAATGACATAGCTGAGGATGCCGAAGGTCGGATCGTAATAGTAAGAGAAGAACACGCCTGACGCGACCACTGAGAGCATCATTGGCGTCAGCACCAGGATGAGCAGGTATTTCCGCAAGGGGAATTGCTTGGAGAACAGCATCGCCAAGAGAAAGCCGATTACCATCTGGGCTGCGACCGTCAGCACGACGAACATCGCCGTGTTAATGAACGCCTTCCAATTGTCGGCAGCGGCCAGGTCGTTGGTCAGAATCTTGATATAGTTGTTCAACCCCACAAAGCGGATGGACTGCTGGTTTGACTGATAAGCAAAGAATGAAAGCCCGAGCGACCAAAGCAGAGGGAAGATGTTCATCACGAACAGAACTGCGATGGCGGGCGCCACAAGAAGGCCGCCATAGTATTTGCGGCGATAGGCATTGACGGCAAAGGCCGCGGCGACAAGCGCAGCCATGGCGCCCACTACCCAGAATGAAATCATTGCCGGCAAGGCCAGCATGGCTATGACAGATACAACGAGCCCGGCGAGGATCGCGAGCTTCCAGTTGCTGGCATCTGGCGTGAAAAGTGGAGGAGCGGGAATATCCCGTGTGACAGTGCTCATGGGTACAGGCATCAATCAAAAAAAGGGGGGACGCGCTTCTACGCGCGTCCCCGGTTTCATGCTACTCGATGAGGCCGGCGTTCTTCAGCAGGTCCTGCTGGAACTTGGCTACGTTGTCGAGCGTGGTCTTGGCGTCCTGCTTGCCGGTTATGGCAAGGTCGAACTGGTCCTGCTGCTGGGTGAGCAACTCGAAGAACTGCGGCACGTGCCAGACGTCCTTCTGCCAATCCAGCGAGGCAGCCCAGGCCCGGTTCCACGGACGGTAGGTCACATACTTCGGATCGGTGAACACCGACTTCATGGCGGACTGGCCACCTGATGCAGCAAACTGGTGCTGGATTTCAGGCGACAACCACCACTTCACAAAGCCCATGGCTTCGGTGAGCTGGGTTGGCGTAGTCCAGGTCGTCAGCACGAAGGGCTGACCGCCGATGTTCGACCAGCGAACCATCTTGCCATCAGCGCCCATTGTGCCGGGAGCCATGCCGAAGACCAGCTTGTCAGAGACTTTCGAAGTCTTCGGATCGAGCGAGGCTTCGCCCAAGCCGATCCAGTCGATGTTCATGGCCACCTTGCCTTCGCGGAACAACTGGTCCGAAACGAAAATGTCCATGGTTCCGGTCTTGGCGACTGGCGGCATGTACTGGATAAAGCTCAGGTACTTGTCGAGAGCAGCGATAGCTTCCGGCGAGTTGACCACGCCTTCAGCCTGACCTTTGGGCTGCTTGGTTTCATCCCAGGTGCCGCCGCCCATCTGCCAGATGAAACCGTTGATCTGCATCGACGAGAAGTCGTAGCCTTTGCCAGCTTGGAAAGCGATGCCGTAGAAATCATCTTCGGCAGGCTTGCCGGCGAGCATGTCGCCCTTCTTGCGCTGGAAGAATTCGCCAACGTTCTTGAAGTCGTCCCAGGTCATTGCATCCAGCTCTTCACCGGTGCAGGCCAGCTTCTTGCTGTACTTGGCCTGGAAGTTCTTTTGCTCTTCCTCGTTGCAGAGGATGTCTGAACGGGCGAAATTCACCAGCACGTCCGGGAACTGCGGGAAGCCGTAATAGTTCGGCGTCGAGTTCGGGTAGGTCGAATAGGCATTCAGCGGCGCCGGATGCATATCTTCCATTGTCTTCTTCAATTCCGGATCGGCGTCGATGAGGTCGTTGACCTTGCGGAAGTAACCGCCTTCAACGAAGGCGCCGAGCCACTGCGAATCCGAAACTGCGAAGTTGTACTTCTGTTCGCCAGATGTCAGCGAGGCATTGACGCGGGTATAGAAATCCGGCCACGGAATGAAGTCGACTTCGAGCTTCACGGTGTTGCCAGACTTCGATTTGTACTGCTCGTCGAACATCTTCTTCATGATGCGGGTTGGCGGCCAATCCGGCACAGCCATGGTCAGCGTCACTTCTTCGGCGGAAGCAAGAGTTGCTGCCCCTGTCATCAGGGTTGCGGCAAAGCCTGCGGCTGTTGCCCATCCGCTTATCTTCTGCATAACGGTCATTTAGGTTTCCTCCCTTGGGTTGACCTTGTTCCTTCTTACCGAAAGCCTCAGGCAAAAGCCTCGCCGCTCGCGGAACGGAAGATGTGGATCTTTTTTGGGTCTATTGTAATTCCTGCCTTGTCGCCGGGCTTCAAGGCGCTGGCCCTGGATTCCGGCAGCACGACTCTCAGCGTTTCTCCCGCCGTCTCCACCGAAACGATGGTGACATCGCCCAGCGGCTCCAGCATGTGAACGCGCGAGCTCAGCGTGGCCTTGGTGGCAGCACCGAGCGAAATGTCGCTTGGGCGGATGCCCAGCAAACCTTCTCGCCGCCAGCGGCCTTGACCTTGCGGTTCACCACGATGGCGCCGAATGGCGTTTGCAGAGACTTGCCGTCCTTGTTGAAGACGGCATTGACCATGTTCATGTGGGGCGAGCCAATCTTGCCCGCCACATAAGTGTCGGCCGGATTGTCATAGAGTTCGTCAGGCGTGCCGAGTTGAACGACTGCGCCATCACGCATGACGGCGATTTCCTCGCCCATCGACAAGGCTTCGAGTTCATCAGGCGTTGCGTAAACGATGGTCAATCCGAACTGGCGGTGCAGGCGCTTCAATTCGGCGCGCATGTCGTGCCGCAGCTTGGCATCAAGATTGGTGAGCGGCTCGTCGAGCAGCAAAATGCGCGGACGGCGAACAAGCGAACGGCCAAGCGCGACCCGCTGCTGTTCGCCGCCAGATAGCGTATTGGGCTTGCGTTCCAGCCGGTGGGCCAGTTTGAGCATGGTCGCGGTCTCGTTCACCCGCTTGGTGATTTCAGCGCGCGCAACCTTCTCCTCACGCAGCGGATAGGCAAGGTTATCGAACACCGTGAGGTGGGGATAGAGCGCGAAGGATTGGAACACCATGGAGACGCCGCGGCCAGCAATGGGTGCTGACGTCATATCCTTGCCGAAAATCTCGACACTGCCTGAGTCCGGCGGAACAAGACCGGCGATGGTGCGCAGCGTCGTGGTCTTGCCGACGGAGCTTGGCCCGAACAGAACAAAGAAGCGGCCTTCGGGTACGCTGAAGCTCAATTTGTCCAAGGCGCGAACCGGGCCATAGGCCTTGCTCACGCCATCCAATTTTAACGCTGGTCTGGACTCTGCCGTCACGCCTTCAAAACTCCCCAAGTATCGGATTTTCTATCATCAACACACTACCTGACTCAATGCACCTTGCAAGCGATCGCTCCTCGATTTGTCTGATAAAAAACATTGCGTTGCAGCAAAGCATAGTTTTTGGGCATCACGCTTTCGCGCTTTCCCAGGCACCGGTTCGCGCCGACTTGAGCACGGCATCGGTGACAAGATCGGTTGCCAATGCATCCCTGAATGTCGGGCTCGCGGCGGTGCCTGATGCAAGACCTTCGATGAAATCCGCCGCCTGATGAATGAACGAGTGTTCGTAGCCGATCTGCAATCCGGGCACCCACCACTTCGCCATGTAGGGATGATCGCCATCAGTGATGTGAATAGAGCGCCAGCCGCGCGTGCGGCCCTCATCGCGGTGGTCGAAATATTGCAGGCGGTGCAAGGTCATGCAGGTCCCAGCAGATGGATGCCTTCTCGCCGTTGATTTCGAGCGTGTAGAGCGCCTTGTGGCCGCGCGCATAACGCGTTGCCTCGAAGTTGGCGAGCGAGCCATTGTCGAAGCGGGCGAGGAAAAGGCTTGCATCATCAATGCCGACCTTTTCGGTCTTGCCGGTGAGCGCGTGATGGCGTTCCTTGATGAAGGTTTCGGTCATGCCGACAACCTTGTCGATGCCGCCGTTGAGCCACATGGCCGTATCAATGCAATGCGCCAGCAGATCGCCGGTGACGCCGCTTCCCGCCACGCTGACATCAAGACGCCACAGGCCTTGGCCTCCCTGCGGCAGGTCGGCTGAAATTGTCCAGTCCTGCAGGAACTTGGCGCGATAATGGAATATCTTGCCGAGCTTGCCTTCATCAATGAACTGCTTGGCGAGCGTCACGGCGGGCACACGGCGGTAATTGTACCAGACCATGTTGGCGACCTTGGCCTTCTCCACCGCTCTGCACCATTTCGCGGCTTTCGGCGGCGTTGCGGCCCAGCGGTTTTTCGCACATCACCATCTTGCCGGCGGCTGCGGCGGCTATGGCTATTTCCTTGTGCGTATCGTTGGGGCTGGCGATGTCGATGAGGTCGATGTCCTTGCGCGCGATCAGTTTGCGCCAATCGGTTTCGGTCGACTCGTAGCCCCACTGGTCGGCAAAGCCCTTGAGTTTTTCCGGATCGCGGGCGCAGGCCGCCTTCAACACAGGCTGATAGGGCAGATCGAAGAAATGGCCCACTTGCGAGAAGGCGTTGGAATGGGTGCGGCCCATGAAGCCATAACCCACCATGCCGACATTGAGTTTCTTCTTGGCCATCACGCCACCCAGCCATGCTTGTCGCGCACCTTGATCATGGCGGCGAGAATATTGGTCCAGGTCTTTGGGTTCATCATCACCTCTGGCGGGAACATGCAGCCGTCCCAGCAGATGTGCCGGAAGGCCTTGGTCAGCTCGCCATTCTTGTCGCGCAGCCAATAGCCGGCGTGTTTGGTGATGTTGAGCTTGCCATTGCGGTCATCCACCTCGCAGTGGTGTCCGGTCTTGTCGTGATAGCCCAGGCCCTTCACCGTGCCATCATTCTGCGCCACATGCATGTCGATGGTCCAGGGGCGCAGCGCGTCCGTCATCTTTTTCAGCGCCTCGTCGAGAACGCTCTTGTCCTTCCAGTCATATTTGGCGGGCAGGAGGCGCGACTTCGGCGCGTTGTACCCCATGGTGAAGAGCAGCGTATGGGCCATGTCGGCCTGGAAGCCGATGGTCTGCGGGCGATCAGTTTCCTCCAGCGTATTGACCATGTCCTTCCATGAATTCATGCCGCCCCAGCAGATCTCACCCTCGCAGGCTAGGCGCTCGCCATAGTCGGACGCGACGCTGCAGGCCTCGCGAAAGGTCTTGGCAATTTTCTTGGTATTGGCCACCGGGTCCTTGGCCCATTCCGCCGTGCTGGTGGCCGAGTCGATGCGGACCACGCCGTAGGGCCTGACGCCCAGTTCGCGCAATCGGGCGCCCAGCTTGCAGGACTTCTCGACATTGGCCACGAACTTCTTGCGGTCGGTAGCCGAACCCATGGCCGAACCGCCACCCACCGGCGGCCAGACCGGCGCAACGAACGAGGCGATGTTAAGGTTGTGCTTCTTAGCTTTGGCCGCGAGCTTCTTCACTTCATCGTCGGTGAAGTCGATGTTGGTGTGGGGAGCGAAGTGACCGATGTCGATGCCGTCGAATTTCACGCCGTTGACTTCGGCCTTCACCGTCAGGTCGATCATGGTATCGAGGCTGATCGCCGGAATGTCGGCCGACCCTCGGCCGATCAGGCCAGGCCACATGGCGTTGTGCAGTTTCGGAAAATTGTTGGCCTTGGCCGCCATGACGTCCCTCCCGCTCGTTTTGCTTTTTTACAACAGCTAATCAGGATTCCGTTTGGCTGTCCAGAACTGTTATATTAGTATGACAGTTATGGAAGCAATCCTCACCAAGGCGCGGCTGGATCGCAGCCTTCCAATGCGAGAGCAGATTTACGCGCTGGTGCGTGGGCTCATTCTGACGGGAAAAATCACGCCAGGTGAAGTCATCGACGAGAAACAGATCGCGGCCTTACTTAAAGTTTCCCGCACGCCTGTACGTGAGGCGGTAAAGAAACTCAGTGACGAGCACCTGGTTGATGTGATCGCGCAGTCTGGCACCAAGGCCTCGCTGATTGACCGCCACGAAGTGGAGCAAGCCTATATCATCCGCCGCGCTCTGGAAATGGAAAGTGCCGCACAAGCCGCTGCCCGCATGACTGATGCCCATGCCGATGCTTTGTCCGATCTCCTGCTCTCCCACGCCCGCGTCATCGAACGCCGCGACTATGAAGAAGCCATCGCCGTCGACGACAAATTCCATCGCACCATTGCCGAAATCAGCGACCTGCCGAGGCTGTGGCGGGCCATCGAGATTTCAAAGGCGCAGCTCGACCGCTGCCGTTACATGATGCTGCCGCGCGCTGGCGAAGCGGAGGCGACGTTGGAACAGCACCGCGAAATCATCCGCGCACTGAAGAGCAACAACCCGGAACTCGCGCGGTCAGCCATGGGCGCCCATCTGGAAAGAGCATACGGCAACACCGCCAAGGTGCTGGAAGCCGGCGAGTTGAGGGAGGTGTCGTAAATTTGTTCCGGGTCATGTCGATCCTGCCGTTTGCCGTTCGTCATGCTACTGAGCGGGCATTGTGCCCGCTCAGTTCAAAGGGAACATACGATGGCACCTGCAACAACCGGTCTCTATGCCGTCTTGCTCGCCGTCATGATGGTTGGGCTAACGGCCCATGTCATCATGGCGCGAACCAAGGCGAAAATCTCAATTCTCGACGGCGGCAACGTAACGCTTGCGGAAGCCATGCGGCGACACGGCAACTTTACCGAGGCCGTTCCAATGGCATTGCTCCTGATGGCGCTGGCGGAGTTACTCGGCGCCAACGGAACCTGGCTTCACACCGCAGGCATTGCGCTTGTTGTTGGCCGTGTCTTGCACCCGTTCGGCATCAAGTTTGACCGACCAGCCAACGCCCTTCGCATTATGGGGGCAAGTGCCACCTTGTTTGCCATTTTGATCGCAGCAGGCGGCATCGCAGCGCAAATTTGGACCAGATAAAATTCAACAACTCAAGAATGGAAATCCATAAATGAAATACATTGCTTTGATCTATTCAAACCCGGCACAGGAACCGCAATACGGCTCAGCGGAATTCGGACCGTTCATGGCCGCCTACCAGGCAGCGACAGCAGTCTACACACGTGACGGCGTCATGCGCGGCGGTGACGCGCTGCAACCTGCTTCGATGGCGACCACAGTGCGCGTGCGCAAAGGCAAAACCCAAACCATGGATGGCCCCTTTGCCGAAACCAAGGAACAGCTTGGCGGCTATTACATTTTCGAGTGCGCCAATCTCGACGATGCAATCAAATACGCCGCGATGATTCCGTCTGCAGCAAATGGTTGCGTCGAAATTCGCCCGATTATGGAACTCGGCTGACGTCTGCCAATGGCGGAGATGCCAAACCAGATTCTCGCGCAGCAACTGCTTTCAAAAGTTGCGCGCGAGGATTACGGGCGGTTCTTCTCCGCATTGATGGGCAATCTGCGGAATTTTCACTTGACCGAGGATTGCTTGCAGGATGCCTTTGCATCCGCTCTCATCCACTGGAGCCGCAATGGTCCGCCGCCTTCGCCGCAGGGCTGGCTCCTGCAAACAGCACGGCGAAAGGCCATTGACCGTCTTCGCCGCGCTAACAATTTCGACCGGAAATCTGTCGAACTTTCTGCACTCATCGAACTTGACCAGAAAGCCGCCGAAAACGAGGAACCGTCAGAAATCGAGGATGAACGCCTGCGCCTTGTTTTCACATGCTGCCATCCCGCACTCGATGAAAAAACTCGGGTCGCGCTCACGTTGCGAACACTATGCGGGCTGACCACAACCGAAATCGCCCGCGCGTTTCTCGATTTCGAAGACGCCATGGCGCAACGCCTGGTGCGAGCCCGCCACAAGATCGGCAAAGCAGGCATTCCTTATGAAGTTCCGGGCAGCTCCGATTTACCGGACCGCCTCTCGTCAGTAAGGTCTGTCATCTATCTTGTGTTCAACGAAGGCTATGCAGCAACATTTGGCGAAAGCCAGCTGCGGGTTGACCTGTGCGAGGAGGCAATTCGGCTGTGTCGCCTCATCATGCAGCTGATGCCAGGCAGTGCCGAAACGGAAGGCCTGTTGGCACTCCTGTTGCTCAACCATTCCAGACGGTTCGCACGCGTGCGCGACGGACAAAACCTGATCCCGCTTGAGGACCAGAACCGTGAGCTTTGGGATTCTCAATTGATCAGGGAGGGGATTGAAATGTTGGACCGGGCGTTGAACCGCCGAAATGCCGACCATACCAGTTGCAGGCGGCAATCAATGCAATCCACGCGGAAGCGAAAAGCTTCGCTGAGACGCGGTGGCGGGAGATTGTCCTGCTCTATGATGGCTTGAATGCAATGTCGGAAAATCCCGTCTATTTGCTGAACCGGGCCGTTGCGCTGTCCTATGATCAAGGGCCACAAGCTGCACTTGATGCGCTGGAGCCGCTGCAACAGCTGCTCACTTCATATCAGCCATTCCATGCAGCCAGAGCCGATTTTCTCCGTCGCATCGGCAGCACTTCTCAAGCGTTCTCTGCCTATGAAACAGCCATTGCACTCAGTCAGAATGACAGCGAAAGAGAGTTTTTGGCGAAGCGTATGGAACAGTTGGGCTAAACCCCTAAACCTTCGCCAGCCCTTCCAGCAACCGCGCCACGGCCTCAGCGCCCGGGTCATTGACGCCCTTGAGATTTTCTGCCGAGACATAGCTGGAACGGCCTGCCCTTGCCCTTGTCATGCCGGCAGTTGAGTCAGCGCCCTTGCGAGCTGCTTTTGCCGCCGCTGCTACGGAACCTGACTTGGAAAGCTCGGCGATTGCTGGAACCAGCGCGTCGACCATGGTGCGGTCACCCGGCTTGGCGCCGCCATATTCCATCATCCTGTCGAGGCCGGCCTTCAAGGCTTGCTGCCAGCCGCCACCTGATTGTGCAGCGGCGGCAAAGAAAATGGCCAGCAGCACGCCGGAGGAGCCGCCCATGCTGCGCGTCATCGCATCACTTACTGCGGCAAAGAATTGGTCCTGCTTCGCCAGCGGCAATTTGCGCGAGCGACGATTCAATATGGCGCGCAGCTGTTGCGATAGTGGAGCCTGTATCTCCGTCGCCAACCTTGGCATCCAGCGTGTTCAAGTCTGCTTCCGCCGATTTGAGAATGCCGCACGCTTGGCGCACCAAAGCTGCCAGCGCCTCGTTCTTGCTCGCCTTCACCGGTTTCGTCTTCATTGCAGGGGGCAGTTTGACGAACTTCGGTTTCACATGCTCACGCACGCCGGGCCACACCAGCGGCGTTGCCGGCGAACGCAGCGCTGTTTCAAACTCTGGCGTCAGCGGCAGCAGGCTGAAGGAGAAGCCGTGCATGTCGAGCGAGGTGACAAGGTTGGCCGGGCCGCACACCAGCTTGATCTTCTTGCCGTACTTGCCCTTGAGCACTTCATTCGCCAGCAGGCCCATTTCGAGCGGCGTGGTGGATCCGAGGTTGTTGATGAGCAGTGCATAGCTGCGGGCAGGCTTTGCCGCCTTGAACAATTTGTCAGCCACCATGGCGGCTGACTTTGCTGCATCTTCAAACCCTACCAGATCAACGCCCGGCTCGCCGTGGATGCCGAGCCCGAGTTCGGCCTTGCCATGCGGCACGCGGTCTTCCCTGCCAATGCCCGGCAGCGTGCAGGAGGTGAGCGCAATGCCGAGGGAAACCAGCCCATCTGCCGCCTTCTGCGCGATGGCGGCCACCTTGGCCAGCGGCCAGCCTTTGGCGGCATAGTGACCTGCAATCTTTTCAACGAACATGACGCCGGCAATGCCGCGCGGCTGCGCGATATCCGGCAACGCAATATCGTCCTTCACGATGACGATCTCGATTTTCTTGCCAAGCGCGCGGGCTTTTTCGGCGGCAAGGCCGAAGTTGAGGCGGTCACCCGTATAGTTCTTGAAGATAAGCAGGCAACCGGCCTTGCCTGTTACCGCCATCAGAGCTGCAAACACGGCGTCTACGCTGGGCGAGGCAAACACTTCGCCGCAGACGGCGGCCGTCAACATGCCGGGGCCGACAAAGGCTGCATGTGCAGGTTCATGGCCGGAGCCACCACCCGCCACCAGCGCTACATGGCGTGGATTATGATCGGTGCGGAGAATGACCTTGATGCCGGGATAGCCGTCGAGCCGCGCCAGCCTGGCGCCGCCGGAGCTACGCAGCAGCCCGTCCAGTGAATCGACGACCAGCGTTTCCTTGGCATTGATGAACTGCGGCACGGCTTGCCTCCCGGATTTTCATTTTTGAGTGCGTAGGCGTAGCGCATTGGTAAAAAAATTCAACAGCAGGCAACGCGCGCCTTGCCTGCCTTGCCGCAGTGAGACATTGTGCGCGCCATGCCTCATGTTCTTGTTGCCGGAAAAATCCATGCCTCGGGCCTTGCTGTGCTGAAAGCAGCGCCGGGCATCACTGTCGATGCCGTCGAAGAGGTTTCAACTGCCTCTTTTGTGCCGCTGGCGCCGAAGGCTGATGCCATTCTCATCCGCACGCAGCCCCTTACTGCTGACGTGATTGCAACATGCCCGCGTCTGAAGATCGTTTCCCGCCATGGCGTCGGCTATGACGCCGTGGATGTGGCGGCGCTCAATGAGAGGCGTATTCCACTGGCGATTGTCGGCGATGTCAATTCACGCGCCGTGGCCGAGCATACACTGATGCTGATGCTGGCCGCAGCACGCCGCACCGTCGCGCATGATCAGGCTTCACGCGGCGGCAACTGGAATGAGCGAAATGCTTTCAATGCTACTGAACTCGACGGCAAGCGGCTGCTGGTGCTGGGGTTCGGTCGCATTGGCCGGCGCGTGGCGCAGCTGGCGCAGGCGTTTGGCATGACGGTTGGCGCCTATGATCCGTTTATGGATGCTTCGGCAATTGCAGCAACAGGTTGCGTGCCAGTGCAAAGCCTCGAAGGGGCGCTCGGCGAGGCGGACTATGTTTCACTGCATCTGCCAAAGGCGCCGGATGGGGCGGTGATGTGCGCAACAAGGCTGGCGCTGATGAAGCCTTCGGCCATCCTCGTCAATGCAGCGCGCGGCGAACTGGTGGATGAGCGGGCGCTGGATGCCGCATTGCGCAGCGGCCGCTTGCGCGGAGCCGCACTTGATGTGCTGGCGGAAGAGCCGCCGAGGCCCGATCACCCGCTGCTCTCCAATCCGAAGGTGACGATCTCGCCGCACAATGCAGGGCTGACGCAGGAGTGCGCCGAACGCATGGGCATTTCCGCGGCGCAGAATATTCTTGACCTGTTCGCCGGCAAGCTTGATCGCAAGCTCGTGGTCAATGCGGATGCGATCGGGCTTCCGGTTAGCGCAACAAAAGCAAATGCGGCTTCATGATGGCGGCTGTGTATTTTCCATGTGGAACGCACGCATGTTCACCAACAACGTCAGAGTCGTGTTGCATGGCTGAGCAAAGACCGCTAGACTTTTGCACGACGGCATAACGCAACCTTGTGTGAAAAGAAGTGCGATTTGTGCTTGTGAATGTCCTTGCGACAGGCCCCGTGGCCAAGAGGTCCGTATCTGTTTTTTCTGATTGCGGTGCCGTCTGAAGTGCCAAACTGCCTGTTCGCCGATCTTTCCAGAAGCGAGAATTTCCGGGGCTTTGCCCTGGCAATTTGTGCGCCGTCACCAACCCTCGCGCACGAACATTTTTGTTCAAATTGCGATTGATCCCACCGCATTCCATGGAGAAAATTACATGAGCCTGAAGTTGATCGGAAATTCCGATGCCGTGTCTTACGACATTCAGTCAGTTAGCGTTGTCGGCCTTGGTTATGTCGGGCTGCCGGCTGCCGCCATGTTTGCAAGCGGCGGGCTCAAGGTATCCGGGGTCGATGTTGATGAGCGCATCGTCAATGCCGTCAACCGCGGCGAAGTTCTCATCGTTGAGCCGGGGCTCGCAGAAATTGTCCGCGCTGAAGTGCAGCGCGGGCAGTTGACTGCCTTTGCACGGCCGCCTGCATCTGATGCTTTTGTCATCGCCGTTCCCACGCCCTTCAGGCATGACGGAACACATGCGCCTGACATCAGCTATATCGAAGGCGCCGTTCGCTCGATCGCGCCCGTCATTGCGAAGGGCAACCTGATCGTGCTGGAATCGACTTCTCCGGTTGGAACCACGCGCCACATCATCGAGGTGCTGCGCAGCGCGCGGCCTGACTTGAAAATGCCAAATCCGGCAACGGGCGAGGAAGGCGATGTGGATTTTGCCTACTCACCCGAACGCGTCATACCCGGAAGCACGACCAAGGAAATTGTAACCAATGACCGGGTCATAGGCGGCGTCACAGCGCGCGCTGCCATTCGCACCAAGGCTCTTTACAAGGTTTTTGTAACAGGCACGTGCCATGTGACCGACGACAAGACGGCCGAAATGGTAAAGCTTTCCGAGAATGCCTATCGCGACCTGAACATTGCCTATGCCAATGAGCTTTCTGTCATGTGTGACCGCTTCGGGGTTAATGTCTGGGAGTTGATTGAACTGGCAAACCGGCACCCGCGCGTTTCCATCCTGTCTCCCGGCCCGGGCGTCGGCGGGCATTGCATTTCGGTCGACCCGTGGTTCCTCGTGTCTGGTGCGCCGGATATTGCGAAGCTCACCCGCACTGTGCGTGAAGTGAATGACTTCAAACCACATTACGTTTTCCGTTGCGTTGAGGAAGTCATGGAGCGGCATCCGCATGCGCACATCGCCTGCCTCGGCCTTAGCTACAAGCCGGACATCGATGATTTCCGGGAAAGCCCTGCGCTGGAAATAGCGCTTCGCATCAACGCAAGATGGACCGGGCGCGTGGTTGCCGTTGACCCCTGCAGCGAGGCCTTGCTGCAGCGTGATCAACGTGCGGGCGCATTGACGATAGCCTCGGCAGAAGAAGCGATGCTTCGTTGCGGCGTGGTTGTGTGTCTGGTGCCGCACCGGCAGTTCACCGAAATGCCGAAGCCTGCGGACAAGGAGATTGTCGATGTCGCCGGCATCTGGGCAAAGTCCGCCGGCCACAAGATTGTGCAGCAGGCGGAACTTGCGCCCGAGAAATGGTCAGCAGCCTGACTTGACGTCAGGCCGCTGCCGGATCAGTTGGTTGGTGAAACCAGAAACGGTTACGCCTTGGGCTTGCGGCAGAGAAATATCTTCTCGCCGCGCGTGAGGCCATAGGCTGACACATCTGGTTCTTCAGCCGTCACTTCGTCGACTTGAAAACCAGGCCTGGCCAAGCGCTGGCGCGCATCTGCACCGAAGTAGCGTACGTGATCATGCTGCCCAAAGTAGAGCAGCCGCTCCGGTGGCGTTGTCCTGCTTGGGTCTTCGAATGACTGCTTCCAGCCTTCAACAATAGGGAACATGGCGATGAGCAATCCGCCCGGCCTGAGAATGCGGTAGAGCTCGGCAACGGCCTTCGTGTCATTCACATGCTCGAGAACGTGAAGGCACAACACGACATCGGCCATGGCGTCCGGCAGGTCGATATCTTCAATATTGAGTTTCAAGTCAACGCCGTCCGCAAAAAGATCGGCAGTTTTGTAGGAACGCATGCCACGACCCGCGAGGTAGCTCCGCATGCATTTTTCCGGCGCAAAGTGCAGAACGTCCTTGCCGGCAAAGAAGCTGTTTTTCTGGTCTGCAAGCGCAAGAAGCCTGTGCCGCTCAAGCCCGCCGCAGGAAGGGCAGAGGACATCGCATACCAGCGGATATCCATAGGCGAGGAAGCGGCCATGGTGGCCACAGACAGTGCATGTGCGAGGATAACGGCCAAACATGCCGCGCGCCGAGCGCAATGCGAACTTCAGAGTGTAGTAGTATGGCTTGATTGAGCCGGCAATGGACTGAGCCACAACATTTCCTCACTTGTTACTTCGGATTTGCCGTCCGCTGATAACTTATTACTGCCGCCGGTTTCGATCAAGAAAGACCATTGGCAATCAACACATAAAGAGGCGATGGATGTTCACGCAGCCTCTTCAACTCTATTTGAAGGCGGCGCGCGCGCCGACTGCGGGAGAGCACGCAACAAGCCCTCGCGGTATGTTTCAATGATTGCCTTGTTCCTGATGGGGGAGAGAACTCCCTGATCCTGAGCCGCCTTGAGTTTTGCCTTGGCGTTTGCCTCGTTCCTGATGTGGAGTTCGATCGCGCTCGCTATTGACGGCGCAGAATTTGGATCGCAAGCGGCCAGATAGTCCGCCTCTGGCAACAGTCCATCAATGCCCATGTTGCGCGAAAGCACTATCGGAACTCCCGCAAAGAGAGATTCCACGTGAACGAGCCCGTAGCTTTCCCTCAGCGTCGGCAGCACAAATGCCGCGTAGCGTTGCAGCACGGATGCGAGCCCTGCATTGGCAACGGGTCCGGCAAGCCGGATCAATGAGCCTGCGCCGCACTTTTTCAGCGCTTCACTCGCCTCTACAAAAGACGTGGGGCTTCCACCACCGAAAACATCAAGCTGAATGTTGTCAATGCGGGTGGCGAGCATTTTCATAGCCTTCGCCATGCCGACGAGGTTCTTTCGCTTCCAGCTATCAAGATGGAAGACGCTCGCCAAGTGTGCCGAGTGGACTGGCGCTGCGGCTGACAGGTCATCATGCCCGGTCATGACAGGCAACATTCTGGATTTGGCCGCCGCTTGCGGGAATCTCTTGTTGATCTCACGTTCGGCCCACGGGGCGAAGGGAAACAGCACCGCGGCGTCAGCAACATGCTGGGCAAATACACTTACCAGGTCTGGCCTTGCAGCCATAACCTTGAGATCAGTGTCTCCCTGGATTGAGAAGATGATTGGCACGCCGAGTTTGCGTGAGATCTTATGCCCGATAATTCCGTCAATGGTCAGCTTGTGGGCGTGAATGAGCTGCACCTTGATTTTTCTGCGGGCCATATCCTCAAGGATCGCTTCCGCAACAGCATCCAGCCTGGTTTTCAGGAGCAACCCCTTTGGCGGCGCCCGGTAAACAACGGCAATCCGGCTTGGCGCGAAATCCAGAAACTCTATTCCCGATAGTCCATCTACCCGGTTAAGCGAATAAACCGTGTGGGCATGCTCAGGCGTAGCATCGACCAGGCGTTTGACCGCCTGCGTCTTGTTGCCAACAAGCACGTCGGGAAAATCACAGCTAATGTGCAATATGTCGGCCAAGATTTTTTGCCCTACTGATCGAAGCCGGCTTTGGACGCCGCATAAGCAGTGCGCCCCCGGACAACCGGATACTCCCCGGCGCCGGAACGGCGGGTGGCGCGGTTCAGCACTACTCCCAGAACCTTCTCGTGGATTTCCGGTGCATGCGCGAGAATCTGGCTGACATCATTTTTGGCCGCTATGCCGCAAGACGTGACAAGCACAAACATATCAACCAGCCTTGCTACCGCACGCGCATCTGAAACGAGGCCAATTGGCGCAAAATCCAGAATGATGACTTCATACGCCTGCGAAAGCTGCTCCAATAGATCTTCAAAGGTTGGAAGCATCAGCAACTCGGACAGATTGCCGCCGGAAACTGATGATTTTCCGGCCAACAGGGCGAGGCCAGTGGCAGGATCGACCCTTGCAGCCGATTGCCAGGCTACGCCCCCCGTCAAGACATCAGGAAGTCCGTATGGTTCCGACGGGCAAAGTTGCTCGGACAGGCCGGGACTGCGGAGATCGCAGTCTATGAGAATGGTGCGCGTGCCGTTGGCGGCATATTGATGCGCAAGGTTGCTGGCAACCGTGCTCTTTCCTTCACCTTGCAGCGAGGCGACAATGCCTACAACCTTGCCCCTGCGGTCGGAACCATGGTTCAAGGCAAGCCGCAACTGTCGAAGGCTTTCGGCAAATGGCGAGAAAGGTTGATCAACTGCATAAGTCATCAGGCGATTGACGCTGGGGCGCGTTTTTTTCTGATCGGCGCTTCCGCCACCCAGCAGACTGCCGAGACCGGAAACATCCTTCTTGCTGGCGGACTGCTTCATGTCATCAAGAACCGCCAGCACACGGCGTCCCGTGGCGGCTTCGGCTTCTTCTTCGTTTCTGATCAGCGGATCAAAACGGTCCTTCAACATCGCCGCCACCATGCCAAGCAGGAGGCCAATGCCAATGGCGCCCGCGAGGACGAGTGTGCCGGATATGTTGCTGGGATTTGTCGCCGGTGTTGCGCTTGCGATGACCCTGGCATCCTGCATCGCGAGGGTTTCCTGCTGGTGAATTTCCTTGAGGCGGGTCAGGAAGGTTTCATACAGCTGCCGAACTGAAGAAGAGTCCCGCTCCAGCTCACGCAGGCGAATGCTCTTTTCGCCTAGCTCCATCTGGCCTGAAGTCATGCTCTTCAGTTCAGCCTCAAGTTGCGCCACCTGGGCAGCAGCCGACACTGCGCCGTTCGACAAACCATCGTGATAGTTCTCAACTTCCTTTTGCAATTCGGTTCGGACAGCTTCGGTTTGATTACGTGCCTCGATTGTGAGGCGATGCTGGCGGCCGACGCGGTCTGCAATTTCCTTCTCTCGGCCTTCGAGTTCGCCAAGCTGGTCGCGAAGTTTGCTGACCCGGCTTTCCGGCGGAGCCGAGAGAGCGGCGGAAGCAAAATCTCCCTGAGCGAGCAGCGTTCCAATGCTCTCCGCCTTGACCTTGCTTGTGGTTTCTTCGGACCGGGCAGCGGAAAGCTTGCTGGTCAATTCAGAAAGCTGCTGGTCAAGCGGCAGCTTTCCCGCAGTTTCAACCAGTCCACTCTGGCTGCGGTAGAGCTGCACCGCGTTATCGGCCTCAATCACCTTTTGGCGCAGCTCCTCGGTTCGCGTCTCAAGCCAGGAGGAAGCCCTCTTGGTCATGTCCATCTTCACGCTCAGTTGGTTGTCTAGATATGCATCAACAAACGAATTGGCGAGCAGGGCTGATTTCTCTGGGTTGAGCGATTGCGACGTGACTTGCACAACGTAGGTCAGCCCTATGCGGCGAACACCCAGATCGCGCAGTATCGAATTGGCCGCAGTCCGCTCTGCCTGGGCGGCATTAATTGCATTGCGCGGCAGAAGCAGGTCGCGAAGCGGCTGCAGCAGTTTTCGAAAGCCGGTTTCGCGCGTGAATTCCGGGTCGCTCGCAAGCTTGAGGCGCCTTGCAACATCGAGGGCAACGAAATCCGACTTGATGATTTCCACCGCGCTATCAACGACAGCGGAGTCCACAACAGGCATTTCCGTGATCTGCTGCGATGCGAGGATGTTGGGGCGCGCCGGATCGATAATCAGCGTTGCTGTTGACTGGTAGATCGATTCGCGCATGGACAGATAGGCAAACGCGCCCGCCATCGCCAGAAGAACAACCAGTACGATTGTCGCAAGGTGATTTGTCAGCGCCCCCCAAAGTTCGCTGATCGCAACATCAACATCGTTACGGAGGAAGCGCGGGGCTTCCAACGGCATGCTTCTGTAACTTGCAGTTTTATTGAGTTGAGGATCAACCAGATTCAAGCCAGACACCACACAGTCTGACAATACACGGACGCGTCACCGCACATTGAAGCCACCCCTGAGAACCGGTCACATCGTCCCGGTCATTGTTTTTCGCGTCCTAAGACGAAGAGACAGCACAATCACGGCAATTAGATGGCATTTGGATTTTAGCGCCTGTGCGGATCGCATAACTGGCTATTGTCGAGGGGTGCAGACTATGCAATATCTTTTCAGCGGCTTAGGATTGGAGGGCAGAAGTGCCATCTAGTATCGCTGCTGTTCGCAATTTCCTTTTTAGTAAAGTTGTAGTGCATCTGACGCGCCTGTATTATGTGCACGTCTGGGGCATGGACATTGGCCATGGCGCGCATATATCACGCAGCGCAAAGCTTGACCTGTCAAATCCAAAAGGCGTTCATATCGGCGAGTTCACCTGCATCGCATTTGATGCTGTGATCCTGACGCACGACTTCGTCAATGATGTGCATGTGCCCGTCCATATTGGTTCAAACTGTCTGATTGGCGCGAGATCGGTGATCATGCCGGGGGTGACCATCGGCGACAATTGCGTTATCGGCACCGCGTCGGTTGTCATGCGAAATGTGCCAGCTCGCTCGGTGGTTATGGGAAATCCGGCCCGCGTCATGGAGAGTGGAATTGACACTGGCCCTTGGGGCCGACGCAGAAAAAAAGTCGAGCTGGCAGTAGTGGAGCCGGAACCGGAAGCCCAAGCGGCAACTTCCGGCTAGGCAAATTCAACCAACAAAACAGGGGCTGACATGCGGGCTCACATAGAAGCGGTCTTCAATGAGATGTGGCGAGAGGACAAGGCGGGAGATCCTCCGGTTTTGCGCGACAATACTATTTTGCTGGAAACAGGTTTTGACAGCATGGCCTATGCCGTGATGGTTGCCCGCCTCGACGATGAGCTTGGCGTTGATCCATTTTCCGTTGCGACAGACGTTGCCTACCCACGCACGTTCGGCGAGTTTGTTGCATTTTACGAGAAGTGTCCCAAAGCGTGCGCTGCCTGAAGGCGAGATTGGCGCGACTTGACCTTGATGGTGGTCTCGCCACCGTCTCGGACGCGACAAGCTCACTGACGACGCAACAGCTGCTGGAAACAGAGATCAATTTCGATGCCGGTGCATCGGAACAAGGCACCGTGGCCATCTGTTTTCGGTCCGCACTGGGTTTTGTGAAAGCCGTTGTCGCCCTTGATGGAAGAGCATCCAGGCTGTTGCTGTTGTCGCCGGACCTGGATTGTCAGCAGATTTGTTCCCTCCTTGCCTCATCGGAAACAGGCACTCTTATTACTGACCGGGACGATCTGGCGGGTTTGTCCAGTGGTTGGAACTTTGTGAGTCAGTCGCCAGCCGTAAGGGGCAACCTGCAAACGACATGGTTGATGACAACATCAGGCACAATGGGCCTGCCGAAAATTGTCGCACATACGCTGTCAAGCCTAACTGCCAGTCAGCGACCTTCTCGACCAGCGGTGGGGCCAACTTGGGGCCTTCTGTATGATCCCAGCCGGTTCGCAGGGGTGCAGGTCATCCTTCATGCGTTGCTGGGAGCAGGCACGCTGATCGCTGTCGACCGGCAGGCTTCCTTCGGCAACCAGATCGAGCAGCTGATTGCGAGCGGCTGTACGCATCTTTCGGCAACAACAGCAATGTGGCGCAAGATTCTCATGTTGCCGTTGGCCAGCAACCTTCCACTCAAGCAAGTCACCATGGGGGGAGACATTGCCGATGAGCGCACATTGAAGGCGCTTGCATTGGCCTATCCTGCTGCGAGAATTACACATATCTATGCCTCCACCGAGATTGGCGTCTGCTTCTCTGTGCATGATGGCTTGCCGGGCTTTCCCCTGTCGTACCTTGAGCCGGGAGTTGATCTGACCCAATTCAAAATAAGAGATGGAATGCTTTGGGCTAGACCCGCAGCCAGCGTGGTGGAAAGCCAACGACCGGACGCCCTGCCCAGCGATGAGCAAGGCTACATTCGCACCGGCGATCTCGTGGAAATTGTTGACCAGCGCGCCTTCTTCCGTGGCCGAAACGATACTGTCGCAAATATCGGAGGCGTAAAGGTGGCGATAGAGACGGTGGAGGATATTGTACGGCAGCACGCAAATGTGCTCGACTGCCAGATATCCGTCAAACCAAATCCAATTCTCGGTGCAGTGCTCGCCTTGAAGGTTGTGGCGCGCGATCCAAGCAGGGATGAGGAAGGTTTTCGAAACGACATTCGCAACTGGTGCAAGGCAAGCTTGCCGCGCGAGGCGCGCCCTGCTCTCGTTTCAGTCGTCGCTGACCTGCAGAGGAACTCTGCGGGGAAAATCGCGCGGCTGTTATGAAACTGGTGCTTGTCACCGGTGCAACAAAGGGATTTGGTCTCGCCATAGCCCGGGAACTGCTCGACGAAGGTTATGGCGTCGTCGGGTTGAGCCGCAATCCTTCCGCAGAGTTCAATGCGCTGACCGATAATGCCGGGCATTTTGCAGAATTTGTCCCGATTGACCTTTCCGATATCGATGGCGTGGCGGCGACAGCTCGAAGTCTCGTCAAAAAACACGCTTCAATCTACGGTCTGGTCAACAACGCCGCGAGTGGGGAAGACGGAGTGCTCGCCACCATGCACAACACAAGCATTGAGGGACTGTTGCGCACAAATCTTCTGGGACCAATCATTTTCACGAAATACATCATGCGAGCCATGCTGGTGAAGCGCCAGGGCAGGATCGTGAACATCACCTCGACTGCAGCTTCGACCGGCTATCACGCAATGTCGGTCTATTCCGCCAGCAAGTCCGGACTGCAAGGGTTCTCAGGATCGCTCTCGAGGGAAGCTGGCAAATACAATATCACCGTGAATTGCGTTGCGCCGGGCTACGTGCCGACCGACATGTCAGCCGGCCTGCAGGGAACGAAGCTGGAATTGGTGCGCCGCAGATCACCTCTCGGAATTCCAACAGCGAAAGATGTGGCCGGCGCCGTGTCGTTCCTGATGTCGCCTGCTGCTTCATTGATCACAGGCACCGTCATGACCGTGGATGGTGGCAGCACCGCGTGAACGTCAAGCTGCTGCAGCGCCATGCTGCGGCATGGCTTGCCGGGAATGAACCGCGTCCACCCGCCGGAAGGAAGTCGCTGCAAGGCAAAGCGCAACGGTTGTGATATTGGCCACGCCGCCAAAGGCACTGGACTCCGACAGGCCGTTCAACACAACAAACAGCAACAGGATAATCTGGAAGCCTTCCTGTTGCCTGATGGCGACGGCCAAACGGCTGCACAACGACAGCAGAAACAGGACAAGTCCGGTCATTCCGGTGGTGAGCCAAAGTTGTAGGAAAATATTGTGGGCGTGAGGCGCTGCATGCCCCATGAGCCTTTCATATTGCGGCATGATGAACACGCTGCTGCCATAGCCCCAACCGAGAAGTGGTTTCTGCCAGATAAGCATTTTGACGACAGCCCAGATATGCGTGCGGTTAGTGCCGGTCGCTATTTCGTCAGCGTTGCCAGAGCGTGACAACATTTGCATGACTTGCTCGGCATATGGCCCCAGAACCAGAAACGCCAGCATGCCGGTTGCAACAAGCAGCAGGAGATAGGGCAAATATCTTGCACGGACGAAGGCGTAAGCCAGCAGCAGAACCGCGACGATGCCAATCGACGTTCGGCTGTTCGAGAGAAGCAGGGTTACGCCCAGCAAGCCCAGGACAAGATAAGGCGCGGGCCGCCAGAGTTGCCGCAAATTACGCCACTGGTTGACGGCAACCAGAATGCCGAAGCAGCATAGCCGTCCAATTGTATTGGGATGGCCAGCTAGCCCTGAAAGGCGGCTGGTAAGTGTCTGTTGCGCTCCAGACCAGCCGTGCATCCGCCCAAAAGACGGATTGATGAAGTAGATGGCAAGCGAGGCCAACGACAGCAGTGCGATGCCTGCCAATATCGCAAGCAGGATGTCCTCCGTCTCGATTCGTCCGGTGAGGCTGGCGAAGAACACAAAGAAGCTGATGACACTGACCGCGGCAACTGCGCTGTGAAGCGGGTTCGGCGCCCATACACTTGTCAACAGCAGGTAGAGAAAGAGCAAGGACCAGGGAAGGCATGCGGTTGAAGTGATGACCCTGATGGTCTGCCCGAGATTGGTGAAGGCAATTGCAATCAGGGCAAGCCATGACGCAACCTTGATCAGGATCTGAAAATCAATGTCCTTTGCATCATAGGCGCGAACGCGAAACACCGCCTCAAGGAGAAAAACCGCGCCAGCCAGAACAACCAAAATCAGAATCCGGCTTGATATGCTGACGCTGCGCAGGACAAGAAGAGGAACGACCAGCAGTGCCGGGCCTAACACCAAGGCGATGGTTGCCAAATTGGCTGCAGCCAGAATGACAATCACAGCCAGTAAAATTACAATGGCTGCGAATAGCGGCACTCCAAGCGAGTCCGGCCTGCCGATTGAGGAGCCAATGTTGTTCATCGGCGTGACGGCCAAAGCAAAAGGTCAATCAATCCAGCTACTGTCAACAGTCAGCCCTGCAGGGAATGCCGTCCCAACACATGCTTACGTTACAGCGCGAATGAATGAATGTCGACCGGCCATTGCCGGGAATTCGCAATTTTGGCGCATTGTCTTGGCAAGCAATCCGGATCGCCAGGCATACTCAGGGCGCGGCAGTGGGCGGCCACGTACAAACGGGAGGAATCGTGTTCTCGCTCGCGGTCAAAATGTTCGTGTCCGTCTTTGTCTTGCTGCTCCTCCCAAACGCACCTGCACGCGCCCAGCCTTTCGAGGCGGGCCACGGCATCAATGCCACAACATGGTACACATGGCCGAGATTCAAAGGATTTGATCGTCCCGGGGTGGTGTGGCCGCCTTTCCCGCACACGCGCCACATGCCGCAGGCCGCAGACTTTGCACAGATCAGCTCCATGGGTTTCACTTCGATCAGACTGGGTGTTGACCCCGCCCTCTATCAGGGTTTGCAGGGTGAAAAGAAGATCGCAATCAAGAAACAACTCATGGGAAGTGTTCGCGCTGCATTGGATTCTGGACTTAGAGTTGTATTTGATCTGCATCCCAACAGTCGACACAAGATTTACGGTCAAGCCGTGGTTCTCTCCTCGACCGCTGGCGCGGGACTTGCGAATTACTCCGCGATGGTGACCGAACTTGCCGCGGACTTGTCGCAGTTCTCTACGGGAGGCGTGGCGCTTGAGATCATGAACGAGCCAAGATTGAAATGCACGGGCGAAGATCAGCAGCGCTGGCTGCAGATGCTAGACGAGTTGATATCCAGGGCCACCGAGGCTGCGCCCCAACTTCCACTTGTCGTGAGTGGAGCTTGCGTATCAAGCATTGAAGGACTCTTGGCGATTGATCCTTCGCGCTGGAAGCGCGATAACTTGCTGTTCACCTTTCACTTCTATGAACCGTTTCCCTTCACGCACCAAAGCGCGCCTTTTACGCCTTGGGCCGAGAAGCATCTTTCTGCGCTTCCATGGCCACCAGAGAAGGGAGCCGATTTAGCAGCAATCCTGGCTGCAACCGAAGCACGCCTCAAACTCTTGCCTGTGCAGGAACGCATCAAGGCTCAAGCAGGCGCCACAACTGTGCTGTACAAGTATCTTGCGAGCGGTGCCGGAGCCGGGAGCATTGCGACACGCTTGAAGCAAGTGGCAGACTGGGCCGACTTGCATGAAGTGCCGCGCAAGGCGATCTATCTCGGTGAGTTCGGCGTCTATGGAGTTGATGCAAAAGGCAATGGCGCAACCTGTGAAGATAAGGCTGCATGGGTGAACGATGTAAGAAGGGCCGCTGAGGAGAACGGCTTTTCCTGGTCGTTCTTTCACCTCGACGGGCCATTTGGACTCTTGGAACCTGAAAGCAACAAACCAAACCCGGCATTGCTAACTTCGCTAGGGTTCGCCAAAGGCGGAAAATGCCTGCAGAAAACAAATTGAACAACAGCCGCCAGGAAGTGTCGGGAGGAAGTGAAATGGCAACAGCGCTAAGCTTGGTCAACGTGCGAAACCGGATGAGACAACTCTTCGTCCGGATGCGGAGGTTGTATCTCGTGAAGTTTTGGGGAATGGACATTCATCCTGAAACGCTCATTTCCCTGCAGGTGCATTTGGACAAGAGCAACCCCAAGGGCATTCATGTCGGGCAAGGCACTGCCATCTCTTTCGGCGCAACTGTACTTTCTCATGATTATATCCGCGGCATTCACGCCGATACCTACATCGGAAAATTCACCCAAATCGGCGCGCGCAGCATCATCATGCCGGGAGTTCGCGTTGGCGACCATTGTGTCGTGGCTGCCGGCTCCGTCGTAGTCAAGGACGTGCCCTCAAACACGATTGTTGGCGGAAATCCCGCCAAGATTTTGAGAGAGGGAATAGAGACCGTTTATTGGGGAAGGCTGAAGGAGTATGGCGAAGGCACGCCATGGTAAGCATAGTCACCCAGGGTAGCGATAGTATGCACTATCGATATCCCTCTTTTTGATCTCTGCCGGGTTGCCCGCAACAAGGGTTCTTGGCGGAACATCATCCAGCACAACCGAACTGGCAGCGATGACACAACCACGACCGAGCGTGATAGGCCCGAGGATGATGGCGCCGGGGCCGACGATGACATCTGGCTCCAGTGTCGGTGCGCCGATCTTGGGCCAATTGCTTCCGAAAACGACGTGGGTGCCGATCTGGCAGCCTGCTCCTATCTTGGCTTCCTTGGTGATCAGCACTGCAAGGCCGTTGTGGCTGAACGTGACGGTCGGATCGATTGCTGCCTCGACTGGCAGACGAGCTGCGCATAGCACGCGGGTCAACCCTTCAAGCAGCTTGGCGAGAGGGCGCAACCCCCAACTCTGAAGTTTGCGTGAAAGAAGGTGCAACCGCATGATCAACTGCATTGCTGCTACTTGCCTTCCCTGCTCTTGCGCAAGCTGATGAGCAATGCTCCGCCTGCCACTATGATGAGCCACCCGACAATGGCTGAAATCGCCGCTCCTGTGTCGCCCATCCGGATGACGAGCAACGGGCTGATGATAATGACGCTGACGCCCGCGCAAATCTGCGCCACGGAGTAGCGGTTCTGCTGCATGGCATAACTGACAAAGGCATCCGTGATTGAAGCGAGGTTGATCAATAGCATGATGATGGCCCACAGCCAGAAGGTGGTCATGTGGTTGTCGAAGCGCCCTGCATAGACATTGTGAACAAGCCATGATCCGGCAATGAGCAGGAACAGGCTCAAGAGGACAGAAAGCGAAGCGGTTCTGATCAGGCTCGCCCTGTATTGCTTCGCAAGAGACCTTCCGTCAGAACTTCTGTCGGAGTGGAAGCGCGCCTGCACGATCACATCGCGGCTGCGGAAGAATATCTGCACTGGCTGGAACAGCGTTCTCATGGCGCCGAAAGCTGCTGCCTGCTCCGCCGTGCCATAAATGGAAAGGGCGAAGACCGGCGCATGGCTGCAGGCGACGCTGCCGAGCAGGATGGCGGAGGCGCCCGGCCCGAGGCGGCGCAGGCCTTTTGTGATTTGCCTGAGGCCCGCTTTCCAGTCTGGCCTTTCGGCAACCAAGATGACTGCGAGCGTTCTGCCGATGCCAAGCAAGGCCATGGCGCCACCAGCACCGTATAAGGCAGATGCAGTTCATGCAGCACAAGCAGAACGAGAAGCGCCAGCAACGTCTGGCATATTCCGATCACAACAAGGCGCGCGTGCTTGCCGCGTTTGACCAGCAGGCTGCGTTCGAATTCGTAGCCCAGAAACCAAAGGCACGCTCCCGGCGCAAAAGTTGCTGCAGCAACCCACAACTGGCTGTCCAGCATTTTGGAAAGGACAAGCAGCACAAGTGTTGCAAGCGCCGTCGCCATCGCAATGGCCATGACATGCACGGCCACAAGTGCGGGCAACTTCCTCGACATACCAGCTGTCCGGCTTCACCGCGCACGGCATTGTAAAGCTCACGCGCAGAAAGGCTATGGCGATGAACGCCGCCGACAGCGCGGTGAGATAGCCGGAGAATATCGCCGCATCATAGGTGCGGGCGACAACAATCGAGATTGCGAAGTTCGCAACTGCCGCTGAAAGCGCTTCAAGCAATGCAAAGCTGCGCGGTGATTTGATATGCCTCAGCAATTCAATCCGCGCCGTGAAGCTGGTTGCATGATGGCGGGCCTGCTCGCGTGTTCTGCCTGACCCCGCCCATGGCCTACTGCGCAACCCTGACGACAGTTATAGTGCCGGTTGCCGCCGTTCCGACTCCGGAGCCAAGCAGGCCGAGGAATTTGGAAAGCTCCGTTGATGGCGAGTTTGCGAAATAGACCACATCCTTGTTCTTGATCGGAAAGCGCTGCGCCGCAAGGAAGCTGTCCGGCTTCTTCAGATCCAGCCTGTAAACCAGCGGCACTTCGCCATCTCCTGCCGGAATATTGCCGCCGATGCGCCGATAAACGTCTGCGCTCTCGTAACGGAACACGAAGACGCCAGCAGGATCGGAGCGCTTGTCGTCAAGCCCGCCAGCGCGCCCCATGGCTTCTGACAAAGTCAGGTTGTCCGAAGCGAAGTTGACCTCGGAATTCGTCATGCTGGCCCCAAGCGCCACATACTTCTGGGGATTCTGATACATGAATATCTGGTCGCCAGGCTGGAGGGGGACGTTGTTTCGTGGAGAATTCGCCAGCTTGCTCAACAGCATTTCCTGCGAGCGCGCTCCACGCGTCAGCCTGACAAAACTGTCGTCAGGCCTGCCGCGGGCGCCCCCTGCGAGGGCTATCGCATCCATAAGCCTTTCTGATCCGGTATTGAGCGGAACGCGTGCTGCTTTCTCAACATCGCCGGTGACGGTCACAAGCCGGCTTTCGTTGGCGGTCACAGAGACGATGGCCTGAGGTTCGATAGCCCTTGCCGAAAGCCTGCTTACGATCCTGGCTTGAACCTGCCTCGGCGTGAGGCCGGCAACCTTGATCGATCCCGCATACGGAACTGAAATCATGCCAGCTCGATCAACTATCTGCGGCGGCAGGGTGATATGCGGTATCCCAGTTGCTGCATCATTGGCTTGCGCCGCTATCAGTCCGCCAGGCGAGGACTCATAAAGAGTGACCGCAAGAGTATCACCGACGCCAATGCCGTGCGCAGGCGTTACCGCGAGCTTGGAGAAGTCTCCCGTTGCAACTCTTTTGACCGACCTACCTACAACTTCAGCAATTTCCGGTGTTATGTCGACAACTTCATAGCTGGCAGTTGCCGACCGCGACACTGACGCTGCGGTGATCTGCGAGGCTGTTGGCCCGCTGGACGGCAGGCCGGCGCACCCCGGCAACATAAGGACCAAAGAACAAACAACAAGCAAACGCATAAAAACTACCCCTCTCAGCTATTCAACCGAGCCCCAAGACCAAGCATACGCCGCAACTGAGCCCATGCAGACCGATCAGGCCTGCATGGTCAATGCTGCTTCATATTTACAATTTGATGAGATTTCCCAAGATGGTGACGGGATTTTTCCCTCTGCGCCATCACAAGTATTGTAGACGCGTGCATACTCACTCCTGTGAATCCACTAACTCTTTCTCGCAACACTGTTTCAGGGTTGCCAGTCGTCTGCACCGTCCGCTGCCGTTGCATCATCTGAATAAGGCAATTTGTTGTCAATCTTCCAGTTATGCACCATGCATTGTTGATCTTACGCAAGCGGCTGTTTCCTTGGCCTGCCGAATATCCGCGCAATCGCAAGTTGGAACAGCAGTCCGAAGAACACCGTGTTTGTCGTCAGGTATCTCCACCACATGCGCGAAGGCTCCTGATATATCCGGTAAGCCCATTCCAAACCGTTGCTGCTGCATCCATGCCGGCGCACGAGAAACTTTTCCGGCGAGAACATCGAATGAACCTCCAACGCCCATGATGAAAGGAACATCGAGGCTCTTCCGCCATGAGGAGAGCAATCTTTCCTTTCGCGGCGTCGGCATTCCGATGAACAGGCAATCCGCGCCAGACGCCTTGATTTGATGCAGAACTTCATCCTGCTGGTGCTTTGTAAAATAGCCATCGCGGAACCCTGCAAATTCAAGACCCGGATGGCGCTGCCGTGCAACGGCCATGGCGCGCTCGACAACATCCTGCTTGGCGCCCAGAAAGAACGGGCGATAACCCTTGCGCGCGCAGAGAGACAGTGTTTGTTCGAGAAGATCGATGCCAGCTACACGGCTTGCCTGAGAATAGCCAAGCACTTTGAGGGCAAGCACAATCCCCATACCGTCAATGCCCACGACATCGCTTGATACAACATCGTCGCGCAATTCGCGGTTTGTCCGCAGCGTGACCAACTTCGCAACATTCAGCGCGACGTGCTGCAATCGTGTTCGCGACATGATTGCATGGTCCACCATGCTCAAAGTTTCATCAATTGATAGTATATCGACAGGAATTCCTAACAGCCCAATGCGCATCGTATGCCTCCGATGCCGTCCCGCACCTACATCACAAAAGAAATGCTGCGAAGTTGTGGCGAAAGACGCTCCGGGAAAAAGTTTCGCCACATTTGGATGACAATGAAAGCCGTGAGGCAGTGCGGGGCACTTCTTCAGATTGTGGACGGCGGCAACTTCCTTCGTATGACTCTTAGTTGTGCGACCATTGTGAGCGTTAACGGTGCCGCACCACAGGGCAATATTCAACTTGCTGCGCTTTGCTGTAGATGTGTCGCGTTTCGGCACAGATGCTTTGAGAGATCAAGAGCGATGCGGGCAATTTATGCGCATAGCAAGACAATCATTCATCAAGAGAGGCTGATTTTGTTTTTCTCCGTTTTCAATTCGTCATAGCCTTTGGTTATCTTCACTTGTTCTGCATCAGGGGCGGCAGAAAGCAGTGATACCAAGATGCGTAATAACAGGGACAACGCAGCGGTGCGTCTGTCAGAGAGAAATTCGGAAGCTTCTCGCGACGCCGGGAAGCCGTTGCCTGGCGTGCAAAGTCTGGTGTCGGATCACCTTACTGGTCATGGCGCTGGCGACAGTGACTTTGCGGAAACTCAACGCAAACCAATCCTGTCGCTGACTGACCCTATCATACTTGCCGCAATCATGACCTTCGATGCCATCGCCGTGTTCAGCGGCTCGGTTGCAAGCTGGCAGCTCTATCACCGCATGCTGGGGCTGGGCATGCCTGATTGGCGGCCCTACATATATTCGGCGGCCATTCTTGCGGGAATGTTCCTGGTGCGCAGTCTCGGCGCGCAGGTTTATGGGCATGTATGGGGAATGGATCGCCGCCAGGCGCTTCTGAAAAATTTCAGCTACTTCACTCAGGCATTTCTCGTCTTCGTGACATTCCTGGTGATGACGCGTCTTGCTGTCACCTATTCCAGAGGCAGTCTGGTTCTGCAGTTCCTGGTTTGCGGGGGCACGCTGCTGGCCTTGCGTTCAATTGAGTTCAGCCTGCTTCAGGATCAACGGGTGAAGAAGCTGATCGTGGCCAACAGGGTCATTCTCGTTGGCAGCCCTGAGAATATCCAGGCTACCAAGAAGAACTGGAACGACTGGCAGGAAAATGTGCAAGTCGTGAAATCCTTTCCGCTCTGGCTTGATGCCTCCAACAAGGATGTGCCTGTCGAGTATCTGGCCGCGTTTGCCGAGGTTGTCATCCGGACAAGCCGGGCGGCGCATGCCGACCGCATTGTCATTCTTCTTCCGTTTGAAAGAACGAGGGAGATTTCCTTTCTGGTTGACCGCTTTGCCGACTTGCCTGCCAGCATTCTGGTTTGCACCGAGTCCTTGTCGACGGCGCAGGCAAAACCGGAAGCTCTCATCGTCGGCGGGCTTCCGATGCTGCGGGTAATCAGAAAGCCGCTGACAGGGCAGGAGCAGGTCATAAAAAGGGCGTTTGACCTTCTGGCCGCAAGCATGTTGCTGCTTCTGCTGTCTCCATTGTTGCTTGGCGTTGCGCTTGCCATCAGGCTGGATTCACCGGGCGCTGCCATGTTCAGGCAATCGCGCAAGGGCTTCAACCAGGCGAAGTTCCGGATCTTCAAGTTCCGCACCATGCGCGTTGCCTTGGCAGGCGAGGCATTCCGCCAGACTGGCCAGAATGACAGCCGCATCACAAAGGTCGGCGCATTCCTGCGGCGCTGGAACATTGATGAGTTGCCGCAGCTGATCAACGTCCTGCGCGGTGAGATGTCGCTCGTCGGGCCACGGCCGCATGCGATCGAGCATGACGACATGTATTATGACAAGATCGCGAGCTACGCCCGCCGCCATAATATCAAGCCTGGCATTACGGGCCTCGCCCAAGCGCTTGGCCATCGCGGACCGACTGATACGCTCAAACAGATGCAGGACAGGTTGGACTGTGATGTGACCTACATCCAGAACTGGTCGCTTCTGCTTGACCTCAAGATCATGCTGATGACGGTCTTTTCATCCCGCGCCTATCGCAACGCATTTTAACCAACGCATTCCAACCGGAGAAAATTGATGCTTCCTCCAATTCGCAAAGCCGTGTTCCCGGTCGCAGGGCTCGGCACGCGCTTTCTTCCCGCAACCAAGGCCATTCCGAAAGAGATGCTGCCTATTGTCGACCGGCCGCTCATTCAAATCGTGGTGGACGAGGCGCGCGAAGCAGGCATCGAGCAATTCATCTTCGTGACAGGCCGGAACAAGGCGGTCATTGAAGATCATTTCGACATGCAGTTTGAACTTGAAGCGACACTCAGGCTGCGCAACCAGGCTGCGCAACTCGCAGCACTGGAGGAAGACGGCTTGCCCGCCGGCTCGATGAGCTTCACCCGGCAGAAGAAACCTCTCGGTTTGGGTCATGCCATCTGGTGCGCGCGGAACTTCGTCGGGCGGGAGCCATTTGCTGTTCTGCTGCCGGACATGATCATCAAGTCCGATGTCGGATGCATGAGCCAGTTGGTTGAATCCTATCACGCCATGAATGGCGGAAACATTCTGGCGATCGAAGAAGCGCCGTGGGAACAGGTCGGCAATTATGGCGTGGTGAGGCCCGGAGACTGGCAGGAGAGATGCTGCAGCATCGAAAGCATGGTGGAAAAGCCACGCAATGGATCTGCGCCATCCAACCTGATCATTTCCGGCCGCTATATCCTGCAGCCCGAGATATTCGACATTCTCGACACGATGGAAGGCGATCATACACGGGAAATCCAGATCACCGACGCGATGGTGGCATTGCTGGAAAGCCAGCCGTTCCATGGCCTCAAGTATGTAGGCGACAATTTTGATTGCGGCAGCAAGCTTGGCTTTCTGGCCGCAAACCTGGCTTACGCGCTGGAGCGGGAAGAGCTCGCAGACGGCATACGCGATGTGCTGGCAGAGTTGATCGGCAATGCAGGCGGAACCGTAACCTGGCCGCAGGTGCAGCGGAAACTTGCGTTTGCGTAGGCTGTGTTCAGAATCTTAGGCCGCTTGGGATTTATGTTCGGAATGATGATGCATTGCTGACCGGTATTGGTGCATCACCTGAGAGCGTGCTTCTCCAACATTTTGGCTCCACCCGCGTTGCACCATGGCCGTAGCCGATTGGATTTCAGCGATGCTCCCTTTCATGGGAGCCTTGCGCTCGCGGGGTAGAGCTTCAATTTCGTGGAGTATGCCCCTTATGGCATTTTCACCGTACGCTGTCAAGGCTAAAATTCCTTGTATAAGATTATTTTATTCCGCCGCGGTACGGGGTCATTGTCTCTCCAACCAAAGTCTATTAAATTGTGCTTGTAAAAGTTACATATATGTCCTATATGCCCGCCAACAGGAGTTTGCATCATGAGCCAGCAGGCAGCAGCGGTTGAAACGGCACGCGACAAGAGCGTTTCATGGAAGGCCCCCATTCGCATCGGGCAAGTGAGGCTCGTCGTGCGCGATCTTGCCAAGGTCAGTGATTTCTACCAGCAGGTTATAGGCCTAACCGTCATTGATCAGGACAAGACATCGGCGCGGCTTGGGGCGGGCGGCTCGGTATTGGTGGAACTCAAGCAGGATGCCACCGCTGCCCAACGCAGCGCGCGCGAGGCGGGTCTGTTTCACACCGCCTTCCTGCTGCCAACGCGCAAGGACCTGGCCAGCTGGATCAATCACGTCTCAGCCAATCGCATTCAGTTGCAGGGCGCTTCCGATCATCTGGTGAGCGAGGCGCTTTACCTTGCCGACCCGGAGGGCAATGGCATTGAAGTTTATGTCGACAAGCCCGCGGCGGAATGGAACTGGCAGGCTGACGGCATCCAGATGGCAACCGAGCGTCTCGATATCGAAGGCCTGCTCAAGGCGGGCGACAATGGCGTGTGGAAGGCCGCGCCCGATGGCACTTTCCTCGGGCATGTGCATTTGCAGGTGGGCGATCTCGCCGGGACCGAATCCTTCTACGGCAAGGTTCTGGGCTTCGACCTCACCACGCGTTATCCCGGCGCCAACTTCTTTTCCACGGGGCGGTATCACCATCACCTCGGCGCCAATATCTGGAACAGCCGCGGCGCTGGCCGCCGCACCTCCGGCAGCACCGGGCTTGAAAGCTTCGAACTGGTCACAACCAGCGCCGCCGCACATGATCAGCTGATGGAACGCACCGGCAAGGCAGCGCGTATCGAAGATCCGTGGGGAACGGCGATCACCATCACCCGCAGCTGAAGCTAGTCGCTCATCTTCTTGAATGGTTTAAGCCGCACTTTGGTGCGGTGCTCGGGCGCCACATCGCGTTGCGGACCAGAGAAATAGCTGCGCTGCCAACCCTTCTCCTGCTCCTGCGACCCCTTGACCTTGAGGTTCTTGATGAAGTCGGCACGGCTCAGCCGGTGCGCCATGTGGCGGCGCCACAGGTCGGAGTTAGGATCGCCTTCGATGATGGCAGGCTCCAGCCCTTCGGCCAGCGTGCGCGGCATGGGAATGAGCGTGCAGAAAGGCTCATCCTTGTCGAAGCGGATCTCCCTGTTCTTGTCGGTGAACAGCCAGTTCATGGTGAAGCCAAATTCCGACCAATCGGTTTCGATCACACCGGTGAGCGCCTGGATGCCAGGCTTCGGCCTGTTGATGGGGCCAGCCACCATGAGGTCAATGCCGGGTGGGGTACGCAGCAAGCCGGGAATGCTGAAGGTGATGACGCCAAAGCCGAAGTGGCTGACAGCGGCGACACGCGCTGCCGGATCATCATGCTGAATGGTGATGCCGGAGGCATTGTTGTCGCCGCTCCATGTGGCGGTGAAGCCCTGCGGCGAGAGCAGTTCCCAACCTGAACAATTGGCGATATTGAGGGGCAGGCAGCGGTAGGCATACTTCTCGGTCGTGGCCTCCATCCAGTCGCGCGTAAGGGGTGCCGGACGGATTGTCATCGTCACAGTTTCTTCCCGGTACCAGATCAACCGGTTGTCACCGTCCGTCTGCGGAGCGGCTGCCGCTACCGGCGCCGAAACTTTTCTGCGGGCAGCGATGAAAGGCAGGTCAGTCGCCACTGCGATTGCATCGCGCTCCAGCCCCTCCACTGCATCAGGCTCGAAACCAATCTGCGCCAGCTGCTGCAGCTTGTGGCTGACATCGGCTTCGTCACGCGGCATGGCGATAAGCCACCCTCTCTCCTTGAGCGCCTCCAACAGATCGACTGCAATCGAGATGTCGTGTGACTCGTAGGTCCAGTTTTCTCCGATGATGACGAGATCGAAAGAGCCAGGGGCAAATACGCCAGCTGCCAGGTCCGCGGTTGAGGCATCAACGAGCGAAACACCTGGCAACTCAGAAATATGCCGGCGGAGCGCTATCGGCGTGGTCAACGCCAGCACGCGGCTTTGCCGCGGCAGGCGGTTGCGGGCTGACAGCCAAGCGACGGCAAGCCGGGTCCATTCATCGCAATCGCAATTTGGGCAAGCCCGCAACTTGCGGCGGCCGGATGCCGTCTTGATGCTGCCAGCCGGTTTGAACATGACGCCGGTGTAGCTGCAAAGAGGGCAGCGCAACTGTGCATCGGGCATTTCAACATCCTCAAGCGGGCCAAAGGGTTACCCCCTTCCAGCCTTTAACGCTAAGCGCAATTCCCAATATTTCAAAAGCCGCCGGTTTGCTAGGTATGGTGCAGGTGATTCGCGGCGCAGCGTGGGACGGCCGTCGGAGTGCAGCAAGGGGAAGCAAGCACTTGAAAACAGTAGCATTTACCGGCCTTGAGCAACAGAAACAAAGGTTGCGTAAGGAGATTGACGGGCGCATCGCCAGGGTGATTGAGCATGGCCAGTTCATCATGGGCCCAGAAATTATGGAGTTTGAGGGGGCGCTGAAGGCCTACTGCGGTGCCAAACACGCCATCAGCGTCGCCAACGGAACTGACGCTTTGCAGATAGCACTCATGGCTGCCGGCATTGGCGCAGGCGACAGCGTGCTGGTGCCTTCCTTCACCTACACGGCAACGGCCGAAGTCATTCTCATCCTCGGGGCAAAGCCGGTTTTTATCGATGTGGATGAGCAGACCTTCAACATTGACATGAAGAGCCTTGCCGCAGGGCATGCAGCATCGCTCAAGCGCGGCGAACGTCCGCGCGCCATCATCGCTGTTGATCTGTTTGGTCTGCCTGCCGACTGGAAGGCGCTCAACGATTTTGCCGAAGCGCATAAACTCGTTCTCATTGCCGATGCTGCGCAAAGCTTCGGCGCCATCACTGCAGCGGGCCGCCATGTGGGCACGCTGGCGCCGATCACCACGACGAGTTTCTTTCCGGCAAAACCGCTCGGTTGCTACGGCGATGGCGGAGCCATCTTTACCGATGATGACGAGTTGGCGGAGGCAATGCGCTCCATCCGCGTTCACGGCCAGGGCAAGGAAAAATACGAGACGGTGCGCGTCGGCATGAACAGCCGGCTCGACACGCTGCAAGCTTCCATCCTGATGGCCAAGATCGGCGTCTTTGCCGAGGAGACTACGCGCCGCAACCAACTGGCGGATGCCTACAGCGAGCGCATCGGCAACAAGGTTGAAACTCCTCACAAGCCGGATGGCGTGGTTTCGGCCTGGGCGCAATATACGATCAAGACTGATGATCGCGATGGCCTGCAGGCGCATCTGAAATCCCGCAAGGTGCCAACCGCCATCTACTACCCGAAACCGATGCACTTGCAGAAGGCCTATGGCGCCTTCGGCAACGGTGAAAATTCGCTGCCAGTATCGGAGCGTTTGTCGCGCCGCGTGCTGAGCCTGCCGATGAACCCCTATTGGGATAACGAGGACCTGGACAGCGTCTGTGACGCCGTGTGCAGCGCCCGACAAGAGCGAGCGTGAATGATGGGTAAAACTCCGGGCACCAAGGAGCAGTTGCTGGCCAACATTGCAGCCCGCAGCGCCCGTGTTGGCATCATCGGGATGGGCTATGTGGGCTTGCCGCTGGCAGTCGCCGCACATGCAGTTGGCTATCCAGTCACAGGCTTCGATGTCAATCCTGCCCGCATCAAGGAGCTTAACGCGGCTGTATCGCCGATCGGGCGCATCACCAGCCAAACCCTGCAAGGCATGCGTGACAGCGGACGCTTTGAGGTAACGGGCGATTACGCTCGCCTGCGGGACTGCGATGTCATCATTATCTGCGTGCCAACGCCGCTCAACCGCCACCGTGAGCCTGATCTCTCTTACATTGTGAACACGACCGAAGGCATTCTGCTCAATCTGCGCGAAGGCCAACTGATTGCGCTTGAATCAACAACTTATCCCGGCACCACGCAGGGCGTGATGAAGCCCATCCTGGAGCGCAACGGCCTCAAGGCTGGCGCGGACTTCTATCTCGCATTCTCACCCGAACGCGAAGACCCGGGAAACATTGATTTCCATACTGCGACGATCCCCAAGGTTGTGGGCGGCGACGGCCTTGATGCTGGCGAGATCGCCGTCAGCTTCTACAGCTCTGTCGTCAAAAAGGTCGTGCCGGTTCCCAACTGCGAAGTAGCGGAAGCAGTCAAGCTCACCGAGAACATTTTCCGTTCGGTCAATATCGCGTTGGTCAATGAGCTCAAGCTTATCTACGGCAAGATGGGCATCAATGTCTGGGATGTGATCGACGCCGCCAAGACCAAGCCCTTCGGCTTCATGGCCTTTTATCCCGGCCCCGGCCTTGGCGGACACTGCATACCGATCGACCCGTTTTACCTCACCTGGAAGGCGCGCGAATTCGAAGTGCCGACGCGCTTCATTGAGCTCGCCGGCGAAATCAATACACATGCCCCTTACAAGGTCGTCGAAGCGCTGATCGACGCACTGAGCACGCACAAGCAGAAATCCATATCAGGAGCGCGCATCCTGCTGTTTGGCGTCGCCTACAAGAAAAATGTCGAGGATACGCGCGAAAGCCCCGCCTTCACGCTGACGCGGCTTATCGAGGAGCGCGGCGGCAAGGTTGACTTCCATGATCCGTTCGTGCCCGTGGTGCCGCAGATGCGCGAACACCCTGAGCTGGCAGGCCGCAAGAGCGTGGCCTTCGACGCCAAAGCCTTCGCCGCTTACGACGCCGCTCTGATCTGCACGGACCATGATGGCGTTGACTACGCGGAAGTGGCGCGCGCCATCGACCTCGTCATCGACACGCGCAACGCGCTCCGCCATGTGGCAGACCGCAAGGGAATTGTGCTGGCATGAGTTTCGCCGGATATGTTTTCAACCGCCTGTTGAAGAAGGCGCGCGGCAGCGCCATCCGGGACAGTCGCATCCACGCGACGTCAAAAGTCGAATCCGGCAGCACCATCGTGCGAACCACTTTCGACCGGCATTCCTTCTGCGGCTATGACTGCATGATCATAGACTGCGAGGTGGGGGGATTCTGTTCCATCGCCAGCAAGGTGACGATCGGCGGCTCCCGCCACCCGATGGAATTTGCGTCCACAAGCCCTGTGTTTCTCAGCCACCGCGACAGCGTGAAGACCAAGTTTGCCCGCCACCCTTATGTCTGGCGGACCAAGACGGTGGTTGGCCATGACGTATGGGTTGGCGAGGGCGCGCTGATCAAGGGCGGCATAAGCATCGGACATGGCGCGGTCATCGGCATGGGCAGTGTGGTGACCAAGGATGTCGAACCCTACATGATTGTTGCGGGCAACCCCGCTCGCGTCATCAGGCCGCGGTTCCCAGCGAACGTTGCCGCGGCCATGCTCAAGTTTGCCTGGTGGAATTTGCCA
Organism: uncultured Alphaproteobacteria bacterium; assembly: GCA_963814455.1. Taxonomy (GTDB): domain Bacteria; phylum Pseudomonadota; class Alphaproteobacteria; order Rhizobiales; family Aestuariivirgaceae; genus Aestuariivirga. The sequence goes on along the minus strand of CAWFCR010000007.1, from coordinate 23,292 downwards.
GATGCCGAATTGAACCGGCTCGGCCCGCTGTTCGACCGGCCGGAAGAGCTGTTGCGGCAGGAGGGCTTCCTGTGAAGATCGTTCACCTCTGCCTATCCTGCTTTTACATTGATGGATACACGTATCAGGAAAACCTGCTGGTGCGGCAGCATGTGGCGGACGGGCATGACGTTGTCGTCATCGCTTCCACGGAAAACTACGGCAAGGACCGCAAGCTCATATATGTCGAGCCATCTACTTACATGGGCACCGACGGCGCGCGCGTCGTCCGCCTGCCCTACCGCAGTTTCCTGCCGCACAAGGTGATGCGCAAGCTGCGCATGCACCCAGGCGTGCTCGAGTTATTGAAGCAAGAGAGGCCTGAAGCCGTTCTCTTTCATGGCTTGTGCGGCTTTGAGCTTGCAACTGTCGCGCGGTTCAAGCGCCAGCATCCCGGCATTCCTGTCTATGCGGACAGCCATGAGGATTCCAACAACAGCGCGCGCACGCCCGGTTCGCGGCTGCTGCACAAATTGTTCTACCGCCCGATCATCTTGCGGTCGGCGCCAGCGTTCAACAAGGTGCTGTGCATCTCCATCGGCACGATGGACTTCGTGCATGATATGTATGGCGTGGCGCGCGAACGGCTGGAGTTCTTTCCGCTCGGCGGCCGCATTCTGGCCAATGCCGAACACGCCAGGCGGCGCTCAGAGACGCGCAAGGCCCTTGGACTTGGCAAGAAGAAGGTGATGTTGCTGCAGACTGGCAAAATGGGAAAACTCAAAAAACTGCTTGAAAGCCTGAGAGCTCTAGCCGTTGTGCCTGCGGACAATCTCAACCTGGTGCTTGCAGGCTCTCTCGACACCGAAATTGAAGCCGATGCCATGTCCTTGATCAGGGACGACCCGCGCGTGAGCTTCCTCGGCTGGAAGAACTCGGATGAGCTTCTCGACCTGCTGTGTGCCGCCGATGTCTATCTGCAACCTGGCTCTCAGTCCGCAACCATGCAGATGAGCCTGTGCGCCAGGTGCCCGGTCATTCTTGACGATGTGGCAAGCCACCGGCCGTTTGTCGACGGCAACGGCTGGCTGATGAAAGATGTAACAGGGCTCCCCGGCATCCTCCACGAAATATCGGCGCGCCCAGATATTCTGCCCGCGATGTCGGCAAGGTCACTAGCCATCGCATCACGCATGCTCGACTACAAATCACTGGCTCAACGGGTGCTTCATTGACGGCGATCTCCAAGACCAAGCGCTCTTACCAAATCTGCAGCAACTGCGTGATGGATACCTCGGACAGCATGATCGCGTTCGACGATCAAGGCGTGTGCGACCATTGCAACGGCTTCAAGCAGGACGTGCTGCCCAACTGGCACCCCAATGACAAGGGCAAGGAGATGTTCCGCCGTCAGGTGGAAGAGATCAAGGCCGCTGGCAAGAACCATGACTTTGACTGCATCATGGGCGTGAGCGGAGGCCTCGACAGCTCCTACCTGTTGCACCTCGCCGTTTCGGAGTTCGGGCTTCGACCGCTGGTGTTCCATGTCGATGGCGGCTGGAATTCCGACATCGCCGTCAACAACATCCAGATGCTGGTGGAGAAGCTCGGCCTTGACCTCTATACCGAGGTCATCAACTGGGAGGAGATGCGCGATTTCCAGCTTGCCTTCTTCAAGGCCGGCGTGCCGCATCTCGACATTCCGCAGGACCATGCCTTCATTGCGACCCTCTACCACTTCGCCAACAAGCACGGCATCAAGCACATCCTGAATGGCGGCAACTATGCGACCGAGTGCGTGCGCAACCCCAAGGAATGGCTGTACTATGGCACCGACATGGCGCAACTGCGCGACATCCGGCAGCGCTTCTGCACCCGCCCGCTCAAGACTTTTCCATTCAGCAGCATTCTGTTCCACAAGGTCTACCTGCGCTACATCAAGGGCGTGCAGGTGGTGAAACCGCTCAACTACCTGCCCTACACCAAGACCGAGGCCAGCCAGATCCTGTCCGACAAGTATGGCTGGCGGCCCTATCCGCAGAAGCATTTCGAATCGCGCTTCACCAAGTTCTACGAAGGCTATTGGCTGCCGACACGCTTCGGCTACGACACGCGCCGGGTGCAATTCTCAAGCCTCATCCTCACCGGGCAGATGACGCGCGAACAGGCATTGAGTGAGCTGCAGCGGCTGCCGTATGACCCGGCCTCGATTGATGAGGAATTCGAATACATCGCCACCAAGCTCGGCATACCTGTTGCCGAGCTGCGCCATTACCATGAGATGCCGCTCAAGACTTACAAAGACTACAAGAACCAGGAATGGTTCTTCGACCTTGGAGCCAAGGCGATGAAAGCGCTCGGCCTTGAAAGGAGCATCAAGAGGTGATCGCCATCATCGACTATGGCTCGGGCAATGTCGGCGCCATCGCCAACATCTACAAGCAGCTGCGCATTGCGCACATCATCACCGGCAAGCTTGATGAGCTTGAAAAGGCGGAGCGCTATGTGCTGCCGGGCGTTGGCGACTTCGATGCCACCATGGGCACCATCCGCGACAGCGGCATGCTGGAGACGCTCAATCGGCAGGTCGTCGAGCGCAAGAAGAAAGTACTCGGCATCTGCGTTGGCATGCAGATCCTGGCGCAATCGAGCGAAGAGGGTGAACTTCCGGGCTTAGGCTGGATTCCGGCGCGGGTGCGCAAGATCAATGTGGCGACCCTTAATGCCAAGCCAAAGCTGCCGCACATGGGATGGAATTCGGTGCGGCTGGCAGAACTCTGCCCGCTGTTCGAGGGCGTTGAGGCAGAACAGGGCTTCTATTTCCTGCACAGCTATTACTTCGATGCCGACGACGCCGAAGGATGTTGTAGCCAGCGTCACCTATGGATCGGAGATCACCTGCGGCGTCATCCGCGACAATGTCTACGGGCTGCAGTTTCACCCTGAAAAGAGCCACGCCAATGGCATGGCCATCTTCCGAAATTTCGCGGGGCTCTGAGATGCTGCGCTCCCGCATCATTCCCTGCCTGCTCATGCACGAAGGCGGCCTGGTCAAGACCCGGCAGTTCAAGGAGCCGAAGTATGTGGGCGATCCCCTGAACGCGGTGAAGATCTTCAACGAAAAGGAAGTCGATGAACTGTTGTTCCTCGACATCGACGCTACGGCCAGGAAGCAGGCGCCGAACCTGGCGCTGCTCAGGAATCTCGCGGTCGAATCGCGCATGCCGCTGTGCTATGGCGGCGGCATCAATGATGCCACTACTGCAGCGAAGATCATCGCCCTTGGCTTCGAGAAAGTTTCGGTCAGCGCTGCAGCTTTGGCGCGCCCGCAGCTCATCCGCGAAATGGCCGATGCTGTTGGCGCGCAGAGCGTGGTGGTGACGCTCGATGTGCGCAAGAACAAGCTGTTTGCAGGCGAGACTGTCTACACTCACAATGGCCGCGAAAAGCACAAGGTCAACCTGATGGAGTTCTGCCAGCAGGCGGAAGCCCTCGGCGCTGGCGAAATCGTACTCAATTCGATTGACCGCGATGGCGAAATGCAGGGTTACGATCTCGATCTCGCCAAGCGTTTGCGGGAAGCCGTGGATACGCCAATTTCCTTGTTGGGCGGCGCTGGCACAACAGACCACATGCAACAACTGATCGACACCGTCGGCATTGTGGGTGCCGGCGCTGGCAGCATGTTCGTGTTCAAGGGCACCTACCGCGCCGTGCTCATCAGCTATGCGCGGCCGGCGCGGTTGCGGTAAGGATTGGCGATGAAACAGGTGCTCCAAGACATGGCCAAAGGCAAGACCTATGTGGCGGAAGCGCCTGCGCCTTCCGCCTCTGCGGGCACGCTCGTCATCACCAGCACGATGAGCCTCATTTCATCCGGCACGGAACGCATGCTCGTCGAGTTCGGCAAGGCATCGCCTCTCGCCAAGGCCCGCCAGCAGCCGGAGAAAGTCAAGCAGGTGCTGGAAAAAATGCGCACCGATGGCGTGCTGACAACCATCGAAGCCGTGCGCTCAAAACTTGCCCAGCCCTTGCCGCTGGGCTACTGCAATGTCGGCGTGGTGCAGCAGGCAGGCGCCGGCGTTGAGGGCTTCAAGGCGGGAGACCGCGTGGCCTCCAACGGGCCGCATGCCGATGTGGTGAAGGTGCCGCGAAACCTGTGCGCTCGCATACCGGACAATGTTGATGACGAGCAGGCGGCCTTCACGGTGGCGGCGAGCATCGGCTTGCAGGGCATCCGACTGGCGCAGCCGACATTGGGGGAGAATGTCGTCGTAACGGGCGCCGGGCTTATTGGCTTGCTTGCCGTGCAATTGCTGCGGGCGCAGGGTTGCCGCGTGCTGGCCATCGACTTTGATCCCCGCAAGCTGGAACTTGCGCGCAGCTTCGGCGCCGAAATCTGCAATCCTGCGGCTGGTGAGGATCCGGTTGCGGCGGGGCTTGCCTTCAGCCGCGGCAATGGCGTTGATGCCGTCATCATCACGGCTTCGACGAAGTCTTCCGACCCTGTGACGCAAGCGGCGCGCATGAGCCGCAAACGCGGTCGCATTGTGCTGGTGGGCGTCACCGGCCTTGAGCTCAACCGCGCGGATTTCTACGAGAAGGAACTGAGCTTCCAGGTTTCCTGTTCCTATGGCCCAGGCCGCTATGATGCGGAGTATGAGCAGAAGGGACAGGACTATCCCATCGGCTTCGTGCGCTGGACCGAGCAACGAAACTTCGAGGCCGTACTAGACCTGATGGCCTCGGGCCAGCTCGATGTGCGGCCGCTGATCTCGCATCGCTTCGCGTTTGAAGATGCGCCGAAAGCCTACACGGCGCTACGTGACGACAAGACCGCGCTTGGCATTCTGCTGCGTTATGCCTCACCGGTTGGATCTCGTTTGGCCAAGACCGTTACGCTCGCCGCCTCTGCCCAACCTATAACGGGAAAGGCCGTGCTGGGCGTGATCGGCGCCGGCAACTACGCTTCGCGCGTTCTCATTCCCGGCTTCAAGGCGGCAGGCGCCGAGCTTCATACGATTGTCGCCGCTGGCGGCATCAACAGCGCCATTCAAGGCGAGAAGGCGGGTTTTGCGCAGGCGTCATCCGATGCCGCTTCGCTGCTGTCCAATCCCGCCATCACCTGCGTGGCGATTGCGACGCGGCATGACTCGCATGCTGCGCTTGTGGCTCAGAGCCTGGCAGCAGGCAAAAATGTGTTCGTCGAAAAGCCTTTGGCGATTGATCGGGAAGGCCTAGCACTCGTGCGGGCGGCTTATGACAAGGCGCATGCAAACGGCGCCGGGCCACAATTGATGGTGGGGTTCAACCGCCGCTTCGCGCCGCAGATTGTCAGGATGAAGGCCCTGCTGGCAGGGGTGAGCGAGCCCAAGAGCTTCATCATGACGATGAATGCGGGCGCCATACCCGCTGACCATTGGACGCAGGACATGGCAACGGGCGGCGGACGCATCATCGGCGAGGCCTGCCACTACATCGACCTCATGCGCTTCCTTGCAGGCTCAGCCATCGTCTCGATGCAGGCGCGCCGCATGGGCGATGCGCCGGGCCTTGCTGTGGCCGAAGACAAGGCCGCCATCATCCTCGGCTTTGCCGATGGCTCGTTCGGCACTATCCACTATCTCGCCAACGGCGCGTCCAATTTCCCCAAGGAGCGTATTGAAGTGTTCGCGAGCGGGCGCACTTTGCAGATCGACAATTTCGTGAAAATGTCGGGCTACAAGTGGCCGGGCTTCAGGACCATGAACCTCTGGCGGCAGGACAAGGGCCAGTCGGCATGCCCGGCGGCGTTTCTTGCTGCGCTCAAGAGCGGCATGCCCGCCATTCCGCCCACCGAACTGTTTGAAGTTTCCGCGGCAACGCTCGATGTGGCCGAGGCGCTTCGCGCCCAATGAACGGACTAGCCACCAAGGTGAGGACGGCTTGGGCGCTTGGTCCCGGCAACATTGCGCGTGTCGGACTGTATCGCGCGGGCATCAAGCTTGGCATTCATCCGGCTCAACGGTTGAAACCAGTAGCAATGCCGAATGGCGACTGCTTTTCGGCCCCGCGCTTGCCCCCGCTTGAACTTCCGCCTGCACCGAGTTGGGCTTCTGGCCATGCGCTGTTTGATCACCTGCAACAACCCGCCTCCACTGAACCACCGGATTGGCACTTGAATCTGGCAAACAGCCAGCGCGCCAACTCAACAAGCGACTGGTGGCAGATCAGCGATTTCGATTCCGCACTCGGCGACATCAAGCCAGTGTGGGAGTTGTCACGCATGGCGTGGCTGCTGCCCTTTGCGCAAGCCGCCCGCAATGGCGACAGTCAGGCCTTGGGATTGATGAACAGCTGGCTGGCCGATTGGCTGCTGCGCAATCCACCCTACAGGGGCGTTAACTGGAAATGCGGACAGGAAGCCTCGATCCGCGTCATGCATCTCGCCATGGCAGCGCACATCCTTGGCCACATGCGCACGCGTCCTCGCCCGCTTTGCTCTCACTGATCGCCCTGCATCTCCAGCGCATCGCGCCAACTCTCTCTTATGCCAAGGCACAGGACAACAATCACGGCACGTCAGAGGCAGCCGCACTTTTCATCGGCGGCCTCATGCTCGGCGGAAAGGGTGTTGAATGGCGCGACATGGGCCGTGCCGCTCTCGAAGAGCGCATGGCGCGCATCGTCTTGCCCGACGGCAGTTTCAGCCAGCAGTCGTTGGTCTATCACCGCGTGTTGCTGGATACGCTGTCGATGGCTGAACTGACGCGCCGCATATTCAAGCAGCCTGCTTTCTCATCGCACCTCATGGAGCGCGCCAAGGCCGCGCTGCTGTGGATGCATGCGCTTGTTGACCAAGCGAGCGGCGATGGACCCAACCTTGGCGCCAATGACAGCGCGCAGTTGCTGCCGCTCACGGCTCTCCCCAACCGCGACTTTCGCCCCAGCCTGCAATTGGCCGCAACACTCATTGCGGATGCACGCGCCATCGAGGCTGCGGGACCGTGGGATGATGCGCTCACCTGGCTTGGCATTCCGCATCTCGCACACGTGCTGCACAAGCCCTGCACACGCATTGCCGATGATGGCGGCTTTGCGGTGCTGCGGCAGGGCAAGGCGATGGCGCTGCTGCGCTATCCGCGTTTCCGTTTCCGCCCCAGCCAGGCAGATGTTCTGCATGTTGACCTGTGGGTGGGTGGCAAGAACTGGCTGTGCGATGCCGGCACCTACAGCTACAACACCGATCCAAAACTGATGGCCTATTTCAATGGTACGGCCAGCCACAACACGGTGCAGTTTGATGGCCGCAACCAGATGCCGCAGCTCAGTCGCTTTCTGTTCGGCGACTGGTTGAAGGCTGAGACTGCTGGTCCGCTAAAGGAGAAGGACGGGACTGTTTCATTCTCTACTTCCTATGTCGACAGCGAAAGGGCGCGGCATGCCCGAGCAATGAAGCTCGCAGACAACAAGCTCACGGTGACGGATGATGTTTCCGGCTTCCGCGAACACGCGGTGCTGCGCTGGCGGCTGTCGCCCGAGGCGTGGACGTTGACGCGCCATGACAATGGCGTTTCCATCACTGATATTGAAACCCGCAGCTTCAAGCTCTCTGTGATTTCAACAGCGCCGCTCCGGCGCGTTGAAGTAACCGAGGGATGGCAATCGCTTCACTACCTCGAGAAATCTTCCGTACCGGTGCTCGAAGTCGAGATCGGCAGCGCGGGGCAGCTTGTGACAGAAGTGACGTGGCCGGCATGAAAGTTCTCTACTTCCACCAGCACTTCTCGACCCCGCAAGGTGCGGCCGGCATCCGCTCCTATGAAATGGCGCGGCGCCTCATCGGGCGCGGCCATGCTGTCACCATGGTATGCGGCACATATGGCGTCGGCACCACCGGGCTTTCCATTCCGTTCGTCAAGGGCATGCGGCGTGGGCTGGTCGATGGCATCGACGTCATCGAATTCGAACTGCCCTATTTCAATGCCGATAGATTTGTGAAGCGCAGCATGACGTTTCTCAAGTTTGCCTGGCGCAGCATCGGCGTAGCTTTCCGCGAACCTTATGATGTGGTCTTCGCCACCACCACGCCGCTCACTGCCGGCATTCCCGGCATTCTGGCGCGCTGGCTGCGGCGCAAGCCCTTCGTGTTCGAAGTGCGCGACCTGTGGCCGGAATTGCCGAAGGCCATGGGCGTCATCACCAATCCCGTCATTCTTGCCGCCATGTCCGTCATCGAATGGACGAGCTACCGGTCGGCGCACCGGCTTATCGCGCTGTCACCCGGCATTGCGGAAGGCATTGCGAAGCTTGGCGTGCCGCAGAGCCGCATCAGCATGGTGCCCAACGGTTGCGATCTCGACATCTTTGCCGAGCCTGCCGCGCCATGGCGCCCCGAAGGCGTGACGGAGAATGACCTGCTTGCCGTTTATGCCGGAACGCATGGCCTCGCCAACGGGCTTGATGCCGTGCTTGATGCTGCTGCCGAACTGAAGCGGCGCGGGCGCAGCAACATCAAGCTGCTGCTCATCGGCCAGGGCCAGCTGAAACCTGCCTTGCAAGAGCGGGCAAAACGCGAAGAGCTGACGAACATCATCTTCCATGGGCCGGTGAACAAGGCGCGGCTTGCGGGCCTCATGGCCGCCACCGATGTCGGCATGCAGATTCTCGCTGATGTGCCCGCCTTTTATTACGGCACTTCGCCCAACAAGTTCTTTGACTACATTGCCGCTGGCGTTCCCGTGCTCAACAACTATCCGGGCTGGCTCGCCGGCATCATCAATCGCGCTGGCTGCGGCTTTGCGGTGCCGCCCGCCAATCCGCAGGCCTTTGCCGATGCGCTGGAGCAGGCCGCCGCAGACAGGGCGGCCTTGCGGGTCATGGGGCAGAATGCGCGCAAGCTCGCCATGGCGGAGTTCAGCCGCAAACAGCTCGCCAACCAGTGGGTGGATGTGCTCGAAGCTGCCTGGAAAGGTTAAGACAGCAGGCAGGAACTCACGCCTCAAGGGCAAGGAGGAACCTGACCGTTGTGCCTAACGCGAAAATACCCCGAGCCGAACAAAAAACTCCTACTTGACAACAAGTTATATATTATTATATTAAGATGTTCAAATATATTGAACTGGGAATTTGCAGATGAACATTGATCGCGCTGTCTTGGCTTTTGCAGGAATTGTGGTGCTTGGGTCGCTAGCATTGGGCCAGCTGCACTCGCAGTATTGGCTTATGCTTACGGCTTTTGCGGGGCTTAACATGCTGCAAGCTGCATTCACCGGATTTTGCCCTGCAGCAATTGTGTTCAAGCGGTTTGGTTGCGCACCCGGTAATGCCTTCAAGTAACCGGATGGATTTGCTACTTGCTACTGCAGAACATGCTTTCCAACAAGGCAAAGAACCTCACGATTTTCTTGTCGGCCAGCTGATAGTAAATTTCCTGACCCTTCCGCCGCGTCTTTAGCAATCCTTCTCGGCGGAGAAGCGCAAGGTGCTGTGATACCGAACTCTGGTTGAGTTCGACGGCTTCAGCTAGCTCGCCTACTGGCCGCTCCTTCTCAAGAATCAGGCACATGATCCGCAATCGTTGGGGATTCGCCAACGACTTGAGGAAAGTGCTTGCCTCATCGGCAGACTGACATAGCTCCATCATGTCCATACTTGAATCTCTTCTAATATTAGCATATACTGAATAATATCACTGTTGAGTGGAAAGTGTCAATGCACCGTCCGGTAGTTGCGCTCCTCATGTTTCTGGCCAGCGGGCTTCTAGTCTCAGCCACCGCTGGAGAGATTGCGGTTTCCCTGCAAGAGAAACTCGAAATGAAGGCCGTATTCGGCCAGATACAGAGCCGCACGCTGTCTGCCGCACGGGCACGCCTTGGCGGCACGGTGACGGGCCTCAGGGTGACCGAAGGAACTTCGGTGGAGACCGGAGATGAGTTGGCTATCGTCATCGACGAGAAGCTCGCTTTGCAGCTCAAAGCACTTGAATCTCGGATCAAAGGCCTCAAATCGGAGATGAAGAACGCTGGCGCCGAGCTTGGCCGGGCTAAGAAACTCCTGGCATCCGGCGTCATCGCCAAAACCCGCGTTGATGCAGCGCAGACACAGTTCGAAGTCCTGTCAAACCAGTTCAACGCCGCCCAATCCGATCGCGCCGTCATCGTACAGCAAACGGCAGAGGGCCGCGTGCTGGCACCATCATCAGGGCGCGTTCTGGCCGTTCCCGTGACGGATGGTTCAGTCGTCCTGCCGGGCGAGCCGATTGCTCGCATCGCAAGCAATGGCTATTTCATTCGATTGTCTTTGCCAGAGCGCCATGCAGCACACCTCACGGAGGGAGACGATGTTCAAGTGGGCGAGCGCGGGCTTGATCCAGCAGCCTCCAGCAAGGTCACTACCATCGGCAAGCTCGTGAAGGTCTATCCCGAAATCGACAATGGCCGCGTCCTTGCCGATGTCGAAGTTCAGGGTCTCGGTGACTACTTCGTCGGCGAGCGCACATTGGTGTGGGTGCCGGTTGCTAAACGTATCCTGCTCAGCGTGCCGGCGGCGGCTATCTCAACTCGTTCCGGCATCGATTACGTAACACTTGTTGGTGGCATCAGCGTGGCGGTGATAACCGGTGAAGCATTTGAAGCCGGTGCAGTTCCGCAGGTTGAGATCATGTCGGGCCTCATTGCAGGCGACAAGGTGATTGTCCCATGAGGCTCGGAATCGCGGGCAGGCTCACACGAAGTTTTATTGCATCCCCGCTAACGCCGCTATTCTTGCTGGCGTCGCTGATCGTTGGCCTGGTGGCTCTCATCACTTTGCCACGCGAAGAGGAGCCGCAGATATCTGTTCCCATGGTGGATATCCAGTTGCGCGCCGATGGCCTGAAGGCCGAAGATGCCGTGAAGTTGGTCACCGAACCGCTGGAGACAATCGTCAAGAGCATCGATGGCGTAGAACATGTTTATTCGCAGACACGCGATGATGGCGCCTTGGTCACCGCCCGCTTTGTCGTAGGCACCAGCTCCGATGCCGCCATCTTGCGGGTGCATGAGAAAATACGAGCCAATATGGACCGCATCCCGGTCGGCATTCCCGAGCCGCTGATCGTTGGCCGCGGCATTGACGATGTCGCAATCGTCGTTGTGACCCTGTCGTCCAAGGCCGAGCATGCAGCAAGGTGGGATGCCAATGGCGTGTCTCGCGTTGCCCGCGAACTGCAGGTGGAGCTGTCGAAGCTCGACGACATCGGGCTATCCTACATTGTCGGCGAGCAGCCTGAAGAAATCCGCATTGAACCCTATCCAGAACAGCTATCGCTCTACGGCATCACGCTGCAGCAGCTGGCCGCAAAGTTGGGCGGCGCCAACCGGTCTTTTGATGCAGGCAAGGTGCGAAGCGACGGGAAGCAGATCACCGTGATAGCGGGCCGGACTTTGCATAGCCCGGAAGACATCTCAAACATACTGATCTCATCGCGCGATGGAAGGCCTGTCTATGTCCGCGATGTTGCGCGCGTTTTGCTGTCCTCCGGCAACGCCGAGTGGCTCGTCAGCAATATCTTGCGGGATGGCGATCGCATCGTTTCTGTACCCGCCTTGTCGCTTGCCCTTGCCAAGAGGCCGGGCACCAACGCCGTAGTCATTGCCGAGTCCATCATCCATCGCCTCGAGGAGCTCAAGGGAACGCTGCTCCCAGAAGACCTCGACGTCCAGGTCACCAGAAACTACGGTGAGACTGCCAATGAAAAGGCCAATGAGCTGCTGTTCCATCTCGGCCTCGCCACGGTTTCAATCGTTGTCCTGGTCGCCTTCGCCATTGGCTGGCGAGAAGCCATTGTGGTTGCAATCGTCATCCCGGTCACCATTCTGCTCACACTGTTTGCTTCGCGCATCATGGGATACACCCTCAACCGCGTCAGCCTGTTTGCTCTGATATTCTCCATCGGCATTCTGGTTGATGATGCCATCGTCGTGATCGAGAACATCGCGCGCCATTGGGCAATGAAGGATGGCCGCACGCGTTCTGCAGCGGCAGTTGACGCCGTGGCGGAGGTCGGTAATCCGACAATCGTGGCAACGCTTACGGTTGTTGCGGCGCTGCTGCCCATGCTGTTTGTCTCCGGCTTGATGGGCCCCTACATGAGCCCTATTCCGGCCAATGCCTCTGCTGCCATGATCTTTTCGTTTTTTGTCGCCGTGATCGTGACACCATGGCTGATGATGAAGTTCGGCAGCAAGGGGCAAGCAGGTGGCTATGATGAACATCATGCAAGCGCCGATGGTGGATGGTTCGGGCGGGTTTATTTGGCCGTTGCGCGGCCCGTACTGAAAACCAAGGCACGTGCGCTGCTTTTTCTTGTTGCTGTCGGGGTTGTCACGATGGGCTCGCTAGTGCTGTTTTACACCAAGGATGTCACCGTCAAGCTATTGCCATTTGACAACAAGTCCGAGCTCCAGGTGGTTGTCGACTTGCGAGAAGGTTCGTCAGTAGAGGCCACCAACCATGTCCTGCAGCAGGCCGCCAAGGTGGCAACGGCCATTCCGGAAGTAAAATCTGTCCAGACCTATGCCGGCACTGCCGCCCCGTTCAATTTCAATGGCCTGGTCCGGCACTATTATATCCGCCAATCGCCGGAGCTTGGCGACCTGCAGCTCACGCTTGCCGGCAAGTCAGAGCGCGAGCGGACAAGCCATCAGATCGCCATTGAACTGCGTGAAATGCTGAAGTCCGTACAGCTGCCGGCCGGCACTTCTCTCAAGGTTGTAGAGCCACCGCCTGGACCGCCCGTGCTCTCCACGCTGCTCGCCGAGATCTATGGTCCGGACGCTGAAACCCGGCGCGCTGTGGCTGAGAAAGTAAGGCAGGCCTTCGGCCACGTTCCATTTGTCGTCGATATCGATGACAGCTACGGTCAAAACGCGCCGCGCAAGCGCGTTGTAATTGACCAGGACAATCTCGAGTATCACAAAGTCGAAGAGGCCGACGTGTATGGCACGTTGCAAAGCCTGCTGGGCCAGAACACCATTGGTTATTCGCATCGCGGCGGCGGACGTCAGCCAATCCCGATTGTGCTTGGCCTGCCGAAGTCGGGGCGCGCCATCAACGAAACCCTCCTGTCCACTCCGGTACCTGCGAACGCCTTGCCTGGCAGCCGAAGCGTGGTGGAACTTGGCGATGTCGTCTCAGTCAAACAGGAAGAAGCTTCCTTCCCCGTTTTCCGCCACAACGGCAAGCCAGCCGAGATGGTTCTCGCGGAATTGGCCGGCGCATTCGAGGCACCTGTTTATGGCATGATTGATGTGGGCAAGGTATTGGACGGCATCGACTGGGGCAATGTGCCAAAGCCCGAGATTGTGCTGCATGGCCAGCCCATCGATTCCTCGAAGCCGGTGCTACTCTGGGACGGTGAATGGGAAGTGACGTGGGTGACATTCCGCGACATGGGGGCTGCCTTCATGGTCGCCCTGCTGGGCATCTATATCCTTGTTGTTGCGCAGTTTGGTTCGTTCAAGGTGCCGCTGGTGATCCTGACACCAATTCCCCTCACTTTCATTGGCATCATGTTCGGGCATTGGATCTACGGGGCGGCCTTCACGGCAACGTCGATGATCGGGTTCATAGCCCTCGCGGGCATCATCGTGCGTAATTCCATCCTGCTCGTGGATTTCGTCAAGCACACGAGAACGGAAGGGTCTGACTTGCGCGAAGTGCTTCTCGCTGCCGGTGCCATTCGCTTCAAGCCGATCCTGCTGACCGCCATAGCGGCCATGATCGGCGCCGTCGTCATCCTCGCCGATCCCATTTTTCAGGGCCTTGCAATCTCGCTTTTGTTCGGCCTAGCATCGTCGACTGCCCTGACAGTGCTGGTAATTCCCGCCATTTACATGGTGCTGCGCTATCGCAAGCCGCAGCCCGCCGCAGCAATCGAGGAAGCATAAACGGAGGATCATAAAATGTCACATGTTGTAGTATTGGGCGCGGGCCTTGGCGGCTCGATCATGGCTTACGAGCTGAAGGAAAAGCTCCGGCCTGTTGACACGCTTACCGTGATCACCAAGGATCCGAAGTATCACTTCGTTCCGTCAAATCCCTGGGTTGCCGTAAACTGGCGCAAGCCTTCTGAAATAGAGATTGATCTTGCACCGGTGCTTGCCAGGAAGGGCATCAACTTCAAACCCGTGGCGGCGACGAAACTTGACCCCGAACACAACAGTATTGAACTCGCGGATGGAACAACGGTCACCTACGACTATCTTGTGATCGCAACCGGGCCGGAGCTAGCCTTCGACGAGATTGCCGGTCTTGGGCCGGAAGGGCACACACAGTCCGTCTGCCATGTGTCACATGCGCAAAAGGCAGCGGTGGCGTTTGAAGAGTTCTGCAAAAATCCAGCACCTGTCGTGATAGGCGCCGTGCAAGGCGCATCCTGCTTCGGGCCGGCCTACGAATTCATGTTTATCGTCGAGACAGAACTCCGCCGCCGCCGCATCAGGGACAAGGTGCCGATGACGTTTGTTACGGCCGAACCCTATGTTGGCCATCTTGGCCTTGATGGCGTAGGTGACACCAAGGGGCTTCTCGAAAGTGAAATGCGCCAGCACCACATCAAATGGCTGACCAGTTCACGCGTCAAGAAAGTTGAAGCTGGCAAGATGACGGTTGAGAGCATCAATGATGACGGCACAGTAAAGGGGGAGACCCAACTTCCATTTGGCTTTTCAATGATGTTGCCGGCATTCCGCGGTATCGCACCGCTGCGCGGCATTGACGGTCTGTCCAATCCACGCGGCTTCACAATCGTTGACAAATATCAGCGCAATCCGAAGTACCGCAACATCTTCGCGGTCGGTGTGTGTGTTGCCATTCCCCCAACGGGTCCGACGCCGGTGCCTTGCGGCGTGCCGAAGACCGGGTTCATGATCGAATCCATGGTGACTGCTACAGCCGGAAACATCGGCTTGCTGCTGCGCGGGGAAGAGCCACGGCATCAGGCGTCATGGAATGCTGTCTGCCTTGCTGACTTCGGAGACTCCGGCGTGGCATTTGTCGCCCAGCCGCAAATTCCGCCGCGCAATGTCAACTGGTCTTCATCAGGCAAGTGGGTGCATGGCGCGAAAGTCGCCTTCGAGAAGTACTTCCTCCACAAGATGCGGCGCGGCACCAGCGAGACGTTCTACGAGAAACTGACGTTGGACCTGCTTGGCATCAACAAGCTGAAGGAAATCGTGACTGATCCGATGTGAACTTTTGGATCAGCAGCAAGACATGGTGCGTTAAGACAGCAAGCCGACGAAATCCAGGACTTTTGCCTCGGCCAACCTCTGCTTCGCCGCGGGCTCCAGAAACTGGCGGTGGCGCACAAGAGTGGCGATGACATCGGCATCCTTCAAGGCCTGGTCGAAGCTCGCGAGCTGCAGACTTGCATGCTCTTCGATGTTGGGTTCGACAGCCATCACCTCGTAGCCCTGCGCATGCAGGCTTTCCGCCACCTGGCAAGCGGGAGACTCGCGCAGGTCGTCGATATCCGGCTTGAAGGCAAGGCCGAGGCAGGCAACCCTCGGCTTCTTGCCCGTTCGGGCCGAAGCATCCGCCACCGCAATCTTTATCTGGTCGACAACCCAGTCCGTCTTGCGATTGTTGATCTCGCGGGCCGAGCGGATGAGTTGCGCGTTCTCAGGGTCGCGCGCCACGATGAACCAAGGGTCAACAGCGATGCAGTGGCCGCCGACGCCGGCGCCCGGCTGCAGGATGTTGACGCGCGGATGGCGGTTGGCGAGCTGGATGAGCTTCCAGACATTGATGCCTTCGCGCGCGCAGATGAGCGACAGTTCATTGGCGAAGGCGATGTTGACGTCGCGGAAGCTGTTCTCGGTGAGCTTGCACATTTCGGCTGTCTTGGCATCGGTTTCGAGCACGGCGCCGCGCACGAAGCTGCGGTAAAACTCGGAAACGGCGCGCGTTGCCTCCGGCGTCGTGCCGCCGATGACACGGTCGTTGCCAACGAGTTCCGCCATGATCTTGCCTGGCAGCACGCGCTCCGGGCAGTAGGCAACATGGATGCCGGCGGTATCAACGCCCTCCTCTTCCAGCACCTCGCTGACGCGGTGCGTGGTGCCGACCGGCGATGTCGATTCGAGGATGACGAGATTTCCCGGCTTCACCAATTTGGCGATTGAACGCGTGGCCGCCACCACATAGTCGATGTTCGGCTGCGGAATGCCATCGCCTGCATGGAACGGCGTCGGCACGCAGATGATGAAGATGTCTGCGGCTTGCGGCGTCAGGTTGGCCTTGAGGCGGCCTGCCGCAACTGCCGAGCGCACGAAGGCATCAAGATCCGGCTCGATGATGTGGATGCGGCCCTGGTTGATGGTCTCAACCGTTTTGGCGTTGAGATCAACGCCTTCAACCGTGTGGCCGGAGCTTGCAAGCAGCGCGGCTGTCGGCAGGCCGATGTAGCCAAGGCCTACAACGCAGATCGTCAATTTCTTCATGCAATAGTCCCCAGAACCTCGATGATGCGCTGGCAGGCCTTGCCATCGCCGTAAGGATTGTTGGCCTGCGCCATCGCTGCGTAAGTTGACGGCTTATCGAGCAGCGCCGCAACATTTTCAACAATGCGGTCGCGGTTGGCGCCCACCAGCTTGACCGTGCCTGCCGCCACTGCCTCAGGCCTCTCCGTCACATCGCGCATCACCAGCACCGGCTTGCCGAGCCCCGGCGCTTCTTCCTGCAGGCCGCCGCTATCAGTCAGCACGATGTGGCAGTGGCGCAGCAGGTAAACGAATGGCTCATAGGTAAGCGGTTCAACGAGATGCACGTTGGCAAGTCCTGAGAGCACCGCACCTACCGGTTGGCGCACATTGGGATTGAGATGAACCGGATAGACAAAGTGCACGTCCGGATAGCGCACCGCCAGGTGCTTCAGCGCTTCGCAGATCTGCAGGAAGCCATCGCCAAAGTTTTCGCGCCGGTGGCCAGTGATGAGAACGAGGCGTTTGCTCTTCCAGGCAAAGGGCAGCAGCGCATCGAGCTTGGCATCCAGCGCGGCGCGAAGCTCCGGCTCCCTGTCGATACGGCCCAGCACCCAGTGCAGGGCATCGATCACCGTGTTGCCGGTCACCGTGATGCGGCCCTCCGGCACGCCTTCCTTGAGCAGGTTGGCGCGGCTCGTCGCGGTTGGCGCGAAATGCCAATGCGCCAGCTTGCCGGTGATCTGCCGGTTGAATTCTTCCGGGAACGGCGCGTGGATGTCATGCGTGCGGAGACCCGCTTCGACATGGCCAACCTTGACGCCGGAGTAGAAGCCTGCCAGCGCCGATGCGAACGCCGTCGTTGTATCGCCATGCACGAGCATGGCATCAGGCTTGTGCTGGTCGCAGCACGCCCCGCATGCCGAGCAGCACGGCGGAGGTGACGTCGAAGAGATCCTGACCCTGCTTCATCAGGTTGAGGTCGATGTCAGGGGTGACGCCGAAGACAGACAGCACCTGATCCAGCATCTCGCGGTGCTGGGCGGTGACGCAGAGCAGCGTTTCAAAGCGCGCCGTATCGGCCTTGAGCGCATGGTAAAGCGGCGCCATCTTGATGGCTTCGGGACGCGTGCCGAAGACCATGAGGATTTTCTTGGTTGTGCTCATGGCAGGAGTTCTCCGGTCTTGACTAGTTGACCATTGCGGCTGGCATTATAGGACAAGAGAAAATGCACGGCCTGCCCCATGGCCCAGACGAGCGCATAGAAAACCAAGGTGCGTTCAAAGCTCATTCCAAATGAAGCTGCGGCAGCAAAGGCGGCAGCAATGGCGGCGAAGCGGCCAGCATCCCAGATCAGCTGAAGGCGCTGCCGCCCGATGTAGGCGAGTGTCGTGCTGAGAGGAGAGACCACAAAATCAAGCAGGAACATCGGCGCAAGATAGAGAGAAATCTCGCCAAAACGAGCCCAGCCCGGGCCAAACAGGCCGACGCGGTCAGCGACCGTCAGCCCCATAACAAGCATGGCCACTGCCACAAGTCCGACCATCAGCAGCCTGCCGGTGAGCATGCGTAGATGGACAGCCAGCACGCCTCCGCCTTCTGCGGCAACGCCGCGAAACTGTGATGCATAGACCTGCGCAACCGATTGGCCGATGAGCCCAAGCGGCGCCGCGCAAATACGGTAGGTAAGGGCGAACAGGCCCGCTTCAAACAGGCCGAACAGGTAGGTGATGGCGAGCAGGGGCAATTGCTGGGATGCCTGATTGAGCAATGCAGAAGGCACCATGATGAGTGGATAGCGACGCGTTTCAATCAGTGTATTCTTCAGATCCGCGCCATGCGTCCTGATTTCCTGTATGACACCGGGCAGAAGCTTGCGCACTCCAACCGTTGCCGCCAACAGATAGCCAAGAAGCTGCGCGACGACGAGACCGGGGGAGCCTAGGGCCAGCAGGCCCAGCACAATCTGAAAAAAACCTGTGGTGATGCCTTGCGTCATCTTGCTGTAGCCGAAGGTCCGGTAATTCTTGTGCCAGAGGAGCAAGGCGCCAGAGAGTTGAGACAGCGCAATGGCGCAACAGACAAGAGGTATGGTGAACAGGGGCAGCGGCTTCCATACTTCGCCCGGCACGAGATCAAACAGCCGCAACAAGGCAACTGCCAGCGCGGCCAGGGCCGTTGAACCGGCGAGGAAGCTGACGCCGAGAACAAACCGGCGGCTGACAGCAAGAGGTGTGTGAGCTGCAGGTATGGCTAGCTCAAGCCGCCCTGCCGCCATTGAACCCAGGAGCGCGCCCGCGCCCAGCAAAAGGCTAAACGCACCAAAATGCTCCTGCGTGTAAAGCCTGGTGACGATGGGAGACACGAGCAGCACAACGGCCTGCCCAGCAGCCGTGGCGCTGGCGAGCGACAAGTATGGTTTATAGTCGAACGTCACGACAGATCTGTTACCCCGAAGGATTTTGCCCATAGCGCGAGTGAATACAGGCGCCAGCGCAAACCGGGTTTGACTTTATCGTGCATGGCTGCAACCGGCACGGAGTTTCTGACAAGGCTGGCGACAAGCGGACATTGCGTGATGGCATTTTCCACATCCGCCTGATGCTGCAGCATCCATTTCGATTCCGGCGCTTCGAACCCCAGCTTGTCCTTTCGCCAGGTAATGTCGCCGGACATTTTCCCATCCATGGCCTTGCGCAGGAGGAATTTTCCCCAGCCGTCCTTCAACTTGTGGCAGGTGGACACCGATGCTGCGAACTGCACCAGGCGGTGATCCAGAAATGGAAGACGGGTTTCAACCGAATGCCACATGGCATTCTTGTCTTCATGGCGCAAGAGTGCGGGAAGATTTGTGGCTTCGATCTCCGCCTTCTGCAACTGAAAGATGGACTGGCGATAGCCAAGGTCTGCCTGCACTGGCTTCGGGCCTGGCTCGAACATTGCGCTTTGCCGGCGCAGCGCAAGTTGGCGCGCACCTGGCAGATGAAAATAGGCGACATCCATGAACAGCTGCCTGATTGCGCCGCCACCGCCGTTGGCCGCCACACTGCGGGCAAACTGCAAGCCGTCACCAAAGCGGCCCTGGCGCAGCAGCTGCAGCAATTGCGTGGCAAAGTAACGATGGTAGCCGAGCAGTGTCTCATCTCCCCCTTGCCCGTCGAGCAGCACCGGGATGCCGAGCCGGCGCGCTTCGCGCATGACCATATACTGCATGACAACTGATGCCGAGGAGAATGGTTCTTCCTGCGCACTTACAACCTGATCGAGAACCATCCGGAAATCTTCATATGTGGGGCGCACCGTGTGCCAATCGAGGCTGGAACGGTCGATGACCTTCTTTGCAAAGGCTGACTCGTCGGTCGCGTCATCCTCGCTGATGGCGGTGATGGCGGAAAACTTCTGGCCAGTTGCGGCATTGTAAATGGGCGAGGCCAGCGATGCGATGCTTGAACTATCCAGCCCGCCGCTGAGGCAGGTGCCGACGCGCACGTCAGAACGCAAACGGATGCGAAGCGAATCCGTCAACAGTTGCAGAAATTGCTCAAGCGCCTCGTCAAATCCAAGAGCAGCCGCATCGCCATCAAGCTCCATCTCGTAATAGCGGCGGATGTCGATGCGGCGCGTCGCGATATCAATGGTGAGATTATGCCCTGCGGCAAGCTTTCGCACGCCGCCATAGAATGACTGCTCAAGCGGCTCGGCGATGCGCCGGTGGATGAAATTCAGCACCGTTTCCCGATGCGCCGATATTGCGGGCAGCAGCGGCAGCAGTTGGCGGGCTTCCGAGCCAAAGGCCAGTGCATGACCAAGATCGGCATAATAGAAAGGCTTTTCCCCGAACCTGTCACGCGAACAGAAGATGATATTCCTGCGGGGGTCGTGGATGGCAAACGACCACATGCCATTGAAATGGCGCACACAGTCCTCTCCCCATTGACCGTAGGCCTTGAGGATCACTTCCGTATCGCTCTTCGAAACAAACTTGCAGCCGAGAGCGGAAAGCTGCTGGCGGAGTTCAACGTAGTTGTAGATTTCGCCGTTGAAGACGATCACACAGCCCGATGCCTTGTCCGTCATCGGCTGGCTGGCGAGATCTGACAGGTCAATGATCGACAAGCGCCGGTGCCCCAACGCCACTGCACCAGAGATGTAGAGCCCGTGGCCATCCGGTCCACGGTGGCTAACGGCTTCAGTCATCGTCTGGATGATCGAACGCAGCCCGGAAGGCCGCTTGTCCGAAACATACCCCGCTATGCCACACATGCCGCTTGGTTCCCCCGGTCTGTGCCCAATAAGCCGGGTGTCTGGCGACAACAGCCCCCGGCCCAATTTTCAGGTTGTACTGGAAATATCCCTGCAACAAAAGGTAATACTGGCATGCCAATTTGCAAGAGTGTACAGCGTGTTACGAGGTCTTTTGGCTCCTCAATGAAACAGGTTTTCATCCCCTTCATGACAGTTCAGACAAGAGACGCAAAGCTCGGCAAGATCAGGAGCTGGTTCTATCCGGGCACCAGTTTCGATGCATGGTTTGCAACCGTGCAGGAGCTGACGAAGCCCGAAATGACGATCTGCGAAATTGGCTCCGGCTCTGGTTCCGGCTTCCAGAACCAGCTCTACCCCAAGGCGCGCTTCACCTTCGGGCTGGATCTTGATGAGCGCGTGCTGACCAACAGGTTTCTGAACCGCGCCGCGCATGGCTCGGCCTATGACCTGCCAAGGCTTGCGGAAGGCCGGAAGTTTGACCTGATCTATTCCCACATGGTGGTGGAGCATATTGATGATCCGCAGCGCTTCATCGCGGCCCAGCTTGAGTGCCTGGCGCCTGGCGGAACCATCATGCATTCGACTGTTTCGAAGTATTACTGGTCATCGCTGATCAATGATCTGGTGCCGGAGAGCCTCAAGAACCTGCTCATCTCCAAGCTTGGCAGCGGGAGGCCCTCCGAAGATGTTTTCCCGGCGCATTACCGGCTCAATTCGGAGGCGGACATCCGCCGCACGGCGCAGCATTTTGGCCTGACCTATACGATCAAGAGATCAGACCAGGCGCCTGGCTATCTCAGGCGCAGCATGATCCTCATGCTCGTGTACACAGCCATCCACAAGCCGCTGCAATTCCTGTTCCCGGCCCTGCGCCCGACACTCATGTTCACGCTGCGCAGGTAAGATTAAGAGGCGTATCGAGAAGCGGTGCTCAATTTCTGTCTGTGCAAACTTAGAGGTTCGTTCACAGGCAATCTTGGCGCGACAAGTGATTGGCCAAACTCGCTGATCTCCATTAAATCTGCATCGGGCTGATTTGGCCGAGGACCTTCAAGTACTCTCAAATGGACGGATTTCACCTCCCCGCAAGACTGAGTGATAAGAGCCGCACAACGGAACAGCTGCGCTTCGTTGCCCATCTGCTTTTTTTGGGCGCTTACTTTGTCCTCAACAATCCATTCGCAGGAATGGCTACTGCAACTAAATTCCTAGTGTTTGCCGTTATGGTCAGCGCCGCCGCTGCAATATCGCTCAAGATCGGACAAAAGCATCTAGGCTCCAAACTCATTTGGTGTTTTGCCTTTTGCTTCTTTTATTGCGTTGCCATCCTGCGTTTGAATGAAATTCAATCTGAACGATACAATGAAAGTTTCATCCTTGGCTATCAGCAAGCCGCACTATCTCTGTTGGCTTTCGTCACTTCCATGGCGTTCGCAAAGTGCATTGATTCCCGCATGACCGCCATTGCTCTCTTCGTTGCATCGGTGCCTTGCGGGGTCTGGATAGTAGTTAATTTCCCAGAGCTTACCGATTTCGCATTGCGAGAAACGTTTGAACTTGGAAACCTAAGATACGACAGTTACCAGATCAGTTCGACAATTCTCGCAGTTGGCGCACTTAGTGCACTAGGTCTTTTTGACTGGAGGAAAGTCTGGAGCATTCGAAACTGGATCTACTTTTCGATATTCGTAGCCTTTGGTTATTGCATTTTCCGGGGCCTTGCGCGTGGAGAGGCCATTGCATTTGTCTTGGCAACTGCGTTGTTCGTCATGCCGCGAGTTACGCTGATTGCAGCACCTTTTTCATATGCAATTCTCAACTTGTTGGTTATCTCCATTGATTCACCACTCATAGATCGCTTCCGAGTCGTTCTCGAGGGAGACTATGGAGCCAGAGACGTGCTGCTCCAGTATGTGTTCGATATGTTGGTCGACGAACCTCGCCTGTTACTTGTTGGCGGCGGCCTTAACTACTATCAGAAGTACTGGTCGCTGACTTCCGGTACCTATCCCCACAACATAGTTCTAGAGGGTCTGATATCTGGTGGGCTTGGGCTTATGCTCTCACTCTTGGCCTGCTTTATCTACCCCGTAGCGGAAGCATACCGGAGAGCTCTGTTCGGAAAACTGGCGAAAGAGGACGCTTTCATGTTTTCATTGGCGGTCCTGCTAACAATTATCGCACTAAAATCTGGATCCCTCCTGACATTCTGGGGGCACGCAATTTTTCTATGCATATTCCTCGACCTCCTCCGCCGGAAAACTGTCCCTCAACATTCGAGGCAACCTTTCCCGCAAAGCATGGCAAGACCGCCACAACCGCATCCGGTGCGCCGGCAGGGCTATCGCAACTAGCCGAGATTCCGGTATTATGGCAGAGGTTTTTTTTCGCGTCTGCGCCGCGCCGAAATCGGCCATCACCATCACGTCGCCGGACCATACTTGCGCTACGCCCAGAAGGCGGCATGGCGCGAGGATAACCGCCGCGTCACTAATGGCGAGCAAGTCAACCGCGTGGCCTCTCTCGCAATGCTGCGCAAGCCGTCCGTGGATTTCTCGGGCTACTGGCAGCGCCGCAAGGTAGCGAGCGTTGCCGCCTAGG
>CAWFCR010000006.1:0-58509 GCA_963814455.1 uncultured Alphaproteobacteria bacterium | reverse complement strand
ACGCGCGCCGCGCGTGACCGACCATTCGATTGCACTGGCATGCAGCTTGTCGCGCTTGAGAGGCAAGCCAAACTTTTTGGCATAGCCATCAACCATCGCCAGATAGTCATCCTGCGAGCAGTTGTGGAAGCCAAGCCACAGCCCGAAGCGATCCGACAGTGAAACCTTTTCCTGCACGGCTTCCGATGGACTGATGGCCGTAGATTGCTCATTCTCGATCATGTCGCGCGGCAAGAGGTGCCTGCGGTTTGACGTTGCATAGAGGATGACGTTTTCAGGCCGCCCTTCCAGCCCGCCTTCCAACGCAGCCTTGAGTGATTTGTAAGACGTATCCTGCGCATCAAACGACAAGTCATCGCAGAAGACGATGAAACGGAAACTCGGCCGCGCGCCTCAGGATGCCGAGAAGGTCAGGCAAGGTCTCGATGTCTTCCCGGTGAATTTCAATCAGTCTCAATGTGCCGGTGTTGAGGTGGTGGTGAGCGGCCTTGACGAGCGATGACTTGCCCATGCCGCGCGCACCCCAAAGAAGCGCATTGTTGGCGGGCAGGCCGTGGGCAAAGCGGCGCGTGTTTTCAATCAGGATGTCGCGCGTCTGGTCAATGCCCTTCAGCAGGCCGAGATCGACACGCGAGATCTTGGCGACTAGTGAAAGGCGAGGCGGCTTGCCGTGCCAGATAAACGCCTCGGCGGCAGAAAAGTCTGTTTCCTGCGCCGGCGCGGGGGCCATGCGCTCCAGCGCCTTGGCAACCCGCAGGAGCAGCTCTTTGGTGGATTTCTTAGACATGCCAAACCCTTAGACCGCAGAGGAAAAATCGGCAAGGGCTCCGATCCGTTGGTTGCAATGGTGAAAACCATAGCTATATTCCGCGCCAGCAGTTGATCCGCCGTTCGAGGCGATGTTGGAGGAAAACCATGTTCATTACAGAAGCCTACGCCCAGGCAGCAGGCGGCGCACCGGGTGGCGGCGAACTGATCACCATGGTCATGCCGATCGCTCTCATCATGGTGGTATTCTATTTCCTCCTCATCCGCCCGCAGCAGCGCAAGTTGAAAGAGCACCAGGAGCTTATCTCCAAGGTCTCGCGCGGTGATACGGTGGTGACGTCCGGCGGCCTCATTGGCAAGGTGACGAAGGTTACCGACGACAAGGAATTGCAGGTCGAAGTGGGCGACAACGTCAAGATACGCGTGCTTCGCCAGGCGATCTCTGAAGTGCGCGCCAAGGGCGAACCAGTCAAGGCCGAGAGCAAGTAGCCTTCATGCTGAACTTTTCGAGGTCCAAGACATGGGCCATCCTGCTGGTTGTACTGGTGGCGCTTGTCTACGCCGTGCCGAGCGCCTTGCCGCCAGCAGCACAGCAATGGATGACAACTTATCTTGGCGCCAAGCCGATCACCTTGGGGCTCGACCTGCAGGGCGGCTCCAACGTGGTCATGGAAATCGACAACGCTGACCTGCAGAAGAAGCTGCTGGACCAGGCCACGTCAGATATTCGCACCACGCTGCGTGAAGCCAAGGTTGGCTACAAGGGCGTCGCCCGCAGTGCCAACAGCGTCACCGTTACCATTTCCAATTCGCTGACAGCGACAAGGCCAAGACCGAGCTGCAGAAGCTGCAGGCACCCATAGGCGGCAGCCTTCTGGGCGGCGGGATTAGCCGTCAACCTCTACGACCTGTCGGGCAGCAATGACCAGTTCACGCTGACATTGTCGGATGCCGGCTACCAGGCCAAGGTCGCCCAGGCGATCAGCCAATCGCTCAAGATCGTTGAGAATCGTGTCAACGCCATGGGCACCACCGAGCCCGTCATCCAGCAGCAGGGCAAGGACCGCATTGGCGTGCAGTTGCCAGGCGTGCAGAACCCCGCGCAGTTGAAGAGCATTCTCGGCCAGACCGCGAAGCTGACGTTCCAGCTTCTCTGCCCGGAACAGCCAACAGGCGCTGGCCAGTTGCCGCCGCCGGAATGCAAGGCGCTCCCATCGAAGGAAAATGCGGAGCAGATGCTCTGGGTGCAGACATCGTCACTCGCCACTGTCGATGGCGCCGACCTGACGGATAGCCAGCCCAGCCTCGACCAGAACAACCAGCCGGTCGTCTCCTTCAAGTTCAACCAGAAGGGCGCCTTCCGCTTTGCCAAGCTGACGGCGGAGAATGTCGGCAAGCCCTTCGCCATCATCCTCGATGACAAGGTGGTGAGCTATCCCAACATCAATGAGCCGATCACCGGCGGCTCGGGCCAGATTTCAGGCCGCTTCTCCCAGCAGGAAACCAACGACCTGGCGCTGGTTCTCAGGTCCGGCGCCCTGCCTGCCAAGCTGACAATCGTTGAGGAACGCACCGTGGGACCGAGCCTCGGCGCAGACTCTGTGCGCGCCGGCCTGGTCGCCAGCATCATCGGGCTTGTGGGCGTGCTGCTGTTCATGCTGCTCGTCTATCAGTTGTTTGGCATTTTCGCCAATCTGGCGCTGTTGGCCAACCTTCTCATGCTGCTTGCCATCATGTCTGTCTTCGGCTTCACGCTGACATTGCCAGGCATAGCCGGCATCGTGTTGACCATGGGCATGGCGGTCGATTCCAACGTGCTGGTGTTCGAGCGCATCCGCGAGGAGTGGCGAGCCGGGCGCAGCGCCATCAACGCCATCGAGACAGGCTTCCGTGCCGCATTCGTCACCATCCTTGACGCCAACCTTACAACGCTGATTGCCGCCTTCGTCTTGTTTGGCGTCGGTTCAGGCCCGGTGCGCGGCTTTGCTGTGACGCTTTCTGTCGGCATCCTGACAACCATTTTCACGGCGTTTACGCTGACCAGATTGATCGTCGCCTTCTGGGTGCGCAACTGGAAACCCAAGGAGGTTCCGCTTTAGAGGCGGAACGAATTGATGAAACCCATTCGCCTCATTCCGGACGACACCAAGACCGCCTTTATGCGGATAAGCCGCTATGGCTTCTTCTTCTCTGGCGTCATGAGTATCCTGTCCATCCTCGCTTTCTTCGTCATTGGCCTCAACATGGGCGTTGATTTCAAGGGCGGCACCACGCTGACCGTGCGCACGACACAAGCCGCCAACATTGACGAGATGCGCGGCACCTTGAACAACCTCGGCCTGGGTTCGGTCGAGCTTCAGCAGTTCGGATCGCCGAATGATGTGCTGATCAATCTCGGCACGCAGGAGGGTGGCGCTGATGCGCAGCAAGCAGCCGTTGACAAGGTGATGAAGTCGCTCGGATCAGCCGTCGAGCTCCGCAGCAAGGAGGAGGTTGGTCCGAAGGTGTCGGATGAACTGACAGAGCAGGCCATTCTGGCCGTGGTGGTTTCGCTCCTCTGTGTCATGGTCTACATCTGGTTCCAGTTCGAATGGCAGTTTGCAGTTGGCGCCATACTCTCCCTCCTGCACGACGTGCTGCTGTCAATTGGCTTGTTCTGCGTTATCGGCCTCGAATTCAACCTGGCCATCATTGCGGCCATCCTGACCATCGTTGGCTACTCGCTCAACGATACCGTCGTGGTCTTCGACCGCATTCGTGAGTTCCTGCGCAAGTACAAGACAATGTCGCTGGCCGACCTTATCGACTTTTCCATCAACTCGGTGTTGCCGCGCACGCTGCTGACCTCCATTGCAACTCTCATTTCGCTGCTGGCGCTCTATATATGGGGCGGCCCCGTTATCAATGGCTTCACTTTCGCCATGATCTGGGGCGTTCTCATCGGCACTTACTCGTCAATATTCATCGCTTCGCCGGTGCTCATCTTCCTCGGCACCAACCGCGAGAATGCCCGCGACAAGGCGAAAGCAGCGACTGCCAGACCTTGACGCCGCACTACCCGCAGCGGGCGCCGATTGACGCCTTTGGCGGCGGCGGGTTTCGCTTCGCGCATCTTTCACATCGCGGATCGTTGCTGGTAGTCCCTTCCGGCATGTATAGCTGGATGCCGGGCGATATTGCGCAGCTTGTTCCCGACGATTTCTCGCAACTGTTGGCCGAACGCAGCGAACTCGATTGGCTGCTGCTCGGCACCGGCGAGACAATGGCGAGGCCACCGGCACAACTTGCCAAATGGTTCGAAGGCAACAGCCTGCCCGTGGAATTCATGTCAACAGCGGCGGCGGTTCGCACCTACAATGTCGTGCTTGCCGAAGGCAGGCGTGTGGCGGCGGCATTTCTCGCGGTTGGCAGCGCCAATGTCTGACGACCTCCTGCAGCAGGTGTCGGTTTCGGACAAGGACCGCTACCTCGGCCTTTTGTATGCGCCTGCCGAAGTGCGGCCACAGCTTGCAACGCTGTTTGCCTTCAACATTGAACTCGAGAAAGTGCGCCATCAGGTCACCGAAGCGCAGATGGGCGCAATCCGCTTGCAGTGGTGGCGCGAGGCGCTTGATCAGTCTCTCGTTGGCGGACCAGTTGACCATCCGCTGGTGCAGAAGCTGGCCGCCGCGGTTGCGCAAACAGGGGTGCCTGTGGAGGGACTTCATGCGCTGATTGACGCGCACGAGACTGCGCTGTTTCAGGAGCAGCCTGAGACGCTGGAAGACCTGGAGCGCCATCTCGGACAATCATCGTCGATGTTGATGCAGCTTGCTATCATGATGCTGGGTGGCAGTGCGCCGGAAACCGCTGGGCTTGCCGGCGTCGCCTACGGATTGACGCGGCTTCTGCATGGTTCACCGCGGTGGTTCGTGCCGAAGCAGATGCACGATGAACTTGGCAGTGAAGTGGCGCTCAACACGCTTGTGGCTCATGCGCGCAGGCGCCTGCTGGAAGCGCGGAAAACACTTTACGCGCCCGACTTGCTGCCAGCGCTCCTGCCGGCGGCAACCGTTCCGCATTACCTGAAGGCAGTTGAGGCAAGCCCCAATGCGCCAAGGCCGGTGACAGTTCTGCGGCGGCAGGCGGCAATATGGTG
This sequence comes from uncultured Alphaproteobacteria bacterium, assembly GCA_963814455.1. Classification (GTDB taxonomy): domain Bacteria; phylum Pseudomonadota; class Alphaproteobacteria; order Rhizobiales; family Aestuariivirgaceae; genus Aestuariivirga. Next base: position 53,603 of record CAWFCR010000006.1, on the reverse strand, counting down.
GGCTGCACGCAAGAACGCATTCTAGTGTCCCGATTCTGAAATTCGCAACTGCTCGATATCGAAGTTTTGGCGAATTTCAGAATCAAAGGGACACTAGCAAACACATGATTCTAGTGTCGTTTCGATTTCGAAGTTAGCGTCCAGCCTTGATATAGCAGATATCGCAAACTTCGAAATCACGACACTAGCGCCAGGCTGCTCCTTCGGCCTCTTGCCGCATGTAGTGCCATGAGGCACCGTAGATGCCCCACATCATGCCAATCATCCAGTAGTAGTGGCGCCAATGATCAGCGTCGATCTGGATGCTTTGCAGCATTGTCGTGAGCAGGGGGCAGAAAACTGCGATGGCCCAATGCTGCCAGGGTGTGCGCATCAGCATGGAGCGGAACCCGATGATGATCGTGCTGATGACAATTAGCGGATAGCAGATGCCGCCCAGCCATCCATAAGCAGAGAATGCGTTCAAGTAGGTGTTGTGAGGATCCTGGCTGAAATAGTTTGCAAACTGCAAGGGGCCGAAACCAAGAGGCCGCTCAAGCAGCAAGGGAATGGAATTGAGCTGGTTGCCGAAGCGCCCGGTTTCGCCAGCATCGTAGTCCTTGATCAGTGTCAGGCGGTCCAGAAAGATATCCCTGAAGCCCGGAAACGAGAGCAAGATCGCCAGCAGCCCGGCAACCACCAGTACGCCAAGAATTGAAATGACGATGACGCGGCCCTTGAGCCGCAAGCTGGGCGACAGCACGAAGGTCAGCAGCGTCATGAGAAGGCATGACGCCACAAAGCTGATCCATGCGCCGCGCGAAAAGGCAAGGAAGAGCCCGGCGAGAATGACGAGCAAGGCGAGCAAGGCGATTGGCTTGTAGCGCTGCGTGCCGATGAGAAAGCCCTGGACCAGCATGACCGCCGGCAACAACAAGTAGGTTGCAAACACGTTGGGGTCCTTGAAGCCGCCCATGGCCCGTCCATAGAGACTGAACATCTTGCCTACTCCGGCAACATCGAGCGCGCCAAGCACTCCGAGCGCCGCCGCAATTGTTGCCCCGAAGACCCAACCGCTCTTGATGATCGCCATATGACGCAATGTGTCCTGCGCCACATAGAGCGCAAAGAATATCGCGGTTACGCCCATGTAGAATGACGTGATCACGAACATGCGAGGTTTCTCGTCCGGCGCGATCGGCACATAGCTCGCCAAGGCGCCAAGATTGTAGAGCAGGAGGAATATGGCGATCGGCAGCACAGCTGCGCTGACGCTGAGCCCTGAACTCAAGAATAGCGCTACCACGATGACAAAAATGATGTCGACGGGAGCCGGTTCTATCGCGACGAAGAAACTGCTGGCAAACATGAGCCAGACAGCCATGGCCTGCAGCGTGGTGAGGCTATAGCTGTATGTCACCGCATGCGGTTCGTCTCGGGCCAGGGTCAAAATGCGTTCTCGCCTTTCAACAGCGCCAGCGGCGTCTTGGCCAGGATGTAGAGGTCAAAAGCCAGCGACCAGTTTTCGATGTAGTAGAGGTCATGTTCAACGCGCTTGAGGATCTTCTCCCGCGTGTCTGTTTCGCCGCGCCAGCCGTTGACTTGCGCCCAGCCGGTAATGCCGGGCTTCACCTTGTGGCGCGCGAAATAACCGTCGACGATATCGAAATAGAGTTGGTCCGCGGCCTTGGCCTTGGTGGCATGCGGCCTCGGTCCTACCAGTGACAGTGAACCGGCAAGCACGTTGAGGAACTGCGGCAATTCATCAAGACTGCTGCGGCGAAGCAGCCGCCCAACACGGGTCACGCGGGGGTCATCGCGCGTAGCCAGCCGTTCGGCATTGTGATCGGTGAGTTCAGACTGCATCGAGCGGAACTTGAACACCTCAATCAGCTCGTTATTGAAACCGAAGCGCTTCTGGATGAAGAACACGGGGCCGCGGCTATCAAGCTTGATGGCGAGTGCAATGAGCGCGAACAACGGCGACAGCAGCAGCAGGGCGATGGCGGCGAGGACGCGGTCCTCTATTGCCTTGATGACGGCGCCCCATTCGCCCAGCGGTTTATCGAACACATCCAGGAACGGAACCGATCCGACATAGGAATAGGCCCGCGGGCGGTAGCGCAGTTTCTGGTTCTGCGCAGAGAGCCGGACATCAACCGGCAGTACCCACAACCGGTTGAGAACCTGCAGCAAGCGTTCTTCAGCGCCAATAGGAAGGGTGACGAGCAGCATGTCCACTCGCGCCCTGCGAACAAAATCCACAAGTTGCGAAATGTTGCCAAGTCGCGGCAAGTTTCCTGCGATAGGCGGTTGCCGATCATCGCCGCGATCATCAAAGATGCCAATGACCTTGACGTCTGAATGCGGGGAACTGTTCAATGCTGATTGAAGCCTGAGGGCGGGTTCGCCACCACCGATCATGACGGCGAGGCGGTTCAATTGGCCATTCGCGTTCCATTGGCGAACCAATGCGTAGAAGCCGTAGCGGGCAAGGACGAGCGCTGCCAGCCCGCTGAAGAACCACAGGATAACCCACAGCCGGGAGAAGTCCTCGGACGATTTGGTGAGCATGAGCGACACTGTCAGCGCGGTAAACAACAATCCCCACACGGCAAGCATAGTAGTGGCGGTCGTCACCGGGTTGAGCAAGCTGCGCAGCGTGTAGCCTCCCGCAATCCGCACCAGGATTGGCAGGCCGATCGCCATGCCAAGCAGCATCGGCAAATATGGTTGGGTCAACGCAAGGACGTGTGAACCTGGATAGAACAGGGCGGTCAGATAACCTGAGATAAGGACGACCGTAGCTTCCGCGAAGCAGGCGAGCGCAGAAATGACGCGCAGGGAAATGAATGGCGCCAGGGAGGCCTCGTAAGTTGGCGCCTGGTTTGGTGACTTCGCCGCAGGCTCATCGAAAGCAATGTTTTCGGGCGAAGCGAGTTGTGAAAGCTGAGAGGGGCTGGGCTTCATGGTTAACGCTGCTTCGCTCTGATACAAATGCCAGTGGGTGCCCGAAACAGAGCAAGGCGCTTGCCTTTGCTGGCAGCTTTTAACCTTATTCGGATGCGTCAGTTAATGCGAAGTTAACGCGTCGTGCCCTTTTGATGCGGCTGCCGCTGCCTGGCTGTAAAATCGGGTGATTTTCTCGGCCATTTGCAGGGCGTCGAAGCGTCCCTTCAGCTTGTTCTGCAGCATTGCTGCGGATGCATTGGCTGCTGCTGAGTCTGTTAGATTCTCCATCAGTCTCGCAGCCAGACGGATGGCATCTCCGGGTGGCACAAGTCCTGACAGAGGCAAGGCTTCCGGAATACCACCCGCCGCAGTCGCAACCACTGGCTTGGCCGCGGCTGCAGCTTCCAGAATGACATACGGGAAAGACTCAGAACGGGACGGCAACACCAGCGTTCGGCCGAACGAGAGGGCTGTGGCTGTCGGCAGGCGGCCAGGGAATGAAACGGATGTTTCAAGCCCACGAGCCTTGATCAGCGCCTTGTAGTCCGCAAGTTCCGGCCCATCGCCAACGAGAACTGCGCTGACCGGCCGCCGCTGCCGGATGAGCGCCAATGCTTCAATGAGGATATCGACACCTTTGATAGCCCGCATGTCGCCAATGAAAACGAAGTCGCTGGCATCGGGCTGCTCTGGAACGGAAGCGAACTCTTCCGGCCACAAGCCATTGTGCACGACAGCATGCTCAATGCCGGAAAGGCCAATCTTGCGCTGGAACAGCAATTTCTCGTATTCGCAAACGAATATGATGCCGTTACCCAAGCGCGCCAATGCCCACTCGGCTGACAGGAAAGCAAGCCCGGCAGGCTGCCCCCAATCATAATGCAGGCTGCCACCATGAGGACTATAGACAGAAGGCTTTGCAGCAAGCTTGCCCGCAAGCCGGGCATACAAGCCGCCCTTGGCGCCATGCCCGTGGATGACATCAGCACCAAGCGATTTTGCAGCCGCCGAAACCTTGGCTGCGGCAATCATGTCTCCCAAGCCTGGCAAACGCGAGATGGTTATGCGCTTGATGCCCAGGCTGCAATGCTGCCGGGCATTGTCGAGCAGACTCTTCCGCGACCGCACCTCCGGTCGATGCATCGCAGACGATAGCAACTTCATGTCCGAGGTTTGCCTGCCCGCGCGCCAAATCCCTGACGTGGCGAAATAGCCCGCCAACGGGAGCGCGGAAAACATGCAGGATCTTCATGGCCAGAGCGGATCAGAACCAGCGTTCGCGGACAAAAATCACGTCGCCGGGATAAATCTGTGTCGTCACCGGAACCTTGTAGGTGACTGTGCCCTTGATGTTCTTTCGGGTGATCAGCACTTCACCCTGGTCTGCCCGCGAATTGTATCCTCCGGCAATCGCAACGGCGTTCTGCACCGTGATGCCAGGCTGATAGGCGAAGCTTCCGGAGGTTGTGACTTCGCCGAGTATGTAGAACGGACGCAAGCTTGTCGCCTGCACTGAAACCTGCGGATCACGCAGGAAACCGGCGCGCAAGCGTTGCACTATGAGTTTTTCAATCTGCGGCGTTGTCAGCCCCGAGACCTGGGCCGATTGCACATACGGCATCGAAATCTGGCCGGAGCTATCGACGACATAATCGGCGGTCAGGTCAGTTTCGCCCGCCACGCGGATTGTCAGCCTGTCGCCGGCGCCGACGCGGTAACCGCTCTTGAATTCATACGCAGCTTCGGTGCCCTTGGCGCCGAAGGGAGGCGCTACTCCGTACTTGTCGCGGGCAGGCAGCCGGGAAATGCTGGAAACAGCTTCGCGTCCTTCAACGAGCGAGCCATCGGCGACGATGCCCGTGCCTCCGGGCGGCGACGCAGGTCCATCCTGCTCCCAGGTGCGTGAGCATCCGGAAAGGGCTACGGCCGCGACGATGATGGCAATGACACGCAAACGCACAGGACCCATCCGACATACAGTTAATGACCGCGGCCATGGGACCGCTGTGCCGGACGATAGGTCGTTATGGTTAGCAATGAGTAAAGCCCGCCAGTTTTGTGCAAGTGGGGGTTGTCATTAATAGTTTGGTTACCATGACGGCGCAGAACTTCCCTTAGAGAGATTCCACAGCAGGTTTGTTTCCAGAAATGCAACCCCTGAACGGCCCGTCCGCCGCCATCAGCCTGAGTGATGTTCTTCATGGCGTATTGCGCCGGAAGCTGTTCGTTGTCGGAACCACGGCGCTGGCGCTGGCGGGCTCGCTTGCCTTCGTGACCGTGGCAAAGCCACAGTACACTTCTGAAGCGCAGGTCATCGTCGAAAACATGGCGACGCCTTATGACCGGGCCCAGGGCCCGGATGAGCTGCGCGCCGAACCGCTGGATGACCGCACTATTCTGAGCCAGGTTTCGATTCTGACATCGCAGGACCTTGCGCTCCGCGTCGTTGAATTGTTGCGATTGCAGGATCGCGAAGAATTCAAAGGGTTGAAGAATGGCCGCGTCGGCACTCTCAAACTGATCCTGATCGCTCTCGGCTTTGCCGACGATCCTCGCAAGATGACGCCCGAGGAGAGGGCGCTGCTCCGCTACTATGATGGTCTGACTGTCTACCAGGTTCCTGAGTCTTCCGTCATTGCACTGAAGTTCTCCGGTGGCGATGCCTCGACATCTGCGGAACTTCTGAACACGCTGACCAGCCAGTATGTTGCAGAAACGGCGGAGACCCGCGTCAAGCCAACGGTTCGCGCGCGCGAATGGCTTGGGCAGCAAATCGAAGATCTGCGTGCAAAGGTGTCTGCGTCAGAAAAGACTGTCGAAGAATATCGGTCCACGGCAGGCTTGCTGAAGGGCGAGACATCGACCCTCAACAACCAGGACTTGACCGAGCTCAACCGCCAGATCACCGCGGCGGAGACGGCGCGCACCGATGCGGAAGAACGGGCAAAATCAATCCGCAACATGTTGAGCGAGAAGGGGGCAGTCGACGTTTCAATCGATGTGCTCAACTCGCCGATCATTCAGCGATTGCGCGAACAGCAGGTTGCCGCGGCCAGCAAGGTCGCCGAGCTTTCGGCGACTTACCTGTCAAGCCACCCCAAGATGATTGCTGCGCAGAACGATGTGCGCAATGTCGACAAGCAAGTGCGCCGTGAGGCGCTGAAGATTGTTGACAGCTTGCAGGAGCAGGCCCGCATTGCGGCTGGCCGCCAAGCCGCGTTGAGCCAGCGTCTGCAGCAGATCAAGAATGTCGCATCCAACGCCAATCTGGATGAAGTCAAACTCAAAGCGCTGGAGCGCAATGCTGCAGCTGATCGCGCCCTTCTTGAGTCGTTGATGCTCCGTTATGCCGATGCCAGCGCGCGGCAGGACCCGGCGTCACAGCCGGCTTTGGCTCGCATCATCCAGCAGGCGGCGGTTCCCTCCTTGCCGTCTTTTCCGCGCAAGGGACCAACTGTCCTGCTGATCAGTCTCGCCGGGCTATTGCTGTCGCTTGGCCTTGCTTTCCTCATGGAGATTATGGCGGCCGCTAGCCGCCAGTCGGTGCGCAGCTTGACGCCTGGCTCACAGTCCGCCCCGCGCCCCGCACAAACGTTGCATCGCCACGACCCGCAATTGCCGGAGCATGCCAATGCGGCGGCAACGGATATGGAAGAGCAGGAAATTGCCGCGCGTGTGGCATCGGCAACAGGTGCTGTGCCGTTCGCAAGGCCAGCGGCGAAGGTTTCAGGCATCGGCACGGCGGAGCCTCGTAAGCAGGCGGAGAGCGCCGTCACGGCTACCCGCAACAATGCGCCACTGGCATTATTCTCGCTTGGCAGCTCCGTATTGGAAAACCAGCAACTCCTCAGGTCAACGGTATCGCAAGACGACGGCGCATTGGGAAGCGCCGCCGCTACGGTAGCGGACTGGGTCGCCACGACGGGCGCCAAGGAAAAACTCAAGCGTTTCGCAGTCGTTTCGGTTGGAACAGGCGGCGTGGTTTCAGCGACTGCAACTGTTGCAATTGCGCGCGCCCTCGCCGCCAGGGGAAAACGCGTCATGATGCTCGATCTTTCGTCATCGGAAGCCGGCGCCCACACGCTTGCCGGCTTGCCGAGCGGTCCGGGCCTCGTTGATCTCATTGCGGGCAAGGCCAATTTCACCAGCATTGTTACGCGCGATACCCAGTCCTCAGCCCACATCGTGCGTCTTGGCATGAACCGCTCTGCCGATGCTGTCGCGCTGCTCACCCAGAAACTGGACCAGATACTGCAAACGCTGAACGGCATCTACGACACGGTATTCATCAATGCTGGAGAGCTGTCTTCAAGTGCGCAAATCATGGCGGGCAAGGTTCAGGCGGCATTGCTTCTCGCTCCTGCCGTGCGCCAGCATGAAGTGGCCATGGCTGTTCAGGCACTCAAGGCTTCGGGAATGAACGCAGTTGAGTTCGTTGCGCTTGTTCAAGGCGTCGGCAACGAACAGGGCAGCTACAAAGCCACCGCCTAGGGCGCTTCAGCTATCAGGCTTGGTTGATCTGAAAATTCGCCGCACGCTGAATGCCAATTGCTTGAGCAAAGGGATTTTCTTCACCCTTCTCTTGGCCCACAGCTCCACGGCAATAGCCATCGCAAACGGCAGCGCGCGCAGCGACCGGGCCTGCACGAGACAGTGGAGCTTTGTGGTTTCATCCGTCCAGCCGGTTTTGTAGACGGCGCTTCCGGGCCCAAAATCAAACGTGCCGAGTCCACCTTCACAGCAAGCTTCAATGGTGCGCCTGAGTGCGTAGTCGCCGGGTGAATGCTTTGTTTCCGGCCCCTTCGGCGCCAGCGACGAGATGTAGAACCAGTAACAACTATTCATTACGCCGCCAAAGGTGACGGCAAGAAGCTTGCCGTCCAGTTGCAGCGCGTGGGTGGAGAACATCGGCGTTCCATCGGGTTGCCGGGCGGCGGCCAACATGTGCACCATACGATGCTCAGTTGCTTCAAACACGCCGTGTATGCCATTCGCGGCCAGTCTCGACACTTTGTCTTTCAGCATGACGTCGATGACCGACTTGAGTTCTGACGGTTCGGCAACATTGCGGAATGTCAACTCGCCCATCTCCTGGAGCCGGGCATCCTTTCGCCGGTTGGCACGCCGCGTTTCCGCGTTCCGCTTGCGCTCGTATACGGTGTCATATTCACGGTTGAGCCGCAGCATGAATGTTTCATTTGTTGCCGTCAGATTGAAGTGGCGGCGCAGCGGATGTTCAAGACCAAGCATGGATTCCGGCATGTCCAACAGGCAGAGTGCATCAAACTCGCCGACCGCTCCGAGCACTGCAGCAAGATGCTCTTCGAACCAATGCCGGGCTGCGCCGGCAAAGCACTTGGAGAAGAGCCCAAATCCGTAACTGATGTCGGGAGAACCATGCCACTCGAGGACGTCGAGACGCCAGCGGCGGCGGATCTGCAGGGGGAGGATAAACAGTAACTCCCCGTTTATGCCGCGTCCTACCAGTATGCGCGATTTTACCTGGAGTTGGGCGCCGACGGTAGCCTGCCATGCCGCTGCCCATTGGTAACTGTTGTAGGCTGTCGTGTGGGCGTGTTGCTGAAAATTGGTCCAGACCGTCCCCAGTTCCTCGAGCGACGTATGGCAGGTGACTGTCACTGCAGGGCCCAAACCCATGCTGGTTTCGCCAGCAAGCCCGCTCGGCAGATTGAATTCCAGGTTGATGGTCGCCATGTTCATGATGCGGTCAATCGCTTAGCAAGTTTTTTGCAGTAAAACTTGGCAGCAACGGTCTTTGGGAATTGTCGCCAGAAAATCTCATGCAAAAACAAGCGGTACTCAAAACCAGCCTCGATATGTTGTACTATTCTGGTGCATCGCAGGCGCTGCGGGGAATGTTCAAAGGCAAGGGTGCAATATTTATGCTGCACCATGTGAGGCCGGGAGGAGGGTTGCAGAAGGGGTTCTCGCCCAACTCAGTCCTCGAGGTGACGCCGGAATTTCTCGATAGCGTCATCAGGATGGTTAAGGATATTGGTTACGACTTGCTTTCCATGACAGATGCGCTTGCGCGGATCAGGTCGGCTGAGCCTTCAGCGCCCTTTGCCGTCTTCACGCTGGATGATGCCTACCGGGACAACCTCATTTATGCGCGACCCGTCTTCCGCCGTCACCACTGCCCCTTCACTGTGTTTGCAAGTCCCGCCATTCAGGATGGCACATGCGAATTGTGGTGGCGCGGCCTCGAAGCCGCCATTGCCGGCAGTACGCAGGTCAAGGGCATGATCGCAGGCGAGTTTTTTGACCTGCCAACTGTGAGTGACGCGCAGAAAGAGGCTGCGTGGGAGCGCATTTACTGGCCGCTCAGGTCCATGGCCCAAGCCGCCCAGCGGGCCTGGATCAGGCAATTCTGCGCTGATAGCCGTGTTGACATCGATGCAATCTGCCGCGCCGAGGCAATGTCCTGGAATGAATTACGCTTGATCGCCAATGACCCGTTGTGTGAAATTGGAGCGCATACGGTCAACCACTATGCGATGGCTTTGCTCGACGAGGACAAGGCGCGGCGCGAGATGATCGAAAGCGCTGACCGCCTTGAGACCGAACTTGGAAAGCGGCCGCGATTTTTCGCTTACCCTTACGGGGACGAGTGTTCTGCCGGCCAACGAGACTTTAGGCTGGCGCAGGAGGCGGGGTTCGAAGCTGCGGTTACGACGCGCAAGGGGCTGGTGCATCAGGCACACCGTGATCATCTGATGGCGCTGCCGCGGCTGTCGCTCAACGGTAGTTTTCAGCGCCTGCGCTATGTTGATGTGCTGCTCTCGGGATCCGCCTTCGCGCTGTGGAACAAGTTTCGCCAGGTCAACGTTGCCTGATCAATCCCCCGGCCGTGACATCCATTTGATCAGCCACATGGAAACAGGCAGCCAGGCGATGCCGAGCAGGGCATAAACCGGCAATTCGACCAGAATGCCCCGGCCCACCACGAGATCACCCGCCACAGCCATGGCAACAAGGGCATAGATGATCAGAAAAGCGATCGTTGCCAGGATGCCGACAAATCTGCGCTGCCGTTGATTCATTTATTCAAGCTGGCAGCTACAGGGCTATCTTGCAACTGAGGCAAATGCGCCTCTTGCCAACCCTGCAGATGCCGCGCTAGCTGCGGGCCATGTTTCCTGAACGGCCCATTGAACCAGCCCGCGAGCCAGTCCGCACCTGGCTTTATTTTGTGGCCTTCCTCATATTCTTGCTCGTACTGGTTGGCGGCGCTACGCGTCTCACCGATAGCGGGCTGTCGATTACAGAATGGAAGCCGATCCTTGGCATCATCCCGCCTTTGAACGAGGCGGACTGGGCAGCGGCCTTTTCCAAGTACCAGCAAATTCCGGAGTACAAGCTGCAAAATGCGGGCATGTTGCTGCAGGATTTCAAGTTCATCTTCTGGTGGGAGTGGGCGCATCGCTTCCTGGCGCGGCTTATCGGCATCGCATTCGTTGTGCCATTGATCTGGTTTGCAATTCGTGGCCGTCTTGGCCGCAGCCTGTGGCCCAGCCTCGTGGCACTGCTGGTGCTTGGAGCGGCGCAAGGTGCGTTGGGCTGGTTCATGGTGTATTCCGGCCTGACAGAACGGGTTGATGTCAGCCAATACCGCCTGTCAGCCCATTTGACACTGGCATCAATTATCTTCGCTGCGATCATTTGGGTCGGGCTCGGCATCGGCAGGTTGCGGCAACGCCCCTTGCAGTGCTCCGAATATGTATCCCTGGGGCTGGTCGTGCTGGTGCTGCTCCAGATTGCAGCGGGCGGGTTTGTCGCCGGGCTTGACGCAGGCATGGGCTACAACACCTGGCCCAAGATGGAAGGGGCATGGATTCCGGAAGGTCTTGCCGTCATGAAGCCTGCTTGGCGAAACCTGTTTGAGAATGCCTTGACGGTTCAGTTTCAACACCGGCTGTTGGCGTATTTCATCCTTGCCGTTGCCTGCTGGCATGCTTGGCAGAGCTTCAGCCTGTCAGCCATGCGCTGCTCTATACCGTGTTCGCGCAAGTCGTTGTCGGCATTACCACCCTGCTGCTGCAAGTTCCTCTCGCCATCGCCCTCATGCATCAGGCGATGGCGCTTGTTGTCCTGCTTGTGGCTGTGTGGAATTTGCACAGCCACTTGGTTGTCAGTTCATCGCCTGTTCAAGATCAGCTATGATGTCTGCAGCGTCTTCAATGCCGATGGAGAGGCGCACCACATCAGGCGTTGCCCCCGCTTTTTTCAATTGATCTTCCGTCAGCTGGCTGTGTGTCGTTGAGGCCGGGTGAATGATCAGCGACCGTGTATCGCCAATGTTGGCGAGGTGTGACAGCAGCTTGACCGACGATACCATCTTCACGCCCGCGTCATAGCCGCCTTTCAGCCCGAAGGTGAAAACCGCGCCAGCGCCCTTCGGGCAGTACTTCTTTTGCAGCGCATGGTGCTTGTCGCCAGCAAGGCCCGCATAGGTGACCCACGCCACGTTCTTGTTCTTCGACAGCCACTCGGCAACCTTGAGAGCATTGCTGCAATGCCGCTCCATGCGCAGAGACAGGGTTTCGATCCCGGTCAGAATGAGGAATGAGTTCATCGGCGCAATGGCAGGTCCGAGGTCACGCAAGCCGAGCACGCGGCAGGCAATGGCGAAGGCGATGCCGCCAAACGTCTCATGCAGCTTCATGCCGTGGTAGCTTTCGTTAGGTTCCGAAAGCAACGGGTACCTGCCGCTCGCCGACCAATCAAACTTGCCGCCATCAACGATGACGCCGCCCATGGAGTTGCCGTGCCCGCCAAGAAACTTGGTAAGCGAATGCACGACAATGTCCGCCCCATGCTTGAGAGGCTGGCACAGGTAAGGCGTCGCCATCGTATTGTCGACAATCAACGGCACGCCGGCCTTCTTGGCAATCTTGGCCACAGCTTCAAGGTCCGTAATGCGGCCGCCGGGGTTGGCGATGGATTCGACGAAGATTGCCTTGGTCTTGGGTGAAACGGCCTTCTCGATCGAACTGATGTCCTCCGCGTCAGCCCAGACGACGTGCCAGCCAAATGACTTGAATGAGTGATTGAACTGATTGATGGAGCCGCCATAAAGTTGGCGCACGGCTACAAACTCGTCTCCGGGCTGCATCATGGTATGGAACACCAGCATCTGCGCCGCGTGGCCGGACGCGACGGCAAGCGCAGCCGTACCGCCTTCCAGCGCGGCGATGCGGGCCTCAAGAACTGACTGGGTAGGGTTCATGATACGGGTGTAGATGTTGCCGAAGGCGCGCAGCGCGAACAGGTCTGAAGCGTGCTTCACGTCTTCGAAAACATAGGCTGTTGTCTGGTAAATCGGCGTTATGCGCGCGCCTGTGGCTGGATCAGGGGCAGCGCCGGCATGAACGGCCAGCGTGTCAAAGCCAGGTGTTTTCTCAGACATTCGTTTCTCCCATGAAGTGAGGGTGGAACCTTAGCGTCAGAAATCGGAAACGACAATGAGCGCCGCCTGCTACGGCAGCCGCTTTCCAAGGCCCAGGCTCTGCACCTTGCCGCTCTCATGCAGGGACGGCCGTTTCGAGCTGAGAATGCCAGTGTTTCCGCCGACCCATGCCCACTCTCCAGAAAGCTTTCCGTACTCCATCTTGGGGCAGCGGTTCATCACCACCTGCAAGCCTGCCGCTTCGGCTTTGACCGCTGCGGCATCATTGCGAACTCCAAGTTGCATCCAGATGACGCGCGGCAAGTGCGAAAGCTTGAGCGCCTCATCGACAATAATGCCCGCAGCTTCGGAATTGCGGAATATGTCCACCATGTCGATGGGGGCTGGTATGTCCTTGAGCTTTGAGTAAACGGGTTGGTTGAGCAAGTCCTGTCCCATCAGCCCGGGATTGACCGGATAGACCTCGTACCCCTTGCCAAGCAGGTATTTCATCACGATGTAGGAAGGCCGCACGTCGTTGGCTGAAGCGCCCACAAGTGCGATGGATTTCACATCTTGCAGAATGCCGCGCAGATAGTCAGGCGAATAGCTGTCGTGCTTCATGGCAGTTGAATATGGCCATGATCGTCAAACGGGAAAAAGGGGTTGTGCGCCACTTCCCACAAATTGTTTTCAGGATCGGCGAAGTAGCCGGAGTAGCCTCCCCAGAACACTTTCTCCGCTGGCTTGACGATCCTGGCGCCAGCGCGCGCCGCATGCGCCATGACGCCTTCGACTTTGCTTTCGCTGTCCGCGTTCCAGGCGAGAGAGAAGCCGCGATAAACGGCGGGGGCAGGGGCTTCCAGTTTCGCATCCTCGGCCAGTGCGTGGTAGCCGAACAGCGCCAGTACAATCCCGTTTGCGTCGAAGAAGGCAACATGTTCGTTGCCAGCCGGTGATGCCTTGAAGCCCAGACGTTCATAGAAGCTGCGCATTGCAGGCAGGTCGTGAACGCCGAGCGTCACAATGTTGATCCGGGGTGTTAGCTTGTCCGCCATTGCGGCGACCTCTTTTCGATGAAGGCGCCAATGCCTTCAACTGCGTCTTCACACTGGAGATTATCCGCCATGACACGCATCATGGCGGCATAGGCCTCGCGAACCGGCAGCGCTTCCTGCGCTGCGTAGGCACGCTTTCCAATGCGAATGGCTTCAGGAGACTTGCAGGCAATTTTTTGAGCGAGCGCAACCGTTGTCGAGCGGAGCTTGTCAACTGGCACAACGCGGTTGACGAGGCCGAAGCGAAGGGCTTCGTTCGCCGGATAGATGTCTCCGGTAAAGAGCATTTCCTTGGCATGGCTGTGCGAGATAGCCCGGCTCACGGCAACCATCGGTGTCGAACAGAACAGGCCGATGTTAACGCCGGGAGTGCAGAAACCAGCTGTTTCGCTGGCAACTGCAAGATCGCAAGTGGCGACCAATTGGCAGCCGGCAGCGCTCGCCAATCCGCCGACTTCAGCAATTATCGCCGCCGGGTGTTCCGTGATGGCCATCATCAGCTCAGTGCATTCCGCGAAGAGCATCTCGAAATACGCATGCCCATTGTCATTATCGCGTCGGTGCGCAGTAATTTCCTTGAGGTTGTGGCCAGAGCAGAAGACAGGACCTTCGGCAGCAATGATAACAGCTGATGCTGTGGAGTGCGCCAGAGCCTGCTGAAGTTCCCGTATCATCGCCAGTGAAAGGCTGTTTAGCGAGGCGGCGTCATTCAGCGTTATGCGCGTCACTTCGCCGATACGATCCACTGAAACAACAGAAGTCATTCTTCTTCGGTCTCAAGTTGCTGCAGTTTTTCGGAGTAGGCGGCGTCTTTCTGCAGAGCTTCAACAATTGCGTTGTTGTTGGGGGAGGGGATGAGCGCTTTGAGTGAATTGATGATCTTGTCTTTCATGTCCTGCGCCAGCTCGGTGTCCTTTTGCACCTCCTCGATCTGCTGCTTTAAATCGTCGGTCTGGTCGTCGTTCAGGTTGGCATAGGTTGCGGAAACTGTCGTGATCGTCTGATTCCAGAGGTCAACAGTTGCAAATCCCGCTGCCTTCACATCCGCCTCGAAAGCTTTGCCCTGGGCATCCTTGTCCACGAAGTCTTGGAAGCTTTCATAGTCTTCGAGCTTGGCATCCTTGTACTTGTCCTTGAGCAGCAGATAAGCGTCGATGGCGCCGCGCGCAGTAGCATCGGTCAATTCCACCGCCTTGAAATCCGGAACCTCGCCGAGGTTGGGTTCATCTGCGGCTTCGCTGTTTTCCGGCGTCTCTGCACTGGGTTGTTCAGGCGGGGTGGGCTCTGGCGCCTCCGGTGCCGCGCCAGAGGACGGCGGTTGTGATGCGGCACCTGGTGGGGGCGCCGCTGGAGCCGTAATAGCCGGGGAAGGCTCGCTGGATGGTGGTATCTGATCGGTTGTCTTGGGAACTTTCACCGGCTCTGCGGGGGCGGCTGGAGGGCTGGTTGTCTGCGCCTCTACATTCACGGCACATGCCAGCACGAGGGCAATGGCAAGCCCCGCGTTGACAATCGAGCCAGCGAATTGCCGTTCCATTTCACGAACCCCGCTCCGGCGCCTGTTGTGCCGCCTGGTTTTGTCTAGCAGAATTACACGCAGGTTAGGAGGGTGCATATTTGAATTGTGGTAATATGATACCTGAACAAAATAACGAAGCCTTTTCCGGTAATTTCTTGACGTCTGTTGTTGAAATCTGTATCGAGCGCGTCACCTGATCGGTTTCGGCCTCCAGCCCAGCCGGCTCAACCCTAGAAACAGAGACTTTGCTATGAAAACCTACTCGGCGAAAGCCAAGGATATCGTGAAGAACTGGATTCTGATCGATGCGGAAGGCCTCGTCGTTGGCCGTGTCGCCACGATCATCGCCAACCGCCTGCGCGGCAAGCACAAGCCGACCTTCACGCCCCACATGGATTGCGGTGACAATGTCATTGTCATCAACTGCGAGAAGATCGCCTTCACCGGCAACAAGCGCACCCAGAAGAACTACTACTGGCACACCGGCTTCCCCGGTGGCATCAAGGAACGCCGTGCCGACAAGATTCTCGACGGCAAGTTTCCCGAGCGCATTCTCGAAGCAGCCGTCCGGCGCATGCTGCCCGGCGCTTCTTTGAAGCGCCAGCAGCTGACCAACCTCCGCATCTATAGCGGGGCAGAGCATCCGCATGAGGCGCAGAACCCCGTCAAACTCGACATCAAGTCGATGAATCCCAAGAATGCAGTAAGAGGCTGATGGTCATGGCTGAGCAGACAACACTTTCCAATCTCGGTCAGGCCATGGGCATGACAACGGCCTCCAATGCTGCTCCTGCAGCGCCCGCCAAGCCCAAGCTTGACGCGCAGGGCCGCGCCTACGCCACTGGCCGCCGCAAGAACGCGGTCGCCCGCGTCTGGATCAAGCGTGGGTCCGGCAAGGTGACCGTCAATGACAAGACGATCGAAGTTTACTTCGCGCGTCCCGTCCTGCGCATGCTGTTGCAGCAACCTATCATCGCGGCCAATCGCGGCACGCAGATAGACGTGGTCTGCACCGTTGTCGGCGGCGGCCTCTCGGGCCAGGCGGGCGCCGTTCGCCACGGCATCGCCCGTGCGCTGACGCTGTTTGAGCCGGAACTGCGCTCCGCCCTCAAGCGCGGCGGCTTCCTGACGCGCGACAGCCGCGCCGTCGAGCGCAAGAAGTACGGCAAGGCCAAGGCCCGCCGCAGCTTCCAATTCTCCAAGCGCTAGGATCACCTACCCATCAATTCAAAAGGCCGGAGGAAACTCCGGCCTTCTCTCTATGGGCGTCACACAGGAAAACGGGAGCCGGAAGGGCAGTTCCGGCTCCCGCGCAGGCTGGTAAGGGGTGACGGTCCGGGCAAGCAACCTGGACCGTCAGGTTCGGCCCGTGCTTCGGGGGACGTGGGTTACAGACCGTTCCAAGGACATATATGGGAAGAGGGACAGTCCAGTTCCTTCCCGGCAGGAACAATTTTCTGTGATCGCCTATTCCGACAGCACGCGGACGTAAGATCCCGGTGCATCCTCAATCACAGGCAGTTTGCCTTCGCCGGGAACCGGAGCGGCAATCTTGTCGCCTGAGTGTGACGTAACCCACTCTGCCCAATCCGGCCACCACGAGCCTTCGTGCTGCTTGGCCGACTTGAGCCAGGCCTCAAGTGTGGAGGAAGGAGCCTCATTGGTCCAATAATGATACTTGCGGGCCTCCGGTGGATTGATGACCCCGGCTATGTGGCCGGAGCCGGCAACTACAAGCCGCGTATCGCCGCCCATGAACTTGCCGAGCCTGAAGACCGATGGCAGCGGAGCGATATGGTCTTCCCGTGCAGCGAGGTTGTAGACCGGTATCTTCACCTTGCTGAGGTCGATGCGCACATTATCGAGCACCATCTTGCCTTGCGACAACTTGTTGGCGAGGTAGCATTCGCGCAGGTAGAATGAATGCACGCCAGCCGGCATCTGGGTTGAATCGGAATTCCAGAACAGCAAGTCAAAGGGCAAGGGATCCTTGCCCAGCAGGTAGCTGTTCACCAGATTTGACCAGATGAGGTCATTGGAGCGCAGCAGATTGAACGCATCCGCCATGCGCGAGCCGGGCAGATAGCCCTTTTCCTCCATGCGCCCTTCGATCCATTTGACCTGCTCTTCATCAACATAAACCAGCAGGTCTCCAGCTTCTTCGAAGTCCACCTGGGTGGTGAAGAATGTGGCGGCATTCACCCGGTTGTCACCCTTGGCCGCCATGTAGGCAAGCGAAGCGGCAACCAGCGTGCCGCCAACGCAGTAGCCGATGCTATTCACCTTCTCGGCGCCAGTTGCATCCAGCACAGCCTGAACCGCGGTCAGGAAACCTTCATGCATGTAATCTGAAAAGCTCTTGCGCCCCTGCTTTTCATCGGCATTGACCCATGACATGACAAACACCGTCAGGCCCTGTTCGGTCGCCCAGCGGACAAATGATTTCTTGGGATTGAGATCGAGAATATAGAACTTGTTGATCCACGGCGGCACGATGAGAAGCGGAATTTCGTAAGTTCGCTTGACGGCCGGCGAATACTGGATGAGCTCGAACGTCGCATTGCGGAACACCACTTTGCCGGGCGTGGTAGCGATGTTTTTGCCGACTTCGAAGGCCGACGTGTCAGTCTGGCGAATACGCAACCGCCCGTCCGCAGCCTTCATGTCGCCTTCAAGCTTGCGCAGGCCTTCCAGCAAGTTTTCACCATTGCTGGCGAGCGTCGCGCGCAGCACTTCCGGGTTGGAGGCAGGAAAATTCGAAGGCGAAAGCGCGTTGACGATTTGCTCGACGTAGAATTTGGCTTTCAGCCTCGTATGCTCGTCAATGCCCTCGGCATCAGCTACCATCTTCTGGGCCCAGTCGGAAGAGGCGATGTAAACCTGCTTGAGGAAATCGAAGATGCTGTTTTCCTGCCAGTCCTTGTCCTTGAATCGCCGGTCATTGCGCTGCGGCGTGGCAATTGGCTCAGCTCCCGCGCCAAGGGCGCGCGACCAGGCGTTTTGCCAGATCATGCCGTAGGTTGACCAAAGCTTCTGCTGCTCTTCCATCAACTTGGCCGGATTGTTGAGGTAGGATTGCGCAACCGCGCCGAGGGTTTTCTGAACCTGTTCGAGTGGAGTGACCTGCGCTTCTGTCTGCTGTTTCGCAAGGTCGGGGCGTGCCGAAATCTCCCGCGCGATGGAGGCCGCCTGCTCAAAGGCCCGCGACAGGTTTTGAGCCAGCCGCGCCGGGTCGGCAAGCTGGTAGTCGCTCGGCTTTTGCTGCGATGTTGCGGTCATTCAGCTCGACTCCGTCCTGTATTACAGTAGTTTATGGCCAATAGAGTTCAACCGCCAACGATAAACGCAGTTTATTGCAAAATCAGGACGCGCCGTTCATAAGACGCCCGACACTGAACTTTCGTTAGGATTTGCCATGGCCAATGCCCTTCGCCTGGGAATTGCCGGATTGGGGACCGTCGGGACCGGCGTGCTCGACATATTGAAACGGCACGAGAAGCTCCTCACAGCCCGTGCCGGGATGAAAGTTTCGGTGACCGCTGTTTCGGCGCGTTCACGCGGCAAGGACCGCGGCCATGACCTGTCGGCATACGCATGGCATGACGATCCCGTCAAACTTGCCGCTGATCCCACCATTGATGTGTTTGTCGAATTGATAGGCGGAGAAGGCAGGTGCCGCCAAGGCGGCGGTTGAAGCGGCTCTCGCGCATGGCAAGCATGTTGTTACTGCCAACAAGGCGCTACTCGCCCACCACGGTGCGGCTTTGGCCAGGGCAGCAGAGTCACGTGACCTGTGCCTGAATTTTGAGGCCTCGGTAGCTGGCGGCATACCGGCCATCAAGGTGCTGCGGGAAGGACTGGTCGGCAACCGCGTCACCAAGCTGTTTGGCATCCTCAACGGCACCTGCAACTATATCCTGACCAAGATGGAGCGTGAAGGACGCAGCTTCGCCGATGTGCTGAAAGAAGCGCAGGCACTTGGCTACGCCGAAGCAGACCCGGCATTTGACGTAGGTGGTTTCGATACAGCTCACAAGCTTACGGTGCTCACCTCGCTCGCCTTTGGCACCGAGGTTGACCTCAAGTCAGTCGAGATCGAGGGCATTGAGGCGATAACGCTTGATGACATCCGCAATGCCGACGCGATGGGCTACCGGATCAAGCTCCTCGGCGTTGCCGTCACCCACGAGGAAGGAACCGAGCAAAGAGTGCATCCGACGCTTGTTCCCAAGGGTTCGACGGTCGCGGATACGGACGGCGTATTCAACGCGGTCGTATTGAAGGGAGATTTTGTCGGTGATGTCCTGCTTGAGGGCAGGGGGGCAGGAGCCCACCCAACCGCTTCAGCGGTTATCGCCGATGTTGTCGACATCGCGCGCGGCAACCGCAGGCCTGCCTTTGGCATTGCGGCTTCGGAGCTCAAGCCCTATCGCAACGCGCCGCTCAAGGCGCATGAGGGCGGATATTATGTCGCCCTCGACCTGGTTGACCGGCCGGGCGCTGTCGCCTCTGTCGCGCGCATCCTCGCGGACGAAAAGATATCCATCGAAAGCATCGTGCAGCGTGGCAAGCAGGCGCCGGAAGCGAAACGCGATACGGCGCAGTTCATCCTGATAACGCATGATACTGTTGCCACGGCTATTCGCGCCGCCATCGCAAAGATAGAAAAAGATGGCCATGTCGCCAGCAAGCCGCGTCTCATTCGCATCGAGCGGCTGTGAACAGGGCGGCCTTTCTGGGCGTGGAGCGTTCTGCCACCGGAAGGCGGTGGGTTGCCCGCCTCAAGGATGAACGGACTTCGCTCGCCATTGCGCAGCGCCTGGAAGTGCCTGAAGTCTTCGCGCGCGTGCTGGCGGCTCGTGGCGTCACTTTAGATCAAGCGGAAAGCTTCCTGACGCCAACCTTGCGAACGCTGATGCCGCAGCCGGGTGCGCTGCTGGACATGGAAAAGGGCGCCAGCCGCCTCGCTGATGCAATCATGAATGGCGAGCGGATCGGCATCATCACCGACTATGACGTCGATGGCGTGACATCCGGTGCACTGCTGTTGTCTTTCCTGCGCGCAGTCGGCAGTGATGCGATTGTGCGCGTGCCGGACCGGTTGAGCGAAGGCTATGGCCCCTCCATCGGCGCCGTGCAGCATCTCAAGGACCGCGGATGTGAGGTGCTTGTGACGCTTGATTGCGGCGTGCTGGCGCATGATCCCTTGGCGCATGCAGCTGAACTCGGCATGACCACCATTGTCGTTGATCACCATCAGGCATCCGAGCTTCTGCCTGAGGCGCATGCAGTGATCAATCCCAACCGGCTCGATGATACGTCAGGATTTGGCTACCTGTGCGCCGCCGGCGTGACCATGATCCTGCTCGCCACGTTGAACCGCGAACTGCGCAATCGTGGCAGATACGGAACGGCCATTCCGGAACCCAACATGCTGCAGTGGCTGGAGCTCGTGGCGCTCGCTACCGTATGCGATGTCGTTCCGCTCGAGGGCCTGAACCGCGCCTACGTCACGCAAGGCCTGAAGGTCATGGCGCGGCGGCAGAATGTCGGCCTCGCAGCACTCGCTGACATGGCGAGACTGAAGCGTTCGCCCGATGTCTACGCGCTTGGCTTTGCCTTGGGCCCGAGACTGAATGCGGCGGGGCGCGTCGGCCATGCTGACCAGGCGCTGGAACTGCTGGTCACTCAGGACAAGGTGCGCGCCCAGCAGTTGGCGCAGGAATTGGAAAACCTCAACAAGGACAGGCAAGCAGTTGAATTGCGGGTGGTCGAACTCGCCGCGCTGCAAGCCGAGGCAATGCTGGGAGCCAAGAAGCTGACGCCGGTGCTGATCGTTGCCGGTGAGGAGTGGCATCCCGGTGTTGTCGGCCTCGCGGCAGCTCGACTGAAAGAGCGCTATCGCCGGCCGTCGTTTGTTCTGTCGGTAGACAAGGCAAGCGGACTGGCAACCGGGTCAGGCCGATCTGTTTTCGGCGCCGACATTGGCCGTGCGGTCCGGACTGCGTTGGAACAAGGCGTTATTACCAAGGGTGGCGGCCATGCCATGGCGGCGGGGCTGACAGTCGAAATCTCAAAGCTGGCTGACCTGCGGGCTTTCCTCGAAGAAGCGCTGGGCTCTTCCGTTGACCTCGACAGCCCAGGGCTTCTGGAAATCGATGGCGCCATCTCCGCTGGTGGCGCTTCGCTCGAATTGATGGAACTGCTGGAACAGGCTGGTCCCTACGGCAGCGGCAATCCGACGCCATTGTTCGCGCTTCCTGCCCACCGGGTTCTCTACGCTTCGCCTGTCGGCACCGATCATGTGCGCTGTTCGCTGCAAGGGCCGGATGGCGTCAAGCTCAAGGCCATCGCCTTCCGCGCTTTGCGCACTGAAGTCGGCGAAATTCTCCTGTCTGAACGGCAGTTACCTATCCATTTGACCGGCCGTTTGGTGGCGGATGAGTGGGGCGCACAGCGCGTTCCGTCCTTCCAGATCGAGGATGTTGCACTGCCACAGTAAGGCTTGCGTCATCCGGCGAACCACACTATAGAACCGCCGATTGTGCGCCCTTCGTCTATCGGTTAGGACGACAGCCTTTCACGTTGTAAAGACGGGTTCGACTCCCGTAGGGCGCACCATTTTCCCGCGCCATTTCCAGTGCATCAGTTCCATGCCGGAGCTTACCAGGCTTGATCGTGAAACCTGTGATGGAGGGTTACCAAGATGATCATGCGCATCTATCGCTGCACAGTCATTGCGGGCAAAGAGGCAGCGTTCAGGGAATTCGCGTTCAGCAAGAGGCATCCGTGGCTGAGAGGCCGGCCTGGCCTGATCGCTTTCTATGCGGGCAAACCGCTTCCGGGCAGCGATGACCGCGCGCGATGCATGACCCAGATTTGGGAAAGCGCAGCGGCGATCCAGGCCGCTCTTGGCGAGGATTGGGATCAGCCGGTCAAGATTCCGGAAGACGTTCTAGACATCATCGACTCCGCAAGCGTGGAGCATTACGAAGTGGCGGATACATTTATGGCTGCGACCGGCTTTGCGGAACGCGCTCCACCGGCATGACCTTTTCTCAGCTGCGGTGAGCAATTCGTGCCCTCATTTTTGAAGCCAGCAACGGCGCCAAAAGCATGAGCAAGATTGAAAAGGCAGATAGCCCACCCGCCGCAGGGTTGAAATCAGCAATGATGCCGACGAAGTTTAGGCCGCGCGCAATTCCAATTCCGATCTCAAAGAGCAAGGTGAGAGCGGCCCAGATTATTCCAAGCAACAGCAGTTGCCGGTTGGCCCGAAGGCCTGTCCAGTCGATCAGCAACAAGCTTGCCACCACCACGATAACTGCAGCGATGGGCCAGCCGATACGAGAGGCTACTGTCTCGCCCGTCAACGGCGCAAGGTAGATCGCGCGCAAGATGCCGTGCACGGTCTCGAGGCTCACGATGAGAAGCCACACAACCAGTCCGCGAAGCAAGGTGTTCACTCCGTTGCTCAGTGAAGCTCCGAGTGGTCTGCCGGTCGTTTGCCCATGGCCAATGCAACAAGCAGCCGGTAAGCTCGAAGCGCAAGATTGTGCGGGATACTGTCATGGATGACTTGAAAGGCAAATGCGTTGTTGTCACCGGTGGAGTGACGGGGATTGGCGGTGCCGCCTCGTTAAGGTTTGCGGAAGCAGGAGCCCGTGTATTCGCCCAATACCTGGGAGGGGAGAATGAAGTGCCTGCCCTCAAGGCACTCGGCATTGAAACTCTTCGGCTTGACTTGACCAAGCCAAATGCTCCGCAAGCACTAGTCGACGCTGCGATTTCACGCCTTAGCCGCATCGACATCCTTGTCAACAATGCCGGCAGCCTGGTGGCGCGAACTCTGGTGGCGGATGTAACCGATGCCTTCATCGACCAGGTGTTTGATCTCAATTGCCGCCAGCTTGTGCATTGCTGCCGCATCGCGGCTGACCACATGAAGAAGCAGGGAAGCGGCAACATCATCAACGTGACCTCCATTGCGGCTAAGGTTGGCGGCAGCCCGGGTGCGGCGATTTATGCGGGCGCAAAAGGTTTTGTGTCGTCCTTCAGCAAGTCTCTCGCCAGGGAGCTTGTTCCGCATAACATCCGCGTCAACTGTGTTTCACCGGGAACAATCCACACATCATTCCATGACCGCTTTTCGACAGCGGAGAAACGCGAGGCCACACGGGTCACCATTCCGATGCAGCGGCTTGGGCTGGCCGAGGATTGCGCCGGCACATTCCTCTATTTGGCGAGCGACAAGGCCTCTGCCTATGTCACAGGCCAGGTCATCGAAGTGAACGGCGGACAATTGATGGCATGAACCGGAACCTGCCTGAGCAGTATGATGTGCTGGCGCCTGATGGTTCGGAGGTTCGCATTCTCGCAAGCAGCGGCCGTGGCAGCATGGCGCACTTCACTCTCGGACCGGACAAAGTCTCCACGGCCGTCCGCCACCGCAGCGTAGAGGAGATATGGTATGTCCTCTCAGGTCATGGCCGCATGTGGCTGAAACACGAAACCGATGACTCTATTTTTTCCCTGCAACCGGGGCTTTCCTTCAGCATAGCGGCGGGAACGGCCTTCCAGTTCCGCTGTGATGGCAACGATCCGCTTCAGGCCGTTGCAGTGACAATGCCACCCTGGCCAGGAATGGATGAAGCCGTTAGCGTTGCCGGATTGTGGGAGCCTAACCTTTAGGCAATGCTACCAGCTGCCGGTGTTCGGCATGCTTGCCCATGGTTCGGCAGGCGGCATGGCGCCTTCCTTCTGCAGCACCTCGATGGAAATGCCGTCAGGCGTCCTGATAAAAGCCATGCGCCCATCGCGTGGCGGGCGGTTGATGGTGATTCCGGCAGCTTGCAGCTTGGCGCAGTAGTCGTAGATATTGTCGACGCCGATGGCGAGGTGGCCGAAGTTGCGGCCGCCTGTATAGTCTTCCGGGTCCCAGTTGTAGGTCAGCTCCACCGGCGCATCGGGGCTTTCCGGTGCGGCAACAAAGACGAGTGTGAAGCGGCCCTTGTCGTTCACATGGCGGCGCTGTTCCACGAAACCAAGCTTGTTGATGAAGAAGTCGAGTGACTGATCGAGGTTTGCTACTCGAACCATGGTGTGCAGATACTTCATGCCGGTCTCCGTTGTGCTTTCTGGTCATAATGCTGCGTCCGCGAGATGCAAACAAGCGCCAACTCCGAATCACATTTTGCAGTTTGTGATGATTTGAGCTTGCGGGAACAGGTTTCGCACTGCGGAACAGGCATGCCTGATATACTTGCAGCCACTATGTGGCCGTGAGCGAGATGCTGCTGCCCTGTACAAGGCAAACACAAGTTACCCGTGAAAAACAACGTGTTTCGAGTTGCTTGGCCCTTGCGTTGCGCTGCCTTGTGCGTTGCATGATTACAAGACTTGGAGTTTTCCACACGGTCATCGGGAATTGAGACTGTACAAATCAGCCCGATTTGAGCAAATTTGCGCCGTGGGCTCGTGAGGCTAATCGGGACACGCAAGATGGGGTGGGTTTAAATATGGCGGTGAGTATCACCTCCGGCGATGCGGGTCCCGGCAAACAAGAACAGCAAGGCACCGAGACCGGCGTCAACATCATCCAGATTGATGGGTTGGTGAAGTGGTTTGATGTCGGCCGTGGCTACGGCTTCATCATTCCCAACAATGGCCTGCCTGACATTCTGTTGCATCTCTCTTGCCTCAAGCGTGACGGATTTGAAGCGCCCCTCGAAGGCGCCCGTGTAACGTGTGAAGTTGTTGCCAGGCAGAAGGGCTATCAGTGCCTGCGTGTGCTGTCGGTTGATTTGTCGACTGCCATTCATCCTGTTGAACGGCGCGCGCGCACGCACAACACCGTGGTCCCCTCTACCGGATGGGTGCGGACCAAAGTGAAATGGTTCAACCGCGCCCGCGGGTTTGGCTTTGTCTCGGAGGGCGAGGGCAAGCCTGATGTCTTCGTGCACATGGAAACGCTGCGCAAGACCGGCATAGTTGAACTTCAGCCTGATCAGTGGGTATATGTCAGGTTTGGCGATGGCCCGAAGGGCAGTATGGCGGCGGAAGTCAGAATCAGTCTTGATAGTGGCTTGCCGCACACGAACTGACTCGCCGTCGCGGGTAAGTGGTGTTGGCGGGAGTTATTTGATGCAACGGGTAGTCGGTCTTCTGATCCTGTGCTTCCTGTGGCTGGCATTGCCGCACAGTGTCTTGGCTGAGACCACGGAACTCTCCAAGATTGAGCCTGTGACCGTCTCTGGCGAGTCCAGCGTCACCATGTTCACAACTGAAATTGCCGATACAGAAGAATTGCGCGAGCGCGGGCTCATGTTCCGCCACATCCTGCCGGAAGACCGCGCCATGCTGTTTGACTTCGGCAAGCCGCGTCCGGTTTCGATGTGGATGAAGAATACGATCGTCTCGCTCGACATGATTTTCATCAGGAGCGATGGCACTATCGCAGCCATCGCCGAGAATACGGTGCCCAAATCGCTCGACGTGGTGAGCGTCACCTCACCGGTGCGCGGCGTGCTTGAGGTGACGGCAGGCACCGTAAAACGCCTCGGACTGAAGGTGAATGACCGGGTCTATCACCGCATATTCACTACGGCTGAGGAGTAGCTTGCTCTCGCCTGCTTTTTCACTATAAGCGTGCTGCATTGATGGCAGTCGGGGCGTAGCGCAGTCTGGTAGCGCACCTGCCTTGGGCGCAGGGGGTCGCGAGTTCGAATCCCGCCGCCCCGACCATCCATCGACGAGGCGAAACAGGGGGTTTCAATGGTCGCGCGCATCTATAGCCCGCCCCGCAATGCCATGCAGTCCGGCAAGGGCAAGACTGGGCTCTGGTATCTCGAATATGTGGCTGAGGCTCCCAAGACGCGCGACCCCCTGATGGGGTGGACTTCGACAGCCGACCCTAACCAGCAGGTGCGCTTGCGTTTCAATTCGCAGGAGCAGGCAATAGAATACGCCACCCGCAATGGCTTGGCCTATCAGCTGGTGGTGGACCCGCCAGTTCGCATGCACAAGAAGTCCTATTCGGACAACTTCCGCTGGGGCCGCACCGAGAACTGGACGCACTAGCCCGGGCGCTCCCGTCAGGCTAAACAGCAAGCACGACCCCGTAGCTCAGTTGGACTAGAGCAAGTGCCTTCTAAGCACTAGGTCGCACGTTCGAATCGTGCCGGGGTCGCCATAACCTTGATTGAGAGGAAACCGCCGTGACCACTGTCGTGAGAGATTCCAATGGAACGGAATTGAAGGACGGTGACAACGTGACCTTGGTGAAAGACCTCAAGGTCAAGGGTTCAACCGTCACCCTGAAGCGCGGCACGTTGATCAAAGGCATCCGCCTCACAGGCGATGACCAGGAAGTCGATTGCCGCCATGAGAAAGTTCGGGGCCTCGTGCTCCGGGCCGAGTTTCTCAGGAAGGCCTGATTAGGGTTCCAACCATCCGAGAAAATCCTGCTTCGCGCGCTCTGTATAGGCGCGCTTGCGGAGCGCAGATTTTTCCGCCGGCTTGAGCCTGCGTCCTTCGATGCGCGTGGGCGCTTCGACTGGTGGGAACAGTCCAAAATTGACGTTCATCGGCTGGAAGGACGAGGGGCCTGCATCGGTCGTCTCGATGTGCCCGCCTGTGATATGATTGATAAGCGCGCCATGTGCCGTGGTTGCAGGCGGTGCAATGAACGGCCGGTCCAGTTTTTCGGCAACAGCCATCCTGCCCGCCATGAGGCCGAGCGCTGCACTTTCCACATACCCCTCAACGCCAGTGATCTGTCCGGCAAAGCGGATGTGCGGGCGCCAGAGAGGCGAAGTTGGGCGTCGAGCACGCGCGGGCTGTTGATGAAGGTATTGCGGTGAAGCCCGCCAAGCCGTGCGAACTCAGCGTTCTCAAGGCCCGGTATGCTGCGAAAAATGCGCACCTGATCGGCATATTTCAGCTTCGTCTGGAAGCCCACCATGTTGTAGAGCGAGCCCAGCTTGTTATCCTGGCGCAATTGCACAACGGCGTAGGGTTTGACGGTGGGGTTGTGTGCGTTGGTGAGACCGCGCGGCTTCATCGGCCCATGCCGCAGTGTCTCGACGCCTTGCGAAGCCATGATCTCGATGGGAAGGCAGCCGCTGAAATACGGCGTGGTTTTTTCCCATTCCTTGAAATCGGTTTTCTCGCCCGCAAGCAGCGCTTCGACGAAGGCGAAGTACTTTTCCTTGTCCATCGGACAGTTGATGTAGTCCTTGCCCGTGCCTCCTGGCCCCACCTTGTCGTAGCGCGACTGGTGCCAGCACACGCCGAGATCGATGGAGTCACTGTGCATGATCGGCGCGATCGCATCAAAGAACGCCAGGTTGCCTTCACCCGTGTGGCGTTGAATGTCTTCGGCCAAACCCCGAAAGGTTAGCGGCCCGGTGGCAATGATCGTGCTGCCCCAGTCTGGCGGGGGAAGCGCGTAATCACCCCGTTTCGCACCTCGACCAGCGAGTGCGACCTCAACCGTTCGGTCACGGCGGCGGCAAACGCTTCGCGGTCAACGGCCAGCGCTCCGCCCGCGGGCACCTGGTGGCTGTCTGCCGTTGCCATGATGAGCGAGCCGGATTGCCGCATTTCCCAATGCAGCAAGCCCACCGCATTCTGGTCACTGTCATCCGAGCGGAAGGAGTTGGAACAGACAAGTTCAGCGAACTGCCCGCCGGTATGAGCGTCGGTCTTCTGGACTGGCCGCATCTCATGCAGGATCACGGGAACGCCAGCTTGCGCCAGTTGCCAGGCCGCTTCCGAGCCAGCCATGCCGGCGCCGATAATGTGAACGGGGGTCATCGGCGCTGTATACTGGAAGTGATCCATTATACAATTTGGAAGTAACTTGCCGGAGACGGGCTATCCGTGCCGTTTCAGACCCAGTACAGTGGCGCGATGACACTTGCAGATGAGCTTTCCGCCCAACTTGCCGAAATCCGCGCGCAATCCCTGTGGAAAACCGAGCGCCCGATAACCTCCAGCCAGAGCGCCCATATTGCCGTCGAAGGTGGCCGCCAGCTGCTCAATTTCTGCGCCAACAACTATCTCGGGCTGGCCAACCACCCGGCGCTAGTCGCTGCTGCCAAGCAAGCGCTGGATACGCATGGCCTCGGCATGGCTTCGGTTCGTTTCATTTGTGGAACTTCTGATTTGCACACCGAATTGGAAGAGAAACTTGCGGCATACCTCGGCATGCAGGCGAGCATTCTTTATGCCGCCTGCTTTGATGCCAACGGCGGTGTTTTCGAACCGCTGCTGGGAGAGCAGGATGCCGTTGTTTCGGACGCGCTCAACCACGCCTCGATCATTGATGGCATCAGGCTGTGCAAGGCCGCCCGCTACCGCTACGCCAATGGCGACATGGCCGATCTTGAAGGCCAACTGGTGAAGGCGCGCGCCGAGGGCAAGCGCCGCGTCATGATTGTGACGGACGGCGTATTCTCGATGGATGGCTATTTTGCCAAGCTCGGCGACATCAGGAAACTGGCGGACCGTTTCGAAGCGCTGATCATGGTGGATGATTGCCACGCCACCGGATTTGTCGGGCCCAAGGGCCGCGGCACGCCGGCCCGGGCGGGCATTGAAGTGGATATTCTCACAGGCACCTTTGGCAAGGCACTGGGCGGCTCGGCAGGAGGTTACATCGCGGCTTCAAGCCAGATTGTTGATCTCATGCGGCAGCGTTCGCGCCCCTATCTGTTTTCCAATGCATTGCCGCCGCCCATCGTTGCCGCCTCGATCAAGGCGTTGGAACTGGCCGAGCAAGGCGATGATCTCCGGCAACGCTTGCAGGCAAACGCCAATCGGTTTCGCAGCGGCATGGCCAAGGCTGGTTTTAATCTGCTGCCGGGGGAGCATCCGATCATTCCGGTCATGCTCGGGGAGGCAGCGCTGGCCCAAAGCATGGCTGCCCGGCTCTATGAACTGGGCATCTATGTGACGGGTTTCTTCTATCCGGTCGTTCCGCAAGGCAAGGCGCGCATCAGGACGCAGATGTCGGCTGCCCACAGCGCTGAAGATATAGATGCGGCAATAGCAGCGTTCACCGTCGCTGGCCGCGAACTGGGAGTCCTGTGATGCAAGCATTGGTGAAGGCTGAACCGGCTGAAGGACTTGTTATGCGCGATGAGCCGGTGCCGCAGATCGGCCCGGATGACGTTCTCATCAAGATTGCCAAGACTGGGATTTGCGGAACGGACCTGCACATCTGGAAATGGGACGCCTGGGCAAGGAAAACCATTCCCGTGCCCATGGTTGTGGGCCATGAGTTTGCCGGCGTTGTTGCCGAAGTCGGCAGCCACGTGCGCACCGTCAAGGTTGGTGATCGCGTGTCGGGAGAAGGTCACCTCATTGGCATGAAAAGCCGCATGGCGAGGGCAGGCCACTTCCACCTTGACCCGGAAACCAAAGGTGTGGGTGTCAATGTGCCGGGTGCCTTCGCCCAGTACATGAAGCTGCCGGCCTTCAACGTCATTCACCTGCCGCCGGAGATTGATGACGAGATTGGCGCCATTCTCGATCCGCTCGGCAACGCCGTTCACACGGCGCTGAGTTTTGATCTGGTGGGGGAGGATGTGCTTATAACCGGAGCAGGCCCTATCGGCATCATGGCCGCAGCCGTCTGCCGCCATGTCGGCGCCCGTCATGTGGTTGTCACCGACGTGAACGATTACCGCCTGGCGCTCTGCGCCGAAGCGACCGACGCCGTAACCGTCAATGTTTCGAAGGAAGATTTGCGCACCGTGATGACCCGCATCGGCATGCAGGAAGGGTTCGATGTCGGCCTCGAGATGTCTGGCGCACCTCAGGCATTCGACCAGATGACGGACCTTGTGATTGTGGGCGGACGCATAGCCGTGCTCGGCATTCCCTCCGCTCCCGTTCCGGTGGATTGGAACCGCGTGATCTTCAAGTCATTGACTATCAAGGGTATTTACGGGCGTGAGATGTTCGAAACCTGGTACAAGATGATTGCCATGCTGCAGTCCGGGCTGAACGTCCGGAAAATCATCACCCACCGGCTGAAAGCGGTTGACTACGCACAAGGCTTCGAGTTGATGAAGCAAGGCGGCTGCGGCAAGGTCGTCCTCGATTGGTCATGAGAAGAAGCAATCATGCTTTCAGCCTACGGTACCGAACATGGTTGCTTGATCAGCTACGGCGAGGCGGAAGGCCTGCGGCAGCCTGACAAGATTATCTGGTATGATCTTGTGGAGCCATCCGCCGACGAGGAAAAGTCGGTCGAAGCCACCCTGAAAATTGACATTCCGACGCGCGAAGAACTGGCTGAAATCGAAGCGTCGAGCCGTCTCTATCAGGAAGATGGCGCGGCCTTCATGACAGCCACCCTGATCAGGCGCGGCGAGAATGACCGCCCGGAATCCTCCGCCGTCACTTTCATCATCAAGGGCAACCAGTTGATCACGGTGCGCTACCACCATCCGCAGGCTTTCCCGGTCTACGTCAACCGCGCCATGAAG
This sequence comes from uncultured Alphaproteobacteria bacterium, assembly GCA_963814455.1. Lineage (GTDB taxonomy): Bacteria > Pseudomonadota > Alphaproteobacteria > Rhizobiales > Aestuariivirgaceae > Aestuariivirga. Next base: position 23,189 of record CAWFCR010000006.1, on the reverse strand, counting down.
ACCCAAACGGGCAATGACATGAGCGGCTGGGCCGTCCTCGTCAGCCTGTTGGAGGCGGTGATTGACAGGGCGGCCGACCATCTGGAGCGTGTTGGAACCATCATCGACGATACGTCGCGCACTATCTTCCGCAATAATCGCACAGCCGCGGGCAATAGGCGGCGCCGCCGTCCGCTCAATCTCTCGCTGCTGCTCGGCAACATCGGCGAGGAAGGCGACTTCAATTCAAAGATGCGGGAAAGCCTGGTCTCCATCGGCCGCATGGTCGCCTTCCAGACAGCCCTGTTGGATCAGGCGCGCCAGACCAAGGAAGTTAAGGACCTGCGGGCTCGCGTTCGCATTCTTCAGCGGGACATCCAGTCATTGACCGACCACTCCACCTTCCTGTCAGGCAAGATCAGCTTCATGCTCGACGCTGTTCTTGGCCTCTCGGCCATCGAGCAGAACGACATCATCAAGATATTTACCGTGGCGTCGATGGTGTTTCTGCCCCCCACGCTGGTAGCCAGCCTTTACGGCATGAACTTCGACATCATGCCGGAATTGAACTGGAAGTACGGCTACGTCTGGGCCATTGCGCTGATGATCTTATCAGCGGTGCTTCCGTGGCTCTATTTCAAGCGCAAGGGTTGGCTCTAGTGCCCACCGTACTTTGGGTCGCAGCAGGCGGCGCAATTGGCGCAGCAGCGCGGCATGGCGTCAACATCTGGTCTGGACGCGCGTTGGGCGGCGAATTTCCCTGGCATACGCTGATCGTCAATGTTCTGGGCTGCTTCATCATGGGCCTGCTGGTGGAACTTGATGGCGCAGCGCCTGAACACCACACTTGAAGCACGCGCCTTTCTGACAACCGGCATTCTTGGCGGGTTCACCACGTTCTCCGCTTTCTCGCTGGATTTTGCCTTGCTTGTCGAGCGTAAGCAATTTGCAGCCGCCTTCGGTTATGGCGCAGCATCCGTCATCCTGTCGCTGGCAGCCATTTTTGCTGGCCTCGCTCTGGTGCGCAGCCTCGCATCATGAGCGACATCAAGCTCTATACTGTCTCCGAGGATGAGGCAGGCATGCGGCTCGACCGCTGGTTCAAACATCACCTGCCGCAAGTCACATTCGCCTACCTCAACAAGCTCACGCGCACCGGGCAGGTGCGTGTTTCCGGCGGGCGGGTCAAAACCTCGACCCGCCTGGTGCAGGGCCAGGAAATCCGCGTGCCGCCGCTTGCGTTCGACAAGCGGCCCGCCGACATGCCCAAAGGTGAAGCAAAACCCCTGACACCGGAAGAGCAGCGCTTCTTTGAAAGCATGGTGCTGTTCGAGGATCGCGATCTCTATGTCCTCAACAAGCCGCCTGGCTTTGCGGTGCAGGGGGGAACCAAAACCTTTCGTCATCTCGATGGCCTGCTCATGGGCATGGCGGGCAGGAATGGCGAACGTCCCCTGCTTGCTCACCGGCTTGACCGTGATACATCTGGCGTCATCGTCGTGGCCAAGCGGCGCTCGGTCGCCTCGGCTTTGGGCAAGCTTTTTGCCACCCGCGCGGTGAAGAAAACCTACTGGGCGATAGTCAAGGGCGTACCCAAGCCCTTGCAAGGAAAGATCGACGTTGAGTTGGCAAAGTCGCAGGGGCCGGAGGGCGACCGTGTGCGCGTCAGTGACAAGGATGATGAAAACGCCCGCCGTGCCGTCACCTTCTACTCGGTTGTCGATAAGGCTGCGCCAGTTGCGGCGTGGGTCACGCTCAAGCCGGTGACCGGCCGCCAGCACCAGTTGCGGGCGCATATGGCGCACATTGGCACGCCGATCATGGGTGACGAGAAGTATGGCGGTCTTGCAGGCATGCCGGAGGAAATTCCGCGCAAGCTGCACCTGCATGCCCGGCGCATCATCTTCCCGCATCCGCGGGAGGGCACCGTTGATATCTCCGCGCCTTTGCCTGCTCACATGCTCGAATCCATGCGTATTTTGGGCTTTGATCCTGACCGCTACAGCGGAGAGGATGACAGTGAGTGAATCCGAGGAACAGCGGCTGCAGCGCTTGGCGCGCAACCAATCTGTAAAGGCGCTGCCGAAACGCTTTTACAAGCAAGTGTCCGTTGGGCAGGACTTGACGATCCTGCTTGATGGCAGGCCGGTTATGACGCCCATGAAGACCAGGCTGGTTCTTCCCAACCGGCAACTCGCGGAAGCCGTCGCAGCCGAATGGCAAGCCCAGGCAGAGTTTATCAATCCCCACACCATGCCACTTACCAAGCTTGCCAATACAGCACAGGACCGGGTTGGTGAACATGCCGAGGCAATCCGGGCGGATATCTTGTCATACGCTGGCAACGATGTGGTCTGTTACCGCGCCGCGCAGCCAGACGAACTGGTATCTCGCCAGCAGGAGCATCTGGAACCGGTTCTCGCCTGGGCTGAAACAGCGCTGGCTGCCAGGCTGCAAATCACGGATGGTTTGCGGCATGTCGAACAACCGGCAGAAAGTCTGGCAGGCATCCGGCAGCATTTGGCCAGCCTTGGCTCGCACCCGCTCGTCGCGCTTCATGCCATGACAACGCTCTCCGGCTCAGCGCTGCTTGCTATTATGGTGGCGGATGGCGCCATAAGCGCCCCGGCGGCGTGGCAAGCGGCCAACCTTGAGGAGGCCTGGCAGGCCGAGCAATGGGGCAGGGATGCCGATGCGGAAGCTCGAAGCCTGGCCCGTGAGGCGGAATTTGTCACATCGGCAAAGTTTCTTAACCTCGCTGCAAAGAGTTGAAAATCGGCGGCAGTCCGCCTTACCGCCGTCAAATTTGGGCGCAATAGGAGGACAAGTTTGTAGCAAAGGGCATCGGCATGTTTATCCGCGCGGCGGTTATTTCAACCATCATTCTCTCGGCAGGAGCGGCTTGGGCGCAGAGCGCGCCGGCCGACCTTGTGGCGGCCTATCGGGCAGGCGTTGCCGCTGCAAAATGTGATCTTGGCCTTGATTCCGCCAAGTCCAGCGAATTGGGCGATGCTGTGCAACGCTTGGAACAGAAGAGCGGACTGGGCCAGAACGATCTGGATGCCCTGTGGACCAAGACCCAGGACGAAGCTGAAGCGGACAATGCCGCCTACTGCGCCAAAGAATCCAAGAATATTGATAGCGTCATTGGTTCCGCGCAATAGCGCTGCTTAGACCATAGCTGCATTTGACGCGCTAGCCGCCAGCCGCTTAACTGCCGTTAAGACTGGTTGGGAGCAGGCATGCAGGAAGTTCTCGAGAAACTGAAAATCCGCAGCGATAACGCGCGCCTGGGCGGCGGGCAGCCACGCATTGATGCGCAGCATGCCCGCGGCAAGCTGGTGGCGCGAGAGCGCATAGAACTGCTTCTCGATGAGGGATCATTCGAGGAGTTCGACATGTATGTGGAGCACCGCTCCACCGACTTCGGCATGGAAAAGAACCGCATCCCCGGCGATGGCGTTGTCACCGGCTGGGGCACCGTCAATGGCCGCGTCGTTTATGTCTTTGCCAAGGACTTCACCGTGTTTGGCGGCTCGCTCTCCGAGGCGCATGCCGCCAAGATCACCAAGATCCAGGATATGGCGCTGCAGCAGGGCGCGCCGATCATCGGTCTGTTTGATGCAGGTGGCGCCCGCATCCAGGAAGGCGTCAACGCGCTCGGCGGCTATGGCGGTGTGTTCCAACGCAATGTGCTGGCTTCTGGAGTGATCCCGCAGATATCGGTGATCATGGGGCCTTGCGCAGGGGGCGATGTGTATTCGCCCGCCATGACCGACTTCATCTTCATGGTGAAGGATACGAGCTACATGTTCGTCACCGGGCCGGATGTCGTCAAAACTGTAACCAATGAAACCGTGACGGCGGAGAAGTTGGGCGGCGCATCAATCCACACCACCCGCTCTTCGGTGGCGGACCGCGCGTACGATAACGATGTCGAAGCGCTGCTGCAGATGCGGCGGCTCATCGACTTCCTGCCGTCATCAAACCGCAGCGATGTTCCGCAGATACCGAACTTCGACGATCCGGAGCGGATTGACCTGTCGCTCGACACGCTGATCCCGTCCAACCCTAACCAGCCCTACGACATGAAGGAGCTCATCCACAAGGTGGTGGACGAAGGCAACTTCTTTGAAATCCAGGGAGCCCATGCCGCCAATATCATCACCGGATTCGCGCGGCTGGGTGGCCGAACCATCGGCATTGTCGCCAACCAGCCGATGGTGCTGGCCGGTGTGCTTGATAGCGATGCTGGCCGCAAGGCCGCTCGTTTCGTGCGTTTCTGCGATTGCTTCAACATTCCCATTGTGACGTTCGTTGACGTGCCGGGCTTCCTGCCGGGCACGGCGCAGGAATACGGCGGGCTCATCAAGCATGGCGCCAAGCTGCTGTTTGCCTATGCAGAGGCTACTGTTCCCAAAATCACGGTTATCACCCGCAAGGCCTATGGCGGCGCCTATGTGGTCATGGCCTCCAAGCACCTGCGCGGCGATTTGAACTATGCCTGGCCCACGGCTGAGATCGCCGTCATGGGCTCCAAGGGCGCGGCTGAAATCCTCTACCGCTCGGAGCTTTCAGACAAGGACAAGATCGCAGCCCGCAGCAAGGAATATGAAACGCGCTTTGCCAACCCGTTTGTGGCGGCGGAGCGCGGCTTCCTCGATGATATTTTCGTGCCGCACGCCACCCGCCGCAGGCTGTGCCGTGCGCTTGACATGCTGCGCAACAAAGACTTGAAGAACCCGTGGAAGAAGCACGATAACATTCCACTTTAGGAGATAGACATGTTTCTGCTCGACAGGTTGCTGAACCGCATGGTTCAGGTCGGGCGGCTTGAAGTGGTTGATGCCGGCGGCGAGCGGCATGTCTACCAGGGCGGGCCTGGCCCCGAGGCAGCAATCCGGATCACTGACCGGGCGCTCCACAGCAAACTGTTCCTCAATCCAGAACTGGTGGCCGGCGAAGCCTACATGAATGGCACGCTGATCATCGAGAAAGGCACGCTGCGCGACTTTCTCACGCTGTTCTTCATCAACAGCAAGGCGGTGCGCACTCATCCCATGCAGAAGCTGGTGAAGGGCACGCTGAAGGCCATGAAGCGCATGCACCAGCGCAATACCGAGAAGAAATCCCGCGCCAACGTGCAGCACCACTACGACCTGTCGAACGAGCTCTACAAGCTGTTCCTCGACCGCGACATGAACTACTCCTGCGCTTATTTCGAAGAGGGAGACGACCTTGAGACGGCGCAACAGCGCAAGCTCCGCCACATCGCCGCCAAACTTGATCTCAAGCCCGGCCAGCGCGTGCTCGATATTGGCAGCGGCTGGGGCGGCATGGCGCTTTACCTTGCAGCGGTGGCCGATGTGGAAGTTCTGGGGGTGACGCTTTCCACCGAGCAACTCAACTCTGGCGCGCCAGCGCGCCAAGGAGCGCGGTCTTGAGGACCGGGTTAAGTTCGAACTGATTGACTACCGCAAGGTTGAGGGCACTTTTGACCGCATCGTATCAGTTGGCATGTTCGAGCATGTCGGCATCGTCAACTACGACGAATATTTTCGCGACATCGCCAAGCTGTTGACCAAGGATGGCGTGGCGCTGGTGCATTCCATCGGCCGCAAGGGCAGGCCGGGCTCGACCAGCCCGTGGATCCGCAAGTACATTTTTCCGGGTGGCTATTCGCCTGCGCTGTCGGAAGTGTTTCCGGCAGTCGAACGCTCCGGCCTGTGGGTGACGGACGTTGAAATTCTCAGGCTGCACTATGCCAAGACGCTGCGCGCCTGGCATGAACGTTTCGAGGCCAACCGCGGCAAGATCGCCGAACTGCTGGATGAACGCTTCTGCCGCATGTGGGAGTTTTATCTGATCGGCAGCGAGCTGAGCTTCACCCATGGCAGCCACATGAACTTCCAGATTCAGCTGACGAAATCGCGCGAAGCCGTGCCGCTGACACGCGATTATCTGGCGGCGAACGAACAGGCGCTGCCGCTGCCGCGCTAGACCAGTTCGGCCACGAGGTCATATTCCTCGGCCTCGACGATCTTCACCTTCACCATGTCGCCCTGCTTCAGATGCGTGGCGCCGGGAATGAAGACATTGCCGTCAATCTCCGGCGCATCCCACGGTCCGCGCGCCACAGCCTCTTCATTCTCCGTGTCAATGCTATCCACCAACACATTGATTTCGCGGCCAATTTTACTTGATAAAATGGTTGAAGAGATGGCCTGCTGGGCTTCCATGAAGCGGTCATAGCGTTCCTGCTTCACTTCATCAGGCACCTGCGGCAAGCCGAGGTCATTGGCCTTGGCGCCGGACACCGGCTCGTACTTGAAGCAGCCCACACGGTCGAGCTTCGCCTCGCCCAGCCATGACAGCAGGAACTCGAAATCCGCATCCGTCTCGCCCGGGAAGCCGACGATGAAGGTGGAGCGCACGGCAAGGTCCGGGCAGATTTTGCGCCAGCCGGCAATGCGCTCGGCCACCTTTTCATGGTTGGCGGGCCGCCGCATGGCCTTCAGCACATTGGGTGCTGCATGCTGGAACGGAATGTCGAGATAGGGAAGGATCTTGCCCTCCGCCATCAGCGGGATCACGTCATCGACATGCGGGTAAGGGTAGACATAATGCATGCGCACCCAGGCGCCGAGTTCGCCCAGCTCCTTCGCCATGTCGTAGAACTTGGCGCGCACCTCGCGGCCATGGAATTTGCTGGTGGCGTATTTTATGTCGACGCCATAGGCGGAGGTATCCTGGCTGATGACCAGCAATTCCTTGACGCCGGCCTTCACCAGCCGCTCCGCCTCATAGAGCACGGAGGCGACGGGCCGCGAGACGAGATCGCCGCGGATTGACGGGATGATGCAGAACGAGCAGCGGTTGTTGCAGCCCTCGGAAATCTTCAGATAGGCATAGTGCTTGGGCGTCAGGCGCAAGCCCTGCGGCGGCACCAGGTCCATCTTCGGGTCATGCACCGGGGGGAGTGCGGCATGCACGGCGCTGACCACGGCTTCATACTGGTGCGGGCCGGTGATGGCGAGCACGCCGGGGTGCGCGGCGCGAATGGCATCCGCCTCCACGCCATAGCAGCCGGTGACGATGACGCGGCCATTCTCCGCCATGGCCTCGCCGATGGCCGCAAGGCTTTCGGCCTTGGCGCTATCGAGAAAGCCGCAGGTGTTGACTAGCACGACGTCTGCCTCATCATAGCCGGGGGCGATCTGATAGCCTTCGGCGCGCAGCTGGCTGAGAATGCGTTCGGAATCCACCAGCGCCTTGGGGCAGCCGAGGGAAACCAGTCCGACCTTGGGAATGGGCTTGTTCATGACGCGCCCTTTAGCGGAGCGGGCGGCAAAGGGCAAATCAGCCACGCTGGTCCCCCTCCGCCCTTCGGTGTTCGCAAGGGCTCACCCCGCCGGCAAGCCGAGGGAGGGTGACGGCCGTCGCGCTCCCCCAACTTGTTGGGGGAGCTGTGCGAAGCACTGAGGGGGACTGCTGCAATCACGCTATCTCATGCTCATCGCCCCGGCTGAAAAAAAATGGAGGGGAAGGCGACAGCCCGAGGCTTCACCGGTGAAAGCATGCAGAAAAAAGGACGTGAAGCCAAAGGCTTTGCGCCGCGGCGATTTTGGGAACCAGGCTCGTGCTTCAGCTGCATCCTGCGCGCGCTCCCGCCTGGGGGGATTTCGGCCCATCGACGCCTGGAGAACAGCAGAACCGCTTAATTGTCTCTAGTGACGCGCGGACCGTAGTATCCGCAAGATTTGCCCTTACCTCCCGGGACCCTGAGTGCGTTACGCTCAAGATCGCAGGCGCCGCTGTCTGAACCTAATGCTGGAACGCTGTACATCATCCCCTCCTTTTGGTTCAGATGAAACGGTATATATGCCTAAATAGGAATAATGTCAATAATAATTTTGCATAGGGTGATACTCAACCATTCAAGAGACGGTTTCACAGTATCGACGCACATCGGAAATTGGCCTATTGTTGTCAGAAAATGCATTGGAATTGATGGTTTGAGGAAGCATAGATGGCAAAGGTGGCAATTAGAACTCAGTACGCCTTCATCGGGTTCTTCGGTTTCATTCTCAAGTGTCGAAGAGTTGGAGGAGTTTATTGGTAAAGAGTTGGACTTTTGGGGGTGGTTAAACGACCCGTCTGTCCAAGGACAAATCCCTGGTGATCCCTACCGGGTTATAAATGAACAATGGCGTGTGGTGTTGAACCAACTACCAACCTATCGCGGCAAGGCTAGGGAATCTGCTTCAACAATACAGACGCTAGTGAATGATCACGTCTTTGCCGCCAAAGTCCCGTTAAGCTCTTCTACTCTGGCGCGGGCCCTCAACAGGATGAGAATTAGGGATCCTTTGGCTGCAGGTATTGCTCTCTCGAACTATATGGACAGGTATACCCCTAATAATAATTACAAACACTTAGGGGCAATTATTGAGTTACTTTTTGCGGACTTGGGCATAACCCCGGACGGGATTGAGACACGTAGCGATGAATTCGCCGATCTCTTGAGGAGCCAAGCTGTTGCTCTTGATCGCCAGAAGTCGGTCCAAACCGATCAGCAAACGTCTCTTGAAAGGTTCCGCTCGCGAACGAAGAAACTTGAACGCGTAGTTCTTAGAAAAATTGAGCGCCGCGCAAATTCATTTAGGGCCGAAAAGAACGCGCAGGTAGATGTGGCGATGAACAGTCTGGCCCAGACAGAGGCGGCCTATAGAGAACAAATGCGATTGAAGGCACCGGTTGAATATTGGTCTGCGAAAGCAAAAAGACACGTCAAGCAAGCTAAGCTGTACAGATGCTTTCTGACAGTCTTTGCAATAGTTGGTTCTGTAGTTCTTCTGGCAGTTCTTTGGGCACTCGGCAATCATGCGGTCGATCTCGCGCGGAATGAGAAGCCTGGAACAATGTATCTGATCTTTGCTACTCTCGGCATCGTTGCGACTACGATTGTGTTTTGGATTGCGCGAGTGCTGGATCGCTTGTTCTTCAGCGAATACCATCTCGCTATAGATTCCGAAGAACGTTCTGTAATGACCGAGACATATTTGGCGTTGATCGCCGATGGGAAGATATCCGAGGCGGAAAGGAATCTTGTTCTGGCGTCATTGTTCAGGCCGACTGCTGATGGAATTGTAAAGGATGATGCTGCGCCAGATATTTCACCAGGCGCGTTGATATCCAAAATACTCTCAAGGTAGCCATTGAACGCCTCTTCCCCTCAATAGATCGCCTACTTCATCCGCTCCGGATATTCTGCGGCGTAGCCAACGCGTTCGAGCGCTTGCCCAGCGGCTGCATTGCTTCGTCTAGACTTGGCAAGCTCTGTGTTTACGCAAAGTGCGGGATGCCAGCCAGCGCTGGCATGACGGAGAAAAGAAGATGCCCGGAGCTGTGTCCGGGCATGAAGAGAGAGTGTGGGGCTATCGCTGGTGTTACATCACGCCCAGCAGCTTCAGCGCCTCATTGAGGTCCGCTTCCGATTGCGCATGATTGCCGCCCTCGTGTTCCGCCTTGCCCTTTGTGATAAGCTCCGTCACCTTCGCCTTGGTCGCATCATCGAGGGTGGCCGTCTGCATTGCTTCCTCGGCCTTCTTGGCCAGTGTCGGGCACTGGCTGGCGAAGGCGGGCGATACAAGCGCTGCGGACAGCACGGCGGCAATAAGATATTTCCTCATGGTTTTTCTCCCTGTTGCAATTCCCCGGCCCATAATGAGTGATACGCAACTATGGCCGAATTATTCCGCTCGCACACAGGCGGAGTACGCCAATCGCCACCTTCCGGCAGGCATGCTTCGGTGCTAGGTTGAAGCAATTGCCAATGCCTGTTGTATCCATCAGCCGGGAGATTGCCATGGCCTACATTCCCAAAATGCTCGAACAGTTCACAGATCCGGCGGTGCCGGATGGAGCAGGCACCATGTCGGATGATTGGCTCGGCACGGGGTCAGGCGGCGGTGGTGCTGGAGGCAGTGGCGCTGGCGGCGATGTCATTGCAGAGGTGGACAGGGAAACCGAAGTGGAGCCCGCAGAACCCATCTTGAGTTATGTCGCGGTCTGCGACCATTACGAGCACGGGAGCCAATGGCAAGGCACGCCCCGGCAGACCGTAGAGGAAGCGCAGGCCGAAGCTGACTGGCATGCCGGTAAATTTCCTGGGCATGAGGTTCGCATCGTCACGTGAGTTGCCGAAACTTGGCGCTAAGGACTTGACTGCCCTTACCGGTTTGCGCCAGCGCCTTGGCTCAATAAATCGTCTTCTTCATCCGCTCCGGATATTCTGCATCATACGCCACGCCGTCGAAACCTTTGTCGAGCTTGTGCATCATCTCGCCCACGGTCGGCAGGCTCTTCCGCACCACATGCAAGCTCGCGTCCCACAGTTTTGATCTTGCCAGCGCCTTCTGGCATTGCGGGTAGCAGGCTTCGACCGTGACCACGATCACGCAGCGCGGCAGCTTGCCCTGCATTTCGAACTTGGCGAGAAGCGCAGGGTCGGTTGACAGCTTAGCCTTGCCGTTCACCCGCATCGTCTCCCCCACGCCGGGGACCATGAACAGCAGCGCCACGCGCGGGTCGCGCACGATGTTCTGCAGGCTATCCAGCCGGTTGTTGCCGCGCCTGTCGGGGATCAGCAGCGTCTTGGCATCCAGCAGTTGAACGAAGCCTGCGGGGTCGCCGCGCGGCGAACAGTCCACGCCTTCCGGCCCCACTGTCGAGATGATGACGAAAGGCGAGGCGGCGATGAACTTCGCATAGTCAGCGCTTATGTGATCAGCTCCTTTGTCAGCGCCAGCGGCACCGGCGCATCGTAAAGCGCGCGGAGGGTGGTTTCGTCGGTGATGATATGGGCCGGGGAGGTGGGCATGGGGCAGAGCTCCGATTGTGTGATGGCGTTGTTACCAGTCGCCGCACCATTCGTCACCCCAGCGCAGGCTGGGGTCCCGCTGTGTCGGCCCAAAGGAAGCTGGATGCCAGCCTTCGCTGGCAAGACGGAATAGGAAACGCGATGGATGCCTATCGCCGTTCTCTTGCGGGGCGGCTTTGGCGGGGCATGTCCGGCATGTGCCCATCCCGGAGTGCCTGTCTTTGTCGCCGCAACGGCCTTTTGCGTTGCGATCAGCTTGTCCACATGCCTGGTGAAATCCGCGCCGGACTGGACCTTGACCAGTTCCCATGCAATCCAGAAGCCGGGCGCTGAAGCAATCGCCTCCTGCGATTTGGTGCTGGGCAAATCACCTTCCTGCAGGGTTCCGTCCTTCAGATGCTCCCAGACATTTTCCCAGCGCCGCATCAGCGCTGTGAGCGCGAACCGGAAGCGCATCTTTTCAAGCCGGTCGAGAGCGTCAAAATCATCAAGGCCGCGCAGCAGCAGGCCGCTCAGTTCCGGATTGCGCGCGATCTCGTCCCAATGCGATGTGAAGGCGCTGACAAAGTGCTGGATGGTTGCAGCGCGCGTCGCCCGGGCATTGTTGCGGATCTGGATGCCCGCATAGACAATCGAGGCCAGCGTGCCAAGGGCAACCGCTATTTGTGAAATTTCAGCAAGCGTCATGGGGCAGGGAACTCCATGCAATCTGGCAATTGATACCATTCTCCAAATCATCCGTCACCCCAGCGCAGGCTGGGGTCCCGCTTGGTGTTTGAAAAAGCGGGATGCCAGCCTCCGCTGGCATGACGAAGTGGAGATTAGGGACCTGCCCCGCTCCAACTTATGGCTATTTGCTCCGCCGTCACGGCCTTGTTAAGGTCGCGCTTTCGGCATTCGGGGTAACATGTTCAAGAAGATACTGATCGCCAATCGCGGCGAGATTGCCTGCCGCGTCATCAAGACGGCGCGCAGGATGGGGATTGCGACGGTCGCCGTCTATTCCGAGGCGGACGCCCGCGCGCTGCATGTCGACATGGCGGATGAGCGCGTGCTGATTGGCCCGCCGCAGGCAGCGCAAAGCTATCTGCTCATCGAAAAGATCATCGAGGCCTGCAAGCAGACAGGCGCAGAAGCCGTGCACCCCGGCTATGGCTTCCTCTCCGAACGCTCGGCCTTTCCCAAGGCGCTGGCCGAACATGGCATCGTTTTCATCGGACCGAACCCCGCCGCCATTGACGCGATGGGCGACAAGATCGAAAGCAAGAAGGCGGCGGCGGCGGCGGGCGTCTCCACCGTTCCTGGCTACATGGGCATCATCGCGGATGCCGACGAGGCGGTGAAGATCGCAGGCGAGATCGGCTACCCCGTGATGATCAAGGCCTCCGCCGGCGGTGGCGGCAAGGGCATGCGCATTGCGTTCAGCGAGGCGGAAGCGCGCGAAGGCTTCGGCCTCGCCAAGGCGGAAGCCAAAGCCAGCTTCGGCGATGACCGCGTGTTCGTCGAAAAGTTCATCACCAACCCGCGCCACATCGAAATCCAGGTGCTGGGCGACAAGCATGGCAACGTGATCTATCTGGGCGAGCGCGAATGCTCCATCCAGCGCCGCAACCAGAAAGTCATCGAGGAGGCCCCCTCGCCATTGCTCGACCCCAAGACGCGCAAGCTCATGGGCGAGCAGGCGGTGGCGCTGGCCAAAGCGGTGAATTACGACAGCGCCGGCACGGTGGAATTCGTCGCCGGTCAAGACCGCTCGTTCTTCTTCCTCGAAATGAACACACGCCTGCAAGTGGAGCATCCGGTTACGGAATTGGTGACCGGCGTTGACCTTGTCGAGCACATGATCCGTTCCGCCGCTGGCGAGAAGCTGGTACATCAAACAGGGTGACGTGAAGCTTAATGGCTGGGCGGTTGAAAGCCGCATCTATGCCGAAGACCCTTACCGCAATTTCATGCCTTCCGTCGGACGGCTGGTGAAATACCGCCCGCCCGAGGAAAGCGTGAAAGACGGCGTCACCGTGCGCAATGACACCGGCGTGTTCGAAGGCGGCGAGATTTCCATCTGGTATGACCCGATGATCGCCAAGCTCTGCACCCATGCGGCAACGCGCGCGGCTGCAATTGATGCGATGGCCGCAAACCTTGATGCCTTTGTGATTGACGGCATCCGCCACAACATTCCCTTCGTCTCCGCCATCATGGGCAACGCACGCTGGAGAGTCAGGCAACATCTCGACCGGCTTCATCGCTGAGGAATTTCCGCACGGCTTCCAGGGGGCGGAGGTGACGGCTGAATTGCGCGCCCTGTTCGCCACCGTCGCCTGCGTCATCGACAATCTGGAAAACCGCAGGAAGCGCAAGATCTCCGGCCAGATGTCAGGCCGCAGCGTCAGCTATTCGAAAAGCCGCAAGGTGCGCATTGATGCGGACTGGGTGGCCATCGACATCGTGCACGAGACTGAAAAGCTGGTGCAGCTCAAGTTTGAAGATGGCTCTGACCGCGCCGTTGTTGGCCACTGGCAGCCGGGAGAGCCTGTCTGGCATGGGTTTGTCGATGGTGAGGAAGTGCGCGTGCAAGTGCGGCCTGTGCTCAATGGGTACAGGCTGGGCCACAGGGGTGCCGATGTATTGGCCCGCGTCTTCACGCCGCGCGAGGCGGAATTGATGGCGCTGATGCCGCTCAAGGCGGCGGCCGGAAGCTCGAAGGAATTGCTTTGCCCGATGCCGGGTCTCGTTGTGGCGCTGCATGTGGCCGAAGGGGCGGAGGTCAAGGCGGGTGATCCGCTCGCCATCGTCGAGGCCATGAAGATGCAAAATGTGCTGCGCGCCGAGCGTGACGGCAAGGTCTCAAAAATTCACGCCGAGGTCGGTGAAAGCCTCGGCGTCGATGCAGTGATCATGGAATTCGCGTGATTACGCGGCGAGCAGCCCTTCGGCCTTGAGCGCTGCCTGCACTGCAGGGCGTGGCACCGACGCGGCCCATGTAGGCCTGGATGTTCGGCCACTTGGCGAGGTCCATGCCGACATGCGCGGTCCAGCCGATGACGGTGAAAGCATAGGTATCAGCAGCGCGTGAAGTCGTTGCCGCCCATGTACTGCTGCTTGCCGAGCAGCTCGTTGACATAATCCAAGCGGCCGCCGACGCGGTTCTTGATTGCCGTCTTGCCGTCTTCCGGCATGGCCGGGTTGAACAGGCCGCCAATGCCCTTGTGCAGTTCGGAGGCAACGAAGTTCAGCGTCTCCATGGCCCGGTAACGCTCCATGCTGCCGAACTTGGGCAGGAATTCGGTCTTGCCGCTCTGGTCAACGAGATACTGCAGGATGGTGGAAACTTCGGTGAGCACCGAACCGTCCTTCAACTCGACAGTCGGCACATAGCCCTTGTTGTTGATGCCTTTGAAGTCTTCGCCGTGCTCAGTCTTCTTGGCGCCGAGATCGACCTTCACCAGTTCGGGCGCATTGCCGAGTTCGCGCATCATAATGTGGGGCGCAAGCGAGCAGGCGCCGGGTGAGTAATATAGTTTCATGGATCCTCCAGAGGTTTGCGGCGCGAGCCTTACCGGAGAATATGAAACTAAACAAGTAACATTTAAATTACTGGCCCGAATAGTTCCGCAAAGCTCGCCTTCAGCACTGCATCAACATCCGCCAGGTTCACCGGCAGACCGAGGTCGGCAAGGCTGGTGACGCCGTGATCGGCCACGCCGCATGGCACGATGCCGTCAAAATGCGAGAGGTCAGGATCGACATTGAGGCTGATGCCATGCAGGCTTACCCAGCGCTTCAAGCGAATGCCGATGGCGGCGATCTTGTCCTCGCGCGTGGCCTCGCGCCGTACCCAGACGCCAACGCGGTCCTCGCGCCGCTCGCCCGTCACATTGAACTGCGCCAGCGTGGCGATGATCCAGTCCTCAAGCCCCGCCACAAAAGCACGCACATCCTGCCCGCGCTTGTTGAGATCAAGCATCACATAGGCAATGCGCTGCCCTGGCCCATGGTAAGTGTATTGCCCGCCACGGCCTGACGCGAACACAGGGAAACGCTCCGGCAACAGCAGGTCGCTCGGCTTGGCGGATGTGCCAGCCGTATAAAGCGGCGGATGCTGCAACAGCCACACAAGTTCGGATGCTTCGCCAGCGGCGATGGCCGCGACCTCCGCCTCCATGCGGGCGACGGCCTCAGGGTAGGGCACCAGCCCATCCGCCACTTCCCAGCGCACGGGTGCAGCGGAGAGCAGGGACTTTGAAATGCTGGACCGGAGCGCCATGCCCGCTGCTTTAGCCAGTTTCAACAACTTCGCACAAGCCGTGAAACTTGCAGCGGAACATCGGCAAGGCCTGGAGGACGAACAGCATGACTTCGCAATATTCAGCAGCGCTGCGCGAACTAGCAGGCGTTTTGAAAAGGTCAGCGATGCGGATGTTGAAACCGCACAAGACATCATCGCCAAGGCGCAAAAGATCGTGGTGTTCGGTGGCGGACGCGAACGGCTGCAAATCATGGGCTTTGCCATGCGCCTGTATCACATGGGGCTTGCAGCCGCCGTGGAAGGCGACATGACAACGCCGCCTGTCGGCAAGGGTGATTTGTTCATCGCCACCTGTTGACCGGGCGAATTTCAACTGCACTTGCCCTCATGGGCGTGGCAAGGGAAGCGGGCGCTGCCATCCTGTTCTTCACGGCTCAGCCCAAGGGTAGGGGTGTTGCACTTGCCGATTTCGTCCTAACTCTGCCGGCCCAGACGATGGCGGACGACCAGGTCGAGAAGAAGTCTTCTGTATTGCCGATGGGCTCGCTGTACGAAGGAGCGCTGTTTGTGCAGTTCGAAGTGATGATCCTCAGGCTGAAGGACAAGTTGAACATCTCGCCGGAAACCATGCGATCAAACCACACGAACCTCGAATAGCAGGTAATGGATCAGCCCGAATTTCGGCTGCGCGTCATGAATGTACATTCACCGGTTCCAATTCAAAGGCGGCTGATGGAGTCACCTATACTAACCGTACAGAATGCGTGTTAATGGCGAACGGCGGTCGTATGCACGCTACCAAGAGTACTGAGGGAGATTGGCATGTCGAGTTTTGTGAAGAGCACTACGGCGACAATTATTCCAGTTATTCGTTACCGCGATGCACCAGCTGCGATTGAATGGTTGTGTCAGACCTTCGGTTTCGAGAAGCACCTTGTTGTTCCCAACGATGATGGCAGCATTGCACATGCACAGCTTCGTTTCGGCAGTGGGATGGTAATGCTTGGATCCGTTCGCAAGAATGATACAGGGTATGATCGCGAAACACGCCAGCCCGCTAGGATCGATGACGGGAATCCGCAGTCTGCCTATGCCACATATGTCATCGTCACCGATGCTGACGCTGTTTACGCCAAGGTCAAAGCCGCAGGTGCCAAGATTGCAATGGAAATCAGGGACGAAGACTATGGCGGTCGCGACTTCAGTTGTTACGATCCGGAAGGGCATCTCTGGAGCATTGGCACCTATGACCCTTGGTGAATGCCGACGAGGCAACTACGATTAACATTGGAGATAAAATGTGAAATCCCACATCTTGTTGCGGATAGCCTCTGTTCTCACATTGCTTCACGCGCTGTTGAACACCTTCGCCGGGCTGTTGAGCGGGACATCCAAAAACCAAGAAGAGATCAACCTTCTCAACGCCATGAAAGCCCTTAAATTCGATGCAATGGGGTCGCTTAGATCTTACTGGAACTTTTATTTCGGGTTTGGCCTGTTTTTCACGCTCAATTTGTTGCTTCTATCCGCGCTGTTGTGGCTGCTTGCTTCGCTTGTAAAGACAGAACCTTCGATCGCCCGTCCGTTCATCGTGTCGTTAGGCATCGTATTCCTCTCATTCGCGGTCTTGTCGTGGCTGTATTTTTTCATTGCTCCTCTCATATTGGAAATGCTTGTCGCAATCATTCTGGGGCTTGCCTATGCCTATTCGCGACGATGACAATCTCGGGCGAGTTAGTAGTAAAATTCAAACTGTTCCACAGCCGAATAGCAGTCAGTTTCGACAAGTGGGCGCAAGCTGTGTAGTCTGCCCAGCGGGAATCGGGAGACTGAGAGCATGGAACTGTTGATAGCAGCTGTGGCGATGGTTCTCGCACTCATCGCCATGTCCAAGGGCTCCGGTTACGACACGCGCATTGCCCAGCTCAAGCTTCGCCTTGGCAAGCTGGAAGAAGAACTTGCAAGCCTCAAGTCTGGCGGCACGATCACCGCAGCACGAGAAATTGAGCCGGCAACAGAAGCCATAGTTGTACCGAAAGAAGCCCTGCCGCCGCCGGATCCAGAAGAACTGGAGCGGGCTGCGCTTGCCACTGTGACCGCAAGCGAGCAGGTGACGGAAACTGCAATAGCCGCCAAGGCGGCAGGCCCCGACATGGAGCAGCGCGTGGCGACGCGCTGGTTCGTCTGGCTTGGCGGTGCGGCCATCGCCATCGGCGGATTGCTGTTCGTCAAATATGCTTATGACGTTGGCCTCATCTCGCCAACGCTGCAGATCATCCTCGGTCTCGCCATTGGGGCGGGCCTCGTGGCCGCTAGCGAAATGGTGCGCAAGCGCATGGGCGAGGAGGCCGCAGATTCCTTCGTTCCCGCCGCACTGTCAGCCGCAGGCATCGCCATTGCCTTCGGCTCGGTGCTGGCTGCCTATACGCTCTACAACATCATCGGCCCGACGCCGGCCTTCATCGGCCTCGGCGCCATAGCACTCGCAGCGCTCGCACTTTCACTGCGGCAAGGCCCGCTGATTGCAGCGCTTGGCGTGGCAGGTTCTTATTTGACGCCAATGCTGATCAGTTCGCCTGATCCTTCGGCTGCTTCATTCTTTCCCTATGTCGCCATCGTGCAGGCAACGTGTTTCGCCATCCTGCGCAAGCGGCCTTGGTGGTGGCTTGGCTATGTCAGCGTGGCGGGTTCGCTCGCCTGGGTCGTGCTGTGGCTGAACGGTCCCTATGAGGCGGCTGACTTGTGGCCCATCGGGCTGTTTGCTTATGCCGCAGCGGTGATTGCTCTGTTCGCCGTTGAAGGCCGCGCCATTCTCAAGGCGGCGAGCGGATCGCTGATGCATCCGGCAGCCATGAGCCATGCACTCCGTATTGCGAGTGTTGGCGTTGCGGCAGCGGCCCTCATGCTTGCGGCGTTGGTCTTTACGTCCGGTCACCAGAATGCGGCAGTCGGGTTGTTCGTGGCGTTCATGCTGGCGGTTGCCGCCATCTCATGGTTCAAGGAAGAGGAAACGCTTGCCGCACCAATCGCTGGCGCTGCTGCGCTGCTGTTGCTGGCGGGCTGGGAGCAGGCCTCGCTCGTAACTCTCGCCATGGACGAGCAGGGTTTCTGGTCCAGCGTTCTGGGGCCGGAAGCATCGCGCTATCTGCGTTGGATGCTGGCGACGGCGGCCGTCTTCACGGCGCTTGGCGCTGCGGGTCTGATGCGCCGTATCTTTACCTTGCCCTGGGCATTGCTGGCGGCGGGCAGCAGCTTCGCCGGTTTGTTCATCGCCTGGGCGCGTGTAGACGCGCTGCTGTCGCAAAATCTCTGGGCTCTCATGGCCATCACTGCAGCGGCTCTGCTCATCGGCCTGCAATGGAAGCGGCAGGATGATGTTGACGATCTCTCATCCGGCATTCTCGCGGCAGGCGCTGCGGGCCTCGCCCTGTTCGCGGCGGACCGGTTGCTGAATGGCGTCTGGTACACTATTTCCATTGCCGCACTTGCGGCAGCCTTCGCCTGGTGGGGAACGCGCAGCCGAACCACATGGCTTGGCCCCATCGCGTCATTCCTCGGCAGCCTAGCGACGCTGCGCCTGTTCATCGCCCGCGAGTTATGGACCGAAGACAAGACGCTGCCTCTCGGCGCCCACTGGCCGCTCTATGGCTATGGCGTTCCGGCACTGTTGCTCTGGCAGGGCGCGCGCTGGCTGCGCAAGTCGGGACGAGAGCCATTCGCGGTGGCGCTTGAGGGTTTGAGCCTTGGACTGGCGATTTCGCTTGTCTCGCTTGAACTGCGCGTGCTCATCGCCGGCAACATCCGGGTCGATGATCCACAGTTCCTCGAGATGGCGGCCCATATCATGGCGTGGCTTGGTGCCGCCTATGGCCTCATCTACCGGCAGCGTCTGTTCTCATCCATCGTCTCACTATGGGGCGCGCGCATTTTGCTGGCGGCATCACTCGCCGGCATCGCTTTCTTCAGCTTTGGCGTGCTCAATCCAGTGTTCACCAATGAGCCAGTGCCTGGCAATGTCGTGTTCAACGCGCTGCTGCTCGCCTATCTCGCTCCAGCAATCCTGCTGGCGTTCATCGCGCTTCGCAGCGAGGCGCTGGGCACCACCAAGTTGCGAATGCCGCTTGGCCTCATCACGCTGTTCCTCGCCATGGCTTATGTCACCATGCAGACCAAGCGGGTGTTCCAAGGCAGGTTGATGGAGCTGCATTCCTTCTCCAATGCCGAGACCTATGCCTATTCCTTCGTCTGGCTTGCCTGCGCTTTGCTGCTGTTCATCGTCGGATTGCGCATCAGCCGGCAATATATCCGCTATGCCGGGCTCGGCGTCATGGCGCTGGTGGTCTGCAAGGTGTTCCTGTTCGACATGGCGGGGCTTGAGGGCCTGTACCGCATCGCTTCGTTCATTGGCCTCGGATTGTGCCTTGTCGGCATTGGCTGGCTCTACCAGCGTTTCCTCATGGGCGATAAACGCAAGGAACAACCGGCGGGGTGATCGCTCTCTCGCAGGGCTTCCGCGAACTCAAAAGCTTGCCATCGCCGGATTTATTCCGTGTACGGAGCGGCTGAGCTATGGGTTGCCGGGACAAGCCCGGCAATGACAATCAGGTCGATCAGCTTACCAGTCAATCACTGCGGAGGCTGAGATGATGTTCAGGCTCTGCTCGAAGTTGGCATTGAGCGGAGACGGCGTCGCCAGGTTGACGCTGCCATCCTTGATGAACACATGGCTATAGGCAATGTTGGCAGTCAGCCACTCATTGACCTTGTAGCCCGCGCCAACCGACAGCCATATGCGGTCGTTGTCGGGCAGGCGCGGCGTGCGGGTGGAATTGGGCACCGGCGACAGTTCGTAGGCTGCGCCGCCGCGCAATGTCAGCCGCTCGTTCATGGCATATTCAGCGCCAGCCGAGAAATACCAGCTATCCTTCCAGTCCTCAGGCGTTGAAAGCACAGCGCCGGTGCCATCAAGCCTTATGTCGAGGCTCTCGACCCGGCTCCAGTTCGCCCACTCGACACCACCCATGAAGGTCCACTGGTCGTTGGCTTGCCAGCGGATGCCGGCTGTCACCGTTTCCGGCGTCTTGACGCGGGATGACATATCGCCAAGATATCCGGCAGGCAGATAACTGCCGTCACCCTTGAGATTGTGGTCTATCGATGAACGGAAGCCGATGCCGATGTCGATGGTGTCAGTTGGCTCGAGCAGCAAGCCGCCGACAAAACCAAAACCGATGTCGTTAGCCTTGACCGCAAGGACATTGACGCCGGAGGCCGGGCTCTGCGAACTGAAGACGGCGCTGAAATACTCGCCCTGAACGCCAACCGCCACAGTGAAGCCGTCAATCGGCTTCCACGCCACCGTGGGCGTCACATTGATCGAGAAGATCTCCGACTTGTCGCCGTGCAGCGATCCCATCCACTGGTCAGAATTGGTGGCCAGCCCGTAAGGCGCAGTTACAGCCATGCCGAGCGTGATCTCATCCGTCAGCCCATAGACCGAATAGGACGCCGGAACGATGCCGAGTACGCCGATGTTGCCGCTATCGGGGTTGCCTGCAAAGCCGGTTGCCCCTTCGGCCTCGGAGTTGGGCAGGATCAGCGAGATGTTGTTTTCAGAGATGTAGCCTTGGTCGTTGTGCTGAGAGATTGTCGCCGGGTTCCAGAACATGGCCGAAAGGCCGTCGGTGCCAGCCGCAACGCCTGCGAAGGAGGAGCCTTGACCCTCTGCCGACTGTTCACGAACCGCAAAACCGCCGGCCAGCGCCGTTCCGCCAAGGAGGGCAAATGCTGTCAAAGTCAAACCCAGTTTGGCAAAATTGCGGGACATGCGGCACACCCTCGTTAACTCTTGATTAAGACTCGCTTTTGCCGCAATTTGGCGGCTGCAGCAACCGGAAATGCCATTCCCCTTGCCATTGCTGCCGACTATGGCTATAGCGCCACACGTTCAACCACACACGCAGGTGCTGGATGCCGTCCACGAGCCCGAAAGGCTCCTCATAGGGCGATATCCTTCCGGTGCTGGCCAAGCCAGTCACAATCACTTGCGGCGGATCAACCGGAGAAGGAAAAGACCATGGCTCTGCCAGAATTCACCATGCGCCAGCTTTTGGAAGCCGGCGTTCATTTCGGCCATCAGAAGCACCGCTGGAATCCCAAGATGGAGTTGTACATCTACGGCTCGCGCAATGGCATTCACATCATCGACCTCGCGCAGACCGTGCCATTGCTGCACCAGGCGCTGCTGGCCGTGACGCAGGCCGTGGCCAAGGGCGGCCGCGTGCTGTTTGTAGGCACCAAGCGCACCGCGCAGGAGCAGATCGCCGATGCCGCGAAGCGTTCGGCCCAGTATTACGTCAATGCCCGCTGGCTCGGCGGCATGCTCACCAACTGGAAGACCATTTCCAATTCCATCAAACAGCTGCGCATCCTCGACGAGCGCCTGACCAAGGACATTGGCGTCCTCACCAAGCGCGAACTGCTGCAGATGTCGCGCCAGAAAACCAAGCTTGAAAAGGCGCTGGGCGGCATCAAGGACATGGGCGGCACACCCGACATCCTGTTTGTCATCGACACCAACAAGGAACAGCTGGCGATCAAGGAAGCCAACCGCCTCGGCATTCCGGTCGTGGCGATTATCGACACCAACTCGGACCCGACTGGCGTCAACTTCCCTATTCCGGGCAATGACGACGCAGGCCGCGCTGTCGCACTCTATTGCGATCTGATCGCCCGCGCCGCAATCGAAGGCATTTCCCAGGCCCAGGGTTCATCCGGCCATGATATCGGCGCCGCTGCCGAGCCGCTGGTGGAAGAAGTTCCGGCAGCCTGATCCGGCATGCAATTTTCAACGGGCTTGCCACCGGGCAGGCCCGTAACATGTTTTCAAAATCATTGAGGTAATTATGGCTGATATCACAGCTGGCATGGTGAAAGCCTTACGCGAGTCAACCGGCGTCGGCATGATGGATTGCAAGGCAGCGCTGGCCGCCACTAATGGCGACATGGAAGCAGCAACTGACTGGCTGCGCGCCAAGGGCCTCGCCAAGGCCGCCAAGAAATCAACCCGCGTCGCCGCCGAAGGCCTCGTCGGCATTGCCATCGAAGGCAAGACCGGCGCTGTCGTCGAAGTCAACTCGGAAACCGACTTCGTGGCGCGCAACGAGAAGTTCCAGGCCATGGTCGCCGAGATCGCGCGCCTCGGGCTTGCTGCCGGTGGCGATAGCGAAAAGCTTAAAGTCGCCAAGTATCCGGGCTCCACCCACGCGGTTGCAGAGTTTGTGGCCGAGATGGTGGCGACGATCGGCGAGAACATGACGGTGCGCCGCACCGCCTCGCTCGTCGTCAGTGATGGCGTCATCGGTTCCTACATCCACAACCAGGTGGCCCCCGGCATGGGCAAGATCGGCGTTCTGGTGGCGCTCGAATCAACTGGCAAAAAGGAAGAGCTCGCCCAGTTCGGCCGCCTGCTCGCCATGCACATTGCGGCGACCAACCCGGTAGCGATGGATATTTCCGGCGTGCCGGCGGAAACGCTCGCCCGCGAAAGCGCCATCCTCGAAGAGAAGAACGCCGGCAAGCCCGCCAACGTCATGGAAAAGATCGTAGCCTCGGGCCTCAAGACCTACGCCAAGGAAAACACGCTGCTCGAGCAGGCCTATGTGCATGATGGCGGCAAGACCGTGACGCAAGCCATTGCCGAAGCCGGCAACAAGGCAGGCGCGCCGCTCAAGCTGACGGGCTATGTGCGCATGCAGCTTGGCGAAGGCATCGAGAAGGTGCTTGACGACTTCGCCGCCGAAGTCGCCAAGGCCGCCGGGCAGGGCTGATCACTCAGCCTACGGATGAATGACGAAGGGGCCGGAGCAATCCGGCTCCTTTCTGCGTTTTGGGTGCGGCGTGCGGCTTTAGCACCGTCACCCTTGCCGTCTTCGCTGATGCTGGCGTTGCCGACGGAAGCCCGGCTTCGGCGTCAACCGGGAAGGGATGCGCCAGTGTCAGCGTCACGAACTTGCCTGTGTCTTCATCAAAACCCGGCTGCGTGACGTAACCCTTGAACTCTGTGATGCGTTTCATGGA
>CAWFCR010000005.1:0-103949 GCA_963814455.1 uncultured Alphaproteobacteria bacterium | reverse complement strand
AAGGCTTGGTCACATCGAGCGGGCCCATGAACATTTCATAGAGGCGGAAGGAATCGGCGCCGAATTCATTGACGATGTCGTCCGGGTCGACGCCGTTCATGCGCGACTTCGACATCTTCTCGACCGACTGCGTCAGCTGCACGCCGTCCGCGAAATATTTGCCATCCTTCTGCGAGACGCCGCCAGCGTCATGGTACTTGCCGTTGGCATCGCGGTAGGAATAGGCGAGGATCATGCCCTGATTGAAGAGTTTCTGGAACGGCTCCTTCGTCGTCACCACGCCAATGTCGTAAAGCACCTTGTGCCAGAAGCGGGCGTAGAGCAAATGCAGCACGGCATGCTCGGCGCCGCCGATATAAAGATCAACCGGCATCCAGTAGCGCTCGGCTTCCGGGCTGATCAACGCGTGATCGTTGTGCGGATCGGCGAACCGAAGGAAGTACCAGCTTGAGCCCGCCCATTGCGGCATGGTGTTGGTTTCGCGGCGGAGCTTCTCGCCCGTCCTGGGATCGGTGGTTGTCACCCACTCCTTGGCGCGGGCCAGCGGCGGCTCGCCTGTATCAGTTGGCCTGTAGTCATCAAGCGCCGGGGGAAGCAGCGGCAGCTGGTCTTCCGGCACGGTGACGATGGAGCCATCTTCGCGGTACATGATGGGAATGGGCTCGCCCCAATAGCGCTGGCGCGAGAACAGCCAGTCCCGCAGGCGGTATTGCACCCTGCCCTTGCCTGCACCCTCTTTCTCAAGCCAGGCGATCATCTTGCGCTTGGCATCATCAACGGCAAGGCCATCAAGAAAACCCGAATTGATGAGTTTGCCGTCGCCTTCAAAGGCCTCCGCCAGCTCTGCGCGCTTTCCGTCATCAACGACTTTGCGGATGGGGAGCAGGTGCTTCTGTGCAAATTCAAAATCGCGCGTGTCATGCCCAGGCACCGCCATGATGGCGCCGGTGCCATAGGAAACGAGAATGTAATCCGCAATCCACACCGGCATGGGCTCGCCATTCACTGGATTGATGGCATAGCTGCCGGTGAAGACACCGGTCTTTTCCTTGTCGAGTTCTGAGCGCTGCAGCTCGCTCTTGAGCGCGGCTCTGGCGCGGTAGTCTTTGACGCCTGCCGCCATCTCCGGCGTGGTCAGCGCGTCCACCAGCTTGTGCTCTGGCGCCAGCACGCAATAGGTGGCGCCGAACAATGTGTCAGGCCGCGTTGTGAATACGTTGAAGCTCTGGTTGCCGCCATCGACCTTGAAATCGACGACAGCACCTTCCGACTTGCCAATCCAATGACGCTGCATGGCCTTGATGCTTTCCGGCCAATCCAGCCCTTCAAGGTCATCCAGCAGGCGTTCGGCATAGGCGGTGATCTTGAGCATCCACTGCCGCATGAGGCGGCGTTCGACCACGTCTCCGGTGTCGACATACTTGCCGTCTTTTACCTCTTCATTGGCGAGCACGGTGCCAAGCGCCGGGCACCAGTTGACCGCCACCTCCGCCTGGTAGGCGAGGCCCTTTTCATAGAGCTTGAGGAAAATCCATTGCGACCATTTCACGTAGTTCGGATCGACGGTCGAAAGCTCGCGGCTCCAGTCATAGGAGAAGCCAAGGCGCTTGATCTGGCGGCGGAAGTTGTCGATGTTTTCGCGCGTGGTGATGGCGGGGTGAACACCGGTGCGCATGGCATAGCGTTCGGCCGGCAAGCCATAGGCGTCCCAGCCCATGGGATGCAGCACGTTGAAACCGCGCATGCGCTTGTAGCGGCTGATGATGTCGGTTGCCGTATAGCCCTCAGGGTGGCCCACATGCAGGCCGGAGCCTGAGGGGTAAGGAAACATGTCGAGCGCGTAGAACTTCGGCTTCTTGAGATCGATCTCGGCGCGAAATGTCGCCTCTTTCTCCCAATAGGCCTGCCATTTCGGCTCGATCGTTTCCGGCTTGTAAGTCATTCCCAGCACTATCCCGATTACGGAAACACCTCGTAACTAGAGGAGCCTTGCTTGTCAAAGCCCTCCTCATCCTAGTAGCTTTGCGTATCAAACAGGCAAGGAGTGCAGGCGTGGGAAACGGACCGGCAAATCCGGCATGGACAAGCGTTGCCGGTCCAGATTTCGTTATGCGGCAGACGCACCGGTTGTGGCTTGTCCAGCAGGCCGGGAAGCTGATCTCGTTCTTTCAGGCGCACTCCTTCAATGCGGCTGGCGGCTTCAATGTGCTGGCAACCGATGGCACGGCCTTGCCGCCCAAACCTGGTCACACAGGCATAGAACGCCAGCTGCATGAGACGACCCGCATGGTGCATTGCGCCGTCATCGCCCAGCAACTCGGCATTCCGGGTGCTGAGCGTGACATTGACCATGGCATGAACTTCCTCTGGCTCAGGCACAGGGACGGCCGAAACGGCGGCTATTTCTGGGGTGTTGATGATGCGCGGCCGACCAACTCAAGCAAGCAGGCCTATGGCCATGCTTTCGTTCTACTGGCGGCCTCCTCCGCCAAGACTGCCGGCCATCCGGATGCCGGCCGTCTGCTTTCCGATGTAACGGAGGTTCTGCAGACACGCTTTTGGGACGAGGCATTTGGCGCAGTGCGCGAGGAGTTTGCCGAGAACTGGTCGCCTCTCGGCAACTATCGCGGCCAGAACTCCAACATGCACCTTACCGAATCAACCATGGCGGCGTTCGAGGCGACGGGTGACAGGCGCTATCTCGACATGGCGGAGCGCATCGCCTCGCTCATCATCAATCGCCACGCACGCGAACAGGGCTGGCGTGTAGCCGAGCATTTCGATGCGGCATGGAATGTTGATCGTGCTTTCAAGGGAGACCCGGTGTTCAGGCCGCCGGGAACAACGCCGGGCCATGCGCTGGAATGGAGCAGGCTGCTGGTGCAGCTGTGGGAGCTGGGCGGACGCCGCCATGACTGGATGCCGGAGGCTGCCAAGGCACTATTCCTCAACACTGTAGGCATCGGCTGGGCGGCTGATACTGGCGGTTTCTATTACACGCTGGACTGGAACAACAAGCCGGACTGCACTGACCGCTTTTGGTGGCCTTGCGCCGAGGGCATTGCCGCCGCCGCCGTACTCCGCAGTATTGATGCTGATCCGCGCTTTGAAGAATGGTATCGGCGCATCTGGGGTTTTGTGGAGACGCATGTCATCGACCACAGCCTTGGCGGCTGGCATCCGGAGCTCGACGAAACCCTTTCACCCGTGAGCCGCGTGTTCACCGGCAAGCCTGATCTCTATCACGCGCTGCAGGCCTGCCTCATTCCACTGCTGCCCGCCACCGGCAGTATCACCAAGGGACTTGCCGCCAACTGTGGAGCAGCGCTGCTGGACGCGCCTTAAAACACCCGGGCCAAGCGCATGGCTTCGTAGATTGCCGCATGGATGTTGCGCGAGGCCACGGCATCACCAATGCGGAACAACTGGAAGCGGCCATCGGCATTTCGCTTCACGGCCTGCGGACGCTGCTCAATCATCGCGGCGTAGTCAATCTCGCCCAGGTTGGCAGATTGCGGCTTGAGTTCGAAATAGATGTCAGCCAGCGGTTCCGTGCCATTCTCGAGCACGACCTGGCTTGCAAGACGTTCGCCGCAATCAGCTTGCGTATAGGGACTCCACAGCGTGGCCTTGATGCGGTTGCCAACGCGCTCCAGCTTCCGTACCCGCGTCATTGATGTGATTTCAACTGCGTGAGCGGTGAACTTCTTCATGTAGGGAACAAGGTTGAGACCGCCCATCTCGGCAGCGAAGAAGCGTTCCGGCGTGACGATCGACAATTTTGATCCGGCATCGGCAATGATCTCTGCGGCGGAAAACCCAGGGTGTGCGCCATTGTCGTCAAACAACAGAACTTCATCTGCAGGTTTTACATCACCCGAGAGTATGTCCCAACTGGACACGGCAAGATCCGCTCCCTCATCAATGGCGCGGGTCTGCGGCAAACCACCGGTGGCGACCACGACAACATCCGGCTCAAGTGCCAGCACATCCCCAGCTTCTGCATAGGTGTTGAAGCGCAACTCCACGCCTAGCCGCTGCAGCTCCGTCATGCGCCAATCAACAATGCCAATCAGCTCCTTGCGCCGCGGCAGCTGCACCAGAAGGCGTATCTGCCCGCCTGGCTTGTCGGCTGCCTCCAGCAGCGTGACGCGGTGCCCGCGCTCCGCCGAAACACGCGCCGCCTCAAGCCCAGCAGGTCCGCCGCCCACCACGACGACATGCCGTGCCATGCTGGAGCTCCGTTGCACGATGTGCGGCTGGGTCGCCTCGCGGCCAGTCGAAGGGTTGTGGATGCAGAGCGCCTCATGCCCCTCATAGATGCGGTCAAGACAGTAGGTAGCCCCAACGCAGGGGCGGATTTCCTGTTCGCGGCCCTCCATGATTTTTTTCACGATGTGCGGATCGGCAATATGAGCGCGCGTCATGCCGACCATATCGAGCTTGCCTTCGGCAATGGCGTGGCGCGCTGTTGCCACGTCAGCGATGCGGGCCGCATGGAAGACGGGGAATTTCGTTGCGGCCCGCACTTCACCGGCAAAATCCAGATGCGGCGAAGCCTTCATGCCAGCTATGGGAATGACATCGGCAAGCGGCGCATCATGGTCGATGTGGCCCTTGATGATGTTGAGAAAATCAATGAGGCCGGAGGCCTTCAAGGCCTGGCAGATGGCAATGCCTTCGGCTTTCGAGAGGCCAATTTCCCACGCCTCGTCCGCGACCAGCCTGAGGCCAACGATGAATTCCTCCCCCACCTTGAGGCGGATGGCGCGCAGAACTTCCGTCGTGAAGCGCAATCGATTTTCAAGGCTGCCTGAGTGTTCGTCCGAACGCTTGTTGGTGACAGGAGACCAAAAGCCATCGAGCAGGTGGCCGTAGCACTCAAGCTCGACGCCATCGAGGCCTGCTGCCTTCATGCGCTCTACCGCATCGGCATAGTCGCCGATGATGCGCTGCATGTCCCAGTCCTCAAGCTCCTTGGGAAAAGCCCGGTGAGCTGGTTCCCGCACCGATGACGGCGCCACCACCGGCAGCCAATCCGCCTTGTTCCACACCGTTCGGCGGCCAAGGTGGGTGAGCTGGATCATGACCGCTGCGCCATGCTCGTGGCACTCATCCGTCAACTTGCGGAGCCACGGAACGATTTCGTCTTTATAGACCTGCAGGTTACCGAAGACGGCGGGAGAATCGCGCGAGACGATGGCAGAACCCGCCGTCATGGTGAGCGCTATGCCGCCCTTGGCCTTCTCTACATGGTAGAGCCGGTAGCGATCTTTCGGCATGCCATCTTCGCTGTAGTTCGGCTCATGCGACGTGGACATGATGCGGTTCTTCAGCGTCAAATGCTTCAGCCTGTAGGGCTGGAGCAGCGGATCCTTGGAGCGGACAAGTGTCGTCATGGTGCCTTCTGCTACTTGATACAGAGGCGAGGCTAAGGTGCAGACCATGTCCCTGCAAGAGCCAACACTCGGCAGGTTTATGCCGCCAGCCGCATATAGGTGGAAACACCAGCCATCCTGAGATTGCCAAGGGCAGGCCCGGTGATGATGTCCGATGAACCGGTATAGAGCATGCCGCCGGGAGCGAGGTGCGGCATCAAACTCGCCCAGAGCTGCGCCCGTTTGTGATCATCAAGGCCTGCCTGCACACTGCGGCAGAAGATGGCATTGAAATAGCCCTTCGCCCGGAACGCCTGACCGATGACCGCTTGCTCAAACACAACCAGATCGCGGACTGATGGATCAAACCGCAGGCAGGGGGCAGACAGGCCGCGAACCGGCTCCATCCAGCGCGCCTTGAAAAGCTCGGGAATGCCGCGGGTTCCGGCCGCTTCGTAGGTTGCGGTCCGGGCATGCTGAAGAGCATCCGCATTGTCGTCCGTTGCAAGCACCCTGATGTCGAGGCCGCGCGCATCGGGTGCCACATCGAGGATGGTCATGGCGATGGAATAGGCTTCCTCGCCGTGGCCGCATCCGAGCGACCATATCCGCACACGGTGACCGCTGCGGGCATGGTCGACCAGTGCCGGCAACAGGCGGCGCTGCAGGTGTTCAAACTGTTCAGGCAAGCTGAAAAACAACTGGCGCTGAGCCATCGGCAAATCTCCGGCAAACTCGTGATTGCCGCAGTCTCGTTCGCGAGGCTTGCCTCAGTCTGACGAAGGCGGTTCGGACTTTTTGCGGACCGGGCTCTGGCTCTTGCCAAGTACAGACAGCAGCTCCTGCAGGGTCTTGGCGTCGAGCGTGGCGACGACATCCGCCAGCCGGTTGGCGAGTTCGGTTGCGGCAGGCGAAAGACCGGACGTATCTATCGTGATGCGGGGGTGCGAAATGCGGGCAAGATGAGTCACTTCTTCCGCCTCATCCCAGATAATGTTGAAGTAGGCCATGATGCGCTGGAGCAAATACCAACTCGGCCTTCCGCGCTTGCCATGTTCGAGAGCCGACAGGTAGGCGCTGGAAACGCCAACAGCTTCAGCCATCTGCTTCAGCGTGATGTGGCGGTCCTTGCGGAGCTTTCGCATTTTCTCGCCGAACGGCGTCATCGCTGCGTTAGCCCTGCCATTTGCGCAGCTTCACATAGAAAGCGCCGCCGCCGCCATGGCGTGGATGGGCCGGCTGAAAGCCGATGACATGGCTGCGGAACGATGCTTCCTCCAGCCAGCGCGGCAAGGCTCGGCGCAATTTTCCCTCCCGCTCCGGCGCGTCAAATTGGCTTTGCCCGTGCAAGGTATGACCAGAAAAGGGAGATGCGCCCTTGCCGGTGATGACGAGGACAAGACGCGAGCCTCTCGCCCTGCGGCTGGACAGGAAGTCAAGCAGGTGAATGCGCGCCATCTCGAGGCCCAATCCGTGCAGGTCAATGCGTGCATCAATATCAGCCTGGCCACGCAGCATCTTCTGGCTGGTGCGGCGGTCAAAATCTGCAAGCGGCGGCGGAGCGGCGCTGGCGGGACGGGGCCGCAGGGGCGGCACGGAAACGGACGGCAATGCCGCAGGCGCAACTGCGTTGCTGGGTTTTGTTCGTGCCGGTTGGGCGGGCTGAGCCTGTTTTCTTGATCTTGCCCGGCCTTTGGCCAGCGGCGTGATGGATTTTGCGACCTCATGCCAGAGGTTTGAATCCGGCAGCTCAATTCCACGGCGCTTCATGGCTTGACCTGCAGCGTTTCAACGAGCTGCTTCGGCAGCAGCACATACATGTTGCCCGGGCTTGCCATGTGGCCGGCCGTCAAGGCCGCTGCTTCTCCCCAACCCCAATAGACATCGCCACGCGCCATGCCCTTGATAGCGCTGCCAGTGTCCTGCGCAATCATCAACCGCTGGAAAGACTGTAGCGATGCGCCCTCGCCGCTCGGCGCCATCAGATCGAGCCAGACTGGCGTTCCGAATGACCAGACGGAACGATCAACGGCAAGCGAGCGCAGCGGCGTAAGATTGACCTTCTGGGCGCCGGGCGCTCCAAGAGAGGGATCCTCAACATCAACTTTTCGGAAGAACACGAAGGATTCATTCTGCCACATCAGCTCACGCGCGCCTTGCGGGTTTGCCGCCATCCAACGGCGCAGGCTCTGCATCGACATGTCTTCCTTGCGCAAGATGCCCCGCTCCACCAGCACGCCACCAATACCGGTGTAAGGCCGGCCAGACTTTGCCGCATAGGCAAGCCTGATGACCTGACCATCCGGCAGGACAATTCTGCCTGAACCCTGCACATGAATGAAGAAGGCATCAACCCAGCTGTTGAGCCAGACGATTTCCAGATTGCGGCCGGCAAGCGCACCCTGCTCTATCTCGCGGCGGGTGATGTAGGCATGCGGTACGCCATCAACCATGCGGCCGTAACGC
Source organism: uncultured Alphaproteobacteria bacterium (assembly GCA_963814455.1). Classification (GTDB taxonomy): domain Bacteria; phylum Pseudomonadota; class Alphaproteobacteria; order Rhizobiales; family Aestuariivirgaceae; genus Aestuariivirga. The sequence continues at coordinate 96,105 of CAWFCR010000005.1, read as the reverse complement.
ACTGCCGTTTCATCATCAAAGGACACAAGGTCGGCAGGTTTGCCGTAAATGGGAACTTCAAAGCCTTCTGCGCGAAACAAGCTGCCAGAGGCAGCAGGTTCATAATAACCAGTGAACAATCCCTGCGGTCGCTGCTGATCAACAACCCGGCAGGCTGTGAAATGCGTCTCAAAGAAATTTCGCGCACCGGTAGCCGCATGCGACTCTTGGCAGGCCGGCTGCCAGTGTTCCCAGCTGCCTGCAAAGCGCGGCTCGCCACCGCGATGATTGAACTGGTCCTGCATGACGGCCGCTGAGCGGCGAAAGGCAACCAATGCTTGCTGGTGATTATCGGCGTCCCAGCCGGGCAACTGCGCGAAGGCAGCCTGTTGCAGCGAACCTTCCACCGGCATGCCGAAATCTGGTTTCATGCGCATGAGGGTTGGCGCGGCGCTCAGCCGAGTGATTCGGTCGATACCACACGCCAGTTGGGGTTTGATTGGCTGATGTCACGTTCGAAAGACCACAAGTCAGTGACCATGCGGACCGCATTCGGATCACCTTCCAACAGTTGCTGCGCGGCGTCGTAGGTGGCCGAAATGATCTGACTGACGAACCGCACATCTATGGTGGCGCGCTTGCCCTCAAGCTCGGCCTTCGCAATCTCCGCCTTTTCGAAGCCGATGAAGCGGAAGTCCAGCTTTTGCTTGTCAGCCGCACGGGCTTCGATCGCCTTGATGAAGCCATCCAGAACTTCGGACGACAGCAGCGATTTCAGGGTTGCCCTGTCGCCACCGGCAAATGCTTCAACTACCATTTCATAGGCAGTTCGCGCGCCAGCCAGGAATTGCTTGCCGTTGAAACCCGGCGATGCCGCTGCAATCTTTTCAAGCACCAACGCAAGGTCTGATCCTTCGGCTGCGACACCAGTCCACACTGGCTTGGGCTCACGCAAGGATGCGGGTGCAGCAACCTCGGCTGCCTCACCTGACTTCGAATTCTTGTCTGTCACGGGGCCAGGGACGGGAGAATTGTAGTCAACCGGCGGCCGCTCGGTGCCGGTGCGAGTGCCGAGAACTGCCCATAGCCGCCAGAAAATGACAACCGCAATGCCAGCAAGCACGAGATTGGACGGGCTAAGAAACTCATTCATTGAACCATTCACCATTGCGCCGAACGGCATAGATCACCGTTGGGACATTCGCTCTCCACCCCTATATAGGGTTTCGCCGCCCCCGTCCAAATGCCTTTCGTTGGTAACCATGATACGCCCTGTTCGCCTTGTCCTGTTCCTGCTTGTCGTCGCCGAGATCGCCAGCCTTGCTTGGCTCGGCAAGGCGCTCGGCATCCTGGGCACCATTGCTGTGCTCATTATCGCAGGATTCATCGGGGTCAGCCTTATACGCAGCAGCGGCGCCAACCTGATGAAAGTAGTTGCAGGCGGCAGCCCGAGTGCGCAGCAGCTTTCCACCGGCGCGGCAAATTCCATACTGCAGGCGATCGCCGGGCTGCTGTTCATCCTGCCGGGCCTCGTAAGCGATGTTGTCGCCATTCTTCTGCTGCTACCCTTCACCCGCAATCACGTGGCGGGGCTCTTCCGTTTCAATACTGTCGTGTTTGAATCCGGCATGACCGGGCAGGCGCCACCGGCGGCCGGACCGGTGATTGAGGGCGAGGCGGTGGAAATCATAGAGCCGGACAAGCGCTTGAAATGACTTCGCGGGCTTGCGAGCGCCAAGGCGGCATGATAGGGCACAGCCCTGCAGGTGGGGCTGTCAATCCGGAGCGGTGAAGCCGGAATGGACAGCACTTTCTGACCCGATAGACGACAAAACCTTCATGAGGCCACAAGATGGTTAAGCCTGCCAAGCCAGCACCCCGGAAACCTGCCCCTAAGGCACCTGCCAGCGCGGCTAAAGCCTCGCCCGAAGTCCAGCCGGCAGCGATTGCTGCCCCTGTGATGACGGCGGCAGCCGCCCAGCCGGCGACGGGCACCTCGCCATCGCTGCGCATTCTTGGCCAGTACCTCAAGGACCTCAGCTTCGAGAATCCCAATGCCCCGCAGACGCTGGCTCCCCAACAGAACCAGCCAGACATCAACATCTCCGTCAACGTCAACGCCAAGACGCTAGGCCCTACGGACTATGAGGTGGAACTGCACCTCGAGGCCAAGGCAATGAACGGCGGCAAGGTGATCTTCGCTGCCGAGATGCTCTACGCCGGGCTGTTCCGCATGGAGAATTTTCCGGCCAACGTGCTGCATGCGGCCGTGCTGATCGAATGTCCGCGCATGCTGTTTCCGTTTGCACGGCAGATTCTGGCGGATGCCACCCGCAATGGCGGTTTTCCACCCTTGATGCTGGACCCGATCGACTTCGCCAGCATGTATCAAAAGCGCATGCAGGCGCAGAACGCATCAGCCTAGACTAGAGCTCTCCACCTATCCGGCGGATTGAATCCACAGCGACTTTGGGCCGAGGCTTTCAACCATCTGGCGGTGATGCTCCAGTTCGTCCTCAGTCAGCCGGGGCGGGAGGGCAACCGGGCGAGTCGCAGTGACGCCCTGCTGAATGTTCGACTGCCTATCTTGTCTTTCCGAACCCGCAAGGGTGAGGGAGATCTGACGGCCGCCGACGAGTTCCAGATAGACCAGGGCCAGCAGTTCTGAATCCAGCAATGCGCCGTGCTTGGTACGCTTGCTGACGTCGATGTTAAAGCGCTTGCACAGGGCATCGAGGCTCGCGGGCGCCATCGGAAATTTCTTGCGCGCTATAGCCAGCGTATCAATGACGCGGGAGGGATCAAGACGCTCACGCCCGACATACGACAATTCCGCGTTGAGGAAAGCTGTATCAAAACTCGCATTATGAATGACAAGCGGCGCGTCGCCGATGAAGGCGAGAAACTCATCCACGATCTTGGCAAAAACCGGCTTGTCCTTGAGGAACTCGTCGCTCAACCCATGCACGGCCCTCGCCTCTGCCGGCACCATGCGCTCCGGGTTAATGTAGGCATGATAGGTGTTGCCGGTCGCCACATGGTTGATGAGCTCGACCGCGCCGATTTCAACCAGCCTGTCGCCTTTCGCAGGATCAAGGCCGGTAGTTTCGGTATCGAGGATGATTTCTCTCATGATGCGTATGCCTTCGCCATGTCTTCGAGCCGGGGAATCAACTGCTTCACCTTTTCTTCGAGATCGGCCAAGGTGCCGGTGGTTTCAATGACAAAATCCGCGCGCGCCGCCTTTTCCACCATTGGCAGCTGGTGTGAGAGAATGAGATCAAGTTTCTCGGGCGTCATGGTCTTGCGGGCAAGTGCCCGTGCATGCTGCAGGGCAGGCGTAGTAGTGACGACGATCACCGCATCGAGTTCCGTTTCGGCTCCGGTTTCATAGAGCAGCGGAATGTCGAGGACTGCATAGGGACGAGTGGCCATGGTTTCAAGAAACTGCAAGCGGCGCTGCCGCACCAGCGGGTGGACCAAAGCTTCAAGGCGTGGCAATTGATCAGGATGGCTGGCGAGATGACGGCCCAGCACTTGCCTGTCTATTTTGCCGTCACTGACTGCATGCGGAAACAGTGCTGCCACCTGCCTTACTACATGCTCTTCGCCGTAGAGGTCATGCACGGTCTGGTCTGAGTCGAACACCGGAACGCCTGCCTCGCGGAAGCAGCGGGCAACTTCACTCTTGCCGGTGGCGATCGAACCGGTGAGCCCTACCCGCATCATGAGTGTTTGTGCCCCCTCACATCCTGCTCGACGAGGTCATAGAGTTCCGAGGTAACTTCCGGCCTCACACCATACCACAGCTCAAATCCGCGCACGGCCTGGTGCAACAGCATGCCAAGGCCATTCAATGTCTTGAGGCCACGGCGCTCTGCGTCCTGAAGCAGTTTCGTCTTCAGTGGTGCATAAATAATATCGACGACGAGACAGCCCGGTTTGAGCTGCCGCACGGCGAATTCCAGATCGGGCTGATTGTCCATGCCCAGTGATGTGGTGTTGACCAAGAGGTCACAGGTGTTGATCGCTTCCCCATCATCGCGAATATGTTGAAGTTGCGGGCCAAAACTTTGTTGCAAGGCCTGAACCCGTTCCACCGTGCGGTTGACAATGCTGATGCGCGCCACACCTTCCGCCAGGAGTGCGGCTATGACCGATTTGGCGGAACCGCCTGCACCGAGTACAACAACTTCTGCTCCATGCAGATTTACAGCGGGGAATGCCTGGCGCAAGCTTGCGATGAAGCCTTCTCCATCCGTGTTGGTGGCGCAGATCTTTCCATTGCGCAGATAGACCGTGTTGGCGGCTTCGAGGCGCATGGCAATGTCTGCCGGTATATCAACAAGGCGGAAGGCCGCTTCCTTGTGCGGGATGGTGACGTTGCAACCCAGATAATCAGATTGCGGAAGATTATGAATGAAGGCCGCCAAATCCTGCGGCGGAACCGCAAGCTTTTCATACAGCGAGTCGATGCTGTATTGCTTCATCCAAAAGTTATGGATGAGCGGCGAGCGGGAATGACTGACGGGCCAACCAATGACACAGGTTTTTTTCATGCAAGTCCCACTCCCTGCCCGCGCAGGAATTCGAGAAGCGGAAACAAAGGAAGACCAAGAATTGTAAAGTAGTCGCCATCTATGCGCGAAAACAGTTGGATAGCAGGACCTTCAATTTGATAACCGCCTACGGAATGAAGCGCTTTATCGCCAGCCAATGCCAAGTATGCATCAAGCTCTGCTTCGCTGAAGCGGCGCATGGTGAGCTCTGCGGAACTGCAGTGATTCCAAACCAGTTTTCCCTTGAGGCTGCAACACAAGGCTGAATGCAGATAGTGAGTTTGCCCGCGCAGCTGCATGAGCTGGTGCCGCGCTTCGCTTTCCGAAGCCGGTTTATCAAAGCTACGGCCGGATAACTCCAGCGTTTGGTCCGCTCCAATGACGAGCGCATCAGGATGACGCGTTGATACCGAATGTGATTTTTGGGCCGCAAGCTCCAACGCCAAATCGGCAGCACCACGAATATTCAGTTGTTGCTTGAGGGCCGCCTCGTCCGTTCCCGGTGCCTCCGTCGAGAAGGCAAGCCCTGCATTGTTCAGCAACGTGCGCCGGATCAGGCTGGTCGAAGCCAGGATCAATGCGGGCGAACTGGGTGCTGACATCAAGGCGAAGACCTGTGGACAAATTGGGGGAAAGATCGTTGATCTTGCCCTCTGGTGTTCTGCATGGGCAATTCTTCAGAAGTTTTCAACGTCGAAGTTTGATGGGATAAACACTTCGGGATTGCGGGGAAAACTTTCGCCTGTGGAAACAAGAGAACAAGTTTGGGAAACTTCTGTCGCGACCTTTTAACATACTGATGTTATTGTATTATTCATATGGATGGAATGTTGGCTCGCAAGTCGCGCAAAGACGGTGGTGGGTTCGTGTGGACAGTTGAATAGCTGTTACGCAATCCCGCTTCATCGGCTACAACAACAAATTCATTCCTTTAAGGACTCTTTTGAATAGATGACGGAGATATCGTCCAAGTCCCTGCTCAATGTCCTGAGAAGAGAAAAATCCGAGAGACGTCCAGCCTGGTTCATGCGGCAAGCGGGCCGTTATTTGCCAGAGTACAGGCAAGTGAGGGCGAAGGCAGGGTCATTTCTTGATCTCTGCTATCATTCCTCCCTGGCGGCAGAAGTGACCTTGCAGCCGCTGCGCCGATATGACCTTGATGCGGCGATCATCTTTGCAGACATTCTCGTCGTGCCTCATGCCATGGGCAATGGGTTGGATTTCAAGGAGGGCGAGGGACCAGTTCTAGAGCGCGTGAGAGGCAGCGAAGACATGAAGCGCCTTGGCTCACTGGCAGGAACGCCGCAGGTTGAGGCTGTTTGCAATTCGATCCGCCTCGTGCGCAAGCAATTGGCGCCGCATGTGGCGATGATCGGTTTCTGTGGCGCGCCATGGACTGTTGCGAGCTACATGCTTGAGGGTGGCGGGTCTGACCGGCAATTTGCGCTGCAGACCGCCTATCTCGCACCTGCTTGGTTTATTGATTTAGTGGACCGGCTGGTTGAACAATCAGTTATCTATCTTCGTGCGCAAATTGATGCTGGCGCAGAAGTGGTGCAGATTTTCGATTCCTGGGCTGGCGACCTGAGTGGCGAATTGTTTGATCGCTACAGCGTAGAGCCCATGCGACAGATTGTTGCTGAACTACGCAAGAGCCACCCCAACGTCCCGGTCATCGCCTTTGCCAGGGGTGCAGGCACCCGGCATGCCCGTTTGGCGCGCGAGGTCGGTTGCCAGGCCATAGGCATTGAACAGGAGACGGAGTTACAGGTTCTGCTTCCGATTCTGCCTGCTGAAACTGTCGTTCAAGGAAATCTTGATCCAATCGTACTGCTGGCAGGCGATGACCACGATTGAACGCGAAACGCGGCGGATCGCCAGAGCTGTTCCGACGGCAGCGGCATATCTTCAATCTCGGGCATGGCATCAAACAGCAGACGCCACCTGAGGCTCTGACAAGAGTGCTTGCAACACTTAGGCAGGTTGACGGTGGTTGACGCCCTGCTTTGGATCACGGTCATTCATATCCTGGCGGTCATTTCCTGGATGGCCGGCCTGTTCTATCTGCCTCGGCTGTTTGTCTATCATTCTGATGTTGTGCCGGGTAGCGAGGCCAGCGAGCTGTTCCGGGTCATGGAGCGCCGCCTGCTCAAGGCGATCATGCGCCCTGCGGCGCTGGTAACCCTCGTTTCTGGAATTATCCTGTGGTGGATCGCTGGATTTTCCGTTACCGAGACCTGGTTGCTGGTGAAATTGCTGGCTGTGCTGCTGCTAGTAGGCTTTCACGGCTTTCTGGAGGCTTGCGTGAAGCGCTTTGCGCGAGACTTGCGGCCCTATTCTTCGCGGCAGTTCCGCGTCCTTAACGAAGTGCCAACCATATTGCTGATTGTTATCGTGGTGATGGTCGTGGTTAAGCCTTTTCAATAATTCATTTGGTTTCACAGCCGGCATCGCCTATATAGGCCTCAGCCAGCCATTCGGCCCCGGCTTTCCCGCCTCTTCTTGCCGTCCATGTTCGCCTTAGCAGACCGGACGCAGCCAATTTCCTTTAGTGATGTGAATGACCAATTTTTCCGAACTCAAGAGCATCAAGCTCAAAGACCTCAAGCTCAAAACACCTGCCGAGCTGGTGACGCTTGCCGAAGAACTCGAAGTCGAGAATGCCAGCGCGCTCCGCAAGCAGGAGCTGATGTTTGCCATCCTCAAAAACCTTGCCATTCACGATGTTGAAATCATCGGCGAAGGCGTGGTGGAAGTGCTGCAGGATGGCTTCGGCTTCCTTCGCTCGGCTGATGCCAATTATCTTGCGGGGCCAGACGACATTTATGTCAGCCCAACGCAGATTCGCAAATTCATCCTTCGCACCGGCGATACGGTTGAAGGACAGATACGCGGTCCCAAGGACGGCGAGCGGTATTTCGCCTTGGTCAAGGTCAATTCGATCAATTTCGAAGATCCGGAAAAGACCAAGCACAAGGTGCATTTCGACAACCTCACCCCACTCTATCCTGATGAGCGCCTTGGAATGGAGACGGGTGATCCAACCCGCAAGGATTTCTCGCCGCGCGTCATTGATATCGTGGCGCCGCTTGGCAAGGGTCAGCGCGGCCTTATCGTTGCGCCGCCTCGTACCGGTAAAACAGTTCTACTGCAGAACATCGCGCATTCCATTTCCTCCAATCATCCCGAATGCTTCCTCATTGTGCTGCTCATCGACGAGCGGCCGGAGGAAGTGACGGATATGCAGCGGTCGGTAAAGGGCGAGGTTGTTTCCTCCACCTTTGACGAACCGGCAACCCGCCACGTTCAGGTCGCCGAAATGGTTATCGAGAAGGCAAAGCGCCTGGTCGAGCACGGGCGCGATGTCGTCATTCTGCTTGATTCAATTACACGCCTTGGGCGTGCCTACAACACGGTTGTCCCCTCCTCCGGCAAGGTTTTGACAGGCGGCGTTGACGCCAATGCACTGCAGCGGCCAAAACGTTTCTTCGGTGCGGCCCGCAACATCGAGGAAGGCGGATCGCTCACGATTATTGCGACCGCGCTTATCGACACCGGCAGCCGCATGGACGAAGTGATCTTCGAAGAGTTCAAGGGCACCGGCAACTCGGAAATCATCCTTGACCGCAAGGTTGCGGACAAGCGCGTGTTCCCGGCCATCGACATCCTGCGGTCCGGCACCCGCAAGGAAGAGCTGCTGGTCAAGGCTGATGTGCTGAAAAAGACCTATGTTCTGCGCCGCATTCTCAACCCAATGGGCACCGTGGACGCAATCGAGTTCCTGCTCGACAAGCTGCGGCAGACAAAGGGCAACAGTGACTTCTTCGATTCCATGAATGCCTAGTTCGGATTGAAGAGGCGAAGAGCCTCAGCAATATCGCTGACTTGGTTGATCGGAAGAGAACAGACTGTTCCCTTGCAGAGTGTGAATGTGCCCGGCGGCACGGTTTCATCCCGTTTGTGAATGATCACGGCATCAAGCCCTGTGTGCTTCAGCGCATGGCGGAGAAGTGTGTGTCGGATCGGTGCTTCAACTCCATAGAGCGTGATTTGCCAGGTTTTCTGCGCCATCGCAGCCGCACCGAGAAGGCTTGGGGCCGCGAAAGGATTGCCGAGTGGCACACCCAAGTGACGCGAAAGGATCGCGTCGGCGCTGCTTCGCCATGGCGGGCCGGGTGACATGTAGGCGAGGCGGAGATAGTTGCGGACCATGACCGCGTTGGGCGATGCGGTAACATCATCCTGGATGGAGATGTCATTGGCTGGCAGGTCATTGGCATCCCGCGCTGTCAGCAGAAAGCCTGCGCTCTCTTCTGACCAGTGCTGGTGTTCAAAGGCTCGCGTGAGCGTGATGGCGATGTCGAGTGCATCCTGCCGTGCTGCGATGCCGGCGAGCGTGAGGCTCGCTTCTATCAGCTGCGCAAAGTCGTGGGCGGTGGCGCGGTGCTTGGTCTTGCCAGCGCGGTGGCTGTGCAGCAGGGTGCTGCCATCCCAGAAGGTGCCGATGACGGCGGAATGGGCATCAAGCGCTGCGTCAAGCCATTGCTGTTGGCCAAAGACAAGTGCCGCTTCAGCGAGCGCAGTGATTGCCAGCCCATTCCAGTCAGCCAATGACTTGTCGTCATGCAGTGGGGGAACGCGGTTTCGGCGTTCCTGCAGCAGCTCTTGCCTTGCCAGTGCAAGCCTGGCGCTGCGGGCGTCATCGTCCTGTCCCGGATGCTGGATGCGATTGAGGATGTTGCGGCCTTCGAAATTGCCCTCCTCCGTCACCCCATAGATGGTGCAGAATTCTTCGACTTCGTGGTTGGCGAGAATGTTGCGGATTTCATCCCTGCTCCAAACGTAATACTTGCCCTCCTCACCTTCGGAGTCTGCGTCGTAGGCGGAAGTGAAGAGTCCCGCTTCGGTCCTCATTTCCGAAAGCAGGAATGACACCGTCTCCGAGATGCGGGTGGCCAACAGGTTGCTTCCGGTCTGCAGGTAGGCACGCGAAGCGAGGCTGATGAATTGCGCGTTGTCGTACAGCATCTTTTCAAAGTGCGGGACGAGCCAGTCGGCATCGGTGGAGTAGCGGGAAAGTCCACCGCCCAGATGATCATAGATTCCACCCTGCGAGATGTTGACGAGTGTTGTGATGACAATATGCTCGAGTGCGGCATTGCCGCTTGACTGTGCTTGTTGCCAGAGAAAGGCGAAGAGCGGTGCTTGAGGAAATTTGGGGGCGCCTTTGATGCCACCGCGGACAGTGTCGCAGGCGCCAGCAATGGTTTCGGCGAGCGAATGGATTTGGGCTGCGTCAGGCAGCGGGTTGTCGGTGGCGGCTGCCTTTGCATTGAGATGATCGGTGAGAGCCTTGGCGCTGCCTTCGGCGCGGGCCTGATCTGTAAGCCAAAGATTGTGAATAGCATCTAAGAACCTGCATGAAGCCCGGCCGGCCGTAGCGCGGCTCAGGAGGAAAGTATGTGCCGCCCCAGAAAGGTTTAAGGTCTGGCGTCAGGAACATGGTGAGCGGCCAACCTCCCTGTTCTCCCATGGCGTGGAGCGCTGCCATGTAGAGCCTGTCGACGTCTGGCCGCTCTTCGCGATCAAGCTTGATGTTGATGAAGTGATCATTCATGAAGGCTGCGATTTCCGGGTTCTCGAAGTTCTCATGCGCCATGACATGGCACCAGTGGCAGGCGGCATAGCCGCTGGATAGAAGGATAGGGCGGTTGCTCACTGCTGCTGCCTGGAATGCTTCCGGTCCCCAGCCATACCAGTGGACGGGGTTGTGCTGGTGTTGGAGCAGATAGGGACTGGTTTCTTGATTTAGCCTGTTCATGCTTTGAAGTATGGCCGGGAACATTGGGTTTACAAGACAAATTGGTATCGATTCGAATCCGAAATGAATGCTGGTGACACCATATTCGCCCTGTCAACCGCTGCCGGTATTGCCGGTATTGCCACGATCCGCGTGTCTGGGCCGCAGGCGGGTAAGGCCCTGGCGGCGCTGGTAGGTCCGTTGCCTGTCGGGCGGCGGGCGTCCTACCGTGGTGTGCGTCATCCGCTTTCAGGTGAGCTGCTGGACAGGGCCATGGTTCTGTGGTTGCCGGGGCCAGGAACCGCCACGGGGGAGGACATGGCCGAGTTTCATTGCCACGGTAGTGCTGCGGTTGTCGCGGCTGTTTTGGATGCGCTAGCGGCATTACCCGGATTGCGGCAAGCCGAGCCGGGAGAGTTCAGCCGGCGCGGTTTTAGCAATGGCAAGATTGATCTCGTCGAGGCGGAGGGGCTCTCGGATCTGCTCAGTGCGACGAGTGAGGTGCAGCGGCGGCAAGCGCTGTTTCACATGGCAGGTGGCGCCAGCGAAATATACGATTCGTGGCTGAAACGAATGACGGTAGTGCTGTCGCTGCTGGAAGCTGCCATTGATTTCATCGATGAGGAAGGTGTTGCCGACCAGGCGCTGGCTCAGATGCGGCCGCTGGCTTTAGAGCTTGTTGTTTCGCTGGAGCAGGCATTGGTGCTGTCATCACGGGCTGACGCGGTGCGGAGCGGCGTGAGGATCGTTATTCTTGGCGCTCCCAACGTGGGTAAGTCGTCACTGCTTAACGTGCTGGCTGCACGCGAAGCGGCCATTGTTTCGGCGGTTGCCGGGACGACGCGGGACGTTGTTGATGTTCAACTGATGATGGCGGGCCTGCCGCTGACGGTGAGTGACACGGCAGGACTGCGTGACAAGACACAGGACGAGATTGAGCGGATCGGCATGGAACGCGCGCGCGGCGCGGCGCGGCAGGCGCATATCGTTGTGCTTTTGGGGGACCCTGAGCATGGCGCCAATCCTGTTGGCATTGCTGCAGACGGTGCCTCTGTGGTGCGAGTACTTAACAAGGCTGACCTGCTGCCTGAGGATTCGATTCATATCCGGAATGAATGGGACCACGTCATTTCCGTCAAATCGGGGCAGGGTGTGCAGGGCTTGCTGGCAGCACTGGAAGGACTGGTGAAGGAAGAGTTTGCAAGCGGGGAACCGCCAGTTGCCGTTCGGCAACGGCACCGTAGGGCCATTGAAGATTCGATTCGGCTCCTTAACGAATCGTTAACGCATGAGGCTGGCCAGCTGGAATTTGCTGCCGAATGTGTGCGGGGAGCGGCGCGGAGCCTCGCACGTGTCACCGGCCGCATAGATGTTGAAGATTTATTGGGCCAGATATTCTCGGAATTCTGCATCGGCAAGTAACGCTGTTTCACGTGAAACGGAGTGCGATGGTCCAAAGCCATGACAAAGCCAAATGCATGGGCTAGAGAGCCGCGCATGAGTGAATCCTATGACGTGATCGTTGTCGGTGGCGGCCATGCTGGCACAGAGGCTGCTGCGGCTGCCGCCCGTCTAGGCGCGAAGACGGCTTTGGTTACGCACCGCTTTGCCACTATTGGCGAGATGTCCTGCAATCCTGCGATCGGCGGCCTCGGCAAGGGCCACTTGGTGCGAGAGATTGACGCCTTGGACGGGCTGATGGGCCGTGTGGCCGACCAAGCCGGCATCCAGTTCCGTCTCCTCAACCGCTCGCGTGGTCCCGCTGTAAGAGGCCCGCGCGCCCAGGCAGACCGCAAGCTTTACCGGCAGGCCATGCAGGCGGCGATCATCGCAACGCCTAACCTCACCGTTGTTGAGGGGGCGGTTTCCCGCTTCATCATGCAGGGACGGCAGGTGCAGGGCGTTGCGCTGGAAGATGGCCGACAGATCCGGAGCAGGGCGGTTGTTTTGACCACAGGCACCTTCCTTTCCGGTCTCATCCACATCGGTGACAAGAAGATACCGGCGGGCCGGGTTGGTGAACCGCCAGCCCATGGCCTTTCAGACCAAATGCGAGGCATGGGACTGGCGCTTGGCCGCTTGAAGACCGGAACACCGGCGCGGCTCGACGGTCGGACCATTCGCTGGCAAGACCTGGAGGAGCAGCGGGGAGACGATGAACCCTATGCCTTCTCGTTCCTGACGGACAAGATCACGACCCCGCAGATTTCCTGCCACATCACCCATTCCAACGAGCGGACGCACAAGGTCATCGCCGACAACATCGCGCGCTCGCCACTCTATTCCGGCCAGATCGAGGGAACAGGACCGCGTTATTGCCCTTCGATCGAGGACAAGATTCACCGGTTCCGGGACAAGTCAGCGCACCAGATATTCCTTGAGCCTGAAGGTTTGGACGACCCCACGGTCTATCCAAACGGCATTTCCACCTCTCTGCCGGAGGATGTGCAGGAGGCCTTCATCCGCACTATCGCCGGGCTGGAGGACGTCACCATCCTGCGGCCGGGCTATGCCATCGAATACGATTATGTTGACCCTCGGGAGTTGACCCATGGCTTGGCGGTCAAGGCGGCGGAAGGCTTATTTCTTGCGGGCCAGATCAATGGCACCACCGGCTATGAGGAAGCAGCAGCGCAAGGGCTCGTCGCCGGGCTCAACGCAGCACGTCACGCGGCAGGGCAGGGAGAAGTAACCATTGATCGTGGCGAAGCCTATATCGGCGTGATGATTGACGACCTGGTGCTGCGGGGTGTGACTGAACCCTACCGCATGTTCACCTCGCGGGCCGAGTACCGCCTGACGCTGCGCGCCGACAATGCCGACCGGCGGCTGACACCGAAAGGTATCGACCTCGGCCTTGTTGGCGTGGCGCGCAAAAAGGCTTTTGACGAGCGGAATAGCGAAATCGAGTCGGCCCGACACCTTCTCGAAAACCTGTCGCTGACGCCGTCTGAAGGCGTGAAAATGGGCCTCAAGATCAATCAGGATGGCCAGCGCCGGACGGCCATGGATCTCATCGCCATTCCCGATATTGGCTTTGAAGGCGCGGCGCGTGTCTGGCCGCAACTGGCAGAACTGCCTGCCGTCATACGCGAGGCCTTGCATGCCGACGCGCTTTACGCCGGGTATGCCACTCGCCAGAAAGATGACATCGAGGCGCTGCGAAAGGAAGACAGCGTTTCTTTAGATTCGACTCTCGACTATGATGCAATGCCCTCGCTTTCAGCCGAGATCAGGCAACGACTCACCCGTGTCCAGCCGCGCACACTCGGGCAAGCGGCCCGCATGGAGGGCATGACACCTGCCGCGCTCACTGCGCTCCTCGGTCATGTCAAGCGCCACCGCTCCGCCGGCAAGCCATGACGGGCGGCAACGTGCTGCCAGAATCCGAACTTGAGCGCCTTGGTGTTTCACGTGAATCACGAGAACGGTTGGCGGCCTATGTGAGCCTGCTGCTGAACTGGCAGAAGAGTATCAACCTGATTGGTCCCTCCACCGCCAGTGAAGTGTGGCAGCGCCATATTCTGGACAGCCTGCAGCTACTGCCACTGATGACGGAAGAGGGGTCCGTTGCGGACCTTGGCAGCGGCGCAGGATTGCCGGGACTTGTCATCGCCATTGTCACGGGACGGAAAGTTAGCCTCTATGACAGCAACCAGAAAAAGGCAGCATTCCTGCGCGAGGCGGCGCGAGTAACAATTGCATCTGCACCCGTGCACTGCATCCGGCTCGAGGACTTAAGCCAGCACTTGCCAACGCCACTGCCGCGCTACGTTACAGCGCGTGCGCTGGCGCCTTTGCCAAAACTGCTCGGCTTGGCGGCGCCATTATTGAGCACGGGAGCCACTGGCCTTTTTCACAAAGGACAAGATTTAGATAGTGAATTGACCGAAGCCACTAAATATTGGAAAATGAAGGCAATTAGGCACCCCAGCCGGACTGATTCGCGGGGTGCCATCATCGAGATCAGGGATCTTGCCCATGCCGAATGAAATACCTGTGGTGCGTCCGCGCGTTCTGAGCGTTGCCAACCAGAAAGGCGGCGTCGGCAAAACGACGACGGCCATTAACCTCGGCACGGCGCTGGCCGCAGTTGGCGAGACGGTGCTGGTCATCGACCTTGACCCTCAAGGCAATGCATCGACCGGTCTCGGCATCACTCGCAAGCCAAACCAGCGCTCATCCTACCATGTGCTGATCGGCGAAGCGGATCTGGCGGATGTGATCGTCGATTCGGGCATACCCAGGCTGCATTGCGTACCCAGCACGATGGACCTGCTCGGCGCGGAATTGGAGCTTGCCGGCCTGGAACGCAAGACCCACCGGTTGGCGGACGCCATTGAGATGCACGCCCAGGATGGAATCTACAGCTATGTCATTATCGACTGCCCTCCCTCCCTCAACCTTCTTACCATCAACTCACTGTGTGCTGCGGATGCCATTCTCGTGCCGCTGCAATGTGAGTTCTTCGCGCTCGAGGGATTGAGCCAGCTGATGCGCACGGTGGAGAGGGTGAAAACCACTCTCAACCCGCGCCTCACCATCCAGGGCGTGGTGCTGACCATGTTTGACCGGCGCAACAGCCTGTCCGAGCAGGTGGCGCAGGACGTGCGCGGCGTGCTGGGCGACAAGGTCTACCAAACGGTGATCCCGCGCAATGTGCGGGTTTCGGAAGCACCGTCCTACGGCAAGCCGGTTCTGCTTTATGACAATGTGTGCGTGGGCTCGCAGGCCTATATCAAGCTGGCATCGGAAGTGATTCGCAGGGAACGGGAACTGCGGGCGGCGTAGGATCGATTCGGGGGCGGATCGAATTTCTCAGGAATTTAGTCTTAGGCAAGGTGAATGGAAATGCAGGCTCAAAAACGCAGGCTGGGGCGCGGACTCGCTGCACTTATCGGCGATGACAAGGGGGAAGCGGCAAATCCCCAGCAACTGCACGGCCTCAAGCAGGTGCCGATCGAGCTTATCCATTCAAACCCGCGCAACCCACGCAAGACCTTTGCACAGGAGGAACTGCAGGAACTCGCACAGTCAATCCGCGACAAGGGTCTGCTGCAGCCGCTGGTGGTGCGCCCGCGCGCTGATGGCGAGTATGAGATCGTCGCCGGCGAGAGACGCTGGCGCGCCGCGCAGCTGGCGGGACACCATGAACTTCCTGTGCTGGTGCGCGAACTCTCAGATGGCGAGACCATCGAGATTGCCCTCATCGAAAACATCCAGCGCGAGAATCTCAATCCGCTTGAGGAAGCGCGCGCCTTTGGCGAGCTCATGGAGCAGTTCTCCTACACGCAGCAGCAACTCGCCGATGCGGTAGGCAAAAGCCGCAGCCATATCGCCAACACGCTGCGGCTGCTTTCACTGCCTGCAGCGGTGCGTGCATATATTGAAGAAGGCAAGCTGACAGCCGGTCATGCGCGAACGCTTGTTGCATCCGACTCTCCGCATGAACTTGCGCAGAAAATAATCGAACTCGGCCTGTCGGTGCGCGAAGCCGAAGGGCTGACGCGCGACAAGGCGGCCCAGCCCCGCAAGGACAAGCCAGAAAAGAACGCCGACATTCGCGCCTTCGAAAAACATCTCTCGGAGGCGACGGGATTGAAGATCGACATCCAGTCCAAGACTCATGAAAGCGGAAAGCTGATCATCGAGTACAAGAACTTCGACCAACTGGAAGACATTTCGCGAAAGCTGGCGATGACCCGCTGACTATTCAGCGAAGCTGCGGGCCTGCCAGCCAAGCGCCAGAAGCGAGCGGCTGACCAGGCTGTCTTCAAGGGCAGGCATCTGCCGCGTTGCCAGCGTCGCATCGGCAAGCCTTGCATCGGCATCGAGCAAGCTCTCGAGCGACCACAGCTGCAGCTGGCGCGATATGCTCGGCTGGCGTTTGAAGAATATCCCGTTGCGCTTTGACGATACGGTTTCACCCACCGACTGGCCTTGGCGCATCTGCAACGACAAGGCCTGCAACTTTGCCACGTGCTGCATCGCCATCGGCAGCACCGCCTTGCCAGAGCCTTGCGCCTGCAGCGTCACGAGGTGGCGATCTGCGGCCGCCATCTGACCCTCGAACACGGCATCAAGCAGTTCATCGACGCCCGAATCATGGGTATCACCACAAACCGCGACGACATCGTCGACAGTGATCTGCTTGCTGCCATGGGCAAAAGTCAAAAGCTTGGCAACCTCGCTTTCACCAACGATGCGTTCGCGGGAAACAAGCTGCATCAGCCGCTCCATCGCTTCATCAGATATGGCATGGCCGCCAGCGCGGATCTGCCTTTCAAGGCGCTGGCGCAATTCGTGCAACGACTCTTCGTAAAGCGCGCAAGCGAGGGACCGCTTGTCTGCCTCGCACAATTTGCGGAGCTTAGACGTCTTGGAAAGATTCTCACTGTCAATGAGGATGAGATTGCCTGCTTCCCGCGAAGAGAGGATCGGCTCCAGCGCCTTGGCAAGGCTATCACCGCTGGCAGAAATCCAGACAACCAGCCGATCACCAAACATCGAACGCGCGGCAAACTCGCTGTAGAGCCTGTCGGGAGAGGACAGGACCTGGGCCTCCGTCAGGCGCGTGACGCTGAGGGCATCAGCGCCACCTGTGACCTTGCGGGCAACAGCTTGGCAGAGATCGATGACGGCGCCATTGTCAGCGCCATGGATGAGAATGCATTGCGGTGCTTCACGCTTGCCGGAAAGAAGGTGAAGGAGTTCGCCCTGCTTGGCGACGGCCACCTGCTGTCAACCCGTACGGCTCGCCATGTAGGCGGCAAGTCGGGTGCGAACATCGGTTGAAACTTCGAGGACAGCCCGCTCAGTTGCGTTGGCTTTGGCCTGCCGGTCTGCAATCGGCTCATACAGCACATCATAGCCAATGTTCGAGAAACTCTTGCCCGACTTAACGACCTTACCCGTGCGCTGGTCATAGAGATCAAAACTCACATTCAGGCGGACTTGAGAGCGCTTTATGCCGCGCCGGCCTTTGGCATCGATAAGTCCCTGGTCGGCCTGAACTGTATCGACAAGCACCGGCGTCAGCACCAATCTGTAAGTATCCTGGCCCTCCTGGCCGGCCGGGCGCATGGTTGAGACAAGACGGTTGCGGATCTGCTGGCCGATGCGCGTGCCGGTTTCCTGTATGGCAATGTTGGACAACTCTGTCGCAACGCTCATGCCGGATTCATCTGTGGCATAAAGCGGACGATAACCGCAGCCACCAATTACCAGCAGCATGGCCAGAACCGTGAGTTTCCTCATTGCCGAAACCGCTCCTAATTTCACGACGCGCGTTCCCCTCAACATGCCGTCTCCGCTGCAGAACCAAGGCTCAGCTACACCGGAAATCAGGCTCAAACTAGGCCAAGTAGCCGTCCAGTACCAGTCCTTGAAATGGGCTGCAAGCTTGCCCATAAGCGAGATATGCCAAACACATCTGCAGAGGCCCTTTTGCGCATTCGCGACCGGATTGCAAATGCTGCCAATCTGGTGGGGCGCTTGCCCAGTGACATCACGCTTGTCGCCGTCAGCAAGACGTTTTTTGCCGACGCGATCAAGCCAGTGCTGGAAGCTGGCCAAATCGATTTTGGCGAAAATCGCGTGCAGGAAGCCAAGGGAAAATGGCCTGCGCTCCGCCAGACTTATCCACGCACAAGGCTGCACCTCATCGGACCGTTGCAAAGCAACAAGTCAGCAGATGCGGTGAGGCTGTTTGACGCCATCCACTCACTGGACCGTCCATCTCTGGCGGCAGCGCTGGCGCTTGAGTTCGAACGGCAGCAAAAACGGCCTGAGCTGTTCATCCAGATCAATACTGGTGACGAGCAGCAGAAAGCGGGCGTTGCGCCTGAGGCGGCGGATGATTTCATCGCCGCATGCCGTGAAATGTACGGCCTGTCGCCCGTTGGCCTGATGTGCATTCCGCCTGTCGACGAAGCGCCGGAAAAACACTTTGAGATGCTGGCCAGCATTGCGGCACGCAACGGGCTCGCGGGCCTCAGCATGGGCATGTCGTCCGACTTCGAGACGGCCATTCGCTGTGGGGCGACGCACGTTCGAGTGGGCTCATTGATTTTCGGCAGCCGATAGGCTCAACCATCCATTGGCGAGTGGATGACAAGCCGTGTACGGCGCCCACAGCGGCGCAGGATTTCCCGCATGACCGGAAGCGTCACCGCAATGCAGCCGGCCGTCGGCGTGAAATCCGGCCGGGCTAGATGAAAGAAGATGGCGCTGCCCAGCCCCTGGATACGCGGCCGCCGGTTGTGACTTGTCACGACGATCACATCATACAGCCGGTCCTCGCGGCACAGGTCCTCATGGGCAGCGTCATAGGGCAGAGTGACCCGGCGATTGTAACTGCGGTCACCGACCTTTTCGCACCAGCCCCAGCCGGGCCGCAAAGGGGTGACGGGCAGCGCTGTTCTGGGCCGCAAGATACGGTCGCTACGATACAGGACTTCCACCAGGGTAAAGCTGCCAACCGGGCTTGCGCCGTCACCCTCACGCTTCAGGGTGCGCCTGCCGCTGCGGCCGAGGGCGCAGGGAAAGCGCAATCCGCCCAAATTAACGAAACCGCGCGTGGCATGGCCAGCCATCCCACGAACGTGAAGAGATGTGACTATTTCAGGCATTTAGTCTATGCTTTCTGGTAGTGCCAAGAGCTACAGCCAACCCCGCCCAATTGAAAGCTTCCCATGACATCGCAAAAGAAGATCCTGCTGGTAGATGATGATGATGTCCTGCGCGGAACCCTGAAAGACCAGTTTTCCCTGCATGATGACTACAGCGTCACTGACGTAGCGACCGCTGGCGCAGGGATCAAGGCCATCAAGGCCGAGCATGCCGATATGGTCATCCTCGACGTCAATCTGCCGGACATGGATGGGCGCGAGGCCTGCAAATTGATGCGGCGTGGCGGCTACAAGGGCCCCATTCTGATGCTGACAGCCCAGGCCGCCGACGCAGATGCCATCCTTGGCCTTGATTCAGGCGCCAATGACTACATCACCAAACCTTTCCGCTTCGGCGTTCTGCTGGCCCGCATCCGGGCGCATTTCCGCCAGCACGAACAGAGCGAAGATGCCATCTTCAAGGTCGGGCCCTACAGCTTCAAACCATCCGCCAAGCAACTGTCGCGCGAGGATGGCCGCAAGGTGCGGTTGACCGAGAAGGAAACCGCCATCATCAAGTTTCTGCTGCGTTCCGGTGAGCAGATCGTCAGCCGCGATATTCTGCTGCATGATGTTTGGGGCTACAATGCGGGCGTCACCACCCATACGCTCGAAACCCACATTTACCGGCTCCGGCAGAAGATCGAGCGCGACCCCGCCCACGCAGAAATCCTGGTGACCGAGGGCGGCGGCTACAAGCTCATCCCTTGATATTGCCGGTCAATCATCGTTTTATGGCCGAAATGACTGAGAGCGGGCGAATCGGGGAGATTGCGAGCCGTCGGAGCCGTGCGCCATGAGCGTGCGGGCCGATGCAGAAACCTTGCGCCAGATTCCAATCTTTGCGGATTGCGACAGCGTGCATCTGCAAGTTCTTGCCTTCGCATCAGAGCGGGAAACATTTGTCGCAGGCGCACCCGTCATCAAGCAGGGCGACAAGGCGAAAGCCGCGCACCTCATCCTCAATGGCTTCGTGGAGATCCGGCAACGCCACGGACTCGAATTCCGGCAGGTGGCCACCGCAGGGCCTGGGTCGTTGCTCGGCGAAATCGCCATGATCGGGCGCACCCAGTATGCGGTGACAGCAACGGCAACGACGCCTGTCGTCACCGCCCGCATCGACCATTCGCTGTTCATGCGGGTGGCCAGCGAATACCCCGAGTTCGGGGAAACGGTCTTCAACACCTTGGCACGTCGGCTGGATGCGGCATCTATTGATTTCGAGGGCGCGCGCACCAAGCTGATGCGCGCCAAGTCGTTCGGCGATCTCTGAGGTCTGATCAGGCGATATCGAACGTCGCCATCACCGGCACATGGTCGGAAGTCTGGGTCCAGCCGCGTGTTTCCTTCATCACGGTCATGGCCGAACAGCGGCTAGCGAGATCCTTCGTTGCCCAGATGTGATCCAGCCTGCGGCCGCGATTTGAAACCAGCCAATCTTGTGCCCGGTAGCTCCACCATGTGTAGAGCTTCTCGTGCGGCGGCACATGCTGGCGCATCACGTCTACCCACTTGCCGGCCTTCTGGGCGCGCAGCAGTCCTTCTGTTTCAACCGGCGTGTGGCTGACGATCTTCAGCAGGTCCTTGTGCGACCAGACATCATGCTCCAGCGGCGCAATGTTGAGATCACCCACCACCACGCCATGGTGCCCGCGTGGCACGGCCTTGGACTTGAACCATGCTTCCATCTCGTCAAGGAAGGAAAGCTTGTGGGCGAATTTGGGATTGATCTTCACATCGGGTTCGTCACCGCCCGCAGGCACATAAAGATTGTGGAGGATGACCGGCTTGTCGGCCTTCACCACCACTGCCATGTGACGGCAATCGCTCTTTTCGCAAAACGGATTGGAGTGATGCTTGAGCAGCGGCAGGCGCGAAATGACGGCAACGCCATTGTAGCTCTTCTGCCCATAATCAACGATGTGGCTGTAGCCGAGCGCTGCGAGTGGTGCTGCCGGAAACAGGCCGGGCGGGCACTTTGTTTCCTGCAAGCAGAGAATGTCGGGCTGCAATTCACGCAGGACGCGAGCGACAAGCTCAATACGCAGGCGGACCGAGTTGATATTCCAGGTGGCGATCTTGATTTGCATGCAGGGCAGACAGCATGAACTGCCACTGACCCGCAAGCAAAATCATTTAGTGCGTTCCTTGCGGTTGATCTTCACCACAAACAGCTTGGGATCGATCTTCACATCGGGTTCAAGGTTGGACAGTGTTACCGTCGTGCGGCGGCCCCGGGCATCAATGATGACCCATTGCTGCAGTTCCTTGCGGGCTTCGTCATAGACCAGCATGATGCGGCCGCTGACGGTTGCCTTCTTGTCCTCGAGCACGACCTGCGAAATTCCATCAGCCTGTTCGAAGCCCAACACGTTCGTGTCGCGCAGCAAGTTTACCTCGGGCGAAACGACGATGCGCAACGGCGTCGCGGAGAGTGGCACCTGGTCACCCTTCTCCTTGGAGCGATTCTTGAGCGTTACCCATTTGCCATCCGACACCAGAAGGAATGGATTGGGCGGTGCGTAATCAAAGCGCATCTTTCCCGGCTTCGAGATATACATCGTGCCGGTCGACATGGTGCCCTTTGGGCTGACCTGCGTGAACTCACCCTTGAGCGTGGTAAAGCTGTTGAAGTAGGTGGATATGCGGTTGATGGCATCCGTCTGGTCGGGGCTGAGCGACATGGATTTCGCCTGCGCTCCAGCGCCTGTGAGGGCGAGAAGCAAGGCTGCCGCAGAAAGTTGCAGAAACGAACGGGTGGTCAAAAACATATGTGGTCATCCGGTACGGGGTTGAACTCGACACATGCACTCAAAACCAGCCGCTTTTGCGGCGAAACTAGACACGGGCACTATCGCCAGGAACGAGGATTTCACGCTTTCCCGTGGCATTGGCGGCGGAAATAAGGCCCTCTTTCTCCATTCGCTCGATCAGGCTTGCGGCCTTGTTGTAGCCTACCTGCAAGCGGCGCTGCACATAGCTGGTGGACACTTTCTTGTCACGCAGGACGACGGCAACCGCCTGATCATACAACTCATCGCCTGAGCCGCCGCCTTCGCCACCGCCAATGCCGCTTGGCTCACCATAGCCTTCCTCGGGCTCTTCGGTGACGGCTTCAACGTAATCAGGCGCGCCTTGCGCCTTGAGATGGTTGACGATCTTCTCCACTTCGTCATCGGCCACAAATGGTGCGTGAAGGCGCGAGATGCGGCCGCCACCAGCCATGTAGAGCATGTCACCCTGGCCGAGAAGCTGTTCGGCGCCCTGTTCGCCCAGAATGGTGCGGCTGTCGATCTTGGAGGTGACCTGGAAGGAAATGCGCGTCGGGAAATTGGCCTTGATGGTGCCGGTGATGACGTCAACCGATGGACGCTGCGTCGCCATCACTACGTGAATGCCGGCGGCACGCGCCATCTGCGCGAGGCGCTGGACCGCCCCTTCAATGTCCTTGCCCGCCACCATCATGAGGTCGGCCATCTCGTCGATGATGACGACGATGTAGGGCATGGGCTGCATGTCCATGTCTTCCTGCTCGAAGATCGGCTTGCCGCTATCGGGATCAAAGCCCGTCTGCACGGTGCGCGACATCTTCTCGCCCTTGGCGCTCGCCTGCTTGAGGCGGGTGTTATAGCCGTCGACGTTACGCACGCCGAACTTGGACATCTTGCGGTAGCGGTCTTCCATCTCGCGCACCGCCCATTTGAGCGCCACAACAGCCTTGCGCGGGTCGGTGACGACTGGAGCGAGGAGATGCGGGATGCCTTCGTAGACGGAAAGCTCCAGCATCTTGGGGTCAATCATGATGAGCTTGCAACGGTCTGGCGATAGCCGGTAGAGCAGCGACAGGATCATGGTATTGATGCCGACAGACTTGCCGGAGCCGGTGGTGCCGGCAATCAGCAAATGCGGCATGCGCGCCAAGTCTGCGAAGATCGGTTCGCCGCCGATGTTCTTGCCGAGCGCGAAAGCGAGACTCATCGTCGATTTCTCGAAGATTTCAGAAGCCAGCATCTCGCGCAGATAAACCGTTTCCCGCTTTGAATTGGGCAGCTCGATGCCGATGGCATTGCGGCCCTGTACGACGGCGACGCGGGCGGAAACGGCGCTCATCGAGCGTGCGATGTCATCCGCCAGGCTGATGACGCGAGAAGACTTGATGCCGGGCGCCGGCTCCAGTTCGTAGAGCGTGACGACAGGGCCCGGCTTCACATTGCCGATCTGGCCCTTGACACCGAAGTCATCGAGCACTCCTTCCAGCATGCGGGCATTCTGCTGCAGCACATCATCCGACAAGTCAGCAGAAGCCTTGGAACGCTTAGGCTCCGCAAGCAGCGTGAGCGGCGGCAACTCAAATTCGGACGACTTGCCGAAGCGCAACTTGAGCTGCGAATCCTTCTTCAGCTTCTGGCCCATCTTGATGTCGGTCTTGCTGCGGCTGACGCGGATGGAGGCAGCGATTTCCTCGTCCTCGTCCTCCTCTTCGTATTCTTCTTCGAGTTCTTCTTCCTCGGCATCATCATCGCCAAGGGTAGGTTCGTAGTCAGTGGCATCGCCATCAAGACTGGGTTCGATGCGGCGTCCCTTGCCTGCCGGTTTCTTGGCAGGTGCAAAGCGGGCGAAGAAGTTTTCAGGTTTGGCGGCAGGCTTGGCACGCGCTGCGGCTTTGGCGGCGGCGGCCCTGTTGTCCTGCCATTGCTGCCAGCCATTGCCCAGCAGGCTAAAAAGCCAGAGCATAGCACGCCACATCCACTGAAGGGATCGTTCCGCCCAACCAGACGCTTCATCGCTTGCGAGGCCGACAGCCTTGAGACTTGCACTTAGCGCAATGTAGGCGCCGACAATGGCGGTGAGGATCTGCGGGAACCAGCCCTTGAGCGCAAACGCCATGACCGACAGAACGCCCGACGAAATGACGTCACCTGCATTGCCGCCAAGCCCGCCGGCAAGACGCCAGGTGGCAGGCGTCGGCAGGATGGAGAGGGCAGTGCATGCAGCAAGCGTTGCAACGAGCCAGGACAGGAGCTTGATGAACAGGCGCTCCGGGCACTCATGGCCGAGGAAGCGCACGGCCCAGGAGAGCGGCAAGACCACAAACAGTATTGCGCCGAGACCCATGAACTGCATCAGCTCATCGGCGATCACTGCGCCGGGATAGCCCAGATAATTTCGGGCAACCGCATCAGTCGCGTGGTTGAGTGAGGGATCACCAACCGACCAGCCAGCCAACGCCACGCCGGCAGCCACCAGCGCCACGAACAAGCCTGTCCCAAGCACTTCAAACATGCGATTGCGGATGAAGCGCCGGAGCGCGGCCGGTATCGCGCTATCGTCAGTTTCCAGCGTGCGGTTGTAGGCCATATCCCTCTCCGAAGCGCGCACAGGCCAGGCCCGCCGCTCTAACAAATGGTTAACGGCACTTTGCGAGGCGCATGGTTAAATCGGGGTTAAGGCGAGGGGTTTGCCCAACGAAAAAACGCCCCCGTTTCCGGGGGCGTTTGCAGTTGCTGCTGGGTGGAGGATCAGTTGTAGGCGCGTTCACCGTGCGAGCTGATGTCGAGGCCTTCGCGCTCTTCCTGTTCGGAGACGCGAAGCCCCATCACTGCCTTGCAGATCATCAGACCCACAAAGCTGACGGCACCTGAGAGGACAACCGCGGTCAGCACGCTGAGGAACTGCGCGTACATCTGTGTCCCCATCGAGTACTCGGCCACCTTGGTGGAAGTGTCGGTCGCCAGGTAGTCGGTCACGCCCATGCCGCCCCAGGCCGGGTTGACGAACAGGCCGGTGAGCAACGCGCCGATGATGCCGCCCACGCCGTGGACGCCGAAGACATCGAGCGCATCGTCATAGCCAAGCTTGGACTTGAGCCAGACCACCGCCCAGAGGCAGACGATACCAGCGATCAGACCAATGATGACGCTGGCCATCGGGCTTACCCAGCCGCAGGCCGGCGTGATGGCGACAAGTCCCGCAACCGCACCAGATACTGCGCCAAGCAGTGACGGATGGCCGCGGGTTGCCCATTCACCGAAGGCCCAGGCAAGGCTGGCAGCCGAAGTTGCCAGGATGGTGTTGAGGACCACAAGCGCAGTCAAGCCGTTCGACTCGAGGTTGGAGCCGGCGTTGAAGCCGAACCAGCCGACCCAGAGAAGGCTTGCACCGATCATGGTCATGGTCAGGTTGTGCGGCGCCATGGCTTCCTTGCCATAACCGACGCGCTTGCCCAGCATGATCGCCGCGACGAGTCCTGCAATGCCGGCGTTGATGTGAACAACGGAACCACCGGCGAAGTCGATGGCGCCCTTGTTGAACAGCCAACCGTTGGAGGCGTTCACCGCAGAGGCATAGTCACCAAGGACGGCAGCCTTTCCGGCATCGTCAGTCGCAGCGGCGAGCTTGGCGAGGAAATCGGTCGCCGCAGCATCACCCACGCAGGCCTTGACTGTGTCGATGGCTTCAGCGGCCAGCGTATAGCAATCGGGGCCAGCCCACCACCAGACCATGTGCGCCATGGGCAGGTAGGAGAAGGTGAACCAGATCACCATGAACAGCAGGAAGGCGGAAAACTTCATGCGCTCCGCAAAGGCGCCGATGATCAGTGCCGGGGTAATGGCGGCAAATGTCATCTGGAAAATGACGAAGACATATTCCGGAATGTAGGTTTCCTTCGAAAAGGTCGCCGCCATGGTGGAGATGTCAACGCCCTGCAGGAAAGCCTTTGAGAATCCGCCGATGAAGCCATTGCCATTGGTGAAGGCCAGCGAATAGCCATAGGCGAACCACAGCAGCGTAATCAGCCCGAAGCACATGAACACCTGCATGAGCACAGACAGGATGTTCTTGGTGCGAACAAGGCCGCCATAAAACAGAGCCAGACCAGGAATGGTCATGAGGATGACCAGCACGGTGGCAACGATCATCCAGGTCGTATCGCCCTTGTTGATGCTTGCAGCAGCAAGGGCGTGGGTCGCAGGCAGGATTGCGGCAAGTGCCAGGCCTGCCGGAATGGCAGCCATCCTGGGCCTCGGTAAAAACTGTAGGTA
This sequence comes from uncultured Alphaproteobacteria bacterium, assembly GCA_963814455.1. Taxonomy (GTDB): domain Bacteria; phylum Pseudomonadota; class Alphaproteobacteria; order Rhizobiales; family Aestuariivirgaceae; genus Aestuariivirga. The sequence continues at coordinate 70,055 of CAWFCR010000005.1, read as the reverse complement.
CATGTCTAGAGTTCCTTTGTTCGAAATGTCACAGGGCATCGGCGCCGGCTTCACCGGTGCGAACGCGGATGGCTTGTTCGAGGGGGAGAACGAAAATCTTTCCGTCACCGATTTGTCCGGTGCGGCCAGCTTTCTGGATGATCTCGGTCACCTGGTGGGCGAGATCATTCTCGACGGCAATCTCGAGCTTGAGCTTGGGAATGAAGCTCACGGAATATTCCGCCCCCCGGTAGAATTCCGTGTGGCCGCGCTGGCGACCATGTCCTTTGACTTCTGTCACGGTAATGCCCTGCACGCCTATGGCGCCCAAAGCATCCCGCACTTCCTCAAGCTTGAATGGCTTGATCACTGCAATAATGTATTTCATCGGCAGTCCCTTTTTTTAGACGCCTTCCCTTCTCAAGTTTCATGCCAACTCAAGAGATCAGTTAACCCATTGTTATTAAATCAAATTATCTCGGGCGACGCAAATGGCTGATCACTAACCGCCTAATTATTAGACACAAAGAACATTCTGCATAATTTATAAGCATAAGCAGTTCGTTGATTTTTTCCGGTGAAAGTCGTTTGTGGGGGCATGACGCAGCGTTTTGATGTTCTGGTCATAGGTGCTGCCCTGAACGGGCTTGCCATGGCGCTTGCGCTTGGTGGTTCAGCCGTGCGGCGGCCATTATCCGTTGCCGTCATCGACTGGCGCGACCCGCATGACGGGCTGCAGCGCGCTTCCGATGGGCGGGCCAGCGCCATCACGCTTGGCTTCGCGCCGCATGTTCGAGGCTCTTGGCGTCTGGCCGCTGCTGGCAGAAGCAGCGCAGCCTGTTCATGAGATCATCGTCACTGATGCAACGGGCGCTGCGAGCGAACGGCCGGTGCTGCTGCGCTTTGGCGACGAGCAGGGAGCAGGCAGCGAGTCCATGCTGCTGTTCGAAAACCAGGCGCTGCTAGCAGGGCTTGTCGCGGCCATTGATGCATCACCCGGCATTTCACTCATCACCGGGCAGAAAGTTGCATCGGTGGATGGATCGGCTCCCGGTCTTGCGCGCGTCACGCTGGCGGATGGCATGGAGCTAAAAGCCCCTCTCGTCATCGCGGCCGATGGCGCGAAATCGCCGACGCGTGAGGCAGCCGGCATCTCCATGGCTGGCTGGTCCTATGACCAAACGGCAATCGTTGCAACCTTCGCACATGAGCTTCCGCATGGCGGCAGGGCGGAAGAGCATTTCAGCGCGCAAGGGCCATTCGCTATCCTGCCGCTTACCGGCAATCGTAGTTCCATCGTGTGGACTTGTTCGGCTGAAGAGGGGAAGCGGCTGGTTTCGCTTTCGCCAGGTGAATTTGAAACTGCATTACAGCAGCAGATCGGAAGTCACCTCGGCAGAATTTCGCTGGTGTCGCAGCAACAAGGCTATCCGCTCGGCATGTATGTGGCCAAGGAGTTTTGCGGGCGGCGGCTTGCCCTTATTGGCGATGCTGCGCATGTGGTGCATCCGCTGGCCGGACTTGGCTTCAACCTCGGCCTCAAAGATGTGGCGGCACTGGCCGAATGCGTGGCGGATGCCTATGCACTCGGGCAGGACATCGGCTCAGCCAGCGTGCTTGAGCGCTATTCCGCCTGGCGGCGGTTTGACACGGTGACGACGGCAGCGGCGATGGATGGTTTCAACCGGCTGTTCTCCACAAGCAATCCACTGCTCAAATTGCTGCGGGATGCCGGCCTTTCAGCCACAGAGAAACTTCCCTCTGCTAAATCTTTCTTCGTGCGTGAAGCCGCAGGCGTCACAGGCAGCTTGCCGCGGCTGATGCGGGGTGAAAGAATTTAGTCGCGGCTGCGGGCGGCAGCCGAAAGTTTCTCAAGATAAGCGGCCCACAGCGTGGAGTGTTCGCGGCCAAGCTGCACCAGATAGTCCCAGGTGTAGAGGCCGGTTGAATGGCCATCATCAAAGTGGATGCGCACCGCATAGGTGCCGACAGGATCCAGCGACTTGATACGCACATGGCGTTTGCCCCACACCAGCGTTTCTTGTCCCGGCCCGTGGCCCTTCACTTCGGCGCTCGGGCTTTCGACGCGCAGATACTCGGACTCAAGGTCCAGCTTTTCACCTGATGCGAAAGCGAGTGAAAGAAGCCTGCCGCCTTCGCGCAGGCGGATTTCTTCTGGCCAGCTATTTGCCGTCGTCATCGAGGGCGCGCGCCTCTTCGGCCAGCATGATCGGAATGCCATCGCGAATGGGATAAGCAAGGCCCGCAGTCCTGGAAACCAGTTCCTGCCGCTCGGCATCATAGCTGAGCCGCATCTTGGTGACGGGGCACACCAGCAGTTCAAGCAATTTCGGATCGGTGCGGCGTGTCTGTGTCGTTACCATCTATTGCAGGCTCCGCGCCTTGCCGGAAGGCGACTTCGACAGTGCGATCTCGGTGAGTGCCACAAGAACATCGGCACGCGTTTTCAAATCGGGCGCCTCAAGCAAGGCCTGCTTGTCGCGTGGAGGGTAGGGGGCTAGCAGCGACAATGTGTTTACCAGCACCTCGGTTGAAGCGGCATTGATCTCGTCCCAATCCGCATTGAGGTCATTGGCGGTCAGGTAGTCGCGGAATGCCTTCATCAGCGCCGGTCGGTTCACCTCGCTGGCGCCACGATCCGACACCAGGTCGATCTCGAAATCACGGAAGTTCGGCTTCACTTGCCGGTAGGGCGTCACAACCTCAAGCTCATTTTCCACCGAGAAGCGGCAAAGGCCGGTCAACGTTACCAGCAAGCGGCTGTCGCGCCCTTCGGAAAAAGCGGTAATGCGCCCGGCGCAGCCAACGCCCAACATGGCAGGCGCCTCACCCTCGGTGCTACCTGCCGTCTGGATCATGCCGATGATGCGGTCACCCTTCAGCGCGTCATCGAACATTGCGAGGTAGCGCTGCTCAAAGATATTGAGCGGCAATTCGGCGCGCGGCAGCAACAGAGCTCCGTCCAGCGGAAACACCGGAATGGTGGCCGGAAGGTCGCCGAGGCTGTTATAGTCATGGACAAACTTCATTAAACCTCACTAGGAGAACAGTAGAGACGAAAGCTTGCGGCGGCCCGCCAGGGTTGCCTCATCCTTTGGCCCCCAGGCTTCAAAGAACTGCACAAGCTGCTTGCGCGCCGCATCATCATTCCAGTCCCGCTTCTTGCGAAAAATGTAAAGCAGCTGGTCTGCTGCTTCGAGTTTCTGCCCGTCGCCGTTGAGCGCCACCGCATATTCCATACGCTTGTCGAAATCGTCCGGATTGGTTTCGATGTGGCGCGCAAGCGTCGCAATCTGGCTGGTGTCAACCGGGTTGAGGGCGAGCTCAAGCGCTGCGCGCGCGCCCACTATCTCGGGGGCCGCCACCTTGTCAGCGGGAACGGTGGCCAACGTCTGCTGTGCGCCTTCGAGATCGCCTGCCGCAATCTGCGTTCTGACGAGCAGCGACAAGGCGCTCAAATTCACAGGGTCCGCCTCAAGCACCTGCGCCAGAATGCCGAGCGCCGTTTCCGTATCGCCTTGAGCTATAGCATCTTCCGCCATCTTGACAGCGGCGGCAATTTCCTCGGCCAGCGAGCCCTTGTTGCCGAGGCGCGACATGAACTGGCGGATCTGGCTTTCCGGAAGCGCTCCCATAAACCCGTCAACCGGCTGGCCGTCGACGAAGGCAAACACGGCGGGAATGGATTGTACGCGCAGCTGCGCAGCGATCTGCTGGTTCTCGTCGACATTGATCTTGACGAGGCGAACCTTGCCGTTCTGCTCGCGCACCAGTTTTTCAAGAACAGGAGTGAGCTGCTTGCATGGCCCGCACCAGGGCGCCCAGAAATCAACGAGAACGGGAACCGTCTTCGATGCCTCGATGACATCAGCAAGAAAATTCTTGGTATCGGAATCCTTGATCGGCGGCGCCTTCGCTGCAGCGCCAAGCAGTGGTTGTGCGGTCATATTGGTGCTCATGGGTATGCCTTGGAATAAGCCCTGATTGTTACCCGATAATGGGGATTTTCGGTTAAATTACAACGTGGCCCCGGAGACTGGCAGAATTGTGGGCTTGTGGCCGCAGGAGGCAATGAAGCCGAGCAGGTCGTTGGCCTTGATCGTGGTTGTCGCATCATTGGCAAGCGGATGATAGTTGAGAAGGTCACAAGCCATCATCGCCTGGTCGAGGATGACGTTGACGCGCATTGCCGTGTCGTTGATCAGCGCAAAGGGCGTGACCGAGCCCGGCTCCACACCAAGCACTTCCATCAACAAGTCTGACTTGCCAAAAGACAGCCGTTTAGAGCCGATGATCGAAGGCGCCTTCTTGAGGTCGACGCGCGCCTCCTCAAGACACACGATGAGCCACAGCACGCCCTTTTCATCCTTGCAGAACAGGTTCTTGCAATGGCCGCCCGGAATATCGCCATGAACCTTCTGGGCTTCCTCGACAGTGAACACCGGCGCATGGTTAACCGTTTTCGTCTCGATGCCGAGATCACTGAAACGCTGGAACAAATCATCACGGCTGGCGGGCATGGCTCACATCCTGAAGGGAAAAAGCTCTATTGCATTTTGGGCGGGGTTGGGCAATAAGACCGCACCTCGCCGGTTACGCCGGTCGAAAAATTGCGCTTTGCGGGCGTAGCTCAGGGGTAGAGCACGACCTTGCCAAGGTCGGGGTCGAGGGTTCGAATCCCTTCGCCCGCTCCAATTTTCCAGACAGAATCCCAACATGGCGCTGCTACTGCAGCAGCGTCTGCAATTCGTCGAAGCGCTGCAGTTCGCGAAAACGCGGGTGGCTGACGGGTGTTTCCACATGCTCGAGAACCCACGTCAGGGGATGAGGAATGAAGGCGGCCCATGCACCTGCCGCCAGGGCCGGCACGATGTCTGACTTCAGCGAGTTGCCCACCATCAAACCATGTTGCGGCCCCTTGCCGTAAGTTGCGAAGACTCGCTCGTAAGTCTGCCGGTCCTTGCTGCTGACGATCTCTACTCCGTGGAACAATTCACCCAGGCCAGATTCAGCCAGCTTGCGCTCCTGATCGAACAGGTCACCCTTGGTGACCAACACCAGCCGATAGCGGTCATGCAGCAACGCTAGAGTTTCCTGCACGCCGGGCAGTGGCTCAATGGGGTGGGACAGCATGGACTGCCCAAGCGCCAGGATGCGGGAAATGACGGAGCCCGGAACCTTGCCATCCGTCACCTCCACGGCGGTTTCAATCATCGACAATACGAAGCCCTTGATGCCGAAACCATAGAGGTTGAGGTTGCGGCGCTCGGCAGCCAGCAGACGCTTTGTCAAATGGTCCTTGTCAGCATGCTCGCGCAGCAGGCCAACAAACTCTTCTTCCGTGAAGCGGAAATACTGCTCGCTTTGCCACAGCGTGTCATCGGCATCGACGGCAATAGTGTCGGGTTGCATGCGGGCCTTGCCTCCAGCACCGTCATAGCGCGGCCAGCGGGCTTGCGGCAAGCAGTCCGTGGCCGTGTTGACAAAACCGGCGAAAGACATATCACTGGTTACATGAAGAAACTTGCGGCAAATGGGAAGAAAAAGTTCGACAATATATCGCGAGCAGCGAGCCTTTCTCTTGTCGGCGGGGCCTGCTGCCTCGATTTCGCCAATACCGCCTCGGGCCGTGGCAGTAGCCATCAGCTAGAACATTTGCAGGAACCACGGCATGTAGTTGCCTGGGCGCTTCATGCAGGCGTAATCAATGCGGCGCAAGGAAAACGCTTGTCGGCTTTGCATCCCGCAACCAGCCGCAAGCTGCTGCAACGGGCCACCCGCTTGCGCGAGGCCTTGCAAAAGCTGGGAGAAGCAGTGGCGCAGGGCCGCAATCCTCCGCGCGCAAGTCTTGGTATTTTGGCCAGCGTACATGTGGCGAACCTTCAAGCGGCAGAACTGCACCGACACGGAGAACAATGGCAGTGGCGCTGGACCAGTGCGGAGGACGACGGAAGCAGCATTATTGGTCCGGTGACGGTTTCGGCAATAGCACTCCTTGGCAGTGAAAGTGCGAAGCGGGTGAAGCAATGCGCCGGAGAGGATTGCGGCTGGCTATTTCTCGACACCAGCAAGAACGGTAACCGCCGCTGGTGCGACATGCAGGTATGCGGCAACCGCGCCAAGCTTGCGGGCCTTTCGCCAGCGCCAGCCGAAAGACGGGAAAAAGCCATGACGGTTCCCGACATCACTTTCTGGCTGCAGAGTGCAGTTTACGCCATCATCCTTTGCGGCTTCTACATGCCGCTCGCCGTAGCGTTTGCGCTGGTGCAGAGCATAAGCAACCGGATATTCCTGTCGTTCGGCGATATTGCCATGTTTGCGGCCTTCGGCGCCATCTATGTGGCACTGTCGCGCTACGTTGCGGGAGATACGAACGTGGCGGTGTTCGGCTTGTCGCTCATCGCCGCAATGGCCTGTGCGGCGGGGCTCGGCCAACTTGTTGCGCGGCAGGTGTTTGCGCCGCTCATCCGCCAGCCGTCGCTTGCCTTCATGATCGCTGCCGTCGGTTTTTCCATTGTCTTGCAGGAGGTGATGCGGATGCAGTCAGGCGGGCGCACCATTTGGCTGCCGCCGCTTTATGGGATGGAACCGGTCACCTACCAGCACAATGGTCGCCGTCATCCAGGCGGGCCAGCCTGCCGTAATCGTGACGCTTGTATCGTTTGCCGTCGTTGCGCTTGTCTGCCTTGGCACCAAGACAACTCGTTACGGACGAATGTGGCAGGCCTGTTCGCAGGATGCGCGGCTTGCCTCGCTCACCGGCATAGATGTCGATCTCGTGCTGCGCATGACTTGCGTTGTCTCCGCGGTAGTTGCCAGCCTTTCCGGCTGGACTATTGCGGTATCCTACGGCGGTGTTTCGTTTACACTGGGACTCATGGCAGGGTTCAAAGCCATGTTTGCATCTGTTGTCGGCGGCTTTGGCACTCTGAGCGGGGCGGTGGCTGGCGCCATTTTTCTTGCGGTTGCCGAGACATTGTGGAGCAGCCTGTTTCCGCTGGCTTATCGCGATGCCGCCATTTTCTCGCTCATCGCCATCATTCTCATCCTCAAGCCGGAGGGCATCATGGGATCACCGCTTCGCCAGGACAGCACGCTATGATCACGCGTCGCCTTCTCGTCCTCGCATGTGTTGTCCTGGCGCTGACAGCCTGCGCCGATGAGGACAAACCGCCATTGCAAATCATAGGCGGCAGCTTCGTGTTCAACTACCGCATCGCGCAGCTCACCTATGGCGTGGTGGTTCGGCAGCTTCGTCCCTTGCCGGAAGGCAGCATCGTCGAAGCAAGCTTTGACCTTCCGGGCACGAGCGACAAGTATGTTCTGACCAAACCGGCGCGCGCCGGAACGCTGCAATACAGCTTTGAATCCGTTCCGCTGAAAGGCGTCAAGAAGGGCGAGAAATATACGGTTCGCATCCGGGTACTGAAGGCGGGCGGAACGGAGGAAATCTTCATGGCCGAGAAAACATATACTGTGGATGTCGATCAATCGACATTGCCATCAAAGCCGCTGGTCACGGGACCCGGCTATGATGCCGTCCCTCAGGAGCCTTGAAAAGACTAGTGGCGAAAGTGGCGGATGCCGGTGAACACCATGGCAAGGCCCGCCGCATCGGCGGCGCTGATCACCTCGTCATCCTTGATTGAGCCGCCCGGCTGGATAACGGCGGTTGCGCCCGCTTCGGCCGCTTGCAGCAGGCCATCGGCAAAGGGGAAGAAAGCATCAGAGGCAACGACCGAGCCCTCGACGGCAGATTGTGCAGCACCTGCTGTCTTCGCAGCATCTTCGCTCTTTCTCACAGCGATGCGGGCTGAATCAATGCGCGACATTTGGCCAGCACCAATTCCCACCGTGGCGCCACCCTTGGCATAGACAATGGCATTTGATTTTACATGCTTGGCCACGCCGAACGCAAAACGCAAGTCGGCCCACTCCTGCTCAGTTGGTGCACGCTTAGTGACAACACGCAGGCTGGCCTCATCCAATGTCACTTCATCACGCGTTTGCACCAGCAACCCGCCGATGATGGACCTGACCTGGACGGCGGATAATTTTGCCGGAGAATCACCGGTGAGCAGCAACCGCAGGTTCTTCTTCGCTGCAAGGATGCGGCGTGCATTCTCGTCCGCGTCCGGTGCAAGGATCACTTCGGTAAACAGCTTCGAGATTTCTTCCGCCACATCACCAGTGAGCGGGCGGTTGAAGGCGATGATGCCACCAAAGGCGCTGACGGGATCGCAGGCAAGCGCCTTGCGGTAAGCTTCCAGTGCGCTGTTACCTACCGCCACGCCGCAGGGGTTGGCATGCTTGACGATGACGCAGGCAGCCTGTTTGCTGTCTGAAAACTCCAACACGCAATCAAGCGCCGCATCGGCATCATTGATGTTGTTGTAGGAGAGCTCCTTGCCCTGCAGTTGCTGGGCCTGGCCAATGCCATGCCGCAGGTCAGCGTTGGCATAAAGCGCTGCCTGCTGGTGCGGGTTTTCGCCGTAGCGCAAATGCTGGATACGCTTGCCACCGGTTGCGAAATAATCTGGCACAGGGTTTTGCAGCTCACCCGCAAACCAGCCGGCTATCGCTGCATCATAGGCGGCTGTCCGGGCATAGGCCTTGGCGGCTAGTTTGCGGCGCAGGGCAGTGGAGACCACAGCGTTGTTGCCGCGAAGTTCGGCCAGTAAGGCGTCATAGTCGGCCACGTCGATGATAACGGTAACGCTTTCATGGTTCTTGGCAGCGGCGCGGATCATGGCTGGACCGCCGACATCAATGTTCTCAATCACTTCGTCATAGCCACTGCCGGCGCGAACTGTCGCTTCGAACGGGTAGAGATTGCAGACCAGAAGATCAATGTTGCCGATGCCGTGGGCTACCTTGGCGGCTTCATGTTCGGCGTTGCCGCGCTTGTTGAGAAGTGCTCCATGCACCTTGGGATGCAGGGTCTTGACGCGGCCCTCCATGATCTCGGGAAAGCCGGTGAGAGTCGAGACGTCGGTGGCAGCCAATCCCGCCGCTGCCAGAGCCTTAGACGTGCCGCCAGTGGAAACGAGGTCAATGCCGAGGGCAGCGAGCCCCTTGCAGAAATCAATCAGGCCGGATTTGTCCGAGACTGAAATGAGGGCGCGTTTGACGGCAAGGGACATGGCATTCTCCGGCGGAAGAACCTGTCGCCATAAAGCAGGGGGGGATTGCTGGCAAGCTCAGGACGCGGGCGTTGAAGCCATGCTGCTTTTGCCTGTGGATGAGGCACGCCGCAGCGACCAGTTGACGTCGAGCCCGCCCTGTTGCGTGCTGCGCACAACTATTTGCCGTGTGGGCCTGGGGCTCGTACTTCCGTCAAAATACAGGCTGTCCTCAATCGTCATGTGGCCGCCCGCCTGAGAGAAGCTCCAGCGCACATCGCCTGGCAGCGTCAGCGCCACGCAGTTGGGGTGTGGCGCTTGTTCGACGGTCACGGCAGGGTGCAGGTGGAAGCGCAACAGGCACTCACCACGTGGCTTGCCATCAAGTGAAACATGGTCTTCCCCACGCAGGTCCTGCCCCGTTGCGGCAAGAAACAAGCTCCGCTCATGGCGGGCGCCGTCACGCTTGGGGGCAGCTGTGTGGCAGGTCCGCAGCAACCCGCCCTGTGGTGAGGATATGGTCTCGGCTGTAATCTTGGGCCGCAGCTGCGCCAGGCCCTCATCCATGTGCCAGGTGCTGTGGGCGGCGGAACAGCTGAGCGCGCTCAGCCATGTCCGCCCAGCCGATTGCGGCCTGCCGCAGCTGACGATGATGCGTTGGGGACCATCCGAAAATTCAAAGGCGAGCGGGCTGTGGCAAGGCCCGCCATGGCCCGTGTCCATGATCAGAACAGCCTGCCGGTAGGCCAGGCGGCCGAAGCCCGCATGCGGCGCCAGCGACAAGGGCCTGCCGCAGCTGCTGTCTGCACCTAGTATGGCGCTGACCGCTTCGGCATGCAGCGAAGCTCCACCCTGCAGACCGGTAACGCCGCCATCGCCATGGCAGAGCAGCCGCACCATGGGCAGCATGCGCTCAATGGCAGCATTGAGGGCGGCAGGCACAGCGGTGTGTGAAAGCCTCATTGCCTCACGCAAGGGAATGATCTCAAGCGCCAGCGCGACAAGTTGTGCTGGCTTTCGGCTCACATGCCCGCCGTCCGAGAGAATGACATCGTCGAGCGCTGCTGCGAGCCGGGCCGTGGCAGCCTCACGGGCAGATGGCGCAAAGCGGAAGGCAACGGCAGCGTATACAAGGGCCATGGCCTTGAGCAGGCGCGCCTCGGCATCGGCAGGCCACCGGCTTGCCATGCGGCGGGCCAGCCTCGATACTATGCCTGCAAGCCTTTCACTGAATTTCGGAAGGTCGGGGGTTGAAAGAAAGGCCGCATGTTCCGACAGCGTGATGAGTGCCCTTGCGGCCTCGACTGTAGAAAGCATCGGCATGGCATGCTGCTGCCAGCCAAGCACCATGCCGCGTGCGGTCAACCGCGCCAGCTCTTGTCCGGTGGCAGCAAGATCACGCATCCAACCGAGGGTGACGAGGGTGGTGCGCCACTCGGGAGAAGCTGGCCGCAGGGTGAATACCTGCCCTGGAGCAGTGCTCAGGCTAGCGCCTGCAAAAATGAATTTGCCGTGCAAGAGCTCACGGCCTCGCTCAGCGTCGCCATCCAAAAGCGGCCGCGGCGGCACGCCTAGTCCACCGGGTGTAAAACGAAGGCCGCGCTGCCAGCCGAAAAACTGCAGCGGACGCCCGGCCAGTTGCCAGCCGCGGCCGGAGACAGCCTGACGGAACAGTGCCTGTTCGCCCTTCATCATCCGACGACCGGAATCCCATGGTTACCAAATGATGAATAATGCGGCGCGGGCAGTTAACGATTTGCTAATGGCGGCGGAAACTCGCAGCAAAGAAGCCGTCGAGGCCCATGCTGTTGCCGATTTGCATATTCGGCAGCGTGCGCAACATGCCGTCAGCTGTCAAAAATCGACTTTCACCGCCAAGCCGAAGCGGTTCAGCAGGCTGCACAGCGAATTCCTCATGGCGTGAAAGAAATGATTGAACCTGTTCCTCACCCTCGACCGGCAGCAGCGAGCAGACGCAATAGAGCAATGTTCCGCCGGGGCGCACCAGTGATGCTGCCTGCACCAGCAGGCGGCGCTGCGCGTTCTGCAGCTTGTCGAGCTGTGACGCGGATTTGAGATGGGCGAGGTCAGGGTGGCGGCGCATGGTGCCGGTTGCCGAGCAGGGAGCGTCGAGGAGAACGACATCATACTGAGTGTCGGGTTCAAGCTTCAGCACATCAGCAACCTGGCATTCCGCATTGAGCTGCAAACGCGCGAGGTTTTGCTCGAGCCGGGCCATGCGCTGGCGGGAAATATCTACCGCCGTCACTTGAGCGCCAAGGCTTGCAAGTTGCGCTGTCTTGCCGCCGGGTGCGGCGCAAAGATCAAGAACGGTCTTGCCGCTTACATCGCCCAGCAGTTTGACGGGGAGCGCCGCCGCTGCATCCTGCACCCACCAGGCGCCTTCTGCGAACCCCGGCAGCTCGGTGATGGAACCCTTGTGGCCTGCGAGCCTTATGGTGCCGGTGGGCAAAAGTTCGCCATTGAGCCGTTCAGCCCATAGCGCTGCGTCAGCACGCACTGTTATGTCTATCGGTGCTTCGGTAGCATTGGCGGCAGCAATTTCATCCGTGACGGTCGGTCCGTAAGCCGCATCCAGACGTTCGGCCAACCAACCCGGCATATTGAGACGCGGCTGGCGTGCCCCCAATCCATCATCCATTGCCTTGCGCAAGACCGCGTTAATCAAACCAGCGAAGTGCTTGGCTTTCTCATCCGCCTTGGCCAGTTCGACAGAAAGATTGATGGCCGCTGGCGCATTGGACTCCATGAACAGAAGCTGTGCGAGGCCGAGGTGAAGAATGTCTGACACTGGTCCGGCCTTGCGCGGCAAGGCCTTTTGCATCAGGCGCTTGAGGATGGCTTCAATCTCTCCATGATTTCGAAGCGCAGAAGCGGCGACTGCATGGGCGAAAGCCATGTCGCGCGGGGCAAGGCTGGACGAAATCGTCTTGTCGTCAAGTGCTATGTCAAGCTGCCGGTCATGGTTGCGCACCGCCTGCCAGAGCAGCAACGCGGCACGACGAGCCGCAAGGCCTTCCTTTTCAGCACTTGCGGTTTGAGTCACGTGGGTCAGCCCCAAGGGCCGCTGCGCGCCGTGCTGCGCTCAGGCTGGGCAAACGCCTCGCCCTGCAATTGCAGGAGAGCAGCCACGCGGTTCTCGGTCGCCGGGTGGGTGGAAAACAAACTGTCCATGGCGCCGCCCGACAGTGGATTGATGATGAAGAGGTGCGCCAGCGCCGGGTTTGTTGCCTGAGCGGCGACATCCGGGTTGCGGTGCGCCATCGCATCAATTTTCTGCAAGGCGGAGGCAAGGGCGCGCGGGCTTTGCGCAATGATGGCGCCTTCACGGTCTGCCGCATATTCGCGCGTGCGGCTGATCGCCATCTGCACCAGCATGGCGGCCATCGGCGCCATGATCATCATCAGCAGGCCGGTGAGCAGGCCGCCGCCTTCGCGGCGGTTTCCGCCAAAGAACATGCCGAAGTTGGCCAGCATGGAAATGGCGCCGGCAAGTGTTGCGGTCACGGTCATGAGCAGCGTGTCGCGGTGCTTGATGTGGGCAAGCTCATGCGCCATGACGCCGGCAATCTCATCATGCGTAAGGGTGTTGAGCAACCCGGTAGTGGCGGCAACGGCGGCGTTCTCAGGGTTGCGCCCGGTGGCAAAGGCGTTGGGGAGCGGATTGTCGATGATGTAAACCTTGGGCATGGGCAGTTGTGCCCGGGATGCAAGTTCAGACACAAGGTCAAAAAATTCAGGCGCGGAAGCGCGGTCAGCCTCGCGTGCACCTTGCATGGAGAGCACCATCTTGTCGCCGTTCCAGTAGGCGAGCAAGTTGGTGACGAGGGCAACGCCAAGCGCTATGACCATGCCGCCCTGGCCGCCAATGGCATAGCCAATGCCCATGAACAGGGCGGTGAGGCCTGCTAAAAGAATGAATGTCTTCATCGTGCTCATGGTTGGGACTTTATCCTTTCGATGCGCTAAAATGGTGATGAAGTTGGCAATACGCAAGATTGAACATGAGTGACGAAAAAGTAATGAAGCAGGTGAGCGAGGCAGCGCAGCGTGCGCTTGCCGAGGCTGAGGAGCGCCGCAAGGCTGAAGCCGCAAGGGTTATGCCCGCCGAGCATGGTGGCCGCGAAGGCCCGGAACCCACTCGTTATGGGGATTGGGAGCGGAAGGGCATCGCCTCTGACTTTTAGACCAATCCCATCCCGGCTTGATGAGGTGGCGCTGCAGCAAGCGGTGCAAGAGCTGGTGAAGGTGGAACCGCGCTTTGCGGTGGTCGTCGAACGCCATGGCCTGCCGCCGTTGCGGCTGGTGGACAATTCTCTGGCAAGTCTCTTGCGCATCGTCACCGAGCAACTTATTTCGCTGCAGGCGGCCGCTGCCATCTGGGGCCGGCTGGAGCAGGCGCTTGATCCTGTCTCACCGGCGACTGTACGCGGGCTAGGGATTGACGGACTGAAGGCTGCCGGCCTTTCCACCGCCAAGGCGCGGTGCTTTCTCACGCTGGCGGATTGCCATGATGATGGGCGGCTTGATTTCGAAAGCCTCGCCTTAAACGGGGACCACGAAGCGATGCAGCAGTTGACGAAGCTTCCTGGCATTGGGCCATGGACGGCTGAAATCTATGTTATCACAGCCCTTGGGCGCGCCGATATCTTTCCGGCGGGGGATCGCGCCCTGCAATTGGCTGCACACCACTTTCTAGCGCTCAATGCTGAACCAAGCGCCGCCGTTCTCATTGGTTTGGCGGAAGCCTGGCGGCCGTGGCGCTCGGTTGCCGCGCGGTTGTTGTGGAGCCACTATCGGGGCGTCAAGGGCCTGTCACAAAAGGTCACATGAAGGGCCTTCACAGCCCTGTTACACCCTATATAGTAGGGATATGGTTCGATTGACGCGAGAGGTTTTGCGTGTACCACGCGCCCATAGCGCCTGAGGCGTGTCCCGCCCTTGTGCTCAACGCCGACTACCGGCCGTTGAGCTACTACCCCTTGTCGCTGTGGAGTTGGCAGGATGCGGTAAAGGCCGTGTTCATGGAACGCGTCAATATCGTTTCAGAATATGACCGCACGGTGCGCAGCCCGAGCTTCGAGTTCAAGCTGCCGAGCGTCGTTTCGCTCAAGACCTATGTGAAGCCATCGCGCACGCCTGCTTTCACGCGCTTCAATGTGTTCCTGCGCGACAAGTTCACCTGCCAGTATTGCGGCGCGAATGATGAACTGACGTTTGATCATGTGACGCCGCGCTCCAAGGGCGGACAGACGACATGGGACAATGTGGTTGCGGCCTGCTCACCTTGCAATCTCGCCAAGGGTGGTTTTCTTCCACGCGAAGTGCGCATGTTCCCGGCGCAGAAACCTTATTGCCCGACGGTCAACCAGCTGCACAGCAATGGCCGCATGTTCCCGCCCAACTATCTGCATCAGAGCTGGGCTGACTATCTCTATTGGGACACCGAACTCGAACCTTAGAGTTTTGCCTGCGGCGCGCAGCAGAATGGCTGCAAGGGCTGCCGAGATCACAGCATTCCATCCCGCGAGAGACAATCCCAAAATTCGCAGTGCTGCCTCATCGCACATGACAACTTTCTTCGTCAGGTCCGGAAGGCCGGTGAGCTGGCCGCTGCCCGTGCAGGATGAAGGCCCCGGCCACCATTTCCACTCGATGCCGGAGTGGTAGATGCCAAATACCATGCTGCCCACGAACAACAGGCCGAGCGCAAGCAGCGCCAGCCTTCGGCTTGATCCGTTGCTTGCGATCAACGCGAACAGTGGTGCAAGAATGATGGCGGCGTAATAAGGCCAGCGCTCCAGCAAACACAGGTGGCACGGGTCATAGCCCCACCATTCGAACAGCCAGGCGCCAGCGATTGTTGCGAAAGCAACCATGAAGGTCAGCCAAAACGGCAGGGTTTGATGGTCAGTTCTCAGCATGCGGCAGCGCCCGCTCCAGCGAAGTATTTGGCGACGAAATAAAGCGCGATGAGAATGGCAGCAGCAAGGCCAGCCAGCAAGCCGAGGCGCTTTTCAATGAAGATGCGGATTGGTTCACCGTATTTTCTAAGCGCCCAGCCGAGCGCGAAGAAACGGGCGCCGCGTGCAAGGATACAGGAGACGACGAAGAACAGGAAGCTTGCCTGCACAACGCCTGCAAGGATGGTGACGATCTTGATGGGCGGCAGATGCGCAAGGCCGGAGGTGACAAGCAGCAGCGCTATGGTCTGCTTGTCAGTGCATTGGCGAAGTTGCTCGAAGGCATCAAGCTTGCCATAGAATTCGAGAATGGGAACAGCGAGAGATTGATAGGCGAAGTAGCCCAGAAAGTACCCGGCAATGCCGCCCGCCGTTGATGCAAGCGTGGCGATGGTTGCAAGCCGGTAGGCGCGTTCGGGCCGCGCCAGGCACATCGGCAGGTACAGCACGTCAGCCGGAACGAGAAAAACCGAGCTTTCGATGAAGGCTATGACAGCAAGCCAAACCTCGGCAAGCGGGCGCGCGGCGAGCGACAATGTCCAGTCATAAAGTTTGCGCAGCATCGGTTCAGTCATCCATACGGGGTTTTGATCGCCGCAGGTTCTTGGTGCGCGAATGCTTCGTCTTGGAATCGAGTCTGCGGGTCTTGGAAGCCCGCGACGGTTTGGTGGCGATGCGCTTCAGCGGGCGGCGGGCAGCAGTGCGGAGCAGGTTGGTGAGGCGAGCCAAAGCCGCCTTGCGGTTCATTTCCTGGGTGCGGTGTTCCTGGGCGTTGATGATGAGGACGCCGTTCTGGGTAATCATGCGGCCAGCAAGGCCGCCCAGGCGCTCACGCATGTCATCCGGCATCGGCACGTCATTAAGGTTAAGACGAAGCTCGACGGCGGTTTCCACCTTGTTCACATTCTGTCCACCGGGGCCGGAGGCGCGCTTGAAAGAAAATGCAAGCAGCTGTTCATCAACCGACAGTGACGGAGTGATTCGGATCATCGCACCGCTATAAGCCCCTTTCCGGTTGACGGCGCAAGCCTTGCCGCACTAGAGAACCCTCGCGGCAAGGCCCTTGTGGTGGAATGGTAGACGCGGCGGACTCAAAATCCGCTTCCGAAAGGAGTGGGGGTTCAAGTCCCTCCAAGGGCACCAGCCTGCTAGCCTCACTTTCCGCTAGATTTACGGCTAACAGGCCAGACAGAACCAGGGACAGCAAATTGCTTAATCGCCTTCGCCTTTGCATTGTGGCCGCGAGCCTTTTTGGCCTTGCAGGCACCTTCCTGGTCCGCAGGGCCTTCGGTGCTATTTGATGCCGCGAGCGGAAAGGTGCTGTCACAAGAGCGTGCGGGTGAGCCGTGGTACCCGGCCTCGCTCACCAAGATGATGACGGCGTATGTCATTTTCAGAAAGCTCAAGACCGGCATTCTCAAGCTTGACCAGAGCATCACGGTTTCGCCAGTGGCAGCCGCCCAGGAACCGAGCAAGATAGGCATTCCCGCTGGCGGCACCACCAAGCTTGATGCCGCGCTGCAGACCATGCTGGTCTATTCCGCCAATGACATGGCTTACGCACTGGCTGAAGCAGGCAGTGGCAGCGTTGCTGGCTTCGTTGCCGAGATGAATGCCACGGCCAAGGCCATGGGGCTCGGCGCCACGCATTTTGCCAATCCCAACGGGCTGTTTGATCCGCGCCAACTGTCCTCGGCGCGTGACATTGCCGTTCTGACAGCAGCCCTCATTCATGATTTCCCCGAACATCAGCATTATTTTTCGCAGCCCTATGTGGCGGTCGGCAAGCGCAAGCTGATGAACCGCAACAGCCTTATCCGCCTCATGCCGGAAGCGGACGGCATGAAAACGGGCTTTGTGTGCAATTCCGGATTCAACCTTGTGGCTTCGGCAACGCGCGATGGTCGGCGGCTCGTTTCGGTGGTGCTGGGCGCCCCATCGGCTAATGCGCGTGCTGATATTGCCCGCATGATGCTGGCGGATGGTTTTGCCAAGCCGATGCAACCCTCCTTGCCGACACTTTCGCAAATCCAGAACCTGCCGCTTGGCGCCATTGTTCCAGTCGATCTCACCACGCATGTGTGCAAGAGCAAGCGCATCGCCAGCTTGAAAAGTGGTCGTGAGGTCTCGGGCTGGGGCATTTCCTTTGGCATATACGAAGATATTGCCAAGGCAGACATGGCCCTGCGCGGACGCCTCATCGGGCCGCTGACGGTAGGTGTCGCGGGAACCGCAGGCGTCATCCGCATGCCGGACAAGTCCGGTTATGCGGCGATGATGTGGAACCTCGACCAATTGACCAGTGAAAGCCTGTGCAGCAACCTCAAAGCCCAGAATGCGCTGTGCACGCTGCTGACGCCGCAAACAGCCACCAGCATTGCAACGCTCGCGGCGCAGACAGAACCGGCCGCCCCCGTTGTCACGCAGGGTTCCGATAGCCAGAAGGCAAAGCGGCGCAGCAACAAGAAGAAGCGCATCAAGAAGACATTCCGGTAGGCAAAGCCCAACATGTCAAACCGCGTCGGGCTTGGGATATTCTGCGCGCTCGGCGCTGCCGGTCTCTACGGGATGATGCCCAATTTCGTGCGCGCCGCTTTTCTTGGCGGGGTCCCCGCCGTTGAGGCAACGCTGTTTCGCACCACGGTCATCGCCATCGTCTTTGCAATTGTCGCCAGATCGCGCGGCGAGGTGCTCTCCATTCCGGTTGCGGCCCGCCCTTCATTTGCCGCGCAAGCCGCTGCCACGCTGCTGATCTCCGTTTGTTATCTGTCGTCGGTGCAATTCATACCGGTGGGGCTTGCCGTCACCATCTTCTTCACCTTTCCCGTTCTTATCATGCTGGTATCGCCAGCGATTGAGCGCCATGCCCCGGGGCCAGTACAAATTGCGGTTGCCCTGCTTGCCTTCGTCGGCCTCTACCTTGCACTGGGTCCAAGTTTTGCCAGCCTCGATCCGCGCGGGCTACTGCTTGCAGCCGCTGCGGCAGTTGGCGCCGTGGTGCAATTCTATTCGGGCAGGTCGCTGTCACACCATATGACGCCTGCGGCTTTCGGCAGCCTGGTTCATGTGGTGATCTGGCCCTTCACGCTTGCCATTGCCCTTGCGGTGTCCGCAGGCCGCCTGCAGTTTCTGCCGGGCGGCACAGGCACGAACGCGGCACTTCTGTTCCTTGTGGGCGCCGCCGTTATCTATGTCATTGCCTACATGCTGCAGATGCTGTCGCTCCGCTTTGCCGCCACCTCGCGGGTTGCGCCGTTCTACAATCTTGAACCCATCGTCACCATTGCGGTGGCAGGTCTGCTGCTTGGAGAAAGGCTCACGCCCATGCAATATGCCGGTGGCGGACTGGTGTTGGTCGCTCTTGTTCTCGCCAGCCGGCTGGCGCGGAAGGAGACTTGAACCATGCATGAGCTCCCCATTCCAGTTGCCGTCCTTACCGGCTTTCTCGGCGCCGGAAAAACGACGCTGCTCAACTACCTGCTGAAGGACAAGATGATGTCCAACGCGGCCGTCATCATCAACGAGTTTGGTGATGTTCCGATTGACCATCTGCTGGTGGAGAAATCGGATGAAAACATCATGGAGCTGTCGTCCGGCTGCCTGTGCTGCACCATCCGCGGTGACCTGATCGACACCATGCACGATCTCCTGCAACGGCGCGCAGCAGGAAAGATCAAGGCATTTGACCGCATTCTGATTGAGACCACGGGCCTGGCCGATCCTGCACCGGTGCTGCATGCGCTGATGAGCGATGACATGCTGCTTCAGGCCTGCCGGCTGGAGGGTGTCATCACCGTTGTCGATGCGGCCAACGGCATGGCGACACTTGATGCGCATGCCGAGGCGGTGAAGCAAGTGGCGGTGGCAGACCGCATTGTGCTCACCAAGGTTGACCTGCTCTCGGGGCGCGAGGGCGAGGACATGCTGTTTGCCATCATCGCGCGGCTGCGCAAGCTCAACCCTTCAGCCCGGTTGCTCACCACGCACCGCAATGAGGCGAATGCAGAGCGGCTGTTCACCATGGGGTTGTTCAATCCCGAAACGAAATCAGTGGATGTGCAGCGCTGGCTGTCAGCTGAAGCGGTGGAGAAATCCCGCCGGCAACATCATGGCCATGGGCACCATCATCATGACGTGACGCGCCACGATGCCAGCATACGCTCCTTCTCGTTCACCGAATCCCGGTCGATCAGTCCCGGCGGGCTGGAGCTGTTTCTCGAACTGCTCAAGTCCTACCACGGCGCCAACATGCTGCGCATGAAGGCGATCGTGAAGGTGGATGATGATCCCTCGCGGCCGGTTGTTCTGCACGGGGTGCAGCATGTATTCCATCCGCCGGTGCGGCTTCCTGCCTGGCCGCAAGGAACGCATGAGACGCGCATGGTGTTCATCGTCAAGGATATCGAGCAGCAAGCCATCGAAGGCCTGTTCCGCGCCTTTACCGACAAGCTGACCGGCGGGGCGGATGCCTTCACCGACAAGACTCTTTCACTCAACAGGTGATGCGATGACCTTGAAGATTACCGGGCTCACCAAATGTTCAACCTGCCAGAAGGCGCTGGCCTGGTTGGACGGCGAAGGCATCAAATACAGCTTCACTGACGTGAAGGAGACGCCGCCAACAGTGAAGCAGGTGGCGGCGTGGTCCAAATCGGTCGGCGGTTGGGAAAAGCTTGTCAATCGAGCAGGCTACACTTGGCGCGGGTTGCCTGCGTCTGAAACGCAAGATTTGACCGAAGCGAAAGCTGCGGCCTTGCCGGCCAAGAACCCTTCGCTCATCCGCCGCCCGCTCATTGAGTATGCCAATAACATGCCAATGGCGATGTGACGGTCGGATTTTCCGACAAGACGCGCGCGAAGATCTCTGGTTGAGCTATTTCTTGGGACTATCGCGGCCGAAGTTGGGGGCGGCGGTTTCCTGACCGGCGGCGATGATCGAACGCCGCACCTCACGCGAGCGGGTGAACAGGTTGAACAGCGTATCGCCATCACCCCAGCGAATGGCGCGTTGCAGGATGGCGAGGTCTTCCGAGAAGCGCCCGAGCATTTCCAGCACCGCTTCGCGGTTGTTGAGGAACACGTCACGCCACATGGTGGGGTCGGATGCCGCAATGCGGGTAAAGTCACGAAAGCCGCCAGCGGAATATTTAATGACCTCGGAGTTGGTGACGCTTTCAAGATCGTCAGCCGTCGCCACGATGTTGTAGGCAATGAGATGCGGCAAATGGCTGGTGATGGCGAGCACCTTGTCATGGTGGTCAGGCGTCATCACCTCGACATTTGAGCGCAATCCCTTCCAGAATTTTTCGAGCTTTGCCGTGGCTGCGGGATCGGTGCCCTCAGGCGGAGTGAGAATGCACCAGCGATTGTGAAACAGTTCGGCAAAGCCCGAATCGGGGCCTGATTGTTCGGTGCCAGCAATCGGGTGGCCGGGCACGAAATGCACTTCCTTTGGCAAGAGTGGGGCAACATCGCGCACCACGGCGCCCTTGACCGAGCCGACATCGCTGACAATTGCGCCGGGCTTAAGGGTTGTTGCGATCTCGGCAGTCACGAGCGCGTAAGCGCCAACCGGCACGCACAGGATGACGAGATCGGCATCCTTCACTGCCTCAGCAGCCGTGCCGTGAATAGAGTCGACAAGGCCAATCTCCTTGGCGCGCGCGCGCGTCATATCACTCTTGGCATAACCAGAGACATGGCGGGCAAGCTTCTCCTTGCGGATGCCGTGGGAGATGGAAGAGCCGATATGACCCAACCCCAGAAGAGCGACGCGCTCAAACACCACGGTCATGACATGAATTCCTTGAGGGCTGCGAGAACAGCGGTGTTGGCTTCGGCATTGCCGATGGTGAGGCGGAGCGCTGTTGGCAAGCCATAGGCTTCCATGCGCCGCAGGATGATGCCGCGCGACAGGAGGAAAGCATCGGCCGCCTGCGCTGACTTGCTTCCCTCTGTTGGAAAGTTCAGCAACAGGAAATTGCCGACGCTTGGCGTGACAGCAATGCCGAGCGCCGCGATTGCAGCCGACATTTCCTTCACCTCTATCTCATTGTGGGTGACGGCCTGGTCGATGAAGGCCTGGTCGCGGATCGCGGCAATGCCTGCGGCAATCGCGGGCGAACTAATGTTGAAGGGGCCACGGATGCGGTTCAGCACATCGGCCACATGCAATGGCGCATAGCACCAGCCAAGCCGCAAGCCGGCAAGACCGTATATCTTCGAGAAAGTGCGCGTCATCACAACATTGTCGGCGTTGGCCACAAGCTCAATGCCACTTTCATAATCGTTGCGCCGCACATATTCAGCGTAGGCCGCATCGAGCACGAGCAGCGTTGTTGATGGCAGGGCCGCGTGCAGGCGGCGCACCTCGCTGAACGGCAGGTAAGTGCCGGTCGGATTGTTGGGGTTGGCGAGAAACACCATGCGGGTGCGAGGCGTGATGCAAGCCAGCAGCGCATCAACGCTTGCCGTATGGTTCGTTTCCTTCGCAACAACGGCAGTCGCGCCATTGGACTTGATGGCGATGGGATACACCAGAAACCCATATTCCGAATAAACGGCTTCATCGCCCGGGCCAAGATAGGCGTGGGCAAGCAACTGAAGTATTTCGTCCGATCCAGCGCCGCAGACGATGTTCGTGGGGTTGAGGCCATAGCGTTCGCCAATCGCATTGCGAAGTGCGGTTGCTCCGCCATCCGGGTAAAGCTCCAGCGTGTCGGCGGCAGACTTGTAGGCCGCAATGGCCTGCGGTGGCGCACCGAATGGCGACTCATTGGAGGAGAGCTTGAAAATGCGGCTGCCCTGCGCGGCACTCTTGCCTGGCACGTAGGCCTCAATTTCCAGAATGCCAGGGCGTGGCGACGGGCGATTGGTGGTGGACGCTGTCATTGACTGCCTCCGAACGGAGCAGGGTAGCGCCCGGCAACCTTGAGCTTGAGGGTAGGGTTCGAGCGCATCAGGCCGACCAACGGGCTTTCGTGTTCAGACAGAAATCCGGGGAGGGCGGAGAGGCGGTGCGCGCCGACCTTGGCCTCCCATACGGGATGAGGCGAAAAATCACGCGGCAGTTTGCCATCGGTGATGATCAAGGTCTGATCATCGCCGGAGGCTTCACCGGGAATGAGGCCGATCAGCAACAGGCGCGGCACCGGATCATCACCCGCTTGCGAAGGCAGGCAGCCGAAAATCTGCGCGCCGCTGGCGTGGCCGTGCAGGAACGGTTCTATCCAAGAGGCGGACGTCTCGACAATGCAGATATCGCTATGGCCCTGCTCCAGTTGTATCATGGCCTGTTGCTCATCGCGGTACTCTTCGACCGGGAGGTCGCCGAAATGATCGCGGATCGCAAGGCGTGCAGGCATGGAAGCGGCCAGCTTTTTGCCGAGGTGAATGGTGATCGCGGCCTGGCTGCGGCTTGAGCCTGTGAGGATGGTTCGCCAAAGACGCACCATGACATCTTGCGGCACCCGCCCGCCGGAGCGGGCGAGCAGGCGGCGGATGATGGCAGCCTCGCGCGCCGGGCGAAACGGCGAGCCGGTGGCAGCAGGGCTTGCAGCCTTGACAGCCTTCACCCGCTCGGAGGCGGCGAATCGGCGCTCCAGCAGGGTCAGCAGGCCATCGTCGATGGCATCAATGTCGCGCCGGATGGCCTCTAGCTCGTCAGCCTGGCCGGCCTTGTTATGCGTTGTCATAGGGTCAACCGGCCTGTTTCAAGGGCTTCCATGCAGTCGTCGCCTTCATACTGAAGGCTGCCTCAAATGCCAAGGCTTGAACCAGAGCAGCGACTTCAAGCTATGGAAGCGGGCCGGGGCAGCAGAACCGGCTTGAAACGCGGCACCAGCCTGCGGGTCCGCTTGCCGGGGGAGAAGGCATAAACCTGCTTGGCAGCTTCAACGATGACGACGCCCGACATGCGCCCCCCAAGCCATTCGCCTGTGCGTTCGAAGGCAGGCCCCATCTTGTGCAGCCATTCACGCTGCGAGGGCGGCATGCGGAGCGCGTAGGACCATGACTGGGCGGAAAACTCCGCCTCTTTCAGCAGGCTCGAGAGCTGGGTTTTGGAATAGGGTCGGCCTTGGCCAAAGGGCGATGAGTCGAGCTTGGCCCACAGGCCGCGGCGGTTTGGCACAACCAGCAGCAGGCGGCCTTGCGGAGCCAGCACGCGCCATGCCTCGCGCAGCGTTTCCACCGGGCTGTCAGACACCTCGAGCGCATGGATCATGAAGATTACGTCAACGGAGCTTTCAAGCAGCGGCAGGTCAAACTCGTCCACCAGCGCCGAGGCGACATCGCCATCGGGCGGCCATTGGATGACGCCCTGCCGCGCCAGCATGAACGCCAGCAGGCGGCCCTCGCTGGCAGGAAGCAGGTCGAGATAGGGCGTGGCGAAGCCAAGGCCAAGGATGGTACGGTCACGCACCGGGCCCATGATCTTGGCAAGGCGCGAGCCGAGTATGCGCCTTGTGGCTTTTCCCAGCCGGCTCGCATAAAACTCACGAAGGTCCACAACATCCATGACCGGAAGTCTAGCCCGTCAGGGGTTTCGGGTCATCAGATAAGGAAAAGAAGGTTAGTATCCGATGTCCCACCTCGACATGCGGCAGTTCATCTGCCTCTCGGACAACTACGGCGTCATCATTCATGACGGCAAGACGGGCGCCACCGTGTCGGTCGATGCGCCGGATGCAGCCGCAGTGGAGGGTCAGCTGCGCAAGTTCGGCCGCCAGCTCACCCATATCTGGGTGACGCACCACCATGCCGACCATGTGCAAGGCATCGAACAGCTGAAGGACATGTATCGATGCACGGTCATTGGCCCAAGGGCGGAGGCTGACAAGATTCCCGGAATCGACATAACCGTTGCCGGTGGCGAAAGTTTCAAGCTCGCCGGGCGGGAGGTGAAAGTCATCGATTGCCCCGGCCACACGGCAGGGCACATCGCCTACCACATACCGGAGGACTATTCGTTGTTTGCGGGCGACACGCTGTTTGCGCTCGGCTGCGGGCGGGTGATCGAAGGCACGATGGAGCAGATGTTCCATTCGGTGAACCAGTTCCGCTCGCTTTCACCCAGCACCTACGTTTATTGCGGACATGAATACACGGAAACCAATGCACGCTTTGCGCTGTCAGTTGACCCCACCAACAAGGCGCTGCAATCGCGCGCCAAGATCATTGTCTCGCAGCGCGCCAAGGGCGAGATGACATGCCCCTCATTGCTGAGCGATGAACTGAGAACAAATCCGTTCATGCGCTGTGACAATGCCGAAATCCGAAAGGCTCTCGGCATGGAGCAGGCCACGGATGCCGAGGTGTTTGAAGAACTCCGTACACGGAAGAATAACTTCAAGTAGCGCTCTTGCGCCCCAGCATGTCCTTGGGGGCAAGCAGCGTGCCAGCGGTTATGAGTATGCAGGCCGCCAACGCGGTCTACAACTGCCTGAACATCACCAAGGCGTCCACGAAACCCATTGTCGGGTGACGGAATGCTTTGGGCAAAGTTCCAATGATATCGAAGCCGAAACGCTGCCAGAGAGCCACGGCACGTATGTTAGTCGCCACTACAAAATTGAATTGCATGGCCCGGAAGCCCTGATCAGCGGCGTAGGCCAACGCATGAGCGCACATGGCGCTGGCAATCCCCCGACCAGTTGCCCGGGCGGCGGTCACGAAGCCGCAATTAGCCACATGGGAACCGCCACCTCTCTGGTTGGGTTGCAGGTAATATGAGCCAACGACCTCTTGCCCATCGACTGCAACAAAAACTGAGTGTTCAGGAGCGCACCAGAAACTCAACGCTTCTTCGCAGCTCCAGTCATATGGCAAGGCATAAGTTTCTGCGGCGCGCAGCACGGGTTCTAGCATGCTCCAAACAGCTTCGCTGTCGGAGGAATCGTAAGGCCGAATGATCATCTTACCTCACAAATGATCACTGGGTAGATCATTGGATACTGCGTGCAAGACCAGACATTGGCATGCGGTGACCATGCCTCAAAGTCTGAAACGCCCGGCCATGCCGAGCAATTGTGACCGATGAGCGTTGCGGCGCGACATTGGCAGGAGCTAGTGCAAGTCAGGCGGCAGCGATGCTTCGCCGACAACTGCTTTGCCGCGGCGAAAAAACTGCGCCCCGAAGATCGAGAGCAGGACAGCGACGACGATGATGCCACCACCAACGAAGGCGATATTGTCGGGCCGTTCATTGACGATCAGCCAGGTCCATAGCGGATTTAGCAAGGCATCAAGCATGGACAGAAGCGTGAGCGTGACAGCCGGAACCGAACGTGCCCCATAGGTGTAGAAGATGAGGGGCAGGGCCAGCTGCACCAACGCCATGAGCGCCAGCAGGCCGATGTCTGGCAGCGGCACCACAAAGCCACCGCCGGGGTGGCCCGCAACAAAACCCAGGAGACCCGCGAGGACGAACGACACGAAACCGCCGACGCAGATGGCCGGCACCATGTCGACATCGCGGTAACGGCGAAGCGCCAGCGTCTGGCCGGCAAAGGTGATCGGGATGAATATGGCGAACAGCAGGCCAATGCCGAGGCCTGCTGAAATGCCATCCCAGGCGATGACCACGATACCCACAAGCGCCAACACGGCAGCGCCCCATGCTTCGGGCCCGGGATTTTCCTTGGTGACCCAGGGGCTGAGCAATGCCGCGACCAGGGGCGCCGTGGCGCCGATGACGGAAACGACTGCTGTGGAAACAAGGGCAAGCGAAGCCACATACATGGTCGAGCCGAATGAAAAGAAAAGAGCCGAAAAGAGTAATGCAGGGGTAGGCACGGCCTTGAAGCGGTTGAATACGTCACCGCGGTAGGTCAGCAGCAGATAGATGAAGAGCAGGATGCCGGTCCACAGTCCGCGCCAGCAATTGATCTGCCAGCCGTCAAGTTCCGGCATGAAGCGCACGAAAGTGCCTGAGAGGCTCCAGCCTAACGTTGCAAGAAGCACCAATACAACGCCAGCTTGGTAAGTCTGTTTTTCGCCTGCCACAAATGCCTCTAAGACGCAGTCACAATAACCTGTGACTGCGTAGCGTGGAATAGTCAGAAAGCTCTAAGCGCGCAACTTAAAATTGTCTGGATCGTAAGGGCTTTCACCCAACAGGGTTAGCTTGAACTTACGGTCCAGTATCTTGATTTCCAGTTGCTCGCCTGACTTGAGGGCGTCGGGCTTGATCATGGCGAGCGCCAGTGACTTGCCGCAACGGAAGCCGAAGCCACCGTTGGTGGCACGGCCCGCCAGCTTGCCGCCTGCATAAATCGGCTCGGAACCACGGGCATCCGACCAATCATCAGTGATGCCATGGACTTCAAGCGTGGTGAAATTCCAGTTGAGCCCGCTTTCGCGGCCTGCGACCAATGCGTCCCGCCCGATGAATTGGCCTTTGTTGGGATGCACGAAACGGTCAAGCCCCGACTCGTAGGCCGAGTACTCGATGGATAATTCACGCGGGATGAGGCGGTAGCTTTTCTCGATCGAAAGGGAAGACATGGCCTTGATGCCATAGGGGCGGATGCCGAATTCCTTGCCGGCTTCCATGAGGTGATCGAACAGCGCCACCTGCTGCTCCACAGGCACGTGGAATTCCCAGCCCAGCTCGCCAACAAAGTTGACGCGCAGCGCATGCGCCGTGCAGGTGCCGACGGAAATCTCCTTGCCGGAGAGCCAGGGGAAGGCCTCGTTCGACAAATCCGTGTCGGTGAGCTTCTGCAGCACCTTGCGGCTGTTTGGGCCAGCCAGCACGAGAACGCCAAGGCGGGTGGTGATGGCGTTGAGGCGAACCGAGCCATCGGTCGGGCAAAGCTTGCGCAGATAGTCATGGTCGTGGCGCTCAAAGGCGCCAGCGGAGACGAGGTAGAAGCGGCCCGGCACCCATTCATATACGGTGAATTCGGCGCGCACGCCGCCGCGCGGCGTCAGCATGTGGCAGAGGGCGACGCGGCCCTGTTTCTTGGGAATCTTGTTGGCGAGGATTGATTCCAGCCAGTCACGCGCGCCGGGGCCTGAGACTTCCATCTTGGCGAAGGCCGACATGTCTTGAAGGCCGACATTGTTCATCACATTGAGGCATTCCTCGCCCACATGCATGAAGTAGTTGGAGCGGCGGAACGACCATTTCTCGACGACGCGGCCATCATCCGTAGGCGGAGCATAATTGTGGTTGGTCAGCACATTGGCGCTGTTCAGGTCCTTGGCCGAAAGCGCATAGTCCTTGGGCGCAAACCAGCCGGGCCTTTCCCAGCCATAGACGGAGCCAAACACGGCGCCCAAATCCTTCATGCGGTCATGTACGGCGGTGCGCTTCAGCGGCCTGGCGGCGGAGCGCTCCTCATCCGGGTAGTGCGGTGTGAAGACGTTGGCATAGGCCTCCTCGTTCTTGGTCTTGAGGTAGCCGCGCGTGGCGTAAGCGCCGAAGCGGCGGGGATCAACACCCATCATGTCAATCGTCGGCTCGCCATCGACAATCCACTCGGCCAGCTGCCAGCCGGCGCCGCCTGCTGCAGTCACGCCGAAACTGTGGCCCTCGTTGAGCCAGAAATTCTTCTTGTCCCATGCCGGGCCGATGATGGGTGAACCATCTGGCGTATAGGCAATGGCGCCGTTGTAAACCTTCTTGATGCCGACCTCGCCGAAGGCCGGCACGCGGGTAATGGCTGTTTCAATATGCGGGGCCAGCCGGTCGAGATCTTCCTGGAACAGTTCGTACTCGCTCTGGTCGGAAGGGCCATCGATATAGCAGCAGGGCGCGCCATGCTCGTAGGGTCCAAGCAGCAGGCCGCCGTTTTCCTCGCGCATGTACCAGCTTGAGTCAGCCTCACGCAGCACGCCCATTTCGGGAAGGCCCTTGGCCTGGCGTTCGCGGATCGCGGGATGCGGCTCGGTGACGATGTACTGATGCTCGACCGGTATCACTGGAATATCGAGCCCCACCATGGCGCCGGTCTTGCGGGCAAAGTTGCCGGAGCAGGAAACGACATGCTCACAGGTAATGTCGCCTTTGTCGGTCTTCACCAGCCATTCGCCATTAGGCTTCTGCTCGATGCCGATGACGGCGGTATTTCGGTAAATCTCCGCGCCACGGGTGCGCGCTCCCTTGGCCAGTGCCTGCGTGAGGTCGGCCGGCTGGATGTAGCCATCATCAGGGTGTTGAAGGGCGCCGATGATGCCGTCGGTCTCGCACAGCGGCCAGACCTCCTTCAATTGCTTCGGCGTCAGCTTGTTGACATGGATGCCAATCGTTTCTGCAATGCCGGCGTAGTACATGAATTCGTCCCAGCGGTCCGGCTGTCGAGCCAGGCGGATGTTGGAGACTTTCTTGAAGCCGACATTCTGCCCGGTTTCCTGCTCCAGTTCGCTGTAGAACTTGACTGAATATTTGTGAATCTGGCCAACCGAGTAGGACATGTTGAAAAGCGGCAGCAGACCCGCTGCATGCCAGGTGGAGCCGGAAGTCAGCTCCTTGCGCTCGATGAGGACGACATCGCTCCAGCCCTTCTTGGCCAAATGATAAAGCGTCGAAACGCCCACTACTCCGCCACCGATGACGACAACGCGCGCATGTGTTTTCATGGACCTACCCTTGGAGACCGAAATCCGATGGTGCGCACAATAGTGAGCCGAATTCAACAGGGGTGAAACGGAGCGACCGGGATGAAGCGGATTACGACACAGGCTTTGCGAAGTGCACCATGCTGCCGCCATCCGCCAGCGCCGTGCGAGTGGTTTCGCGGTAACCATGCCCGGAATAGAAGGTGAGGTTGCTGGTGAAGGCGGCATTGGTATAGAGCCGGATTTCAGGAAAGCCCGCCTCTCTTGCAATCCTCTCCGCATGGGCCAGCAGCCTCGCGCCAAGGCCTCGCCGTTGAGCTATCTCGGCAACGGCGAGATTTTCAATGATCAAGTGGCCTTCCGCCGGGATCATTTCGATGAGGCCAACGAGCATCGTTCCCTGCTCTTCGAGGTCAATCCAGTGATTGCGGACTGCCGCATCAAAATCCGCCGTCATGGGCCTGGGCTCGCGGCCAATGACGGGAACCCATTTGGCATAGGCGGCGCGGGTCAGCGTGCGAACTGCGCTCACATCTGTGGGTCCTGCCCGCCTCATCCGGCAAAGCCGCCCGCAGCCAGGAATGCCAGCTCCGCTGCTGTCGAGGTGCGGCCCAGAACCTTGTTGCGATGTGGAAAGCGGCCAAACTTAGCGATGATGTCGAGATGCAGCTTGGCCCAAGGCACCATTTCGGAAAGGCCGATGGTGGCAAACAGGGCGACGCAGCGATGCTGGGCGTCGATATCCTCAGCATGTTCGAATGGCATGAGCAGCCACATGGCCTGTGGCGCGGGCATGCGGAAATGAAAGCCGCGTGAGATGGCACTTCGTGCGTGCCGCAGGGCGCGTGCATCGGCTGCAAACGCAAGCGGCGAGCCGCGGTGGATATTGCGTGATACCTGGTCGAGAAGGAGGACGAGACCTAATGCCCCTTCAGGCGTTTCTGCCCAATCGTCAAACACGCCG
This sequence comes from uncultured Alphaproteobacteria bacterium, assembly GCA_963814455.1. Taxonomy (GTDB): domain Bacteria; phylum Pseudomonadota; class Alphaproteobacteria; order Rhizobiales; family Aestuariivirgaceae; genus Aestuariivirga. Next base: position 40,422 of record CAWFCR010000005.1, on the reverse strand, counting down.
TGCCGAGCCGCTGTCAGCGCCTCGCCGAAGCGCACGGCGAGAGCGCCATCGAAGGCGGCATCCTTGGTGAACCAGCGAGCAGGGCCTGCCTGCATCCAGAAGGAAACGACATCGTCTGCAGTCATGCGAGCCTCACATGCCGAATGATGAAATCCGCCAGGGCGGCCACATCGTCACGGTTGAACACCGGCACGGGAGCTTCCGCAATAGGTCCGTTTGCGGCAATGGCAACAACGGTCGGATCATCACCCGCCAGCTTCGGATGGTTAAGTTCAAGATTGCGCACCTCGATCTTGTCATGCACATCGCGCTTGTAGCCTTCGATGATGACAAGGTCGCAGGGTTGCAGCTTGGCAAGAATGTCATCAAGTGTGGGTTCCGCATCGCCGCGCGATTCATGCACGATGGCCCAGCGGCTTTGGGAGACGACTGCCACTTCGGAAGCGCCCGCCTTGCGATGGCGGAAGCTGTCACGCCCCTCATGGTCAATGTCGAAGGAATGATGCGCATGCTTGACGGTGGAAATGCGGTAACCGCGCGGCTGATAAGCTCACCCACCAGCCGTTCAACCAGCGTGGTCTTGCCGGCGTTCTTGAAGCCCGCCACGCCGATTACCTTGTGGTCATGCATGCGGCAGCTCCATCTTGGCTGCAATGTCTGCCAAGTCTTGCGGGCTGTTGATGTTGAGGAAGGGGTCGGGGCCTTCCGCCGTATCCCAGATCACTCTCCGGGCCCCGCATAGGTCCACCCATCTCTTGACGGCGCGCAACTCATCCACCTCCATGGCCGTGCGCAGCCTGGCCTGCAGCGAGACGGGCCACAGCCCGGTGAGGTAGTGCGCCTGACCCCGGCTCTCGGCAATCGCAGGCGGATGTACTGCAAGCTGGGCTGCGAGGTCATCCGGCAGCAGCGGTGCATCGGAAGGTGCTGTAAGCAGCCATTCGGCCTGTTGCCCAGCAGCCCAGGCGAAGGCCGCCTCAAGTCCTGCAAGCGGCGTTCCGATGTCCAGTCGGTCGGCTATCACCGGCAAGCCAAATGGCGCGAAGCGGGCGGGATCGCCATTGGCGTTGATGGCGAGGGCATGCACCTGCGGACGCAGCCGCTCGATCACATGGGCAAGCAACGGTTTGCCGGCGAGCGGAAGGAAGGACTTTTCATACCCCCCCATGCGGGAGGATTTGCCACCGGCAATAATGACGCCAGCAATCCTCATGCACTTGCGTGCGGGTAGAGCCGGCTAGGCGGCAGGAACAGGGTGATCTCGTCTCCGGCGTTGATTGTTCCCTCCCGCTCCACCCACGCGGTAACGCCGCGCTTGTGCATGGCGGATGCAACCAGGCTCTTGCTGTTCTTGGGATAGTGGCGGGCCACAACATCTGCCACCTGGCGGCAGGGCAGGTTCTCCATGTCGATGACAATGGTGGCGCCGGAGGTGAATTGCAGGCGGGTGGACGGCGGCAGCAGGGTGAAATCCGCTATGCCTTCAACCAGCACGTTGGCTCCCAACCACTCCGGTTTGAGCTGCGGGATGGCCATGGCCTGCGCCACCTGGTGCAGCTCCTCAACGGAAGCGAGGGTGAGTTGGCGCACATTGCGGATCGGCGTATCGCGCTTGTAGAGCATGAGGGTGCGAACATCGGCGGGCCGCGTCAACCCGGTGTGGCAATCGCCTTCGATGCCATCGAAGGTGAGGGTGAGGCTTCCGGCCTCCTTCTTTTCGAGGCCCGCCTGGCGAGAAGCGCCGCTCAGCAGCTGGCGCACCTTGCCTTTGAACGGGGCCTTTGTCATGAGTGGCGGCATGAAAACTCCGGAAACGGTTGAGACACCTACCTATCATAGCGGGGAGGCGATGGACCTCCAAGGTCTGCTGTGCCCCTTGCCGGTGCTCAAGGCGCGCAAACGGCTGGAAGCCATGCAGAGTGGTGAGATTCTCACCATCTTGGCTGATGATCCCATGGCTGCTATCGACATTCCGCACTTCTGCAACGAGCAGGGGCACGCGCTGCTATCGCAAGAAAAGCAGGGCGAAATATTTGTATTCGCTATCAGGCGCAGGTGAGGCACATGGATTTCGGCAGTTTCAACAACTGGGGGCAGCTCAAGACTGTCGCCATCCGCGATGCCAATGCGGCGTTCCAGAGCGATGCCAAGATTGATGCGGAATGGCGCGACCTCAACTATCACAGCCGCCCTGATCTTGAGGGCGCACGCCGTGAGTATCAGCGCTTTGAAGAATTGCTAAAAGCCTCCGGTGCTGACGTCATCAAACTGCCAGTTGCGGAGGGGATGACGCTTGATTCCCTTTACGCGCATGATGCGCTGGTGGTGACGCCGCGCGGGCTGGTGAAGCCGCGCATGGGCAAGCCGCAACGGCGGCGCGAGGCGGAGGTCAATGCCGCCACGCTCGAGAAACTTGGCTTCCCTGTCGCAGGTGAAATCACCGGCGACGGCAAGCTTGAAGGCGGCGACCTTGTATGGATTGACCGCCACACGCTGATTGCCGGCATCGGCTACCGCACCAATCTTGAGGGCATCAACCAGCTCGCCAACCTTGCGGGCGATGATGTGGAGATCGTGTCTTTCGACATGCCGCACTTCAAGGGAACGTCTCCGATGTGTTCCACTTGATGTCATGCCTCAGCCCGCTCGATCATGACCTTGCGGTTGTCTATCTGCCGCTGATGGCGGCGCGGCAGGTGGAGTTCCTGCAGGCGCGCGGCATCGGCTTCATCGAAGTGCCGGAGGAAGAGTTCCACACCATGGGCTGCAATGTGCTGGCGCTCGGCCCGCGACATGCGCTGATGGTGGAAGGCAACCCCGTTACCGAGCAACGCATGCGCGATGCCGGCGTCAAGGTTGATGTCTACAAAGGCTATGAAATCAGCCGCAAGGGCGAAGGCGGCCCTACCTGCATGACTAGGCCTCTGGTGCGTGGGTAATCATTCGATTGGCGGCACATCGGCAATCTTGAAGGGGCCGAAGTAGAGCTCTCCCGCTTTGGCGATCACGTCAATCTTGCGTAACTTTCCGGCGCCGCCGCCGATGAGGCCGATGACGGTTTTGGCCGCCGCCACTTCCTGCTCGCTGAGTTTCAGCCGGGGGGCAAGCAGCGCCATTAGCGCATCTAGGTCGCTTACCTCGCTGGCGAGCTTGCCGTTCAACTTGCGGTCTCTATCCAGAGAGAGGCTCCCGCTTGCAGTGATGGTGACAGTTGGAAGGTCCGCCTTCAAGGTCGTGATGGTGAGTTGCGTTGCTGAGTTGGCAGCCTGGCCCAACGGGTCCGGGCTTGCCAGCAGGGCCGCATCGGTTTCCGCCATGATCGCGGCGCTGCTGATCGGCGGAGCATCGGGAATGGCGAGTTTGAGGGCATCGGCATTGGCGGCAATTTGCAGCTTGCCGTCCTTCACACGGGCAAACAGTTTCACCAGCTCTGCATCGCCGGCTTCCGCCAGCTTGAACATCGGCACTTCGAGTGCGGTGTCCCAGTTGCCGTGCGTGTCATAGACCAGCGAGCCGCGCGCTGTCTCATGCGCGATGAGATGTCCGTTCAGCGTAGTCGGACCATCAAGAATGGCGATGATATGAAACGGGTTGTAGGCCTGCATGACCAGCTGCAGACGGGAAGCGCCAACCTGCACGGGGCGGCCGTCGTACTCGCCCCGCAGGTTCAGTGTTCCGCAGGTAAACTCGTAGCGGAAGGGAAAGCCCTTCCACGTCTCCTCGGCGCAGCTCAGCGGCGTGCCAATTGCTGCAAGGGTTTCGCGGAACTCAGCCACATCGCCCTGCAGCTTGGCGCGGAAGGCATACCAGTAGATGCTCCAGCCAACTGCAAGAAAGGCAAGCAGCGCGATTGCAACGATGACGGATCGCGGCGGTCGCGTCGATTTCGTCATTTTTCCCTGCCAAGCCTTTTGAGTTTCGGTTAAACAGCCATCATGCAGCGGCACTGGGTTTTTGGCTACGGGTCCCTCATGTGGAATCCGGGATTTCCTTTCGTCACGGAACACATTGCCGTGCTCGACGGGTTATCACCGCTCGCTCTGCATGTTCTCGCATCACTATCGCGGCACGGCAGAGAAGCCGGGCCTTGTGCTGGCGCTTGATCACGGCGGCGCCTGCACCGGCAAGGCCTTTGCGGTCGAGCCGGCGGCGTGGGAGGGCGTGCTCTCCTACCTGCGCAAGCGCGAGCAGATCGGTTACGTCTATATCGAGAAGACGGTTGATGTTTGCCTGCAGGATACAGGCGAGGTGGCGCAGGCGCTCACCTATGTCGTGGATGCAAATCACAGCCAGTATGCAGGCAAGCTGACGCTCGAGGAAACGCTGCATTATGTAAGGCAAGGCGTTGGCCTTGCTGGCTCGTGCGCCGACTATGTGAAGAACACGGTGGCGCACCTCAGGGAATTTCAGGTGCAGGATGACTATCTCGAGCAGGTTGTAACTGCGCTCGATTGATATCATGCAGCGACCCGCCAGGCCGACTTGGTTTCGAGGTGACGCGGCAGTTCCTCGTCTGCCGTGAAGGCGGAAGTGAGGTCGGCCAGCACCATATCGGCATGAGCGGAATTGCGGGCCAGCAGATGCACATGCACTTCATCCGCATCGAGTTCGCGGAAGGCGCGGAACGCATCATCCCAGACTGGCGAGAAACGGCTCACCGCAATGACGGTGCGCAAGCTGCCGTGGCGCTTCACCGCCACATAGACGGCGCCGGGGAGCGGAGGACATGCACCCCAAGCATAGATGGAGTGGATGTATTTGCGGCCTGAAGCGCCGCGCCAGTACCAGAAACGGTCAGCCCCGGCGGGGTCGCCGGGAAGTTTGGTGGGGAATGGAAAACCTTGGATCAGCATGAGAACAAATATAGAACAAACTGTTCCGATTTGCAAGAGATATTTTTAACTGCATTTCGAAAATCCGCAGGACAGGCAGGTAGAGCAACCCTCCTGGAACACCAGCGCATATTCGCCGCAACGCGGGCAGGCGGCATGCTTGCCTTCGGGCCTCCTTGTCATCGCCGGCCGGTCGGAGGGGTCGAGAAAACCGATCTCCACCATATGGCGTTCGATGACACCGCCGATTGCGGCCAGCAGGCTTGGCACATAGCGGCCTTCCATCCATTGGCCGCCGCGCGGATCAAACACCGCTTTCAATTCCTCGACGACGAAGGAGACATCTCCGCCCCGGCGGAACACGGCGGAGATCATGCGGGTGAGCGCCACCGTCCAGGCGAAATGCTCCATGTTCTTCGAGTTGATGAAGATCTCGAAGGGGCGGCGCTCGCCATCCACCGTGATGTCGTTCATGGTGATGTAGATGGCATGGTCGCTGTCCGGCCATTTCAGCTTGTAGGTGATGCCGGCAAGCGCCTGCTCGCGTTCCAATACGGCAAAGGCCGCTGCCGCAGGGTCAGGCTTGCCGGTTGATAGAACCGATCCCGTCACCCGGTTGGGGCGGAAAGTGGTGCAGCCCTTGAGGCCGAGATCATAGGCCTTGTCGTAGATCTGCTGGAAGGCGGCGAAGTCCGCATCCTCCGGCACATTGACGGTCTTGGAGATCGAGCTGTCAATGTGGGCCTGCACCGCCGCCTGCATGACGAGATGATCCGTAGGCTGAAGATCATCGACGGTGACGAAGGCTTCCGGCAACGGCTCATCCCTGCCCTTGAGCGAATGCCAGAGGCGGGCCGCATAATCCTTCACCTGGTGGGTTTCGGTCGCGCCATCGGCAAGGCGCACCTTGCGCTCGTAGCTGACCGAGAAAATGGGTTCGATGCCGCTTGAGACATTACCCGCGAGCAGCGAGATGGTGCCGGTCGGCGCAATCGAGGTAAGCAGTCCGTTGCGCAGGCCGGATTTGGAAATCTGCTTGCGCAGCGCCTCAGGCAGCGTGCGGGCATGGCCGCCTGCAAGATATTCCTTGGCCTTGAACAACGGGAAGGCGCCCTTCTCGGATGCAAGGTCAGCACTTGCCTCATAGGCCGCGAGCTTCAAGGCTTCGGCCCATTTTCCGGCGCGTTCGGCAGCGGCGGGAGAACCGAAACGCAGGCCGCACATGGCGAGTGCATCCGCCAACCCTGTAAGCCCAAGGCCGATGCGGCGCTTGGCCAGCGCCTCGGCGCGCTGCTGCGGCAATGGAAAGTTGGAGACATCGACAACGTCATCGAGAAAGCGCACGGCAGTAGCGATTGCCGCTTCATAGGCTGGCAGGTTGATGTCGGCCCCGCTGGTGAATGGCTGCTCGACAAAGCGGGCGAGGTTGATGGAACCCAATAGACAGGCGCCATAGGCCGGCAGCGGCTGCTCGCCGCAAGGGTTGGTGCAGTGGATGGTCTCGCAATAGGCAAGGTTGTTGGCAGCGTTGATGCGGTCGATGAAGATGACGCCAGGTTCCGCATAGTCGTAGGTCGACTGCATGATGCGGTTCCACAGCTGGCGGGCTTGGACGGTGCGATAGACCTTGCCATCGAACGTGAGCTGCCATTGCTGGTCAGCCCGCATGGCGGCCATGAAGGCATCGCTCACCAGCACCGAGAGGTTGAAGTTGCGCAGGCGCTTGGCATCCTGCTTGGCGGTGATGAAGTCCTCGATATCCGGATGGTCGCATCGCATGGTGGCCATCATGGCGCCGCGGCGTGAACCGGCGGACATGATGGTCTTGCACATCGAATCCCACACATCCATGAAGCTCAAGGGGCCGGAGGCATCAGCGCCGACGCCCTTCACCGGTGCGCCGCGCGGCCGCAGGGTAGAGAAGTCGTGGCCGATGCCGCCGCCTTGTTGAAGCGTGAGAGCTGCTTCCTTCAGCCCATCAAAAATGCCAGCCATGGAATCGTCGATTGCACCCATGACGAAGCAATTGAACAGGGTGACGCTGCGGCCAGTGCCGGCGCCAGCAAGAATGCGGCCCGCTGGCAGGAAGCTGAAACCCGATAGCACTTCATAAAAGCGTTCAGCCCAGTGCTTGCGTTTGGCGGCGGGCTCTGCTTCCGCCACCGCATTGGCGACGCGCCGCCAGGTATCTTCCATGGTCTGGTCAAACACAGAGCCGCCCGGCTCCTGGAAGCGGTACTTCATGTTCCAGATCTCGGTCGAGATCGGGTCAAGCACAGGCGGGGCGGCAAGGTCCTGCATGGGGGCACACTCTCACATGGAGGAATGAGTGTAACCCAGTTCCGGGTTCAAGTCGAGAAATTGTTCTCTTTTTGTACCCAATGACCGCCTTCTTGGAGCAACAGGTTGGTGGCGGTTTCGATGCTGTCCTGCAGCCGCTCCTGAAACTGCTTGCGCGGCAGGCCTGCGGGGATGACGGGGAGGAATTCAAGCACGATGGTTCCGGGCAGGCGGAGGAACTTGCGGCGCGGCCAGAACAGGCCGGAGTTCAAAGCGAAAGGCAGGCAGGGGCATCCCAAGGCGGCATAAAGCGCTGCTGCTCCCGGCTTGTAGTCAGGCGCTGCGCCGGGCGCGGCGCGGGTTCCTTCCGGCATGATGACGATCTGCCGTCCGGCCTCCAGCTCATGCCGACCATCAGCCATCAGCTTGCGCATCGCCTTCGAACCTGCATCGCGCGCCACGCGGATCATGCGGAACTTCGGAATGTACCAGCCGAATAGCGGTACCCACCCCAGCTCCTGCTTCATCACTATGCAGGGGTCATCCAGCAGCGGCAGAATGGCGAAAGTTTCCCAGAAGGATTGGTGCTTGCCGGCGATGAGCAGCGGTCCTTTGGGCAAATGTTCCAGTCCACGCACTTCCATGTGCGTGCCGCAGACGATGCGCAGCCACCATAGCGATGTCGAAGCCCAGAGCTTGAGGGCTGCGATGCCATAGCTCCGCGGCAGCAGAAATACCGGTGAGAACACGACAAGAAACAGCACGAGGTTCACATAGAACACGGCATTGAAGAGGAGTGAGCGCAGCGCGATCACAGCACACTCCCCAACATGCGGATGAGGGCAAGGCGGGAAGTGATGAGAGAGATCAATGTCGCAATCACCGGCACGCTGAGGAAGGCAACATAGTTCCACAGACGTTGTCTCGCCCCGGCCGAACAGAAGCCCACGCGCTGCATCGGCCACGCCGCCTGCGCCTGCCGTGCCGCTGAAGCCGAGCAACAGGAATGTGAGAATGCCAAGGCTGACGCCAAGCAGCCCGGCGGTGAGGCCGGTGGCGAGGAAGCGCCGGTCGATCTGGCGGGCGATGTAGCCATCCTTGGCGCCAACCAAATGCAGCACATCGACGACAGGGCGATTGGCATCGAGAACCGTGCGGGTGGCAAACACCACCATGGCTACAGTGGAGAGGCAGATGAGAGCGAGGATGGCAAGCGAGAGGGTGGAAAGGGCAGAGGCCATGCGTGTCATCTCCGCCTGCCAGCGGCGATGCGTGTCTAGCGCTGCCCCCTTCACACTCGCGGCCAGTTGCGCTTCGAGCGCAACGAAATCCGGAGGAGCTGTTTCGTCGATGGTGACGCGGATAAGGCGAGGAATGGGCAGGTCCTCCAGTTTGCTGGTGCCGAGCCATGGCTCCAGCAGCTTGGCGGCGGCGGCCTTGTTGAGCGCTTCGACATTCAGGATGCCGGGCGCATCCTTGAGCAGCGTCAAAGCTGTGGTCACCTCTTGTTCGATGTCCACATCCTTCAACTGGCGCACCTGCACCGTTACTTCGCGGGAGAGGCCGCTGGTCCAGCTGTTGACCGCCGCATTGATGAGGATGAGCGCGCCGATGGCGAGGCAGGCGAGATAGCACATCACCGTCATGGTCACCGTAAGCGCGCGCAGCGGTGCGGCTTCGGGCGGGATGATGGCGCCAGGCGGTGCAAGGTCCATCTCGCTCATGCTGCTCGCAGCCTCCCCTTGTCGAGGTGCAGCACATGCGCCTTGGTCTGCGAGATGAGCTTCTGGTCATGGGTCGCCACAAAAACCGTGGTGCCGAGGCGGTTGAGTTCGACGAACAGTTGCAGCAGGCGCTTGGCGAGGACGGGGTCGACGTTGCCGGTCGGTTCATCGGCGAGCAGCAATTCCGGCTTGGAGATGACGGCGCGGGCGATGGCGGCGCGCTGCTTCTCACCGCCGGAGAGTACCGGCGGATAGGAATGTGCCTGGTGCGCGAGGCCGACCCAGCCGAGAAGGTCCATCACGTCGGCCCGGTAGTGTTCAGGGCGCTGGCCGGAAACGCGCAGCGGCAGCGCCACATTGTCGAAGGTGGTCAGATGGTCGAGCAGGCGGAATTCCTGGAACACCACGCCAATGCGGCGGCGCATTAGCGGCAAGTCGCGGCGCGACAGTTGCGATACATCCTGGTCGAAGATATTGATGATGCCGCGCGTCGGCTTGAGGGCGAGAAACAACAGGCGCAGCAGCGAGGTCTTGCCAGCGCCCGAGGCGCCAGTGAGAAAGCAGAAGGCGCCCGGCTGCAGCCGGAAACTTATGTCCTTCAGGATTTCCGGCCCCTCGCCATAGCGCAGGCCAACGCTCTCCAACCGCACTGCCAAGTCTCCTTCTCTGTCACTCACCACGAACCGCCTTAACGCCTCGTTAACCCTGTTGCGGGATGACAGGAAGACCCTGTCACTGGCTTGCTGACTCCCACCCGAATCAGCGGATTTTATGATTTCAGCATGATGATTTCCTGCCCTACCTGCCATGCCCGCTATGCTCCACCGGAGAACTGGCGGAGAAGCGAGGCGTTGGCGCTATGCTGTTCTGCCTGCGGTCACAACTGGATCGAGAAAGCCATCGCAGAACCAAGGGCGATAGAAGCCCGCGCCATCGAAGTTTATGACGTGACGCCCCGACAACAGCCGTCGCGCAATCTGCCTGCAGTGATCGAGCCCGGCCCCGATGCCGAGATAGAGGTAAAACGGCTGGTCGAAGCCTCGCGGCTGGCGCAACAGGCCTTCCGCGAGAAGCGCGCCCGCCGGCTCAAGAAGCTACGCGGCTGGGCCATCCTTGGCGCACTCGCCGCAACGCCGATTGCGGCTGCGGCAGCCTTCCCGGTGCAGGTTGTGAAAATAGCGCCGATTACCATCAAGGCCTACGAAAAAGTGGGCTACGCCATCAATGTCTATGGTCTCGACATTCGCAGGCTGGAGCAGCAGCACGCCATTGTCGATGGCACGCGGGTTCTCTCGGTCAGGGGCGAAGTGGGCAATATCAGCGGCAACGAGAAGAAAATTCCGTGGCTGCGATTTGCGCTTGTCGATGGGGCCGGCCAGGAAGTTTATCACTGGACGCTGGATACGAGCGCGCGGCCTTTGAAGCCGGGAGAGGCGACCAGCTTCGTCACCCGCGTCGCCTCGCCGCCGGAATCTGCGAAAAAGCTGCAAATTCGCTTTGCACATGCGGACGAAATCGGCTCAAAACCCTGAGCATGAGTGAAATCACCATCGACGGGCACCGCATCGCGGTCCTCTATTCAACTGAAGACATCGCCGCCCGCATCAAAGTGCTGGCGCAGGAAATTGCCGCGCGCAAACCGCGTGACTTGCTGGTTGTGCCGGTGCTCAAGGGCAGCTTCATTTTTGCGGCAGACCTTATTCGCGCCATGCATCATGCGGGGCTATCGCCTGAAGTTGATTTCATGATGCTGGCCAGCTACCGCGATGCCACCGTTTCATCAGGCAATGTGGAGATCCTGCGCGACATCTCGACAGAGGTGAAGGGCCGCGATGTGATGCTGGTGGATGACATTCTCGAGTCAGGCCGCACGCTTGCCTTCGCCAAGGACCTGCTGATGGCGCGCGGCGCCAACAACGTGCTGACAGCCGTGCTGCTCGACAAGCCGGGGCACCTTGCCGCCAACATCAAGTCGGATTTCTGCGGATTTGTCTGCCCTGACAAGTTTGTTGTCGGCTACGGCATGGACATGGCGCACCAGTTCCGCGAGCTACCGTTCGTCGGCCATATCGTCAGGGACTGATAGAGCAATAGCGGCCCGGCAGGTGTCCTGCCAGGCCGTGTCGTTCCGCAATTGCTGCTATCCTACACCAGGATAAAATCAGTCGCGCTCAGCACACCGCCTGTTGTGGTGACGCTGATCACGAAGTCATTCGCGCCGTTACTATCCGCATCCACGGTGACGAGGTACCAGTTGGGCGCTCCGCCGCCGCCTGCTGCGACTGCAATGGTGGAGGCTGCTCCGTAGGTGAGGGCGAAGGCGGACAGGTCGAACTGATCAATCCCGACTTCGAAATCAAGAACCGAGTCGCGTGTGGACTGGGTCAACCCGGCATCGCCGATGTCAAGATATGCGAAGATGTCGGCTCCGGCGCCGCCCCGCATGGCGTCATTTCCTGCCGCCACCCACGATCAGGTCATCGCCATCATTGCCATTGATGATGTCACGGCCAGCATCGCCGTAGACCTTGTCGTTGCCAAGACCGGCGATGAGATTGTCATTGCCATCGCCACCATAGATTTCGTCATTGCCGCCAGCGCCGCGGATGCCATCGTTGCCAGCGCCTCCCCACAACTTGTTGTCTGCAGCATCGCCAGCGATGGCATCATTGAAGTCGCCGCCAATGACGTTCTGGATATTGACAAGCGTATCCGATCCCAGTGCGCCGCTGGACGTGCCAAAGAACAGGCTGACGTTCACCGCCTCCGATGCTGTTCTGGTAGAGCGCCGTGTTGTTGCCAGAGCCGCCATCCAGAATGTCGTCGCCAAGGCCGCCAGACAGCGCGTCATTGTCATCGCCGCCATAAAGCGAGTCGTTGCCGCCATTGCCGTAGATCGTGTCGTTGCCGCCATCGCCGTAGAGTATGTCGTCACCTTGGCCCACAAGACCCGGGTTGCCGCTGTCACCGAGGATGAGATCGTCGCCGAGGCCGCCGTGAATGATGTCAGACCCTGCGTCACCGCGCAGTTGATCGTTGCCGCTGCCTGCGAAAACCACATCGTCGCCATCGCCGCCGCGAACGAGGTCGTTGCCGCCATCAACGGAGCCGTTTGTGCCATCAAGATAGATCGTATCAACACCGGCAAGTGCGGCGACGATATCGTCCGCCAGAGTGCCGAGCAAAGTTTCGCCGTTGATTGTTCCGAGAATCGTATTTGGCATGAAGCTCTCCAATGTTGCCCACACACTTCACAAGCAGTGGTGCAAGACTACCTCTTGCTGGGAAAGTTCCGCCGTAGAACGGTGGCACACTAGCGGCCCCGAATGGACTTCACAATATGGATTCGTGGTGGTTGGACGAACATTCCGCTGCTGGATCGTAAACATGCAATTGCGGAGGGAGCGAAACTGGTCAGAACAATCCGCGCAACAACCTGTCGATGTAGTCGCGGTCGATTTCCGGAAGCTCCGGCATGTTGGCGCGGTCACGCAGGTTCTGCAGAATTTCCTGGGCGCGCCTGAGGCTCTGTTCGGTCGGCACCATGTCCTTGTCCGGGCCGCGCTGCTCGGCATCGCTAGGCAGCGGCCGGCCGAGAGGGTCATTCTCGTTGCCAACACCCTCACCATCGCGGCCCTGGGCATTCTGGTTGCCCTGGTTCTGCTGCATCTGGCGCGACAGTTCACGCGCACCTTCACGCAGCTTGCGCAGCGCCTCGCCCTGGCTGCCAAGCGCTGCACCCTTCTCGCCATCCTTGAGCGAGCGGCGCGCATCGCCCATGTTGCGGCCGGCATCGCCCAGTGACGGCGGCACCTGAATGCCATTCTGGCCGAGCTCGCCCAGCATCTGGTTGAGCATGTCCTGCAGGTCGCCCTGGCGGCCTTCGAGCGAACCCGCACCGCGGTTGCCGCTACGGTTGCCGGGGTCATCGCCTTCCTGGTCGAGAGGTCCGTTTTCCTGGCCGCCGCCTTGCGGTTCGCCGCGCTGGGTTTCATCCATCAGCTGCTTTTGCTTGCCCATCATTTCAGACAGCTTGTCGAGAGCCCGCTGGCCTTCACTCGGCTGGCCATCGCCTGGCTGGGGTTGCGCCATCTGCAGGTTCTTGAGCATGCGGTCGAGCTGCGACAGCATATCTTGCGCCTGCTCGCGAGCTCCGCCCTGGGCCATCTTCTCGATCTGGTCGAGCATCTTGCGCAAATCTTCGGGGCGCAGCGTGCGGCCGGCGTTGTTCTGTTGCTGCTGCTGGCCGCGCTGGGCTTGGTTGCGCCGCGCCTGGCGCGACATTTCGCTGAGGTAACGGTCCATCGCTTTGCGCAGCTTGTCCATCGCCTGCTTCAATTGTTCGGGCGAAGCGCCGTTCCGGATAGCATCCTCCAGCGCGCGGCGCGCCTGCTCCAGCTGGTCGCGTGCGGTGCCGAGTTCGCCGTCCTCGATCAGGACAGCGATCTTCCACAGCTCACCAACAACGGCTTCATAATCTTCACGGCTTTCCACATTGCGGAGCTGTGAGACAACGCCTGCCAGCGCGATGTGGGTTCCGGTGCGCTCCAACAAACCTGCCGGGTAAAGCAGCATGGTCTCCAGCAGGCGAGTGGATTGATCGGCGTTGTCGGTATCCATGATCAGCGCCTTGCGCTGCTCGACGAGGGCCCGCGCCATAGGACGGGTGAACAGGCGTTCCGGCAGGCGGAAGGTCTTTACCTCGCTGTTGGCGGATTGCTTGGCGCCATCTTCGGCGGTGAGGGTGAGGGTAATGTTGAGCCCAGCCCAAGGGTGGGCTGTCAGGTCCGATGTTGTTGTGCCTTGCTCTTCCTTCGGGCTACGCTTGCGCAAAGTTACCGGCAGCTTTGGCGCATCGAAGAGGAATACGCCGTTGCCTTCAAAGCCTGTGCCGTCATCCTGTTCGTCAGCCAAGTCTATCGCCGCTGTCACCTTGCTGACGCCGTAATCGTCTGTCGCTTTCCATTTGAGGGTGAGTGCGCCGGAAGAACCGGCTTCGGGTGGCGCAGTGATTGCGACAATCGGGGCATGGTCGGGCGTGAGATTGATGAACCAACTGGCCAGCGTCTTGTCACCATCCATCAGCCGCACGCTTGTGGGCAACTTGAGATCGATATCGGCTTCAAACGCCTTGCCTGAAACACGCGTGCGGGCGACGACGTCCTTCAGTTCGACATTGCCACCGGCAAAATCAAAGAAGACAAGGCGAGGCTGATTTGCTCCCTGCACCCGCAGCGTGAGGCGGGAATTCTCCGGTACGGTGATCACCGGGTTCTGCTCAAGCGCCAACTTCTGGGCGGGGCTGGTGAGAAGCAGCGGCTTCTGACCGGTGTAAGCTGGCGGCCTGAGCCATGCGTCAATCGACAAGGCCTCGGCGGTCGCGGCGGCGGCCAGCGCCGGCTGCTGCAAGGTCTGCGTCAGGCTGTTGCCGGGGCCTAGAATGACAGCGGCGAGGAGTGCCAGCGCCGCAGCATTGCGAAAGCTTGCGGGGTCAATATCGCGCCAGGAAGAGCGCGGCACGGGAACCGTGACATTGCCAAGCTTCGACCACTCGCGGCGCTTGTGTTCTTGCCAGATCATTTCGGACGTTTCATCGGCGAGCGGCGCTGCCAGCTTGTCCCTCGCCGAACTTATGGGGCGGTTGGAAAGCGAAGAGGCCTGCTCGATGCGGCGCATGGCTTCGGCGCGCGTTGGCAGGCGGACAGAGGGCAGGTGCCTGGCCGACCACAAGACGATGAATGCGAGGCCGATGATCAGTCCGAGCCGGGGATAGGCGGGCAGCCAGAGCAGCAGGCCAGAATAAACGAGCGCAAACAACGCCATGGTGAAGGTCAGCGGCCAGCACAGGGCCGACCATAGCCGTTCCCACAACAGCCCGAGGCTGGAGAGGCTGATCTTGCGGTCGATCTGCGGGGTCGTCAGTGGTTTCATTGCACTCAAGTTAACATGATTTATGGCGAGGCTGCCTGCGGAAAGTGATCACATTATGAAGAGGTTGGGGGTCAATCCTGCCAGGGGGCCAACTGGTCCAGCCCGATCAGTTCCTCATAGGTCTGGCGCGGGCGGACGAGCGCCCAATTGCCGCCTTTTACAAGCACTTCCGCCACCAGCGGCCTGCTGTTGTAGGTGCCAGATTGCACCGCGCCATAAGCGCCAGCCGTCATCACCGCCAGCAAGTCACCCTGTTCGAAAGCCGGCACTTTGCGGTCCCTGGCGATGTAATCGCCTGTCTCGCACACTGGCCCCACGATGTCTGCACGCATCACTGCACCGTCGCCCGTATCTTCCTTGACCGGCTGGATATGGTGGTAGGCGTCATAGAGCGTTGGGCGGATCAAGTCGTTCATGGCGCCGTCCTGCACAACGAAGTGATTGCCCTCGGTGTTCTTGACATAGATGACGCGCGTCACCAGCACGCCGGCGTTGCCGACGATCATGCGGCCGGGCTCCAGCATGTATTTAAGGCCGAGGTGGCCGAGCGTGCGCTTCACCATGGCGGCATATTCATCCGGGTGCGGGGGAACATCATTGGTGCCGCGGTAAGGCACGCCCAGGCCGCCGCCAAGGTCGAGATGGCGGATGGAGTGGCCATCGGCCTTCAGCGCCACGGTCAGTTCCGCCATCAATTTGAAGGCCTGCTCGAAAGGCTCCAGCGTGGTGATCTGGCTGCCGATGTGCATGTCGATGCCGACGACTTCCAGCCCCGGCAGCAGGGCGGCGCGGGCATAAACCTCGCGGGCGCGGGCGAAGGAAATGCCGAATTTGTTGTCGGACTTGCCAGTGGTGATCTTGGCGTGGGTCTTGGCATCAACATCCGGGTTGACGCGGATGGAGATTTGCGCGCGCTGGCCGGTGCGCTGGCAAATCTGGCTGAGCAGCTCCATCTCGGGCTCGGATTCAATGTTGAAGCAGGCAACGCCTTCCTTCAGCGCCAGCGCCATTTCACGCGCTGTCTTGCCGACGCCGGAAAACACGATCTTGCGTCCCGGCACGCCGGCGGCGAGCGCGCGGCGCAATTCACCTTCCGAGACGACATCCATGCCCGCCCCCAGCGCCGCCATGGTGCGGATGACCGCCTGGTTGGAATTGGCCTTCATGGCGTAGAAAATCTGATGGTCGGCGCCCTTGAAGGCTTCATCCATGACGCGGTAGTGGCGTTCCAGCGTGGCGCTTGAATAGCAGTAGAAAGGCGTGCCGATTTCCGCGGCGATGGCCGCAAGGCTCACATCTTCGGCATGCAGGATGCCGTCACGATATTCAAAATGATGCATGGGTCACTGGGCTTGGGTGAAGGTAGGGGCTTCCGGATCGCCTTTGCGGCCGCAGGCCGAAACGGTTGACCGCAAGGGCGAGCACGAGAACGATGGTGGCGATGGTTTTCATGGTTTCTCCTTCAACCCAGTTTTTTCAGCCAGCGCCTGGCTTCA
Organism: uncultured Alphaproteobacteria bacterium; assembly: GCA_963814455.1. Taxonomy (GTDB): domain Bacteria; phylum Pseudomonadota; class Alphaproteobacteria; order Rhizobiales; family Aestuariivirgaceae; genus Aestuariivirga. The sequence goes on along the minus strand of CAWFCR010000005.1, from coordinate 24,159 downwards.
CGCGCCACATTGACGGGCGACGTGCCGCCGAGGCTCTTGCGCGAGGCGACAGAGGCTTCAACCGTCAGTACACGGAATACATCCTTGCTGATGCGCTTTTCGATTGATTGCAAGTCGGCCAGTGAAAGCTCGGCCAAGTCGCATTTCTTCTTTTCGGCCAATGCCACGAGCGAGCCGGTGACATGGTGCGCGTCGCGGAATGGCATGTTGAGGTTCTGCACCAGCCAGTCAGCAAGATCAGTGGCCGTTGAATAGCCGGATTTGGCGCTTTCGCGCATGCGATCCTTGTTCGGCTCCATGTCCCTGATCATGCCGGCAGTTGCGGCGAGCGCCAGCGACAAATTGTCGATGGCATCAAAAGCCGGTTCCTTGTCTTCCTGCATGTCCTTCGAATAGGTGAGCGGCAGCCCCTTCATGACGATGAGCAGTGAGGTCAGCGCGCCGATGATGCGGCCGGGCTTGGCGCGCACCAGCTCTGCCGCATCGGCATTGCGCTTCTGCGGCATGATGGATGAGCCGGTGGTGAACTTGTCTGACAGTTTGATGAAACCGAACTGGCTTGATGACCAGATGACGATTTCCTCCGCCAGCCGTGACAGATGCGTGGCGCAGATGGCGGCGGCGGAAAGAAGATCGAGCACAAAATCACGGTCCGCCACGCTATCCATTGAATTGCGCGTGGGCCTGTCAAACCCCAGCGCCTTGGCGGTGGCGTTACGGTCTATGGGGAAGGAGGTTCCGGCAAGTGCTGCAGCACCCAGCGGGCATTCATTCATGCGGGTGCGCGCGTCCGCAAGGCGAGAACGGTCACGCCCCAGCATTTCGACATAGGCGAGCAGATGGTGGCCGAAGGTGACAGGTTGCGCCACCTGCAAATGGGTGAAGCCCGGCATGATGGTGGCCGCGTGGTTTGCCGCCTTTTCGGCCAGCGCCTTCTGCAGGCCGGCAATCTGGCCATCCAGATGGTCGCAGCAATCGCGGATATAGAGGCGGAAATCGGTCGCCACCTGATCATTGCGGGAACGCGCGGTGTGCAGCCGGCCAGCGGCTGCGCCGATCACATCCTTCAGCCGCGCTTCGACATTCATGTGAATGTCTTCCAACGCTGACGAAAAGGTGAACTTACCCCCTTCGATCTCGGCTTGCACCTGATCGAGGCCCCGCCTAATTTCGCGCGCGTCGGCCTTGGAGATGATGCGCTGATCTGCCAGCATGGCGGCATGCGCCTTCGAGCCCGCGATATCCTGCGCGGCGAAGCGCTTGTCGAAGCTGATCGAGGCATTGATTTCCTGCATGATGGCGTCAGGCCCTGAAGAAAACCTGCCGCCCCACATCTTGTTCGTCATCGGACAACCCTTTTTGGAGCACCACTTTTAGCGATGAATGCCCCTGATACCAAACGAAAAACCCCTGCTGCTGGCAGTCATGGCCTTAGGCCTCACCGCCATCATAGCGATTGCCGCCTATTTCGTGCTGACGCCAGCCGCCGCGCCGCCGGTTGCCGTCACATCACCGCTCAGCCCGTTGGCGAAGGGCAACGTTGCCGGGTTCATCGTCAAGCCGGAAAAGCCGCCGGTTGCCGCCATCTCCTTCAAGGATGCTGCGGGGAAGGATGTGACGCTCAAGGCGTTCGAGGGGCGCGTGGTGCTGCTGAACCTGTGGGCCACATGGTGCGCGCCCTGCCGCAAGGAAATGCCGGGGCTCAATGCGCTGCAGAAGGAAATGGGCGGAAGCGACTTTCAGGTGGTGGCGCTCAGCCTTGATCTCAAGGGGCTGGCCGCGTCGGAAGCCTTCCTGAAGGAAGTGGGGGCTGATGCGCTTGCGCTCTACATTGACGAGGACGCGACCGCGCTTGATGCCCTGCAGGCCCCGGGGTTGCCGACAACACTGCTCATAGACCGGCAGGGCCGCGAACTGGGCCGCTTGCTGGGACCGGCGGAATGGAACAGCCCGGAGGCCAAGGCGCTGATCGCGGCGGCGGTGGCGGAGAAAAATTAGCCGGATGAAAGAGGAAAATAATCCTTGACACCGTACGGTGAAAATGCCATACAGGGATATATCCCACAATTGAAGTCCTGCCCCGCGAGCGCAAGGCTCCCCTTAACGGCGAGCACCGCTTAAATCCAACCGGCCATGGCCATGGTGCAACGTGAGAGGGCGGCAAGCATTGGGGTATTACTGTTCTTGTACAGCCGGTCAGGACTTGGACCCGTCGTGACGTTATTGGATTGTGATCCTATTTCGTGCACTGGACTGTACCCCTTAAGTGAGACACGGTAATTCGGTTACAGTCAACCTGAAGAGAGGAAGACTGCGCTGAAGAGAGCGAGTAAATCGAATGGTGGGCAAGCGGCAGTGCGACGGCCATGCTTCGAGGCCCGGCTGTGCCGGGCACCTCAGCATGAGGGTTTAGATTTAACCACCAACTCGTTGGCATGGCGACCGCCGGTCCTCACTCTTTCCTTGAACGCTCCAGCACGCCAACGCAGGTTCGCAGATGCATCATCACTTGCGGCATGTCGGTTATGTCAAAGGCTGTCTTTGCCTTGCTGTCCACCACCTCGGCCTGCAGAAAAGTGAGAAGTGCACCGCTTTCGAGGCGGCGGAGAAAGGCCTTGGGCAGCGGCTCCGTCACCGTGACCATGCCGATTTCATTGACGGCAAGCTTTGCCTGAAGCAGCACCGCATCATTCGGCTGAGCGCTGAGTGCGATCCGGTTCGTCGCCGCAGGCACCGCATCCGGCCAGAAATATACGCTCACCTCAGGTTGGCGCGCGCTATCCATCCGGATTTGCAGGGCGTTAAACGGCGCCTGATTGAACTCGGCCGGTGACCTGTTGATGGCCGTACACTTCTCGCCCGTGCCGAAAATGAACCACCGGCCGGTTTCCACCTGAAAATACCCCTCTGCCATTGCCGGGCTGGCGGCAAGTGCGAGACAAAAGACAGCGCAAAATCGAACCATGACGATCTCCAGTTTTGCCTCGGCAAACGCTAGCATGAAGTAGCTGGATTCGAGTGGGCCGATTGCTGTGGTGGCGGTTGAGGGGAAGGGCCCCCCTCAGTGCTTCGCACAGCTCCCCCAACAAGTTGAGGGAGCGCGGTGGTTATGCCTTCCCCCAACTTGTTGGGGGAAGTGCCCGAAGGGCGAAGGGGGAAATCGGCAAATTACCTCGTCGGCACCGGTTTTTCGCCGCGGTAGTCGTAGAAGCCGCGGTTGGTTTTGCGGCCTAGCCAGCCGGCTTCGACGTATTTCACCAGCAGCGGGCAGGGGCGGTATTTTGAATTGGCGAGGCCTTCATACAACACCTGCATGACCGAGAGGCAGGTGTCGAGGCCGATGAAGTCCGCCAGTTCCAGCGGGCCCATCGGGTGCCGCGCGCCGAGCTTCATGGCGGTGTCGATGGCTTCCACGCCGCCCACGCCTTCATACAGCGTATAGACCGCTTCATTGATCATCGGCAGCAGAATGCGGTTGACGATGAAGGCGGGAAAATCCTCGGCGACCGCGATGGTCTTGTGCAGCGCGAGGGTGAATTCCTTCACTGCCGCGAACGTGTCTTCATCCGTTGCGATGCCGCGGATGAGCTCGACCAGCTCCATCACCGGAACCGGGTTCATGAAATGTATGCCCATGAACTTCTCGGGGCGGCCTGTCACCGCCGCAAGGCGGGTGATGGAAATTGACGAAGTGTTGGAGGCGACAATCGTCTCCGGCTTGAGGTGCGGGCAGAGCGACTGGAAGATCTTGCGCTTGATCTGCTCATCTTCGATGGCCGACTCGATGATGAGGTCGTAATCGGCAAAGCCCTCATGGCTGGCAACCGCCTTGATGCGGGCTTGAGCTGCGGCGCTATCTGCTTCCGCCAGCTTGCCGGACTTGACGCGGCGATCAAAATTCCTGGCTATGGCTGCAAAGCCAGAATCAATACGGTCCTTGCTGACATCGTTAAGCCCTACATCGAAGCCTGCGACTGCGCACACATGGGCGATGCCGCTGCCCATCTGGCCTGCTCCGATAATGCCGACCTTCCTGATTTTCATGCCTGTCTCTTCAAAACCCGGCAAACCTATCGCGCGTTTAAGCCGTGGGCAAGCGCATTTCGCACATGCAGCATACGACTTGTGGGGGAGCGGGGAAGCTGCTCATGTGCCGGTTTTGGATTTCTGCCTTCATGGTTAATGACAATCGGGCGCAAACAGCAGTCCTGTGGACCTTCATGCTGGGCAATCTTGTCATCGGCACCGGCATTCTGTTGCCGGCTGGCCTGCTCAATATTCTGGCAGCCGACTTCGGCATCAGCATTGCGCGAGCTGGCCTTTTGCAAGTAGCGAGCGGATTGATGGTGGGGATCGGCGCGCCGCTGCTTGCCTGGCTCACCAGTGCCGTGGACCGGCGTTTGCTGCTGGTCGCATCGTTGACGCTTTACGCGGTGGGCCATGTGGCTTCGGCATTGGCGCCGAGCTTCGAAGTGATGCTCATTGTGCGCACGGTTGCGATTGCGGCAGCGGCAATCTTCACGCCGCAGGCGGCCGCCACGCTTGGACTTTTGTTGCCGCCTGAAAAGCGAGCCTCCGCCATTTCTTTCATCTTCATCGGCTGGTCGATGGCGTCGGTCATCGGCATTCCGGCGGGCAGCCTGCTGGCGGAATGGCTTGGCTGGCGCGGCGCTTTTGCAGGCATGGGGGTGCTGTCTGCCATTGCCGCAATTGCCGTTGGCGTGAGCTTGCGGGGCGGCCTCAGGGCGCAGCCGATCCGGCTTTCCTCATGGCTTTCGGTGTTCTCATCGCCTGCGCTGGTGGTCATCATGCTGGTGACGCTGTTGAGCATGAGCGGGCAGTTTGCCTCGATGAGCTATCTTGCGCCTTACCTGCGGCAGGGGTTCGGTTCTGGCCCCGCGGGCATTGCAACGGCATTCGCCATCATCGGCGCAGGCGGCGTCATCGGCAATTATGTGGCGAGCCGCGTTGTTGGCCGCTTCGGCGCTGACGCCTGCGTGCTCGTGGCCTTGCTGCTGCTGGTTGCGGGCATGAGCATTGTCGCGCTCGGCTATGGATTTTTCTGGGTGGCGATGGCGGGCGCCTTCCTGTGGGGGTTGGGCTCGTTCTCATCCAACTCGGTGCAGCAAAGCAGGCTTGTGGCCGCCATGCCTGCACTTGCTGCTGCCACGGTGGCGCTCAATACGTCCGCTGTCTATCTCGGCCAGTCGCTTGGCGCGGCAGCGGGAGGACTGGTCATTGCGCAGGGGGTGAGTCCGCTTCTCTCGTGGCTGTCTGCCGCGTTTCTCACGCTGGCGGCCATCGTCTCGGTGATTGCATCGCGGCTGAAAACACCAGCGCAACGGGCCTAGTCCAGCCCGGCAAATGCGCCCTGAACGGGGTGAGACAATTCACGGTCCGCCGCCGCAATTTCCGTCACGACTTTGGCGAATGCAGGCCGCGCCGCGAGTGCATTGTACCAGCGCCTGAGATTTGCCAGCTCGCGCACCGAAGGGCAGCCGAGGCGCAGCGCCCAATGCACCTGCATGAAGGTCGCAATGTCGGCAGTCGAAAAATCGCCTGCCACAAATTCTTGACCCGCAAGGCGCTCATTCAGCCGTTCGAGATTGGCCGAAATCATCGGCATTGCTGCAGCGGCCTGCTCTTCCTGCCTGGCGCGGCGTTCGGCATCCGCCCCCGGCGGTTCGGTTCGAAACATCAGTGTACGGACGGGTGGCAGCAATACTTCGTCTGCCTCAAGCTCCAGCAGCCGCGCTTGCGCCCGTGCCACAGGCTCTTTCGGCAGCAATGGAAATGCCGGATAAGCGTCATCGAGATATTCGATGATGATGGTTGAATCATAGAGGGTGAGATCGCCGTCGATCAGCACCGGCACCTGGCCCTTTGGGTTGGCCTTCAGCACCGCCTTGTGCCTGGGCGCATAGCCCATGGTCTGGGTGAAGGGCACGAGCACGCGCTCGAACGCCAACTGCTTTTCAGCAAGGGCAATTTCCACCTTGCGGGCGAACAAACTCAAAGGGCCGGAATAGAGGATCATTCCACCCATCTACCCCGGCCCCCCGATAAAACCTGTCAGCAGTGTTACTTCGCCAGCTTGGCGAGTTCGGCATCCAGTTCCGGAACAGCGGTGAACAGATCAGCCACCAAGCCAAAGTCCGCCACCTGGAAAATCGGCGCTTCCTCATCCTTGTTGATGGCGACGATGATTTTCGAGTCCTTCATGCCGGCCAAATGCTGGATGGCGCCTGAAATACCGACCGCGATATAGAGATCGGGGGCGACGACCTTGCCGGTCTGGCCGACCTGATAGTCGTTGGGCACATAGCCTGCATCGACGGCAGCGCGCGAGGCGCCGACGGCGGCGCCAAGTTTTTTCGCCACGCTCTCAAGCAGCTTGAAGTTTTCGCCGTTCTGCATGCCGCGGCCGCCGGAGACGATGACCTTGGCGGAGGTGAGTTCAGGCCGGTCAGACTTGGTGAGGTTCTCGCTGACATAAGATGAAAGGCCGGGGTCTGCTGCGGCGTTCACCTTTTCGATTGCCGCCGATCCGCCTTCGCCGGTCGCTTCAAAGGAAGCGGTGCGCACGGTGATGACTTTCTTGGCATCGGTCGATTGCACCGTCTGCACCGCGTTGCCAGCATAGATCAGGCGCACGAAGGTGTCGCCGGACTTCACTTCCGAGATATCGGAAATCTGCATCACATCGAGAAGGGCAGCGACGCGCGGCATGGTGTTCTTGCCGTTGGTGGTGGCTGCGGCGACGAGGTGCTCATAATCCTTGGCGAGCGAAACGATGAGCGCTGCCATTGGCTCGGCCAGCTGGTGCTCGAGGATTGCGGCTTCCGCCTGCAGCACCTTCTTGACGCCCGCAAGCTTGGCGGCCTGGGCGGCAGCGCCACCTGCGTTATGGCCAGCGACCAGCACATGCACGTCTCCGCCCAGCTTTGCAGCAGCGGTCAGCGCCTTGTGGGTTGAATCCTTGAGGGTTGCGTTATTGTGTTCGGCAATGAGAAGCACAGCCATGGTCAGATCGCTCCCGCTTCCTTGAGTTTCGAGACAAGTTCGCCAACCGACTTCACCTTGACACCGGCAAGGCGCTTTGGCGGATCTTCCGTCTTCACCAGCTTGAGGCGGGCTTTGACGGTGACGCCGAAGTCAGCAGGGCTCTTTTCATCAAGCGGCTTCTTCTTTGCCTTCATGATGTTGGGGAGCGAGGCATAGCGCGGCTGATTGAGGCGAAGGTCGGTCGTCACGATGAGCGGCATCTTGACCTTGAGGGTCTGCAGGCCGCCATCAATCTCGCGCGTGATGGTGGCTTCGCCAGCGCCCGGTTCCAGCTTGGAGCAGGCGGTAGCCTGGGCCCAGCCGAGGAGAGCAGCCAGCATCTGGCCGGTCTGGTTGCAGTCGTCATCAATCGCCTGCTTGCCGAGAATGACGATCTCCGGCTTTTCAGCTTCGACGACGCCTTTGAGGATCTTCGCCACATCCAGCGGCTCGACATACTCGTCGTGCTTGACGAGGATGGCGCGGTCCGCCCCCATGGCAAGTGCCGTGCGCAGCGTTTCCTGGCCCTGGGCCGGGCCGATGGTGACCGCCACCACCTCGGTCGCCTTGCCCTGCTCCTTGAGGCGTATGGCTTCCTCGACGCCAATTTCATCAAACGGATTCATCGACATCTTGACGTTGGCGAGTTCGACGCCTGATCCATCGGCCTTGACCCGGATCTTGACGTTGTAATCGACCACCCGCTTTACGGCGACCAAAACCTTCATTTTCGTCCTCTCGCTGAAAATTTGGGCGGAACCTAGGGACGACGCCAGCCTTAGTCAATTCTTCTTCCGACATGGAAGGGCTGTCTGCGACGCTTTTGCCGCTAGCCCCGCACCAGCAGGCGCGAGCGCAGCACCAGCGTCAGCAGCATGCCGGCAAGGAAGCCGCCGATATGGGCCCACCAAGCCACCTCAACTGCGCCATTGCCGCTGGCCTGCACCAGGCTGAAAATCTGGATGGCAAACCAGATGCCGAGAACCCAGAAGGCGGAGATGCGGATGGGGATGGGAACGAACATCAGCATCAGTACGCGCGCGCGCGGGTAAAGCATTAGGTAGGCGCCGAGAACGCCGGAGACTGCGCCCGACGCGCCGATCAGCGGTGCATCCGATCCCGGTGTCATCAGCACATGCGCTCCCGCAGCGCCTACTCCGCAGATGAGAAAGAACAGCGCGAAGGACACATGGCCAAAGGCATCTTCCACATTGTCGGCAAACACCCAGAGGAACAGCATGTTGGTAAGAAGATGCATCCACGAGGCATGCACGAACATGTAAGTGATGAAGGTGGCAGGGGCGGGAATGGGATTGTCCGGCACACCGAAATTTCGCGGATCGGTGAACTCATGCGGGATGACACCGAAACTGGCGGCGACGCGCATGGTCAGGTCTTCACCCTGGAAGGCCCCGGTGAACAGGTAGATGATGATGTTGCCGGCGATGATGGCTGTTGTCACGAACTGGAAGCGTATGACCTGTAGCGGCGCATCATCATGCAGGGGGACGAACATGGCGCATTCTTAGCCGATCAGCAGTTTGGCGGCGAGGGCAAACATGATTGCCGCAATGGCAAAGTCGATGCCGCGCCATACAGCAGGGCGTGATAGCCAAGGCCGCAATGCGGTGGCACCGTAGCCGATGGCGAAGAACCACACGAAAGAGGCAAGCGATGCGCCTGTCGCAAACGGAACTTGCTCGCCCTGGGGCCGGGCATTGGCAATCGAGCCGACAAGGATCACCGTATCCAGATAGACATGGGGATTGAGGAAGGTAAGGGCAGCACAGGTGGCAAGTGCTGCCGTGAGGCCCTGTGGTCCGGACGAGGCTTCGGCGAGGGAATGCGGGTTGAGGGCGCGACGCAGCGCCTTGAAGCCGTACCAGATCAGAAAGGCCGCGCCGCCATAGGTCATCACCGTGATGAGGGCCGGAAACTGTTGAAGGATGACGGAAAGCCCGTAGGCGCCGCACCAGATCAGCAGGGTATCGCCAAGCGCGCAAAACAGGCAGAGCCAGAACACATGCTGGCCGAGCACGCCTTGGCGAATGATGAAGGCATTCTGCGCGCCAATCGCAACGATAAGGCCGCCGCCCAGCGCAAATCCGGCAAGGAGGGCATTCAACATGAGTGGCTCAGCGGGTTCCGCCCGGTTGCCACAACACGTCGCCGCCATCCCTCGCATTGGCCCAGCGCGAGGCGACGAACAGAAAATCTGACAGCCGGTTGATGTAAACAAGCGCATCAGTGCTTACCGGCTCATCAACCTCACGGGTGAGAGCAACCATGACGCGCTCGGCGCGGCGGCAAATGGTGCGGGCGAGGTGCAAATGCGCAGCGGCGGCATGGCCTGCGGGCAACACGAAGGAGCGCAATGGTGCGAGTTCCGCATTCAACTCGTCAATCTCATGTTCAAGTCGCTGCCACTGCGAGGCGAGAATGCGAAGCGGTTCATATTCCAGCTTTTCGCCACGATCCGGCACGCACAGGTCTGCGCCCAGATCAAAAAGCTCGTTCTGGATGCGGGCCAGCATCTCATCCAGCGTGCGGAACGTGTGCTCCCTCGTATGCAGGCGCGCCATGCCGAGGGCGGCATTGGTTTCATCCACCGTGCCATAGGCCTCGATGCGGAGCGCCGCCTTGGAGACACGCTGGCCGGAGCCGAGGCTGGTATCGCCTGCATCGCCAGTACGGGTGTAGATCTTGTTGAGAACGACCATGCGCCTTCTCTAGCGCGGTTCGGGGCCGCCCGGCAAATAGCTACTCGTTGCGGAGCAGTGGTGCAGGCTTGGCGGAAAGCGCCCGCCAGGTGACGGTGAGCCCTGCCGCTACAGTGATCAGCATGGCGAGCCCGGCGGTGACGAGGGCTGTTGTTAGCGAAGGGGTGAAGGTCATTTCCAGCATCCAGGAGACGATGAACCAGGCGCCGATAGTGCCGACAATCACTCCGAAGGCGGCAGCGCACAGGCCGAGCACGGCATATTCAACGATGAAGGATTGCATGAGCTGCCGCCTTGAAGCGCCATAGGTCTTGAGGATGACGGACTCATAGGTGCGCTCGCCAAGCCCGGTTGCCAGCGCGCCTGCGAGCACCAGAATGCCGGTCAGCAGCGTGAGCAAGTTTGCGCCGCGCACCGTGGCCAGCATCTTTCCCAGCAGGTCTCCCACTGTCGCCAGCGCTTCCTTGATGCGGATGGCGCTGATCTGCGGGTAGGCATGGGCGATGGTGTTGAGTAGCTTGGCTTCGTCGCCTCCTGTCATTTCAACGGTGACGATATGGTTGTGAGGAGCGGACTTGAGCGTGTCGGGCGTGAACACCATGACGAAGTTGATGCCCATGCTGCGCCAGTTGACGGCAGCGCAAGTTGGCGACCTTCGCCTTAATCTCGCGTCCCAGCACATTGACGGTGACGCTATCGCCAATCTTGATGCCAATGCCGTTTGCCACTTCGTCAACGAAGGAAACCAGCGGCGGGCCTGCGTAATCCGCCGGCCACCATTCACCTTCGACAAGCCGAGAGCCCTCAGGCAGCTTGTCGGCGTAGGTAAGTCCACGGTCGCCGCGCAGCGCCCATGAGCCATCGCCGCTGGCGCGCACTTGTTCAGCCGTCTTGTCACCTACCTTGGTGATGCGGCCACGCAGCATCGGCGCATTCTCCAGCCGTTCGACGCCCGGTTGTTGCTTCAGCAGAGCAGAGAATTTCTCCAGCTCGGTGTTGGGCACGTCAAGGAAGAAGAAGGCGGGTGCACGTTCCGGAATGCCGGATTGCAGCTCTGCCGAAAGATTACGGTCAGTAAGCGAAAGAGATACGAGCAGCGTGAGGCCGAGGCCGAGTGCAAGGATGACCGAGCGCGTGGCGGCCCCCGGCCGGTGCAGGCTGGTGATTGCGTGCCGCCACATGGCGCCCTTGGGTTTCGGCAGACGTTCGGCCAGCAGGATGATGCCCTGCGCCAGCAGCGAGAGCACGATGAAGCTCGCTACCAGTCCGCCAAGATAATAGAGCGTCAGCCGCTTGTTGTCGAAACTCGCCAGCGCCAATGCGGCAATGGCCATGAGGCAGATGGCGATCGCGGCCACATAAGGCCATGACGGGCTGCCGCTGGTTGCGGCAATCTTGCTGCGGAACAGGCTGGAAGGCGCAATATGCTCAGTCCGCGCCGTGGGCCAGATGGAAAAGGCGAAGGTCACCAGCAGGCTCAACGCTGCAGCTTGCAGAAGCGGCAACCATTCGATTTGCGAGGTGACAGGCACTGGCAGCAGGCCCTGCAGGAAGGTGTGGACGAAGGCAGGCGTTGCGGCACCCAACGTGAGCGCCGCAGCGATGGCGACGAGTGCTACGATAGTGATTTCCACCATGTAGATGCCGAAAATATCGCGCGAGGGGGCACCCAGGCATTTGAGCGTGGCGATGGTCAGCGTGCGCCGCTCGATGAAAGAGGAGATGGCGTTGGCAATGCCCGCGCCGCCGATGATGAGCGAGGTGAGACCGACGAGCGTGAGGAAGGATGAGAGATTCTTGATGAAGTTTTCAGTGCCTTGTGCGGCCCGGTCGCGCGATTTGATGCGCCAGCCAGCATCAGGAAATTGCTTGTCGGCCATCTCGGTGACAGTGGCAAGCGCAGGCGCCTGCTCAGCCGGCAGGCGAACGCGCGTCTGATAGGTGACGAGGCTGCCCGGCTGGATCAAACCGCTGGCAGCGAGAGCCTCGCGGCTGATGGTGAGCCGCGGGCCAAGCAGGAAGCCTTGTGACAGCCGGTCCGGTTCGCTGGTGATGGTCGAGGCAATGCGGATATTTGCGGAACCGAGCGTGATCACATCGCCGAGCTTGAGGTTGAGGCGGCCCAGCAGCAACGCATCCGCCGCGCCATTGAATGACAGTGCGGCCCCGGCGAGCGATTTTTCCAGTACCGTCTCGCCATCAAGCATGATGGCGCCGAACAGCGGATAGGCAGCATCGACAGCCTTGACCTCGACCAAAGCGGTGGAAGCAGGCGTTGTAGCCATGGCGCGCAGCGAAGCGACGGTTGATGTTGTGCCGAGCCCTTCCACAAAGGCGCGTTCATCCGGCTTCATCTCGCGGTGCAGGAGCGAGAATTCCACATCGCCACCAAGAATGACCTGGCCCTGCTCGCTCAAGCCCCGGCTGACCGCCGCCGTCAGCGAGCCGGTGATGGCAATGGAAGCGGTGCCGAGAAACAGGCAGATGAGAAAGATCCAGAAACCAGACAGGCCGGAGCGCAGTTCACGCGCCGCATAGCGAAACCACAGGCGAGGGCTCATGCGGCATCATTTCCAATGATGCGGCCATCACGCATGCGGATGATGCGGTCGCACTTGCGCGCAATCGCCGGATCATGGGTGATGAGAAGGAGGGCCGCCTTGTGCTCGGCCCTGAGCGCAAAGAGGAGCGAGATGATCTGCTCGCCGGTGTCCTGGTCCAGATTGCCGGTCGGTTCATCCGCCAGCAGCAGCTTGGCGCCTGATGAAAGAGCGCGGGCAATGGCGACGCGCTGCTGTTCACCGCCTGAGAGCTGGCCGGGATAATGCTGCAGGCGATGGCCAAGGCCAACCTGGCCGAGGCGCTCCGCTGCCACCTGCATGGCATTGGCCTCGCCCCGGAACTCCAGCGGCACGGCGACATTTTCCAGCGCCGTCATGGTCGGGATAAGGTGGAAGGACTGGAAGACGATGCCGATGTTCTCGCGCCGGAAGGCGGCAAGATCATTCTCCGCGCGGCCTGCCAGTTCGGTTTCCGCCACGCGGATGGAACCGCTGGTCGGCCGCTCAAGGCCCGCCATGAGCATGAGAAGCGAGGTCTTGCCGGAGCCTGAGGGCCCAACAAGGCCCACCGCCTCACCTTTGGCTATCGCAAGGTCAACGCCTTTGAGGATTTCAACCGGGCCGGCCCGGCTCGGAAGGGTCAAGGTGAGGCCGGTGAGTTGGGCGAGGGGGGCGTTCATTGGCTGAGACATGGGGGCGTTCGCCTGATTTGTCGAGAGTTACGGGGGGTTGAGGGGTGGCTGCAGCGCACCTATGTTGGGGGGATGCTGCGTCTCCTCACCGCCTTGTTCCTGCTTCTCGCCCTCAACTCTCCCATCTCGGCCAAGCCGGTTACCCTGCTGGTGCTGGGTGACAGTCTCAGCGCAGGTTTGGGGCTGGAGCCGGCGGAAGCGTTTCCGGCCAAGCTCGAGGTGGCGCTGAAACCCAAATTTCCGGAGCTGACGATCATCAATGCGGGTGTCTCCGGTGATACGATGGCGGATGGGTTGGCGCGGCTTGACTGGGCGCTGAGCGCCTGAGGTGAATGGCGTGATCATCGAGCTTGGCGCCAATGATGCACTACGCGGGCTTGACCCCACGCTTACGGAGAAGACGCTGGACCAGATCATTTCCGGCGTTGCGGCGAAGGGGCTGCCGCTGCTGCTTGCAGGCATGCGGGCGCCGCCCAACCTGGGGCCGGATTATGCGGCGAAGTTCGATGGCATGTACCAGCGGCTGGCGGAAAAGCACGGCGTGCCGCTCTACCCGTTTTTTCTCGAAGGCGTGGCGGCAGACGCAGCCCTGAACCAGGCCGACGGCATTCACCCCAATCCGCAAGGGGTCGATATCATTGTTTCCCGCATCGCTCCGCTGGTTGAGCAACTGATTGGCAAGGTTCAACAAAAATAGCACTTGGCGCGGGCAAGAATCAGGTTAGCCTGCATTCACGCGCCATCCTTTTTGCAGAGAGGACGACCGTCATGCCGCGATTGTTCACCGGTGTCGAAATCCCCGAGGATGTGGCTTTCGACCTTTCCCTCAAAAAGGGCGGCATTCTCGGTTCGCGCTGGATTGACCCGGAATCCTACCACATCACGCTGCGTTTCATCGGCGACATCGACACGCGGCTGGCCGAGGAAATCGCCTACGAGCTTGAGGGCGTGCAGTTCCGGCCATTCATGCTCACGCTCAAGGGTATTGACGTGCTGGGAGGAAACAAGCCGCATACGCTGTGCGCGCAGGTTGAAGAAAGTGCTGAACTGCGGCGGCTGCAAGCGACGCAGGAACGCATCATGCAGGTGCTGGGGCTGGCGGCAGAACAGCGCAAGTTCACGCCCCACATGACGCTCGCCCGCCTCAAGGACCCGGACCTCGGAGACTTGCAGCGCTACCTGGTGGCGCACAGCCTCTATGCCAGCCGGCCATTCGAGGTGAGCCAATTTGTGCTGTTCTCGTCGCGTCCGTCGCGGGGCGGAGGCCCCTATGCGGTTGAGAACTCCTATGCCATGCTGTCTGCATCATGACTGACACATTGCTTTCCGGAACTGCCCGGGCGCGCGCCCTCCAGGAGCTTGACGGCTGGGGCGAGGCCAAGGGGCGCGATGCCATTACCCGCACATTCCAGTTCAAGAACTTCAACCAGGCCTTCGGATTCATGAGCCGGGTGGCGCTGGTGGCCGAGAAAATGGACCACCACCCCGAGTGGAATAATGTTTACGGAAGGGTGGAAGTTACGCTTTCGACCCATTCGGCCGGCGGGGTGACAGACAAGGATGTAGCGCTGGCGAAGAAAATGAACGAATATGCGGGTTAACCTTCTTGACCGAAGGTCTTGACTGGGGCAGGCAGGCTCCCCACATCTGCTGCAACGTTTACGGAGGGATCAATGGCCGATTTCAAGTACCAACCCCAGACTACTGGCGCTCAGACCGCGGTGGTCGATCAGGGACTGCGCAGCTACATGCTGCGGGTCTACAACTACATGGCAGCCGGCCTCGGCATTACCGGCGCTGCTGCCTATGGCACATTCCAGTCAGCGGTTGACTCAACCGGCGGGTTGACCCCCCTCGGCGTCACCTTGTTCGCCAGCCCGCTGAAGTGGGCGGTGATTTTCGCTCCCTTTATTTTGGTCATGGTGCTGTCGTTTGGCATCAACCGGTTGAGCGCTGCGGCAGCGCAGGGCCTGTTCTGGGTCTATGCTGCGCTGATGGGCGTCAGCCTTGCCTCGCTCGGCCTGCTCTACACCGCGACCTCGATCGGCCAGGTGTTCTTCATCAGCGCTGGCATGTTCGGCGCCGTCAGCCTGTGGGGCTACACCACCAAGCGTGACCTGACCGGCATGGGCTCGTTCCTGTTCATGGGCCTCATCGGGCTGATCATCGCCTCGCTGGTCAACCTCTTCTTCCAGAGCGGCGCACTGGCCTGGGCTCTCTCGGTTGTCGGCGTGCTGGTGTTCACGGGCCTCACCGCCTATGACACGCAGAAGATCAAGGAAATGTATTTCGAGGCGGATGATACGGCAACCATGGGCCGCAAGGCTGTGATGGGCGCACTTACCCTTTACCTCGACTTCATCAACCTGTTCCTGTCGATGCTCCGCCTGTTCGGCGACCGCAGGTAACAGTAACAAGACAAACTTCGACAGTTTGAAACCCCGGGGTGGAAACGCCCGGGGTTTTTTCTTGACCGGAGGTCAGGCGAGCTTCGGCTTGCTGATGAGGACGCGCAGCACCTGGGCGAGGTCGTGGCCGCGCTTGAGGATAAGGCCGCCTTGCGCGATGACGGCATAGGCGCCCTGCTTGCGGGCGAGAGCGGGGCTTTTGACGATGCGGTAGAGCGGCTGTTCGCTGGCCCGGCGGAAGATCGAGAAGGTTGCCGCCTCGCGCCCGAAGTCGAGCGCATAGTCGCGCCACTCGCCGCTGGCGACATGGCGGCCATAGAGATTGAGGATGGCGGTCAGTTCGCTACGGTCAAAACTGACGGTTGCCGCACTCAGCGCTGGCGAACCGCCGGCCGGGCGCGGGCTTGACTGTGGAAACGGGATTATCGGTTCCCCGTCACTCACTTGACGTGTCTCCGCTGCATGAGTTCATGATGCCGCGCATAAAGCGCTTTGGCAAGACTTGAACAGCTCATCGCCGCTCGATCAGGTCCCACAGATTGCCGAAGTCATCACGGAACACGGCAACAGTTCCATAGTCCTCATGGCGCGGCTCCTCAAGAAAGGTTACGCCGCGTGAGACGAGCGCCGCATGATCGCGCGCGAAGCTATCAGTGGCGAGGAAGAGAAACACGCGGCCGCCGGTTTGATTGCCAATGGCTGCCTGTTGATCTTCGCCTTCAGCCTTGGCGAGCAGCAGGCAGGTTTCCCTCGCGCCAGGCGGGCGCACCAGAATCCAGCGCTTGGTTTCCGAAATCTTCGAATCGTCAACCAATTCGAAACCCATGACGCCGACATAGTAGGCAAGGGCGGCATCGTAATCGGGCACCACCAGTGTCACGGCTGAGAGCATTTGCGCCATGCCGCATGCTGCACTGCGCACACAAAAATCCGCAACAGAAAATTTCCCACTTTCGCCGCATTTCAATCAAGCCTTCGACATGATGGCTGGGGATAAAGATAGCGTTGCCTCTAAGGCCCAGCTGGCGCCGAGTATAGGAAATCTCAGCCCCCCAGCCCCTCCGAAGCTCACAGCACCGGCTGGGCCCCCCGATCCCTAGTGAGTAGAGTCAGTCAAAGTTTGCGGCCGGCATTGTCCGGCCGCTTTTTTGCGGCTTGACGGCAGAAGCGCCGTGCCCAATATCCGCGCCATCCCAATCGCATGAGGCAATGATGGCGAAGGCTGCACCCAAGACTCCTGACAGCAAACCGCAACAGTTCCAGGCCGAGGTGGCCAAACTCCTGCATCTCATGGTGCATTCGGTCTATTCTGATCGTGACGTGTTCCTGCGCGAGCTCATCTCCAACGGCTCGGATGCGCTCGACAAGCTGCGCTACGAATCAATCGCCAAACCGAAGCTATTGGAAGAGCAGCCCATGCTCTCCATCGAAATCGTGGCCGACAAGGAAGCCAAGACGCTGACCATCCGTGACTCCGGCATCGGCATGAACGAGAAGGAGCTGACAGAAAACCTCGGCACCATCGCGCGCTCCGGCACCCAGGCCTTTGTGGAGAAGGCGAAGAGCGATGTCTCGCTCATTGGCCAGTTCGGCGTCGGCTTCTATTCGGCCTTCAT
The DNA here is from genome assembly GCA_963814455.1 of uncultured Alphaproteobacteria bacterium. Classification (GTDB taxonomy): domain Bacteria; phylum Pseudomonadota; class Alphaproteobacteria; order Rhizobiales; family Aestuariivirgaceae; genus Aestuariivirga. The sequence goes on along the minus strand of CAWFCR010000005.1, from coordinate 7,118 downwards.
TGTGGCCAAGGAGGTTGAGGTTATCTCACGCAAGGCGGGCACGAAGGAGGCGCATCGTTGGGCTTCTGACGGAGCAGGGACCTTCACCGTCTCCAAGGCGGAGAAGAAGGAGCGCGGCACCGACATCATCCTCCACCTCAAGGATGATGCAGTGGAATTTCTCGAACCATGGAAGCTTGAACAGGTGGTGCGCGCCTATTCCGACCATATCGCCCACCCCATCATGCTGCGCGAGGGCGAAGGCGAAGCGCGGCAGATCAACAGCGCCAACGCCATCTGGACCAGGCCCAAGTCGGAGGTGACGGCGGAACAGCACAAGGAGTTCTACGGCCATATTTCCGGCAGCTATGCCGAACCCGCCATCACTCTGCATTACAAGGCGGAAGGCCGGCATGAATACACTGTGCTGCTCTATGTGCCGGCGGAGCGGCCATTCGATCTTTATGATGCGGAACGGAAGGGCCGGCAGAAGCTCTATGTGCGGCGCGTCTACATTGCTGACGATGCGCAACTGCTGCCGCCCTACCTGCGCTTCGTGCGCGGCATCATCGATTCGGCTGACATGCCGCTCAACCTGTCGCGCGAGATGCTGCAGCACAACCCGCAGGTGGCGGCGATCCGCAAGGCGGTTGGCAACAAGGTGTTGGGCGAACTGAAACGAACGGCGGAAAACGAGCCCGATACTTTCAAAAAGGTTTGGGAGCTGTTTGGCCCCGTCATCAAGGAAGGCCTCTATGAGGACATGGAGCGGCGCGATGTGCTGTTCGAAATCTCGCGCTTCCGCTCGACCGAGGGAGAAAGCGTCACCCTCAAGGATTACATGTCGCGGCTGAAGGAAAACCAGACTGCGATTTATTACCTGACAGGTGAAGACGCGGGCAAGGCCTCCTCGTCTCCGCAGCTTGAAGGCTACAAGGCGCGCGGCGTCGAAGTGTTGCTGCTGACCGATCCGGTGGACAGTTTCTGGGTGCGCACTGCGGTAGGCTTCGACGGCAAGCCGTTCAAGTCGGTGACGCAGGGAACGGCTGACCTTGATGCCATTGCGCCCAAGGAAGACGCGAAGAAAGAGGAACCACCCGCAGCTGATGTTGCGGCAACGGCAAAGCTCATTTCCGCCCTCAAGCAGGCGCTAGGCGACAAGGTGACGGACGTGCGCATTTCCAAGCGGCTGACAGACAGTGCCGTGTGCCTGGTCGCGGATGGCGAGTTGGATCGCACACTTGAGAAGTTATTGTCGCGACAAAAAGATTCTGGTGTCAGCGTGAGTGCGCCGGTGCTGGAAATCAACGACAAGCACCCGCTGATTGCCGCACTCGCAGGGCTTGTGGCGCGAGATTCATCACCCGAGACGCTTGCGGACGCGGCTTACCTGCTGCTTGACCAGGCGCATGTGATGGAAGGTGAACTGGTGGCAGACCCTGCTGCCTTTGCGCGGCGCATGGCAAGCGTCATGGCAAAGGCCTATGGCGGATGATGTTGCGGTGAGGCCACAGCAGCAGCAGATTTGAGATTGCGGGTTGATCCGTACACGAATCATGTGCTATGGCGTTTCACCGTTCACAGAGAAGGAGACAGCCATGATCAAGAGGTTTTTGACTCGCTGCTGATCTCCGGGCGTTGAGGCCCGGGGGCCTCATGCCAGTCTGCTACGGCGCTTCCAGCGCTTTTTCAACAGCATAGTACCCAAGCAACTGTCACGTTGCTGACGCGCTTCTGCACGTCTGCATGTGACATTCCATCAACCTTCATTTTCAACGCTGCTGGGCGCTGCCCGCCAGCGGGAGAGAACCCATGGTTTCGGTCAAGTCATTCTTGTTCCGCTCCTTCATGCGGAACGAACACATAGCAAGAGCGGATCGGCAAGCACTGCAGATTGAACGGGCTGATGCCCGTGAATTGAAGCGCATGCGCGATGAACTCAACGCAGCGCGCGAGAAGGCGAGGCTGTTTGAAGTCCTGAACAGGAACAGGATTTTTTGACGTGCAGCCTCTATGCGCGAAAGAGGCCGGCGAATGTCGAGAGCTCGGTGTTGCCCCCACACAGCACCACGCCCACCCGTTCGCCGGCCTCTGGCCTGTAGGCGCCGCTGAGGAGAGCCGCGAAGGCGGCAGCTCCGCCAGGCTCGCTCACCAGCTGCAGACTTTGCCAGAGGTGGCGCTGCGCCTCGCGGATGGCGTCATCAGTCACCAGCACAACGCTCGCTACATATTTCTGCACAACAGGAAAAACGTTGGTGCCAATCGAACTGGCGCCAAGGCTGTCTGCCGCAACGCCCGAAGGCTTGATGGCGACAGGCGCGCCTGCGCGGAATGCTGCATCCAGCGCGTTGCAGGTGACGGGTTCAACCGCCACAACCTTGCAGCGGCCTGCATAATATCCGGAAATGCCGGCAATCAGCCCGCCACCACCAACGGCCACGAGCAGCGTGTCGAGGTTCGGGGCCTGCCGTTCCAGCTCATAGGCCAATGTTGCCTGGCCTTGCATGGTGATCTCGGTATTGTAGGCGTGGATGCTGGTCCAGCCGCTTTCGGCGAGGAAGGCTTCGCAATGGCCGAGTGCTTCCTCGTAGTTGGCGCCCTTCTGGACAACCTCTGCTCCGTAGGAGGCAATGCGCTGAACTTTGGCGGGCGAAGAAATCTCCGGCACGAAAATGCGGGACGGGATGCCCAGTTCGCGCGTTGCGTAGGCAACGGCTGCGCCATGGTTGCCGCCTGAGGCGGCAGCGACGCCCTTAAGTTTACCAGTGGCCGCCGTGAGATTGGCGAAGGCACCGCGCGCCTTGAAGCTTCCCGCATGTTGCAGCAGTTCCAGCTTGAGGGTAACGGGCTGGGAGAGGCCCGGAAAAGCGATATCCATCACCGGGGTCTCGCGCACATGCGCTGCAATGCGCCGTGCAGTAGTCTCGATGGTTGCTTGGGAAAGATCAATCATGTGCCCTGCAGGGTTCCAATGACATCAAGCGTGGCTTGTCCGGCGCTGCGAGTGATGGCTTCATCCAGCAGGGCAGAGGAAATGCGCAGCGCATTGGCGGGATCAAAACCATTGAGCCGTGCCGCAAGGTAAAGCCCCGAGAGAAAGTCACCCGTGCCATGTGGCACATGAGCGCGCAGTGGCGCCGCATGCGAGGAAGTTTCCGATGCGGTTACCAGCAGGGTGAGCAATTCCTCCGCTCCGCCAGCAATGGAAGTCGCCAGCGTTTCAGCGCAGGGCAGGGTGCGCGCCGCTGCTTCCGCTTCGGCTTGCGATGAAATATCCCGGCCCGTCAACCAGCCGAGTTCAAAGCTGTTGGGAGTAGTACAAGTCGCCAGCGGCAACAGCAGATCACGCACTGCCTCGGCGACATCCTCGGCGACATAGAGCTTGCCGCTGTCACCCAATACGGGATCGACGAGCACGAAGAGCCCGGGCTGTTGCTGCTTCATATGAGCGATGATGGGGGCTGCTGCTGCAACCTGGTCAGCCGAAGCGAAGTAACCCGTGAGTACGCCTGTGCATGAGGCCAGCACCTGCTGTTGTTCGAGCACTGTCAGCATGGCGGCAATTTCAGTTGCCGGAAGGCGCACGCCTGCAGGCTTGCCGAGGCCCGGATGATTGGAAAGGATGATGGTGGGCAGTTGCAGGCAGGTGAAGCCTGCCGCCTGCAGGGCAGGCACCGAAGCGGCAAGACCTACCGTGCCATAGGCGACAGATGACGAGATGCATAAAACTTGCCGCATCAGATGACGTTTTTCTCGAACAGTGCTTCACCCGCCGCGACGCGCGCAAAACCAAAGCGCGTCAAGTCCATGGTCTTGTAGCCGCCAAGGGTGATGAGTTCGGCAATGGCGTTGCCGGCTCCTGGGCCCTGTTGCAGGCCGTGGCCCGAAAAACCGTTGGCGAAATAGAAATTGCCGATCTCAGTATGCGGGCCGATCACGGCATTCTGGTCCAGCGCGTTGTAGTCATAATGCCCGGTCCAGGCATTGATGACCTTCACCGTCTCGAAGGCCGGAATGCGGGCTGCGAGATCAGGCCAGATGCGCTCTTCGAACCAGGCATAGTCGACATCCCAATTCATGTCCTGCGGTTCTTCATCCTCGGCGGGCGAGAGGCCCGAGAGAAAGTGCCGGCCCTCGGGGCGGAAATAGATGCCGGTGACATCCACCGTCAGCGGTGCGCCATGCAGAGCTTCGCTCGCCACCGGGCAATCGAGCAAATAGACGTAGCGCTTGCGCGGACCGACCGGAAGCTCGATCCCCGCCAGCGCAGCGATGGCGCCCGCGCCCGCGCCAGCGGCGTTGACCAGATGATTGCAGGTGACGCGTTCACCGTTCGCCAGCGTCAGCGAAGTGACGTTGCCGCCTGTCACATCAAGGGCCGCCACCTTCTGCGGCACCACCTGCGCACCTTGCGCGGTTGCGGCCTTGCGCAGCAGCGTCATCAACGAATAGGGATCAACCCAACCCTCGCCCGACAGGCCGAAGCAACCGGCGGTTAACCCCTCCGTGTTGAGCCAGGGGAAGCGGGCGGCAAGCTCGTTGCCGCGCAGCAAGCGCATTGTCGGCCCCATGAGCCAGCTGCAGCCGGTGGTTTTCATCGAGAATGGGAAACCCCGCCTCACTTGCCAGAATGAGATAGCCATTTTCATGGAATGAGACATCGGCCTCGGCGCCGAATTCCTGTTTCAGGTTGCGGATGAGCTTGAGGCCGAAGGTTGAAAGCGCAATGTTTTCGGGCGTTGAGAATTGCTGGCGGACGCCGCCGCAAGACCTGCCGGTGCAACCGAACTGATAGGTCGTATCCTGCTCGAAAATGGCGACCGTGCCGCCAAAGCCCAGCTTCTTCAGGTAATAGGCGGTGGCGCTGCCAACTACGCCGCCGCCAACGATTGCCACGTCCACATGTTTCATGGTTGGGCATAGTGCCGAAAGGATTGGCGGCTCACAAGTGGGGGAACGGCATAACTCCCCATCCAAAGTCGGCTTCACAGGCGAAGGCGCAGCGGCTAGCTTCGGGGCATGACGATTTCCTTACCCATCCGGCCCCGGCGCAGCGTGCTTTATTTGCCTGCCAGCAACTCTCGTGCGCTTGAGAAAGCCAAGACGCTGCCTGTCGATGCGCTCATCCTCGATCTTGAGGATTCGGTTGCCCCTGGTGAAAAGAACACAGCGCGGAGCCAGTTGGCACAGGCCCTGGCGGCTGGCGGCTATGGGCGGCGCGAACTGGTGGTGCGCATCAACGACATTGCCGGTCCCTGGGGTTCTGATGATATCCGCATGGCTGCGGGAGCTGGGCCGGACGCTATCCTCATTCCCAAGGTGAACAGCGCTGAGGATGTGGCGCGCATACGGGAAGCCGTGCGTGAGGCCGGAGGCAATGCGGGCACGAAACTCTGGGCGATGATCGAAACCCCGCTTGGCATCCTCAATGCCAGCGCCATCGCTGCGGCGGCAGCGCAATACGGGCTCACCTGCCTCATCATCGGCACCAATGACATTGTGAAGGAAACGCGGGCCTCAGGCGGCGGCAATCGCGCCGTGCTGCTGCCGTGGCTCAGCCAGATCGTGCTGGCGGCTCGCGCCTATGGGCTTGATGTGATCGACGGCGTCTACAACGATTTCAGCGACAAGCAGGGATTTGTGGCAGAATGCGAGCAGGGCAAGGCGCTCGGCATGGATGGCAAGACGCTGATCCATCCCAATCAGATCGGCCCGTGCAACGACATCTTCTCGCCTGCCGCAGAAGAAATTGAATGGTCCCGCAGGGTGATAACCGCTTTCAAGTTGCCGGAGAACGAGAGCCGCGGCGTCATCACACTTGAGGGAAAGATGGTGGAGCGGCTGCATTTGACGATGGCGGAGCGCGTTGCGGCGTTGGCGGAGGCGACAAGACATGAGTAAATCGTCTTACGGGAATTATTTCGAAGACTTCACAGTCGGTCAGACAATCGTGCATGCGACGCCGCGCACGGTGACGGATGGCGATGTCTCGCTTTATGCGGCGCTTTATGGCTCGCGCTTTGCGGTGCAGAGTTCGGATGAATTTGCGCGCGCCATCGGCTATCCGATGGCGCCGGTTGACGACTTGCTGGTGTTCCACATCGTCTTCGGCAAGACGGTGGCGGATATTTCGCTCAATGCGGTCGCAAACCTCGGCTATGCGGAATGCGCCTTCCTGCGGCCAGTCTTTCCGGGCGACACGCTTTCGGCGCGCAGCGAAGTGATCGGCCGCAAGGAAAATTCCAACGGCAAGACTGGCGTTGTCTATGTGCGAAGTGAGGGCTTCAACCAGCGGAATGAAGAGGTGCTGAGCTTCGTGCGCTGGGTGATGGTGCGCAAGCGTGACGAAAAATCCGCGCCGCCGCAGGCAGTTGTCCCGGCGTTGCCGAGCACGGCGACAATCGTTGCCTCCTGTCCGCCACTCCATGCGAGTAAATGGGACTATGCGCTGTCAGGCTCACCGCACCGGTTTGATGATTATGCCATTGGCGAGAAGATTGACCATCTCGATGGCATGACAGTTGAGGAAGCCGAGCACCAGATGGCGACGCGCCTCTACCAGAACACGGCGCGGGTGCATTTCAACCAGTTCGAAGAATCCAAAGGCCGGTTTGGCCGCAGGCTGATTTATGGCGGGCATGTGATCTCTCTGGCGCGTGCTCTCTCATTCAACGGGCTGGGCAATGCCTTCGTGCTTGCCGGCATCAATGGCGGGCGGCATGTTGCGCCGCTATTTGCGGGCGGCACGGTGCATGCGTGGTCCGAGATTGTTGGCAAGCAGGTGCTGCCCGGCCGCGCTGATGTGGGCGCGCTCCGCATCGTGACGCGGGCGACAAAAGACCTTCCGTGTACGGATTATCCTGCCGCTGATGCAACGGCGGAGACGGCGGGAGTCATTCTGGAGCTGGACTACTGGGCTTTGCTGCCGCGCTAACCTTTTCAGGAACTATCCAGCTTGGCGGCTTCCCAGGCGAGCCAGTGGCAATCCTTCAGCACCTCGTCCACTTCGTGCAGGGATTCCTTGCGATGACCGGGAGGACGGCCGAGGCGGAGGGGCTTACGAAATTTTTCAGGGGGCTTTGCCGCCATTCTCGCCCGCCAGCGCGCCAGCCGCTTTGCCTCACGCGGCAGATTTTCGA
>CAWFCR010000004.1:0-94071 GCA_963814455.1 uncultured Alphaproteobacteria bacterium | reverse complement strand
CCGCCTGGCTGAATACCCCAAGATGCTCGAGGCGGCAGCGCTCGCCCACGAGCCGCACCGCATCGCGTTTTACCTCTACGACCTCGCCAGCGAGTTCCATTCGCTGTGGAACAAGGGCAAAGAGTCGCCGCATTTGCGCTTTATTGTACAGAATAATAATTCGTTAACCAACACGCGGCTCGCTTTTTTGCAGGCGATTCGTTATGTGTTGGCAAACGGCCTTCGAATTCTGGGTGTCAGACCCCGGGACGAGATGTAATAGCGGGTAGTATGGGTAATGGACCAAGATTCCTCTAACGATAGCGAAAAGCGCAACTGGCGTGAGCGCTTGGGCATCGGCACCAAGGAAATGCCGAAGATCGCTGGAGAATTTGCCAAGCCCGCAGAGCCTGTGCTGGTCACCCCAAGGGCCAAGATTGATCCCGGACAACCTGTGGTAGTGGCAAAGCCTGCGCCTATGGCGCCGCGTGTGGCCGGCAAGCCAACTCCAGTGGCAAAATCTGCAGCGGATCGTGCTGGCAAGTCATCTCAAGGTGGCGCGGCGGCTGTCGGTCGCCCTATGCAGCCCGCTGCACCGCAAAATCCGGAAGTATTGGCGGAGCGGCTGCGCAATCAGCGTGAGGCGGCTGAAAAGCTGGCCGAGCAGCGCGTCAGCAACGCCAAAGAGCGTGCAGAGGCTGTTCGCACTGCCCAACAGCAGCCGGTGACAGCGCCATCTCCCGTTGCGCGCTCTGCAGCGGAAGCAGGAGGCGCCAAGCCCAAATTCAGTTTTGCCGAAGACGATGCGCGTTCTGATGCCAAGCGCGAACCGCGCAGCATGCCGCCTATGCGTGGCGCGGCTCCGCAGCAACGGCCGCCACTGCAATCCCAACCCATGCAGCCGCAGCTTTCGCCGGCCCGGCCGCAATTGGGGGGAGACAGGTTCGTCACCCCGCAGGTGCCGCCACCAACCCGCCAGGCCGCACCTCCGGCAGCAATGCCTGCTGGCATGCCACCCCCGCAGTATCGTCCGCAGGCGCCGGGTGGCTACCGTCCGATTGATCCCGCCACTGGTTACGCACCGCCACCATCTTTCCAGATGCCACGCGGCACCATGGCGCCTCCGCCAGGTCCACGCCCGGCCGCTGTTCCCGGCTCGCGTGCTGGCGATCCGCGCCTTCAGGGCGGCCCCTACATGGGTGGCGAAGCAACCTATGTTCCGCCGCCAATGCAGCAGGGCGGCATTCCGCGCTATGACCAGTTGCCGCGGCAACAAGCGCCGTTGCGCAACGACCAACTACGGCCCCAGACCCATAGCTATGAAGGCGATCTGGGCGATGATATTTTTGAGGATACGCCAACCAAACCGGTGCGCCGGGCCAACGTCAACGACTACAGTCAGGCCTATCATCAGGACGGCGAGTTTGACTATGCCGCACCGCGCCGCCGCTCGACGGGCCCTATCATCCTGCTGTCGTTCCTGGCTGTAGCTGCCCTCGCTGGCATCGGCAGTGTGTTCTATTACCAGAATTACATGAAGTCTGGCACTTCGTCTTCGGCTGAAGGTACTCCGGTGGTTGAAGCACCTGCGGATGCCGCCAAGACCTCTGGGGAACAGACGGCAGCGGTCCAGCCAGGCTCTACGCCAGTGCAGCCTTCGAAGAAACAGATTTACGATCGCATCATCGGCGACAAGGAAGTGCTCGGTGGCCAGGTCGTGCCGACCGAGGAGGCGCCTGTCCAGCCAGCAGTTGATCAGGCAGGCCAGCCCGTTCCGGTTCCCGCCCCCGCTGCTGGCGCAAGCGATGAGCCACTGCCGTTGCCAATGCCACCGCCTGTCAACAACACGCAAGGCGCGGCACCCGCTGCCATTCCGCAGACCACAACTGCCGCCGCCGCGGTGCCAGAGCCGCCAGTTGCCCCTGCAGACAGCACAACGGTAACGGCAACCGGCTATACTGCCGAGCAGCAACAGCAACTTGCAGCCGCCAGCCAGCAGAAGACCACGCTTGAAGATACGGCGGCTGTTGACGACCAGTCGCAGCAGGCAGAAGCGGTGTCCGAACCGCCGCCAGCAGCCAGCAAGCCGGCCACAAAGCCCAAGGTCGCCGCCAAGCCAAAACTTAAAAAGAAAGTTGAGACGGCTGCCAAGCCCAAGCTCGGGGATGAGCCTGTCGTGCTTGTTCCGCAGGAGGAGCAGGCAGCAGGAACTCCTCTTGACCAGGCTGTCACTGTCGACGGTGAACCGCCGCTCCAAGCAGCCACACCCGTCGAACAACCGGTTAAGAAAAAGAAGACCCTGCTCGGCTTGTTCAACGGTGACAATAAAAAAGTCGGAGAAGAACCTGTCGCCGAAACCGTTGAGGGCAGTCAGCAACCGCAGCAGAAGCGGCAACAGGTTGCTGCGGTTGAGACCCAGCGCAAGGCGGAGCCTGCTCCTGCTCCGTCAGCGGGAGGCACTGGTTTCACGCTTCAACTTGCCTCCTTTGCCAGCGAGCAGGAGGCCCGAGCCGAATACCAGCGCGTGTCATCGCGCCATTCCAGTATCGTGAATGGTTTGAGCCCGACCGTTACGCCGGTGAGCGTTGGCGGCAGTACGCGCTACCGCTTGTCTCTTGGCACAGTCAGCTCCAGCACGCAGGCCCAGAACCTCTGCAAGGACCTTGCGTCGGCTGGCTTGCGTGACTGTGTTGTGCGCCGCCGCTAGCGCCCGGGATTGCCGCGCGGAATGACAATCAAGGCATTTATCAGCGGCTGTGCTGGCCACACGCTGACGGCAGAAGAGCAGGCATTCTTCCGCGCCGAAAATCCCTGGGGCCTCATTTTGTTCAAACGCAACTGCGACACGCCTGAGCAACTGCGCGCGCTTGCAGCGCAGTTCCGTTCTGCCGTTGGCCGCAAGAACGCTCCCATATTTATCGACCAGGAGGGTGGCCGGGTGCAGCGGCTCGGTCCGCCTTCCAACAGCTGGCGCAAGTTTCCGCCCGCCCGTGCCTTCAGTGAATTATACCAGCGCGCGCCAATCGACGCGCTGCGCGCCGCCCGCAACCTCGGCCGTCTCATGGCCGCCGATCTCATCGCTTGCGGCATTACCGCAGACTGCCTGCCGGTTCTCGACGTGCCGCAACCAGGCGCTCATGACGTGATTGGCAATCGCGCCTACAGCCTCAAGATTGAAGAAGTAATGGCACTGGCGCGCGCCCACACGGCGGGCCTCATGGATGGCGGCGTGCTGCCGGTGATGAAGCACATTCCCGGCCATGGCCGTTCAAGCGTTGACAGCCACCACGACCTTCCGGTGGTGAATGCCAGCAGGGGCGAGCTTGAGGCCATCGACTTCCCCCCCTTCACCGCGATGGCGGATTTGCCGATGGCGATGACCGCGCATGTCATCTACACGGCGATTGACAAGAAGGCCCCCGCCACGCTGTCGAAGAAAGTAATCAAGTCTGTGATCCGCAACCAGATTGGCTTCAATGGTCTGCTGATGACCGATGATCTGTCGATGAAGGCGCTGCGCGGCACTCTCACTGAAAAATGCGAGGCAGCTTTCGCGGCAGGCTGTGACATGCTGCTCCATTGCAACGGCAAGCTGGACGAGATGCGCGAAGTGGCCGCCGCCACGCCGGTGTTGCGCGGCAAGGCAGCGAGCCGCGCGCGCGCCGCCCTGAAAGCTGCCCGCAAGCCCAGGCCGTATGACAAACGCCAGGCCGAAAGGGACTGGGAAAAACTCCAGACCCTCTGAAATTGGGGATAAAATGCCGTCTGGCATGACGAATCAGGGTTCCGCCTGAGACAGTCGTGCAGAAGTCAGGGAACCGTGACAAGTGAATGAGAACTGTGATCGATGGCAATGCTGCCTGGCCAGATGGTGAAGGGCCGCTGCGCAGCATGGATGACGGCGCGAGCGAGGACGCGCTGATCGTCGATGTTGCGGGGTTCGAAGGCCCGCTCGACTTGTTGCTGGAGCTGGCGCGGCGCCACAAGATCGATTTGACGCAGATATCTCTGTTGGCGCTGACCGACCAGTACCTCGCCTACATCGAGCGGGCCCGCAACATGCGGCTTGAGCTTGCAGCAGACTATCTGGTGATGGCGGCCTGGCTCGCTTATCTCAAGTCACGCCTGCTCATTCCACGTCAGCCGGATGACGACGTTCCAGTTGACGATCTTGGCGCCATGCTGGCCTTCCGCCTGCAGCGCCTGCAGGCCATGCGTGATGCCGCAGCCAAGCTGATGGCCTCCAATGTTCTGGGGCGCGATGTGTTTGCGCGCGGCGAACCAGAACCGCTCGCCATCGAGACCCACCGCGAATACGCCGACAATCTCATTGACCTGCTGAAGGCCTATGCCACACGGCGGCAGGCGCGCGTGCGGCACCAGACCTATGCGCCCAAGCGGCTGCCCACCTGGTCGATCAAGGAAGCGCGTATTTCGCTCGAACGCCTCGTCGGCGTGGTCAAGGATTGGACGAGTTTTGACTCCTTCCTAGAAGAATATTTCGCCCAGCCGGGCATGAAGCGCACGGTGCGCGCCTCAAGCTTCACGGCAAGCCTCGAACTGGTGCGCGAAGGCAAGATTGAACTGCGGCAGGAGCAGCCGTTCCAGCCGATTTATTTCAGGCAGCGGGCGGCCCTTGCAGCCGAGACGGGATAAGACGATGAAGACAGTACGCATGAGCATGGATGATAACGACAATCACGGCGATGAGGACGAGCAGGAACAGGCGCAGTCAATTGTGTCGCTGCACCCGCGCTCTGACCGCAGCCAGCATCTGCGGGTGATCGAGGCGATCCTGTTTGCCGCCGAAGCACCGGTTGATGTCGCCAAGCTGCAGGCCTTCCTGCCGGAAGGAACCGATGCCGAAGCATTGCTGAAGGACTTGGCTGCGAACTATGCCAACCGCGGCGTCAATCTGGTTCAGATCGCTGGCAAATGGTCATTGCGCACGGCTGAAGACCTGAGTTTTGTTCTGCGCCGCGAAACCGTGGAGCAGAAGCGCCTGTCCAAAGCGGCGCTCGAAACGCTGGCCATTGTCGCCTATCACCAGCCGGTGACGCGCGCCGAGATCGAAGAGATTCGCGGTGTCGCCATCTCCAAGGGCACGCTCGATATCCTCATGGAAATCGGTTGGGTCAAGATGCGTGGCCGCAGGCGTGCGCCGGGCCGGCCCGTGACTTACGGGACGACAACGGAATTCCTCAGCCATTTCGGCCTCAATGAGGTGGGTGATCTTCCGGGCGTACAAGAATTGAAGGGGGCAGGACTGCTTGATGCCTCGCTGCCGCCGGGCTTCGAAGTGCCGATACCACGTTCGTCCGACGAACTGACGCCGGATGAGGATCCGCTTGAAGATCCGGAAGTGCAACCCGCCCTTGAAATGCACTTGCCGGATGACGGCGAAGAGCCTACCGGCACGTAGTCGTCCTCGTCCTCAGGGGATCGCCGAGATCACCAGGAACACGCCGAATATGCTGAGGTGGATGATACCCAGCAGCACGTTGGTACGGCCATTGCCCAATGTCAGTACACTGACGAACAGGGCCAGCACCAGCATGACCATCTGCGCCGGCGATATACCAAGGTGAATCTGATAGTCGCCGGTTGCCGCGACGACCGCAACGGCGGGAATGGTGAGGCCGATGCTGGCGAGGCCGGAGCCAAGGGCAAGGTTCATGCTGGTCTGCAACTGATTGGCAAGCGCTGCGCGCGCTGCCGCAATGCTTTCAGGCAGCAGCACCAGCGTTGCAATCACCACGCCCACGAATGCTTGTGGCAGCCCGGCCATGGCGAGCACGGTTTTCAATGGCACTGACAGCGTTTTCGCCAGCACCACCACAGCGATGAGCGACAGGCACAGGAGAACACTGCTGGCCAATGCTACATTCGCGGATGGCATGGCATGGGCCTCGGCTTCCGGGGCGCCTGGTTCTGGTACGACAACGAAATAGTCGCGATGGCGGACTGTCTGAACAAACAGGAATGAACCATAGAGAATGAGCGAGACCACTGCGATGGTGGCAAGCTGCAACTGGCTATAGGTTGGACCAACGCTGGTCGTGGTGAAATTGGGCAGGATAAGCGTGATGGTCGCGAGCGTTGCGAGTGCCGCCAGCGCCGAGGCCGTGCCGCGTACGCGGATGGTCTGTTCGAAATGCTTGCGGCCTCCCAGCAATATGCACAGGCCTACCACGCCTGTTATGATAATCATCACGGCGGAGAACACGGTGTCCCGCGCCACTGTGGGCCCGCCATCAGGCGCTGCCAGCATCAGCGTAAGGATGAGGCCGACCTCGATGATGGTTATGGCAATGGCCAGCACTATGGAACCAAACGGCTCACCGACTCGCGCTGCAATGACTTCAGCATGGTGAACGGATGCGAACACCGAAACAGCGAGCAGGGTGGCCAGTGCGGAATCAACAATGGCGGAGTTTCCGGGAACAAGGTTGAACAGTGTTGCAAGCCATGCCAGAAGCGCCAGCACGGGCACAATCATTGTCCACAGCGGGTTGGTGGGTTGTGCAGCTGCCACGCGAATCCTTGACGGTTTACCTTAACGCTTCATCGTAAACGCTTGAAGTCAAGCATTTACCATACGTTGTGCTGGCTGCACCGCATCATCTCATGTAAATTTTAGACAAATGGAAGTTACGCTTCTCATCTTCTCCAAGGGATGAGGAACGGGTTCCACAAAAGGGGGGCGGAAGGCCCAGCACCTCTTCCGCCCGGCGGGCGAAAGCCCCACAGACAATTTGGTTTCTTCCGACAGGTTCACCGCATCACCTGGCGGGAGAATAGCCGGTCCGGGACGGTTTTGAGTGGCCTCCTCGATCCGAGTAAACCCGGGCCGGCACCCTATTTCAAGGCGTATTGCAGCAACAGCCAACAAAAAAAGGCACCACATCGTGGTGCCTTGATTATTTCTGCAGGCAATGACCTACTTGATCTTGGTTTCCTTGAACTCGACGTGCTTGCGCGCCACCGGATCATACTTCTTGAACGAGAACTTCTCGGTCTTGGTGCGCGAATTCTTCTTGGTCACATAGAAGTAACCGGTGTCGGCGGTCGACGCCAACTTGATCTTGATGACATTGCCCTTGGCCATGATGGTCTCCGAATGGGGTATTTGAGGGCGGTAGACCCTAATTGCCGCCCAAAGTCAAGGATTGCCCGGCCGTTCCAGGTATTGCGAGTCCTCGACGGCTTCCCCGCCAAAACCATGCATTCGCAGCGCCCATTGCAGGCCGATGAGCGCGCCTTTGACGCGCGGCATCAGCCAGAAGGTGAGGCCGAGCGTCAGCGGCAGCCAGATGGCGGCATGCAGCCAGTAGGGGAAATGCCAGGAGACTTCCGCCACAAATACGGCTGGCAGGATAACGTGCGCAACGATGGTGATGGTGAAGTAAGCCGGTGCATCATCGGCGCGTTGATGATGCAAGTCTTCGCCGCAATGGGCGCAGCGCTCCGCCACCTTGAGATAACCAGCCATCAGCTTGCCGGTGCCGCAGGCCGGGCACTTCAACTGAAATCCCTTGAGCATGGCAGGAAGGCGCGGGCGCTCGATTTGCACGGAGTGGTCGCCAGCCTGCTCGTATTTGACCGTCATGTCCTGCCGCGCTTCGCCTTGCCTTTGAATGGTCGCCGCTGCTGCCGCTGGCTCTTCGCGGGGCGTGCGGACTTCCTGCCCTCTGATACCATCTCAAGGCGCAAGCCGCCAGAAACCGGAACTGCTTCCAACAGCCGCACCTCCACATCGTCGCCAAGCTGAAACATGCTGCCTGTGTCTTGCCCGATGAGCGCATGCGCCCGGTCATCAAACACGTAATATTCGCGCCCCAGGCTCTGCACCGGCACGAAACCGTCTGCACCAGTGTCCTTGAGTTTGACGAACAGGCCAGCGCCGACAACGCCTGTAATGCGGCCATGGAACTCGGCGCCTGTCTGGGTGGAGAGATGCGCCGCCACCAGCCGGTCGATGGTTTCGCGCTCGGCCGCCATGGCGCGGCGTTCGGCATCGGAGATGACTTCTGCCGTCTCCACAAGGCGCGAGATGTCCAGTTCTGAAAGTCCGTCGTCGCCCATCCTGAGGGCCGAGATCAACGCCCGGTGGATGATCAAATCGGCATAGCGGCGGATGGGCGAGGTGAAATGCGCATAGCGCCTGAGCGCCAGTCCGAAATGCCCACCAGTGACCGGCGTGTAGATGGCTTGCGATTGCGTGCGCAGCACGATCTCGTTCACCACATTCTGGAACGGCTTGCCTTTCACTGCATGCAGCAACTGGTTGAAATGCAGCGGGCGGATGACCTGGCCCATGGCGAACGGCATGTCGATGGTCTTGAGGAATTGCGCCAGGCTGCGCAGCTTCTCGTCGCCCGGCGGTTCATGTCCGCGGTAGAGGAGGGGTGTGCGCTTCGCCTCAAGTTCCTCTGCGGCGCAGACATTGGCCTGGATCATGAATTCTTCGATCAGCCTGTGCGCTTCAAGTCGTGGCGGCACGACGACGCGCTCAATGTTGCCGGTTTCATCAAGCACGAGCTTTCGCTCCGGCAAGTCAAGGTCGAGCGGGCCGCGCTTGTCGCGCGCCTGCGCCAGCAGATGGTAGGCGGCCCACAATGGCTTCAGCACGCCACTCAGGAGTGTTTCAGTCTTGGCATTGGTCTTGCCGTCAATCGCCGCCTGCGCCTCCTCATAGGAGAGCTTGGCCGCAGAGCGCATGGTGATGCGCTTGAACTGGTGGCTCTTCTTGTGGCCGGACTTGTCGAACAGCATGAAGCAGGCAAGTGCTGGCCGTTCTTCCTTCTCACGCAGCGAGCACAGGTCATTGGAGATGCGCTCCGGCAACATCGGCACCACGCGGTCCGGGAAATACACCGAGTTGCCGCGAAAGCGCGCTTCCTTGTCGAGCGGCGACTGCGGCCGCACATAGGCCGCCACATCGGCGATCGCCACGACCACACGGCACCCGCCATCCTCCAGCAGTTCCGCCCACACGGCGTCGTCATGATCGCGTGCGTCGGCTGGGTCGATGGTGATGAGCGGCAGCTTGCGAAGGTCCTCGCGGCCGTCACGATTGAAGGTACCGAGTTTCGCGGTCTCCGCTTCGACATGATCCGGAAAAACGGTCGGCAGTCCGTGATGATGAATGGCGATGAGCGAGATGTTGCGCTGGTCGTTGAGGTCGCCCAGCCGTTGCCGCACCCGCACCATGGGCAAGCCACGGCCACGTTCGCGCACCAGTTCGGCTTCCACCAGCTCGCCATCTTCCGCATCGCCGGTCTGGCCAGGCTGCACCTGAAAATCGTTGCGCGCCTTCTTGTCAACGGGGATGAGGCGCGCGCCACGCCCCTTGATCATGCGGAACACGCCGAGCATGCGCTTCGACGGGTCGGAAAGGACACGGATCACGCGCGCTGTGAAAGGATAGCGCCCGGTGGGATTGGCCTCAATCTTGGCCAGCACCCGGTCACCCTTGCCCGGTGCCTTGCCAGCGCCAGCACCTGTCACATGGACGAGGGGAGCCTTGCCAACCTTGCCTTCTTCCCACTCCACCGGTTCGCCGTAGGTCTCGCCGTCCCTGTCAATGCCGATGATCTCAATCAGCGTCACGGGTGGCAGGTCGCCGGTGGAGACGACCTTGCGGCGGTTGCGTGACAGCTTGCCATCCTGCTCAAGCTGCTTGAGTAAGGCCTTGAGTCCGATCTTGGCGGCGCCCGTCAGGTTGAAGGCGCGAGATATCTCACGCTTGCCGACGACGCCAGGCGAATTGCGGATGAAATCCAGCACCGCCGCTTCGGAGGGTACGCCGCCGGTGGTTGGCTTTTTGGGTTTACGAGCCATACAGACAATCTAGCGCAACGAGAAACCAAAATTGCCCAGAACTATCGTCTCCCCAGCGCAGGCTGGGTCCAGCTTCCAGATGTCCTATCGCCGCAGTTGCAGCGCGAAGCGGGATGCCAGCCTTCGCTGGCATGACGGGTGGTAGTTCAAGCCGCCGCCTTCTTGGCAGCTTTCTTGGCAACCTTCTTCGCTGGTTTCTTGGCCACTTTCTTTGCGGCCTTGACCACGTGTCCTTTGCATGGCGCTTTGGCGGCAACCTTCCTGGCAGCCTTCTTCGGCGGCTTCTTGCCGCTCTTCTCGGCAATCAGGGCAATGGCTTCATCAAGCGTGACCGTCTCCGGCGTCTTGTCCTTCGGCATCGTGGCGTTCACCTTGCCATGCTTCACATAGGCGCCGTACTTGCCTTCGAACACTTCCACATTGCCGGTGCCATCGGGATGCGCGCCGAGGTTCTTGAGAGCAGCCGCGCGTCCGCGGCCCGATGGCCCTTTGGCGCGTTTGGCGGCCAGCATGTCCACCGCGCGGTTGATGCCGATCGAGAAAACTTCTTCCGCATTCTCGAGGTTCGCATAGGTGCCATCATGCAGGATGTAGGGCCCGAAGCGCCCGAAATTGGCGTTGATGGGCGTCTGCGTCTCCGGATGAATGCCAACCTCGCGCGGCAGCGACAGGAATTTCAACGCTGTCTCAAGGTCGATTTCGGCTGCGTCGAAGCCGCGCGGTATAGAGGCGCGCTTGGCCTTCTCCTTCTTGTTCTCCGGCGTTTCGCCGAGTTGCAAGTAAGGCCCGAAGCGGCCGATGCGGCGCGTCACCTTGTCACCTGTTTCAGGATCAACGCCGAGCTCGATGCCCTCCGCCGGTATGGCGTTCTCGCCATCGGCGCCCACCGTCATTTGCCGCGTGTACTTGCACTCGGGATAATTGGTGCAGCCGACGAAAGAACCGAACTTGCCGAGCTTGAGCGAGAGTTCGCCGTCCGCACATGACGGGCATTTGCGAGGAGCCGTGCCATCGGCAGGGGTCGGAAAAATATGCGGCGCCAGCAGATCATTGAGCGCATCGAGAACTTGCGTCACGCGCAGGTCCTTGATGTCAGTCAAGTGCGCCGAGAAATCCTTCCAGAATTCGCGCAACACCGTGCGCCAGTCGATCTCGCCATTGGAAACGCGGTCGAGTTGCTCTTCAAGGTTGGCGGTGAAATCATACTCAACATACTTTGCAAAGAATGATTCAAGGAAGGCGGTGACGACGCGGCCCTTGTCCTCGGGGATGAGGCGCTTCTTCTCCATCCGCACATAACCGCGGTCGCGCAATGTCGAGAGCACCGAGACATAGGTTGAAGGCCGCCCGATGCCGAGCTCTTCCAGCTTCTTGATGATCGAGGCTTCCGAAAAGCGTGGCGGCGGTTCGGTGAAATGCTGTGTGGCCTCGACCTTGCGCGTGCCGATGCGGTCGCCACGTGACATCTGCGGCAAACGCCGAGAGTCCTCGTCTTCCTCGTCGTCAAGGTCTTCATTGTAGACCTTGAGGAAGCCGTCGAACTTCACAACCGAGCCATTGGCGCGGAAGCTGTAGTGTTTTCCGTCTTGCCCGGTGGCGCCGATGTCGGCGGTGGTGCGTTCGAACTCGGCGCTTTCCATCTGGCTGGCGACGGTGCGCTTCCAGATCAGGTCATAGAGGGCAAACTGGTCAGCATCGAGCGTGCCGCGAACCGAAGCGGGCAGGCGCGAAAGCTCCGTCGGGCGGATGCCTTCATGGGCTTCCTGCGCATTCTTGGCCTTGGTGGTGTATTGCCGTGGTGATGAAGGCAGATAGGGTTCGCCAAACTGCTTGAGAATGACGTTGCGCGCGGCTGCGATGCCTTCGGGGGCAATCTCCACGCCATCGGTCCGCATGTAGGTGATGAGACCCACCGTATCGCCATCAATGTCCACGCCTTCATAGAGGCGCTGCGCCACCTGCATGGTCTTGGCGGATGAGAAGCCGAGCTTGCGTGATGCTTCCTGCTGCAGCGTAGAGGTGCGGAACGGCGCATAGGGATTGCGCTTGGCTGGCTTGCTTTCCAGATGCTCGACTGTGTAGGTGCCGGATTTCAGCGTCTGTTCTATGATCCGCGCATCGGCCTCGGTCGGAACATCGAACTTGCCGAGCTTCTGTCCGTTGACCGATTGCAGTGCGGCGGAAAATTCCTGTCCCTGCGGCGTTACGAAGGTGCCGTCAATCGTCCAGTATTCCTGGGCGCGGAAGGCTTCGATCTCAAGTTCGCGGTCGCAGATCAGCCGCAACGCTACAGATTGCACGCGGCCAGCAGAGCGTGAGCCCGGCAGCTTGCGCCACAACACGGGCGACAGGCTGAAGCCCACCAGATAATCGAGCGCGCGCCGCGCCAGATAAGCATCAACCAGCGGTCCATCGACCTGCCGGGGATGCGCCATGGCATCCAGCACCGATTGCTTCGTGATGGCGTTGAAGACGACGCGCTGAACTTTCTTGCCCTTGAGCGCGCCCTTCTTGTTGAGCACCTCCAGCACATGCCAGGAAATGGCCTCGCCCTCACGGTCAGGGTCGGTGGCGAGGATCAGGCTGTCATCATCCTTGAGCGCGTCCGCAATGTCAGCCAGCCGCTTGGCGGACTTGCCATCCACCTCCCATGACATGGCAAAATCTTCGTCCGGCCGCACTGAGCCGTCCTTGGCCGGCAGGTCGCGCACATGGCCGTAGGAGGCCAGAACCGTGAAGTCCTTGCCGAGGTATTTGTTGATTGTCTTGGCCTTTGCGGGCAACTCGACGACGACGACTGCCATGCTTGGTCCCTTGTTGGGTGCTGGGCCTCATATAGGCATCCTCCCGCCGCCGCAAGTTTCACAACTGGTCGTGGTAACGAGCCAATAACCTCAAACTACAATCTCCGGTTTCTTCTAATGGGGTAAATCCCGCATATAGTGTATTGTGTCGCTGGGGAGCGGACTGAGGCTAAGACATTGAGGCGGCATGAAAAACTCCAATTTGCGACTAACCGAACGAGAAATTCGAGAGCGTGAGCTTTCCCAATACATGGCAGACATGTTGCTGGAAATGCGCAATCTGGCCAAGGGCGCTGGCTTTACCACCCTGTTGAGCCTGCTCGAAATTTCGTACTGTGAGGCTTTTGCGATCGCCAACAAGGTCGAAGTACCTGAAGGCGAGGCTGAAAAGCTGAAGGAACTCAGTCGCGCCAGCATCCGGATTGCGAGCTAGATACTTGCAGTGTTAGCGCGGCCGCAGGCGATGACTCCGGCCGACTTGACAAAGCTAACCCGCTTTCCGCCTGTCGCAAGACTGTCGCGCTCGTTGAGGACAATGCTGGAAGACTCCACGGCCATGCGGCCGCTGATGGCAAAGATCAGCAGTGTTCCCTCCGGCGCTTGCCATGTCTGCTTGCCATCCAGCCGCAACAACTCCACCACCGGTTGGCCGAATTCACGCCGCATGATCAGGTTGAAGTCTTGGACCGGCCCGTGCGGCAACCCGGCTGACAACGCGATTTCCCCAGGGAAGCGAAACGGAACAAGCGGCTGCAACTGGGCGTAAAGTCCGTTCTGATGCATGAGCTGCATTCCGTGCGGAGAAAGCGGCATGATCACCCGCTCATAACCCGGAAACAGCGAAAACTCGCCAGCGACTTCGACCTCGGCAACACTGACGCGCCAATCGAACCTGTCAGCGAGGCGTCCCTCGCTGTAGATCTGGCGCGTCGTTCCACCGCCATTTTTCCATGGCTGAGGCACAAGTTCTTGCCATCGGATGACATGCATCAAGGGTCGTGCCTTGCGCAGCCGACCGGCTCGCTATGGGCAATGACGCGGATGATCTTGGGGAAGCGCTCTTGCAGCGCATTCTCAACCCGGTCCACCGCGGCATGCACCACGTCGATCGTCTCTTCAGGCTGGAACCGGCAGTGATAATGCACAAATAATCCTTGCTCAATCTGACGTACGCGCACGTTATGCACATCACTCAGGCGCTTCTCGCTGTCGGCAAGCGTTTTGAGTGCTGAACCGATCTCGCTTGTGAGTTTGCTGCTCGCATCTTTGCCATGCAGCAGCCGGTCTGGCTGCGGTTCGATATGGCTTTCAACTTCCACTTCAGGGCCGAGTTCGGCGCGAATGGCGGCTTCCAGATCTGTCGCCTGATCATGTGCGGTGGCAAGGCTCATGCCGCCATCGACTTCAAGGTCGAAGCTCACCGCCAGCCTGCCCTTGATCTCCTGCACATTGAGGTGATGGATGGCGAGGTTACGGCGGCTGGCAATCAGCATGACGCGCTGGAATACGGTTTCATCGTCAAGCGCCACCGGGTTGGCCGTAACAGTCACGTCCGCATCCGGATAATCGGCGACGATTTTGCGTTCCAGTGTTTCCTTCAGGCTGATGATGTCATCGACCGGCATGGTGCGCGGCACTTCGACGATGACGCTGGCAAACATTGTGGGGCCGGCGGGCCGCAAGCGCAGCGACACGAGCCGCAACACGCCATGCGTTTCCTCCACATGCTGGCGCACTTTGTCAGTGGCGCCGTCGGGCGCTCGGTCAAGCAGGTTGGAGATGGTCTTCTGCGCCAGTTGCCATGCGGCATAGGCAATGAAACCGGCCACCATCAGGGCGGCAATGGCATCAGCCCGCGCAAATCCCATCCACACGCCAGCCAGCCCGCCGAGCACGCACAGCGAACTCCACATGTCGGATGAGAAATGCAGCGCATCCGCCTCAAGAGCCGCACTCGATGTTGCCTTGGCGACGCGGCGCAACGCCCGCGACCTGTTGTAATCGACGATGATCGAGACGACGATGACCGCCATCACCCACCAGCTGATCTCGACCACATGGGCTTCGCCCATGAGGCGCAAGACAGCCTCCTTGCCAATCCACGCCACCATCAGGAACAGCAACCCGGTTTCGATCAACGCCGCCACGCTTTCGGCCTTGGCATGGCCATAATGATGCTCCTTGTCGGGCGGCTTGTCGGCATAGGTCACCGCATACCAGGTGACGGCGGTTGCCCCGGTATCGACAATGCCGTGCAGCGCCTCGGACAAGACGCCGAGCGAACCTGAAAGCACTGCTGCCACCAGCTTGGCGGCAGTCAGCCCAAGGCTCGCAAAAAACGAGAAGATGACGACGCTCTTCTTGGCCATGCTTTCCATGCCAGCCCTTTAGCCTAACTGCGATCCGTAACCAAGCTGCCGCTCCCATTCGCTTAGCGCATGGCGGGGTGGAGAACCGGCGCTTGAGACGAGGGCATGCCGCATGGTTCAGTGCCCCACGATGGCGAACGAGTTGATCAGCGAAACGATCCACGGCAGGCAGCGTGCAGGTGTCTTCACCTTCGCCTTGCTGTTCTCGCTGGAGAGCTTGGTGCGCTCGCTCAATGCCACAGTCCTGTCATTGCAGGCATATGAATTGCTGGGCTCCAGCCAGGCGGTATCTGTGCTTTCCACGGTCGTGTCGCTTGCCGTGCTCATAACCACGCTGCTCATGCCCTATGCGCTGGGCCGCGTGCGCAGGCGTTATGCCTATACGGCCGGCATCCTCTGCATGATTGGCGCCAGCCTTGCGTTGGCGGGGTTCTCTATTTCGGGGCAGGTGATCGGCTCCTACCTGCGAAACTTTGGCGCCGCTGTCCTCAACGTCACGCTCTCGCTCTACATCATGGACAATATCCGCAAGAGCGACTTTGCGCGCACCGAACCGCTGCGCCTCAGCCTTTCGACATTTTCATGGATGTTGGGTCCGGCGAGCGGCGTCTGGCTATATGACCACTACGGGCCATGGGGCGCCCAGCTTGCCTCGCTTGGTGGCGCGCTTGTGCTGCTCGGCGTGTTCTGGGCGCTTCGCTTGTCGGACCGTGCATCCATGCCATCCGGCACACTCACCAGCTTCAATCCGCTCGCCAATGTGAGAAGGTTTGTCAGCCAGCCACGCCTGCGCCTTGCCTGGGCCATTGCCTTTGGCCGCTCCTGTTTCTGGAGCACATTCTTCATCTATGGTCCGCTTCTCGTCATTGAGGGCCGGCTGTCGAAGCAGACGGCGGGACTGATGATCTCCGCCAGCCAGGCGCTTCTCCTCGCAGCCTGGTTGTTTGGCAAGCTGGCGAGCCGCATTGGCGTGCGGCCCGTCATCAGCATGTGTTTCCTTGTCATCAGTCTGGCCAGCCTCGGGGCAGGGGTTGCCGGCTCGCAGCACCCGCAAGTTGCCATTGCCTTCCTGCTCATCGCCTCCGCCGCTGCAACCGGGATTGATGGTGTTGGCAGCATCCCCTTCCTGCGCGCCGTGCGTTTTCACGAGCGTCAGCGCATGGCCGCCGTCTATCGCACCTTCATTGATTTCTCGGAACTCATTCCGGGGATGATCTTTGCGCTGGCGCTGCGGGCCTTTGATGTGCCAGTTGTGTTCATAATTCTTGGGTTGGGCACGTTCGTCACAGGCTTCCTGTCATGGCGTTATCTGCCACGTTCAATGTAAGCATGAAGAGGGACGAAATGGCCAAACTTACACTGGTGATTGCAAACAAGAACTATTCCTCCTGGTCGCTCAGGCCCTACATGGCGCTGGTTGAGGCGGGCATTCCGTTCGAAGAGAAAATGATCAAGTTTGGCGAGCCGCGCTTTGGCCGCGCCATCCGCCGCATTTCGCCTGCCGGCACCGTGCCGGTCTTGCTTGATGGCAAGCTGGTGATTTCGGATTCGCTGGCGATCCTTGAGTATCTGGCGGAGCGTTTTCCCGCCAAGAACCTGTGGCCGAAAACGCGTGAAGCTCGCGCCATGGCGCGCTCAGCCGCCGCTGAAATGCATTCAAGCTATGGCCACTTGCGCAAGGCCTGCCCGATGAACCTGCGCCGTCCCATCAAGAAGGTGCCAATGAATGAGGGCATCCTCGCCAATGTTGCCCGCATTGAGGCGTTGTGGCGCCAATGCCGCAAGGCCTACGGCAAGGGTGGTCCCTTCCTTTTCGGCAAGTTCGGCAATGCGGACGCCATGTTCACGCCTGTGGCAACGCGGCTTGAGACCTATGACATTCCGGTGGCGGACGATACCCGCGCCTACATGGCGGCACTGTTTTCCACGCGGGCTTACATGCAGTGGTGCAAGGCCGCGTTGACGGAGAAGGAAATCGTGCCTGAAGATGAAGTCGATTGATCGCGATCAGTAGTGACGGCACATGAAAACGCGCCGTTTGTAGTCAACTTTGGCTGTAACGAAGGTGCCTTGATAGGCCTTGCGGCATAGGTCCAACGCTCGTTGGTAGAGTTTCTTTTGCTCAGCCTCGCTATAGTCGCTTCGGCTTCCAGGCTTTGAAGTTTTCTTGGCAGCGTCAGCGGTTGCAGTAAAAGTTAACGCGCATGCTAGCGCTGCCGTGAGAAGTACGGTTTTAGTTTTCAATGTCGTCGCCCTCCAGTTACAGGTAAAATATCCAACACCTCAAACTGGAAATCAAGTCGCCAGATAAACCTGATGCCGGGCTGAACGTCCGGCGCGTCCCGCCAGCTCCAGTTCCAGCAGCACGGCAAGCACGGCAGCAGGCCGCAAGCCGCTCTCTCGCACCACGTCATCTATGTCCACCGGCGTGGGTGACAGGAGCGAAAGGATGCGCTCCCGGTCGCCATCCGAGACATCGGCGGCAATGTCCTCGGGCGGCGGCTCAAACAGGCTGCTTTGCATAGCGCTGCTGTTGGCCTTGAGGCTGTCAATCACCTCGGCAACGCTGGTAACAATCGCGGCGCCATCGCGGATCAGGCGGTTGGTGCCTTCTGCCCGCGGGTCGAGCGGCGAACCCGGCACGGCATAGACATCGCGCCCCTGTTCGGCCGCCATGCGCGCTGTGATGAGCGAACCGGAGCGCAGCGCCGCCTCCACCACGATGATGGCGCGCGACATGCCGGAGATGATGCGGTTACGGCGCGGAAAATGTTTTGCAACAGGCGCCGTTCCGGGAAGGAACTCGGTAATCAGCAACCCGCTCTGTGCGATGAGCTTCTGCAGCGCCTCGTTTTCCGGCGGGTAGATGCTGTCGATGCCTCCGGCGATGACGGCAGCGGTTCGCCCGCCCGGTGCCGCACTGTGGGCCGCCGTATCAATGCCGCGCGCGAGGCCGGACACAACAAGATAACCTTCCTCGCTGAGTTCGGCGGAGAGCTGCCGCGCCAGCCGCAAGCCTGCCGCCGATGCATTGCGCGAGCCGACGATGGCAACGCATTCCATTCCCGCCAGTGCCACATCGCCCACCACGCATAGCAGCGGCGGCGCATCATGGATGTGCTGCAGCAGATCAGGATAGCCCGGTTCGCCTGCTGCAACAAACCGTGCGCCCAGCCGGTGGGCGGTTTCGAAGGCTTTTTCGGCGTCCGCTAGCGCATAGATTTTCAGCGGCTTGTGGCGTCCGCCCCGCAGCGCGACCGATGGCAGTTCCTCCAATGCACGCGTTGCGCCACCGAATTTTTTCAGCAGCATGCGGAATGTCTGCGGGCCGACGTTCTCGCTGTGGCTCAGCCGTAACCAGTCGAGCCTTTGCCTATCGTCAAGCAACTGCATGGCTCAACCACGCTTGGCAAGATTGATGCGGGGTTCGGTGCCGGAGAGCAGCCGGCGGATATTGGCGTGATGCATGACCCAGATGATGAGGGTGATGACCGCCGCCGCCAGCGCCAGCTCGTTGCGTCCCGCATACCAGGCCAGCAGCGGCACCAGCGCGGAGGCCAGCAAGGCCGAGGCTGATGATATGCGCAGCAGCAGCGCCATGGCGAGCCAAATTGCAATGAAGGCCAGACCCAGCGGCCACCACAGGCCAAGCAGAACGCCGATCGAGGTGGCCACGCCCTTGCCGCCCTTGAACTTCAGCCAGATGGGGAAGATGTGCCCTGCGAGTGCGCCGAACCCCGCCCATATGCCTTGTTCCGCTCCCCACAGATAGCTGGCGAGAAGCACGGGAACCGTGCCCTTTAGCCCGTCCAGCAACAGGGTTGCCGCTGCAACTGTCTTGTTGCCGGTGCGCAGCACATTGGTGGCGCCAATGTTGCCGGATCCGATCTGCCGCACATCGCCAAGTCCTGCCGCCTTCGTCAGCAACAGGCCGTAGGGCACGCTGCCGCTCAGATAGCCAATGACAACAGAGAGAACCGCCGAAAGCATTCAGCGAGGGTAAGCGTAAACCTGCCGTCCCGCAATCACCGTTTCAACGACGCGGCCCTCCAGGCTGCATTCTTCGAGCGGCGAATTTTTGGAGCGCGAGCGCAGCCTGGATTCTTGAACGGTCCAGGCAAGTGCAGGGTCGATGAGCACGAAATCGGCAGGCGCACCCGGTTCCAGCCGGCCTGTCTCCAGCCCGAGGATTTCCGCGGGTTTTGACGACATCGCTTCAACGATGCGTTCCAGCGACAGATGTCCGCTCTGCTGCAGGCCAAGGGCTGCTGACAGCATGGTCTCGAGCCCGACCGCGCCGAAAGCCGCCTCGGCAAACGGCAGCCGCTTGGTGTCCGCACTCTGCGGATCATGGCTCGAGACGATGACGTCGATGGTTTCATCACGCACGCCTTCGACCAGCGCGCGCCTGTCCGCTTCCGAACGCAGCGGCGGCGACAGCTTGAAGAAGGTGCGGTATGCGCCAATGTCATTCTCGTTGAGCGTCAGATGATGGATGGAGACACCGCAGGTGACCGGCAGCCGTTTGGCCTTGGCGGCGCGGATGACGGCAAGTGATTCAGCGCAGGAAACCTGCGCTGCGTGATAGCGCGCGCCGGTCATTTCAACGAGGCGGATGTCGCGTTCCAGCATCATGACTTCCGCCATCGGGTGGATGCCGGCAAGGCCAAGCCGGGAGGCTGTCTCGGAGGCATTCATGACACCTGTCGCCAGCGTCGGCTCTTCCACATGCTGCACCACCAGCATGTCAAAATCCTTGGCATAGGTCATGGCGCGGCGCATCAGCCCGGCATTGGCTACAGCACGCGTGGCGTCTGTCACGGCGACTGCGCCTGCCTCCTTGAGCGTGCCTATCTCCGCCATCTGCTCGCCCGCAAGTCCCTTGGTGATGGCAGCCATCGGCGCAACGCGCACCATCGCCGTATCGCGCGCGCGCCTGAGGATGAAGTCAACGATCGCCGCATCGTCAATCACTGGCTGGGTATTGGGCATGACGATCATGGTGGTGACGCCGCCTGCGGCTGCGGCTTCAGAAGCCGTCGCCAATGTCTCGCGGTATTCGGCTCCCGGCTCGCCAGTGAACACCCGCATGTCGATGAGGCCAGGAATAAGTGTGAGCCCCGTGCAATCATGAATCTGCGTGCCGACACCGATGGACTCCTTCGTCACCTTCGGCCCGGCAGCGAGAATCCAGCCATCATCGATCAGAATGCCGCCAACGCCGTTCAGACCCTGGGCGGGCGCCACGATTTTGGCATTGAGGTAGGCCCGGCGGTTGGTAACGGGCGCAAGCACGGGAGCAATCACGTGGATTTGCCTCCCCGCCAGTGGCGCGACAGGACATCGAGCACCGCCATGCGAACTGCAACGCCCATTTCAACCTGCTCGCGGATCACCGACTGCGGCCCATCCGCCACTTGCGAGTTCGATCTCGATGCCGCGGTTCATCGGGCCGGGGTGCATGACCAGCGCATCAGGCTTGGCCAGCCTGAGTTTCTCTTCATTCAGGCCATAGAAGCGGTAGTATTCGCGCGCCGATGGCACGAACGTGCCCGTCATCCGCTCAAGCTGCAGGCGCAGCATCATCACCACGTCAGCATCGGCGACGCCCGCGCGCATGTCGCGGTAAACCTTGACGCCGAAATTGCCTATTCCCGTTGGCAGCAGGGTGGAAGGCGCGACCACGCGCACCTTGGCGCCAAGCTTGTTGAGCAATTGAATGTTGGAGCGCGCCACCCGGCTGTGCAGCACGTCACCGCAGATGGCAATGGTCAGGCCCGAAATGCGGCCCTTGCGCCTCTGGATGGTGAGAGCATCAAGCAGCGCCTGCGTCGGGTGCTCATGCTGGCCATCGCCCGCATTGATGACCGAGCAAGTCACCTTCTGCGCCAGCAATTCGCAGGCGCCTGATGAAGGGTGCCGCACGACGAGGAAATTGGGCCGCATGGCGTTGATGGTCATCGCCGTGTCGAGAACGGTTTCGCCCTTGGAGAGGGCCGAGTTGGCCACCGCCATGTTGATGACATCCGCCCCCAGCCGCTTGCCGGCAATCTCGAACGAGCTTTGCGTACGTGTTGAGGCTTCGAAGAACAGGTTCACCTGCGTCTGTCCGGCCAGCAGCGGCTCATACTTGGGAAGCGTTGCTCCGTCAGCCACATAGGTCTGGGCCAGATCAAGGAGTGCTGTTATTTCGGCAGTCGATACATCCTCAATGGCCAGCAGGTGCTGGCTCGCCAGAAGCAGGGACCGGGAGGGCATCGATGTCATTAAAGGCGAGTCTCTAGGGCCTAAGCCAGTAGCCTGCAAGGTAAAGAATGAGCGGCAGGGTTGCAGCTGAGCAGATGGTCTGCACGGTGACGATCTGCGCCATGAGGGGTCCGTCTCCGCCCATCCTTTGCGCCAACACATAGGCGCCTGCTGCCGAAGGCACGCCAGCACAAACGAGCGCCACCGCGGCAGCCGCGCCGTTGACCCCGAGCAGCCACAGCCAGAAGCCTGCAAAGAGCGGCATAATCAGCAATTTCAATACTGTAGCAGTATAAACGGAGAGTTTGGTTGAGCTGCTTGAGGTGAATTGGAGGCCAGCTCCCACCGCCAGCAATGCCAGCCCGAGTGCGCCTTTGCCAAGCAAGTCCAGCGTCACGGCAGCCGTTGCAGGCAACGGCAGCCCCAAGAGCTTCCATGCGACACCGCCTAACGAAGAAAGCACATAGGGGTTTGTCGCCAAGGCCTGTCCAACATCTCGTAAGCGCATGCCCCTCCCGCTGCCATAGAGGCTGAGGACGCCCACATTGATGATGTTGAGCAGCGGTATCATGGCCGCCACGGCAACCGCACCAAGCGCCAATGCGCCGGGTCCGAAAGCCAGCGGGATGATGGAGAGCGCGATGAGCGCATTCCAGCGCGTCGAACCCTGAAACAGGCTGGTGAAAGCAGGCCCATCGATCGAGAGTGTTCCGCATATCCGTGGCCGAAGCGCCAACAGCACAACGGCCATGGTCGCAATGGCCAGCATCAGCGCCAGTGCCATGCCCGTCACCGGAACGCCGGTAAAATCGGCAGTCGCAATCTCCTTGAAGATGATGGCCGGAAACAGCACGAAGTAGCAGGTCTTGTCGATCGCCGCCCAGCCTTCGGGAGAAAGGAAATTCACCCGCCGCAAAAGCACGCCGAGGCAGGTTATCAGCAGCACCGGCAGCAATGCGGGAATGACGGTGCTCATGCCTCGCCCGTGGCATCGAGTGCTGCCTGCAAGATCCAAGCAGCAGCCAGCTTGTCCACCACCGCGTCACGCTTGGCCCGGCTTGCATCAGCCTGGATCAGCATGCGCTCAACTGCGGCGGTCGACAGCCGTTCATCCCAATAGACGATGGGCAGCGGCGTGAGCTTGCCGAGGTTGCGCGCAAAGGCGCGGGTTGACTGCGCCCGCGGCCCCTCGCTGCCATCCATGTTGACCGGCAGGCCCAGCACGATGAGGCCGATGTTCTCGCGTGCCGCGATGGCAAGCAGCTTTTCCGCATCAGCTGTAAATTTTGTGCGCTGGATGGTTTCAATCGGCGTCGCAATGCAGCGCGTCAGGTCGGACGTAGCAACGCCGATGGTTTTGCTGCCGAGGTCAAGCCCCATGAGACGGGAAGCAGGCGGCATGAGACGGACAGCTTCTTGAAGTTCGGCAACGGACATTGCTGGCTGTCTAGCGCATTGGCACTGCTCGTGGCAAACTGGACCGGCAACGGAGACAGCCATGAAGATCACCTATCTCGGCCATTCGGCCTTCCGCATTGAAACCGGCAAGGCCGTTATCCTCATTGACCCCTTCATCACCGGCAATCCTGCCGCTGCGATGAGCGTCGAGGAGGCCTCGCGTGGCGCAACCCATGTGCTGCTTACCCACGGGCATGACGACCATGTCGGCGATGCGCTGGCCATCCTCAAGCAGACAGGCGCAACGCTGGTCGCCAACTTTGAAATCTGCAACTGGCTCGCGGCACAGGGCGCTTCAAACTACAGCCCCGGCAACCATGGCGGCCGCATTGCGTTTGATGATTTTGATCTCGTCTTCACCAACGCCTGGCATTCCTCCTCGCACATCAAGGATGGCGTTCCCATCTATCTCGGCAACCCGTCAGGCTTCATCATCCAGCCCAAACGCGAAAAGGGCAAAACGCTCTATGTCGCCGGCGACACCGGCCTGTCCTTGGACATGAAGCTGATCCATGATCTCTACAAGCCGGTGATCGGCATTCTGCCGATTGGCGACCGCTTCACCATGGGGGCAGAGCAGGCGGCCTATGCCTGCAAGAAGTTCTTCAAGTTCAAGACCATCATTCCCTGCCACTATGCATCCTTCGAAGGCTATGTGGCGTCGGACGCAAAGGCCTTCCTCAAGGCCATGGGGCCATGGCGAAATCGGTGAAGGCCATCAGGTCCGGTGAGTCGCTGGACCTGTAGGCATCCCCACTTCGCAGACTTGCTGTTGACAGCGGTCAAGGCGGCAGCGCGCTAAGCTGGGTAAATTACTCCCATAAAGGGAGTATGCGCCAATGAAGCCGCAGTATTTTGATTTGACTGTGAATAACCTTACGGCAGCGCGAGAGTTCTTTGCAAACGTCCTGGATTGGAAATTCGAGAGGTTTCCCATGCCATATGAGTACTATCGCATCAAGGCCGGCGCTGAAGATGAGCCCGGCATCGATGGCGGAATCGGCGCCGTAAAGGACACCGCCATCAGTGGCGGGAGGCCCTTGGTCAACCTGACGGTCAATGTCCCCAGCCTCGACGATTGCATTGCCAAGGTCAAAAAGAACGGCGGCTTGCTGGTTGAACCCCGCACGGCCATTCCAGGAATTGGCTGGTATGCAACTTGTGCTGAGCCCGGCGGCTTGCTTTTCGGCATTCTTGAGGGCGATACCGCAGTCCGATAGAGCGTCGCGCTCATGCATGACTACGCTGTTTGTTAATACCGGTTCCCTCGCCATTCTATGGGGCGCAAGTATGTTACGTTCAGATAGTTCCGTCTCCACGCGTCATATGCTGGCGAGTTGGGGTGGCTGGTAATGTCAGAATCGGCGAAAATGTCTTGGCGCAAGTACGGCAATAGAACTACGGGAGAACATCATGAGCAAGAAACCTTCGCGCCCTGTGGGGCCAATCGTCGATCCGCTGCCGCCCGGCGATGTGCCAGATTTGCGCCCCTTGCCGGGTCGCTGGGTGCGGCTGGACGCGCTGCACACCGTGAAGCACGCGGATAGCCTGTTTGCCTCTTTCCACGGCGTCAAGGGCGAGGATGATATCTGGACCTATCTGGCTTATGGCCCGTTCGCCACGCAGGAGGATTTCCTCGACTGGCTGGAGAAGCGCGAAATGGCGCGTGATCCGTGGTTCTATGCCTATGTCGACCGCGCCACCGGCAAAGCCTGTGGCATGGGCGCCTTCATGCGCAATGATGCTGGCAATGGCGTCGTCGAGATTGGCAATATCTGGATGTCGCCCGCCCTGCAGAAAACGCGCCAAGCTACCGAATGTATCTACCTGATGATCCGCCACGCCTTTTCTGATCTTGGCGTGCGGCGGCTGGAATGGAAGTGCGATGCGCTCAACGGCCCTTCGCGCAAGGCAGCGCTGCGCTTCGGCTTCACCTTCGAAGGCATCTTCCGCCAGCATATGATCATCAAGGGCCGCAACCGCGACACTGCCTGGTATGCCATGCTCGACAAGGATTGGCCCGCCATCCACAAGGCATTCGAAGCCTGGCTCGACGAAGCGAATTTTGACGCTGACGGCCGGCAGAAAGCCAAGTTGCAGACCGCCACTTAGGCTGCTAATTCCCAAATCCGTCATGCCAGCGAAGGCTGGCATCCCGCTCTCCGCTTGCACATGTTCCACAAGAAGCGGGACCCCAGCCTTCGCTGGGGTGACGAAATTTGGTTTACTAAGGTACGAAGGATAATCTGAATGTCAGTTGATCAGGCCACGGTGCGCCGCGTTGCAAAATTGGCGCGCCTCAAGGTCGAGGAAGCGCAGTTGCCGAAGCTTGAGGCCGAGCTCAACGGCATTCTCGGCTGGATCGAACAGCTGAACGAGGTGGACGTCACAGGCGTTGCCCCGCTCACCTCGGTCGTCAGCATGAAGATGAAGATGCGCAAGGACGTGGTGACTGACGGCAAGCAGCCGAAGGATGTGACCACTAACGCGCCAGCCACCGAAGATAATTACTTTCTCGTTCCCAAGGTGATCGAATAATGTCGCTCACTGCGCTCACCATTGCTGCCGCCCGCGAAGGGCTGAAGGCGAAGAAGTTCTCGGCCCTCGAACTGACCGAAGCCTATATCGCGGCGATCGAGAAGGCCCGCATCCTCAACGCCTACATCGTTGAAACGCCGGACAAGGCACGCGACATGGCGAAAGCGTCCGATGCCCGCTTGGCAAAAGGCGAAGCCGGTGCGCTCGAAGGCATTCCGCTCGGCATCAAGGACCTGTTTGCCACCAAGGGCGTTCACACCCAGGCCTGCAGCCACATTCTCGATGGCTTCAAGCCGACTTATGAATCGACCATCACCTCAAACCTCTGGCGTGATGGCGCGGTCATGCTTGGCAAACTCAACATGGATGAGTTCGCCATGGGCTCATCTAACGAGACCAGCTACTACGGCAATGTCATCAACCCATGGCGGCGCAACAATTCCAACGCCGCTCTGGTGCCCGGTGGTTCCTCCGGCGGTTCAGCGAGCGCAGTGACGGCCCACATCTGCGCTGCCGCTACGGCGACTGATACCGGCGGCTCCATCCGCCAGCCGGCGGCCTTCACCGGCACGGTTGGCATCAAGCCGACCTACGGCCGCTGTTCGCGCTGGGGTGTCGTCGCCTTCGCATCGAGCCTCGACCAGGCTGGGCCTATCGCACGCGATGTGCGTGACGCTGCGATCATGCTCAAGTCGATGGCCAGCGTTGACGAGAAGGACACGACCTCGGTCGATCTTCCGGTGCCGGATTACGAGAAGGCATTAGGCAAACCGCTCAAGGGCCTGCGCGTCGGCATTCCGAAGGAGTATCGGCCGGATGGGCTTTCCGCCGAAATCTCCAGTCTGTGGGACAAGGGTGCTCAGTGGTTGAAGGAGCAGGGGGCCGAGATCGTCGAGATTTCGCTGCCGCACACCAAGTATGCGCTGCCCGCTTACTACATTGTCGCGCCCGCAGAAGCCTCCTCCAACCTCGCGCGCTATGACGGCGTGCGCTACGGCCTGCGCGTGCCGGGTGATGACATCATCGACATGTATGAGAAGACGCGCGCCGCTGGTTTCGGCAAGGAGGTTCAGCGCCGCATCCTCATCGGCACTTACGTGCTCTCGGCTGGTTACTATGATGCATACTACGTCCGCGCCCAGAAAATCCGTACACTGATCAAGCGCGACTTTGACGAGGCTTGGGCCAAGGTGGATGTGGTGCTGACGCCGGCAACGCCGAGCCCCGCCTTTGCGCCGGGCGAAATCAGCGATCCGGTGCAAATGTACCTGAACGACATTTTCACTGTGACCGTGAACATGGCAGGGCTGCCCGGCATTGCGGTGCCTGCCGGCCTTTCAGGCGATGGGCTGCCGCTTGGCCTGCAGCTCATCGGCAAGCCGTTTGACGAGGAAACCCTGTTCCAGACGGCTTACGCCATCGAGCAGGCCGCTGGCCTCTTCACGCCCAAGCAGTGGTGGTAGCGGGAAAGACGTCATTGCTGCTGACAGCTCTCGCGACACACACTTCTCCCCGCTAGCGGGGAGCAATAAGAGGCAGTCCACCTCGCCCCGCTTGCGGGGAGAGGATGTCCCGAAGGAACAGGTGAGGGGCACGTCGTTGCCCATTCCCTAAATCTGATTCAATCGCGTTAACCAATCATTAAACATGTTCCCCCGCCGGACATGGGATTTGTTATGGTGAATCCGAAGTTAACGAGTGCGTTGAGTTTGGGGCGTGAGGATGCGGTTTGGTGGCAAAATTCTGGCGGGTGCAGCCCTCGCCATAGCGCTGGCGGGCCAAGCCCTGGCAGCATCCGGCCCTGATAATGCAGCCGAATTCGGCGCCAGCAAGCCTCCCATCGGCTTCGTCAAATATTGCGCCAAGAACCCTGCCGATTGCGTTGGCGGCGACCGCACAATCTTCACCTCGCGCCTCGACATGACGCCCGAGATGTGGGACTCGGCCTTCAAGGTCAACGCCTACGTTAATGCGCGCATCAAGCCGGTCAGCGACCAGGACCTCTATGGCGAGGTTGAGCGCTGGACCATCCCGGTCAACGCCGGTGATTGCGAGGACTATGTGCTGCTCAAGAAGCGCTACCTCGAAGGCCTTGGCTTTCCCGCCAGTGCACTGCTCATCACCGTTGTGCTGGATGAAAAGAGCGAAGGCCACGCCATTCTGACTCTGTCCTCGAAGCAGGGGGATTTCGTGCTTGATAACCGGCGCGACCAGGTTCTGCGCTGGAATGATACGCACTACACCTTTCTCAAGCGCCAATCGGCAACCGATCCCCTGCAATGGGTTGCCTTGAGCAAGCGCCAGGAGAAGGCAGCCCCGGTGGTGTCAACGCGGAGCGAAGAGCCCCGCTAGTGTCGTGATTTCGAAGTTCGCGATATCTGCTATATCAAGGCTGGACGCTAACTTCGATTCATATCGAGCAGTTGCGAATTTCAGAATTCGGGACACTAGTTACGATTGCTCCGGAACAACCAGAACCGGGCAGGGCGCATGCGCCAGCACCTGGCTTGTGGTGGTGCCGAACACCTTGTCCTTCAGCCCGTGCGCACCTTCCGTTGCCATCACCAGCAGGTCAGCGTCAAGATCACGGGCAGCAGCGAGAATGGCGCTTGCAGGATCGCCGGATGCAAAAGTCACCGGCACTCCTTCGTAGCTGCCATTGTCGAAATGCAAGTTTCCCTGCCTGACGTGCAGCGGCCTGATTTCGGCCTGTGCCCCATCGAGTATCTGCACCAGTTCATCAAAGGCAGGTTTGGGCGAAGGTTTTGCGGCGAGCGGAACGATAACGCGCACAATAGCTATCTCTCCTGTTTCGGTTGCAACGAAGGGCCGTGCGTCCGGCCCGATCAGCAGGGCGGGGAGCTGTGTCTGCCGGATGACCTCTTCGGTGACCGACCCGTGCATCAGGCGTTTGAGCCCGCTCCGCCCATGACTGGCGGCAACCAGAAGGTCGCTGCTGTGCTTTTCAGCATAGCGCGCAAGGCTGTGGGCTGCATCGTTTGAGGGAACATCCACCTTGTTGATGCGCATGCCGGCAACTGTGGCGTTCCTGTCCAGCACCGAAGGCAGGCCCGGCACGCCCCACGCTTGTAGTGTGGCACGCAC
Source organism: uncultured Alphaproteobacteria bacterium (assembly GCA_963814455.1). Classification (GTDB taxonomy): domain Bacteria; phylum Pseudomonadota; class Alphaproteobacteria; order Rhizobiales; family Aestuariivirgaceae; genus Aestuariivirga. The sequence goes on along the minus strand of CAWFCR010000004.1, from coordinate 65,729 downwards.
CTGCGGAAATTCCAGCCAGTGAGCATCGTCGTTGGGATCGCGCACATGCAGGATGTCGAGGATCGAGTGGTAGCGGAGAGCAAGCGCCAACGCATGCAGGAAGGCGGAATGGCTCGCCTCGGAGAAATCGGTGGTCAGTGTGATGCGCTGATACATGGCAGATACACTGTTGCGCTTTAGCAGCACCTGGCTGTTGCGAGGCTGACGTCAGTCCTGATGCGCCACGGGATCAGGCAGTTTCGGGCAGCGTTCGGACAGGTCGGCTTTCATCAGGGAATTGCGGCGCGAAGGGCTGAAGTCGGTTCGCACATGCTCCCACCACAGGCGCACATAGCCCTTGGGATTGGAGCGCGAGAAGGTGCCGGGGTCAAGCTTGCGGAGCTTCGGCAAGCGGCTCCACGGCACATTGGAAAACGTGTGATGCTCGCTGTGGTAGCCAGTGTTGAACAACAGCCAGTTGAGCGGTCCGTAGGAGGAATAGGTGGGGTTCACCTCGTCATCGCCATCATGCTCGGACAGCGATTGCCCAAGGTTGGTGATGCCGAACTTGCCGAGGAACAGCGAAAGCGACCAGTTGTGGTAAAGCCAGCCCCAGAAGCCGAAGGCCACCAGCAGGAAGACATTGAGGGCGATGGATGTGCCGATGAATAGCCGCTTTTCCCATGCCTCTGCCTGCGTCGATGTCAGTTGCCGCTCCGCGTCATAATCGCGCCGGCCGCTGAACCGCTTTTCCAGCCGCGTCATCACCTTGTCGACGACAAGAAAACCGAACGGCAGCAGACCCATGAACAGCACAAACAGCGTCAGCGCACGCTGCACAAATGGCCTCTCGGATTTGATGATGCGCCGCGCGTTGAAGCTGCAGATATCCTCATGCTCGTAGTCGCGCTCATAGTTGCCGACGAAAGGATGGTGGCTTGAAACATGTTCATGCTGGTAGGTGAGCTGCTTGCCGAACGAACCGAGGATCAGTTCAAGCCCGAGATCGAAAGCGAGTTTGGAGCGCCACTCGCGGAAGATCAGCTTGTGCGCGGTTTCATGCAGCAGCGATCCGGCCGAGTGAATGACCAGTTGGCCAAAGAAGAAGGCGGCGACAAAACACCAAAGCAGATTGCTGCCCGAAACCAGCCACGCCATGCCCCAATGCAGCGCCAGCAACGCTGGGATAGCAAGTGCCGTCCACGGGTTGGTGCCGGCAAGTTGCCGTGCCGAAGGCGCTACCGCCAGCACGTCACGCCGCATTTCATTGTGCCGCCGCGCCTGCGGTGACATCCGCTCCGTGTCGGCAGCGCTGGTTCCGTCCGCCATTACGACCCTCCGCAGTATTCACTGCCAGTCTTGGACGCCCTGCGCAAAGAAAAAAAGGCCGCATGCAAGCGGCCAATTTCAAGTTGTTGTTGGGATGAGAACTATTTGCCGGGCTGCGGCACCATGCGCAGGTAGGGCTTCAGCGTTTTCCAGCCGCCGGGGAATTTCTCTTTCGCCGCCTCATCGGAGACTGAAGCGAGAATGATCACGTCATCACCCTGTTTCCAGTCAGCCGGCGTGGCGACGGATTTTGTCGCGGTCAACTGCAGCGAGTCGATGACGCGCAGAATTTCGTGGAAGTTGCGCCCCGTGCTCATCGGATAGGTAAGGATCATCTTGATCTTCTTGTCCGGCCCGATAACCAGGACATTTCGCACTGTGGCATTGTCTGCCGCCGTGCGGCTCTTCGCGTCGCCAGAAGCGTTGGGGTGGATCATGCCGTAGAGCTTGGCGACTGTCATGCTGTCATCGCCGATCATCGGGTAGCTGACGCTCGCTCCCGTCACATCCTTGATGTCCTGCTTCCAGCGCTGATGGTCGGCCACGCTGTCAACCGAAATGCCGATCAGCTTCACGCCTCGCTTGTCGAACTCATGCTTGAGCTTCGCCATCGAGCCAAGCTCGGTCGTGCACACCGGCGTGAAGTCCTTGGGGTGCGAGAAGAACACCGCCCACGAACCTTCGATATAGTCGTGCAGGCGGATCTTGCCTTCGGTGGTCTCAGCTTCGAAATCGGGGGCGACATCGCCGAGTTGCAGGGTCATGGGAAATCCTCTCAATTAGGAGTGTTCTGTATAGGGCAATTGCTGTTCTGTATAAAGAACAAAATGGCGCGGCAGCCATGCGCACGCCGGATAGAATCGGCTATTGAGACTGCGAAGGGAGCCCTCCATGCGTTACCTGCTCGCCATCCCCGTTTCGGCGGTCCTCATTGTCCTGTTCAACCTCATCGCCGGCGCCGGCATGATGATGGATGCGGAGTCGCTTTACTATGACACTGTGCTGCCATCGGAAGCAGAGTTCTACCTCAAGCTGGGCGAGCTGCTGACGGCCATTGGTATCCTGCTGTTGGCAGCTGCGGCGTGGCGCGCCATGAAATGTCCCGCCATCGCGCCGGTGACAGCCATTCTCGCAGGCGTTACTGCATTGGTCGCGATCTTTGAGTTCTTGCTGGTTGGCTATTGCGGCACGCCGACCTTCTTTTTCCTTACGCTCATCGCAATCAGTGAATTGCTGATCGCCGCCATCGCCTGGGTGCGGGCGCGGAGCGCGGTTTGAGCTTTCGCCTCGAAGTTGCCCGCGAGATCGGCCTCGATGCGCGCGAAGTGACGCTGTTCCGCGGCCTCTCGACGCCGCAGCGCATTCAGGACTTCCTCACTTCCATGCCGACCAATTTCGAGCCGGGCGGCGACACCTGTTATTCCGTTCGCGCCGCTCTGCGCGAAAATGTTTGCCACTGCATTGAAGGCGCGTTCATCGCCGCCTGCGCGCGGCTTCTGCATGGCCACAAGGCGCTGCTGCTGGATTTTCAGGCGAGCGGCGATGATGATCATGTCTGCGCGCTGTTCAGGGAGCAGGGCGCATGGGGCGCCATGTCCAAGAGCAATTCGCTGTGGCTGCGCTGGCGTGATCCTGTCTATCGCACGCTGCGCGAATTGGCGATGAGCTATTTCCATGAGTATGTGAACGAAAATCGCAAGACGCTGCGCCGCATCTCGGCCCGCCCCTTCAATATCGGCGCCTACGATCCGGCTTACTGGATCACTGGGGAACAATGCTGGTCCATGTCCAACGAAATAGACGATGCACCGCATGTGGAATTGGTGACGTCAGCACAAGCCAAGCGTTTGCGCTTGCGCGACAAGCTGGAGCGCCACGCCAATACGCTGAAGGACACCAAGCCGCCCCAAGTTCCCAAGCCCGGGGCTTGACCTGCCGTCCGCCTTCCTATATCCGACTAAAATGATCGGATATAGGAAATGAACCGCGAAAACTATCTGAACCGCAAGGGCGAGCGGCTCGTCGTCCAGGGCCTGCGCCATTGGCTGTCAGGTTATGAGTATGGCGATGTCGCCTGTTGGGAACAGGCCTGGACGCTCTACACCGAAGAACTCGGCGCCATCGGCGCTGGCGAGGTCATCACCCGCCTGCATCTGTTCGTGCAGTCGCTGCGCGCCAATGCGGCGGAACCCGTGCAGTGCCTCACCTGCCAGTGCCGTTTCCTCTGCCGCTCGGAATGCATCTGCGTGGCGCTCGTCTCCGCCCTCCAGCATGGCGATGTGATTGCGGCCAACCTCTGCGCCTCGGCGCTTGTCACCTCAGGTGCCGACGAGGTCATCACCAAGGCGGAAGCGTTTGCGCACTTGCTCAGCGCCCACGGCGGCAGGTTGCTGGAAGTACCCCTTCATGTGATTGAATCCATAATCCAGCAAACCGAAGCCATGCGGCAACGGTTGCATTGAGGCGATGGAAAAGCAGCTCAGCTGTGATGGGACTCAGCCTTGTGTACGTCTTTCCAGGCCAGCATGTCTCCGAGCCGCTGTTCTTTTTCATCATCAAACCCGCAAGTATGTGTCCATTCCCTCGGGTTCTCATATGTCCCGAACAGCATGTCCCACCAGGTGATATCGCCATAATTGTTCTTGTGACGCTCATGCTGATGATGAATGCGATGCATCTCCGGCCGCTGAAAGAAGAAGCCGATCCAGCGCGGTGTTCGAATGTTGGTGTGGTAGAAGAATTCGCCAACTGCTGTGCATGCCGTGTAAACCGCGCCGCCTTCCAGCGATAGCCCTAGCGTCGTATAGACCAGCAGGCTGCCAAGCATCGAATTCATCACCATTTCCGCCGGATGCTTGTAGAATGAGGTGATGACTTCCAGCCGTTGCGGGCTGTGGTGGATCTGGTGGAAAAGTTTCCACAGAAAATCGCTCTCGTGGCGCCAACGGTGCCACCAATAGAAAATGAAAGTTGCGATGAAGTATGCAATCAGTCCGCCGACAGTTGGCGAGACATGGTCCTCCAGTTTGAACAACGAGGCAGACGAGAGCCACTTTTCCCAGGTTATGCCGGCCAGCAGCACGATGCCGATCTGCACGAGATTGACGCCAATTACTCGCACCGGCCAGGTGCGGACATATGGCAGCGGCCAGCCAGGAACAACCCGCTCGAGCACGAAGCAGAAGACGAAAACGCCCAGAAGGTAGACGATCATCATGGCGTGGAAGTATCAATCCGCAGCATCGTGATGTCAACTATCGCGCTAGTCCGGGATTGGCAGCACTGATTGCCGGCAAGCAAGGGGTTGCTGGTGCAATTAGCAAAGTCAGCAGATCAGCAAGTCACTCGCCCGTAGCCTTACTGCGAGACCGAACAGCAACCTTCGCCGACACATTCAGCGCCACGGCGGCGTGAATGAGCCCCATCAACGCCTGCTCGTCAATCTTGTCGCCTTCACGGATATCTATTGCCCGCCGCACATTGCCTTCAAGGCTTGAGTTGAACAGGCGGGAAGGGTCATCCAGCGCTGCGCCCTTGGCGAAAGTCAACTTCACCACGGCCTTGTACGTTTCGCCGGTGCAAATGATGCCGCCATGCTCCCACACCGGAACGCCTCGCCACTTCCATGTCTCAACCACTTCAGGGTCAGCCTGATGGATCAGCTTGCGAACCCGCGCCAGCATTTCGCCTCTCCAATCATTTAGCCCCTCGATCTGGGCATCAATAAGCTGTGCAGGTGATTTGCTGTTGTCCACGACTGCTTCACTCGCCACGCACGGCTGCCTCAATTGCAGCAACGTCGATCTTTCCCATGTCCATCATCACCTCGAACGCGCGCTTTGCCGCATCACCACCGGCCGCCAGGGCCTCCATCAGCACCCGTGGGGTTATCTGCCACGATACGCCCCACTTGTCCCTGCACCAGCCGCAAGCGCTTTCCTGCCCGCCATTGCCGACAATTGCGTTCCAGTAACGGTCGGTCTCCGCCTGGTCATCAGTCGCGATCTGAAATGAAAATGCTTCGCTGTGCTTGAACATCGGACCGCCATTGAGCCCCAGGCAAGGCATGCCGGCCACGGTGAATTCAACCGTCAGGACATCGCCTTTCTTGCCCGATGGATAGTCGGAAGGAGCGCGATGCACGGCTATCACCTTGCTGTCCGGAAATACTGAAGCGTAGATTTCGCAGCTTCTTCGGCATTGTGGTCATACCAGAGGCAAGCAGTATTCTTGTTCATTGTGGGGTCCCTTTCACATTCTTGTCCCCGGCATTTTACTCGCTTGCCGAACCCAATCAATGAACTGGGTTTTGTCGAACCCATCCGCTTGCACGTGCAGATATCGCACCTGCTTCTTGGTCGACGCTACCGGTGGCAAAGGTGTGAGTGCCGCGCCATTCAAGAACCCGACCTTGATGTAGTTGGCAAAACAGTGAAAGCTCAGAAACCAACCCAGCCCCTCGCTGCCATAGAACGGTGAGTTCCATTTCACAGCCTTCTGCACACTGGGAACTGTCTCGGTGATAAGCTGGTCAATGCGGCGGGCAACATGGCACTTCCAGCCCGGCACTGCTGCGATGTATTTTTGAACCGGAGCATCACCATCACCCTTGGCAATCTGCGGGTTGCCGCCTGCGAGCAGCGTGGGCTTCTTGTGTTTTTGCGGCATGAGCGGAGCTAGCCCTTCACCGCCTCGCCTTCGATTTCGCACAGCAATGCAGGCGCTGCCAGCCCGGCTACCTGAAGATATGTGCTGGTGACGGCGACGCCCGCAAGCATTTCGTCCCGCACTTTGCGTGACGTGGCGATCGCATCGGGGACCGTCACAAAGATGGTGGTCTTGACCAACTGGTCGCGTCTGAAGCCGCAACCTTCCAGCACGGCGAAGAGATTATGCCAGCATTGCCGCAGTTGCTCCTCTAGCCCCTCGACGATCATGCCATCCACCGTAATGCCCACCTGGCCGGAGACGACCACGCGCTTTGCACCCGCATCATGCACAATGGCCTGCACATAGTTGGAAGCGGGCTTCGGCGCGCCTGCCGGATTGATGCGTTCGATCATGCCTTGATCCTTTCGCCTTTCGAGTCATAGAAGCTTGAAAGCTGAACCTGCGCCGCATGGCGTTTCCAGGCAAGTTCCACTTCCCATGTGCCACTCTCGATCCAGTCCTTGGTCACGCCATCGGCATTGGAAACATAGCCGAGACCGAGCGAGAGATTGACGCGGTGCCCCCAGGCGCCGGATGTTGTGGAACCAACAATCACGCTGTTCCGATAGATCGGCTCCTCGTGATAGATCATCGGCGCAGTCTCGCTGTTGTCCTTGAGGGCGAGGCACACCAGCCGCTTGGGCAGCACCTTCAGCGCCTTCTGCTTCGCGAGCGCCTCGCGGCCGATGAAGCCGCCTGCCTTGTCCCATGCAACAGCAAGCCGAGACCTGCCTCCAACGGCGTTTCTTCGTCGCTATGTCATGGCCCCAGTGGCGATAGGCCTTTTCCATGCGGCAGTTGTTCATGGTGTGCATGCCGGCGGGTGTCAGGCCGAATTTCTCGCCCGCCGCCATCACCGTCTCGAACACATGGGCTGCAAACTCAGTCGGCATGTAGAGTTCCCAGCCCAGTTCACCCACATAGGTGATGCGCGAGGCTCGCACCCGCGCATAGCCGATCTCGATTTCCTGCGAGGCGCCGAACGGGAATGCGGCGTTGGAAAGGTCTGCGCCGGAAAGTTCTTCCAGCAGTGCGCGCGACTTTGGCCCCATCACCGCCATCATCGGCAGGCCGGAGGTGATGTCAGTCGCCACGCAATGCGCATCATCCGGGATATGCTTTTTAAGCCAGGCGAAATCGCGCATCTGCGGCACAGCACCAGTGACGATGAGGAACTTGTCTTCCGCCAACCTTGTAACGGTAAGATCCGCCTCGATGCCGCCGCGCTCATTCAGCCACTGCGTATAGACGACGCGCCCCGGCACGTCCACGTCGTTGGCGCAAATGCGGTTCAGCACCTTGCAGGCATCGCGTCCTTCAACCGAATATTTTGCGAACGATGCCTGGTCGAACACGACGCGATTGGTCATCAGGTTCTTGGCTTCGAAATCGGCGCAGGGAAACCAGTTCTGCCGCCCGTAGGAGTATTCATACGCAGGCTTCACGCCGCCGCGCGCAAACCAGTTCGGCCGCTCCCAGCCGTTGACTTCGCCGAACACGCGCCCAGCTTCTTCGTGACTTCATGGAACGGCGAGCGCCGCACGCCGCGCGCCGTTTCCGCCTGCCGGTAAGGCCAATGCATGGCGTAGAGGAGACCCAGCGTTTCGTTCACCCGGTCGTGCACATATTTGCGCACCGACTGGAACGGGTGGATGCGGCGGATGTCGATGCCGTTCACATCCATCGGCGGATGACTATTTTTGATCCAGTCCGCCAGCACCCGGCCGGCACCGCCGGAGGACTGGATGCCGATCGAGTTGAAGCCCGTCGCCACGAACAGGTTTTTCATCTCCGGCGCCTCGCCGAGGTAGTAGCGGTTGTCGGGTGTAAAGCTTTCTGGCCCGTTGAAGAACAGCTGGATGCCGGCGGTTTCCAAGAGCGGCACGCGGTTGATGCCGAGCCTAGGATCGGCTCGAAATGGTCCATGTCCTCCGGCAGCGTCACGAAGGCATGTTCGTCCTCAATGCCGACCGTGCCCCAGGGCTTGGCCTCCGGCTCGAACGCACCGACCATCAGCTTGCCGGCATCTTCCTTGTAGTAGTGCATTCATCCGGCACCCGCACCACCGGCATGTTGCGCGGCAATTCGGCGATGGGCTCCGACACGATGTAGAAATGCTCGCACGCATGCAGCGGAATATTGACGCCGATGGAGCGGCCCAGCGTCGCGCTACCACATGCCGGACGCGACCACCACCTTGTCGGCACGGATGGTTCCCGCAGTAGTTTCGACGCCCACTGCCTTGCCGTTCTCCACCAGCACGCGCGTAACTTTAGTATTTTCGTAAACCTTGGCCCCGCGTGACCGTGCGCCTGCCGCAAGCGCCTGCGTCACGTCAATGGGGTTGACCTGGCCATCCTTCGGCAGGAACACGCCGCCTTTCACTCCCTCCATATTGTAATGCGGTAGCCGCTCCTTGATCTCTGCCGTGCTGATCACATCAACGGCAAGGCCGAAGCTCTTCGCCATCGAAGCGCCGCGCAGCAGCTCCTCCAGCCGCCCTCAGTGAGGGCAATCGAGATCGAGCCATTCTGCTTGAAGCCTGTAGCTTGCCCCGTTTCCTTCTCCAGCCCCTCGAAAAGACTGGTGGTGTATTTCGCCATTTCGGTGAGATTGCGAGAGGCCCGCAACTGGCCCACCAGGCCCGCCGCATGCCATGTGGTACCCGAGGTCAGCTGCTTGCGCTCCAGCAGCACCACATTGGTGATCCCCACCTTGGTCAGGTGGTAGGCGATGGAAGCGCCGACGATGCCGCCCCCTACGATGATAACATCGGCACGCGGGGGCAGGGGATTGGCCATTCGATGAACTCCGTCTCGGACCTTGCAGATTTAGCAAAGCCCCGTGAGGCCCGGAAGCGCCAAATCCACGCACCGCATGCAACCAGAATTCACCGCTTTTCGCTTTACTGGCAGGGCCAATTCACTATTGTGCGCGAACATCAGATCAGTCCAGGACCACTCGTATGCATCGCGGCAATATTCCACCCCAGGAAGCCTATCAGCGGCTGCAAGGCAATGCCTCTGCCGTGCTTATTGACGTGCGCACGCAGCCGGAATGGACCTTCGTCGGCGTGCCCTCGGTTGAGCGCCTGGTGCGGCTCTCCTGGCAGGTTTTCCCCGCGATGAACGTCAATGACCGCTTTGTCGAGGATGTGACGCAACTCGGCCTCGGCAAGGATACGGAGATCCTCTGCATCTGCCGTTCTGGTGCCCGCTCATCTTCTGCCGCTTCCGCCTTGACCGACGCTGGCTACAACAACTGCTGGAATGTCGCCGAAGGCTTTGAGGGCGACAAAGACGCCGGCGGCCATCGCTCCTCCGTCAATGGCTGGAAATTTGCCGGATTGCCCTGGGTTCAGAGCTGATGGCCAAATACACGAAAAAGCAAAACCCCGCAGGCTGGGGCGAGGCCACCAAGCTCGTGCGCGGCGGGCTTGACCGTTCGCCGCATGGCGAAACCTCGGAAGCCATCTACCTTACCTCCGGCTATGTCTATGAAGATCCGGAAACGGCCGAGCGGCGCTTCGCCAATGAAGAAGAAGGCTATGTCTATGGCCGCTATGGCAACCCGACAGTTTCCATGCTGGAAGAACGCTTCCGCCTGCTGGAAGGGGCAGAAGCCTGCTATGCGGTGGCCTCCGGCATGTCGGCAGCCTTCGGCACGCTTGCCTGCCAGTTGAAGACGGGCGACCATGTGGTCGCCTCGCAGTCGCTGTTCGGCTCCAACTACCAGATCATCACCAACATCCTGCCGCGCTTCGGCATCAGCTACACGTTGGTTGGCGGAAATAATGCCGCTGACTGGCGCGCCGCCATGCGGCCTGAAACGCGCTGCGTATTTTTTGAAACGCCGTCCAATCCACTGCTTGAAGTGCTGGATATCGCCATGATCAGCGACATTGCCCACAAGGCGGGCGCTGTCGTCATTGTCGACAATGTCTTTGCCACGCCCATCTTGCAGAAGCCGATGGAGTTGGGCGCCGACATCGTTTTCTATTCCAACACCAAGCATACCGATGGGCAGGGCCGTGTTTTCGGCGGCATGATTTTGTCGAGCCAAAAGTTCAAGGAAGAATTGCTCAAGCCTTTCCTGCGCCACACCGGCCCGACGCTGTCTCCCTTCAATGCTTGGGTGCTGCTCAAGGGCATGGAAACTATGAAACTGCGGGTTGAAGCGCAAAGCAAATCCGCTGCAGCCATAGCGGAAGCCCTTGTCGCGCTGCCGGCTGTCGAGCGGGTGCTACTATCCGCATCATGATACGCATGCGCAAGTCAAGCTCGCCCGCAAGCAGATGAAACTGGGTGGCACCATGGTGGCGTTTGATCTCAAGGGCGGCAAGGCCAAGGCGTTTGACGTGCTGCGCAAGCTGGCGATCATCGACATCTCCAACAACCTCGGGGATGCCAAGTCGTTGATCACACATCCGCCAACTACCACGCACAAGAACATCGGGCCGGAAGCGCGCGCCATGATGGGGATTGTGGATGGCAACCTGCGCCTCTCAGTAGGGCTTGAGGACGTCGAAGACCTCAAGGCGGACCTGAAGTCGGCAATCAGCGGTTGACGCTGCCGGGCCTGCTTTAGAAAAAATATGTGTGGCTCTGCAGGTCAGCGACAGACGTATTCGCCGCGACGAATGTGTAGTAACCCGCTCCGCTCACGACGTAAGCCACGGCATAGCTTCCATAAGAAGCGAAGAAGGTGCTGCCCTGCAGGGCAATAGGCAACAGCACATAATCGCCGCTGGCCGCGGAAAAATCGATCATGTAATCGACATCGCTGCTGCTGATTTCATCTCCGGCGACATAGAAATAGTCCGCTTCCGTGCCGCCATAGAAATAGTCCGAACCTGCCCTCCGAGCAGTGTGTCGGCTCCAGCGCCCCCGATCAGCAAATCGCTGCCATCGAGGCCACTCAGCCAGTCCGCCCCGCCTGACCCAATAGTGACATTGGCGTTGGCAGCGCCGACCAGAACATCGTCGCCGCGTTGGAGCCTGCCAGATTTTCAAAGTTGCCGAAGGTGTCGCCTTGCGCATCGTTGCCGGAGGCATAGGAATACCCGAGATACATGGAGACGCCGGAACTGCCGTAGTAGGACAAGCTATCGGCGCCATCGCCGCCATAGATTGTGTCAGCGGCAGCGCCACCTTCAACCCAGTCATTTCCGCCGCCAGCGACGTATTGTCGTTGCCTGCGCCGCCAAAAAGAACATCATTCTTAGCGCCGGAGAAGAACCAGTCATCGCCGTTCGTGCCTGAAATCGTGAAAACCACCTTGTCGCGCATATCGGTGCAAACGCCTACAAAGCCTAGTCCGTCATTCTGGGGAGTGACCGTGCTGAGATAGCTGTTGATGTTGATGCCCAGCGAAAGCATTAGCGAGTTGATGAAGGAATTGCTGTTCTGGGTCAGCAGTTCGTAAGTGAGCCCTGCGGCATCTATGCTGTTGGTGGCTTGGATGGCAAGTGCCCAGACATTCTCGGCCAGCCTGCCGCCAAGATCAATCGCGCCAGTATGGGCAAAGTCACTGGCAGGACGGTTGAAGGTGGCGGAATCGACTGCGTCGATCCGGAAGCTCCAATCCTGCGGCACGATGTCGTTGTCGATTTCAATTTCGTGCTGGTTGGTCCAGTTGATGAATTGCAGGTGGCTGGCAAACGTAATGCCATTCCTGACAATCGAGGTTCCAACGAGCCCGAGGCCTTGCACTGGAAGCGCCATGCTATTCTCCTCGTGAGTGTCAAGCGTTTAGGCGCTGCCATCAATACCATGCCTGTGGCGAAAATGCGTTCAGTCAAACCCGGGCAAACCGTCGATGCTGCTGGCATTTTTTTCCCGCTGGTAGACGACAAAGTCCTCATTGGTCTTGCCTTCGCACCACTTCTCCATGGCGCCGCGTTCACCGACAAGATCCATGAGCGGAACACCAAACCCGCAGGAGTTGCTGATGCGGCTGATGTTCGCCTTGATGATCGAGCGCTTCGCCCGGTGCTCGGGAAACAATGCGTTCAGCTCGTCCCATGCAGCCTCGCCCGGTTCGATGACCTCCGCCTCGCCATGCAGCCGGATGATCTTGGGCGGCCCCTGGAAGGCGCAGAACATGAAAACGATGCGGCCATTCTCGCGCACATGCGCCGCAGTTTCGGCGCCGCTGCCCAGCAGGTCGAGATAGCAAACAGTTCTATCGCCATCAAGCATGCGGAAGCTGTCCAGTCCTTTCGGCGAGCAATTCATGTGACCGTTCCCCGCTAGCGGTGCTGTTGCTACGAAATACAGGGGTTGCCTGGCAATCCAGTCCTTGATCGCGGGTGTGATGGTTTCATAGATTTTGCCCACGATCATGCTCCTTTGTAGTTGGCCCTGCTGGATAGCATATCCCCGCAGCAAACTCTGTCAGCATGCATGAGCGAGTTTCAGGCTGCAATCGTCCGGTCGATCAGTTTTGCCAATAGTCCCCCTGACCTCAAAATCGCGCCGCAAGCATGGCGGCCACGATGGCCTCTGGCGCATCTTCCTGCAGCAGGTGTCCTGCATTGGCGATGCGTTGCAATGGCTGCCTTGAAATGAGTGACGCAAGTGCCTCGCCCTTGCTGATTGGTATCCACGTATCCTTCGCTCCCCATAGCACCTTGACCGGGCAGTCGAGTGGACGGTAGAGCGGTTCAATCTCATCAGTGTATCTTTGATCCATCTGCGCTATCTGACGATAGAAGGCCGGCTTGCCGATGGCCCCGGTCCACGGCGCCATGTAGATCCGCAGGGCTTCCGGGTTCAGCTCTCGTGCTGCAGCGCCTTGCAGATAAGCGCGCAGCAATGCTTCATGCGCATAATCGGGCAATCCGGCAAAGGCTTCCTCATGCTTGCGCACATGCGCAACAAAGGGTGATCCCCAGGGCGCCAACGCAACGGCATCAAAGATGGTCAGCGATGCATAGCGAAGGTTGTTGAGGAAATAGCCGCGCAGCGCTGTCGCTCCGCCAAAATCGTGGCAAAGCACATGCGGCAGCTGCAACTTCCATTCGGTGAGCAGGGCGGCGAACAGCCGGTTCTGGACGCCGAGCGAGACGTCCTGTCCGTCTTTTTGTTCTGAGAGGCCATAGCCCAGCAGATCGTAGAAGTGGACGCTCCAATGCGGGGCAAGAAGCGGAGCAATTCTGCGCCACACCTGCGAAGAAAACGGTGTACCGTGAACAAGCACCAACGGCGGGCCATTGCCGATCCGGCCCCAGGCAACACGTTGCCCTTCGAACACAAAACTCTGGTCGAGAGAAAGCATCAGCACTTCAATCTCGGACATGCTGCGCAGCAGCGCCGGTCATATCGCAAGACTGCGATATATGGCGATGCCGATAGCCAGCAATCCTACCGCAATCGTCAGGATGCGCTTCGGCGCCACCTTTGACAGATAGCCGCCGATGAAGGCGGCAGGCAGCCCGCCGATGATGAGGCCGATCACTGGTGTTGCAACGGTATGCCAGTCAGCGCCGCCTTCCCAATGGCCGATGAGGAACGCGAACAGGAAGGTCGAGAACACGGCGATGCTGACGATGAATTCGGCGAAGTTGCTGGAACCGATGGCAAAGCGCGACTCGGTTCCGGCTCCCATCAGGCTGGAAGTGACAATCGGCCCCCAGCTGCCGCCGATGCCTTCGATAAGACCGCCGGAAAAGCCGATAAGGCGGCCGAAACTTGCCGGAATGAGACGTGGCGCAACACCCTTGATGCCGCGGCTCACGATCAGCCCGCCGACAAGCAACAAGTAGAGGTTGATGAACACCAGAAGCGTCTTGCCCTTGAGGCTGGTGAGCGCCACCGCGCCGATGACGCCGCCAAGCGCGCCAAACACGCCGAGAATGACAACGAGCTTCCAGTTGAGGTTGCCGTGATACCAGTGCGAGGCGGCAGCCGTTCCTGTTGTCGGCAGCTTCGCCGCATTGACGCTGGCGGAGACAAGCGCCGGTGGCACGCCTTGCGCCAGCAGCACCGACGCCGAGATGACGCCGAACCCCATGCCAAGCGAGCCATCCACGATCTGCGCCAGAAAACCGATGATCGCGAACGTGACGAGTTCGTTCATGCCGTTAAACCCTCCGAGTGCCGTCCCGTCAGGCCGTGACAGTGTGCCGTTCAACTGTGCGGATAATTTGACCGTTGGCGGTAAAATGAATGCCGCATTCGGTCTTGTCGGAACCGGCCCAGCGGCCAGCCCGCGGATCATCTTCGGAGCCGCCGGCAACCGTGCAGGGCACGCAGCCGATGGAGTGATAGCCCTGCAGCCTGAGAGGATGCGACGGCAGGTGGTGATTGATCATGTAGGTCTTGAGATCAAGCGCCGAGAAGGCGGCGAGAGGCTCGACCTTGAGGCGCCCATCGGCCTCGCTGACGAATTCAAGCGACGAGCGCAGCGCGCCGTGAAAACGCTTGCGGCCCGAGATCAAAACATCGAAGCCGGCGAGCGCGCGCTCCAGCGGCAGCGTCTTGCGAATGTGGCAGCACTGGTCGGTGCTTGCCTTGTGCAACTCGCCGTCAGCGTCCCATGTCTTCAGATCGCTTGCATCGGGATGAATGGTGCGCACGTCAGTCAGGCCCAGTTCGGCAGTCAACTGGTCGCGGTAGGCAAGGGTTTCCGGAAACAGCTTTTCCGTATCCAGGAAGATGACTGGCAGCGAGCGATCGACTTCCGACACCATGTGCAAGAGCACGGAAGACTCGGCCCCGAATGAGGAGACCAGCGCCACCCGCCCCGGATGATTGGCGATCACGGCCTTGATCAGGTCACGGCCTTCGAGACCCGCATAGGTTTCGATCTGGCTGCGGTGCGAACCATCATCTGGCATTGGGCTTCTCCTCCCAGGCTGCGGCCTCATGGTGCCGCTCGCTCCACACTTCAACCTCGCTGGCGCGGCGGTAAAGCCCGCGCTGGTAGGCGAGCGACATCTGCTTTGCGGCCGCCTGCCACGCCTGCAGGGGAAAACGATCTGAAACGTCGAAGCTGGAAAAACCAACCTGCAGCATCATCTGCAGCTGGTCGGGCAGCACATTGCCGCAGGCGCGTAGTTCGCCCTTGTAGCCAAGATTGCGGATTTGCCGGGCGATCGAATAGGAGCGGCCATCGGCGAAAGCCGGGAAGGGCAGCACGACGAGTGAAAGGTGCGGCAGAAACACTTCCACCTCGTCGTCATTGTCGGTGTTGGAAAGCACGGCACCCAGTTCACCCGGGAACTTGGCGAGGCTTTCCCATTCCGCCTTGAGGCGGGCAAAGGCAAGCGCCACGCGGCCGCCATCAGGCAGCGCCTGCTCGGCGGCAATGAAGGTCCACGTATCGGTGGTGAAGGCGTTCTTCTCAAGCAGCGGCATACAGCGCCTCCTTGAATGGTGCGGGGCCGAGCCTGCGGTAGGCGGCAAGGAATTCCTCGCCCGGCAAGGCGCAGCTTCACGTAGGTATCGAGAATTTTTTCGATGGCGTCGGGCACGTCTTCGCCGGCAAAGCCGGGTCCGAGGATGGCGCCGATGGTGGATTGGTCGGCTGACGAACCGCCCAGCGTGATCTGGTAGAATTCCTCGCCCTTCTTGTCGAGGCCGAGGATGCCGATATGGCCGACATGATGATGCCCGCAGGCATTGATGCAGCCAGAGATGTTGATCTTCAGCGGGCCGATCAGTTCCTGCTTGTCGAGATCGGCGAACTTGCGTGAGATCGCCTGCGAGATGGGGATGGAGCGCGCCGTCGCCAGCGAGCAATAATCCATGCCGGGGCAGGCGATGATGTCGCCCGCCAGCCCATGGTTGGCGGATGACAAGCCTGAGGCGTCAAGCGCCTGCCAGACGGCAAACACGTCGGCCAGCTTCACATGCGGCAGGATGATGTTCTGCGGATGCGAAACGCGCAGCTCATCATGGCTGTAGCGTTCGGCCAGATCAGCCATGACGCGCATCTGCTCGCCTGTCGCATCACCCGGAATGCCGCCCTCTGGTTTAAGCGAGATGTTGACGATGGTATAGCCATCGGTGTGATGGGCGGCGAGGTTGTTGCGGGCCCAGCGGCCAAACGCCGGATGCTTGAGCTTTGCATCCTCGAAAGCGGGCTGGAAGCGTGACTGCTTGTCGAGGCTCGGCGCCCTGAAGTAATGCGCGATGCGGGCCAATTCCTTCTCGTCCACATGCGTCTGCTGTTCGGGCAGCCGTGCATACTCGGCTTCGACCTCGGCCTTGAATTTCTCCGCTCCCAGCTCATGCACGAGGATCTTGATGCGCGCCTTGTACTTGTTGTCGCGTCGGCCATAGAGATTATAGACGCGCATGATGGCTTCGAGATAAGGCACCAGCTGCTTTTCGGGGAGGAAATCCCGCACGGTGACGCCAATCATCGGAGTGCGGCCCTGGCCGCCGCCTACGATCACTTCCCAGCCAATCTCGCCCTTGTCATTTTTGTGCAGGCGCAACCCGATGTCATGCACCTTGACGGCGGCCCGGTCATTGGGCGCGCCCGTCACCGCAATCTTGAACTTGCGCGGCAGGTAGGAAAATTCCGGATGCAGAGATGACCATTGCCGCAGCAACTCGCCCACCGGGCGCGGATCGGCAATCTCGTCTGCCGCAGCGCCCGCCCAATGATCTGTCGTCACATTGCGGATGCAGTTGCCGGAGGTCTGGATCGCATGCATCTCGACGGCGGCAAGGTCGGCGAGAATGTCGGCGGTGTCCTCAAGCTTGATCCAGTTGTATTGGATGTTCTGCCGCGTGGTGAAATGGCCATAGCCGCGGTCATACTTGTCGGCGATCATGGCGAGCTGGCGCATCTGCCGGCCTGACAGTGTGCCATAGGGAATGGCGACGCGCAGCATGTAGGCATGCAGCTGCAGGTAAAGCCCGTTCATCAGCCGCAAGGGCCGGAACTCGTCCTCGGTCAGCTCGCCGGAAAGCCGGCGTTTGGCCTGGTCGCGGAACTGTTCCGTCCGTTCACGGACGAACTGGTGGTCGAATTCGTCATAGCGGTACATGGCTTATTCTCCGAAACCGAATGCGCCGGCGGTGCCTTCCGCCTGCTTGCCAAGATCAAGGCGAACCGTAGGCCCCAGCGTGCGGATGCGCTCGCGCATGTGCATGGCGCGGATCTTGCCATCAACGCGTTCGGCATCGAACAGGTAGGGGCCGGTCACCAGCGTCGACTTGACATCTTCGGCGGCGCGCGATTCAAGCGCTCCGGCAGCCTGCGGCTCAAGCGCCAGCACCGCCTCGTCAATGCGTTCGTTCCAAGAGCCATTGCGGGTGAGGAATACAACTTCGCCATCGCGCAGGCGGTTGGCAGTCATCACCTGACCCTTTTCTGCGGCGCTCATGATGCAGCCCTCAGCAATTGCTCTGAAATATCGTCGCGCGTGGTGAAGCCGAAGGCGGAAGCCGGCCACTGCGCCGCAGTGACGGACGGCAGCACTTCAACCTCGAAGCCCAGCGCCTCAAGCTTCGCCTGTTCGGCGGATGCAAACTCGGCATCGCGCACCAGGCGCACAATGCGCGCCGGCTTCGCCTCAGCCGCCGACCAGTCATGCGCGGCAACGCGCACCGCATCACGCCGCGCCATTTCGAGGATAGTGGCATCAGCAGCGCCATGCACGATCACGTCCGCCTCCATCAACCGGCGCTGCGCCTTGAGCGTCAATTGCTCGGCCTCGCCCGCATGCGTCGAGATATAGGTGACAAGCCCGCGCGACGCCGAAACCCCGTCACGCAGCGCCACCGTCAGTTCATTCGCATAGGCGCCGTCGCGGCCCGAATAGAAACGCTCGGCAATGGCGCCGAAGAAGAAGCGGTTCCAGAAGGCGCGCCGGGGTGAGCCTGCGGGCAGCGCCTTGCCCACAAGTTCACGCAAGCCCTGAGCCCGCGAGGCAAGAGTGCCGAGGGCAGGGGGCAGCAACGCATCAATGCGGGTCCGAAGGCCCTGGCCGAGAACCGGGGCAGCACCTTCGGTGCCGATCGCCACCACCACCGGGTCACGGTCGACAATTGAAGGCGTCAGGAATGAGGATTGCTCGGCCACGTCGATGACATTGACGGGAATGTTGCGGGTCTTCGCAGCAGCGCTCACGCGTGTCGCCAGCGCAAGCTCCGCCACATAGACAATGGCCACGCCATCAAGCTGCGTCTCGTCAAATGTGCGGGCCACATGAACAACAGCAGGCATGTCAGCGAGTTCCGCCACCAGCGTTTCCGCCACCACATGAATGCGGGCCGGCGTCTTGGCCAGAAGCCGCGCCTTGCGCAGCGCTTCCTCGCCGCCGCCGACGATCAGCGCCGTCGCGTTCTTGAGGTCGATGAAGATTGGATAATAGCGCATGTCGGTTTACGCCTCCCTTGCTGAAAGCTTGAGCGAGAGGCCGTCCAAGGCCTCGGACCAGATGATCTGGCAGGACAGCCGCGACGTCGGGCCGACTTCCGGCACCAGGTCGAGCATGGCTTCCTCGTCGGTGGTGGCGGGGTAAAGCTTGGCCGCCCATTCGGCGCACACATCCACATGGCAGGTGGCGCAGGCGCAGGCCCCGCCGCACAGCCCGCCGACCGAAAAGCCGGATTCGCGCAGGATTTCCATCACCCGCCAGCCCGAAACCGCCTCGATGCGGTGCAAGGTGTCGTTTTCGTCGATGACGTTGATAAAACCCATTTCAGTCTCGTATCCGCTAACCGTTCGCTAATCCAAACATTCGGAAGAACACCGGCCCACCCCTGTTTTGCTTCGAATTCCATTGCAAAACCTTGAAAACAGGCGCTACATGGACATGGCAAGAGGGGCGATGAGGCCTGCGTTCGTTATATCGAACACTTGTTGTAAGCAGGGAAGGTTAAAATGTCAACCGCGCGCGGCAAAAACAATGGCGGCTCCACGGTGGAGGACCCGACGCCGGCTCTCGGCAAAACCATCCAGCGTTTGCGCAAGGCCTACAACATGTCGCTGGGCGAATTGTCGGAGCAGTCGGGCGTCGCCAAATCGATCATTTCGCAGATTGAGCGGAATGAAACAAACCCAACGATTGCAACAGTTTACCGCCTCTCCAAGGCGCTCGAATTCAAGCCTCGAGGAGGTGCTGAAGGCGGAAGGTGTTTCCCCCTTCCTGCAGCATCAGGCGCGCACCGCAATCCCCATGCTGGAAAGCCAGGATGGCCTCTGCCGCCTCGCCATCACAGGGCCGCTCAATCTGGTGGATTTGACCCAGTGGTACGACTTTCAGGCCAAGCCCGCAGGCGTTCTGGAAAGCGAACCCCACCCGCCCGGCACCATCGAGCATATCTATGTGACAGCGGGCGAGCTGGAGGTGACGGTCGATGGCGAAACCAAACTAGCCAAGTCCGGCGAGGCGCTGCGCTACAAGGCAGACCTGCCGCACAAGATCAGAAACATAGGCGGCACCGACGCCCGCGCCAGCATGGTGCTGATGCTCCGGCAGGGATAAAGACACTTGGGCCAAAAAAAGCCTAGCCTAGGAACGTGCTTATACGTTTGCTGACCCTTGGGAGCTCACGGCCAATTTGACATTCCCATAGCACGAGCGATTTCCAGCCAAGCTTTCTGAGTTCTTCGATGTGCTGCTGGTCACGTTCGGCATTCCGCCTCAATTTGTTGTGCCAGTAGGACTTGTTCGACTTGGGCAGTCGAGAATCGGAACAGCCTGGCGCGTCGTGCTGGTGCCAAAAGCAGCCATGCACAAAGATGACCTTCTTTCGTGAGCGAAAAACCAAGTCCGGTTTTCCCGGCAAATCTTTGCAATGAAGCCTGAACCGGTAGCCCATCTGGTGTGCAATTCGGCGCACGGCAATCTCCGGATATGTATTGCGTGAGCGGATAGCCGACATATTGACTGACCTTCGGCTCCGCGTCAGCCGGTCAGTCATTTGCCATCCACTGTCTTCAACGCAACGAAGCTGTGAGCGCCAATGCCCGGGTAACCTTCAGCCATCAGCCGCTGCTTGTCATACAGCCCGGACAAAAGTGAAATGCCTTCCAGTTTCAATATGTCTCTGGCGCCGCCATTGCCGCGGATTCTCTTCATGTAATCCAGTTGATCATGCAGCAGGGATTGGATGATCAACCTGTGCACCGGCTTGTTCAGGTTCTCCCTGAAGAACTGGGCCGCGCGATTGCTGCCGCCCCGCACTCTCCGCAGCTCGCGAAACCTTTCAATATTGATGTCCTTCCAGCGGCTGGCAGGAAGCCGTTTTCCTTCCACCAGCCACAGGATGTTCTGCATCCCGGCGGCTGTAACACTCCGCTTGGCGTCACGATTGCCCTGCTTGGCTCCAAGGTACTTGTCACGCGCGGCAATCAAACCCAGCCAGAATCTTTTCTCGCTGTCAGCGATTGCAATGAGCAGGCAGGGCTCCTCGTTGCGATAGGTTTCAGGCGGAATCATCCATGTCCGCCCCACAGTGTTTTTGACGTCGACATCGTGGCCGTTGATGAACAGGTCGCGCACGCCTTTGGGCACATTGAGAAAGTCCCGAAGAAAATGCTCCACCTTCAGCCCTATGAAGGTCTTTTCCACGTTGTCGAGTTCGGAAACCTTGTTTCTGGCGGTTCTGACTGGATCAAGGACAAAGTCGATGGCGTCCTGCAGCAGATCCGGCAGAGCGTTCGCCAACTGCGCTTCGCCTCCCGCGCTCTTGGCGATGGAATCCTTGATTGACGAGAGGAGGGCATAGTCAGCGTGACTATCCGGAATTGACTTGGGGTAAATTCTCTCTCCCTTAGCCAATAGCTGCCTTCACTGATTTTCCGATGATCGACTTCAGGACTTGCTGTGCAACGGCCTTGGCCACCGGAGGCGGAAATGCATTTCCAACTTGCCGGTATTGCGCGGTTTTCCCGCCAGCGAAACTCCACGTGGGGGGAAAGCCTTGCAGAAGCGCGACCATCTTGACGGTCAGGCGCGGATCACCTTGGAATTCCTTGTCAGGCGCCTGATCGGCAAGTCCTCTGCCATCCACGCCAAGTTCCGCCCAGGCTTGGCGAGAGCGGGTTGGGCCAAGATCAGGCCCGCCATGCTTTTTCGAGCCTCCCACAACTGTTGGAGCAACTCGATTGGCTGCCTTCGACCAATCACCGGCCTTCTGCCAGCCTCGTTCGGCCATCAAATGCTTTAGCGTATCCCCGACAGTAGCAGGTTCGACGTCTCTGTTCGGGCCAGGAAAATCCCGCCGAAAAATTCTTTTTTATTGCGACCAGAACAACGCGGGGCCGCAGTTGCGGCACGCCGAATGAAGATGCGTGCAGCAGCCGCCAGCCCGGCTCATATCCAAGCTTTTTCAGCCTCGCATCAATCCATGTGCGATAGTCCTGGAAGCGCGGTTCAAGCATTCCCTTGACGTTCTCAAACAGAACGGCTTTGGGGCGCAGCTCGTCAACAAAGTTGACGCCAACATCAAACAGATTGCGTTCGTCCTGTTGCCCAAGCTGCTTTCCTGCGACGGAAAACGGCGGGCAGGGCAGGCCACCCGCGACAAGATCGACGCCGCGAAAAGGCGAAAGGTCCAGCGGGGTGAACAGATCATGCTCAACAACCCGCCATTGCTTTCGGTTGGCGCGCAGTGTCTGGCATGCAAAGGCATCGTTCTCTATGAGAGCCGCATGATCAAATCCGGCCTGCTCAAGCCCTATCGCTTGCCCGCCAGCCCCGGCGCATAGTTCAAGTGCAGAAGGTGCCATAGATTCTCCCTGAGCAACTTCCTATACATGGAACAAAAAAAGAACGCAATCCCGAAGGTGAATGATCCCACACGAATCTCCAAGTGGAAATTTTTCAGAATATATTCTTTTATGTTTGACATTAATCCTAACTAGCTCTATATTCCTTTCTGACGGTCTAGGAAAGGAAAGGGCCAATGACGATTGCTTCTCGAAATTGCCAAGACCGTGTGCAGCGCCTGCGGGGCTGGGGAAAGAAAGCGCCCCTGCCTTCCGGGAGCCAACTGCCATACCCCCGGACATTACGACCCGGGCGCCCCTCGGGGCTTAACATGCCTCATCCCACACGACCGGGTGTTCAAGGCTACGCTCAAGTGTTAGCCGCACCTGCGATGGGACAGAGAGCCGCTGTGAAGCGCTGGCACACGGCACAAATCGCTGCTTCCAAACGGTGGAAGTGTTTGAACGCCGAGCCTCTTTTCCTCTTCCGTCACCCCAGCGAAGGCTGGGGTCCCGCTTGCCTTTCTGCAAAGGAAGGTGGCGGGATGCCAGCCATGATCGCTGGCATGACGGAGTTGGGGGAAGTGGGCGAAGCGGGAAACACCTCCATCAGCCGGGCATCAGCCCAACACCACACCACCCCTCCTCCTACGCCGGCTAGGGCCGATGCAACGGCAGGAACTGTTCTTTCCGCCGCCCGGGCGCGGCTCGTGTTTCATCCGAAACGCGGGTCGCGTCCGGTAGCGGTTTCATATTTCTTCACCCACTCACGAGGTCCCCCATGCCCATCCTGAAAATCGGCCGCCACAAGCTCACCGTGCCAGACGCACCGCAACGGCGGAGCCGTGGCAAACCCACGCGTGAGCCGCGTTTCAGCAAGGCGCCCTGGTGGGGTTTCAGCGGCCATGACCAGCCACGCGCCGAACCCTTGCCCGCTTGCCCTTCCGCCCGCTGCCGCCGCGCCAATAAATGCTGCGCCGCCATCGACGGGCTTTATTGCCTCCGCACCCATCACGACCGGTTCGAGCAGCAATGGCTGAAGCGCCACCACCCGCTCGCCCGCAAGTTTGCCGAAGTGCCGAAGGTGAAGGACAAGCGCGACTTCAAGGCCATCGCCGCGCGCGCCGAAAAGCTGATGCAGCTCCACCGCGAGTTTGATGAAGCGATGACCGAGCGCTGGAAAGCCGGTTCGCTTGATCACCTCTACGGCAAGTGGACGCCCAAGGGCGCGCTGCTGCAGCCGCCGGCGAAGGGGTTTGTGGAGTGAGGGGCAAGGACCCCCTTGTAAGTTCAATTCTGCAAAGTCTGCTATGGTTGACATTGCGGTGGCGGATGCGAGACCGGCCCCCCTCAGGGTTTTGAAGCCCGTCACTGAGCTTGGTCGTGCATCCGCCGTTCCATCGAACCCGAACAGTCGCCAGGGCCGCTCGCATAGAAGCCCGCTTCGACAAGGATGGGAACAGATGGCCGCCACCGCACAAGACCACAAGATGTTTGTTGGCATTGATGTTTCGAAGGACAGGCTGGATGTTCACATCCACCCATCCGGAGCAGTGTTTGCCGTGAACCGGGACGATGACGGCCTGGAGCACCTCGTCAAGCAGCTCAAGACACACGAGCTTGCTGTCATTGCCATTGAAGCCACGGGTGGTTTTGAGATGACGGCTGTTGCGGCTTTGACTGCGGCGGCCCTTCCGGTTGTGGTTGTAAATCCGAGACAGGTTCACAACTATGCCAAGGCGCTCGGCGTCAATGCCAAGACGGATGCGATTGATGCCTCTGTCATCGCCCGCTTTGCGGCGGCCACAAAACCCGAGATCAGAGCCTTGCCGGATGCAGAAACCCTTGCTCTGGCCGATCTTATGGCCAGACGCAGGCAGATCGTGCAGATGATCACGGCGGAGAAGAACCGGGCGCTGCGCATGGCCGCCAACAAGGTCCTGCAGAAGAGCATCGGCCGCATCACCGAGGCTCTCGAACGGGAACTGGCACGGCTTGATCATGATATCGACACGACGGTCAAAGGCTCGCCCCTGTGGCGCGAAAAGGAAGACCTGCTGGCCTCCGTTCCCGGTGTTGGCAAGGTCATTGCCAGAACCCTGCTGGCAGAAATGCCGGAACTCGGACAACTCGACCGGAGAAAGGTGGCAGCCCTCGCAGGTCTTTCACCCTGGACGCGCCAGTCCGGACAATGGCGCGGCAAAAGCATGATTGGCGGTGGCAGAAGCGTGTGCCGCACCGTTCTCTTCCTCGGGGCTCTTTCGGCGACACGATACAATCCTGACCTTAAAGCCTTCTCGTTGCGCCTGCTCAACGCTGGCAAAAGCAAAATGGCCGTCCTCATCGCAGTCGCCAGAAAACTCCTCACTATCCTCAACGCAATCCTCAGGGACAAAACACCATGGACGCCAAAAACCGCTTGACCAAGAACACAGTCGCTCAGTGCTTCGCGTTCGCAAGGCTCACCCCGCCAACAAGTTGGGGGAGCGCGGCGGATAGAGCGCCCTCCCTCAGCTATGCTGGCGGGGTGAGCCCTTGCGAACGCCGAAGGCCGGAGGGGGTCCTTTACGCCACAACCCCAGCTTGAATCAAAACCCCATTGCACCAAAGATAAAAGTTGCAGTAAGCTCCACCCAAGAAATCTCCGGTTGAGTTCCCCAACTCGAGGCAGGGGCGACTCACCACACGGGGATCGGGAACGGGATGCGGGCGACGATCAATCACTTTGCGCTGTTGGGCGTGCTGGCTGTCGGGCTGGGCGTTGGCGCCGGTGCACGCGAGCAGACGGTGATCGACCGCTTGCGCGATTTCCGCAACGCCATGTTTGATCGCGCCGAGCCGGTCGAGAAGAAGCCGCGCGTCGCGCAGTTCGAGCTTTTCGCCAAGCCGGCCGAAGTCGTCATGCTGGGCGACTCGCTCATTGAAAGCGGCCTGTGGAACGAGATGTTCCAGGGCGTCGCCATTGCCAATCGCGGCGTGCGCGGCGACATGGCGGAAGACCTGCTGCACCGCCTTGATACGGTGACCAATGTCGGCCCGCGCAAGGTCTTCATCATGGTCGGCATCAACGATATTTACGGCGGCCGCTCCAACCAGCAGATCGTCGAGGCTTATCGCGCGCTGGTCAGAAAGATCAGTGAACGGAGCATTACGCCCTATGTGCAGTCAACGGTCGAATGCGCCCGCGCCTCCATGCGGCTACAAGCTTGCCCGCGTGCGCGAATTGAATGCGTCGCTGAAGCAGATGGCGGAGGACGAAGGCGTGCCCTTCGTCGATCTCAACCAGTCGCTCGCCAGCGCCGAGGAGGGGTTGCGCCCCGAGTTCACTTTCGACGGCACGCATCTGCAAGGTGCTGGCTACGCCGCCTGGGCGCAAGCGCTCGGGCCGTACATGATTGATTGAGGGCCCCTCGTGCTCCCAGCAGACTGAGGGAGCTCTTTCCGTCCCCAGTTGGGGGAGCCCGGCTGAGGGGACCCTTACTTCCCCCGCCCGCCGTATGCTCGCCTTCGCGCGTCACATAATAGGCGAAAAGAATAGGGATGAGCGTCACCGCGATGACGATGATCGCCACCACGTTGGTCACCGGCCGCTGCCGCGGGCGGATCAATTCGTTCAGCATCCAGATCGGCAGCGTCGATTGCTGGCCCGCCGTGAAGGTGGTGACGATGACTTCATCGAACGACAGCGCGAAGGCCAGCATGCCGCCCGCCAGCAGTGCGGACGCAATCTGCGGCAACGTCACGTAACGGAAGGTCTGGAAGCCATTGGCGCCAAGATCCATCGAGGCTTCGATCATCGAGCCGGTGGTGCGGCGGAAGCGCGCCAGCGCATTGTTGTAGACGACGACCATGCAGAACGTCGTGTGGCCGAGAACGATGGTCCAGGTCGAAAACGGAATGCCCATGATGTCGAAGGCCGAACGCAGCGCAATGCCGGTGATGATGCCGGGCAGCGCAATCGGCAGCACGAAGAACAGCGACAGCGAATCGCGACCGAAGAATTTGGCGCGCGCCAATGCCGCAGCAGCCAGCGTGCCAAGCACGATCGCCATGGCGGTGGAAAGTGCCGCCACCTTGACCGAAAGCCACAACGGCCCCCAGATGTCGGGCCGCTCGCTCCACGCCACGCCGAACCACTTTGTCGTCAGCCCGGGCGGCGGAAACTGGAAGCTCTTTTCCTCGGTGGTGAAGGCATAAACGATCACCAGCAGCAACGGCAGGTGCAGGAACAGCAGGCCGCCGATGGCTGCAAGCGTGAGCAGTTTTGGCGCGCCTATGGAGCCGTCAGAGCGCATCGAATGCCCCCATGCGCTTGGCGATTGTGAGATAGATGCCCATGATGACGACGGGCACCACGGTAAACGCGGCAGCCAGCGGAATGTCGCCCGCCGTGCCCTGCAACGTATAGACCGCCTGTCCGATCATCGGCCGTGAATTGCCAACGATGGCCGGCACAATATAGTCGCCCAGCGTCAACGAAAAGGTGAAGATCGAACCCGCCACCATGCCCGGCAGCGCCAGCGGCAAGATGACAGTGCGGAATGTCTCTGCCGGATTTGCGCCAAGGTCGGCAGCCGCATCAATGAAATTCTTCGGCACGCGCTCAAGCGCTGCCTGCGTCGGCAGGATCATGTAAGGCAGCCAGATATAGACGAACACCAGAAAAGTGCCGATGTAGCTGATGGAGAGCGAAGGGCCGCCGATCCACGGCATGGCGAGAAGCCCGTCGACCAGCCATTGCAGGTGCAGCGATTGCGCGATCCACGAGATGATGCCCTCCTTGGCGAGGATCAGCTTCCACGCATAGACCTTGACCAGATAGCTCGACCACAGCGGCATCATCACCGCGAGGTAGAACAGCGCCTTGCCCGCGCCCCTTGCATAGCGCGCTGCATAGTAGGCGATGGGAAAGGCGATGATGGCGGAGGCTATGGTGACGCTTGCCGCCATGCCCACGGTGCGCACGACGATCATCATGTTGCTGGCTGAAAACAGCTGGCCATAGGTCGAGAGCGTGAATTCGTGGATGACGATGCCGGAGAATTCGTCGAGCGAATAGAAGCTTTGCAGCAGCAGCGCCGCCAGTGAGCCGAGATAGACGACGATCAGCCAGCCGATGGCGGGCGCCAGCAGAAGCAGCGTCAGCAGCAGCGGGCGGCGGTAGAGGAAGTCCGCCATCAGGCGCCCTCCATCGCCACCAAAGCATCGCGCGCCCAGGCGAGGTTGACCTCGTCTCCCGGCTGCACCGCTGAAGTGGAGGAGGGGATGGCCGCCATCAGCATTGTGTCGCCAGCCATGGTTGAAAGCTTGGTCGTGGCGCCCTGGTAGCTCACCGAGGTCACCGTGGCGCGCGCGCCGCATTGGCCGGTCGGCAAGGCGCGTGAACCCGGCAGCACCGATATCTTCTCGGGCCGCAGGCTGCACCAGGCCCGCGGTCCGCCATGCCCGGCCGAAAACTCCGGCGAGATGACATTGGAGGAACCGACAAAATCCGCCACGAAGCGCGTGCGCGGGCGTTCATAAATTTCGGTTGGCGTGCCGGCCTGCACGATCCTGCCCTCGTTGAAGATGGCAATGCGGTTGGCCATCGACAGTGCTTCGCCTTGGTCGTGCGTTACGAACACGAATGTGGTGCCGAGTTGCTGCTGCAGCTGCTTCAGCTCCTCCTGCATCTGCTCACGCAGTTTCAGGTCGAGCGCCCCCAGCGGCTCATCCAGCAGCAGCACCTTGGGTTCATTCACCAGCGCGCGCGCCAGCGCCACGCGTTGCCGTTGTCCTCCTGAAAGCTGGCCGGGCTTGCGGTCGCCGTACTTGCCGAGCTTCACCATGTCGAGCGCTTCAAGCGCCTTTGCCTCGCGTTCGGCCCGGTTCACGCCTTTGATCATCAACCCATAGGCGACGTTTTCGCCGACGCTCATATGCGGGAACAATGCATAGTCCTGGAACACGGTGTTGACGGCACGCTTGTAGGGCGGCAGCCCGTCCGCTGTTTCGCCAAAGATTTCGATATGGCCGCTGCTCGGCTGCTCAAAGCCTGCGATCAAGCGAAGGCAGGTTGTCTTGCCGGAACCGGAGGGGCCGAGCATGGCGAAGAATTCACCTGGCGCGATGTCGAGCGTCACATCGTCCACGGCTTTCACCGCGCCAAAGTGGCGAGAGACACTTCTAAAGGATACTGCTTGCGTCATGAAAACCGCAGGAACCGGCGGGAATGCCCCCGCCGGTTCCTTGCTCGTCTACTTGGCCATCACTTCAAGATAGCTCTTGCTCCATTGCGAGTAAGGGATGCAAGTGCCTTCGGATTCACACTTGCCGGTAGGCGTGCGCCAGAACCAGATTTTCTCGAAGTTGGCGAAGCCGTTGGTGTCGCAGCCTGCATCGGTCAGCAGCGCGTTGCCCTTGCAGGCAGCAGGCACGGCCGGAACCGAGCCAAACCATGCGGCAAGGTCACCCTGAACTTTCGGGCTCAACGAATGTTCCATCCACATGTAGGCGCAGTTTGGGTGCTTGGCCTCGGCATGCAGCATGGTGGTGTCGGCCCAACCTGTTGCACCTTCGTCCGGAATGGTGGATGCCACAGGCTTCTTGTCTGCCTGCAGCAAGTTCACCTGGAACGGCCATGAGCCGGATGCGACCACGCCTTCGTTCTTGAAGTCGTCGATCTGCACCATGGCATCATGCCAGTAACGGCCTACGAGGGCACGCTGGCCGTTCAGCAACGCGATGGCTGCGTCGAACTGCGCCTGGTTCAGCTCATAGGGGTTCTTGATGCCGAGATCCGGCTTGTTCTTCATCAGGTAGAGCGCTGCATCCGCTATATGGATCGGTCCGTCAAACGCCTGGACGCGGCCCTTGTTGGTCTTGCCGTCCGGCAAGTTTTGTTCTTCGAACACGACCGACCAGCTTTTTGGTGCTTCCTTGAATACATTGGTATTGTAGGCCAGCACGTTCGGTCCCCACTGATAAGGCGTGCCGTAGTGGGCGCCATCCACCGTGTGCCACGGTGCATCCTTCAGCCGGTCATCGACGGTGGACCAGCTCTTGATGAGATCAACATTGACGGGTTGAACCTTCTTGCCCGCGATCAGGCGCAGAGAAGCGTCTCCAGATGCCGTCACCAGGTCGAAACCGCCCTGGTTCATCAGCGTCACCATTTCATCGGAAGTGGCAGCCGTCTTGACGGTGACTTTGCAACCTGTTGCCGCCTCAAAGCTGGTAACCCAGTCGTAGCCCTTATCGGTTTCGCCACGTTCGATGTAGCCAGGCCATGCCACGATATCGACTTGACCTTCTCCGGCGCCAATCTCCTTCAATTGTGCAAAGCTCGGCGCACTGAGTGCTGTCGCAGCCAGAAGAGCCAGACCGGCCCTTGCGAATTTTACCATGATAGTCTCCCTTTGCTGTGCCTTGATTGGCACTTTGTTGAACTTCTGTCGGACTTGGCCACCAGCCCTAAACAAGCTAGCGTCATCCGCAATGCAATTGAGACTATCCGGTATTCTGGAACGGGTAAAGTGAGGGTGCCGGTGGCAGTTTGGATCAAGGCCCCTTTGGCCATATTCGCGGAAGGCGCGGCAAACGGCCTTGTCATTGCAGGCGGGAAGATTGTTGAGCTGGTTGCTGCCGGCAAGCAACCGGCAACGGCTTGCGAGCTGGTTTTCGATGCCAGCAATCATGTTATCCTTCCAGGCCTCATCAACACCCACCACCACTTCTACCAAACGCTGACGCGGGCCCACCCTGCCGCCATCAACCGGGAACTGTTTGATTGGCTTAAGGCGCTTTACCCGATATGGGCCGGTTGACGCCGGAGGCATTGAAACTGGGCACGCGGCTGGCGCTGACCGAACTGCTGATGTCCGGCGTAACGACCAGTTCCGACCATCATTATGTTTTCCCGTCTGGCCTGGAAGGCGCGATGGACATTCAGGTGGAAGAGGCAAATGCCCTCGGCATGCGCATGGTGGTGACCCGTGGTTCGATGAACCTGTCCGCCAAGGATGGCGGCCTGCCACCTGACAGTGTCGTGCAGGATGAGGATGAAATTCTTGCCGACTGTGAGCGCGTTCTCAGCAAATATCACCAGAAGGGCGAGGGCGCGCGGCTGCAGATAGCGCTGGCTCCATGCTCGCCTTTTTCTGTCACCGAGTCTCTGATGCAGGCATGCGCCACCTTGGCTGAAAAGCATGATTGCCGCCTGCATACGCATCTGGCTGAGACGCATGACGAGGATGACTTTTGCCAGGCGCGTTTTGGCTGCAGGCCGGTTGACTATCTTGAACGCGTTGGCTGGCTTGGCGACAGGACCTGGTTGGCCCATGGTGTTCACTTTTCGGCCGAGGATATGGGCCGGCTTGGCAAGCACGGAGTAGGCGTCTGCCATTGTCCGACTTCCAACATGCTTCTGGCATCCGGCCAGTGCAGCACGCTTGATCTGGAACAATCCGGCGTTGCCGTTGGGCTGGGCGTGGATGGGTCCGCCTCGAATGATGCTTCCAACTTGATGGAAGGCGTCCGCCATGCGCTGCTGGCCAGCCGCCTGAAATACGGCATGCAGGTTACCCACAAGGATGTATTGCGCTGGGCTACGCAGGGTTCGGCACGCTGTCTGGGGCGGCCGGATCTTGGTGTAATCGAGGTCGGCAAACAGGCCGACCTGGCGCTCTACAAGCTCGATGAATTGCGGTTTTCCGGCGCGGGTGATGCGCTCGCGGCCCTTGTCCTCTGCGGCGCCACGCGCGCCGACAGGGTCATGGTGCAGGGCGAATGGCTCGTTGAGCACGGCTTTCCGATTGGCATTGACGTAGATCTGCTGCGGCACCAGCATTCGGCAGCATCGCAGGCCTTCAGGTGATGAGTTTACAAGGGAATTTGGAATGAGCTTTCATATTGTTGACCAGGCGCCAGCGCGGTTGAACCGCAGCGAGCTCGCCGTACCGGGCAGCCAGCCGCAGCTGTTTGCCAAGGCGGCGAAATCGTCTGCTGACGTCATCTTCCTTGATCTTGAGGATGCCGTCGCGCCGGATGACAAGGTGGCGGCCCGCAAGAACATCATTCAGGCCATCGGCGATGTTGACTGGGGCAGGAAGGTGCTTTCAGTTCGGATCAACGGACTGGATACCCATTATATGTATCGTGACGTTGTCGATGTGCTCGAACAGGCATCGGATCGCCTCGACCTCATCATGATTCCCAAGGTCGGAACGGCAGCAGACGTCTATGCGCTTGATATGCTGTGCACGCAGATTGAAGCTGCCAAGGGCCGCAAGAAGCGGGTTGGTTTCGAACTGATCATTGAGACTGCGCTGGGCATGCAGAACATCAATGAGATTGCAGCTGCCTCAAAGCGCAACGAAAGCCTGCATTTTGGCGTGGCTGACTATGCAGCCTCCACCAAGGCGAGGACAACGTCGATAGGCGGAGCCAATGCCGACTATGCCGTGCTGACAGATGCGCTCGAGGATGGTTCGCGTGCCACGCATTGGGGCGACATGTGGCACTACGCCGTTTCCCGCATGGTTGTCGCCGCCCGGGCCAATGGATTGCGGCCGGTTGACGGGCCGTTTGGCAACTTTTCTGACGCTGAGGCCTACAAGGCGGCAGCTCGAAGGTCGGCAGTTCTGGGATGTGAAGGCAAGTGGGCCATCCACCCCTCGCAAGTTGCCCTTGCCAACGAGGTCATGAGCCCTTCCGAGAAGGATGTCGCACAGGCGAAGCGCATTCTGGCGGCCATGGAGGAAGCTGCCAGAAGCGGCAAGGGCGCGGTGGCGCTGGATGGCAGGCTGATCGATTATGCCTCAATTCGGCAGGCTGAGGTTCTGGTA
The DNA here is from genome assembly GCA_963814455.1 of uncultured Alphaproteobacteria bacterium. Classification (GTDB taxonomy): domain Bacteria; phylum Pseudomonadota; class Alphaproteobacteria; order Rhizobiales; family Aestuariivirgaceae; genus Aestuariivirga. The sequence goes on along the minus strand of CAWFCR010000004.1, from coordinate 34,212 downwards.
AGCAAGTATGAACAAATAGCCGCTCTTGGTTAGGGCGCGTTCGTCGGTGCGGGTATCTTAACAGGCGCAAAACCTCAATTGCACTATTCGCAATTGCTGCTAAGTTTGCACAAAAATAGAACGGGCAAAGCCCGCTGTGGAGGGGATCGTGGCAGGAAGCAGCGCCGCCGTAGCGGCTCAATCCGCACCGGCAGTCATTGTAAATGACCTTCACAAGCGCTTTGCTGATCTTGAGGTGCTCAAGGGCGTATCCTTGACGGCCCACGAAGGTGACGTGGTGTCGATGATCGGCGCGTCGGGCTCGGGCAAGAGCACATTTCTCCGCTGCATCAATTTCCTCGAAATGCCGACCGAAGGCAGCATTTCTGTGACCGGTGAGACAGTTGCTTTGGCGCGCGCGCGCGACGGCAACCTGCACCCATCCAATCGCAAACAACTGGAACGCATTCGAACGCGGCTAGGGATGGTGTTCCAGAACTTTAATCTTTGGCAGCATCTCACCGTGATGCAGAATGTCATAGAGGCGCCCGTGCATGTGTTGGGCCTTTCGAAGGCAGAGGCCATGGAACGGGCCGAAAAACTTCTGAACAAGGTCGGTCTCTACGAGAAGCGGGACCAGTATCCGTCCTTCCTGTCAGGCGGGCAACAGCAACGCGCGGCAATTGCCCGCGCCCTGGCGATGGAGCCAAAGGTCATGCTGTTCGACGAACCGACTTCCGCCCTTGATCCGGAACTGGTGGGTGAAGTGCTCAAAGTGATCAGGGATCTGGCCAATGAGGGCCGCACCATGATCCTCGTCACCCATGAAATGAAATTTGCGCGCGATGTCTCGAGCCATGTCATTTATCTGCACAGGGGCGTTATCGAGGAAGAGGGTCCGCCATCACAGGTGTTTGGCGCACCAGTCAGCGCGCGCTGCAAGCAATTCGTATCAGGAATTCACTGATGCAGTTCAGTTGGAACCTGGCATGGATATGAAGGATTTGGGGGACGTGTCGTCATCCAATAACGGACTTGGAATTTATCGTCGCAAAGGGAGTCTACAATGAAACTAACACGTCGTCTTGCTATCGCCGCAGCATCGCTCGCGGTCATGGCATTTGCAGCGCCTGCCAATGCTGAACTGAAGTTCGGCGTGGCAGCCGAGCCATATGCCCCGTTCACCTCAAAGGACGCCTCCGGCGTCTGGGTAGGCTGGGAAGTTGATTTCATGAACGCGCTGTGCGCCGAAATCAAGGAAACCTGCAAGATCGAGGAAGTGGCATGGGATGGCATCATTCCCGCCCTCACCTCGAAGAAGTTTGACGCCATCATGTCATCAATGTCAGTGACCGATGAACGCAAGAAGACCATCAGCTTCTCTGACATCTATTACAATTCTGCCGCTGTGATCATCGGCCCGAAGAATGACGACAAGGATTTCTCGCCTGAGCATCTGTCGGGCAAGAACATCGGCGTGCAAGTCTCCACCACGCATTCGCGCTACATCGACAAGTACTATGCGCACAAAGGGTGCTGTGGTTAAGACCTATGCCACGCAGGATGAAGCCAACAACGATCTCGCAGCTGGCCGCCTTGACTATGTGATGGCCGATGGTGTTGCACTGGATGCGTTCCTGACTTCGGAGCAGGGCGCCGCCTGTTGCGAACAGAAGGGCGCCGTCCCGCATTGACGTGGAAATCCTTGGCGCAGGCGTTGGCCTTGGCATCCGCCAGGAAGACACAGAGCTGCTGGCAAAAGTGAATGCCGGGATCAAGGCAATGGCTGACAAGAGAGCTTTCGACGCCGATCACCACGCAGTGGAAGCTTGACGGCAAGGTCGTAACGCCTCCTAACCTTTAACACGAGATCTGCCGAGGCCGTTCCAGTTAAGGGTGGCCTCGGCTCCAGCCAGGGGCGTCGATATTGTTCTTTGCCAGCCATCATCAGACCGGAGCTTCTTGGCATTTGGCCCCACCGGGTATGGCGATGAACTTTTTTATGGGCTGCTGCTGACGCATACAGATTTCCGTGTTTGCATATGCGCTGGCATTTTCCTGCGGCTCTGTGCGGCGCAATGGGAAAGCTGGCAGGCGGCAATTGGCTCCGCATCGTGCTGGACGCTTATACGACTCTGGTTCGGGCGATACCTGACCTTGTCTTGCTCCTGCTCCTCTATTACGCGGGAACGGACGGCATCAACAGAATCCTTGTGAAGATCGGACTGGGACCAATCGAGATCAATGGCCTTGTTGCGGCAATCGTCGTGCTTGGGTTTGTTTATGGCGCCTATGCAACGGAAGTCATGCGGGCCGCCATTCAGGCCGTGCCCGTTGGGCAGACAGAAGCGGCGAAGGCCTACGGCATGTCACCAATTATGCGCTTCCGCCGCGTTACTCTTCCGGCCATGCTCCCTTACGCTATTCCCGGAATGGCGAATGTCTGGCTCAACGTCAGCAAGGCGTCAGCGCTCATTTCCGTCGTCGGGTTTACCGAACTCGCATTGGCAACGAAGCAGGCTGCTGGTGTCAGCAAACTCTACCTGATGTTCTATGTGTTCACCTTGCTGGTGTACCTCTCCATAACGCTGGTTTCCAACCAGTTGTTCGGCTGGCTTGAGCGGCGCGTCCGGCGCGGCCAACCAAAAGCTGGCGTGAGGTAGCAGATGGTTTGGAACTGGTTACCTCAGTACCTGCCGTTACTGTTTCACGGCCTTTACATTACGTTGCTGCTGCTGGTGATTTCAGTCGTACTGGGCTTTTTGCTGGCGATACCTATAGGTCTCGTGCAAGTGACCGGTCCTTGGCCGCTGAATTATCTGGCGCGTGGCTATTGCACATTCATTCGCGGCACCCCGCTGCTCATGCAGATATGGCTCATCTATTATGGCATTGGATCGCTCTTTCCCTTGATTGGCCAGCAATTCCCGGCGTTCCGGACAGATTTCATGTGGCTCATCCGGCTGGATGCGTATTACTACGCGATGTTGGCCTTCACGCTTAACTTTGCAGGCTACGAGGGTGAGATCATGCGCGGCGCCTTCCTCGGCGTTCCCAAGGGAGAGCTTGAAGCAGCGCGCGCCTTCGGCATGTCTCCCTTCAAAGTTCTGACGCGAGTCTGGTTCCCGCGCGCGGTCCGGCAGGTTTTGCCAACGCTTGGCGGTGAAACAATCGGTCAACTTTTGGCAACGCCACTCGCTTTTACTATTCCTGTCATGGATCTGATGGGCGTCACCTCAAAGATACAGGCAAGACACGTTCCTGATCTATGAGCCGTTGATCTTTCTTGGCCTTCGTCTATGTTTGCCTGACTTTCGTCATCACCCGCGCTTTCAATTATGCCGAGCGCATGGTTCCTACCCGCCGATGACACAAGAGTTGCTCGCGTGCCGATTTGCAGGAGCTGGCCGCCATCCGGCACGACCTGCACCAGCATCCCGAACTTCAGTTTGAAGAAAGACGCACTGCGGCAATCGTGGCGGCAGAGCTCAAGCGCCTTGGCCTCAAGGTCGCAACTGGAATTGCTGGCACGGGCGTCGTTGGCACGCTCTCACGCGGCTCCGGACAACGGGCAATTGCAATCAGGGCAGACATGGATGCGCTGCCTATCCATGAAACCACCAATCTACCCTATTCCTCGAAAACACCCGGTGTCATGCATGCCTGCGGCCATGACGGGCACACGACCATGCTGCTGGGTGCAGCGCGTCTGCTGGCGCGCTCCGGCCAGTTCGACGGCACGGTTCATTTCATTTTCCAGCCGGCCGAAGAGGATATCAGCGGCGCCCGCCGCATGATCGACGAAGGTCTTTTCGACAAGTTTCCCTGTGAGGCGGTGTACGCTTTGCACAACCTGCCGGGTGAAGAGGCAGGCCGCATTCGGGTGCGGGCAGGAGCAATCACGGCGGCGGTTGATATTGTTGAAGTCACCATCCTTGGTGTTGGCGGCCATGGCGCCGTTCCTCACAAGGCGGCCGATCCCATTGTCGCTGCCAGCAGTATCGTTATCGGCTTGCAGAGCATCGTGTCCCGCAACATTGATCCGCTGGAACCGGCGGTCGTCACGGTCGGTGCCCTGAACGGTGGCACGCTGGCGACGATCATCCCCGGCTCCTGCAGCATGATCATCGGTGTCAGATCCTGCAGCGCGGAAGTGAGGTCCATTCTCCGCGAACGCATTACGGCGCTGATCACCTTTCAGGCAAAAGCATTCGGCTGCGAAGCGCAGATTTCCTACAATCCGGGAATCAGCTACCCACCGGGAGCCAACTCGGCAGCAGAAGCAGATCTAGTCAGGCAAACCGCACTCAGCCTCGGGCAAAAGCCAGCCGACATTGATATGCCCGGCCCGTTCATGTTCTCCGAGGACTTTGCTTTCATGCAGGAGGTCAAGCCATCCTGCTATTTCGGTATCGGCAATGGGCCAAGCCGCAATTTGCATGACGCCGGATACGACTTCAATGATGCCCTTCTGCAGCACGGCCCTGTGTTCTGGTCGAAGTTGGTTGCGCGCTGTCTTCCCGTGGCCTGAGCCGTCCCAAGCAACTCGTTGTTAGTCTTTTGGTAACCATACCCGGCTAGCTTTATCATCGCGAAAACCGTTGTTTTCAAACCGAAAACCGACCGAGGAGCAGGGCAATGCGCGTTCATGGGAAATTCCAAGCGGCCAAACTGGTTGGGTCGGCGGGACTGATTTCCCTATTGTTGCTTTCAGCCCCAGCCAACGCCCACGAAGACGCAAAGGCAGCACCGCAGCCCGCAACCCAAGTCATGCTCGGCGATGAACCTTCAGATGCCATGACGACTGGCAGCGTTAGCATTCCGGGCAAGATCTGCAAATCTGAACAAGCAAGCCTGCGCATGCCCATCGTCGAAGCGGGCACACCGGACGAAGCGCCGTAAACCATGTGGTTTGAGTTTGGTGAGCCCGGCGCGGATCGAACGCGCGACCTACTGATTAAAAGTCAGCCGCTCTACCACTGAGCTACGGGCCCTCCACGCAAAGCCTGCCGCGGAATCGGGCGGACCATAGTTGTGCGTCTCGAGGGGGTCAAGTGCGGTTTGCGCCTTAATTAGCGTCATTTTGTGCGAGTAAAGAGCAGGGCTGTTGATCAGATCGCAGGGGCAGGGATGGGTGAACTCGCAGTAATTGTCTTGGCGGCCGGCATGGGCACAAGGATGAAGTCCGCCGTGCCCAAGGTCCTTCACAAGATTGGCGGGCGAACCTTGCTCGGCCATGTGCTCAAGACCGCGCAAACACTTTCGCCGCAGAAGTCCGTCGTTGTAGTCGGGCCTAACATGAGCCAAGTGGCCGAGGAAGCGCAGCGCATGCTTCCCGGATCATTGATCGTCGAGCAGACCGAGCGGTTGGGCACTGCCCACGCCGTCTCCATGGCGAAGGCGAGCCTTGCCGGATTTAGCGGCACCATTCTGGTTCTCTATGGCGATTGTCCGCTGGTCAAAGCCAGTTCGTTGCAGCAGTTGATTGGCCAGTTGGATACAGAATCGACAGCGGCAGTTCTCGCCTTCGAGGCACACAACCCGCATGGCTATGGCCGCATCATTCAGGCGGGCGGCGGCTATGTGGCAGCCATCCGCGAGGAACTGGATGCAAGTCCGGATGAGCGCCGCATACGCATCTGCAATTCGGGCATCCTGGCATTTGATTCAGGACTCATGTGGAAGCAGCTGTCGCGCGTTCGTAACGACAACAAGAAGGGCGAATTCTATCTGACGGACCTCGTGGAACTCAGCGCGCAATCTGGCGCCAAGGTTGGCCTGACAATCTGTGGCGAGGAAGAGGTTGCCGGCGTCAACGACAGGGTGCAACTCGCCGCCCTTGAGGCTCGCTTTCAGGCAGGCAGCAGGCAGGCAGCCATGCTCGGCGGCGCAACGCTGATCGATCCGCAGAGCGTTCATTTTGCAGCCGATACGGCGCTCGGCCGCGACATCGTCATTGAGCCCAATGTCTTTTTCGGCCCAGGGGTAGTCGTAGAAGATAACGTTACGATTGCCGCCAACAGCCACATCGAGGGCGCAAGGATAGGGCGTGGAAGCCGCATCGGTCCGTTTGCACGTCTTCGCCCCGGCGCTGATCTTGGCCCTTCGTGCCATATCGGGAATTTTGTGGAGATCAAGCAGGCGACGATCGGCGAAGGCGCCAAGATTAACCATCTGAGTTATGTCGGCGATGCTTCAGTCGGCGCCGGCACGAACATTGGCGCTGGCACTATTACCTGCAATTACGACGGGTTTGACAAGCACAAGACAGAAATCGGAGCGAACGTGTTTGTCGGCTCAAACACGGCCATAGTCGCCCCGGCAAGGGTGGGCAATGGCGCAAACATTGCAGCCGGAAGCGTCATAACGCAGGACGTCCCGGCGGATGCGCTGGCCATTGGCCGCAGCGACCAGTCCAACAAGGAAGGTTGGGCCAAGCGCTACCGGGAACTGAAGCAGGCGCGCAAGGCGGCCAGGAAGAAATAGGAGCAGGCGATGTGCGGTATTGTTGGAATATTGGGCAAGGAGCCGGTGGCGCTTGGCATCGTCGAAGCTCTGCGCCGCCTCGAATACCGGGGATATGATTCGGCGGGCATCGCGACCATTGACCGTGGCCAGATTGAGCGCCGCCGTGCGCCAGGCAAGCTCCGCAATCTTGAAGACAGGTTGCGGGCAGAACCGCTGATAGGCGTGACCGGCATCGGCCATACCCGTTGGGCCACCCATGGCGCGCCCAACGAATCAAATGCCCACCCGCACATGGCAGGCGATGTTGTCATCGTTCACAACGGCATCATCGAGAATTTCAAGGAACTCAAGGAGGAAGCAGCCTCTGCCGGCGCAGTGTTCCAGACGCAGACGGATACCGAAGTCGTGGCCCACTTGCTTGCGCTTGCGCGCAAAAAGGGCATGTCGCCGCGCGATGCTGTCGCCGCCATTCTGCCGCGCCTGCGTGGCGCCTTTGCTTTCGCCATCCTGTTCAGGGATGACAATGATCTGCTGATAGGCGCCCGCAAGGGCAGCCCGCTTGCTGTCGGCCACGGAGCCGGTGAAATGTTCCTGGGCTCGGACGCCATCGCACTTGCGCCTTTCACCAACAAGGTGACCTACCTGGAAGATGGTGACTGGGCCGTGCTGACGCGCAACAGTTGCGAGATATTCGACGCTCACAATCAGCCAGTGCAAAGAGTGATGGCTTTCTCGCAGGCATCGTCGATGATGATGGACAAGGGCAACCATCGCCATTTCATGGCCAAGGAGATCGAGGAGCAGCCGGAAGTCGTCGGTCACACGCTGGCGGAATACGTCGATTTTTCCACGCGTACGCTCAAGGATGTGCAGCTTCCTTTCAGCTTCAAGGATCTCGACAGGTTGACGATAACGGCCTGCGGCACCGCTTCCTATGCCGGTCTTGTTTCAAAGTATTGGTTCGAGAAGGTCGCCCGCCTGCCAGTTGAGGTCGATATCGCTTCCGAGTTCCGTTACCGCGAAGCGCCGCTGACCCGCAACGGTTTGTCGATCGTCATCTCGCAATCTGGCGAAACGGCCGATACGCTGGCCTCGCTGCGCTACAGCAAGTCGCAGGGCCAACACACCCTGGCAATAGTCAATGTTCCCGAGTCTACCATTGCGCGTGAGTCGGATATTGCGCTGCGCACCTTCGCGGGACCGGAGATCGGCGTTGCCTCGACCAAGGCTTTCACCTGTCAGCTTGCTGTCCTCGCTTGCCTTGCCCTGCTGGCCGCCAAGCAGCGCGGGACGCTCACCGCCGGCCTCGAACATGAACTCGTCGGCGCGTTAATCGAAGCGCCGCGTCACATGGCGGAAATCCTGAAGCAGGAAAAACATATTGCGGCGGTGGCCAAGGAAGTCGCACATGCGCGCGACGTGCTCTACCTCGGGCGGGGCATCAACTTTCCCATCGCCATGGAAGGCGCCCTCAAGCTCAAGGAGATTTCCTACATTCATGCGGAAGGCTATGCGGCCGGCGAACTGAAGCACGGCCCCATTGCGCTGGTGGATGAGCACGTGCCGGTCATCGTCATTGCGCCGCGCGATGACCTTTACGAAAAGACCATCTCCAACATGGAGGAAGTGGCGGCGCGCGGCGGCAAGATTGTTCTGTTGACGGACGATACCGCCGAGAGCCACAATACCTTCCACCGCATCAGCGTTCCGCAGGCGCACCCCTTCATCAGTCCGCTGCTTTACGCTGTTCCGGTGCAGTTGCTCGCCTATCATGCAGCCGTATTCATAGGCACTGACGTGGACCAGCCGCGCAACCTAGCGAAGTCTGTTACTGTTGAGTAGCAGCTCCGCTCGACCGTGAAACGGCGAGAAACAGCAGCAGTGCGGCAAGCATGCCGCCGCCCGCCAAAAGGTACGTGATTGTTGACGCAGCTATCGGCCCGAATGCATTCAGCGTGTAGCGGAAGGTTTCCGCGAAGAAAGGGGTGCCTACCAGCATTGCGAGGTTCTTTGCGCTGGCAATTCCTCCTTGCAGTTCACCTTGGGCATTGGCCGGTGCCTCGTGCGACAAGCTGGCAACCAGCGCAGGGTCGGCGAGACCTTCCGGTGCGTTAAGCACAGTGACCATGAGAACTACGGCAAGGGTTGGTGACAGCGCAAAACCGACGGCTCCCAAGACAGCGGTGGCAAGCGCCAGAATGACCGTCCTGCGCTCGCCGAGGCGACCGATGACCGGAGCAGTCATGAAGCCCTGCATTGCGGCGGTGAGCAGGCCGAATGCGGCAAGCGTCAAGCCGGTTGTCAGTTCGCTCCAGCCATGCCGCGCCACCGCCCAGAATGGCCACACGGCTGGATATACCGAAACCGCCGCATAGTAGATGGCCAGCACCGCGCAGTAGGGCACAACTTTGCGATAGGTGCGAAAGACCTTGAATGAGCCGAAGGGATTGGCCCTCCATATCTCGAACGGGCGCCGCAGCGTCGGCGGCAGCGTCTCAGGCAGAACGAAGTAGCCATAGGCGAAATTCAACAGAGAAAGACCGCCGGCCAGGTAGAACGGAACGCGCGGGCCATAGGTGCCAGCAATCCCGCCAATGACGGGTCCCAGCACGAAGCCCAGTCCGAAAGCGGCTCCCATGAGGCCGAATGCGCCAGCCCGCTTTTCAGGTGGCGTAACGTCGGCAATGAAGGCATTTGCCGTGTGATACGACGCACCACACACGCCAGCGAGAAGTCGCCCGACAAACAGCCAGGCGAGGTTTGGCGCCAGCGCGGACAGAAAGTAGTCAACAGCAAGACCGCCAATGGAGATGAGCAGCAGGGGCCGCCTTCCAAATCGGTCGGACAGGTTGCCGATCAGCGGTCCGAACAGGAACTGCATGCCGACGTAAGACACGAACAACCAACCGCCAATGCTTGTCGCATCAGCGACATTCCGGCTCGAGATGTCCATGATCAGTTGCGGCAGCACGGGAAATATGATTCCCATGCCAACCATGTCGATGAACACAGTGATGAAGATGAATGTCAGCGCGTGTGAGGAGGCCTCAGTGCGCACGGCGCTCGCGCGGCGTATAGGAATTCTTCTCGGCATTGTAGCCGGAGAAATAATCGCTCACTTGCGGATGCCGCACAGGCGCACCACTTACGTCCACCAGCAGGTTCTGCTCGGAAACATAAGCGACGTATTCCGTTTCGTCATTCTCCGCCAAAAGATGGTAAAACGGCTGGTCGCGTCTCGGGCGCGCCTCTTCGGGAATCGAGTTCCACCACTCATCCGTGTTGCTGAACACCGGATCGACATCGAAAATGACGCCACGAAAAGAGTATATGCGGTGTTTTACCACCTGTCCTATCTGGAACTTGGCTGTCGGCATTTCACTCATGCCGCGATGATCGCAAGAGAAGTTGTCAAACGCAAGGGCAGCCTAAACCGATGCCGTTTGCTGGAGGCACGGGCTGCGGGCGCATGGCAAAGGGCAGGTGGCCTGCAAGACCAAGCCCGTGCCGCATCACTTCGCTCCGCAGAGGGCATCAGCCCATGCACCGCCCACAAGGCTGCCGCGCGCGCGCTGTCGACAGGCAGCATGTCAAGCAGCAGTGACCTGTTCATGGCTGCAATAAGTGACTGGCGAATGGCGACTTCCGGCTTTCTCCGCTCATGGTATGTGCTGATGATGGAGGCACGGCCAGGATCGCTTTCTCCAACCATGAGATCGCAGGCAAGTGCCGCATCGCGGAACGACATGTTGAGGCCTTGCGCGCCAATAGGTGGCACGACATGAGCAGCCTCGCCGATGAGGATTGTTCGCCCCGCCGAAAACCGGGCCGCAGTGAGGCCGCGCATGGGAAATACTTGCCTTGGCGCAGGATGCGTCACGAGGCCGAGCCGGCCATGGATCGCCGCCTGCAATTCGGCGGCAAATTCCGCATCCGGAAGTTGGCCAAGCTGCTCGGCTAGCGCAGGGGAAGTCATCCAGACAACAGCAGATTCCAGGCCAGGCAGCGGCACAACAGTGCAGGGACCATGGCGCTTGTGAAACTCCGTCGAGGTATCTTCATGCGGAACGCTATGGCGAAAGCGGCTGATGATGGCGCTCTGCTCGTAGCGCCAGGTCTCTGCAGTTATCCCGGCATGGCTGCGCAGCTGCGAGTTATGTCCATCAGCGGCGAGGACGACGCGCGCCGTGATCCTGCTTCCGTCAAGCAGATCAACGCCAATTCGGTCATCAAGCGTTTCCGATCCGGTGGCTTCCGTCTCGGTGATCTTGACGCCGTTGTGCAGCGCCAGCTTGTGCAACTCATCGACAAGTGCGCGGAGAGGTATGTTCCATCCAAATTCCGCAAGGTGCAACTCATCCGCCGAGAACAACAACTCGGGAGCCGCCATCAATGCGCCCGTATCATCGACAATGCGCTGCTTCCTGAGCGCGGCAGATACAGGTTTCAACTCGCCCGGCCAAACCCCGAGGTAAGCAAGCAGTTGCAACGCCGGTTGCATCAGCGCAACGGTCCGCCGGTCAGGTGGCCGTGGCGAAGCTATCAGAGCCGTTGTCAGGCCTTCTTTGGCAAGCAGGCAACTGGCCACCAGTCCGGCCGGGCCGCCGCCAACGACTATGGCTTGGTAATCCGTCATCTCAAGTCTCAAGAAAGTTTAGTGGCGCGCATGCTTTCACGCTCGGAAAATGCCGCGTGAAATTTGGCGAGCGCCGGATTGCCACTCTTCCAGTCGATCTGGGGAATGCGAAATTCGATATAGGAAAGCGCCACGGCGACGCCGATTGTCCCTACATGGACTTCTGCAAATTCGGCGGCCCACTGCTTATTTACGTTCGTAAATGCAGCGTGCAGCCGTTGCTCCGTGCGCGCCATCCATTCCTTCCATTGCAAGCCCTGAGGGCGTGCTGCAGTTTCGTAGCGATAGGCAACAGCTGACTCGGCAATTGCCTGTCCGAGCGCCAGCATGGTGAGAATACGGAAGCGCTTCACGCCTTCGTCGGGAATGAGCGTCTTGTTGCCGGCAACATGGGCGAGATACTCGATGATGACGCGGCTGTCGTAAATCGCATGGCCATGGTCCGTCTCCAGCACCGGCACCTTGCCGATAGGTGAAAGTGCCGTGAGCTTGGTGTTCTCTTCCGTTGGTTTCACGGTTTCTCGTATGTGCGAAACGCGGGCCGCGATGCCCGCTTCATGAGCACTGACCAAGGCCATGCGCACGAAGGGCGACAGCACATCACCATAAAGTTTCATGGGTCACTCCTGAGCCTGGGCTCTCTCTTCGTTGATGCGTGACGAGGGGTCACGATCGAAGAAATGAAACGGTCGCAGATTTAGTTCATGCCAGAAAGTCGGCAGGATTGGATAGTCCTCAGGCCGCGGCGGATGCCTGAATCCCATAGTGTACCATATCACGATATCCTCGTCCTTGATGTTTTCTGCATTTTTCACAAACGCTGGCAGGCCTTCGCCGCCCTGGGACAGATTGGGAAAGTCGCCAGCCGCCCACAGCTCCTCCGGCTTGTAGCGCGTGATCCAGACAGACTTGGCCGAGAAATCGCCTCGCGCTTGCGGAGGGTCATCGGGGTCGAGGATGGACGTTGCAGCGTGCCCGAGGTTGATCCAGAAACTTGGCTGATACTTGAGCGTGGCGGTCTTGGCCGCCGCATTCACCACGCGCAGCACTTCGCCGCCGCTGTATTTTTCGTTGTGCTCGACGGGGCCTTCCTTCTCAAGGCAAGTGGTTCCGAGTTTCCACACGCTCTTGCGCGCCGCTGGCTGCTTCACAGGTTCAAGCACAAAGTGGTCGGCATGCACCTGGTTGATAGGTCCATCAATGTCGAGATCTATGCGGAAGCTGTAGTAATGGTCGTGATTGGGAGCAACCGTATAAGGCGCAATCAGCGCGCCGTACTCGGTGTCTTCCTTGATGGTCGGCGAATCCATGTCGGCTGAAGCCACCGACTTGATGGCGTCAAAGCCCGTTGCGCCCAGCCTGATCGCAATGTTGCCGCGCTGAGTGAAGACGTAATCGACAATATAGTCATAGTTGCCGAGTGTGGGAATGTGACGGACGACAAGCTCGGTTTCTGGCCTGCCGTTGACCGACTTGCTGCCGGACGAGTAGTGCCGCCACGCGGGATTTCCCGTCGCGCGTTCAAACACGCACATGGCGCGGGGGCGCGTATAGGTTCCGCCAATGTCGTTCGGAAAGGTGAGGTCAATCATGATGGCATAGGGCGGACAATCGACCTCTTCCTTCAATGACGAAATGAGATAACCAAGTCCGAATTCACCCGCATCCAGGAATGTCCTGTAGCTCCACGTCGGATTAGGGTCCATGTAGGGCACGAAAATTTCGGACAGGTTCATCTGGTAGGCGATCAGGCGGTCACGGTTCTCGTCATTGAACTTGACCAGCGAGACAATGACGCCCGCGCGTTTGTCCGCCCGTGCATGGAGCTTCCACTTGTACCATTCAATCTGCAGATTGCCAGTGATGCGGATGTTGGGGCCCTGGTCGGCGGCGATGTCAACGCCATAGGCCGGATCGTAGGGCTTGGGTTGATCCTTGCCATAACCGGCAGGTGCTGCGGGCAGGGCGACAACCTCGCGGTCGACTACATCTATGACCTCGCCAGTCTCGGAATCGACAACACCCATCAACCCTTCAATGGGGCGGGCAAGGTTAGGGTGCAGTTTCTCGACATCGTCGAAGCAGGGCACGCGAAGGATGCGCCGCTTCCCGTAGGGCTCGCTCGGAAAATAGCCGGCCGAGTTGGGGGTGCAGAAAATCTTGTGGCCCTTGTCCAAGCCACGCCGCGCAATGGCGGCCTTGTAGCGCGGATCGGCCATGAACTTGTCGCGTGCATAGGCCCATTCTGCATCCATGATCATCGGCTGCGCATCTGGCAACGTCCCGCTGCGGATAATCTTTCCTTGGCGCAAGTCGACCACGGCCTCGGTTGTCGTCCGCCCATCCCGCATGACGATATGCGCGCGGCGAGTGAACGGTTGACCAGGCGTCCATGCGAGGACTTCAGTCTTGTCAGGCTCAAGCAAGGTAAAATTTGGATAGCGCGTCGAGTTGCCCGCAAGACCCGCCTGCTTGAGGATGGCGACGCCTGCACCAATTTCTTCGGCCGTCAGCGCATCCATCGGATGGTTGGGAACATAGGGGGCGTTCTGGTTCTCCTGCGCCGAGACGGCAGCGCTTGCCAGGAAGACCAGGACGAGAACACGAATCAGCAGCATCATGGTGCAACGCTAGCCGATGATGCTGACACCACCCAAGCAGGCGAAATGATGCAGCCTGACAAATGGCAGGTGGTCAGTATTTCCGCAGCAAGCCGATGAGCTTTCCCTGCACCCGGACGCGGTCCTGCCCGAAGATGCGGGTTTCGTAAGCAGGATTTGCAGCCTCAAGGGCAACCGAGTCACCTTTCTTGCGCAATCTCTTGAGTGTCGCCTCTTCGTCGTCAACCAGTGCGACGACGATTTCGCCATTGGTGGCCGTATCGCCCTTCCTGATCAGCACGGTGTCACCATCGAAGATGCCGGCGTCGATCATGGAATCGCCCTTCACTTCAAGCGCGAAATGTTCGCCGCTGCCAAGCATCTCAGGTGGAACGCTGATGTTGTGAGTGTGATCCTGGATGGCGGCAATCGGTACGCCGGCCGCAATCCTGCCCATGAGCGGCACGAGCGCCGCTCGTGGATGGCCGTCATTGTTGGCGGGAACCGGCTTGGAGCGGCCCAGGCTGCCTTCGATGACATTGGGGGTGAATGTTCCCTTGCGGCTTCCGGCAAGGCTTGGCGAATGTGAGTCAGGCAGCTTGATGACTTCCAGCGCCCGCGCCCGGTTGGCCATGCGGCGCAGGAACCCGCGCTCCTCCAAGGCAACAATCAGGCGGTGAACGCCAGACTTCGATTGCAGGTTGAGCGCTTCCTTCATCTCCTCAAAGGAGGGAGGAACGCCTTCTTCCTTGAGCCGTTCATTGATGAAAAGGAGTAGTTCAAGCTGTTTGCGTGTGAGCATTAGGTGACCTCATCGAGTTCGAAATCCAGAACAAAACTGCAACAACTGTAACAGTTCCGATTGTGTTCTGCAAGTGTTTACTGTCTGTCGCAGGGTTTCACGCTAGAGCAGGATGATCTGCACCGGGTCAAGCAGGGCTGCCGGCTGTGCGTCGGGCTGCCGGACGATCAGGCAATCAGCATTGCGGTAGCTGCGCATCATCGAGCTGTCCTGCTTGCCAAAGGGTGTGGCAACCCGCTGGCCTTCCCGCGTCCAGGATAGGGCTGCGCGGAGATGGTCCATGCGCTGGTCATTGGCCGGCAGTGGCGCGCCAGCCAGCGCAATCTGTGGGCGGCTATCAACAGTTTGACCCAGCATGGCAGCAACGAGTGGGCGCAGAAACAGTTCTGCGCATACCATAGCCGAAACCGGATTGCCCGGCAGACCAAGCACATGCAGCTTTCCCTTGCGGCCGTACATGAAGGGTTTTCCGGGGCGCATGGCAATCTTCCAGAAGTCGATGCGGACGCCGGCACGTTTGAGCGCTTCCTGCACGAAATCATGATCGCCGACCGAGGCGCCGCCCGTCGTCACCAGTATATCGGCATGCGCCAGTTTCCGGATGGCGCGCTCGGTGGCAGCCAGATCGTCGCGCACCAGGCCGCCATTGAAGGGCTCCGCCCCCAGTTCTTGAGCCATGGCGAGCAGCCCATGAGAGTTTGACGACACGATCTGATCAGCCCTTGGCTTGCCGCCGGGCAACACAAGTTCGTCGCCAGTTGCCAGCACGGCGACAACAGGCCTTTTCCGCACCTTGACCGAAGCGCAGTTGAGCGCCGCCAGCAGGCCGACATCGCGGGCGTTAAGCTTTCGCCCCACCTCAATGAGCTTTTCGCCCGATCGAAAATCAAGACCACGAACCCGTACATTCTGCCCGGGCGTGGCCGAGACGCGAACTTCGATCATACCGTCAACCCGCGTCGTGTTCTCCTGGATGACGATGGCGTCAGCACCTTTCGGCAGCGGCGCTCCAGTCAGAATGCGAACGGCTTCTCCTGCCTTGACCATCGGTTTGAAAGCATGGCCTGCAGCCGATGTGCCGATGATCTTGAGCCTCACAGGCAGCGTGGCAACATCGGCGACTCTCACGGCATAGCCGTCCATGGCCGAGGCAGCGAACGGCGGCTGGTCACGCCGGGCGCTGACCTCCGCTGCTGTAACACGATGCAGTGCTTTGGAGATTGGCACCTATTCCGGAGCAGACGGCTTCACGCCGTCGAAGAATGCGCGCTCTTGCCTCATCAACCGGAAGCAGCCCCATGCTCACTCCGCGCGGTAAGGGCCAGTCTTGCCCCCGGATTTTTCGACGAGCCGCAGGTTGGTGATCGACATGCCGCGGTCTACGGCCTTGCACATGTCATAGAGCGTCAGGCAGGCAACCGAACAGCCCGTCAGCGCCTCCATTTCCACGCCGGTCTTGCCTTCAACCACGGCAGTGCATGTCACATCTATTGTGCTGCCCGGCGCATCAATCGAAAAATCGATGCTGACCTTGGTGAGCATGAGCGGATGGCAGAGCGGGATCAGTTCATGCGTGCGCTTGGCCGCCATGATGCCGGCGATGCGCGCTGTCGCCAGCACGTCACCCTTCTTGGCGGTACCGGAAGTGATCATGGCAAGCGTCACAGGCAGCATCTTGATGATTGCCTTGGCGGATGCAGTGCGCAGCGTCACCTGCTTGGCGGATACATCCACCATCACGGCGTTGCCAGCTTCATCGAGATGCGTCAGCTTGCTCATGGCTGCGTGAGTATAGCACGGGTTGCGGCTGCAACATCCTGCTGCCGCATCAGGCTTTCGCCGATCAGGAATGCGTTCACGCCGATTTCGGAAAGCGATTGCAGGTCATCTGCCGCAAACAAACCGCTTTCGCTGATGACTATGCGCTCCTTTGGCACCAGTGGCGCGAGCTTCCGCGTCGTCTCAAGGCTTGTTGCAAAAGTATGCAAGTCGCGGTTGTTGATGCCGATCAGCGGCGATGAAAGCTTCAGCGCCCGTTCCATCTCCGCTTCATTGTGAACTTCCACAAGAACGGCCATGCCGAGTTCGCCTGCTACAGCCTCGAGTTCTGCAGCCAGATCATCTCCAATCATCGCCATGATCAGCAGGATGCAATCGGCTCCCCAGGCGCGCGCTTCGTAAACCTGATAACGATCAAGCATGAAGTCTTTCCGCAGCGCTGGGAGCGTTACAGCTGCCCGCGCATGGGTCAGGAACTCCGGCGCACCCTGGAATGACGGTTTGTCCGTGAGAATGGAAAGACAGGCGGCGCCACCTTCGGCGTAGGCGAGTGCTAGGGCAGGGGGATTGAAATCGGCGCGGATGAGACCCTTCGAAGGGCTGGCCTTCTTGATCTCAGCGATCAACGCCCAATGGCCGTGTGCAATCTTATCGCGGAGCGCGCCGGCAAAGTCACGCGGCGGCGGTTCGGCAAGTGCCAAGTCCTTCATTTGCGCAGCACTGGCAAGCTTCTTCGCCGCAGCCACTTCGTCGCGTTTGTAGGCGGCGATCTTGTCAAGGATGGTAGCCATCAGGCGTTGGTGACTTTCACAAGCTGTTCAAGACAGGTCAGAGCCTTGCCGTCATCAATGGCGCGTTCCGCTTTTCTGACTGCTGCTGCAAAATCGCGTTCCCGATCGGCCACAAGCAGCGCAGCGCCAGCCGTCATCACCGCTGCATCGCGAAACGCGGAAGGCTTGCCTTCCAACACGGCCCTCAAGGCGGCGGCGTTCGTCTCTGCATCGCCGCCTTTCAGGTCAGACATCGGCTGCCGCTGCAGACCGGCCATCTCGGGTGAAATTTCGAGGTTGCTGACGCGGCCATCGCGGACCTCGCACACCCAAGTCGTGCCGCAGGGTGTAATCTCGTCGATGCCGCCTTCGCCGTGATAGACCCAGGCGGCCTCGCTTCCGAGATTCTTGAGAACATGCGCCAGCGGCTCAACCCACGACTTGGCAAACACGCCAGTAATCTGCCGCTTGACGCTGGCAGGATTAGCGAGCGGTCCGAGCAGGTTAAAAATTGTCCGTGTCCCAAGTTCGACGCGGCTTGGCCCCACATACTTCATAGAGCTGTGGTGCGCGGGTGCAAACATGAATCCGACACCTGCGGTCTTGATCGCTTCGCTGATGCGCTCCGGCGGGATGTCGATATTGACGCCGAGCGCCATGAGTACGTCGGCTGCGCCAGACTTGGAGGAGAGGGCGCGGTTGCCATGCTTGGCAACAGCTTGCCCGGCGCCCGCAGTTACGAAGGCGGCACAGGTGGAGATGTTGAAGGAGCCGGTTGCATCCCCGCCGGTTCCCACGATATCCATGGCGGTTGCGGGCGCCGAAACGCGTGTCATGCGCTCGCGCATGGTTTCGACAGCGCCTGAAATTTCATCCACGGTTTCGCCGCGCACGCGCATTGCCATCAGGACGCCGGCAATTTGCGAAGGAGTGGCATCGCCGGACATCATGATGGTGAAGGCCGTGCGCGCTTCTTCGCGGCTGAGGGGTTTGCCTTCGGCCAGTTTGGCGATGAGCGGCTTGATCTCCGACATTAGGTGGCCTTTGCCAGTTTGAGAAAGTTCTTCAGGATAGCGTGCCCATGCTCGGAGGCAATGCTCTCAGGATGGAACTGCACGCCATGCACGTTGAGGGTCTTGTGCTGAAGGCCCATGATCAAGCCGTCTGCTTCGGCGGTCACCTGCAGGCAATCTGGCAGCGTTTGCCTGTCGACCACCAGCGAATGATAGCGCGTTGCTTCGAAGTCGTCGGGGATGCCTGCGAAAACACCTTGGCCATCGTGCTTCACGCGGGATACCTTGCCGTGCATCAGCTTTGGCGCGCGGGTCACCTTGCCGCCAAACGCTTGGCCGATGGCCTGCAGGCCCAGACATACGCCAAAGATGGGAATGGTAGGGGACGCTTTTTCAATGATCTCCAAGCAGATGCCGGCTTCATTGGGTGTCTTTGGTCCGGGTGACAGAACAATCGCCTCGGGCTTTGCCGATATCACCTGCCCAACGCCTATCTTGTCGTTCCGGTGCACGACGGTTTCCGCGCCGAGTTCACCCAGATAGTGGTACAGGTTGTAGGTGAAGCTATCGTAGTTATCTATCAGGATGATCATTGGCCTCTCCCGGCGCGGCCAGCAAAACGCACCGCTTCCTCTGCGGCACGTATGAGGGCCTTGGCCTTGTTGATGCACTCCTGGTGCTCACTTTCGGCCACGCTGTCGGCAACAATGCCCGCACCTGCCTGCACATACATCTTGCCGTCCTTGATGATGGCTGTCCGCAAAACGATGCAGGTGTCCATTTCGCCGTCAGCCGAGAAATATCCGACGCAACCGGCATAAACACCGCGCTTGTGCTTCTCAAGTTCGTCGATGATCTCCATCGCGCGCACTTTTGGGGCGCCGGAAACCGTGCCGGCCGGAAATCCGCCGATCAAGGCATCAATCACGTCATGCTTCTTGTCGAGTTTGCCTTCGACATTGGAAACAATGTGCATGACCTGGCTATAGTTCTCGATGAAGAATTTGTCGGTAACGCGCACCGATCCGATCTCCGCTACGCGGCCCACATCGTTGCGGCCAAGGTCGAGCAGCATCAGGTGCTCGGCCAGCTCTTTGGCGTCGTTGAGCAGTTCGGTGGCGAGCGCCCGGTCTTCGCTTGGTGTTGCGCCTCTTGGCCGCGTGCCGGCAATTGGCCGGATGGTGACTTTGCCATCACGCACTCGAACCAGGATTTCCGGGCTCGAGCAGACGATGGCGAATTCGTCGAAATTCAGGTAGACGAGGAACGGCGAAGGGTTGATGCGGCGCAGCGACCGGTACAGCGCAAACGGCGGCAGGTTGAATTCCGTCTCGAAGCGTTGCGACAGCACGACCTGGAAAATATCGCCTGCGGTGATGTACTCCTTGGCGCGGGCAACCATGGCATGGAACTCTTCCCGCGTTGTGTTCGACTTGAAAGCCGCGACAGGCGCAGCGTTGGAATCAAGCGTCGTCGAATGGTCCATCGGCCTGTCGAGCGCGTCGACAACCTCGGATATTCGTTCCGACGCTCGCGCATAGGCCGCTTTCGCAGATACAGCGGAGTCAAAGTAGACAGGTGAGGTTACTGTCACCTCATCCTTGACGCTGTCGAAGATCGCCATGACCGTGGGGCGGATCATTATGGCGTCCGGCAGACCAAGCACATCGGGATTGGGCTCAGGCAATTCCTCCATAAGCCTTACAAAGTCATAGCCAATGTAGCCAAACACGCCAGCTGCCATCGGTGGCGCATCGGCCGCCAAGGGAATGCGGCTCTCGGCCAGGAGTTGGCGAAGCGATGCAATCGGATCGGCAGCAAGTTCTTCAAACGGCCCGGCTGGATCCTGGAGGGCGCGGCGGTTGAGGCTGGGCTTGTTTCCGGATACCTTCCAGATCAGGTCTGGATTCATCCCGATCATCGAGTAGCGGCCCCTGACAGCGCCTCCCTCGACAAATTCAAGCAGGAAGGAGTATTTGGCGTTGCGCGTCAGTTTCAGCATGGCCGAAACCGGTGTTTCAAGGTCAGCAACGAGACGCCGGGAAACAATCTGCGCATCGCCGCGCTCGTAGGTGGCTGCAAACTGTTCGTAGTCGGGAGTTGTCGTCATGTCAGATACTCTGTGCTTCAGGGCGGGCTCAGGGGGTCGTGCCAGCAGCCTGTTGCCAGAGTGTTTCGTTGACTGTGACGGGCACCTGCAGTCTGACCGCTTCCAGATAACTGGTGGAAAGCGAAGCAGCTGCAGCTTGCGAAACCGCCTGCTGGATGGCTTTCGCTTCAGCCGAAGCTGCATTGAACGGAGCAGCGATCACTGGTGTTGATTGCATGACTTTGGCGGAGGTTCCATCGCCTTCAAGCGACCAGCCAAAGCCATTCTCGGGGATGCCGAACAGGGCGGTTATTGAAGGGATGTCGAACTCGGCGGTAGCCTCGTTTCTGCGTCAGTCCCTGTGCCTGCTTGAGCTCCGCCTTTTCTTGCTGCGCAACCTGATCGAAGTTCAATCCCGACTTGAGTGATGCAACGATTTTCTCTGCGCGCTGGCGCAGCAGTTCACGAACTTTTCGAGCCGTCACGTCCGATTGCACTTGCGCCTTGACGGCATCGAGCGGCTTGAGCGCAGATGGAATGACTTCGCGAACATCGTACCAGATATAGCTATCAGTGGGATTGAGTGGCGAAGTCACATCGCCAACATCGCTGGCATAGGCCGCCTTGAGCAGTTCGGGCTTGTCGACGACGTTCACTTCCTTGCCGTCCTTGTCGAGCCCGGCTGCGCTCACCGCTGGGATCAGGACGAACGGCAAGTTCTGCGACTTGGCGATATCCTCCAGCTTCGTCTGGTTGTTGCGCTCATTCTCGACCGTGTCGAAAATGGCTTGCATCTGTTCGCGGGCTTTTTCCAGTTGCAGCCGCTCTGTCACCTGGCCGCGTACCTCATCCAGCGTCGGCACATGTCCTGGCGTGATTTTGGTCACCTTGAGCAATGCGGTCACCAGGCTGCCCTTGACCACATCACTGGTGGCGCCCTCCTGCAATGAGAAAGCGGCGTTCGCCACATCCTTGTCCAATAGTTCGTCCTTGGCCTTGTCAGCCAGCAGATAATCGCCTTCCTTCAGTCCGCGCTCGTTGGCCAGTGCGATGAAATCCAGTCCTCCGGCAAGGCGCGTCCTCGCCTTCTCAGCTTCAATCTCGGTTGGAAATCCGATCTGCAGGAAAGTGCGCCGCTCTGGCTTGGATAGTTCGGCCTTCAGGCGCTCGTAACCTGCTTTCACTTCATCGTCAGTGATGCTGATCTTCGAAATCAAGTCCGACGGTTCTACTTTGAGCACCGCTATGGAGCGGTATTCGGGCGCAGTATAGGCAGCTGGCGTCTTTTCGTATTGTTCCTTGATCTCGCTATCACTAGGGGCAGCCACGTCAGTGACAGCGGCCTGGATTGTGAAGTAGCGGGCGTCACGCTGTTCGGACTTGAACTTTGACAACGCCTCGACGAGCGTTGTTGGCATTTGGAAGTTCGACCCTACCGCCTTGAGCACCGACTGGCGCCTCAAGTTCTGGCTCTCGACCGCCATGTAGCCTGCCTCGGTCAACCCATTGGCCTGCAGTGCGCCTGCAAATGCAGCCGGGTCAAATTGCCCTCCCGTCCCCTGAAAGGCAGGATTTGTTTGTGCCGCTTCAACCACCGACTGCGGCGATATCACGAGGCCGAGTGAATCGGCTTGCGCATCGATCGCCGCCCTGCGGATCAGGTCATCCAGCACGGCTTTATCATAGCCGGCTTTGCGCGCATCCTCTTGGCTCAGGCTCTGGCCCGTTGAACGCGCAATGCTCTGCAGCGTCTGACGCAGGCTCTGTGAGTATTCGGCGGCAGAAATCTCGCGGTCCCCAACTGTAGCAAGCGCGCCGCTCTGAAAGCCGCGAAACACATCCTGTATGCCCCAGATGCCGAAACTTGCGGCGAGAAAGATCATCAGGACCTTGGCGATCCAGGATTTTCCGGCATTGCGTAGAGTTTCAAGCATGAGAATTCCTTTTCAGCGGTATTTCCCACTGTTGCGCTGCAATTGCAAGCATTTGCCCCTTACCGTCGGCGTCTCCCTCTGGTATGGACTGCTGCGTCTTTTCAAGGGTTTGGGAGCAGTCGCATGGCGAAATCCGGTATCAAGGCATTGGTTGCGGGCAATTGGAAAATGAACGGGACAACGGCTTCCTTGCGTGAACCCCGGCTGCTGGCGGGCATGCTGCGAGACGTGAAGCTGAAATGCGATGTCCTCGTCTGTCCTCCGGCGACGCTGGTAAGACGCGTCAAGTCGGTGATGAAGGGATCGAAGATCAAGGTAGGCGGGCAGGATTGCCATTGGAATGCCAATGGAGCCCATACCGGCGACATTTCGGCTGAAATGCTGCGCGATGCCGGATGCACTGCGGTGATTGTCGGCCACTCCGAGCGCCGCACCAACCATGGCGAAACTGACGAGGTTGTCGCCAAGAAGGCCAAGGCCGCGCAGATGGCAGACCTTGTGGCCATTGTCTGCATTGGCGAAACCCTTGATCAGCGCAAAGGCGGCAAGACGCTGGATATTGTGTCGGGCCAGTTGAAGGGGTCTCTGCCAAGCGGCTCCACGGCCTCCAACACTGTCATCGCATATGAGCCGGTATGGGCCATCGGCACCGGCTTGACGCCGACGGTTGCGGAAGTTGCGGAAGTCCACACCCATATTCGCAAGGAACTGGCGAGCATTCTTGGCGACGAGGGACCCAAGATGCGCATTCTCTATGGCGGTTCCGTCAAGCCCTCAAACGCTTCCGAACTGATGGCGGTAGACAATGTGAACGGCGCGCTGGTTGGCGGAGCTAGCCTTAAAGCGGCAGATTTCATAGGCATTATAAAAGCTTACATGTAAGTCTTATGAAACAGGATTTACCGACGCTGACCAAACGCAAGCTGCAGGCGGAAGTCATCGGCCCGATCTATGCCGAGATGGTCGCGGAGATTGGCGAGGATCGAGCAGCAGAAGTGCTCGACCGCGCCATTCGCAAGGCGGCCGTGGCGGAAGGCCGTGCCTTCGCCGCCAAGGCGCCGGATGGCAAGACCTCGCTGGCCGAGTTCATCAAGCTGTATGAGTTGTGGACCGCCGACGGCGCGCTCGAGGTCAAGGTCATCGAGGCCAGCGACACGGTGTTCAACTTCGATGTGACACGCTGCAGATATGCGGAGACGTATCGGGAGATGGGCCTCGGTCACATTGGCAGGCTCCTGTCCTGCAACCGGGACGGCACCTTCTGCGAGGGTTACGACCCGCGCATCAAGCTGGAGCGCAAGCAAACCATCATGGAAGGCGCTCCTTGCTGCACATTCAGATACCGGTTTGAACAGGAAACCGGAGGTTCTTGAAGCCGGTTGCGTCCTCCCCATATTGCGTCTAAATGCGCCCCTAAATGTAAGGCGGAAATCATGCAAACCGTGCTCCTTGTAATTCATCTCGTTGTCGCGATGCTCCTCATCGGCGTTATTCTGCTGCAGAAGTCCGAGGGTGGTGCGTTGGGAATCGGCGGTGGCGGCGGAGGAGGGGGCAACCTGTTTTCTGCCCGTGGCGTCGGCAATGCCCTGACGCGCACGACGGCTTTTCTGGCAGTGGCGTTTTTCGTAACCTCCCTGTCGCTTACTCTCCTGTCTATTCACAGCAAGGGCGGCGGCGGTTCCCTGTTCGGAATCGGCAATGCGCCAGCTGCTGGAGAAGCTCCGGCCTCCAGCGGAACGGGCGGCAGTGTTCTCCCGCAGCTTCCGGGCTCGGCCGGGCAATCTACCAAGCCGCAGGTCCCGGTTACGCCCTAGGACAAAGATTTAACTGTCCACATCCAGCCGCCTTGCTCGTTTTCGGGCTGCGAATCATGATGCCGAACGATTAGGTTGAACTCCCATGGCGCGATACATTTTCATTACCGGCGGCGTGGTTTCATCTCTTGGCAAAGGTCTCGCATCGGCGGCCCTTGGGGCTTTGCTCCAGGCCCGCGGATATAGCGTCCGGCTGCGGAAACTTGATCCCTATCTCAACGTTGATCCAGGCACCATGAGCCCGTACCAGCATGGCGAAGTGTTTGTCACCGATGATGGCGCGGAGACCGACCTGGACCTTGGCCACTATGAAAGGTTTGTCGGCCGCCCAGCGACAAAGCGGGACAACATAACTACCGGGCGGATTTATCAGGAAATCATCGCCAAGGAGCGCCGCGGCGATTTCCTCGGTGGCACCGTGCAGGTCATTCCGCACGTTACAGATGCGATCAAGGCATTTATCGGCGCTGGCAATGATGATGTCGACTTCGTGCTGGTCGAAATCGGCGGCACCGTGGGTGATATCGAAGGCCTGCCGTTCTTCGAGGCTATCCGTCAGTTTGGCCAGGATGCGCCGCGCGGAAGTTGCATCTATATCCATCTCACATTGCTCCCTTACATTCCGACAGCCGGGGAGTTGAAAACCAAGCCCACCCAGCATTCGGTCAAGGAATTGCGTTCGATTGGCATTCAGCCGGATATCCTGCTGTGCCGTGCAGATCGGGAAATTCCTGAGAACGAGCGCCGCAAGATCGGTCTCTTTTGCAACGTGCGGCCATCTGCTGTTATCCAGGCGCTGGATGTGAAGAGCATTTACGATGTGCCGCGCGCTTACCATGCAGAGGGTCTTGACCGGGAAGTGCTGGATGCGTTCGGCATCAAGGCGGCAAAAGAGCCTGACTTATCGCGCTGGAACGACATCATGCAGCGCGTTGTTCACCCGGAAGGTGAAGTGCGCATTGCCGTTGTCGGCAAGTACACCGGCCTCCTGGATGCCTACAAGTCGCTGAACGAAGCGCTCGTCCATGGCGGCATCGCCAACAATGTGAAAGTCAATATCGAGTGGATTGAGTCCGAGGTCTTCGAACAGGAAGACGCGGCTCCATATCTTGAGGGCGTTGATGGAATTCTCGTGCCCGGCGGCTTTGGTGAGCGCGGCGCGGAAGGCAAGATCAGGGCGGCAGCCTTCGCCCGCACCCGCAAAGTTCCCTATTTCGGCATTTGCTTCGGCATGCAGATGGCCTGCATCGAGGCTGCCCGCAATTTGTGCGGCATAGCGGATGCGAGCTCAACCGAGTTCGGACCGACGCCGCAGCCGGTGGTTGGCGAGATGAAGGAATGGATGAAGGGCAACGAGCTTGAAATCCGCAGGCAGGGCGGAAACCTGGGCGGCACCATGCGGCTTGGCGCCTATGAAGCGGACCTTGCGAAATCCAGCAAGATTGCCGAGATCTATGGGGCTAATCGGATTTCGGAGCGTCACCGGCACCGTTACGAAGTTAATACGGCTTATCGAAAGCGACTTGAAGATGCCGGCATGCTCTTTGCGGGCATGTCGCCGGATGGACTTGCTTCCGGAGACAGTGGAGTATCCGGATCATCCGTGGTTTATTGGGGTGCAGTATCACCCGGAACTAAAGTCCAAGCCATTTGAGCCGCACCCGCTTTTCGCCTCTTTCATCGCAGCGGCAGTCGACCAGAGCCGACTGGTCTGACATGTCCGGATTGCGCGAGCTCCTTCAGCGCTTGCAAATTATACTTGTCGTCCTGTTCACATTATCCCTTTCTGCCTTGGCTCTCGATGAAGCGAAGATCAGCGAGACAGAAGGAATTGCAGCCGCGGTACGTAACGAACTGCAGTCAATCGAGGGCGCAATCCAATCCGCCATCATTACCAACGACAAGCTTTCAGAACACAGGAAGGCGTTGGGCAAGTTGCGTGCGAAGCTGCAGTCGGCCGGAGCAACGCTTGATGCTCCTGTTCAAGAGATACAGCAGCAGATAGCCAAGTTGCCGCCATTGCCTGCCGAAGGGCAGACAGAAGCGGCGGAGATAAGTGCTCAGCGCAAGCTGCTGACTGACATGGCGGGCAGGCTTGCGGGCGCTCAATCCCAGGTGAAGTTGCTTGGCGTCGAAGTAGATCAGGCCGAGGCCAAGATACTTGCGATTCAGAGGGACCGCTTCTTCCAACAGGTTTTGGAGCCCAGCAGTTCAATCCTGTCTCCCAGCGTCTGGTCCAATGCCGCCAGTGGTTTGCAGCAATCCATAAGCAGCATATCGCGCCACATTAGCGAGGTTGGGGCTGCCGCGTCTGGACGGGTGAAGTGGCTGCAAATGGGCGTTGTGGCCCTGGCGGCTTTCTTGCTGTTCCTGCTCGCACTGGCGCTGCAACGCGTCTGGCGGCGGCGGTTTTTGCCGGCAGGCTTGCCGGGCGTTGAGCCCGACAATCTGTCGCGTCTGTGGCACGCTTTCTGGTCCGTCGGCACGACATTTCTTCTGTCGTGGGTTGCCGTCATCGCCATGGTCATCCTTCTTGATGCAGCCGGATTAAGCTTCGGATCACGGTCGGGTGTTTTTGTGGCGATTGCATCCTTTATCGTGGAAGTGCCTGCAACGCTGGTATTGATTCACCGCTTGGCTGAACCGCGTCGTCCTGCCTGGCGCTTGCTGCCGATTGACAGCGCCTCCGCATCCCTGTTCGCCATCTTCGCCTACTGTTCCGCCATACTCGCCGGGTTGACTTCTGCAATGGCCGAACTGGCGCAAGCAGCAAGCCTGCCGGTTGACAACTCGATTGCCATTTCTGCCGTCACTTCATTGATGATGCTCGGCGCTATGGCCGTGGCGACGCTGAACCTGCGTGACAAGGCAAGCGAAGAGCCGGCGAGTAGCCCCGCAAAATCCTATTACAATTGGGCGCTCAGTTTCCGGCTGCCAGTATGGCTTGGCATTGCAGTCTCTGGCGTGGCCTTGCTGCTGGGATACGTTGCGCTGGCGAGCTACGTTCTGTTCAATCTGTTCTACACGCTGCTTGTCATCGTCATCATCTTCCTCATCGAGTATTTGGCGGAAGCAGCTGCGCGGTCAGCCGCGGATTCCGGTTCTCCGCTCGGTTCGCTGGTGCGCAGGTCAACCGGCTTTTCCTCGACGAGCATTGAACGCGGCGGGCTCTTGCTGCGCACCACTGTCGACATCCTGCTTGTTGTCATCGGCCTGCCAATCCTCATTGGACTGTGGGCTGTCAACTGGATTGATTTCCGCTCCATCACCAACAAGATCTTTTTCAGCTTCGAAGTCGGCAACGTCACCATCTCGCCCTGGACGGTGGTTCTGGTCATCGGTCTTCTGGTTTTCGGCATCAGCGTCACCAAGCTATTCGCCAAATGGCTCGACCGCAGAATTCTAACGCATGCGCATCTCGAACGTGGTGTCCAGGAATCGGTCCGCACAGGCATCACTTATGCCGGCTATATTCTGGCGGGTGGCTTCGCGCTTTCCGCCGCAGGCATAGATTTCTCCAGCCTGGCCCTCATTGCCGGTGCGCTCGGCATCGGTATCGGCCTTGGCCTCCAGTCAGTCGTGCACAATTTTGTATCCGGCATCATACTGCTTGCGGAACGTCCAGTGCGGGTGGGCGACTGGATTGTCACCAGCGCGGGGGAGGGGCTGGTCAAGCGCATCAATGTCCGTTCCACCGAAATTGAAACATTTGATGGATGCTCTGTCATCGTGCCGAACTCGACGTTGATTTCGGAGCCGGTGCGAAACTGGACACTGGGCAACACCATCGGCCGTGTTGCAGTTACCGTGACGGTCCAATACGAACAGGATGCCGAAGCTGTGCGCGCCCTTCTGCTCAAGATACTGACGGCCCATCCCAAGGTCCTGAATTTTCCGGAGGCCACGGTAACTCTGGGCAAGCTGACGCTTTACGGAGTAGAGTTCGACATGCGTGGCATGGTGGCGGATGTGTTCGAGGCCGTGTTCGTAGCCAGCGACCTGCGGCTGTCCGTGTTGCAGGAGTTTACCGCAAAGGGAATAGCCATTGCACAGCAGCCAGTGCCGGGGGCAGCTCGTGCCGCATCCTGAAGCAGGATTGGATTATCTCCGGCGGTTGATGAGCAGCGGAGCCATTGCGCCCATGCACCGCACCCTTGGCATCGAGATTTCCAGCGTGGCAGATGGCATGGCGGAGGTCGCGGCTGTGCCGCGCGCCGAATTCTACAATCATCAGGGCCGGGTCCATGGTGGATATTTGGCGACGGTTATCGACACTGCTCTCGGCATAGCCGTGCAGACGAAACTTCCCGGCGAAACCGGCTATGGCACCATTGAACTCAAGGTGAACTACGTCCGGAAGCTGGATGTTGAGGTCGGCAAGGTCACCTGCATTGCGCACGTCATTCATGCGGGGCGCACCATGCTGACGGCAGAAGCCAAGGTTGCGGGGCCGGACGGAAAGCTCTATGCCCACGGCTCGGGCACTTTCCTGGTCTATCCAAAATGAACATCAACACCGAAGTCCGCGTCGGCAGCGTCACATTTTCCAACCGGCTGCCCTTGTCGCTTATTGCCGGACCTTGCCAGATGGAAAGCCGCGACCACGCCTTCATGATGGCAGGATCGCTCAAGGAAATTTGTGGCCGCATCGGCATCGGACTCATCTACAAATCCTCCTTCGACAAGGCGAACCGCACAAGTATTGCAGGCAAGCGCGGTCTTGGGCTCGACAAGTCGCTGGCGGTGTTTGCTGATATCCGCAGCGAATTTGGCCTGCCGGTTCTCACCGATGTGCATGAAATTTCGCAATGCGATGTGCTCAAGCCAGTTGTCGATATTCTGCAGATCCCCGCCTTTCTCAGCCGCCAGACAGACTTGCTGATAGCCGCGGCAAAGACGGGCTTGGTGGTCAATGTCAAGAAAGGCCAGTTCCTCGCACCCTGGGACATGAAGAACGTGGTCCAGAAAGTCGCCGACAGCGGCAACCGCAACGTTTTGCTTACCGAGCGTGGCGTCAGCTTTGGCTACAATACCCTGGTGGCGGATATGCGCTCCTTGCCGCTGATGGCGGAAACCGGCGCGCCAGTCATCTTCGACGCTACTCACTCGGTTCAGCAGCCGGGCGGGCAGGGCACATCGTCAGGTGGCGATCGCCGCATGGTGCCGGTGTTGGCGCGGGCGGCCGTTGCAGTTGGAGTGGCGGGGCTGTTCATCGAGACTCACGAGAACCCCGACACGGCGCCATCGGACGGGCCGAACATGGTTCCGCTTGCGGAGATGGAAGCATTGCTCACTCGCCTGATGGCAATTGACCGGATTGCAAAGGCCTGAAGGCGGCAAGGCTTGCGGAGATCATGCCGGCGGCGAATATCATGGCCAAACCAGCCAATGTGGTCATGCGCGGCGTTTCGCCAAAGAACAGCAATCCCCACAGCGGCGCCCAAACCATGCCTGTGTATTCAAACACGGTGACGAGGTTGGCGTCGGCAATGCGGTAGGCCTGCGTCAGCAGTGACATGGCCACAGCGGCGATGAGCCCGCAGAGCGCCATTAGCGCGAAATCAGGCAGCGCCGGCCAGCTCCACGGCCGCAGCAGGAAATTGAGGCTGGGATCGCTTGCACCTGTTATTCCAAGATGCGCAAATACGGCCGCTGCCGCCACCGCACCAACGAGGTAGACGACGTTTTGATAGAGCGCCATGACCGTGGCGCTTTCAGCGCCGCCGTACTTTCGTGCCAGAATCATCGCAAATGCATAGGTCGCGGCGCTTGCCAGACTGTAGAATGCGGCAGCATCAAACAGGGCCGT
This sequence comes from uncultured Alphaproteobacteria bacterium, assembly GCA_963814455.1. Taxonomy (GTDB): domain Bacteria; phylum Pseudomonadota; class Alphaproteobacteria; order Rhizobiales; family Aestuariivirgaceae; genus Aestuariivirga. The sequence continues at coordinate 4,519 of CAWFCR010000004.1, read as the reverse complement.
GCCCGGCTGCAGGATCATCATCACGCCTGCAAAGCCAAGTGCGATGGCGGCCCAGGATGCGGCCGTCACTTTTTCGCCGAGAAGCGGTATCGACATCAGCGTCACCAGTATCGGCGTCACAAAAAACAACGCCACTGCTTCAGCCAGCGGCAGCGCCGGCAGCGCCATGTAGTAGGTCGTATAGGCCGCAAGCAGAATAAGACCGCGGATAAGCAAGAGCCGCCAGTTGGCCTTGCCTATGCCCGACAAGCCGCAGTCGAAATGCACGAGCAGGAGCAGAATTGGCAGCGACACGACGCAACGCGTCGCCATCGCCAGCGTCACCGAATAGTTGCCGCTGATGTGCTTGATGATGGCGTCTTGCACTGAGAACAGCATGACGCCGGCAATGATCGCCGCAATGCCCGCAATATTGCGGTTGGCCAGCATCACGCCGATGCCTCTTTGGCAGCTCGCGTCTTGAGCGTTTGTTCGCGGCTGAAGATATAGAGCCCGGCAGCGATGATCATGGCGGCGCCGGCAAGCGTCCAGCCATCCGGCCAGTCGTTCCAGATCACGATGCCGAACAGGATTGCCCACACCAGCGTCGCATAACCGAAGGGAGAAACAACGGATGCCGGCGCCAAACGAAAGGCGCGGATCAGGCAGAAATGGCCAAAACCGCCGGCAGCGCCGCTGGCGGCCAACAGCAGCCATTGGAAGGCGGTAGGGTGTTGCCAGTGCCATGGCAGCAGGCAACTGGTGACAATGGCCCCGGCAGTCGCTGTGAACAGCAGGGACGTCAGCGGATCATCGCCCCGCACCATGCGGGTGAGCACCTGGTAGTTGGCATTGAGGAACGCCGCCAGCAACAGGAGCAGCAGCCCCGTCGCGGTCGACGCAAGTTCGCTCTGCCACGGCCGCACCACGACGATGGCGCCGGCAAAGCCGATGAGAATCCCGCACCAGCGGCGGATGCCAACCTTTTCGCCCAGCAAGGGAATGGCCAGAAGTGTGACGATGATCGGGCTGAGAAACATGATCGTCGTTGCCGTGGCGAGTGGCGTTACCCGGATGCCGGCGTTGAAGGCGCCGGTTGTCAGCATCAGGAACAGCGATCTCAACGATTGCATGCCTGGTGATGTGGAACGAACCAGTTGCGGCAACCGGCGGCCCGCAAGAACGGCGGCAAATACTGTCCCGAAGAAGAACCGCCCCCAGGTGACCTGCACCAGCGGCATGCTTTCCATAAGGTATTTCATGATGGCATCGAGGCAAATGAAGCAGAGGCCGGTCGCCAGCATCCAGGCGATGCCTTTGCCATGATGTTCGGTTATCTGGACGGGCGGCATAGGCCTTCTATAACCCGGCCAATTATTCAGACCATGCCGATTGCACGGCAGCGCCATTGCAAAAACGACATGGCCGTTGCTGCCATTTAGCCCTTGGACAGCTCATCCTCGATATGAACGCGGATGATGTCGTCAAAGGTCCGTTCCCCCGCAAAACCCAATTCTGTAGCGCGCCTTGTGTCGAAGTCGCGGGGCCAGCCCGAAACGATCTTGGCAATCGTCTCGTCGGCTCATGGCGAATGAGCGATACGGCCTTGTCTCCAGCCACCCGGTGCAATGCCTCGATCTGTTCGCCAACCGTGCAGGAGAGGCCTGGAAGATTGAGAGTGCGCCGGTTCCCCAGCCTGCTGCTGTCGAGATTTGCCGCATGAATCAGAAAATTCACCGCGCTGCGCGGCGACACATGCCAATGCCGCACATCGGTGGACACCGGCAATACCGCCTCCTTGCCAACCAGCGGCTCGCGGATGATGTTGGAGAAAAAGCCGGAAGCCGCAAGATTTGGGCGGCCAGGCCGCACGCAAACGGTCGGCATGCGCAGGCTGATGCCATCCACAAAACCTTTCCGGCTGTAGTCGGCAATCAGCAGTTCGCCGATGGCTTTCTGCGTGCCATAGCTCGTCAGCGGCGTTGTGAAGAAGTCATCGGAAATCTTCTCCGGGAATGGCGCGCCGAACACGGCGATTGATGAGGTGAACACCAGCTTCGGCAGATATCCTGCTCCCGCCCGCCGCCTTATCGCCTCCAGCAGACTGCGGGTTGCATCCATGTTGATGCGGTAGCCCTTGTCGAAATCCCGCTCCGCTTCGCCGGAAACGATTGCCGCTAGATGAAAAATGACGTCTGGCTTGGTGGCCAGCAGCTTCTCGATTTCCGCCTCATCAACGAAGTCGCCGACAAACGTATCGATGTTGAAGGCTGCATTGGGCGGCGGCGGCGGGATGATGGAGTCAAACCGCGTCAACCGCGAGATTTTCTCCCCACCGATGTCGGGCGACTGGGCGAGCCGTGAAACCAGTTTGGCGCCGAGCATGCCAGCTGCACCGATGACAAGAACGTGCATGAAACCCTCATAAGTAATAGAGCAACGAAAATAGGCGCAGCCGCAGCAAAACCACAAGCCATTGTTTTGGCATAAAGGCTACGCAGACCATGCGCATGATTGCCGATGTGCAAGATGCCAAGCTGCTGGCGGATATTCGGGTTTGCCGCCTGTGCGCGGAGCATTTGCCGCTTGGGCCGCGCCCAGTGCTGCAATGGAGCCGCAATGCAAGGATTCTGGTTGTCGGCCAGGCGCCGGGAACCAGGGTCCATGCCACCGGCATTCCCTTCAACGACCCGAGCGGCCAAAGATTGCGGAACTGGATGGGGATTACGCCGGAAGTTTTCTACGACGCAGAGCGCATTGCCTTGCTGCCCATGGGCTTCTGCTACCCCGGCAAGGGAAACTCAGGCGACCTGCCGCCGCGCCCTGAGTGTGCCGCCACATGGCGGAACCAATTGCTGCAGCGCATGAAAAATGTGCAGCTGACCTTGGCACTTGGAGACTACGCCCAGCGCTGGCATTTGCCTGCCCTTTCAGCGATGAGCTTGACGGAACGCGTCGCCGATTGGCGCAACACCATGCCGGCACTGATCGCAATGCCGCACCCCAGCCCGCGTAACAATCGCTGGCTTACCCGGAATCCATGGTTCGAAACCGAGGCCTTGCCCGTGCTGCGAAAGAGAGTGGCAGAAGTTCTCGATACGGCTTGATTGCGTTCTGGAATGTGTTTGATTGTTGAGAGCAAACAAGACGACACGAGGCAGAATCAGTGAAATCGCTTTCATTCAAGGATTGTACGTGGCTTAACAAACCGTCCGTCTGGTCGGCGACGGACGATGAGTTGAAAGTCACTACCGACTCGAAAACCGATTTCTGGCGCGAAACATTTTATGGGTTTGAGCGCGACAGTGGCCACTTTCTCGGCGCCACTGTGAAAGGCGATTTTACGGCGCAGATCAGGTTTCGCGCCGTCTATAGCAGCCTCTACGATCAGGCAGGCCTGATGATCCGCATGGATGAACGCAACTGGATCAAGACCGGGGTGGAGTTCACCGATGGTGAGCACGCGCTGAGTACGGTTGTGACGGCCGGGAAATCTGACTGGTCGGTGGGAAAACTGAAAGGCGATCCAGGCAATGTCCTGTTGCGTGTGACGGTTGCAAATGGGGCGCTCCGCATTCAGGCTTCGACGGATGGCATATTCTGGCCGCTCTACCGTTTGGCGCCGATTGCTAGTGTCAATGAATGCAGTATTGGCCCCATGTGCTGCAGCCCGCAACGCGCCGGCTTCGAATGCCTGTTCTCGGAGTTTGAGATCGGCCCGCCAACGTCAAAGGACCTTCACGACCTGTCCTGACTTGGCGATGACGGATTTTCTCACCCCTGAACCCGACATTGCGATATGCAGGGAAATGATCCCCAACCGGAGGCCGCGACATAACTCGGCCTACCCCCGAGGACATTGTTACCTTCTGGTTTCCTGACGGCGATGCACCGGCGCTTGATGAGCACATTCGCCTGTGGAGTTGGCGGATGCGCGGCGGGGCGCATGATGAGGTGATTGCGCGGTTCACCGGCCTGACAGAGCGCGCAGCGGCGGGTGAACTGGACCATTGGGCAGCAACGCCCCAAGGGCGGCTGGCGCTGATCCTGATCCTCGACCAGTTTGCGCGGTCAGTCTCGGCCGGCACGCCGCGCGCCTTCTCCTGCGACATCAAGGCCCGGGACCTGTGCCTTGAAGGGTTGGCAAACGGGCATTTCGATGCGCTGGACAATGTCTGGCAGAAGACCGCTTGCAAGATTCCGCTGGAACATTGCGAATGCCCTGAACACCTTGCCAATCTCGACCGCGCCATCTCCATTGCCGGACGGCTGCTCGACGAGGCCCCGGACCATCTGCGAAAGATGTATGAAGCGGGCGCGGCGCAGCCCAAGCGCCACCGCGCCGTGATAGCAAGGTTCGGCCGCCATTCGCACCGCAACGCCATTCTTGGGCGCACTTCTACGCCAGAGGAACTGGATTATATTGCCAAGGGGGAATTCCCTCATACCACGAAGATCGAAATGCCGCCGGGTCAGACGCCATGACCCGTCTTGCGATAGATTTAAATGCACTGGACTGCACCCCATGAGTGAGACACGG
>CAWFCR010000003.1:0-44321 GCA_963814455.1 uncultured Alphaproteobacteria bacterium | reverse complement strand
TGCCTTGTCACTCATCGCCCGCGCTTGTAGGGCAAGGCATCGGTTCGGGCAACAATAGGACTATAAACTTTAAATAGGTATTTAAAGTTTATAAAAACGACCCGTGGAGGCGTTTCCGGGGTTGGGTGGCAGGGGGATAGCGGAGAGGACAATATTCCTTTACGCGGATCTCGCAGACACCTCTAAACGGATTTCAATCCTAGGTTTTATTGCCTGTTCGCTGGCATCCTTATCCATCGCACTCCGCCCGCCCTCGCGAGCAGGAGTCAGCTGCTATTTGGATTGCCTGTTCGCTGGCATGCCGTTAAGACGAGCATTAATCGCGACAATAACCGCACAGTTGGTCGCTGGTCCTTCTACCATGTCTTGAAGCGCAGGAATGATGCTGCCCGATTTTATGCAAACTGCCGACGAAAATATGCTTTGGGCGGAGCTTTTCGACTTCGTGCACTCTGCCTATGGCGTCACGTCGATGCTTTATGCTTTCACACACTCCAAATATACCGTGTCGCGCACCGGCATCATGCCGAGCATCTACCTGCGCCATAACTACCCCGACGACTACATCGCGACTTATGGCGGCGAGCTGTCGCTCGACAACAGCGTGGCCGCTGAATTGATCCTGGCCGGCAGCTCGCACCTGTTCTGGAGCGACTTCCCCAACCGTGACTTGTCGCCCGGACAGCGCGATAGGATCGCGATGGACCAGGCCTGCGGCATGAATACTGGCATTTCATTCGGCTTCCGGTTCGGCGCCAACAGTGGATTCGCGGCGCTCTGCTGGGCATCCCGCCACGCTGATGCGCATGACTTCAAGCAGATCATCAACGAAAACCGCGCGGAAGTCGATCACGTCGCGAATACCTTTCAAATTCGCATGCGCGCCGCCATGATTGCCGGCCGCATCCGCCTCACGCCGCGCGAGAAGGAAGTGCTTTCCTATTCGGCGGGCGGCATGACGGCCAAGCAGATCGGAACCTATCTGGGCCTGAGCCAGAAGACGGTGGCCAATACGCTGCAGCGCGCCCGCCAATCACTAGGCGCCGTCAGCACCATGGAGGCCGTCGCAAAGGCGCTGGTCTACGAGCTGATCGTCTAGCGCCATCGATAGGGCAAATTTCCCCCATTGAACTGGTAATGCCGGCATGGCCAATAGCAGGTGGCCGGGGGGTTTTCGCGAGCAAACCGATCTCCTGTGCAGCATTGCCCGCTGCACAGGATATCTCTGCTGCAATCCATATGCTTCCGTTGCTGAGGAGAAATACAATTCATGACAACCATAAACGGCACTGCGGCAGGCGAAACGCTCACCGGCGGGGCCGATAGGGATGAGCTCTACGGCTATGGCGGCGATGACATGCTATTCGGCGGGGCTAGCATTGACCTCCTCTATGGGGGCGAAGGCAATGACGGCCTCTATGGCGGCGAGGGAAGCGACCTTCTCGATGGCGGCACGGGCGCGGACTACATGGTCGGCGGCAAGGGAAATGACGTCTATGTTAGTCGACAGCATCTACGATGTGGTGATCGAAGACAGCAGCAGTTTTGAAGACGACGACCGCGTGACGTCGAGCGTGAGCTTTTCCTCCAACAGCGTGGAACGCATCACCCTCACCGGCTCATCGGACATCAATGCCACGTACTCTGGCTACATGATATCGGTTCTCACCGGAAACAAAGGCAGCAATGTCTTGACCGGCGGCAACGGAACCAATGTTCTCTTCGGCGGCGGCGGCAACGACTTCCTTTATGGCGGAACCAGATATGACGAACTCCATGGGGGCGCCGGCGCGGACGCGATGTATGGCGGCGGGGCTATAGCTATGCGCGTTATGATTACGCGCCCGTCGGCGTTCGTGCGGCGCTCTATGATCCTTCAGCCAACACAGGCGAAGCAGCGGGCGATACCTACTCAGATGTGGATAATATGGTCGGCAGCTACCATGCTGATTATCTCTTCGGCAATTCATACTCCAATGACATCTATGGAGGCGCTGGCAACGACTGGATTGATGGAGTTGGAGGCGTAGACAACCTCTATGGCAGCGATGACAACGACGTTCTGGTGAGCCGAGCGGGCGCGCAATTACTCGATGGCGGCAACGGCTTTGATATGGTGCGCTACGATTACGCAGCCTGGGGAGTGTCTGCCACCCTTTATAATTCCTTTGTCAACAATGGCGAGGCGGCGGCGGGTCGGATCAGCTCTTTGGCGGTTCGGGCATTGACTATCTCAGCGGCGGCGCAGGCGCCGACTATTTTGTTCTCAGTGGCGATGCCCAGGCTGGCCAGTACGACACCATCGGCGACTTCGAGGCAGGCATCGACTACATCGGCCTGCCGGCCCATCTACGCGGCAGCGTGACCGTTGTGGATACCGCCTATGGTGTTGACATCCTCACCTACATATCCGGGGGCTGGCACCAGATCTTCGTCAGCAACACGCACAACGTCGCGCAGGTAACTGCCAGCATCTATTATGCATGAAGTATAGCGGGGAAATAGCCGCGCGCATCGGTGTATTCGATGAAAGGCTGCTCCACCGGCTCGAAGCCATAGCTTTCATAGACCTGCTGGATCTTAGCCAGCATGGCGCGCAGGCCCCTTATCTCGTCCGCCGGGATATCGCGGAAACCCTTGGCGACGCGGGCCTTGGGGCGGTTTGGCTTTACCTTGTCAGTCATGCGCGGGCTTGTAACGGATCAAGCGGCGCACCGCAATGATTGCCCCTCCCCCTTGTGGGGAGGGGTTAGGGGTGGGGGTTTGTTAACCGCGTATCACCCCAACCGGCGCGTTCCGCGCCACCCTCCCCCTCAAGGGGAGGGTCGCACTCCTGCTACTTGTCCCGCACCACGAGCTGCGTCTGTTCGCCCAGCCCATCGATGCCGACGCGCATGCTGTCACCCGGCTTGAGGAACCTTTGCGGCTTCATGCCCATGCCGACGCCGGGCGGCGTGCCGGTGGTGATGATGTCTCCCGGCATGAGGGTGAAGAACTGGCTGAGGTAGGCGACGATGAAGGCCACGCCATAAACCATGGTCGAGGTCGAACCATCCTGCACGCGCTTGCCATTAAGCTCGAGCCAGAGGTGCAGCTTCTGCGGGTCTTTGACCTCATCCGCCGTCACCAGCCATGGGCCGACGGGACCAAACGTGTCGTAGGATTTGCCCTTGGTCCACTGGCCGGAACGCTCCACCTGGAATTCACGCTCCGACAGGTCGTTGATGGTGCAGAAGCCTGCGACATGCTTCATCGCATCCGCCTTCTTGATGTTCTTGGCGCGGGTGCCGATGATGACGCCGAGCTCCACCTCCCAATCCGACTTCTTTGACTTGGGGGGAATGGTCACATCATCATTGGGGCCGGTAAGGCAGGAGACATGCTTGGTGAAGACCACCGGCTCCGGCGGCACCTGCAGGCCGGACTCCGCCGCATGGTCCGAATAATTCAAACCGATGGCAATGAATTTCTGCGGGTTGGCGATGCACGAGCCATAGCGCGGCTTGCCCTTGACCAGCGGCAGCTTTTCCGGATTGAGCTTGCGGAGCTTGGCAAGGCCTGCGGGGGAAACCACATCGCCCGTGATATCCGCCACCACCTTGGAGAGATCGCGGATATTGCCAGCCGCATCCAGCAGGCCCGGCTTTTCCTTGCCCTTCGGGCCATAACGCAGAAGTTTCATAGTGCCTCCCATTGATCAGCGGTTGGATGCCAGCGCGGCCTAAAACCTTGCCGCAGTATTTGTACGATCAAAGGCGGGGTTAGCAAGCGCAGTGTTTGGCGTGAAGGCCTCTTCACCGCAGCGACATAGCCCGCATGCGACCAGCGCAGGAGATGGCCAGCCTTGACGGCGTGAAAAGCGCCTTCATGCTCGACCATGGCGGCGTCTGGCAATTCGAAACATGTCTGCCTCATGGCGGGAGAAGCGTTCGGCATGCAGCTGCTTGTCAAATGGCCCGATTTTCCGACCGCCGAGAAAGGCCTTCGCCTCTCTGTTGCGGCACATGAAGCAGGGGCGGTGGCCGGCGGAAAGCGCTGTCACCTCATCCAGAAAAAACAGCGAGGTGTAGCCCTGCCCCATCGGCTCATGGCGCCAGTTCTTGTAATGCAGCTCACAACATATCCAGTGATGGCTGGCCCAGCGGCGCTTGCCAAAAGTCTTGTCCGGCCGCATGAAACTTGCCGCCACGGTTGCCCAGCATGAGGCCACGGTCAGTGACCGCATGCAGGCTACCGTCTGGCGCGACGCGGTTTTGCAGCGGCATTGGCTCAATCAGGCCTGATCGGCTTGCCTTCCCAGAAATCGTTGCGGTCATTGGTGCGCGGAAAGTCCCCGGCTGGTGCCGGCACATCCAGGAACGCGCAGAGCGGGACCCAACCATCTTTTACGTCAAACTCGAGTAGTTGCCGGGCCGGTATGGTTGCCCGAACCGCAGCGTTGTGCGCCTGAAACGCACGCAACAGTTCGTCATCGGAGAACCATGGTGTGACGCCAACTTTTTTGGCCATTCCGCCGGTCATCCTGCGCCAACCAGCCATAACCGGCGGTAATTGATCTCCGGCCTTCATCAATTTCTGGATGGTTCCGCCAAAACTCGCAAGCCAGCTGTCAGGATTGCGGAGCGAGAGGATGAACTTGGCTTCTGGATAGGCCGCATGCAATTCGCGATAGAACGAGGCCGTAGGCCAATCCACTGCGCTCGAAAAACCCGCAAAGGTGGCGTTCCACTCGGGGTTTCCATCTACCGCCGCCTGCCACAGAGGAACTTGTTGCTCCAGGTTGGCGAAGACTTCCGACATATGATGGCATGGCCCGAAACCCAACTGCTCCAGAGCCAACTTCAATGACTTTGTTCCGGTGCGCCCCAACCCTGCTCCAATGACCTTGAGTGTCTGGCTCAACCTCCGTTGATAAAGCCCCTCGCGGATGTGTGCGCTTGGCACGGAATTTTGTCCAGCTGTCTCAGGCGCGACGCGGTTTTGCAGCGGCATTGGCAGGAGCGGACGGCGGCGGAATGGTGAAGCGCGGCTCCGGCATCAGCAGGTTGTGGCGGCCCACATCTTTCACGTCACGCTCGCCGCACAAGGCCAGTGTGGTCGAAAACTCGTCGCGCAGGATTTCAAGCGCGCGGGTGACGCCATCCTCGCCATCGGCTCCCAATCCATACACATAAGCGCGGCCGATGAAGGTGCTTTTGGCGCCAAGCGCCAGCGCCTTCATGATGTCGCTGCCGGTGCGGATGCCGCCATCCATGTGCACCTCAACCTTGTTACCCACCGCATCAACGATGGGACCGAGCATATCAATGGTCGCAGGCGCGCCATCCAACTGGCGGCCACCATGGTTCGACACGATGATGGCATCGGCCCCGAGGCTTGCCGCGACGATGGCATCATCCACATCATTGATGCCCTTGAGGATGAGCTTGCCATCCCACTGCTTGCGGATGAATTCAACTGCCGACCAATCCAGCGTCTGGTCAAAGTTATGATTGGCCCAGTGGCTGAGGTCGGCGATGTTCTTCACATCCTTCACATGGCCGAAGATGTTGCCAAACTGGCGATTCTTGGTGCCGAGCATGCGCAGGCACCAGACCGGGTGCTGCATCATGTTGATGAGATTGGGGAGCGTGATTTTCGGCGGCGTGGAAAGCCCGTTGCGAATGTCCTTGTGGCGCTGGCCGAGAATCTGCAGATCGAGCGTCAGCACCAGAGCCGAACATTTGGCGGCCTTGGCACGCGCCACCAGCCTGGTGACGAATTCCCGGTCGCGCATCACATAGAGCTGGAACCAGAAAGGCTTCTCGACATTTTGGGCCACTTCCTCCAGCGAGCAGACGCTCATGGTAGAAAGCGTGTACGGAACGCCAAACTTCTGGGCGGCGCGGCAGGCATGGATTTCACCATCGGCGCGCTGCATGCCGGTTGAGCCGACAGGCGCCAGCGCCACCGGCATGGCCACTTTTTCGCCGATCATGGTGGTGGAGAGAATGCGGTTGTCAATGTTGCGGCCTACGCGCTGGCGCAACCTGTAGCGCGCGAAGGCTGCCACATTGTCTTCAAAGGTGCCTTGCGAATAGGAGCCGGATTCGCAGTAATCATAAAACATGCGCGGCACGTTGCGCTCGTACAGCTGGCGCAGGTCTTCAATGCAGGCGGACTTGGCTTGTGGAAGCATGGGCTCTATCTTCTTGTCAGACAAATGACAGTTATCCGCCCGAGACGCGCCCTGCAAGATGGTTTTGCCTGTTCAAGCCCGCGAAATCGCAGTAGTTTCCATGCATGCTGAGAATGCCGGAAGCAGACAGCGGAACCCTCGCGCGGCGGGCCGAAATCACGGCAAGCTTGCGCCGCATTGTGCCGGGCGAAGGGGTTATCGACAGTCCGCGCGCCATGCGGCCGTTCGAGACGGACGGGCTGACCGCCTACCGGCAGATGCCACTGCTGGTGGTGCTGCCGGAAACAGTCAAACAGGTGAGCGAGGTGCTGCGCTATGCCCACGAGACCGGCATTCGCATTGTGCCACGGGGCGCTGGAACCTCGCTCTCCGGCGGGGCGTTGCCGCTGGCGGACGGGCTGCTTGTCGGCCTTTCGCGCTTCAACCGCATACTTGAAATTGACGCCGCCAACCGCTGCGCTGTGGTGCAGCCCGGCGTCACCAACCTTGCCATCACGCAGGCGGTGCAGCACCTCGGCCTCTATTACGCGCCAGACCCTTCCTCGCAGATTGCCTGTTCGATCGGCGGCAATGTGGCGGAAAATTCCGGCGGCGTGCATTGCCTGAAATACGGATTGACCACCAACAACATCCTCGGGCTTGAAATGGTGCTGATGACGGGTGAGGTCATCCGCCTTGGCGGCAAGCAGCTTGATGGCGGCGGGCTTGACCTCATGGGCCTCATCACCGGGTCGGAAGGGCTGCTTGGCATCATCACAGAAGTCACCGTGCGGCTGCTGCCGAAAGCTGAAACGGCGCGCGCCCTGCTGCTTGGCTTTGGCAGCGCGGAGGAAGCAGGCGCCTGCGTCGCCGCCGTCATCTCTGCCGGCATCATTCCCGGCGGCATGGAGATGATGGACAAGCCCGCCATTCACGCGGCGGAAGATTTCGTCAGCGCCGGCTACCCGCGTGATGTGGAGGCGCTGCTCATCGTCGAGCTGGATGGACCGATGGCAGAGGTTGATGAACTCATCGCCAGAGTCATGGCGATTGCGGCGGAGAATGCCTGCATCTTTGCCAAAGCTTCTGAAAACGAGGCCGAGCGATTGCTATTCTGGGCCGGGCGCAAGGCGGCGTTTCCCGCCGTGGGGCGCATCTCGCCGGACTATCTGTGCATGGACGGCACAATCCCACGCCGCGCCCTGCCGCAAGTGCTGTCGCGAATGGCGGAGTTGTCCGTGAAGCACGGACTGCGGGTGGCCAATGTGTTTCATGCCGGTGACGGCAACCTGCATCCGCTCATTCTCTATGATGCCAATGAAAGCGATGAACTGGCACGGGCCGAAGCCTTTGGCGCCGACATCTTGCGGCTATGCGTGGAAGTTGGCGGCGTGCTCACCGGCGAGCATGGCGTGGGCATTGAAAAGCGCGACCTGATGCCGGTCATGTTCAACGACATTGATCTGGCCCAGCAGACGGCGCTGAAATGCGCCTTCGACGAAAAAGGCCTGCTCAACCCTGGCAAGGTTTTTCCCACTCTCTCGCGCTGCGCCGAGATGGGCGCCATGCATGTGAAGGCGGGTCTCCTGCCGCATGCGGACATTCCGAGATTCTGATGGCGGCGAGCGAAGCGGCGCTGGCCGAAAAAATCCGCGAAAACGGCCCGTTCGAGATTGTCGGCTCCGGCAGCAAGCGGGGGCTGGGCAGGTCGATGGGCAAATTGGTGAAGCTTTCACTTGGTGGCTTCAACGAGGTTGAACTTTACGAACCGGCTGAACTGATGCTGGAAGCGGGCGCGGCCACGCCGCTTGCCGAAATTGAAGCGCTGCTCGAAGGCCATGGCCAGCAGCTGGCCTTCGAGCCGCCGGATTACTCCGCGCTGCTTGGCGTTGCCGGGCGCGGCACGCTTGGCGGCACAATCGCCTGCAACCTTGCTGGGCCACGGCGGCTGAAGGCAGGTGCTGCGCGTGACCATATCCTTGGCTTTTACGGGCGTGAACGGTAAGGGCGACATCTACAAGGCAGGCGGGCGGGTGGTGAAGAACGTCACCGGCTTCGACCTCTCCAAACTGATGGCAGGTTCGTTCGGCACGCTCACCGCCTTGACGCGCATTGCTGTCAAGGTGTTGCCGGCAGCGGCGCATGAAGAAACGCTGGCGCTTGAAACAAAAGGCGGCGCGCTGGCGATGGAGGCGATGAGCCTGGCGCTGCAGAGCACTTGCGAGGTTTCCAGCGCTGCGCATGTGGAAGGACAGACGCTGTTGCGGCTGGAAGGCAGCCTCATTTCCATTGCGGCGCGGCGTGACAAGCTTTCACGCCTCGTCAGCCCGTTCGGCATCACATCCCTGCTGGAGGAAACACAATCGCGCCGCATGTGGCGCGCCATTCGCGACGGGGCGCCGCTTGATGCCGATGACAATTCCCAAGTGTGGCGCATCTCGGTGCCGCCCATGCAGGGGGCAAGCGTTGCGCATGCCATATCCCGCCAGCTTGAGTGCAAATATTACTGCGACTGGGGCGGCGGATTGATCTGGCTTTCCATGCCGGCGCAGGACGACGCGGGGGCCGCCATCATCCGCGGCAGTTTCACGCACGGCCATGCCATGCTGGTGAAGGCAAGCCCAGCCGTGCGGGCAGCCGTCGATGTGTTTCAGCCAGCAGCGCCAGCGATTGCGGCGCTCGAAATGCGGGTGAAGCGTTCGCTTGACCCGGAAGGCAAGTTCAACCCCGGACGGATGCGGAGAGCTTAAGCGATGCAGACGCACTTCCGGCTTGAGCAGCTGCTGGACCCCGAGATTGCCGAGGCCAACGGCATCCTGCGTTCATGCGTGCACTGCGGCTTCTGCACCGCCACCTGCCCTACTTATGTGCTGCTGGGCGATGAGCGCGACAGCCCGCGCGGGCGCATATACCTGATCAAGAACATGCTGGAGGAAGATGCGCCGGCAACCGCCGATGTGGTGAAGCATATCGACCGCTGCCTCTCCTGCCTCGCTTGCATGACGACCTGCCCATCAGGCGTGCATTACATGCATCTGATTGACCAGGCGCGCGTGCGAGTTGAAGAAACCTACGTGCGGCCATTGCCGGAACGCATGCTGCGCAAGCTGTTGGCCAGCACATTGCCATCACCATTTCTTATGCGCTGGCTGCTGCGGGCAGCGCAGCTTGCACGGCCGCTGCAAGGCGTGATGACGTCCATGGGCTTCAACAGGCTTACCGCAGCGCTGGCGCTTGCGCCCGGAAAGCTGCCAGCGGCGGAAGCATTGGGCAGGCCTGGGCTTTATGCCGCCGAACGTGCCAAACGCGGGCGCGTGGGGCTGCTGCAGGGCTGCGTGCAGAGTGTTACCGATCCTGCCATCAATGCCGCAACCATCCGCCTGCTGACGCGGCTTGGCTTTGATGTTGTGGTGCCGAAAGGCGAGCCGTGCTGCGGATCGCTGCCACACCACATGGGGCTGAGGGACGATGCGCTGTCGAAAGCCAGAGCCAATATCGACCAGTGGGAGAAGGCCGACGTTGAGCACATCATCATCACCGCTTCCGGCTGTGGCACCACGATCAAGGACTATGGCCACATGCTGCGGCTTGAGCCTGCTTACGCCGAGAGGGCCGCTGCCGTTTCCGCCAAGGCGCGCGACGTGACGGAGTTTCTGGCAACGCTAGAACTGCCGCCCAAGGCGATGCAGCTGCGCGTCACCTATCACTCCGCTTGCTCGCTGCAGCATGGGCAGCAGATCACCGGCACGGCACAGGCGCTGCTGCGGCATGCTGGCTTCACGGTGAGCGATGTGCCGGAAGGCCATCTGTGCTGCGGCTCGGCCGGCACCTACAACATCCTGCAGCCGGAGATTGCCAGCCAACTCAAGGCCCGCAAGCTTGCCAATATCGCCAGCACGCACCCGCATGCGGTGGCGGCTGGCAACATCGGTTGCATCACCCAGCTCGCAAGCGGGGCTGGCGTGCCCGTGCTCCATACGGTGGAACTGCTTGACTGGGCTTATGGCGGCCCTAAACCTCGCAAACTTGGACAATCCGACGGAGAGACGACCGATGGCAAAGCTGCCCCGGGGCATCAAGCTGACCGCGAAGATACTGCCCGATTACAAGCGCGTTCTGACGCCTGAGGCGTTGGCCTTCGTTGCTGACCTGCACCGCACGTTTGAAGCCGAAAGGCAGGCGCGCCTTGCAGCCCGCTTGGCGCGAGCCAAGGAAATCGCCAAGGGTGCACTGCCTGACTTTCTGCCCGAGACGCGGGCGATCCGCGATGGCAGCTGGCAAGTGGCGCCAATCCCCGCCGACCTGATGGACCGGCGCGTCGAAATCACCGGGCCCACTGACCGCAAGATGGTGATCAACGCGCTCAACTCCGGCGCAAAAGTCTTCATGACGGATTTCGAGGATTCAAATTCGCCGACGTTCGACAACATGGTGCGCGGCCAGATCAACCTGATGGACCGCTGGGCGCGCAAGATAGACTTCACCGACGAGAAGAGCGGCAAGAAATACCGGCTCAGCGAAAATCCCGCCGTGCTCATCGTGCGGCCGCGCGGCTGGCACCTGAACGAGGCGCACATGCTGGTGGATGGCAAGCCTGTCTCTGGCGGGCTGTTCGATTTCGGCCTGTATTTTTTCCACAACGCCAAGACGGCGATCAAAAACGGTTCCGGACCTTATTTCTACCTGCCGAAGATGGAGAGCCACCTTGAAGCGCGGTTGTGGAACGCGGTGTTTGTTCATGCGCAAAGCGCGCTTGGCCTGCCGCTCGGCACCATCAAGGCGACAGTGCTGATCGAGACGCTGCCTGCTGCCTTCGAGATGGACGAGATCATCTACGAACTGCGCGAGCATATGGCTGGCCTCAATTGCGGGCGCTGGGATTACATCTTCTCCTTCATCAAGACGCTGGCGACGAAGAAGGACTATGTGCTGCCGGACCGTTCGCAGGTCGTCATGTCGAAGGCGTTCCTCGCCGCTTATTCAGCGCTGCTCATCCAGACCTGCCACAAGCGCGGCTGCTTTGCGATGGGCGGCATGGCGGCGCAGATTCCCAACCGCAAGGACGAAGTTGCCAACGCCGCCGCCTTCGCCAAGGTGAAGGCCGACAAGGAGCGCGAGGCGCGCAATGGCCATGACGGCACCTGGGTGGCGCACCCGGACCTCGTGCCTG
The DNA here is from genome assembly GCA_963814455.1 of uncultured Alphaproteobacteria bacterium. Lineage (GTDB taxonomy): Bacteria > Pseudomonadota > Alphaproteobacteria > Rhizobiales > Aestuariivirgaceae > Aestuariivirga. The sequence continues at coordinate 32,994 of CAWFCR010000003.1, read as the reverse complement.
TCGCCATGGCAGTGTTCAATGAAATGATGCCGACGCCCAACCAGCTCTATGTGAAGCGCGAGGATGTGAAGGTTGGCCAGAAAGAGCTGCTGGAAATCCACCAGGGGACGAAGACGGAAGAAGGCTTCCGCGAGAACATCCGCGTTGGCGTGCAATATATCGAGGCTTGGCTTGGCGGCCGTGGCGCCGTTCCGATCTATAACCTGATGGAAGATGCGGCGACCGCTGAAATCTCACGCTCGCAAATCTGGCAGTGGCTGAAGTTCGGTGCCAGGCTGGAGAACGGCAAACGCGTGACGCGCAAATTCTTTGACCAGTGCCTAAAGCAAGAGATGCTGCGGGTGCGCGAGGAAGTGGGCGTGGCCGCCTATGCGCAGGGCAATTTCAAGACCGCGATTGCCTTGTTCAAGGCGATGTCGACGTCGAAGAATTTCGAGACGTTTCTGACGTTGTCGGCCTACAGGAAGATTGTATAGGCGTCTGCCGAGGTTTAGCTGCAAGGGCGCTTGCTCACGCCTTGGTCCGTCGCTTGCGCAGACGCCACATCAGCAGCAACACGACTAAAGCCACTATTGCCACGGTAGTAGTGATGGACTTGATGACGGTTGCGAGGCTCGCGGCGGCCACAGCCCTCTCATCGATCAATGCCGGGCTGGCCTTGAGCAACGACGCGACGAAGTAATTCTCCACATAGTCGAAGGCCATCCCCGGCAGCGGCAAGAGGATAAGCAGCCAGCGCGCAACCTTCCATGAGGCCGGCGCCATGAGCCACAACCCGCAGCCCAGCGTTATGGCGAGCAGTGCCGGATAGAAAAAGTCGAGCTTGTGCTGGACGGTGAGGTAGAAGGTGCGCCCTTGCTCCGATAGCCTTTGGAGAAACTCGCTTGCTTCCGCCAGCGAATATCCGCCGGGGCGCAAGTCAAACGGACGCAAGCCACCTGCCTGCTGTTGGATGAACGGCAGCGACCAAAAGACCATAGCGGCATAAATGGCGAGGCTCACCAGCAGGCTTATCCAGAAAAGACGCTTGAGCGAAAGGCGCATGCTCAGAACGCCACACAGCGCCCGGAAAAGCCGATATGCAGCTTCACAAGGACGAGGTTGCACTGCTCCAGAAGTTCGCCTGGTGAGGACATCGGACGAGGCTAACCCAAACGGCGGCGCTAATCCTCATCGAATTTCGAGGCAACGAGCGCTGCAAGGGCGGTCATGGCCTTGTCAGCCTCCGGGCCTGAGGCTTCCACCATGATGGATGTGCCCATGGCGGCGGCCAGCATCATCAACCCCATGATGGAAGTGGCGGGCACCGTTTGCCCATCGCGGCTGACATTGATGTTGGCGTCATAGCCTTCGGCGCATTTGACAAACTTGGCGGATGCACGCGCATGCAGGCCGCGCTCATTGACGATAGCCAGTTCGCGCGTGATGGCCGCCATCAATCCCCCAGGATCTGGCTGGCGATGTTGATGTATTTGCGGCCCGCATCCTGCGCAGCAGCGGCGCATTTGTGCAGGTTGGAATCCTTGCGCACGCGCACGAGCTTGACCAGCATGGGCAGGTTGAGGCCGGCCACCACTTCGACCTTGCCTTCTTCGAGCAGCGATATGGCGAGGTTCGATGGCGTGCCGCCGAACATGTCGGTGAGGATGATGACGCCGGTGCCTTCGTCCACTTCTTTGACAGCGGCAGCAATATCAATGCGCCGTGTTTCCATTTTGTCGTCAGGCCCGATGCAGACCGATTTAAGGTTCTGCTGGCGGCCGACCACATGCTCCAAAGCATGCACGAATTCCTCGGCCAGGCGGCCGTGGGTGACAAGCACAAGTCCGATCATTGCTGTTTGCCGGTGGGCGACGTCATGCGGCAAATGCCCCGTATTCCGTTGTTCAAGGGGCCGCACATTGCCGAAAACAGGCCTGATGCGCAACAGGCATGGGATCGCAGGGTTCAGCCTGCGTTAATGACGCTGGAGAGCGCCGCCCGCAGCCTGGCGGGTGCTGCGGCCAAACTTGCATCCAACCCCAGAAGCGGCAGGTTGAGGCCGAGAAACTCGATGGTTACAGGCTCCGGCAACCGTTCTGTAGCAGGAGGGGTTGCCAACCGCACGGCGAGTGCAAGTCTGGTTTCGGCGGCTGCGGCGAGCGACATGATGCCCAGCCCCCTGATCTCCAGCAGGCCGAGCAAAGCAGCAGGTGCAGAGGCTACAAGTTTGTCACTGTCGCGCCGGATGGACACCTGATCATCCGCCACAAGACGGGCGCGCATCAGCTCTCCGCCCAAGCCATAACCCGGAGCGTCAATCAGCTGCAGCGCCAGGCTTGACTTGCCGGAGCCCGGCGTTCCCATCAGCAGAATTCCGTGGCCGGCAAGATCGATGCAGGTTGCATGCTGGAGCAACTGCATCAGCTCTTGTCCGTTGGCGACCAATCCTCGGCCATGGCCGGGAGGCGCACGATGAAACGGGCGCCGAGAACCATACGCTCCTGGCCTTCCGCCGGGCGCGGGCCAAGACGGTTCTCGGCCTGGATGCGGCCCTTGTGGGCTTCCACGATCTGCTTCGAGATGGAGAGCCCGAGGCCTGAGTTCTTGCCGAAGGAGCCTTCCGGCCTGTCGGTATAGAAGCGCTCGAAGATGCGTTCGAGATTGTCCGGCCTGATGCCGGGTCCATGGTCCTCGACCCGCACTTCAACATCCGGGCCAACGCGCCTGACCCGGACGATGATCTTGGTGCCTTCAGCCGTGAACGAACGGCCATTGTCAAACAGGTTGCGGAACACCTGATTTAAACGCGATTCATGTCCCAGCACGACATAGCCCCTGGCGGGATCAAGGCTCTTGGCCAGCGGCAGCACCTGAAGCACGATCTCGGCCTGTTCATCCTTGCTTGTTTCGTTGGCGAGCGAGGTGATGGTACCGAGAAGTCGCGCCAGATCAACGGGGTGAGCCTCGCTGCGGGCCAGTTCGGCATCCAGGCGCGAGGCATCGGAGATATCGGTGATCAGCCGGTCAAGCCTCCTCACATCATGCTTGACGATGTCAACAAGGCGGGCGCGCTGTTCATCCGTCTTCACCATGGCGAGAGTTTCAACCGCCGAGCGCAGCGAGGTGAGCGGGTTCTTGAGCTCGTGGCTGACGTCGGCGGCAAATGCCTCGATCGCGTCGATGCGGTTGTAGAGGGCGCTGGTCATGTCACGCAGCGAGCCTGAAAGGTGGCCGATCTCGTCATGCCTTGCGGTGAAATCCGGAATCTCGACCCGCTTGTTGATGCCTCGCCGCACCCGCTCGGCAGCCGCCGAGAGACGGCGGATTGGTTCTGCAATAGTGCCGGCGAGCAGAATCGACAGCATGATGGCGACGAGCGCAACAAAGGCGAAGGTGAGCAGCACGATGCGGCGTTCGGCATCAAGCACGCCATCGATCTCGCCTCCGGCGGTCGACAGCACCAGCGCACCGAGCACGGCCCGGAAGCGCTGGATCGGAACAGAGACGAGCACGACGATGTTGTTGTTGTCGTCAAGGCGGACGACGCTCATCACTGCGCCGTTGAGGGCAGTCTGCACTTCAGGGAAGCTCTTGCCGTTGTCGGGCCCGTAATCCTTCTGCACCGGATAGTCATTCGAGAAGAACCAGGCAACGATGCCCTGGAACCAGCGCATGACGGCCGATGGTTCATCTTTCGGCTTCATCAGGTCGTATTGGATGATGTCGCCGCCGCCATAGAGAAAGTTGGAATCGATGATGAGATTGCCGTCGGTGTCGATGATCCGCCCGCGCACATTGGTATTGGCAAGCAATCGTTTCAGCACCGGTCCCGTGGTTTCCGGATTGATGGGGAAATCGAGCCCGCCCATCTGGTCGGCATCAGGAGTGGCGGAGTCGGTTGTCTCATCCAGATTATCCGGATTGATGACGATGTTGCCGGTGTCGATGGTGGCAGAACCCGCAACAGCCGCAGCCATGATCTGGGCCTGGGTGGTGAGCGACTGGGTGCGCGCCTGAATGAAGCTTTGGCGCGCCTGGTTGGAATAAAGAATGCCAGCCACCAGAATAGCGAGCGCAAAAAGGTTGAGCAGGACGATACGGGCGGTGAGGCTGCGCGGCTTGAAATAATCGAGCAGGCCGGGCCACGGCTTGTCCGGCGCCACATACTCAAGCTCCTGGCTTTCGTCAGTTTCCTGACGATCAGCAAGCGCTGCAGATGGTAACTTTTCAAGCATTCACTAGCCCAAGGCCGCAGGGTCCCGGCCTGCCGGGATTACTGCTCCTTGAAACGATAGCCCACGCCGTAAAGCGTTTCTATGCCGTCGAAGACTTCGTCGACCTGATTGAACTTCTTGCGCAGGCGCTTGATGTGGCTGTCGATGGTTCGGTCATCGACATAAACCTGGTCATCATAGGCTGCGTCCATCAGCGCATCGCGGCTCTTGACGATGCCGGGGCGCTGGGCGAGCGATTGGAGGATGAGGAATTCGGTAACGGTTAGCGTCACCGGCTTGCCATCCCAGGTGCAGGAATGGCGATCCGGGTCCATGGCGAGCTTGCCGCGTTCGATGACCTTGGTGGCATCAGGCGGGGGCGAGGTTCCGTCCGGCTTGCCGGCGCGGCGCAGCACGGCCTTGCAGCGCTCAACCAGCAGGCGCTGGCTGAAAGGCTTCTTGATGAAATCGTCGGCGCCCATCTTGAGGCCGAACAGCTCGTCAATCTCATCATCCTTCGAGGTGAGGAAGATGACCGGCAGGTCTGACTTCTGGCGGATGCGGCGCAGCAGCTCCATGCCATCCATGCGCGGCATCTTGATATCAAAGATCGCCATGTCGGGGGGCGTATCCTGCAACCCCTGGAGGGCGGCGGCGCCGTCATTGTACTTTTGCACGACATAGCCTTCCGCCTCGAGGGCCATGCCCACGGAGGTTAGAATGTTGCGGTCGTCGTCAACCAGTGCGATTGTCGGCATGTGCTTGTTAATCCTTTTGTTCCGGGTTCTACGCAGGCGGGACAACCTGCGCTAGGTGCGAAAGGTGAACAAATTGTGGCGGCCACCATAGGGAGACTGGGCATGGCTGACAATGCCGAAAACAAACTACGCAGTTTCACCGGGCAGCAGATGCGGCTCATCCTGCGGCGGGCCCGACTGGCGACGCTTTCCACCCTTTCGGCCGACGATGGCGGGCCTTATGCGTCGCTCGCCAACATGGCGACAGATGTTGCCGGGCGGCCATTGCTGTTCATCTCGCGATTGGCGCTGCATACGCAGAATTTGCTGGCGGATGGACGCGCCAGCGTGATGGCGAGTGAACTGCCAGCCTCTGGCGATGCGCTGACCGGACAGCGGGTGACGGTCATGGGCCGTTTCGAGCAGGTGGGCGACGCAGCCCTGAAGCGGCGCTACCTGGCGCGTCACCCGGCAGCTTCTTTCTATGCGGAGTTTCCCGATTTCTCGCTGTGGCGCATGGCGCCGGAGCGCGTGCATGGGGTGGCAGGCTTTGGCCGCATCGAGACGCTGGCTGCTATGGAGGTGTTTGCCGATGCGCATGATATGGAGGATCTGGAGGCTTCCGCGCTTGAGCATATGAATGCAGACCATGCGGAAGCAATCACGCTTTATGCCACCCGGTTGCTCGGCCTTGCGGGTGAGGATTGGCGCATGGAGGCCGTTGATGGCGACGGCGCGCTGCTGGTGCGCGAACAGGAGAGTGCATTCCTGCCGTTTGATGTGACCATAACTGATGCGGACTCGTTGCGCGTCGCGTTTGCGGCGTTGAGCGCGCGGGCGCGGGCGCTCTAGTCCTGCCTTACGACGATATCCGCCGGTGCCCGGTGGGCCAATACATGGCCGATGTTGAGATCGTCATTGGTGGCAATCCAGTTCTTCGCATAGTCCATGTCAAAGCCATGATCGAGCCAGCGCTGGATCAGCCGGTTGCGCAATTGCTCATGTAGAACATCAATGAAGATGGTGAGATCAAACAGCGGGCGGAGGCTGGTCCACGGCGCTTCATCCAGCAGCAGATAGTTGCCTTCAACCAGGATGAAGCGCGTATCGGCGGAGACGATATCGGCGGCGGCGCGCGACAGTTCCATGCTGCGGTCAAACACCGGAATGGCGATTTCCGGCTCACGCGCACGGATGCGTTGCAACAGGTGCGCGAACCCAGCGACATCGAAAGTGAAGGGCGCGCCCTTGCGGGGCCGGTGGCCGCGGGCATTGAGAATGGCATCGTCAAAATGAAAACCATCCATCGGCACGACGACGGCCGTTTCACCCGCCGCCACAAGCGCCTTCTGAAGATCATGCGCCGTGGTGGATTTGCCGGAAGCGGGAGGACCGGCAATCGCCACCATGTAGCGCTCGTACCCGTCAGCCCGGCTGCGGACCTCGCGCAGCAGGGAAGTTACGTCCACGGCTTCAGCCCATCATCTCCGCGGGCGGAGTTTTGGCGCCAGTCATGAAGGCGACTGCATCCGACATGGTGAAGTCTTTCGGGCGGATAGTGCACAGGCGCTTGCCAAGCCGATGAATGTGAATGCGATCCGCCACCTCGAAGACGTGCGGCATGTTGTGCGAGATCAGCACGATCGGCAGGCCGCGCTTCTTGACGTCGAGGATCAGCTCGAGCACGCGGCGCGATTCCTTGACGCCAAGCGCTGCCGTCGGCTCGTCCATGATCACCACTTTGGAGCCGAAGGCTGCGGCCCGCGCCACCGCCACACCCTGACGCTGGCCGCCGGACAATGTTTCCACCGGCTGGCTGATGTTCTGAATGGTCATCAGGCCAAGTTCGGTCAGCTTGTCACGGGCGATCTTCTCCATGGCCTTGCGGTCAAGCAGCTTGAACCAATCACCAAGAAAACCCGGTACACGGATTTCGCGGCCCATGAACATGTTGTCGGAAATCGACAGTGCCGGAGACAGGGCAAGGTTCTGGTACACCGTTTCAATGCCGGCATTGCGGGCATCGAGCGGCGACTTGAAGTGCAGCGTCTTGCCTTCCATCTTGATTTCGCCTTCATCAGGCGTCACGGCACCGCAGATGGCCTTGATCAAAGATGTCTTGCCGGCGCCGTTGTCGCCGATGACCGCCAGCACTTCTCCGGGGTAAAGGTCGAAGTCGGCATGATCGAGCGCCGTAACCCGGCCATAGCGCTTGACCAGGCCGCGAGTGGTGAGGATGGGCGTTCCTGGCCCTGCCGCTTTGGCAGCCGCCTTCGGCGCTTTTTCGGTGACGGATGTTGCCCGGGCCGCCTTGGCCTCTCCGCAGCAGCAGTTCTCTTGGCAGATTTCTTCACTGACTTTGCCATGATTATAGCCGATGCCTTTCTGATCCATTGGTCAAGCGCCACGGCGGCGATGATGAGGATGCCGACGGTGAAATCCTGCCACAACACATCCACGCCGAAAGCGACAGGCCGTTTCGGAAATACGCCGACGATGAGCGCTCCAAGAACCGAGCCGACGATGGAGCCGCGCCCGCCAAACAGCGAGGTGCCGCCGATCACCACGGCGGTGATGCTATCGAGGTTGGCGGTTTCACCCGCCAGCGGCGTCACCGTGCCGCCAACGCGGCCGATGAGCACAAGCGCGCCAAATGCCGCGATGACGCCAGCAACGGTATAGACTGAGCGCAGCATGCGGTCTGTCCGCACGCCCGGCCAGCAGAGCTGATTCCGCATTGTCACCCACCGCATAAACGTGTCGGCCCCAGGCCGTGCGGTTAAGAATGTACCACATGAGGCCGGCCAACAGGATAAAGCAGACGCCGCCGGTGGTGAGAGCGGCGCCATTGAATATGCTTTCCTTGTCGAGCACCTTGAAAACCGGCCAGCCGAGCATGATCAGATTGGGGCCATCGCCTCAGTATCCAGACCGCGGATCGATTTCGATTTGGAGTACCAGATGCTTGTGGGCCGAATACATGCAAGGTACCCAGCGTCACAATGAAAGGCGGCAATCGTAGCCTGGTGACGAAGATGCCGTTGAGATAGCCCATGGCAGCGCCGGCAAGGCCACCCGCCAATATGGCGATGGGAACCGGCACGCCTGAATGCACGGCGAGCTTGCCCATGACAATCGAAGACAGCACCATGATGGCGCCAATTGACAGATCGATGCCGGCAGTCAAAATGACGACGGTCTGGGCGATGGCGATGATGCCGATCACCGCCACCTGCTGGAATGACAATAGACAAGTTGTTCGCGGTGAAGAACTTGCGGCCACTCGAAGTGAAACCGAAAATGAAGATCGAAATGCAGCAGTACGAACACCGGAATAGCGGTGTTGTAGTTCTGCAGGAAACTGCGCAAGGTGCGCAGCGGATGATTGGTTTGAATCTCGAAGGAGGCGACGTTAGCGTCGGCCTTGTCCAGCGTCGCTTCAAAATCAGAAATGGTCCTGTGTCTTGCTGCCATTCACTCATTGCCGTCCCCTTGCCCAGTCTTTTCGCCTTCTACGCGATGTGGCGTTGTGGCCGCCATCATAATTAAGGGCCGACTTTAACAGCCGCCCTTAATCCAATTCAACCTAGAAATTTACCGGGCTATTAGCCCCAGCAGATCTTCAGACCTTCTTCCGAGGTGATGGACGGAACGCCATCAACCGGCTTGTCGGTGATGAGCTTGACGCCCGTGTTGTAGAAGCTGAGGCCTTCCGAGTTCTTCGGCTTGGTGCCGTCCTTGGCGAATCTGCAACGGCTTCAACGCCGAGCGACGCCATCAGCAGCGGGAACTGCATGGAGGTTGCCGCCGATGATGCCACCCTGCACCGACTTGACGCCGGGGCAGCCGCCGTCAACCGAGACGATTATAGCCTGGGTTTCCTTGCCGGCGGCCTTCATGCCCTGATAGGCGCCTTCGGCAGCTGGTTCGTTGATCGTGTAGATGACGTTCATGTCGGGGTTTTTGGCCAGCAGGTTTTCAGCTGACTTCAGGCCGCCTTCCGGGTTTGCACGCGGGTACTCGTGGCCGATGACGCGAGCATCGCTCTCGGAGCCCATGACCTTGGGTCCGGAACTTCGATGCCGAAGCCCTTCAGGAAGCCGGTGTCGCGAGCGACGTCAACCGAGATGTTGTCCTTGTTGATGTCCAGCATGCCGATCTTGGCATCCTTGGCCTTGTCACCCATGGTGGCGAGAGCCCACTTGCCAATGAGGATGCCGGCTTCGAAGTTGTCGGTCGCAAAAGTCGCATCAGCTGCGTCCTTGTCGCCGATTTCGGCTGTCGAGGGCGATAACGAGCAGGCCAGCTTCACGGGCCTTCTTGAGGGCGGGGATGACTGAGTCGTTCGACGCGGTGATCAGGATGCCCTTTGGCGCCGGCGCCAACGCAGTTTTCGATAGCTTCGATCTGCGGGCCAGCGTCGCCGTCAACCTTGCCAGCGGCAGCCTGAAACTCAAGGCCGAGCTCCTTGGCCTTGGCTTCAGCGCCTTCCTTCATCTTGACGAAGAAGGGGTTGGTGTTGTTCTTGGTGATGAGGCAAACGCCGCCAGCTGCCTGGGCTGTGGAAGCGAGGGCCAAGAGGCCTACGCCAACGAGTGCGGTTTTCAGAATTGTCTTCAAATGATCCTCCCATGGAACAAGCCCTTGTGCGGGCCAACAGGTGTATGAAACAAGAAGTCCGAAGTCTTCAGTTCGGACTCCTTGCGCTCATGAAAGCCAATCTGAACGCGGGAGTCAATAAGTAAATCGGGGTGATTTATTTATTGACTAACGCCCGGGACTGCATGAGAGTTGGGCAAAAAGCATAAGAACAATGGGAAACGCGTCATGAAGCAACGGGGCAGTGCACCGTGAGCCTGGACTGGCTGACCAATGCACCAGTGCAAGCCAAGGGTCCACCCCTGGCGCGCGGCACGTCGCAAAATGGCGTTCGCCTTTACAACGAGCGGCTGGCGCTCTCCCTCATCCGCCGCCATGGCTCGCTGCCGAAGGCGGAGATCGCCCGCCTCACCGGGCTTTCGGCACAGACAGTTTCGGTCATTGTGCGGCAACTGGAGCAGGATCAATTGCTGCTCAAGGAAAAGCCGCAGCGCGGCAAGGTTGGCCAGCCGCTGGTGCCCTTCTCGCTCAACCCTGATGGCGCTTACGCTATCGGATTGAAAGTCGGCCGGCGTTCAGGCGACCTTGTGCTTCTCGATTTCACCGGCGGCGTACGCAACAAGCTGCACCAGCCTTATGGGTTTCCGACACCTGCAACGATAACTGATTTCGTGCGCAAGGGCGTTCCGAAACTGCTGGAACAACTGACGCCGGCACAGCGCCGCAAGGTCGCAGGGCTCGGCATTGCCGCTCCTTTCGAGCTTTGGAATTGGGAGGAGGCGGCAGGCGCGCCGCGCGACGTGCTGGAAAGCTGGCGCGATTTCGATCTCGTCGGCGAGTTGGCAAAGCTTGGCGAATGGCCCGTGCATTTCAGCAACGACGCCACTGCCGCTTGTGCGGCGGAACTTCTGTTCGGCAAGGGCTCGCAGCACCTCAACTTTGCGTATTTCTTCATCGGCCATTTCATCGGTGGCGGCTTGGTGCTGAATGGCCACGTGTTTCAGGGCCGGGCCGGCTATGCCGGTTCATTTGGGGCACTTCCCATACTTTCCTCAAGTGGAGAAACCCACCAGCTGATCCACAAGGCCAGCCTCTATGTGCTGGAAAACCGCATGAAGGACAAAGGCCTCGATCCGCGCCGCCTGGTGCAGAATCCCGCAGACTGGGGTGAGCTTGGCGAACTGCTTGATACATGGCTCGACGAAACCGCATTCGCGCTGGCCTATGGCGCTGCGGCTGCGATGGCGGTTATTGATTTTGATGCCATCATTATCGATGGCGCGATGCCGCCAGCGGTGCGGGCGGAGCTCGTATCCCGCACGCGCGTGGCCATGCAACGTTTCGACGTGCGCGGCCTTCCGGCGTTTGCCATCGAAGAAGGCTCGATCGGCAGCGATGCGCGCGCCATGGGCGGGGCAGCGCTCAGCCTGTTTGCCAGTTTCATGATCGACCGCGACATATTGTTCAAGGAGACGCTGTGACATGCTGAGGGGAATTGACCCGCTGCTGGGACCGGAACTGCTGATGATCCTGCGCGCCATGGGGCACGGCGACGAGATTGCCATTGTTGACGGCAACTATCCGGCTGACACCGATGCAACGCGGCTGGTGCGCATGGATGGGCACAGCGCCACCAGCATTGCAGCCGCCGTATTATCAGTCATGCCACTGGACGAGTTCGTCAAGGAAACGGCGTTCCGCCCGGCAGCCAACAATGACCCGAAGCGCCAGGAACAAGTCTTCGGCGAGTTCGAGGCCCTTATCCATCAGCATGCACCCAAGCATGGGCTTTCGGTTCTCATCGGCACGGACTTCTACAACCGGGTGAAGGCCTGCTACGCGATCGTCGCCAGTGGAGAGCGGCGGCTGTACGGCAACCTCATCTTGCGCAAGGGCGTCATCCATCCTGAATAGGTTAACGCGCCTGCGGGGATGACAAGGGATAAGCTCCGGCCTATCACAGCGCCATGCTGACGCTGGCCTTTGATACATCCATGGGTGCCTGCTCGGCGGCTGTCTTCAATGCCGCCGAAAGCAAGCTGCTGGCAGAAGCCTTTGAGCCGATGGAACGCGGCCATGCCGAACGGCTGGCGCCGATGATCGCAGAAGTGATGGAAGCAGCCGGCGTTGCCTTTGCGCAGCTTGGACGTGTCGTCGTGACCACCGGTCCCGGCACTTTCACCGGCCTTCGCATCGGGCTTGCCATGGCGCGGGGGTTTGGTGTTTCGCTTAGCATTCCGGTGACCGGCATCAATTCGCTTGCGGCCATAGCAGCCAATGAGACCGGGCAGAATGCCGTGGCGGTGGCAGTCGAGGCGCGCAATGGCGAGATTTATTTTGCGCACTATGGAAGCGGTGGCGAAGAGATTATTGCACCTTGTCTGACCATGCCACAGGAGGCGGCCAGCATGCTGCCGCCTTCGCCGGTTGTGGTTCTGGGTACTGGAGCGCAGCATCTGTTGCCTGAACATACGGTGCATGTGCGCGGCAACGCGGGTGATGTTCCGCGTTCCAGCCAGTTTGTGAAGACAGCAGCGTTGCTTGATCCCGCCCTGCATCGTCCGGAACCGCTTTACTTGCGCCAACCCGACATCAAACCGCAATTCACCGTGCAGCGAATTTCCTCAGCGCAGCGGCTGGCAGCTGCCCTGCTTGCCGATATGCATGGCGAGAGCTTCGAGGCGGCGTGGAGCAGCAGCGAGTTTGCCGGTTTGCTGGCGGTACCCAATACAGTAGGCCTGATCATTCTGCATGGGGGCGAGCCATCCGGTTTCGGTCTCTACCGTTCTGCAGCCGATGAAGCTGAGATTCTGACGCTTGCGATGCGGCCTACTTTCCGGCGGCGCGGGCTTGGCCGTGCGCTGGTCGGCGAAATTGAAAAGCATGTGCGGGAAACGGGTGCTCGCAAGCTGTTTTTGGAAGTGGCCGCCTCCAACTCTGCGGCGCGCGCGCTATATAGCCGGGCTGGCTTCGAGGAAGCCGGACGGCGCAAGGATTATTATGCCCGCGGAACAGCACGCGAAGACGCGCTGGTGCTGCGCAAGACGCTTTAGCCCAGCATGCGGCGGCTGCGCGCATTGTTGGTGCTTGCTGGTTTTGCGGGCCTCACCCTGCCGCTGATGCCGGTGCAGAAACTTTTGCTGCTCACGGCACCCACCGCCGCCAGACGTTTGCCGATGCGCTATCACCGGCTGGTGGCGCGGCTTCTTGGCATCAGGGTTAAAGTTATTGGACAGGTGACCGGCAATGGGCCGCTGCTCATCGCCAGCAATCATGTGTCGTGGCTCGATATCGTGGTGTTAAGCACGGTTACACCTCTTTCTTTCATCGCCAAGCGCGAGGTTAAGGGCTGGCCCCTGTTCGGCACGCTCGCCAAATTGCAGCGCAGTGTGTTCGTTGACAGGCAACGCCGCCATGCAACAGGCGATGCACATGACGAGTTGAGCGACAGGCTCAACGCAGGCGATGTGCTGGTGCTGTTTCCGGAAGGCACCTCGCATGATGGGGCAAGCGTACTGCCATTCAAAAGCTCTTTCTTCGCCGCCGCAGAACGCCTTTGCATACCGGTGCAGCCGGTCAGCATTGTCTATGCCGGGCACCGCAACCTGCCGATGAGCCGCAGGCGGCGACCCTTTTATGCCTGGTATGGCGACATGGAGCTTGCTCCTCACCTGTGGCAGGCGATCATGGCCGGGCCCATAGAAGTCACCGTCATCTGCCATGAACCCCTTCCCACCGGCTTGCCGCGCAAGGAACTGGCAAGGATTGCGCATGCAACGGTGCGGCGTGGGCTGGCGCATGCCCTTCACGGGCGAGGTGAAATGGGCTAGCAAGCCCGCCATGACAGCTCCCGCCAAGCGCGTTTTCATCAAGACCTTCGGGTGCCAGATGAATGTCTATGACAGTGAACGCATGCGCGGGTCGCTGGCGGCGGAAGGCTACACGGAAGTTGCCAGCGCCGATGAAGCTGACGTGGTGCTGTTCAATACCTGCCACATCCGCGAGCATGCGGCGGAAAAGGTCTATTCCGAAATCGGCAAGCTGAAACGGCTGAAACAGAAGCGCGCGGATGCAGGAGGCGAGCTCGTCGTCGCAGTTGCAGGTTGCGTTGCGCAGGCCGAAGGGCCGGAAATCCTCAAGCGAGCCGCGCCAGTAGATATCGTGCTGGGGCCGCAAGCCTACCACAAGCTGCCGGACTTGATCAGCCGCCACCGCAAAGATGGTTCGCGCATTGTCGAGACCGAGTTTCCGGCGGAAGACAAGTTCGAGGCGCTGGCGAAGCGTGCGCCGCGCGTTGTTGGCCATGCGGTTGCCGCCTTCCTTACGGTGCAGGAAGGCTGCGACAAGTTCTGCACCTTCTGCGTGGTGCCATACACACGCGGCGCCGAATTCTCCCGCCCCGTGGCGCAAGTTATGGCCGAGGCGCAAGGCCTTGCGGCACAAGGCGTGCGCGAGGTGACGCTGCTCGGCCAGAATGTGAATGCCTACCACGGCGCGGATGAGACAGGCGCAACAACCAGCCTTGCTGGACTTGTTGAACGCCTGTCACAAATCAATGGCATCGAACGCATTCGCTACATGACCAGCCACCCGCTTGACATGACGGATGATCTCATCACTGCGCATGCCAACAATGCCAAGCTGATGCCATTCCTGCACCTGCCGGTGCAATCCGGTTCCGACCGCATTCTCAAGGCGATGAATCGCGGCCACACGGTTTCGGACTATTTGAAACTCATTTCCCGGATCCGCGCGGTGCGCAGCGACATTGCGCTTTCGGGCGACTTCATCGTCGGTTTTCCGGGCGAGACGGAGGCGGATTTCGAGGCCACGCTGCAGCTCGTCTATGAGGTTGGTTACGCCTCGGCGTTCGCGTTCCGTTACTCGCCCCGGCCCGGCACACCGGCGGCGGAGCATGACGGGCAGGTGCCGCTGGACATAGCTTCCGAGCGGCTGCAGCGGCTGCTGGCGCTCATCCACAAGCAGCAAACCGCCTTCAACCTCTCTATGGTGGACCAAACCCTGCCAGTATTGCTGGAAAAGCAGGCGAAACAGTTCGGTCAACTGGTGGGCCGCTCACCCTACCTGCAGCCCGTCCATGTGCAGGGCGAGCCTTCCGACATCGGAAAAATCCGATCTGTCGCCATCACGACGGTTGGAACCAACAGCCTTTCAGGACATTATGTTTTGGGCTAAGGTCTGAGTCTGAGGCTCGACCGTGACAGGAGAACATAGCGTTTGAAATCGCCGCTCAGTGCTGCCCAGCTAACCGCCCTCAAGACCGGCCAAGCGCCGGAAGATGTTGAAACCCTCACCCTCGCTTTTGAAGACAATCGGCTGCTGACCGTCGTTTGCGGTCAGCATGACGAGCATCTGGCGCTTATCGAGCACCGGCTTGGCGTTGCCATCACGCCGCGCGGAAACCGCGTTTCGATCCGCGGTAGCACTCCCGGCCGCGACATGGCGCGCGATGTGCTGATGACCCTCTATCAGAAAGCCAAACGCGGACAGGAGCTGAACCGCGGCGAAGTCGAAGGCGCCATCCGCATGAGCCAGGCCACCGCCGAAGGGCAGGTGGCGGAAGGCGGCGTGCGCACCAGGCGCAAGCTGGTGAGCCCGCGCACGCCAATGCAGAAATCCTACGTCGAGGCCATCCGCCGCAACGAGTTGGTGTTCGGCATCGGACCTGCCGGCACCGGCAAGACCTACATTGCGGTTGCCTGCGCCGCCGAAGCGCTGATGAATGGCGAGGTGGACCGCATCATCCTGTCGCGCCCCGCAGTCGAAGCCGGAGAGCGTTTGGGCTTCCTGCCCGGCGACATGAAGGACAAGGTCGACCCCTACCTGCGGCCGCTTTATGACGCGCTCTATGACATGATGCCGGCAGCGCTGGTGGCCAAGGGGCTGGCTGAAAACGAGATCGAGATTGCGCCGCTTGCCTTCATGCGCGGGCGGACGCTGGCACATTCCTTCATCATCCTCGACGAGGCGCAGAATACATCGCCGCAGCAGATGAAGATGTTCCTCACCCGGCTTGGCGAAGGCAGCCGCATGGTGGTGACGGGCGATCCCACGCAGGTTGACTTGCCGACAGGCGCCACCTCCGGCCTTGCGGATGCGCTCGGCGTCCTCAAAAACATTCAGGGTACGGAGCAAATCCACTTTACCGTCTCCGACATTGTGCGTCATGCGCTGGTCGGCCGCATCGTCACCGCCTATGACAAGGCAGCGGCCCGCAAGAAAGCTGCGCCCGGACGCCCATGAAGCTTGAGGTTGCGATTGACGACGCAGGCTGGAAGCGCCTGCGCGGCCTCAGGCGGCGGACCGAAGAGGCGCTCACCCTCGTCATTGGGCGCCGCAAGGTTTGTCTCAGCGTTCTTTTTGCGGACAATGCAGCGGTGCGAAAGCTCAACCGCACCTGGCGCGGCAAGGACAAGGCCACCAACGTGCTCTCTTTTCCGGCGCCCGCAGGCTCGGCCCATCCGCGAGGCGAACCGAAGCCGCTTGGCGACATCGTTCTCGCCTACGGCGTCGTGGCGCGCGAGGCTTCGGAACAAAACAAGACGCTGGCCGCCCACACCACGCATTTGCTGGTGCATGGGGCGCTGCACCTGCTAGACTATGATCATGAGACCGATGAAGAGGCGGAAGCCATGGAGAAGCTTGAGACCCGGCTTCTGGCGCGGCTTGGCATAAAGAACCCCTACGCCCATGAGCAATGACAACAATACCGACCCGCTGCGCCGCGACGGGCTGATGAATGCGTTGAAGCGCTTGCTCGGCCGGCAGCGCGAAGCTGGCCTGCGTGAAGAGCTTGAAAGCGTCATTGAGACGCACGCGGCAGAGAACCCGGAAACGGCGGCGAGCAGCGAGACCACCTCGATGCTGCGCAACCTCATCACCTTCTCGGACCTCAAGGTTGAGGATGTGATGGTGCCGCGCGCAGACATCATCGCCATCGAGGACACGGCAACGATGCGACAGCTGATGCAGAGCTTCACCGAGGCCAATCACTCGCGCATTCCTATCTTTCACGAGACGCTCGATGATGTTCAGGGCATGGTGCATGTGAAGGATTTCATGCGCTGGCTGACGCAACGCGGCGGCGCCAAAAAAGCCAAGGCCAAGACTGTGAATGGCGGCCTGAGCGTGCGGGCTGCCGACCTTGCGCTGACTGTCAAGGCCTCCGGCCTCTCGCGCGAAGTTCTGTTCGTGCCGCCTTCGATGCCAGCGGGCGACCTGCTGCTCAAGATGCAGGCGAGCCACATTCATCTTGCGCTTGTCATTGACGAATATGGCGGCAGTGACGGCCTCGTCTCCATTGAAGACCTGGTGGAAGAAATCATCGGCGATATCGAGGATGAGCACGACATCGAAGCCGAGAAGCTGGTGAAGAAGCAGGACGACCATACCTACGTGGCGGATGCGCGCGTGCCTATCGCCACCATCGACAAACTGCTCGGCGTCGACCTGCTGACCGATGAGGATGAAGACGAGGCTGACACGCTGGGCGGCCTTATCTTTGAAATGGCGGGCCGCGTTCCGCCGCGCGGCGAAATCGTGCGCCACGTCAGCGGGCTCGAATTCGAGATCCTGCAATCCGACCCGCGGCGCGTGAAGCGCATTCGCATCCGCATTGTGAAAAAGGATGAACCTGCAGCCGACGAGCAGGCGAGCGACAGCGGCGCGTGATCAGGGATTGAGAAATCGGCTCGCGGCCTCAACCTCCGAGGGGCGCAATTCATGCCCGCCCTCATGCCAATGCTCCATGACCACGCTACCCTGTGCGCGGAAGTAATCCACCAACGCCTGCGTCATCGACGGCGGACAAATGGGATCACGCTTTCCTGCCGTGACAAGCACGCGTGCCTGCGCAAGGCCCGCATTGGCTGGCGCCTTGAACGGAATGAGCGGATGCATGAGAATGGCGTCATGCACCAACTCCGCATGACTGAACATGACGGAAGCCAGAATATTGGCTCCGTTGGAGTAACCCAGCGCCACAACCTTTGAAGGCTTGAGCCGTTCGCAATTCGCCGCCATGAAGCCTGCCATCTGTTGCGTGCGCGTGGCGAGATCTGCCATGTCGTAGACGCCTTCCCCCGTGCGCTTGAAGAAGCGCAGCGCCCCATGCTCCGATACGTCACCGCGCGGTGAAATCACATGGGCCTGAGGAAGCAGTTCGGCTGCAAGGCCCAAAAACTGCTGTTCATTGCCCCCGGTGCCATGAAATGTGAACAGGAGCGGAGCACCCGGCGCTGCCGGTTTCTCCACGTAGTGATAGGCCTCCGTGATCATGATCCTGAAGCACCCTGCTTGACGATTTGCCAGGCGCGGATCATGGCGGCAACACTGCGTTCACCTTGACTCATATCTGTTTCCCAACCGATGATCGATAGCCGCATCACCTGTCTTCCCCGCCACACGGCACCGCCTGCAAAGCAATCACCATCCGACTGGATGCGGGCAATGGTTTCACGCGTGAGGCGGTCACCCGTCTCATCCGGTTCGCCATGCCCGAAGCGCACCAGCAACTGGTTGAGAGCCACGTCATTCAGCACCGCGATGCCAGGTTCATGCTTCAGCAGTTCGGCCATGCGCCTTGCCACGGCGCAATGACGCTCCACCATTGCAGCAATACCGCTGCGGCCCAGATGCTTGATGATAGCCCAGGTGGCAAAACCACGGGCGCGCCGCGACAATTCCGGCACATAGTGGCTGGGATCGCGCTCACCTTCCGCTGACTGCGGCAAGTAGCTTGCCGCGATGGTGAAGGCGCGGCGATGGGCGAGCTCATGACGCACGATGGCATAGCCGCTGTCATACGGCGTTTGCAGCCACTTGTGGCCATCCGTTGCCCATGAATCGGCGAGTTCAACGCCTTGCGCCAGATGGCGGGTCTCGCCACAGGCGCGGGCCCAGAGGCCGAAGGCGCCATCAACATGCACCCAGGCGCCCGCCTTGCGCGCAAGCGGAATGATTTGAGAGAAATTATCGAAGGCGCCAGTGTTGACCTGGCCTGCCTGCAGGATGACGATTGCAGCGCCTTTCACCTTGGCGATAGCTTCGGAAAATTTCGCAACTTGCATGCGTCCCTGCGCATCAGTCGGCACCCGGACCACCCGGTCATGCCCCAGTCCCAGAAACTGCAGCGCGGAAAAAACCGTGGTGTGCGCATCATCACCGATGATGACGGTGATGGGCGGGGCGCCGAACAATCCATCTGCATCGGCGTTCCATCCCTGCCGCAGCAGCACTTCACCACGCGCGGCGGCGAGGCAGACGAAGTTTGCGACCGTCGCCCCGGTGACAAAGCCGACCGAGCTTTCACGCGGCAGGTCCAGCAACTCGAGCAGCCATTGGGCGGCCACTGTTTCCGCAGCTGAGGCTGCAGGGGCGGCATGATGATTGCCGGTGTTCTGGCCCCAAGCGCTGGTCAACCAATCCGCCGCTACACCCACGATATGAGAACTGCCGATGACCCAGCCAAAGAAACGCGGGCCAGTGGCCATCTGCAAACCCTGCTCAGCCTTGCCCACAAGCTCGCGGATGACCATTTCCCCGCCCGTGCCATGATCAGGCAGCGGTTCGGTGAAAATATCCTTGAGCTCGGCATAGGGTCGCGCCGGGCGTTGCAGCATGTCGCCGTTGGCGTTCCTGAACCGCTGCGCTGCATCATTTGCGACTGCAAGCATGCGCCGGGTCTCGTTGCTGTCCATCTGCAGGTCTCCGCCTGCCCCCTTGCGCAGGCAACTTAGGTTGTCGCCGCGAACTTGCCAAGCAAGCGGTCAGAGCATGCCCTTTTCGCGCGCATACTTGCGCAAGTTGACCTCGGGCCTTGCGCCCACATGCGAAATGACTTCCGATGCTGCAAGGCTCGCCAACTGGCCGGAGCGCGCCATGCCGAAGCCTTGCGTGTAGCCGAAGAGAAAGCCTGCGGCATAGAGATCGCCAGCGCCAGTCACATCTACAACGCGCGAAATGGGCATGGCGGCGACTTCAAATATCTCGTCACCTTCGGCGATGACGCTGCCATGAGCGGAGCGGGTGCAGACGGCGATGCGGCAATCCTTGCGCAGCGCCTGGAAAGCACCATCAAAATTCTGCGTCTTGTAGAGCGATTTCACTTCCGACTCATTGGCGAAGACGATGTCGATGCCGTTCCTGATGAGATCGAGAAAACTGTCGCGGTGGCGCTCAACGCAGAAGGAATCCGAAAGCGTGATCGAGGTCATGCGCCCCGCCTTGTGAGCGATCTTCGCGGCATGCTTGAAAGCTTCCTTGGCGGCTTCCTTGTCCCACAGATAGCCTTCCATGTAGGTGACCTTGGTGGCAGAGACGACCTTCTCATCCACATCGACGGGACCCAGGTTTACGCAGGCGCCGAGATAGGTGTTCATGGTGCGCTCACCTTCCGGCGTCACCAAAATGAATGAGCGCGCGGTGGCCGGACCTTCCTTGGCCGCTACTGAATCAAACGCCACGCCTTGCGAGCGCATGTCGTGCCGGTAGATGGCGCCAAGCTGATCTTCCTTCACCTTGCCGAAATAAGCCGCCCTGCCGCCGAAGGAGGCAACGCCCGCAGCCGTGTTGCCAGCGGAGCCGCCTGAGACTTCCTGTGCCGGACCCATGGCGGCATAAAGGCTTTCGGCGCGCTCCTCATCGATCAGGTTCATTGAGCCTTTGACCAGCCCGTTGGACTCGACAAACGCGTCATCCACCCTGGCGATCACATCGACAATGGCATTGCCAATGGCGAGCACGTCAAACTTCGTATCCGGCATGAGTATCCCCTTCTGCAGGGGGTGCTAACCCATGCCCCTTGCAGGAGCAAGGGTGAAACTCTACCTATGACGCCATGTTGAAAGCCGCATTTCTTGCCATTGGCGACCTTGTTTCGCGCGAATTCCGCTCCGTGCTGCTGAAAGCCATCGGGCTCACGCTGGCGCTGTTCGTCGCCATCATGGTGGCAGCGCAGCTCGGCCTCGGCCAGCTTGCGCTGTTGCCGTGGGGCTGGGCCGACACTGCCATGCAGGTTGGCGCCGGGCTGTTGATGCTGGCTGCCTTCTTCTTCATGATGTCTCCTGTCACCGCCATGTTTGCCGGTCTGTTCATTGACGGCATCGCCGCCAAAGTGGAGGCGAAGCACTACTCGCAGGATGCGCCCGGAACGCCGCTGAGCGCGGGGCGCGCCATTTCCACCGCCCTGGGCTTTGCACTGCTGGTTTTGCTGGTGAACCTTGCGGTGTTGCCTCTGGTGTTTACCGGCATCGGCGCGCTGGCGCTGATTACCGCCAACGCCTATCTGCTTTCGCGCGAATATTTCGAGATGGCAGCCTCGCGCCACATGGCCGTTGATGAAGCGAAGGCGTTGCGCAAGGCCAACACGCCTTCCGTATGGCTTGCCGGTTTCGTGCCGGCGCTGTTCTCCATCATCCCTGTCGTCAACCTGGTGGTGCCGCTGTTTGCCACCTCCTACTTCGTGCACCTGTTCAAGCAGCGGCAACGGTCTTAGGCGTAAAGACGCAAATGTCGGCGAGCTGGCAGCGCCAGCATTCAGGTTTCCGCGCCTTGCAAACATAACGCCCGTGCAGGATGAGCCAGTGATGCGCATGCTGGAGATACTCTTCCGGAACGGCCTTCATCAGCCCCTTTTCAACATCCAGCGGCGTCTTGCCGGGCGCCAGCTTCAAGCGATTGCCGAGGCGAAAGATATGCGTATCGACCGCGATGGTCGGCTCGCCGAAGATGCTGTTGAGCACGACATTGGCGGTCTTGCGGCCGACGCCGGGGAGGGCTTCGAGGGCTGAGCGATCATGCGGAACCTCGCCGCCGTGCTGGTCAACCAATTGCCGGGAAAGTGCGATCACATTCTTTGCCTTGCCGCGAAACAGGCCGATGGTCTTAATGTGCTCCTCAACACCCGCAACGCCTAGCGCCAAGCATCTTTTGCGGCGTATCAGCAATCCTGAACAGCTGCTTCGTGGCTTTGTTCACCCCGGCATCAGTCGCCTGGGCCGAGAGCACGACGGCGACAAGGAAAGTGAAGGGGTTGAGCGAGTCGAGCTCACTCACCGGATGCGGATTGGTGGCCTGCAGCCGCCGGAACATTTCGGCTGCCGCCTGCTTTGACAATCGCCTTGCCTTTGCCATGTCTTGCCTGTTCTAATGTTCGTAACTGATCCGCCGGGTTTAGCATGGTAGAGACGTCTTTCGATAGCTGGAGCGCAACGCTCACCCCGCACCGTTCGCTCGGGCGGCGGGGCTTCATCATTCTCATGGCGGTGGTCATCGGGCTCAATGTTGCGGTGAGCCTCTACTTCTATGTGCAGGGCGCCTGGCCGATCATCGGCTTCATGGGGCTGGACGTGGCGCTGCTCTATTGGGCCTTCAATCGCAACTATGCCGATGCGCGCGTGGCGGAGCGCATCGAGATCAATGATCGCGATTTGGTGCTGCGGCGGCGCAGCGCACGAAAGCCGGAAACCGTGCAGCGCTTCATGCGGCGCTGGGTGCGCGTCGAACTGCTTGAGGACAGGGAGCGCGAGCTCATCGGCCCGCTTTATCTGCGCTTCAAGGGCAAGCGCACGGAAATTGGCAGTTTCCTGTCGCCGCGCGAGCGGCTCAGCCTTGCAAGGGCATTGCGGGCAGCTCTCGCCTGATCAAGAATCGGGTGGTCGCGGCCCTTGGCAGGGCCTAGATTATGACTCATGGAACAGACAGCCAAAGACTATGAAACCGTCAAGCGCACGCTCTCCTTCATTTCCGAGAACTGGCGCGAACAGCCTTCGCTTGAGCAGCTGGGCGAACAGGCGGGCCTCAGCCCCGAGCACTTGCAGCGGCTGTTCACCCGCTGGGCAGGCCTCAGCCCCAAGGCTTTCCTGCAAGCTGTAACGCTTGACCATGCGCGCGGCATGCTGCGCTCATCCGCCTCCATCCTCGACACGAGCTATGAGCTTGGACTTTCCGGACCATCGCGCCTGCATGACCTGTTCGTCACCCACCTTGGCATGTCGCCCGGCATCTACAAGGCGAAGGGCAAGGGACTTTCCATCACCTACGGCTTCCACGATTGCCCGTTCGGACGGGCGCTGGTCATGGTGACTGACAATTGCCTGAGCGGGCTTGCCTTTGCCGATGCGGGCGAGGAGGACAAGGCGCTAGCGGACATGATGGCGCGCTGGCCAGAAGCAGCCTATGTCCGCAACGAGGTTGCCACGCAAGCCTATGCAAGGCGCATCTTCGAACCGCAACAGTGGCGCAAGGATGAGCCGCTGCGCATCATCTTCATCGGCACCGATTTCGAGATCCGCGTGTGGGAGAGCCTGACGCGCATTCCCTTCGGCCAGGCGACGACCTATTCCGATGTTGCTACCCACATCGGCAACCCGAAGGCCTCACGCGCCGTAGGAGCAGCCGTCGGGCGCAACCCGGTTTCATTCGTGGTGCCGTGCCACCGCGTGCTCGGCAAGTCCGGCGGCCTCACTGGCTATCACTGGGGACTGACGCGCAAGCGCGCCATTCTCGGCTGGGAAGCGGGATTGCTGGCGGCGTGAAGTAAAAACCCCTCACCTGTCGCGTGCCGCGACATCCTCTCCCCACATAAGGTGGGGAGAGGTGAAATCAGCGACAGTTCTTCACTTCTCCCCTATGGGGAGAAGATGGCCCACCGCTGGCGAGCTTGCGCTGCAAGCGCGCAAGAATGGGCCAGATGAGGGGACTACAACTGCTTGTAGAACAGCGCCGTATCTTCCAGTTCGCCCTGGGGCGAGAGGGCAAAGCCCGGATAGTAACCGGCCACCACATAGCCAGCCGACTTGTAGAAATGCTCGGAGCGGCCATGCGCCACCGCATCAAAGGTGATGAGGGAGAAGCCCAGGGAGCGTGCCCGGGTTTCAACCATCTGCAGCATTTTGGCCCCGATGCCTTGCCGCCGGCGCGTGGTATGCACCAGCATCTTTGAAATTTCCGCGCGGTGCGGCTGGTTGGGCGCCCAAGCCTTTTGCAGCATGACGGTGCCAATGATGGCGCTATTATCCTCGGCCACAAAAAGATGGGTGGCACGGGTTGACATATCGCCCACCTGCTTGCGCCAGAAGGCTGTGGCAATATCGGGCGAGAGCGGATGCATGAAGGAGACGCCAGCATTGCTGTCCACCGCGTCAATCAGCAGCGCCGCCAACTGCGGCAGCACGCCTTCATATTCCTGAACCGTCAGCTCACGGATGATCATGCGGCCAGCACCTCGGAGGAGACGGGCCTTGAATCCGCACCGATACGATAACAGACCGGAACGCCGGTTTCGAGTTCGCGCTTCAATATCTGTTCCGGCGTCAACCCCTCGATCGCCATGATGAGGGCGCGCAGCGAATTGCCGTGCGCCGCCACCAGCACGCGCTTGCCGGAGAGCACCTGCGGCTGGATGTGATACATGTAATAGGGCAATGCACGGGCGAGAGTATCCTTCAGGCTTTCACCACCGGGCGGCGGCACGTCGAACGAACGGCGCCAAATGAGCACCTGTTCCTCGCCCCATTTCTTGCGCGCATCATCCTTGTTGAGGCCAGTCAGCTCGCCGTAATCGCGCTCGTTCAAAGCCTGGTCCTTCGTCACCGGCAGGCCGGACTGGCCAAGCTCGCCAAGGATGATGGAGAGCGTATCCTGCGCCCGCTTCAGCGCGCTGGTGAAGGTGACGTCAAACTGGTAGCCCTTGGTCTTGAGGCGGCTTCCCGCTGCATGGGCTTCCTTGATGCCCTGCTCCGACAGTTCCACATCCTTCCAGCCGGTGAACAGGTTCTTGAGGTTCCATTCGCTCTGCCCGTGCCGCACCAGCACCAGTGTTCCCGTCATCTGCAATCACTCCAATTCCAAGACATCAATCATCGAGTAAAGGCCAGGCTTCCTGCCGCTGGTCCAAATGGCGGCCTTGACCGCGCCACGCGCAAACAACTCACGGCTTTCGGCAACATGGCGCAGTTCCAGCCGCTCTCCCTGCCCCGCAAATATCACCGTATGATCGCCCACCACACTTCCGCCCCTGAGCGTGGCGAAGCCGATGTCTCCAGCATTGCGGGGGCCCGTGTGACCATCACGCGAACGCACAGACTTTTCTTTCAGCGAAATCTCGCGTCCGTCGGCCGCCGCCTTGCCGAGCATGAGGGCGGTGCCGGAGGGCGCATCAATCTTCATGCGGTGGTGCATTTCCAACACTTCGATATCAAACTCTTCGCCCAGCGTGCGGGCCGCTTTCTTGACCAAAGCCGCCAGAAGGTTGACTCCGAGGGAGAAGTTGCCGGTCTTGACGATGGCGGCGGATTTCGCTGCTACGGCAATTTCGGCGTCACCCGCCGCATCAATGCCGGTGGTGCCGATGATGTGCGCCCTGCCTGCCGCCGCCGTCTGGCGGATGAGCGAGAGCGTGGCCTTCGGCACAGTGAAATCAATGATGGCGTCGCAAGCGGCGATCACCGCTTCCGGCTTGTCGCTGATTACCAAGCCAAGCTTGCCAACGCCGATCAACTCGCCATTGTCCTGGCCCACGAAGGCAGAACCCGGCGCTTCAAGCCCGGCGGCAAGCTCGCAGCCTTGCGTTGCGTGCACGATGCGGGCGAGTTCGCGCCCCATGCGCCCGCCGGCGCCCGCGATGGCTAGTTTCATGGTCATATCCGGTGTTTAGAGTGGTCGCGCAAACCGGACAAGGCCCCAATTCCGCCATGCTGGCTTGGCCTTGTCACAGCCCATGAGACGGACGGTTCGATTTCTAAAATGGTTTGTGCTGCTTGTGATCCTGCTGCCGATTGCAGCGGGGGCAGCGCTCAGTTATTCGCGCGGCTGGGCCGGAAATTGGCGCACAGCCAACTGGTCATCCTCCGGGCTGCTGCCGGAAGCCGCAAGCGTGACAGAAGCGCGAGTGATGATCCTCGCGGCGCGCACCGGGCGCTGGAAAGGCATATTCGCCGAGCATATGTCAATCGTCCTCAAGCCTGCGGGTGCCGCCAACTGGACACGCTATGATGTTGTCGGCTGGGGCAACCCGGTGCGGCGTGACAATTATCCGGCGGATGCCTTCTGGTATGGCAACAGGCCGCGCATTATCCATTCTCTTGCCGGAGCGGAAGCGCAGATCGCTGATCCCGCGCATCGAGACGCTCTATCGCGCGCTATCCCTACCAGAGCCGTGGCGACTATGTGGTTTGGCCGGGGCCTAACTCCAACAGCTTCGTGGCTTGGGTGGTGCGGCACACTGATGGCTTCAATGCCGAACTCAGCGCGGTTGCCGTAGGCAAGGATTACCTCGGCCCGCGGCTGGCGCTTGAACCTGCGCCCAGCAAGACAGGCTGGAGCGCTTCGGCCTTTGGCGTCATCGGCGTGACGCTGGCGCGCGAGGAAGGTTTTGAGCTCAGTCTGCTCGGCTCCACCATCGGCATCGACTTCAATGACGCAGCTATCAAGCTGCCAGCGCTTGGCAAGCTTCAGCGTGCTTGGCTGGAGCTGAGTTGCGTTTCGATTTCCGCCCGCCCTGCATAGCTTGCAATTGTTCCCATGCGGATAACGGAAAGGGCGGCGGCGGCATTGGCGAATTCAGACGCCTTGCGCAGTGATTGTCCGGCCACATGGGCGGCAAGAAAGGCGCCGGAGAAGGCATCCCCTGCACCGCTTGCATCCACGGCTTTCACGGCGCGGGGCTGGACGCGATGGCGCTCGCTGGCGGTTGCGGCTAGCGCGCCTGCCTCGCCAAGCGTCAGCAATACGGTCTTGGCGCCCATGCCCAGGAACCTGTCAACGACCCGGTCCGGATCAGATTCATCGAGGAGCAGCCTTGCATCGTCGATGCTTGGCCGCAGGAAGCTGGCGTGCGGAATGGTGTTGAGGATAACTGCCTTCGCCTCTTCCAGCGTCCACAGCTTGAGGCGCAGGTTGGTGTCATAACAAATGGCGACGCCTGCTGCTTCCGCCACGGCAAGGGCATGCGCCACGGTGCTCCGCGCACTCAGGCTGATAGCCTGGCTGATGGCCGAAAAATGCAGGACGCGCGCGCCGCGGATGTAGGCTTCATCAATGTCTCCGGGCTCCATGTGGCAGGCTGCCGATCCCTGCCGCGCATAGGTGAAGCGATGTCCGCCATCGTCATGGGTAATGAAATAGATGCCGTTGGCGTGGCGGTCGCGCTTCACCTGCGAGGCATCGACGCCTTCCTTCGCCCACAGAGCGAGCAGGCCATCGCCAAACAGATCATCACCCACGCGGGTGATGTAGCCGGTCGATGCGCCTGCACGGGCGGCGGCTATGATGCAGTTGGACGTATCGCCGCCGAACCCCATGACGAACGGACCGCCCGGATGGAGCTGGTTGAATTCAGCCAGCGGCTCGCCGATGCCGATGATGGCGGGGCTCACTGGCAAGCGCTGCAATTCTCAGACACCCTCGACGATGACGATATCGGCCTCGCCTGCGCCGATGCGCTTGGCGCGGGCCGACTGGTATTCCTCCGAGCGATAGCAATCGAGGGCTGATTGGAGCGAAGGAAACTCTATCACCACATTGCGCGGGCGGCCGTGCCCTTCCATCTGCTCATGCGTGCCGCCACGCGCCAGAATTGTCGCACCATACTTCTTGAAGGCCAGCGGCGCGGCTTCCGCGTAGAACTTGTACTGGTCCGGGTTGGTGACGGTAACGTGCGCGATCCAATAAGCTTTGGCCATTGCATATCCTTGCGAGTTGCTTCACGGCGAAGCTACCATTGTTTTGCGGTTTGCCGGTAGGCCCGCGGCGTGAGGCCGACCGATTTGCGGAACTGACGGGTGAAGGCTGCCTGGTCGCCATAGCCGCAGGCGAGCGCCACGGCACTTACCGCTTCCGCCGATTCGCGGAGCAGCGTGCAAGCGGTATCAATCCGCGTACGGATGACATGCTGGGCAAGCGAGATGCCGAACAACGAGCGCACGCGCTGGTCCAATTGCCAGGGGGATAGTCCAGCTTGCGCCGCAAGTTCCGCCACCGGCAAAGGCTGCTCGATATGGCGGCGGACATAGTCGAGCACCAGCGAGACGCGCCCTCCATCACCCTGCAGATGCGCGAAGCTGCCGACATCGCGTGAAATGCCTGCCAACCCCTCGATGCGGCCTGAGGCATTGCGCAGCGGCACCTTCCAGGTGAGGCACCAGCCCTGCTGGCCATCGGCATACAAGTGCAGCTCCAGTTCATTCTCGATGGGCTTGCCCGTCAACACCACGTCCTGGTCTTGCGCCTCGATGCGCGAGGCCAGATGCGGTGGAAACAGCTCCACGGCCTTGCGGCCCAGCACCTCGGACTTTGACTTGCGCCCCAGGCGTTTCACCAGTGTCTGGTTGACGAGGCTGTAGCGGCCAACAGCATCTTTGACGAAAAACACAGTATCAGGGATGGCTTCAAACAGGCCGCCAACTGCATCAAATTGCGTACTATCTGAAGGTAATTGAACCTCGTGGGGCTTGCTGCGCATGGCTGATATTGTGCCTATTTCATAGTCAGTACCAGTGATTTCGGCAATACGTCTCACCCCGTGTATGATAGATTTGCAGCATCAGACAGAGGAGAACCCCCATGGCTTCCGTTTTTTCCGGCTGCATTCCAGCCCTGATGACCCCTTGCACGCCTGACCGCAAACCGGACTTTGCAGCGCTGGTGCGCAAGGGCAAGGAACTGATCGCCACCGGCATGTCTGCCGTTGTCTATTGCGGTTCGATGGGTGACTGGCCGCTGCTCACCGATGCGGAACGGCAGGAAGGTGTCGCCCAGTTGGCGAAGGCTGGAGTGCCTGTCATCGTCGGCACCGGAGCGCAGAACACCAGGATCGCCGTCGAACATGCGGCGCATGCCAAGCGGGTTGGCGCCAAGGGATTGATGGTGATCCCGCGCGTGCTTTCACGCGGTTCATCGGTTGCGGCGCAACGGGCGCATTTTTCCGCCGTGCTGGAAGCGGGAGCACTTCCTGCCGTCATCTACAACAGCCCCTACTACGGGTATGAGACGAAGGCCGACCTGTTCTTCGAGCTGCGGCAGAAGCATGCGAACCTCGTGGGCTTCAAGGAGTTTGGCGGGGCGGCCTCGCTCCGCTATGCGGCGGAACACATCACCTCGGGCGATCCGTCTCTCACCCTGATGGTGGGGGTGGATACGCAGGTTGTGCACGGCTTCGTCAATTGCGGGGCAACAGGCGCCATCACCGGCATCGGCAACTGCCTGCCGAAGCCGGTGCTGCATCTTGTCGATCTCTGCAGCAAGGCCGCCAAGGGGGATGTGGCGGCGCGACGCAAGGCGGAGGAACTGGACCGGGCGCTCGGCGTTCTCTCCTCCTTCGATGAGGGGGCTGACCTCGTACTCTATTACAAGCACCTGATGGTGCTGGAAGGCAGCCCGGAATACGAATTGCACTTCAACGCTGATGACGCATTGTCAGCGAGCCAGAAAGCCTACGCGACAGAACAGCACCGTTTGTTCAAGACCTGGTATGGCGAGTGGTCGAAGCATGCGTGAGATCGCCATCATCGACTCGCATACGGGCGGCGAGCCGACGCGGCTGATCATGGCGGGCGGGCCTGATCTCGGATTAGGTCCCTTGTCGGAACGGCGCAAGCTGTTTGCGGAACAGCATGATTGGCTGCGATCAGCGGTCATCAACGAGCCGAGAGGTTATGCGGCAATCGTTGGCGCATTGCTGTGCGAGCCGGTTGACGCTTCGCATGCGGCTGGCGTGATCTTCTTCAACAATGCCGGCATGCTGAACATGTGCGGGCATGGAACCATCGGCCTTGCGGTGAGCCTGCATCATGCGGGGCTCATCGGCCTCGGCAGTCACAAGTTTGAAACGCCGGTAGGCAGCGTGAGCGTTGAGCTGATTGACGCCCATACGGCGCGCATTGCCAATGTGCCGAGTTACCGGGCAGCGAAAGATGTAGGCCTTGATGTGCCAGGCATCGGCCGCGTGACAGGAGATGTCGCCTGGGGCGGCAACTGGTTTTTCCTCTCCCACGATGCGCCTTGCGCGCTTGAACTTTCCAATCTCGCACGCCTCACCGACGCGGCAGATGCAGTGAAGCAAGCGCTCGCAGCGCAAGGCATCACAGGGCGGGATGGCATGGAAATCGACCATATCGAGTTCTTCGCCAAATCCTCAACAGGAGATGCGCACAGCCGCAACTTCGTTCTGTGCCCGGGGCGCGAGTATGACCGTTCGCCTTGCGGCACCGGCACATCAGCAAAGCTTGCCTGCCTCGCGGCAGATGGCGTTCTCAGGCCCGGCGAGGCATGGGTGCAGGAGAGCATCATCGGCAGCCGCTTCACCGGCAGCTACCAGCCCGGGCCAAACGGCGCCATCGTGCCCAGCATAACCGGCACAGCTTACGTCTGCGGCGAGGGCAAGCTGCTGTTTGACGAGGCTGACCCATTCAAGGGCGGAATTACGGCCTCCTGAGCTTGTCCGGTTTGCCGTCATGCGGGCCGAGCTTGCGGGGCGGCATATCCTTCCAGTGCCGGTCGCCAATCTCGGCATTGCGCTTGGGATGCAGAGGATAGTCAATGCGGCTGCGTTGCCGCGAGGCTTCCCCGACAACAAGCAATCGCACATCGCGTTCCGTGTTATTGATGAAGGTGTGGGCAATTCCTGTGCCTGCGGGAAAGCCAACGGCGTCACCAGGCGCCAGCCGCTTGACGTGACCATCGAGCCAAAGGTCCGGCGTTCCTTCGATGACATAGACGAACTCTTCCTCGTCGGCCTCGGCATGCGGCCAAGACACGCGCCTGCCCGGCAGCAGACGCTCATGATGGACGCCAAGGCGCATCAGGCCAAAATGGGGACTGAAAGAAGCGCTGATCGACATGTTCTCGCTGTCGCCCGGGTAAGTATTGTCGCTGTCGCCCATTTCAATGTCGGCGTAGCGAACCATCACATCCTTGAACAATTTCTCGTTGCTGCTCATAGCGAATGATATTCCTCATAGCTGTTGCCGACGATTGCGACTGGAACAATTGTTGCGCCTTCAACGTTAATCGAGAGTCCACAGCAGGTCGACAGGTATTGGCAGTTGAGGTGCGACCCCTGCGGCTCTTTGGCGTTTCATTCCGCATTCCCATTGATAAATGTCAAAGCTGACCGCGACGGTCGGACTTACGTTCCTCTCCAAGACAACCGCTGGGAGACCAACATGACCTTTCGTCCTGAAGCACCTATTTCCAACAAGAGCCGCCGCAGTTTTCTGCAAGCCTCCGGCATCGCCACGGCCATTGCCGCGGCTGCGCCGTTGATGGCAGCATCCTCGCCAGCAGTGGCTGCTACGACCGCTGCGACGCCCGTTGACATCAGCAAACTGCCGCGCGTGCAGCAGAAGCTGGTGGCGCCGCCGTTCTTTCCCGAGCATGAGCAGATTGCGACCGGCGGGCCCAAGGTCGTCGAGATCACCATGGCCATCGAAGAAAAGAAGATGGTGATTGACGGCGATGGCACCGAGATCTGGGCCATGACCTACAATGGCAGCGTGCCGGGGCCGATGATCGTCGTGCACGAAGGCGACTATGTCGAGCTGACGATGAAAAACCTCAAGGAGAATATCCTTGAACACAACATCGACTTTCATGCCGCTACTGGCGCCCTGGGCGGCGGTGCACTGACCAAGATCGTTCCCGGGCAGGAAGTGGTGTTGCGCTGGAAAGCCACCAAGCCAGGCGTATTTGTTTATCACTGCGCACCCGGCGATGTGATGATTCCCTACCACGTCACCCATGGAATGAACGGCGCCATCATGGTGCTGCCACGCGATGGGCTGAAGGATGCCGGCGGCAAGCCAGTCAAGTATGACAACGCCTATTTCATCGGCGAGCAGGACTATTACGTCGCCAAGGACGAGAAAGGCGCCTACAAGAAGTATGACGCCTGCGGCGATGATCTTGCCGACTACTTGGAGACGATGCGGACGCTGACGCCTTCGCATGTGGTTTTCAATGGCGCCATCGGCGCGCTGACAGGCGACAACGCATTGAAATCCAAGGTCGGCGAAACCGTGTTGTTCGTGCATGCGCAAGCCAACCGCGACTCGCGTCCGCATCTTATCGGCGGGCATGGCAATCTCGTGTGGGAAGCCGGCAAGTTCAACGATGTGCCTTCGCGCGGGCTGGAGACCTGGTTCATTCGCGGCGGCTCGGCGGGCGCCATGATCTATACTTTCGAGCAGCCCGGCATCTATGCCTATGTCAACCACAACCTGATTGAAGCTGTGCTGCTGGGTGCTACGGCGCACGTCACGGTCGAAGGCGAGTGGAATGACGATCTGATGACGCAGGTGGTGAAGCCGCGCGACATTCAGAGCTGATCATGCTGGAACTGGCTGCCAGCAAGATTGTGGCAGTCGCCATGGCGGCAGGGCTTATCAGCCTTGCCGCCACAGTTGCTGATCGGCATGGGCCGGCAGGACCTGCCTTTCAAACCTTGCAGATGGATGACGGCCAAAGCTTCAAGATGGCGCGATACGAAGTGACTCGCGGCCAGTGGCAGGTCTGCCATGAGGCGGGCGGCTGCAAACTTGCCGCGCCGCAAGGCGACGACAAGCTGCCGATGACCGGCGTCAGCGCCTTTGATGTGGCGGAGTACATTGGCTGGATCAACCGTGAAATGGGCGGCGGATACCGTCTGCCTAGCCAGGCAGAATGGCAAGCTGCGGCGCGCAACATGCCTAAACCTGTCTACAAGAAATTGTTCAGCGATCCGCGCCTTGCCTGGGCGGCGGATTACAATGCGATGCCAACAGTTCCGCGCAAGCTCAGGCCTTCCGGCGGCTTCGGCACGTTCGGCAATGGCATCTACGATCTTTCCGGCAATGTATGGGAGTGGACCTCAACCTGCGGCACGGCTGGTGTTGAAGCCGAGCGCTGCCCCGGCTTCGTAGTGGAAGGGCAACATGCTGCTGTGATTTCGGTCTTGGTCCGCGACCCGGCAAGCGGCGGATGTTCTTCCGGCACGCCGCCCGCGCATGTGGGCTTCAGGCTGGTGCGGGATTAACATTGCATTTCCTCATGCGCGGGCTCGACCCGCGCATCTTCTCGTGTTCCTTCGGTCGAGATGGCGTAGCTAGCCTATTCGCATGCCTGTAACCCTAGTGTAGGTTGTAGGGTGAGGTGTCAGGATGCCGCGATTCTCAAAGTACTTCGGTCTTAATGTGACTCAACACGAACTTGACTTCGTTGATGTCAGTAACGAGTTTGACATTCCTGTATATGTTGACCCATACGCTATTGAAGTAGCAGACGATCTTTGGTCCGGCAGAGCATCTGAACTAATTCGAGAGTTCTTCTTAGAGGTATTGGAGGCGCTACGGCAAAACGATGATAGTCGGGCACCCACCTGATAAGCAATCTTGCCGAAGCCACGAGAGACTTTTTTGGGGGTCTCATCAGAGAATCCCAATGGCCGCAGTGTGGGTGGTAGTCCCCCC
>CAWFCR010000002.1:0-92395 GCA_963814455.1 uncultured Alphaproteobacteria bacterium | reverse complement strand
ATGAGCAATGCGGAGTGGCGGTTTTTCGAGAGGTTTATTGTTGCGGTTCGCGGTCGCGGCGGCCGTCCGGCGGGTAATCACAGGCTTGTACTGGATGGCGTGTTTTGGATCGCCAGAACGGGTGCGCAATGGCGCGACCTGCCCGAGGAGTTCGGCAAATGGGGCAGCGTCTATCGACAGTTCAGGCGCTGGACGCTGGCGGGCTTGCGGAGCTGATATTGGAGGCGCTGAATGAAAGCGCCGCCGCTCCCGCTCAGGTGCAAATGATCGACTCAACCATCATCCGGGCCCACCATCAGGCAGCCGGCGCTAAAGGGGGACTCAAAAAGAAGGTTTTGGCCGTTCAAAAGGTGGCTTTACGACCAAGGTTCATCTGATCGTCAATGCCCTCGGCCTGCCCATGAAGGCCGAAATCACCGGCGGTGAAGTGTCCGACTATAGAGGATTTGACACGCTGCTCGACGCCGACCTGCCGCAAGCCAAGGTCATGATCGCCGACAAGGGCTATGACTCAAACGGTATCCGCGACAGTCTCGAAGCGCGCGGCGCCACGCCAGTCATTCCAGGCAGAGCCAATCGCAAGCAGCCCATCCCCATCGACACCTTCATCTACGCGCTCCGCAATCGCATCGAGCGCTGCTTCAACAAGCTCAAATGCTCCAGACAACTCGCCACCCGCTACGACAAAACCGCGACAAGCTATCTCGGCTTCATTCACATCGTCGCCGCAAGACTCTGGTTCAGAAGTTTGTCAACATGACCTAGGTGGCTGCAACTTGATGTCTCTAGCTGTGCCTCCCCCCAACTTCAGCCCCAGGCCCTCAAGCTTGGGGCCTTTGTTGCCGCAAACGGTGTGATCCATAAATAGTTCGCTCTTCGCTGGAACCACGTGCTCGCCATAAACGTTAAGCGCAGAGTAGGCCAGTTGCTCGCAGCCACGTCGGAGCTGGTGGCCATGGCAGTTCTGTACAGGATCTCATGAATGTTTCGACCCATCCGCAAGGCAGTGATTCCGGTCGCCGGTTTCGGCACGCGGTTGCTTCCCGCTACAAAATCAGTACCCAAGGAAATGTTGACGGTTTTCGACCGGCCAGCAATCCAGTTCATCGTCGATGAAGCGCTCGAAGCGGGGATTGAGCATTTTGTGTTCGTAACCGGACGCAACAAGTCGGCCATAGAAGATTACTTCGACAGGAATTTCGAGCTGGAGACGACCTTGCGCGAGCAAGGCAAGCAGCAGTGCCTCGACCAGATTGCGCAAAGTGCGCTAGGTCCCGGTCGCGCCAGCTTTACGCGCCAGCACTTCCCCTTGGGCCTCGGGCATGCCATCGGATGTGCCCGGCACATCATCGGCGATGAGCCTTTCGCGGTGCTGTTGCCCGATATGATTATGCAATCACGCCCCAGTTGCCTGGCGCAAATGGTGCGCGCCTATGATCGGCACGGCGGCGGCAATGTGATTGCGCTTGAGCAAGTGGATCGCAACGAGGTCGGACGCTACGGAGTCGTGGGTTTCCAAAAAACTCCTGGCGGCATGTTGATTGACAAGATGGTGGAGAAGCCGGAACCGGATAGTGCGCCGTCCAACCACATCATTGCCGGCCGCTATATATTGCAGCCGCGCATCTTTGAGCTGATTGCAGCATTGCTCCCCGGAGCCGGAGGGGAAATCCAGCTGACTGATGCCATGGCGCAACTGCTGACTGAGCAGCCATTCTGGGGCTTCGAATTCGAGGGCGAGACGTTCGACTGCGGCGACAAGCTCGGATTGCTTCTTGCCAATGTGGCGCACGGGCTGGCTGACGAAAGCATCGGCCCCGCATTTCGGGCCGCGCTCATCGAGAAGATTTCGCGCGAATATGGTGCATCACAGAGGCCGCGCGTCAGCGTACCGGAACTTATCGCGGTCTAGGTCCTGTTGACAAACCAAATTCACAAATCGCTTGAGACGTGATTCAAGGTAGCCTTTGCAGGAGGCGATCTTGGCGCGGCTGTTGATGAGCAATGCGGAGTGGCGGTTTTTCGAGAGGTTTATTGTTGCGGTTCGCGGTCGCGGCGGCCGTCCGGCGGGTAATCACAGGCTTGTACTGGATGGCGTGTTTTGGATCGCCAGAACGGGTGCG
The DNA here is from genome assembly GCA_963814455.1 of uncultured Alphaproteobacteria bacterium. Lineage (GTDB taxonomy): Bacteria > Pseudomonadota > Alphaproteobacteria > Rhizobiales > Aestuariivirgaceae > Aestuariivirga. Next base: position 90,272 of record CAWFCR010000002.1, on the reverse strand, counting down.
CAATGGCGCGACCTGCCCGAGGAGTTCGGCAAATGGGGCAGCGTCTATCGACAGTTCAGGCGCTGGACGCTGGCGGGCTTGCGGGAGCTGATATTGGAGGCGCTGAATGAAAGCGCCGCCGCTCCCGCTCAGGTGCAAATGATCAACTCAACCATCATCCGGGCCCACCATCAGGCAGCCGGCGCTAAAGGGGGACTCAAAAAGAAGGTTTTGGCCGTTCAAAAGGTGGCTTTACGACCAAGGTTCATCTGATCGTCAATGCCCTCGGCCTGCCCATGAAGGCCGAAATCACCGGCGGTGAAGTGTCCGACTATAGAGGATTTGACACGCTGCTCGACGCCGGCCTGCCGCAAGCCAAGGTCATGATCGCCGACAAGGGCTATGACTCAAACGGTATCCGCGACAGTCTCGAAGCGCGCGGCGCCACGCCAGTCATTCCAGGCAGAGCCAATCGCAAGCAGCCCATCCCCATCGACACCTTCATCTACGCGCTCCGCAATCGCATCGAGCGCTGCTTCAACAAGCTCAAATGCTCCAGACAACTCGCCACCCGCTACGACAAAACCGCGACAAGCTATCTCGGCTTCATTCACATCGCCGCCGCAAGACTCTGGTTCAGAAGTTTGTCAACATGACCTAGGGCGTTTAGCTTGATCAATACTTTGATGGAGTCATATCATGCAGAAATCACTAATCGCCTTGGCGGCAATGGTGCCGCTTTGGACCGGTTTTTCGGCAGCAGCTGACGCCAAGGCAAATGTCCAGCTTTTCTTTGGCATCCCCTATTATAGCGAGCAGGTTGGCCCGGACTATCGCTATCACGATGGCCGCGGCTGGTATCGTGACCGTTACATCGAGCCTGTTTATCGCGATCGCATCTCATGCCGCGATGCACGCCAGATCGTTCGTGAAAATGGCTACAGAAACGTCTCGGTCCGCGAATGTTCAGGCCGCACTTATACATTCAGGGCGACGCGCCGAGGCCGAGATGTTATCGTCTATGTGAACTCGCGCACGGGGGCAGTCTGGCGCGGCTAGTTGTTGTATTCAAATCAAGGAATGTTGCGAGCTTAGCACCATCCTGTCTGGCCAACTGGTTAGATGAGATGGTGCTTCGTTTTTTTGGCATTGAGGTCTGGATTGCAATGACAATGTTTGAAATAGGACTATAAACCAGAACATCGAAATCCGTCATCTACTGGACGAGCTGCGACGCCAGCAGCCTGGCATCGGCGAAAATCTCAACTGTTCAGTTAATTTGAAGGCAGCACATTTGCCGACAATCGTAAATGTCGAACCAACCTCAGCAAACATGCTTTTCGATATTGGGAACGTTTTTTGCTGGCCTGAGACTTTGGCAAGAATGGCCTCATATGCAGCCACATAAGTCTTTGCAGTGACCGCAATGCGGCGTAACCATTCCCGCAAGCAGCGGAAATGTCGGCGCTATTGCGAAGCGCCCGGAGAGCGGTGATTTGTCTTAAACTGGATGGTGGAGCCAGACGGAATCGAACCGACGACCTCTTGCATGCCATGCAAGCGCTCTCCCAACTGAGCTATGACCCCTAACACATCCATAGAGGGTGGCGATTGGGCCGCCTCCCGGGCGGGCGGAAACTAGTTCCGCCCCTGCCAACAATCAAGCAAAACTTGCGGGCGCAACAGTCTCCCGCAAGCAAGCCTCAGACTTCTTCTTCGCCTTCCTTGCCGCCGGATGGGCCGCCATCGAGCAGGCCGGAGACATTGTCTCCCTCCTCTTCTTCCTCGACGAGGAAGGTATCGTCCTCTTCACCGGTGCCGGCGTCCGCCTCTTCGCCGAGATCGACATCCTCAATGCCTGCCGTTTCGTCATCGTCCTTGCCGTCTTCCTCGACGTCTTCAAGGCTGATGATTTCGACATCGCCGGTTTCGGCCGCGACGGTCTCAACCTTCTCGCGCACCTTTGGCGGCGGCGCGCTCGGGTAATCGCCCTTGGAAGGCAGGATAGCGGCGGCGACGAAGCTGGTGTTGCACTTCGGGCAGACAATGGGGTTCTTCAGCAGATCATAGAATCTGGCCGCACAGGACGGGCACGTCCGCTTGGTTCCGAGTTCGGCTTTGACCACGGTTGGTCCTTTCAGTAGTCAGAATGGCTTGAATGCGCTCCCCTTGCCATGGGTTGCCATGAAAGTCAAAGTTGGATTTTCAGGCCGTGACAGGCCAAAACAACCGGTGTATCGAGCCCGTCACAATGTCTCACGATCACGCCCCGCCGCTACCGCTGCAATCACGCAAGGCTTCCGGCCTTAAAGGCCGGATCACTGTTCCGGGCGACAAATCAATGTCGCACCGCGCCCTCATGTTCGGCGCTGTTGCCATAGGCCGGACAGAGGTTTCCGGCCTGCTGGAGGCGGAGGATGTGGTTAATACCGCCAATGCCATGAAGGCCTTGGGTGCCGGCGTCGAGCGCCGGGATGACGGCAGCTGGGTGATTGACGGCGTCGGTGTTGCAGGCCTCGTGTCACCGGAGAAACCTCTGGATTTCGGCAATTCGGGGACTGGCGTACGCCTTGCCATGGGTTTGATCGCCACCACGCCCTTGGTGGCAAAGTGCGTGGGCGATGCCTCCCTGTCGAAGCGCCCCATGGGCCGCGTCACAAAACCCTTGGCGCTGTTCGGCACACGCTTTGAAACCTCGGAAGGCGAGCGCTTGCCGCTCACCCTGCATGGCGCCAGGGATGCCGTGCCAATCACTTACACGCTTCCCATGGCCTCGGCGCAGGTGAAATCCGCCGTGCTGCTGGCCGGCCTCAACACGCCGGGCAGGACGACTGTTATTGAACCGGTGGCAACGCGTGACCATACCGAACGCATGCTCACTTCATTTGGCGCCAAGTTGGCGGTCGAAACAGTCGATGGCGCCCGCCACATCATGCTGGACGGCCAGCATGAGCTGAAGGCGCAGACCTTTGCCATTCCTGGCGATCCGTCGTCAGCCGCCTTCCCGATGGCGGCGGCGCTGCTCGCCGAAGGTTCCGACATCACCATCGAAAACATCATGCTGAACCCGACGCGTACTGGGCTCATCACCACACTGCTGGAAATGGGGGCGGATATCTCGATTGAGAACCGCAGGTTGGCCGGCGGAGAGGAGGTGGGTGATCTCCGCGTTCGCCATTCACAGCTCAGCGGCGTGCGGGTGCCGAAGGAACGTGCTCCATCAATGATTGATGAGTATCCCATTCTTGCCGTGCTCGCGGCTTTTGCCGAAGGCACAACCCGCATGGAAGGGTTGGAGGAATTGCGCGTCAAGGAGAGTGACCGTCTGGCGGCTGTCGAAGCAGGCCTGCAGGCCAATGGTGTGTTCAGCCAATCGGGGCCGGACTGGCTTGAAGTCACAGGCGGCGGCGCTCCCGGTGGCGGGCGGGTGACAACGCATATGGATCACCGTATCGCCATGTCATTCCTCGTCATGGGCCTGGCTTCGCGCATTCACACAACGGTGGATGACAGCCGTTTCATCGCCACCAGCTTCCCGGATTTCACCGGACTGATGAATCGCATGGGTGCCCGCATCGCTGCGCCGGACGCGAAATGATCATCACGGTTGATGGTCCGGCTGCAGCCGGCAAGGGCACAGTTGCCCGCGCTCTTGCGAGCCATTTTGGACTGAATTTCCTCGATACCGGCACGCTCTATCGCCGCGTCGGTCTTGCCATGCAAAAGGCAGGCACTTCGGTTGATGATGTTGCAGCCGCAGTGCGCTTTGCAAACACGCTGGAGCAGCAGCCGTTCCGTGACGAGGAGTTGCGAACCGAAACCGTGGCGGACCTTGCCTCTGTCGTGGCAGCTATTCCGCAAGTGCGCACTGCCCTGCTAGGCTACCAGCGGAGTTTCGCAGCAAAACCGCCGGGCAGCGTTCTGGATGGACGCGACACCGGCACTGTTGTCTGCCCTGATGCGGATGTGAAGCTGTTCATTACTGCGACACCCGAAATCCGCGCCCAGCGCCGCCACGCCGAGCTTGCCTCAATCGGCGAAGAGCAAAGCTACGAAAAAGTGCTGGCAGAAGTCCGGCTGCGGGATAAGCGCGACAGGACCCGCCTCGTTGCGCCGCTGCTGCCTGCGGCGGATGCCATCATCCTCGATACGTCGGAGTTGTCGGTCGAACTGGCGGTGGCCGCCGCTATCGCAGCGATCAAAACCCTGCGTTAAGTAAAGGGGGCGATTACTTCCATGCGGTCTGCGAGAAGCGATGGCTCGCAGTGGATTTAAAGCCCGAAATGGCCACGCCAATCCCTCATTCAGGGGATTGTCACGCGTGCTAGCAAGCCTACACTCTGTCACAGCAGAGCCTTTGAACCGCGATTAATGCGTGGACCATAAGCTGAAGCAGAAGGGCGCAGCCGCGAAGGAATGACACATGACAACTCCAGCCGAAGCCATCAGCAACTTTCTGCATGACTTGAACAATAACAGGGACAAGTGGGATACATTTGTTGTCGACCCATTCGCCAAGGAATATAAAAAGGCATTCAAGAGATATCAGAAAACACTAGCAGACCAAAAAGAAGCAGATGCCTTTCCGCAGTGGGTCATGTCTCTAAGCCTGCTGGCACTTTCGCTCTGTGGCGGCGGCGTGCTGACGGCAGCGTTCGGCACCGCCGCCGCCAAGACCATTGCTGGCACCGCGGCGCAGAAGTTCGTCAATGGCCCGGGGCTTGACTATCTCGTCCGCAACAATATGGAGCGTGGTTTCCGCGCTGCCGGATTCTTTGCAACCAACAAGGTGGGAAACTTCATAGCCGAGAAGGTCTGGGACGCAGCGGAATCGGGGGTAAGCGGATATGTCAGCGATAAGTATACAGCAGCCAAGGCTGCCATCGACCAAAATCGCTCGTCGTATCCGTCGGTCGACAAATTTGCCCAAGACCCTCAAGACATCAAGGACGCACTCGGCGCTTTCGTGGGCGAAGCGAAAATCAAATGTTACGATCTGGCGGCGGCGATCCGCGATGATCCGAAAGTGCCCGATGAAAAGAAGGCTAGTGACATTATGGCGCTACGCAAGGCAACAATCTTCAATCCGCCGCAGAAATCGATTGTCTACGATGGGTTGGCGGAAGAAATCGAGCTCGCATTCTATCTCCTCATGGTTCTCGATCTCGATCATCTGGAGACGGACTATCAAGAGGAGCTGATGGAGACCCATGGCGGGCGTGGATGGCGCAGGACCGGGTTCTATCATCCGAACAAGTCAACGCCGATCAATCAGTCGCCATCGGAGGCAAGCTACCCAAAATCAACTCCGGGCCCTGGCCGTCCAGGAAGCCAGGCGGTCAGCTATGGCCGGCTGGGTGGCGTTATTGGTTCGCGCCTTGACGCACTGTACAAGAACAAATTCAACACTGATTTTCTGCCAAACCGGGTGGAGCAAGGCACGCTGGTGCGCGCCGAAAAGACAATAGAGCTTCTCGCCAATGGCAATATCAAACGCCTCATTGGCAGCAATGGATTGTGAGCCAGCAGGTTTCTGAATCTGTTGAATCACGCCTCCGGTGAAGCAGGAGGCTCCTTCCAGGCAATCAGCAGATACCAGGCGGTGAGCGCGCAGAGCCCGCCTGCAATGGCGATCCAGAAGCCGTTGCGGGTTACCAGCAGCTCAAATCCGGTCCATATGACGGTAGTGGCCACGATGGCAATTCGCCGCCAGAGTGGTCGGTAGAACGGGTGTTTTACGTCTATCATGGCCAGCACCTTGCAGCGGTCGCCGGCCCCGAATCAAGTGGTTGATCTCGGGGGGCCTTTCCGCTATAGCCGCCCCGTTGGAGGTCGCCTGCAGGTTCGGGCGGACATAATCGGAGCGCAGGGTTCGCATCGCGACCCGCTCTAAATCGTTTCAAAATTGGCGCAAATTGCAAAGCCTCCGGCTTGTGCTGGTGATGAAATTTCAAACCGTGACGGCCTGATCCGCGGATCGGCCATCGCATAACTGGATAATATATGTAATGGCGAAGACCATCGCGTCTCTCAATCCTACCCGTGAAGATTTCGAAGCCCTGCTGAGCGAAAGCTATCTCGACAACCCGGCGACCGAAGGCTCGGTCGTCAAGGGCCGCGTCGTTGCGGTCGAAAACGATTTTGTCATCATCGACGTCGGCCTCAAGATGGAAGGCCGCGTTGCCGTCAAGGAATTCTCTCAACCCGGCAAGGACGTCGCCATCAAGTTGGGCGACACTGTCGAGGTATACTTGGAGCGCATCGAGAACGCGCTCGGTGAAGCCGTACTGTCGCGCGACAAGGCGCGCCGCGAAGAAGCTTGGACGAGGCTTGAAGAGCAGTCGACCAAGAACGAGCGTGTTGATGGCGTCATCTTCGGCCGCGTCAAAGGTGGCTTCACGGTTGACCTCGGTGGCGCCGTGGCCTTCTTGCCAGGCAGCCAGGTTGACATTCGCCCGATCCGCGATGTGGGCCCATTGATGCATGTCTCGCAGCCCTTCCAGATCCTCAAGATGGATCGCCGCCGCGGCAACATCGTTGTTTCGCGCCGCGCCATCATGGAAGAAACCCGTGCCGAACAGCGCTCCGAGCTGGTCCAGAACCTTGCCGAAGGCCAGGTGGTGGATGGCGTGGTCAAGAATATCACCGACTACGGCGCGTTCGTTGATCTTGGCGGCATCGACGGCCTGCTGCATGTCACCGACATTGCCTGGAAGCGCGTCAACCATCCGTCGGATGTTCTCGCTGTCGGCCAGTCGGTCAAGGTGCAGATCATCCGCATCAATCCGGATACGCAGCGCATCTCGCTCGGCATGAAGCAGCTCGACAAGGATCCATGGGATCTGGTCGTCGGCAAGTATCCGATCGGCGCCCGCGTCAAGGGCCGCGTCACCAACATCACTGATTACGGCGCCTTCATCGAGCTTGAAGATGGCATCGAAGGTCTTGTCCATGTCTCCGAAATGAGCTGGACCAAGAAGAACGTGCACCCCGGCAAAATCCTCTCCACCTCGGAAGAGGTTGAGGTGCAGGTGCTCGAGATTGATGGCGCCAAACGCCGCATCTCTCTCGGCCTCAAGCAGGTGCAGGACAATCCGTGGGATACGTTCTCAACGCGTTTCCCGAATGGAACCGTGGTTGAAGGCGAGATCAAGAACATCACCGAATTCGGCCTGTTCATCGGGCTCGATGGCGATGTTGACGGCATGGTTCACCTCTCCGACCTCGACTGGAAGCGCTCCGGCGAAGAAGCCATCAAAGACTTCAAGAAGGGCGACATGGTCAAGGCCCAGGTGCTCGATGTGGACCGTGAGAAGGAGCGCATCTCGCTCGGCATCAAGCAGCTTTCGGGCGAAGGCGCCAAGGGCGTTGCTGCCAGCAGCGGCGGCGGCGGTGGTCTCAAGAAGGGCGATACCGTGACCTGCGAAGTCATGAAGGTCGAAGATGCGGGCCTCGAGGTTCGCCTCGTCGAATCCGAGCTCACCGGCTACATCAAGCGCGGCGATCTGGCGCGTGATCGGGCTGAGCAGCGCACCGAGCGTTTCGCCGTTGGCGAGAAGTTCGATGCCAAGGTCACCGTCTATGAAGCGAAGGCCCGCAAGGTCAACGTTTCGATCAAGGCGCTCGAAATCTCCGACGAGAAGGAAGCCGTGGCCCAGTACGGTTCATCGGACTCCGGCGCCTCGCTTGGCGACATTCTTGGCGCTGCGCTCAAGAAGCGCGATACCGAAGACAAAGATTAACGATCAATGCGGCTGCCTGCCTCGCCTGGTGCGGGGCGGGCAACCGGTCCTGATTAGCCTTGCAGATGGGAACGCTCATGTCTGTGAACCAGATTGAATCCATTCTTGACCGCAGGCTTCTGAAGCGCCGCCTGTTGCGCTGGCGTATCGTCGCCGTGCTGGCATTGCTTGCAGCCCTTGCCGCACTGCTGTGGCAGGCAGGCGATTTCCGCAAGCAGCAAGATCATATCGCCCGCATCCGCATCGAAGGGCTGATCACCGGTGACCAGCCGACGCTGGACCTGCTGGATCAGTTGGCCAGCGCAGACCGCGTCAAGGCGGTTGTCGTCCATATTGACAGTCCGGGCGGCACCACTGTGGGTTCGGAAGCCATCTATGAAAAAATTCGCGCCATTGCCGCCAAGAAGCCGGTGGCCAGCGTCATGAATAGCGTCGCCGCATCTGGCGGCTACATTACCGCTATTGCCACCGACCATATTGTTGCCCGCGGCAATACGGTGACGGGCTCGATCGGCGTCATCTTCTCGTTTCCGGAAGTATCGCAGCTGCTCGACAAGCTGGGAATCCGCTTCGAAGAAGTGAAAAGCGCCGAACTGAAGGCCGAGCCGACACCCTACAAGCCGATGTCGGACCGGGTGCGGCAGGTCACCAATGAAATGGTGCAGGAATCCTTTGCCTGGTTCGTGGGCCTTGTGGCCGAACGCCGCAAAATGAGCGAGCAGCAGGTGAGACTGCTGGCGGATGGCCGGGTCTATTCCGGCAGGCAGGCTGTCGCAAACAAGCTGATTGACGAGTTGGGCGATGAAGAAAAGGCCGTTTCCTGGCTAAAGAGCCAAGGCAAGCTGACAGAGAGCATCAAGGTGATCGAATGGAAGCGCAAGCCGGAAGGGCTGGCGTCGGATTTCGGCGTTTCCGCCATGCTCAGGCTGGCTGGCTTCGAAACCATGGGACAACGTGTCGAAGCGGCGAGGCTTGACGGGCTGCTCGTGCTTTGGCACCCTAACTATTGAGCCGGGAGGTAACTCGCCATGATCAAGTCTGAACTGGTGCAGAAGATTGCCGAAAGCAATGGCGACCTCTATCACCGCGACGTCGAGAGGATCGTCAACAAGATCCTCGATGAGATCGTCAATGCCCTGAAGGAAGGCGAGCGCGTGGAGCTGCGCGGCTTCGGCGCTTTCTCGGTCAAGTCCCGCAGCGCCCGCACCGGCCGCAATCCGCGCACCGGTGGCGCTGTTGAGGTCACGCCCAAGCGCGTTCCCTTCTTCAAGACTGGCAAGGAATTGCGGGCCCGCCTCAATTCGGAAACGCCGGAAGCCAAAAGCGAATAATGCGCCGCCTGCTTCGCTGGTTCATCGGCCTGCCGCTGGTCGTGCTGGCGGTGGCCTTTGCTGTCGCCAACCGGCAATGGATTACGGTCTCGCTTGATCCCGTGTCGTCAGTACCGCTCGCTTCCCTCAACATGCCGCTCTGGGCCCTGTTCTTCGCTGGCGTGTTGCCGGGGCTTATCGTCGGCTGGGTGGCCTGCTGGTTCGCGCAAGGCAAATGGCGCCGCCACGCGCGGGATGCTCGCCGTGAATTGTCGCGTCAGTCTCCTCCTCCCCAGCAGGCCGGCCGCGAGGTTGCCCCGCTGGCAGAGTTCCAGCCTTGAAGGTGTTTTCAGCGGCGGAAGTTGCCGCCGCACTTCCATACGGCAAGCTGGTTGAAACGCTGGACAAGGCCTTTGCGGAGGAAGTCGTCTCGCCTCCCCGCCATATCCATGAAACAGCGCCGGGCGATCTGTTCATGCTGATGCCGGCCTGGTCAAAACAGTGGATGGGGCTGAAGACGCTCACCATCAAGAGCGAAAATCCAGCGCGCGGTCTTCCCTTCATTCAGGGCAACTATCTGCTGGCGGACAATTCGACCGGCGCTTTCGTCGCCAGCATGGACGGCACGGAACTGACACGCCGCCGCACCGCTGCCGCATCGGCACTGGCGGCCACCTATCTCGCCCGCAAGGATGCATCTACGCATTTGATTGTCGGCGCAGGCTCGCTGGCGCTGCATTTTGCAAGGGCGCATGCGAGCGTCCGCCCCATCACCAGAACGCTCGTCTTCAATCGCACTCCAGCCAAGGCCGAAGCTGTGGCAAAGGAGCTGACAAGTTCAGGCCGCAACGCTTCCGTTGCAGCCTCGCTGGAACAGGCCGTGCGCGAGGCGGACATCATCACCTGCATCACCTCGTCAACAGTGGCGATGGTCAAGGGCGAGTGGCTGAAACCCGGCGCGCATCTTGATCTCGCAGGCGCCTACCGTCCCGACATGCGCGAGGTGGATGGCAAGGCCGTTGCGCTGTCGCGCGTCTATGTCGATACGCGCGAAGGGGCAGGCCACGAGGCAGGAGACCTGCTGCAGGCGGCTCAGGAAGGTGCGTTCGACATGAACAGCATTGTGGGAGAGCTGGCAGACCTTGCCACCGGCCGTGTGCAGGGTCGGAAAACGGCTAGCGAAATCACGCTTTTCAAGTCCTGCGGCACGGCGATTGAGGACCTTGCCGCCGCTGCCCAGGTTTATTTGCACCACGCCTGATTTGCCGCTATCGAAGCGCGTCATGACGATCAACAACCCCATATGTGTTGCGCTGGATACTCCGGATGTGGAGCGCGCCGCCGCGCTTGCCACCCTGCTGGCTCCCCATGTTGGTTATGCCAAGGTCGGCATGGAGTTCTTCTACGCGCATGGGGCCAAGGGTTATGAGCGCGTGGCAGCCAGCGGCCTGCCAATCTTTCTTGATCTCAAGCTGCATGACATTCCCAACACTGTCGCTTCCGCCATGCGCTCACTCATGCGGCTTTCGCCCAAGCCTGCCATCGTCAATGTCCATGCCTCGGGTGGGTTGGATATGATGAAGGCAGCAGCTGAGGCAATCGCCGGACAATCGAAACTCATCGCCGTCACTATCCTCACCAGCCTTTCCGACAAGGATATCTGGGCCGCAGGCTTTGACCCCGCGCTTGATGCCAGCGCGCAGGCCCGCAAGCTTGCAATGCTCGCGCAGTCCGCAGGGCTGGATGGCGTGGTCTGCAGTCCGCTGGACCTTGCAGGCATCAGGGGGGCAGCGGGCCGCGATTTCCTCACCGTTGTTCCCGGCATCAGGCCTGCTGGCGAGGCAACGCACGACCAGAAGCGTGTCGCAACCCCCGCCGCAACACTTGCCGCCGGCGCCGACATTCTGGTGATCGGACGCGCCATCACCGGTGCTGCCGATCCTGCTGAAGCTGCGGCTCGCATTAAAGCGGAGCTGAGCCGTGGCTAAGGTCAAGATCTGTGGTCTCTCTACGATTGAGACGATGCAGGCCGCGCTCGATGCCGGTACGGATTTCGTCGGCCTCATGTTCTTCGCCAAGAGCCCGCGCAATGTCACCCTCCGCCAGGCGGCGGGGCTGGCGGAGCAGGCGCGGGGACAGGCGCTTGTGGTCACTGTCACGGTCAATGCCGATGATGCATTGCTCACTTCGATCGCGGAGAATGTGCAACCCAACCTGATCCAGGCCCATGGCGATGAAACACCGGAGCGCTCTGGCCGAAATCCGCCGCCTCACCGGGATTGACGCCTACAAGGTTCTGAAAGTTCGGACTGCGGAGCATGTGGCAAAAGCCGCCGCCTATGCCGCAAGCCCCTTTGTCATGTATGACGCCATGCCGCCAGAAGGCGCTGTTCTCCCCGGTGGCAACGGGCTGGCCTTTGACTGGACGATTCTGAAGGCTGCGCCGCACCCCTTCATGCTGGCCGGGGGTCTCAACCCGGATAATGTCGCTGAAGCCATCCGCGCCACGTCAGCGGATATGGTTGATGTGTCGTCGGGGGTCGAGAAATCCCCCGGCGTCAAGGACTCGACAAAGATCGCAAAATTCATTGAGGCCGCCAAGGCCGCCCGCTAGAGATAGATCATGAACCAGATGCCCCCCAATTCCTATCGCACCGGGCCGGACGAAAAAGGCCTGTTCGGCATTTACGGCGGCCGTTTCGTAGCCGAAACCTTGATGCCGCTCATCCTCGAGCTGGAGCAGGCTTACAAGGACGCCAAGGCCGATCCTTCATTCCAGCAGGAGCTGGACAGTTTTCTCGAACATTATGTTGGCCGTCCCTCACCGCTATATTTCGCCGAACGGCTGACCGAGCATCTCGGCGGCGCCAAGATCTACATGAAGCGTGATGAGCTCAATCACACCGGCGCCCACAAGATCAACAATGTCATGGGGCAGATATTGCTCGCCCGCCGTATGGGCAAGAAGCGCATCATCGCGGAAACCGGCGCCGGCCAGCATGGCGTGGCCACCGCCACCGCCTGCGCCCGCTTCGGCCTCGAATGCATTGTCTACATGGGCGAGGTGGATATCGAACGCCAGAAGCCTAACGTCTTCCGCATGAAGCTGCTGGGTGCGAAAGTGGTTCCCGCCAAATCCGGCTCTCGCACATTGAAGGACGCGCTCAACGAGGCGCTGCGTGATTGGGTCGCCAATGTCGAAGATACATTCTACTGCATCGGCACGGTCGCAGGCCCGCATCCCTATCCGGAGATGGTGCGTGATTTCCAGTCGGTGATCGGCAAGGAAACACGCCGCCAGATGCTGGAGCGTGAAGGCCGCCTGCCGGATTCCCTCATTGCCGCCATCGGCGGCGGCTCCAACGCCATGGGCCTGTTCCATCCCTTCCTCGATGACAAGGACATCGAGATTTTCGGCGTCGAAGCCGCAGGCCTTGGCCTCAAGACAAAGACCAAGCATGCCGCCTCCATCACCGGCGGCAGGCCGGGCGTGCTGCATGGCAACCGCACGTATCTGCTGATGGATGATGATGGCCAGATCATCGAAGGCCATTCGATTTCCGCCGGGCTCGATTATCCCGGCATCGGCCCGGAACATGCATGGCTGCATGACATGAAGCGCGTGAAATATGTGAGCGCCACGGACAAGGAGGCGCTCGCCGCCTTCCAGCTCTGCTGCAAGTTGGAAGGCATCATTCCGGCACTCGAACCTTCACATGCGCTCGCCCACGTCATCAAGCTTGCACCGAAGCTGCCGAAGGACCATCTGATGGTCATGAACATGTGCGGCCGTGGCGATAAGGACATATTCACCGTCGCCGATATCCTGGGGGTGAAGCTGTGAGCCGCATAGCGCAACGCTTTGCCGACCTGAAGAAGGAAGGGCGCGCAGCGCTCGTCACCTTCGTCACCGCTGGCGATCCGGACTACAAAACCTCGCTTGAAATCTTCAAAGGTCTGCCCAAGGCCGGCGCGGATGTGATCGAAGTCGGCATGCCGTTTACTGATCCAATGGCCGATGGTCCCGCCATCCAGGCGGCAGGCCTTCGCGCTCTTGCCGCCGGCCAGACCACAACCAAAACGCTGAAGCTTGTCAGTGACTTTCGCAAGACCGACAAGACAACGCCCATCGTGCTCATGGGCTACTACAATCCCATCTATGTGCGCGGCGTCGAAAAGTTTCTCGAAGGAAGCCAAGGCCGCAGGCGTCGATGGCCTGATCATTGTCGACCTGCCGCCAGAAGAAGATGATGAACTCTGCATCCCCGCCATGAAGGCAGGGATTGATTTCATCCGCCTCGCCACGCCGACAACGGATGACAAGCGCGCCCCTGCTGTGTTCCGCCATACCAGCGGTTTTGTCTATTACGTTTCCGTGCTCGGCATCACCGGCACCAAGGCGCCGGATTTGAAAAGCGTTGCCGCCAACGTCAAGCGCTTGCGCAATCACACGCAATTGCCAATCGCTGTTGGCTTCGGCGTCAAGTCAGCCGAGCAGGCCCGCACCATCGCCAAGACGGCGGATGGCGTCGTCGTAGGCTCGGCGCTGGTCAGCGCCATCGCGGCATCCCTCACCAAGAAAGGCAAGCCCACTGCCAAAACGGCCAAGGCCGTGCATGGCCTCGTCAATCAGATTGCCCAAGGCGTGCGGAGTTGAAACCATGAACTGGATCAAGAATTTCGTCCGTCCCAAGATCAGGTCCATCCTCGGCACGGTGAGGCGCGAAACGCCGGAGAACATGTGGGTGAAAGACCCCGAAACTGGCCAGATGGTGTTCTACCGCGATCTCGAAGCCAACCAGTTCGTGTTTCCAGGCTCCGGCCACCATCACCGCTTTGCAGCCGATCTCAGGCTCAAGTCGATGTTCGATGGCGGCGTTTATGAAACCATCGCCATGCCGGCAACACCGGCGGACCCGCTGAAGTTTCGTGACGAGCGCAAATATGCCGACCGGCTGAAGGAAGCCCGCACCAAGTCCGGAACCGAGGATGCGGTGCAGGCAGGCTTCGGACGCCTCGATGATCTGCCGATAGTCATTGCCGTGCAGGATATGGGCTTCATCGCAGGCTCGCTCGGCACTGCGGCGGGAGAGGCCATCATCACCGCCATGCGCGCTGCCATTACGCACAAATGCCCGTTTGTATTTTTTGTGGCCTCAGGCGGCGCGCGCATGCAGGAGGGCATTCTCTCCCTCATGCAGATGCCGCGCACGACGGTGATGGTTCAAGAACTGCGTGCCCACAAGCTGCCCTACATTGTGGTGCTCACCAACCCGACGACAGGCGGCGTCACCGCCTCTTACGCCATGCTGGGCGATGTGCACTTGGCTGAGCCCAAGGCGCAGATTGGTTTTGCCGGGGCCCGCGTCATCGAGCAGACCATACGAGAAAAATTGCCTGATGGTTTCCAGCGCGCCGAATATCTCGAAGAACACGGCATGGTGGATGTCGTCGTGCATCGCCATGACATGCGCTCGACCATTTCCCGCATTTCCCGCATCCTGATGAAGCAAGAGGCTGCAGAACCCGGCACCAACCAACTCGTGCCAATGCCAATGACTGCGCCAGCGGAGTAGCCTTGGCGCGCAGCGATGCCATATTGACGCGCCTTCTGTCGCTGCATCCCAAGATCATTGACCTCAGTCTTGATCGCATGGAGCGGCTGCTGGAGAAGCTTGGCCACCCGGAACGCAAGCTTCCGCCTGTCATCCATGTGGCGGGCACCAATGGCAAGGGCTCAACGGTTGCCACCATCAGGAGCATCCTGCAAGCGGCGGGCCTAAAAGTTCATAGTTACACTTCACCACATCTCGTGCGCTTCCATGAACGCATCACCTTGGCGGGCGACGTCATTGACGAGGCGCATCTCTCTGCCCTGCTGGAGGAATGCGAGCAGGCGAACGGCACCGAACCCATAACCTTTTTCGAAATCACCACGGCAGCGGCTTTCCTCGCCTACAGCCGCACGCCTGCGGATTATCTGGTGCTTGAAGTTGGTTTGGGTGGCAGGCTCGATGCCACCAATGTTGCCGAGAACATTGTAGCCAGCGTCATTACCACCATCGACTATGACCACCAGCAGTACCTCGGCGATACGCTCACGCTTATCGCGCATGAGAAGGCGGGCATCCTCAAGCGCGGCGTGCCCGCTGTCATCGGCCCGCAACCGGATGAAGCGCGTGACGAGATTGAGCGCGTAGCCACCCGCCTCAACGTGCCGCTCGCCATCGCCAATCAGGATTGGCAGGCCTATGAGCAGCAGGGCAGGCTGGTGTTCCAGGATGAGGATGGTTTGCTTGACCTGCCGTTGCCGCATCTGCGTGGCCGTCACCAGTTCGACAACACAGGAAACGCGGTTGCCGCCATTCGCCTGCTGCGTGACGGGCGCATTGCCGACCAGCATATAGCCACCGGCGTCAGGGAAACTTCATGGCCGGCTCGCATGCAGCGGCTGGGCAGTGGCGAGCTTGATGCTTTCATCAGGCCGGGCATGGAGCTGTGGTTGGATGGCGGCCATAATGCTTCGGCTGGCCGCGTCATCGCGCGGGCTTTTTCAGATATCAATGAGCGCCACTCGCGCCAGCTGGTTCTCGTCTGGGGCATGCTCAACACCAAGGATGCCGCAAGTTACATCGAACCATTCGTTGATGTCGCGCACTTGGTGCTGACCATCGCCATACCGGGTGAAGCCAATGCCATGAGCGCCGAAATTCTTTCCGACATTGCCGAGCAGGCGGGCCTCGCGGCTGAAGCCTGCAGCAGTGTTGAGGCGGCATTGCAGCGCGCCAACGAAATCATGCCGGAGCCACGCGTGCTCATCTGTGGTTCGCTTTATCTTGCTGGCCATGTGCTGGCGCTGCATACGGGCGAGGAACCCTCGGCGGTCACCGGCGCTGCCCGCCGCTGAAATGAAAACGCCCGCAAGTCTTGCGGGCGTCATGCAGGGTTCGGGAAATTTGCTTCAGATCGACTGTTCGATCCACGACTGCAGCTGGCCCTTGGGCGCAGCGCCAACCTTGGTGGCCGCCACATTGCCGCCTTTGAACACCATCAGCGTCGGGATGCCGCGCACGCCATATTTGGAAGGCGTCTGCGGGTTCTCATCAATGTTGATCTTGACGATCTTGGCCTTGGGGCCAAGCGTCGCGGCGATCTCTTCCAGCGCCGGGCCGATCATCTTGCAGGGGCCGCACCATTCCGCCCAGAAATCGACGACAACCGGCGTGTCGGACTTGAGAACGTCGGCGTCAAAAGAAGCGTCGGAAACTTTGTGGGTGGACATGCTGATTCTCCAAGAAGCTGTTCAACAAGTAGGTAGTACGGGGCCAATGGTCAAGCCTTGGTGAAGGCCTATAGACCCTGCAGTTCTGCAAGGGTGATGTCCAGTTCTGATGCATCGGCCCATTCCAGCCGGCACTCGGTCAACCACAGGATTCCGGCCCGGATGGGCCTGCCGGGATACATCATTTGCAAGCCATAACAATAACCTGCGAGCTGCCGAAGGTGGGGATGGGGGGCGCTCAGCCGCTCCGGCACGCGCGCATCTGACTTGTAGTCGACAATCCAGATGGCATCATCGCGCACCACCAGCCGGTCAATTGTCCCGGAGAGTATTTCGCCATCCGGCAGTCTGGCGCCCAAACCCACTTCGGCGGCGCTTTCAGGGCCGAACAGGATTTCGGCCTCCGGCCCCTCCATGATTTGCAGCAGCCGGTCCGCCAATCCACCACCCAACCCATTGCGGGCGAGGTTGCGCTCCACAAACCCGCGCCGTTCGGCCACCGGCTTTTCCGGCAACTGCTCCAGAATGCGGTGCAGAATACGCCCGGTCTTGGCGCGCGTTGAGGAATGCACAGTGCCTTCAGGATTGGCAAGGCGCGTGGGTGTCATTCGCGCGTGGATGGCTTCGAAAACATGGGCTCTGGTCAGGCACTCGGGAAGGCTAGTTGTGACATTGGCGCTTTGAGGCAATTCGTCCTTCCACACAGGCTCCGCGCCATGGCGAAGAACGATCTCGCCCTCCGTGGTCAGCACCTCGCGCATCAGGTTCGAGGATTTGAGCGCGGTCTCCACCATGCCATACCAGGTCTCCTCAACCTTGTCGGTCTTGGTTGCTCCGCAAATGTAAAGCTCATCTCGCGCTCTTGTCATGCCGACATAAAGCAGCCGGCAATGTTCGCTCTGCTCCTGAATTTTGATCTCGGCCTTGAGTTGCTCAAGCGCGGGTGAGGCGACAAGGTCCTTGAGTTTCCACAGCGGCGTGTCGCCCGCACCACCATCGGGGCCGACGAACAACAGCCTGTCACGGTTGCCGCGCTCAGGGTTGGCCGCATCGGCGAGGAACACGATATCAGCCTCTAGCCCCTTGGCGCCATGCACCGTCATCAGCCGCACTTCGCCATTGCCGCTGTCCATATCGCGCTTGATCTCCAGGTCTTCCGCCCTGAACCATTCGGCAAAGCCGTTGATGGAGGCAGCATGGCTTGCCTCATACTCAAGCGCCTTTTCACACAGAGCCGCCAATGCATCATCCGCCTCGCGGCCGAGGCGGGCGAGGATGTCCCTCCGGTGTCGCAGCAGCACATGCTGGATGAATTCAAACGGCAGCATGGTGCGGGCCTGTTCGCGATATGACTGCAACTCGGCATGGCAAGTCATGGCATTCGGAAGTGTGCTTGCCTCAAGGCGCGCCCACAGACTTGCCGGCTTGCGCTCATGGCAAAGCGTGAACAGCTCGTCTTCGCTCAGCGGCTGCGACACAAGCGGGCTCTTCAGCACACAGGCCAGCGAATAATCATCAAGCGGCAGGCTCACCATCCGCATCAGTGCCAGCATGTCGAGCACGGCGATGTTGTCGACAGGTTTTAACCGGTCTGTTCCCGAAACCGGCACGCCCGCTTCGCGCAGCGCGCTGATCAAAAGCTCAAACAACTGCGAGCGGCTGCGAAACAGGATGAGAATGTCTTGCGCTTGCACGGTGCGCTCGCGGCTGGCAAGCCAGCGCTTGCCGATCCAAGAAGCAATCGTTGCGGCGATCTTGCGCGCCAGCAGTTGTTGTGGAGATTGAGTTTCGCGCAACGCTGATGGCGCTTGCCATGGGTCAAATGTCTCCTTGCCGCCCGCCAGCATGAGAGGCCACAGTTCAACCAGTCCGGACTGCTCCTTCCGTTCGGGTTCATGCACCAGCCCGTCACCACCTTCAATGCCAAGCGCAATCCGGGCAGGCGCGCCGGAGCCAAACACGGTGTCGACAGCTTGCAGCACGGGCCCTTGCGTGCGGTAGGAGATGGTGAGCGGCACATTCTCCATCACTTGCCGGGCTTCGCTGGCCCGCGCGGCGAAGTAGAGGCGTGAGGACTCAAAGATGCGGACATCCGCCCCCTGGAAACTGAAGATGGATTGCTTCTGGTCGCCGACGACGAAGAAGGTGCGTTCGCCCGCCCTCTCGCGGCCAACGCCTGCAAAAAACTCCTCCGTCACCGCCTTCATGATGTCCCACTGCGGCGGGCTCGTATCCTGCGCTTCGTCGATCAGCACATGCTCAACAACCTTGTCGAGCTTGTAGAGCACCCAGGCGCTGGCCGCCTTGTCAGTCAGCAGTTCGCGCGTCTTCGTGATCAAGTCATCGAAGTCATAGGCCGCGCGCGCAGACTTGGCCGTCGCAAAGTCTGAAAGAATGGCGCGGGCAATGGTCAAACAGTGCTTGCGTGGCCTCGATGCGAATGAGCCCGTCATGCTGCTGCATCAGCGGCAGCAGCCTTTGATACTCGCGGTCGATGATGGCCTGCGCCTCGGTCTGCAAGGTCGGGAGGCTTGGTTTTGTAAATCGTTAGGCTTCGCTCGCGGCTTGCCCGTCTGCGCTGATGAGACAATTGACTGCGTGAGAATATCCACGTCGGCGAGTGATCGCCTTTTTCCAGAGAAGTTCATAGAGGATTCTGCCCAGCCCCGGTTTTTGTCTTTGCCGTCCCTCTATCAGTCCACCTGCAATGGATCTCAATCCTTGTTCATCGATAGAGGAAATATCTCGCTGCAAACTGGCAAGCGTTACAGACTCATTAATGCCGAAGAAGCGGCGCAGCACTTCATCAATCATGCCTGCATGATGGTTTCCGCCATTGTCCAGCAGAGTGCCGCCCTTCTGCAGAATCTCGTCCAGCATGGCGTCAAGGTTGTCGGCTGCGGTGTAACGAGACAGAAAGTCCAGCGCCGTTGCAAGTTCGCTTCCCGGCTCGGCATTGGCAGCACTTAGCACGCCATCGCGGGCCTCCTGCAGTAGCTCCGCCTTCTCCTTCTCATCGAGAACTTCAAATCCCGGTGCCATGCCCGCTTCAATCGGGAACAGTTGCAGGATGCGTTCGCAGAAGCCGTGAATGGTCTGGATTTTGAAACCGCCCGGCGTGTCGAGCGCCAATGCAAACAGCCGCCTCGCCCGTTTCAATTCGCGGCTGCCAGCCCTTTCAACACCGATGTGGGCCAGCTTGCCGCGCAACGCATCGTCATCAAGGCCGGTCCATTCACCCAGGGTCTTGTAGATGCGCGCCGCCATTTCGGCCGCTGCCGCATTGGTATAGGTCAGGCACAGCACGCTGGCGGGCTCGGCGCCCGCAAGCAGCAGGCGGGCAATGCGGTTGACCAGCACCTGCGTCTTTCCGGCGCCCGCATTGGCGCTCACCCAAGCGGAAATATCGGGCGTGGCCGCTCGAAGTTGTTTTTGGTCAAGTCGCAGCGCGCTCATTGCGCTCCTCCCTGCACGATCCACTCCCGGTAGCGAGACAAGTGGTCGTAATAGGCCTTGTAGTCAGGCTTGGCATTGGCACGCGGCAGGAAGGGTTGGGCCTCATCCGCATAGGCTGCCAGCAATTGTTCAAGACCGTCGAGATGGGAGGCCGCTTCGGCGGTTTCTTTTTCTCCGATGGTCTTGAATGCGGCGGGCGGCACTGAACCCGGATACCTGCACATAATGCAGCTTGCCGACCGTCAACTGTTCGTAATCCTTGAGCGCACCATTCTCCAGCATCGCCGCTTCGATGGTGAGCTGGTAGGAGAAATTGTCACCCTTCAACGTGACGGGCGGTACAGTGCCCGTCTTGAAATCAAAGATCGTGGCGCTGCCATCATCATGGATGCGGATGAGATCGGCTCGCCCCGTCAGTTCGAAATCCGCACCAACTGCCCGCAGCGGCATCTGCAGTTTGGCTTCCGCCAACAGTTTTGCTCCTGCAACATGAAACTCATGCCCGTTAGCCGCGAACCATGCAGCAATGCGCTTGTAGCGCGGCCACCAGAAATTGCTGACAACGGACGATGGAGGCAGCAACGAAAAGGCCAGCTCGCCGCAGTCGAGCAGCGCAGCCTCCAAATTATCGGGTGCTTGTCCATGATACATCTTGAAATACTTGGCGAGCGCCAGATGGATGATCTGTCCTCGCAGACTGTAGTTCTCGTCCTGGTCCATCTCGTCTAATGGCGAGAGCTTCAGGATGTTCTGGGCATAAACCGCATAGGGATCGCGGATCAATTTGTCGACCTGTGTAATGCTCAGCTTGTTCAGGCGGCTGGCAGCGGGCGGGCAGGGCGCGGGGATGGTAACGCGCACCGGCTGCCGCGGCATGTCGATGAGCCGCGCCATCTCCTTCCATTCCGCGCCTCGTGCAGCTGGCGGCGCAACGCCAGCCGCGCTCAGCACCGTGCGCAATCGCAACAGCCAGCGCGAGGGGTTAAGCGGCTTGCCGCCATCGCGCTTGGCCGAGGTCAGGATGAGTTGCCCTGCGCCCATGGTCTGCAGCAGGTCATGCGCCATCTGGCCAATGGTGGCTTCCGGCTGCTTCACCTTCAGCAGTTCGCGCATCGGCCGGTTGAGCCATGGTCCCGTATCGGCCTGGCCGGGCCAGATGTTTTCAGTCAGCCCGCCGAGAATGACGGTATCAAAATGCAGCAAGCGCGCTTCCAGCAAACCGAGAATGGAAATGCGCGGCGTCACTGCTCGCGCCGGATGATGCTTCTTGTCGTCAAGATGTAGCCGCAGCAGTGAGGCCGCCTCTGGCAGTTGCAATTCAGGCAGACGGCTACTCTCTGCCTTCAGCTCTTCGATCAGTTGAAGCAGTTCTTCCGCTGCAGGCGTAAGGAAGGCTTCCTCCGCCACGGCCTGCCGGGCAACCGACAGCAGCACGTCTAGGTGTTGCGCCAACACTGCTTTGTGTCGCGACAGCAGGGGAACAAGAATTCCGTGAATGGAAAGACAGGCGGAGACGAGATCCTTCCATCCTTCGCCACCGGGTTCAACCGCGGCGGCATGGACGCGAAAATCTTGCTTCATCGCTTGCGGCAGCATGTCAACAAGCTGTGGCAACTGGGCAAGGCCCAGCATCATCAGTGGTGAGCGCAGCAACGTTATGTCGATCTGAGAAGCGACAATGGCGATCTCGCCAGCCGTCCGGCCGAAGCGGGCAAGCGGATGGTGCAGTATGGCTGCAAGCGCCGCGATTGATTGAGGCTCCTGCACAAGGTCGGTCAGCAGGCCGATGAAGTTTGCAACCCCACTTGCGGACAGTGGCTCGCCCGCGCTGTCTTCGGGCGTGATGTTCCATCGCGCCAGGGCGGATTTGACGCGCCGCGCCAAGGCCCGGTCCGGCGTCAGCAGAGCGACTGTTCCCTGTTGTTCTTCAAGCGCCATCCGCATGATGACGGCGATTGTGCGGGCCTCCTCGATTGTGTCGTCGCATTCAACCAGCTCCACCCCTGCAAGCGCACGTGCTGTCTGTCCGCGCGCGGCAGGAAGCAGCTTTGCCCATACGTCAGTCGTTTCGCTGGGCCGCATCATCTCGGCGCCAAGCCAGCCACGGTCACCGGTCGCTGGGCCGAGGACGGGTATGGAGCGATGATCGGCATCGAGATCCTGCAACAACTGCTTCAATGCAAATTGCGGGTGTTGCGGCGAGACGGCGTTCCAACTCTCTTCATCAAGCGTGGTGTCGAGCCCGGGAAGGACAACGGCGCCATGCGGCAGTTCCGCAATGGCCTTGAGCAGCATGCGTGTCGCCGGAATGGTGCCGGTGGAGCCTGCGGCGATAATGGGACCGGACAACGGTGAATTCTTCAGCGCTTCCACATTGAGCTTGATCAGCCGTCCGCGCCGCTCATTCTTGCCGGTCTTGCCTTCCGCCATCTGGAGGGCCGGAAGCTCATGGTGCAGCAGCGCCAGCAGGCTGACAATCGCCTCCCGGTGTGAGGCCAGATCAATATCGAAAGCGTCGCGGAGCGCAGACAGTGGCTGCTCTTCGATTTCCAGACTGTCCATCAGCGCGGCAAGGCTGCGCGCCAGGGCATGAACCTGCGGCGCTGAACGCGCCAGAGCCTGCGCCAACATCAGGTGAGGGTGCGCTGAAATCCATTCGCCGATCAGGCGAACAAGCGAAAATTGCCGCGCAACGGGTGTCAATGCATCCTGAAGTTCAATAGGCCCGCCATCGTCGTCAAAGAAATCATCATCAAGATCGCCGATCGGCTTGATGCGCGGCAGCAGCAGGGCAGATAATTTGGCGCGGTCGAGAAATTTTTCGCGCAAGGCTGTTGCAGCGCGCCGGTTGGGAACCAGAATTGTCCAACGTGAAAGAAGCGGCCGCTTTTGTCCGGGTGGCAGCGGAAAGCCGTCGAGTACGGCCTTTACCAATTCATCTAGGAACGGGGCATCAGGCGCGATGGTGGTGAGATTGAGCGCCATGGTGCCTTCGAGCCGCTTTCCTACAATTCTGCCTCGGCCAGCTTGATGGCCTCGGGCGTTCCTACATGCAGCCAAAGCCCGTCATGAACGATACCATGCAGCCGCCCCTCAGATATGGCAATGTCCCACAGGAAATTCATCGAGAATTTTGCAGCTGTCGCCCGCGCAAACAGGCGCGGGTGCACCAGATAGGCGCCCATATAGGCCAGCGCATCCGTGCCCTTGCCACGCTGGAGGCCACCGCCGAGCGCACGCGAGAAGTCACCTTTGCCGTCATAGCCACGTGCGGCTGATTGTCTGCTGAGCAGCAGCAGGCAATCCATCCGCGTGTCATCCCAGCTTTGCTGAAGCCGGTGCAATGCTTTCGATTGGGGTTCCGTCCAGAAGCTGTCGCTGTTGAGGACGTAGAACGGATTGTCGCCGAGCAGCGGCAACGCCTTGCGAATGCCGCCGCCGGTGTCGAGCAGTTCGCCGCGCTCATCGGAGATGATGACGGCAGGGCTCGCTTGTTTCGCCGCCCAGTCGAACATCTGCGGCGCCAGGTAGTGCGCATTGACGACCACGTTCTGCACGCCCGCTTCGCGCAGCCGGTCCATCCCGTGGTCGATAAGCGCCTTGCCGCCAACGCTGATCAGCGGCTTCGGCGTATGATCGCTCAGCGGCCGCATGCGCGTGCCAAGCCCTGCTGCGAGGATAAAGGCGTTGGCGCCGGGTCCCATCACCTAACCTCGTCCAGTGGAATATGCCGGTCGAACCACGCCTTGAGCTTGGCAAGCCGGGGATGCGCCAGGTTGCGGGCAAGATGGCCTGCAACGCGCGGCATGTGCTTGAGGTAGGCGGGTTTGCCATCCCGGCGGAACAGGCGGGCAAAGATGCCAAGAATCTTGGTGGAGCGTTGCGCACCGAGAATGGCATAGGCAGCGCGGAAGCCTGCCTCGTCGAAGCCACCGTGTGCGGTGCGCAGCGCGCAGTAATGGTCAAGCAACGGTTTGGTCAGGTTGAGCGGCATGTCAACGCGCGCATCCTGCAAGAGCGAGGCGAGATCATAGGCCGGGTGGCCGAGCACGCAGTCCTGCGTGTCGATCAGGCCGACGCGCCGCAGCCCCTCGCGCTCTGGCATCCACAGCAGGTTGGGCGAATGATAATCGCGCAAGGACCAGACGCGCCGTTCACGCTCAAGGTCACCAACGATATCCTGCCAGATGGTTTCGAACTCACGCGCCGCTGCGGGAGCAACGGCCTCGCCCGTTCGGTACGGCCAATACCAGGATGGCAGAAGGTCAACCTCGATGAGCAGCGCCTCGGCATCATAAACGGGAACATGGTGTGAAAGGCCGGGTTCGACTGGCACTGCTGACGGCCATTTCCGCGTTGCCATGTCTGCCAGCAGCTCGGTTGCAGCCTTCATCGGCTCATGCATGTCGAAGCCCGCAAGGGTCATCTTGCCATAAACCGACTGTCCCAGATATTCGATGAGCGCAAAGCCACGGCGCACATCATGCGCCCAAACTTCGGGAGCGCTATAGCCGCAAGCGCGCAGCTGGCGGTTGACGGCGATGACGGCGCCGATGTTTTCAGCCAGATGCGCAATGCGGCTGTAGGTCTTGCTGTCCTTGATGATGGGGCCATCCGGCCGCTCCGGCATGTCCATCAGGATAATGGGCTTGCCGCCACCCTCGAGAATTTCATAGCGGCGCGAGGAAGCATCGCCTTCAAAATGCTGACGCTCCATCCCGCCATGGCCTGCTGCAGCAATGAAGCTTGTGGCTTCGGCAGCACGCTGCAGGGCTTGCACCCAGCGGCCGGCAGCGGTCAGCATCACGTCTCGCCTTTCGCCGCTTCCGGAAAGCCTGATGGTCAGTATGTCGGGAGACAACTCCGCACCCAGCCGGTCCGGCCATTCGATGAGCAGCACATGGCCTGCAATCAGGTCCTCGATGCCGAGCGACAGCGCCTCGCCGCTTTTTTCGAGACGGTAGAGATCAATATGGGCGGCAGGAACCCGCAGATCATCGTAGCTTTGCATCAGTGAAAAGGTGGGACTCGGCACCTCAAGCTGCGGGTCGCCGGCGAGGGCGCGCAAGAAAGCGCGGGCAAACGTTGTCTTGCCGGTGCCGAGGTCACCTTCCAGCAGGATGACGAGGCCTGGCCGGGCGCTGAGCGAAAGCCCGGCGGCAAGCTTCTCAAGTGCCGCCTGCGAAAGTTGCGCATGGTTGGTCGTAACCGGAGGCATCAGGCGGCGCGCGGCGGTGATGAGGTTGACGAAATCCTGCCTTGTCCTGCCGCTGGTCCGTGAACCGGGAAGCTGCAGACCACGGTTGTCCCTTGCCCCGGTTTGGAGACAAGCAGCACCTGGCCGCCATGCAGTTCGGTGAAGCTCTTGACGATGGGAAGCCCAAGTCCCGGCCCGCGATGGCTGCCGGGCGTCGACTTGGCCTGGAAGCGCTCGAACGCTTTCTTCTGGAACTCGGGATCTATGCCGCTGCCGGTATCAGCCACCCAGATCTGCAGCTTGTCTCCGGCATATTTTGCGCCAAGCCGTATGGTGGTGCCGTTGGCAGAAAATCCTATGGCATTGGACAGGAGGTTGCGGATCACTTGCTCGATGCGTTCGCCATCGCCAACGAACTGCATGACTTCTTCTGCCAGTTCGATGCTCAGCGTCTGGTCGCGCCGCGCCAGCTCATCGCTGACCCGTTGTGCTGCGGACTCGACAATGTTGATCACATCCACTTCGGCAAGCTTCAGTTCAAGCGCACCGGCATCAATGGCCGAGAGATCGATGATGGCGTCGATGATCGATGTCAGGTCTTCGGATGAGCGCTTGATATCTTGCACATATTCATGCTGCTTGTGGCTGAGCTCGCCGACGAGGCCAAGCGTCAGCGTCTCGGCAAAGCCGAGAATGGAAGTCAGCGGCGTGCGGATTTCGTAGGAGATGTTGCCAAGGAAGGTGTTCTTCAGCCGGTCTGCCGCTTCCAGCGCCTCGGCGCGCTCACGCAGCGCCTGCTCCATCTTGGCAGGGTCGGAAATGTCGGTGAAGGAGAGCAGCGAATTGCCGTCAAGCAGCGGCGCCAGGCTGTATTGCAGCACGCGTTCACGCGCCTTGAGGCGTCCGCGCATGGCACGCCGCTCTGACTCCAGCCCGGTGACGCCGAACTTGATTTCCTGCCAGACAGTGGCAGCCTCGGAGGTGACGGTGCTGCTGGCGGCAATCTGGTCGATGTGCGGTTCGCGCCCCAGGAAGGCTTCATCGAAGTTCCAGTAGAGCTGGAAGGCCGGGTTGAACAGCTTCAGCCGTCCGTCGGAACCGAACAGCGCCACCGCCTCCTCGAGGTTGTCCAGCGTCTCGCGCTGCACATCGATCAGCTCGTTGTAGCGGCTTTCAAGCTGGATGGCCTTGGTGACGTTCTGGTAGAGGTAAGTGACGCCGCCAAACGGGTGCTGTTCGCACACCACATGCAGCGAGCGGCCATCCGGCAAGTACCACCAGTTTTCGTGCACCTCGAGCGTCGTGTAGGATGATAGCTGCTTGACCTTCCATTCGCGGTAGTTGGCCTGTTCCGGAATGCAACGCTGGTTGCGCAGCCGGTCGAGAATTTCACTGTCAGTCGGATGCAGGTCAAGCCATTGCGCATCAAGCGGCCAGAGGTTCGCATAGGCGGTATTGTAGAAGCGCAGGCGCTGGTCGGGCCCGAAAATGGCGATCGCGGTATCAAGCTTGTCGAGCGTCGAGGCATGCGCCTTGATCAGCCGTTCCAGCTCTTTCTCGGTTTGCTCGAGGCCAGAAATGTCGATGGCGAATCCGGCCCTGCCCTGCGCCAGCTCAACTTCATGGATGTTGAGCGCGTGCATGGCGCCGGAGAGCACGGTGTGGACCCGTCCGAGCAAGGCCGTCTTGCCATCTGCCTTGCTGGTGTCGAGCTTCTCGAGAGGCGCGATTTCAATGCCGGACTTGAGTACGGAATCGCTGCCGCTCATTTCCAGGGCCTTCACATAGGCGCGGTTGACCCAGGTGAGCTTGCCATCGCCGTCGCGCAACCACACGGGCAAGGGCGCGGCATCCAGCACCGCGCTCAGCCGTTCCACCTGCAGGCCAAGCTTGCGGGCATCATAATTCAGCTCGGTGATTTGCCGCCGCTCTCCCGAGAGAGGTCTGAACTTCAATGTGGCCATGCCGCCTGCAACGCGCCCATCGGCCTCCAGCAGTTCATTGCTCTTGGTGCGCAAGTCCGATGTTGAAGGGCTTGCCGCGTTCACGCAGCACCGCGAGGTTGGAGGCAACCATCGCGGCAGAGTCGGGTTCAAGCCACGTAGAGAACGCGAGAAGCTGATCAGCCTCTCCCGGCACGTGAAGCGTGCCGTGCAGCGTGTTCAGAACCCGGCCAGCACGCTCTTCCTTGCCATGCCATACGATGAGCGCCTGCGCCTCGGAGGCAAGGGCTGATTCCGCCTGGTTGAGTTTGTATTCAAGCTCGCTTACCCGGGCGCGGTTCTTCTGCAGCCCGCGTGACATGCGCTTGATGGTGACGAAAGCCCAGCCGAACACCGCAAGCGAGGAAAGCGTCAGGAAGGCCACGAACGGGTCAAGGCCGAACAGCCCGTGGGCTGAAGCCTGCGCCGGTGCCGCCGCCGCGAGGCAAAATGTTGCCGTGCAGCCCGCCCGCAATCCGATGGCGCTCAAGTCATGTCCACGCAGCAGCATTCAGTCCCCGGCAGGAGCCCTGGTCACGAATCAGTGCCCCCGCTCTCGCTCAGGATATAGACACAAAGCAACCTCGCTGGAATCCCCGAAAACTGCATGTCTCGGGCACTCGCGGGAACAAAAAAAGCCCGCTTGGAAGCGGGCTTTTCGGCAATGTCTTGTGAGTTCTAGTAGCGGTAGGCGTCCGTCTTGAACGGGCCTTCCTTCTTGACGCCGATATAGGCCGCCTGGTCGTCCTTCAGCGTGGTGAGCTTGACGCCCAGCTTGTCGAGATGCAGGCGCGCCACCTTCTCGTCAAGGTGCTTGGGCAGCACATAAACCTCGTTCTTGTACTTGCCAGTCTTGGCGTTGGTGAACAGCTCGATCTGCGCCAGCGTCTGGTTGGTGAACGAGGCCGACATCACGAAAGACGGGTGCCCCGTCGCGTTGCCAAGGTTTACGAGACGCCCCTGCGACAGCAGGATGACGCGCGCGCCGGACGGCATATGGATCATGTCCACCTGCGGCTTGATGTTGGTGGTCTTGAAGTTGCGCAGATCGGAAACCTGGATCTCATTGTCGAAGTGGCCGATGTTGCAGACAATGGCCATGTCCTTCATCTGCTTCATGTGGTCAACGGTGATCACATCCTTGTTGCCGGTGGCGGTGACGAAGATGTCGGCGGTTGAAACCGCGTCTTCCAGCGTCTGCACGGCAAAGCCGTCCATCGCCGCCTGCAGCGCGCAGATCGGGTCGACTTCGGTGACGATGACGCGGGCGCCAGAGCCCTTGAGCGAAGCGGCAGAGCCCTTGCCCACGTCGCCGTAGCCGGCAACCACGGCAACCTTGCCGGCCATCATCACATCAGTGCCGCGGCGGATGGCGTCCACCAGCGATTCCTTGCAGCCATACTTGTTGTCGAACTTCGACTTGGTGACCGAGTCGTTGACGTTGATGGCAGGGAAAGGCAGCTCGCCCTTCTTCTGCATGTCATAGAGGCGGTGCACGCCGGTCGTCGTTTCTTCCGAAACGCCGATGATCGAGGCCTTCACCTTGTCGAACCAGCCGGGGCTTGCCTTGATGCGCTTCTTGATCTCGGCATAGAGGTACTCTTCTTCCTCGCTCTTCGGATGCGCAATGAGCGAAGGGTCTTTCTCGGCCCGTGAGCCAAGCAGGATGTAGAGGGTGGCATCGCCGCCATCATCAAGGATCATGTTGGTCAGCTGGCCGTTCGGCCATTCGAAAATCTTGGCGGTGAATTCCCAGTATTCCTTCAGGTTCTCGCCCTTGAAGGCAAATACGGGAACGCCCGAAGCAGCGATTGCGGCGGCGGCATGGTCCTGCGTCGAATAGATGTTGCAGGAAGCCCAGCGCACATCGGCGCCAAGCGCCGTCAGCGTTTCGATGAGAACAGCGGTCTGGATGGTCATGTGCAGCGAGCCGGAAATTCGCGCGCCACGTAGCGGCTGCAGCGCCTTGTATTCAGCGCGCGTAGCCATCAGGCCCGGCATTTCGACTTCCGCCATATCCAGTTCCTTGCGGCCCCAGTCGGCCAGCTTGATGTCGGCCACATGGTAATCGTGCTTGCTCATGATCATCCTCAATCCGGTTGTGATTGCGGGCTCTATAGCAAGCAGTCAGAAACCCGGCAAGGAGAATATAAAGAAATCTTTATATGATCAGGCGGCGTAGTTTTCTTGCCTGAGATCAAGGATTTGCGGGGTTCGCCCGGTCAACGGATTGTCCGGGTTCCAGGTCAGCTTGGTCTCATAGAGGCGAGCACCCAGCGCATCATACATGAGCAGGCGGCCCGCCAGACTGTCGCCGATTTCGAGGATTTCCTTGAGCACTTCCATCGCCTGCATGGAGCCGATGATGCCGGGCAGCGCGCCAAGAATGCCGACTTCCTCGCAAGCCGGAAACAAGCCGCGTTCCGGTAACTCCCCGATCAGGCAACGATAGCTGGGAAAGGGTTCGCCCTCGGGTGTTTTCAGATACGGCTTGAAAGTTGAAATCTGCCCGTCGAACTGGCCCACAGCGGCGGAGACGAGAGGCTTCTTGCGCGAAGTAGCAGGCATCGCTCACCAGAAAGCGCGTCGGAAAATTGTCGCAGCCATCGGCCACGATGTCATATTGCGAGATGATCTCCATGGCGTTGGCGACAGTCAATCGCTCCGCATACGGATGAACCGTCACATGAGGGTTAAGTTGCCGCAGCTCCTCCACCACGCTTGCAGTTTTACTCTCGCCTACGCGTTCCGTTGTGTGAACGATCTGCCGTTGCAGGTTGGAAAGTGAAACCGTGTCATGGTCAACAATGCCGATGCTGCCGACGCCTGCTGCCGCCAGATACATCAGCATCGGTGCGCCAAGCCCGCCGGCGCCAACGACCAGCACCTTTGCATTTTTCAGCTTGTTCTGGCCGGGGCCGCCAACTTCCGGCATCACGATGTGGCGGGCGTAACGTTCCAGTTCTGAATCAGAAAGCGGCATCGAAATCACCAGGTCTGTTTCGCCCTCTCCCGTGCAGCGCATGGGAGAGGGTGCCCGATAGGGCGGGTGAGGGCCCTCATCCGGCCTTTGGCCACCTTCTCCCACCTTCGGCGGGAGAAGGCAAACGTGTCAGCGTGATCCGGACGAACCGAAGCCGCCAGCGCCTCGCGCCGTTTCATCAAGGCTCGCAACTTCTGTGAGCTTCACTTGAACGACCGGCGCAACAATCATCTGCGCAATGCGGTCACCACGCTTGATAGTAAAGGCCTCATGCCCATGGTTGATCAGCGGCACCTTGATCTCGCCGCGATAGTCAGTGTCAATTGTTCCCGGCGCATTGAGAACGGTGATGCCATGCTTGGCCGCAAGGCCGGAACGGGGCCGCACCTGCGCCTCATGGTTTTCTGGCAGCGCAATGGCAATTCCAGTCGGCACCAGCAGGCGCTGCCCCGGCGCAATCACCGCATCAATGGCAGCGCGCAGGTCCATTCCCGCAGCGCCAGCTGTTTCATAAGCAGGCAACGGCAAATCCTCCGCGCCCGCAAGCCGCGTGATGCGCACTGTGGTCATTTCACCAGCATTCCAGCGAGGTGATGCATCAGGCGTTTAGCGACTTCGGCCTTGGAGAGCGGAGGCCAGTCTTCCACCCCGGCCTTGCCGACCAGGTGCACCGTGTTGCTCTCACCACCGAACACATTGTTCTCCGGCGATACATCATTTGCGACGATCAGGTCGCAGCCCTTGCGGGTGAGTTTGTCTTGCGCATTGCCGATTAGCTTTTCGGTCTCCGCCGCAAAACCAACCACAATTTTCGGCCGCTTGTTCTTGGCTGTGGCAATGGTCTTCAGAATGTCGGGGTTCTCGACAAAGGAAAGTTCAGGCGCTTTGCCGCTCTTGTCCTTCTTCATTTTCTCTGCCGCGCCATTGGCCACGCGCCAGTCCGCCACCGCTGCGCTGAAGATGGCAATGTCGGCGGGAAGAGAAGATTGCACCGCCTTCAGCATTTCTTCCGCCGTGATGACCGGCATCATGCCCACGCCGGGCGGAATGGGAAGCGAGACAGGGCCTGATACCAGCGTCACCTGCGCCCCCATCTCTCACGGCGGCTTCGGCAATGGCATAGCCCTGCTTGCCGGAGGAATGGTTGGAGATATAGCGCACCGGGTCAATCGGCTCGCGCGTTGGCCCGGCGGTGATCAGCACATGCTTTCCCGCCAGTGGCTTGCTCGGTCGGGCCGAGCATGCTCCTGGATGGCCTCCACGATCATCGGCGGGTCAGCCATCCGCCCGGGGCCGAACTCGCCGCAAGCCATCTCGCCCTTCGGTTGGTCCGACGATGGAACGCCATCGGCAAGCAGCTGCCTCACATTGCGCTGCGTGGCGGCGTGCAGCCACATCCGCACATTCATCGCGGGCGCCGCCAGCACACGCTTGTCTGTTGCCAGCAGCGCGGTCGAAGCCAAGATCATTCGCAAGTCCATTTGCCATCTTGGCCAGCAGGTCCGCCGTTGCAGGCGCAACGACGACGACATCAGCCGAGCGTGAAAGCTCGATATGCCCCATCTCGATTTCGTCGGTGAGGTTGAACAGGTCCGTATGCACCTTCGTGCCGGTGAGCGAGCCAACTGAAAGTGGCGTGATGAATTCCTGCGCGGCGCTTGGTCATGATCGCGGTTGTGCTGACGCCTTGCGCCTTCAGCAGGCGGATAAGCTCAAGGCTCTTGTAGGCGGCAATGCCGCCGCCAATGATGAGGAGAACCGATTTGCCCGAAATGTTTGCCATGGGTTGAACCTGTATTCGCCTACATAATCATTTTCACGGCGATTACGACAAGGCAAGCAGCCCCGGCCATGATGGCATAGCGTTGCCAGCGCATGCTGTGGGCCTGCGCCGCCACCAGCCGCTGTGTCGTCGCCTCGTCCAGCCGCACGCCCTTCTGCGCCACCACCTCGTTGATGACGTCCGGCAGCATGGCGCCAAGCCGCGCCATGGAGCGGGCAGTGTCCATCGCCTCCTCGATCTTGCCGAGGGGGCCGAGCTTGCGCTGGATGAAGTGCGAAACCACCGGCTCCGCCGTCTTCCACATGTTGAGGGTGGGGTTCAGCGTGCGCGCCACCCCTTCCACCACCACCATGGTTTTCTGCAGCAGCAGCAGTTGCGGCTGCGTCACCATGTTGAATTGGCCCGTCACCTCGAACAGCTGGGTGAGCAGCTTCGCCATGGAAATCTGGTCGGCAGGCAATCCCATGATCGGCTCGCCAATCGCCCGCAGGGCCTGCGCGAAGTCTTCGACGCTTTCGGTCGCAGGCACATAGCCCACATCAAAATGCACTTGCGACACGCGCATGTAGTCCCGCGTGATGAAGCCGTAGAGAATTTCCGCCAGCACTAGCCCCTCGCGTGGTGGAAGCCTGCCCATGATGCCAAAGTCGACGGCAACAATGCGGCCCGCCTTGTCGACGAACAGGTTTCCGGGGTGCATGTCGGCGTGGAAAAAACCATCGCGGATGGCGTGGCGGAGAAAACTCTGGATCACATGGTCGCCAAGCTTCGGCAAGTCAAAGCCCTGCGCCCTGAGGCCCGCCACATCGGCAATCGGCGTGCCTTCAATCCAGTCGGTCGTCAGCACGCGCTTTGCGGTGCGGGCCCAATCCACCACCGGCACGCGGAAATCCGCGTCTTCCTTGACGTTGCCAGCCATCTCGGCGATGGCCGATGCTTCCATGCGCAGGTCCATCTCCAGTTTCATGGAATGGTCCAGCATCTCGACCGCCGCCAATGGCCGCAGGCGGCGGACTTCGGTTGAAAGCCGCTCGATCATGCGGGCGGCGAAATAGAAACTGTGCAGGTCGGCGGCAAAACGCCTCTCGACGCCGGGCCGCAGAATTTTGACCGCCACCTCGCGCCCGTCTGTCGTTGTGGCGCGGTGCACCTGGGCAACGGAAGCTGCGGCAATGGGCGGGCCAAAGCTGCTGAACAGCGCATCGACGTTTGCCGCCAAGCTCCTGCTCGACGCTGGCCTTCGCCTCCTCCATGCTGAAGGGCGGAAGCCTGTCTTGCAGCGATTTGAGTTCAAAGGCGCGCTTGGCTCCAATCAAGTCAGGCCGCGTCGCCAGGAACTGCCCCAGCTTGATGTAGCTCGGCCCCAGCGTCGCCAATGCCGCCGCCACTTGTTCTCCCGGTTCGGTCTCAGGCTTTGCCGCGCCCGAACCGTAGCACCGCCATGCCAAGCCGTGCCGGCCACGGCACATCGCGCTTCTGCTCCGGCGTCAGGAAAAAATCATACTTGGCAAAGGTGCGCGCCGCCTTTGCCAGCCGGAACATGTCTGCCACTGTTGCCAGCATCAAATGCGCCAGCCGGAATGAATGGCGACAATGCCGCCCGAGAGGTTGCGGTAACTGGCGCGGGCAAAGCCTGCCTCGGTGATCATCGCCTTGAATTTTTCCTGCGGCGGAAAGGTGCGGATTGATTCGACGAGGTAACGATAAGGCTGCCCGTCGCCCGTCACCACCTTGCCGACGGCGGGGATGACGGTGAAGGAAAATGCGTCATAGACCTTCTTCAACAGCTCATCATCCACTTGCGAGAATTCGAGGCAGAGAAAATGCCCGCCCGGCTTCAACACACGGAAAGCTTCCGCCAGCGCCTTGTCGATGTGGGTTACGTTACGGATGCCGAAGGCGATCGTGTAGGCATCAAACGTCTTGTCCGGAAAGGGCAGGGCCTCGGCATTGCCCAGGGTGAACTGGCAGCGCGAGGTCAAACCTTCCCGCTCGGCCCGCAAGCGCCCTTCGGTGAGCATCGGTTCGGAGATATCGGCAATGGTCACCGCTGTGCCGCTGCCGCCAGTGTGCAGGATGCGAAAGGCAATGTCGCCGGTGCCGCCAGCCACGTCGAGTACATGGAACGGATGATCATTTCGCGGCGGGTTGAGCAGGGCGACGAAATCATCCTTCCACAGCCGGTGCAGCCCGCCCGACATGAGGTCGTTCATCTGGTCATAGCGTTCCGCCGCCTTGGCGAACACGTCATTCACCAGATCCTGCTTTTCGCCTTCCCGCACCCGGCGAAAGCCGAAAGCCACGTCATTTTCTTCGGTGCTGCTCATTGCTGACAAGTTTAGCCTATCGCCGCCTGAACTTCTATTGCCACGCTTACCCCCGCTCTTATATGGCTAATTAACCATGCCGGAACTGCCAGAAGTCGAAACTGTTGTGCGCGGCCTGCGGCCCGCCCTTGAAGGCCGCCGCATCAGCAGTGTCTCGCTGGGGCGGCACAACCTGCGCTTTCCCTGGCCGCAGGACTTTGTGGAACGGCTGCAGGGCCGCCGCATTGCCGCAGTCCGCCGCCGCGCCAAATACATCCTCGCCAGTCTCGATGATGGTGCAACACTGCTCTGGCACCTGGGCATGACTGGACGCTTCACGGTCAAATCGCCGCAAGGCCGCGCTCGCAATCTCGGCGAGTTCTATGACGAGGTGGAAGTTGATGGGTCGGGCCAGGGCGCCCACGACCATGTGGTCATTGTGCTAGATGATGATTGCCGTGTCATCTACAGCGATCCGCGCCGTTTCGGCATTGCCGATCTCATTGCCGAGTGCCGAACTGGCATCCCACAAGCTGCTGAAGGACATCGGACCCGAACCGCTTGGCAATGAATTCAACGCCGAACATCTGGCAAGACAGTTCCACGCCAAGAAGGCTCCTCTCAAGGCCGCCTTGCTCGACCAGCATGTGGTCGCAGGCCTCGGCAATATCTATGTGAGCGAGATATTGCACCGCTCCAGCCTCCGGCCCACCCGCGCGGCAGGAAGCCTGAGCAGCCGAAAACCGAATGTGGAGAAGCTGGAGCTCATCGTCCGCAACACGCGGGCTGTTCTGGAGGAAGCAATCACCGCGGGCGGTTCGACGCTGCAGGACTTCGCCCATGCTGATGGTTCATCCGGCGCCTTCCAGCAGCGCTTTCTGGTCTATGACCGCGAAGGCGAGCGTTGCCTCACGCCTGCTTGCACCGGCTCCATAAAACGCATAGTCCAGTCAGGCCGTTCAAGTTTCTATTGTCCCCGCTGCCAGAAGTGAAAAGCATGACCTACGACACCATCATCGTCACCACGCAAGGCTCCGTCGGCATCATCACGCTCAACCGGCCCAAGGCGCTCAATGCGCTCAACACCGCAATGGTGGATGAGGTGAACTGCGCGCTCGCCGGTTTCCACAAGGATGACGCGGTTGGCTGCGTGGTGCTGACGGGCAGCGAGAAGGCCTTTGCGGCAGGCGCCGATGTCAGGGAGATGAAGGACAAGACGTTCGATGACGTGTACCTCAACGACTTCCTGTCGAATTGGGACGAGGTTGCGAAATTCCGCAAGCCGATGATAGCTGCGGTCGCTGGCTATTGCTTCGGCGGCGGCATCGAATTTGCGCTGATGTGTGATTTCATCATCGCGGCGGAGAATGCGAAGTTCGCAACGCCTGAAACCGGCCTGGGCATCATCCCGGGTTGCGGCGCAACGCAGCGCTTGGCCCGCTGGCTCGGCAAGTCCAAGGCCATGGACATGGTCTTGACCGGCCGCCAGATCGAAGCGGTGGAAGCCGAGCGCATCGGCCTTGTTGCCCGCATTGTGCCGACGGAAAATTATCTCGCCGCCGCAATCGAAGTGGCCGGAAAGGTGGCGAGCCTCTCCCGCCCAGTCGCCCTCATGGCGAAGGAGGCAGTCAACCGCGCCTATGAAACCCCACTTGCCGAAGGCCTGCGCTTCGAACGCCGCGCCATCCATTCGGCGTTCGCGCTTGCGGACCAGAAGGAAGGCATGGCCGCCTTTCTGGAAAAGCGGAAGCCGGTTTTCAGGAATAAATAGGTTTAGGAAAAAAGGCCTTGACACCGTACGGTGAATCGGCTATGAAACGGCATACTCTACATTTGTATCCACTTCGCGAGCGCAAGGTTCCCTTAAACGGGAGCATCGCTGAAATCCATTGGGCCTTTGGTCATGGTACAACGCGGGGAGGTTTCAGAGGTGGAGCGAGCCCCCTCCGCCCTTTGGGCACCTCCCCCAGCAAAGCTGAGGGAGGGTAGCGGCCATCACGCTTCCCCAACTTGTTGGGGGAGCTCCGCGAAGCGGTGAGGGGGGCCGCCTAAACCGCGCGGACTTCCTTCACTTCCGGCACGAAGTGGCGGAGCAGGTTTTCGATGCCGTTCTTCAGCGTGGCGGTGGAAGAGGGGCAGCCGGCGCAGGAGCCCTTCATGTTGAGGAACACCACGCCGTCACGGTAGCCGTGGAAGGTGATGTCGCCGCCATCCTGGGCAACAGCTGGCCGCACGCGGCTATCAAGCAGTTCCTTGACGGTGCTCACCAGCGGTGCATCCTCCTCGTCAAAGAACTCGCCACTGTCTCCGATAGCAGCGGCAGACTTGTTGCCCGCCAGCATCGGCGCACCAGACAGATAGTGGTCCATGATATGGCCGAGGATTGAAGGCTTGAGATGCTGCCATTCGCCCTTGCCCTTGGTGACGGTGATGAAATCCTGACCCAGGAAAATGCCGGAAACGCCGTCAATCGACAGCAGTTCCTGCGCCAGGTGGCATTCGCCCGCCTCATCGGCATTATGATATTCGCGGGTGCCGCCGGGCAGCACGGGCTTGCCGGGCATGAACTTCAAGGTGGCGGGATTAGGCGTGGCTTCGGTCTGTATGAACATGGTTGAGTCCTCTGCTCTAGATATATAGGCCAGTTTGGAACGATTTTAAACTGGACTCTTTACGCGCCTACAAAACCCACGATTTTCTTGGCCTCGCGCAGGATGGGGGCTGCAATGGCCCGCGCCCGGTTGGAGCCATCCTTGAGGATCGCCTCGACATGGCCGGGGTCGGCCTGCAGCCGCTTTGCCTCGCCCGAGATCACCGAAAGCTTGGCAACGGCAAGCTCCGCCAGCGCTTCCTTGAGCTTCGAAAACTGCCCGCCGCCAAAATCACGCAGCACGTCATCCACCGGCTTGTCGGCCAGCGCCGCATAAATGCCAACCAGATTGTCAGCCTCCGGCCTGCCCTTGAGGCCCGCCGCTTCCGATGGCAGCGCCTCGGTGTCGGTCTTGGCCTTGCGGATTTTCTTGGCGATGTCATCAGCCGAATCGGTGAGGTTGATGCGCGATAAATCCGATGGGTCCGACTTCGACATCTTTTTGGCGCCATCGCGCAGCGACATGACGCGCGTTCCCGGCCCGACAATGAAGGGTTCCGGCTGCGGGAAGAACTCCACCTCGAAGTCGTTGTTGAACTTCTGGGCGATATCGCGCGCCAGTTCCAGATGCTGCTTCTGGTCTTCGCCCACCGGCACATGCGTTGCCTTGTAGGCCAAGAATATCCGCCGCCATCAGGTTGGGATAGACATAGAGGCCGACCGAGGCGTTCTCCTTGTCCTTGCCGGCCTTCTCCTTGAACTGGGTCATGCGGTTGAGCCAGCCCAAGCGCGCCACGCAATTGAAGATCCAGGCCAGCTCTGCATGCTCCTGCACCTGGCTCTGGTTGAAGATGATGGACTTCCTAGGGTCCAGCCCGCAGGCGATGTAGGCGGCCGTCACCTCAAGGATGGCCTTGTGCAGCTCGGCCGGGTTCTGCCACAGGGTGATGGCGTGAAGATCAACCACGCAATAGATGCATTCATGGCTTTGCTGCAGCTTGATCCAGTTCACCATGGCGCCAAGATAATTGCCAAGGTGCAGGTTGCCGGTCGGCTGCATGCCAGAAAAAACGCGTTCGGGAAAAGCCATCGTCTCGTTCCTTGAAAATCGAGAGGGCTTATGCCCGGATTAAGCTAGCGTTTCAATGCTGCCTTCATTTCGGCAGGCCGCATGGCGCCTGAGATAAGAGCTGCAGCGAAATAGGTGACGATGCCGACAGCCACCAAAGCCGCTAGCGCCACCAGCATGCGGGCAATGGTTGCGCCTTCGCCAAACTGGCTGGCGAGATAACGGCTGCAGGCGAGCAGTGCCGCCGCCATGGTGACAGCCGCCATCAGCATGCGGGGCAGGCGGGAGACAAAGCGCGGATCAAGCCGGAACAGTTTGCGGCGATAAAGCGTGATGCCAAGCAGGATGGCATTGGTCCAGGCAGCAAGGCTGGTGGCGGCTGCTATGCCCATATGGCCGTAATAATGCGCCAGCAGGAAGCTGCCCACGATGTTGACGACAACTGAAACGATGGCGAAACGCATCGGCGTTGTCGTGTCCTCGCGCGCATAGAAGCTGGGCTGGAACACTTTCGTCATCGCATAGGCTGGCAGGCCCGCCGCAAAGGCAATTGCCGCTTGCGCCACAGCAGCAGTGTCCGCCGCCTTGAAGGCGCCATGCTGGAACAGCGCGCGGATGATCTCATGCGGGATCACCATCAGCGCCACGGTGGCAGGAATAGTGAGGAACAGCGAAATCTCCAGCGCCCGGTTGGCGCTGTTGATGGCGCCAGCATCATCGCCAGCACGCAAGCGGCGCGATAGATCCGGCAGCAGCACAACGCCGATTGCCACGATGATGACGCCAAGCGGCAACTGATACAGCCGGTCGGCATAATAGAGATAGGCCACCGCTCCCGGCAGGCTGTAGGCGATGCCGGTGGCGATCAGCAGATTGATCTGCATGATGCCGCCGGAAACAAGCCCTGGCACGGTGAGCCGCAGAACCTTCTTCACCTCAGGCGTCAATTTGGGAATTCCGGGCACAAGGGCAACGCCCGCCCTGCGGCAGGCAATGGCCAGCAAGGCAAATTGCGCGATGCCTGAAATCGTCACGCCCACCGCGAAGATGCGGCCAGTGGCGGGTGAATTTCCAGTCTGCCAGTACCAGGCAACGGCGTTGGAAGCGATGAGCATGAGGTTGAGCAGAATGGGTGCAGCCGCAGCAGCGGTAAAGCGGTTTAGGCTGTTGAGCACGCCAGCCTGCAGCGCTGCAAGCGAGATGAACAACAGGTAGGGAAAGCAGATGCGGGTGAGTTCGACGGTCAGCGCCAGCTCATCCGCCGTGCCATGGAAATTCCAGGCGAACACGTAAATGACCCACGGCATGAAGATCATGGCTGCGGCGCAGAACAGCGTTAGCCAGGCGAACATGACGGAGAACATGTCGGCAGCGAAACGCCAGGCCGCTTCAAATCCGTCACCCTCCACCCGCCTCGCATATTGCGGCACGAAGGCGTTGTTGAAGGCGCCTTCTGCAAACAGCGCGCGAAACAGATTGGGGAAGCGCTGCGCCACGAAGAAGGCTTCCGCCACGAAGCCGGTGCCGAGCGTGAAGGCGATGAGCTGGTCGCGCACGAAGCCCAGCACGCGGCTCACCATGGTGAGGCCTGAGACAGTGGCGAAGGATTTAAGCAGCGCCATGATGGCTAGACCCCCTCCGCCCTGTCGGATACCTCCCCCAGCGCAGCTGGGGGAGGGCAGCTCATAGATATTGCAACGCGCTCCCCCAACTTGTTGGGGGAGCTGTCCGAAGGACTGAGGGGGTGAAGGCGAGACATCAGGGCCAACTACGCCGTAGCCTTCTCAACCACAGGCTTGAGCACCGCCATCAGCTGTTTTTCGATCTGCGCCTGCCGCACCGGATTGATGATCTTGTCCCCCGTCAGGTCGGTGACGTAGAAAACGTCGATGGCCTTCTCGCCGAACGTCGTAATATGAGCGGACGCAATGTTCAAGCTCAGGCTGAACAGCGCATCGGTGAGATGGTAGAGCAGCCCGATGCGGTCGAGCCCGTTGATCTCGACCACGGTGAAGCGGTTGGATGACTGGTTGTCGATGATGACGCGGGGTTCCACTGTGAAGGCCTTGAATCTCGGCTTGGCCGTGGCAGCGCTGGCCACCCGCTCCTTCAGCCTGATCCTGCCTTCCAGCGCCTTGCGGATGAGATCTCCCACCCGTTCGGCGCGGCGCAGTTCATCCACCTCATCGGAAAATTCGCGCTGGATGAGGATTGTGTCGAGCGCCAGCCCGTCGGTTGTCGTAAAGATTTGCGCGCCCGCAATGTTGGCGCCTGCGGCAGCGCAGGCTCCGGTGATGAGCGCCAGCAGACGCGGGTGGTCCGGCGCCAGAACGGTGAGTTCAGTGATGGCGGTGAAGGCATCGGTCTTCGCCTCGGTCAGGATGCTGCGGCTCTGCGCCTTGTCAAGCAACGACTGGTGCTCGACCTGCTTTTCGAGACTGGCAGTGATCCAATAGGCATCATAGTGGCGGGCCAGAGCTGTCCTTGTTTTCTCTTCATCCCAGTCCGGGAACTGCGCCACAAACTTTTCCTGTGCCTCTTTCACCCGCATGGCGCGGGTTGAGCTCGCATGCCCGCCGGAGAGCAGCGGCTCTGCTTCTGCATAGAGCGTGCGCAACAACTGCCCCTTCCAGCCGTTCCAGACGCCGGGGCCGACGGCGCGGATATCAACCACGGTGAGGATGAGCAGCAGCTTGAGCCGCTCCGGACTTTGCACGATCGAAGTGAAGTCGAGAATGGTCTTGAAGTCGTTGAGGTCGCGCATCTGCGCCGTTTCGCTCATCAGCAGGTGATGCCGCACCAGCCAGGCAACCGTATCCGTCTCTTCCCGCGTCAGTCCAAGCCGCGGGCCAAGGGCGCGCGCAATGCGTTCGCCCGCTTCCGAATGGTCTTCCGCGCGCCCCTTGGCGATGTCATGCAGCAGGGCTGCCACATAAAGCGCCCGCCTGCTGGTGAGGGTGGGGAAGATTTCGGACGCTAGCGGATGCTCCTCGGCCAGCGTGCCAGCCTCGATCTGCGCCAGAATGCCAACAGCGCGAATCAAATGCTCATCAACCGTGTAGTGGTGGTACATGTTGAACTGC
Source organism: uncultured Alphaproteobacteria bacterium (assembly GCA_963814455.1). Taxonomy (GTDB): domain Bacteria; phylum Pseudomonadota; class Alphaproteobacteria; order Rhizobiales; family Aestuariivirgaceae; genus Aestuariivirga. The sequence goes on along the minus strand of CAWFCR010000002.1, from coordinate 49,510 downwards.
ATCATCGCCACGATGCGGCCAAACTCCGGAATGAAGCGGCCAAGCACGCCCGCCTCATTCATGATGCGGAGCAGCGTCTCCGCCTCGCGCGAACGGGTGAGGATGTCGAGGAAGATGCTGTTGGCTTCCGGGTTGGCGCGGAAGGAAGCATTGATCTGCGGCAGTCGCTTGCGCACTGCCTTCAACGCGTCGGGGTGGATTTCCGCCTCGCATTCACGCGCCGCCAGGAACAGCCGCATGAGATTGAGCGGATCGGCCTCGAACGTGTCATCAGCCGCGATGTTGACGCGCCCGCTTTCCATCTTGAAGCCGGGAAACTGCTTGAGCGCCGCCTTGGGCTTGGAGCGCAGCGAGGCCATCATGCGGCTCAAGACCGGCGCATCCTTCATCTGCCGCGCTTCAAGACTGGCGCAGAAGATGCGGGTGAGATCGCCTACCTCCTTGGCGACAAGGAAGTAGTGCTTCATGAAGCGCTCGACATCGCGAAGCCCGCCATGCGCCTGGTAGCCTAGCCGTTGCGCCATCTCCGCCTGGCGGTCGAAGCTCAGCCGGTCCTCGCCTCGCCCTGCCACGAAATGCAGGTGGCAGCGCACCGCCCACAGGAAGTTCTCGCATTTCTGGAAGGTCTGCAGCTCTTGCGGCGAGAAGGCGCCTTTTTCGGCCAGCTCTTCAGGGCTCTTGGCGTCATAGACAAATTTTGAGATCCAGAAGATGGTCTGCAGGTCGCGAAGCCCGCCCTTGCCGTCCTTCAGGTCGGGCTCCACCATGTAGCGGCTTTCGCGCCCGCGCACGAGGCGTTGGTCGCGCTCGGCGAGCTTGGCATTGACGAAATCCTTCGCTCCCTTGCGCTGAATGTTGGTGCGGAAGGCCTCCTGCAGTTTGTCATGCAGCGCCGCATGGCCGCAGATGAAGCGCGATTCAAGAATGGCCGTCATGATGGTGTTGTCGGATTTGGCGAACGAGATCGACTCTTCAACGCTGCGCGTTGCATGCCCCACTTTCTGGCGCAGGTCCCACAGCGTGTAGAGGATGAACTCGATCTGGCGCGAGGTGCGCTCGTCTTCCTTGGATGGCAGCAGGAACAAGAGGTCTATGTCGGAACCGGGTGCCAGCGTGCCGCGCCCGTAACCGCCGACTGCGACGATGGCGAAGGCTTGCGCATCGCTGCTGTTACTCTCGGTCAGCACGCCATGAACAGCGGAAATGATTTCATCCTGAATGCGCGAAATGGCTTTGGCGCATTGCGTGCCGCGGCCATTGGCCAACAGCCCGCGCTCTGCGGCGGCGCGGCCATCGGCCAGCACATCCTTGATGGCGGCAACCGCAGCGGCTCGGAGCCCCGGCCCGCCAATGCCATGCTCAGCCACCAGCGCTTGCAGGCTCCGGTGCAACCCGTCGGCATCAATCAGCGGCTGTTCCGGGTGCGGCGAACGATCATTCATGGCTTGTCGTCCATGCGCGCCTTCAGCCGGTAGAGAAATTCCAGCGCTTCGCGCGGTGACAGCGCATCCGGCATCGTGTCAGCGAGCAGCTTCAGCACTTCGCCTTGCGGCGTTTCCTGCTTTTGCTGCACGTCTAGCTGTTGGTAGGAGAACAGCGGCAGTTCGTCGATCACTGCCTGGTGGCGGCTGGCGCGGTCACCCTCTTCAAGCTGCTTGAGAATTTCATCCGCCCGCCGCGTCACCGCCGATGGAAGTCCAGCGAGTTGCGCAACATGAATGCCGTAGGAACGGTCGGCAACGCCCGGCGCAATCTCATGCAGGAAAACAACATCACCGCCATCTTCGCGCACTTTCACTGTGGCGTTGGCCAGCCCGTCAAGCCGCCGTTCAAGCGAGGTGAGTTCATGGTAATGCGTGGCAAACAGTGCCCGGCAACCATTCACGTCATGCAGGTGTTCGAGCGTCGCCCAGGCGATGGAAAGCCCGTCGAAAGTGGATGTGCCGCGACCGATCTCGTCGAGGATGACCATGGATTGCGGTGTTGCCTGGTTGAGGATGGCAGCCGTCTCGATCATCTCCACCATGAAAGTGGAGCGCCCGCGCGCCAGATCATCGGCGGCGCCGACGCGGCTGAACAGCCGGTCGACAACGCCGATATGCGCGGCCTCTGCGGGAACAAAACTCCCCATCTGCGCCAGCACGACGATCAGCGCGTTCTGCCTGAGATAGGTGGATTTGCCGGCCATGTTCGGCCCGGTCAAAAGCCACAGATGTTTGCCGCCGCCTGACAGGTCGCAATCGTTGGAAACGAAGCTGCCACGGCCGGAGCGGCGGATGCTGTCTTCCACCACCGGGTGCCGCCCGCCCTTGATGGTGAAGGTCTTTGAAAGGTCGACGATTGGCCGGGCAAAATGGTTTGCCTGCGCAAGCTCTGCAAGTCCCGCCGCCACGTCAATGGCCGCAAGCGCTGCGGCAATGGCGGAGATTGCGGACTCGGCTTCCGCTACCAGCTGCGTGAACTGCCCGAACAGTGACAATTCGATGTCGAGCGCCTGTTGCGCGGCACTCGCCACCCGCTGCTCAAGCCCTGCAAGCTCCGTTGTGGTAAAGCGCGCCGCACTGGCGATGGATTGCCGGTGAATGAAGGTGGCATTGTGCGGTTCCGCCATCAGGCTCTGCCGCATGCTGCTGCGCCACCTCGATGAAATAGCCGATGACATTGTTGTGCTTGATGCGCAGTGTCTTGATGCCGCAAAGTTCGGCATAGCTGGCTTGCAGCTGCGCTATCACCTGCCGCGTATTGTCACGCAATTCGCGCGTTGCATCGAGTTCGGCATGATAACGCTCGCGGATGAAGCCGCCATCGCGCGCCGCAAGCGGCAGGCTGTCGGCCAGCGCCTTCTCAAGCGTATGGATGAGCGCATGCGGCGTAGCCTTGAGAAGCCTGAGGGCAGCAGCGAGGTTTGCCGGCAGCGTTGCTGCAGACAATAGATCAGTCACTTGGTCAGCCGCCTGCAACCCGCCCTTGATGGCCGCAAGGTCTCGCGGGCCGCCGCGTTTCAGTGTCAACCTTCCAAGCGCACGCTCCATGTCTGGCATCGCCTGCAACAGCTTGCGCAATTTGCCGCGCAGCTCGCCTTGCTCGCGAAACAGCGAAACCTCGTCAAGCCGCGCGGTTATGGCCGCCGGTTCATTGAGCGGTTGCGCCAGCCGGCTGGCCAGCAGGCGCGCGCCAGCGGCGGTCAGCGTCCGGTCAATCACATGCAGCAAGCTGCCTTCACGCTCACCCGTCAGCCTGCGGGTAAGTTCGAGGTTGGCGCGCGTCGCTGCATCAATCAGCAGATAAGCGCTGTTCTCGAAGCGGGTTGGCTGGCGCAAATGCGGCAGCTGCCCCACCTGGGTCAGCAACACATAATCAAGCAGGCTGCCGAGCGCTGCCGTTTCCAATCGGTTGAACGAGCCGATGCCATCCAGCACCGCTACCTTGTAATAGTCCTTCAGCCTGCGCTCGGCGGAGATACTGTCAAAGCGCGAGAAGGGCAGCGTCGTAGTGGCGAGCGTAAGCCCATCGGTGATGTTGGAAACGCGCGGGTCTGCGGCGAGGAAATCCGGCAGCAGCAGCTCCTTGGGCTCAAGCCGGGCTAGGTCGGCCGCCAGCCGCTGGTCGTTGGTCAGTTGCACGGCAAATTCACCGGATGAAATATCGGCCCAGGCCAGCGCCATATCTGGATTGCTGTTGGTGGCGACGAGGCAGGCGATATAATTGTGTGAGTTCGCCTCAAGCAATGCGTCTTCGGTCAACGTGCCGGGGGTGACAAGGCGCACTACATCACGCTTCACCACGGATTTGGAGCCGCGCTTCCTGGCTTCCGCCGGGTCTTCCATCTGCTCGCAGATCGCCACCCGGTGGCCAAGGCGGATCAACTTCTGCAGATACTGGCTGGCGGCATGGATAGGCACGCCGCACATCGCAATGTCATGCCCCTGATGCTTACCGCGCTTAGTCAGTGCGATGCCAAGGGCGCGCGAGGCTGTCTCTGCGTGATCGAAGAACAGCTCGTAGAAATCGCCCATGCGGTAGAACAGCAAATATCCCGGATAAGCCGCCTTCAGCTCCAGATACTGCGCCATCATCGGCGTTGAGCGTTCGTCGGGCAGCGCCGCGTCTCGGGCGGGGGTTGTCTGGTCCATCGCGTCAGGGATCGCCAAAAGGTGAAGTCACGACCGTATATACAGCAATTGCCGGGATGGGTAATGTTTCATCAGGGAAGCGGCCTAGCAGAAGGTGAGTGCAAAGATCATGTCAACTGACGGAACCACCGGGAAGCGGCCCGCTATCACCGACGAAGAGGCTCTCGAGTTTCACCGCCGCGGCAAGCCCGGCAAGCTCGAGATCAATCCGACGAAGCCCATGGCAACGCAGCGCGACCTGTCGCTCGCCTACAGTCCCGGCGTTGCCGTGCCGGTGCGCGCCATCGCCGAAAATCCGGACAGCGCCTACGACTATACGGCGAAGGGCAATATCGTCGCCGTCATTTCAAATGGCACGGCAATTCTCGGCCTCGGTGATCTGGGCGCGCTTGCCTCGAAGCCGGTGATGGAAGGCAAGGCCGTATTGTTCAAGCGCTTTGCCGATGTCGATTCGATTGATATCGAGGTCGATACCAGGGATGTCGACCAGTTCATCAATGCCGTGCGCTATCTTGGCCCGTCATTCGGCGGCATCAACCTCGAGGACATCAAGGCGCCTGAATGCTTCATGATCGAGCAGCGCCTGCGCGAGTTGATGGACATCCCCGTATTCCATGACGACCAGCATGGAACCGCCATCATCGCCACCGCTGCCCTCATCAACGCCCTGCATATCACCGGCCGTGACCTGAAGACGGCAAAGCTCGTCTGCAATGGCGCGGGCGCCGCAGCCATTGCCTGCGTCGAACTGGTGAAGTCCATGGGCATGCCGGGTGAGAACGTCATCCTCGCCGATTCGAAGGGCGTGGTTTACAAGGGCCGCACCGAAGGCATGAACCAGTGGAAGTCCGCGCATGCGAGCCCGACGAAGGCGCGTACGCTGGCGGAAGCGCTGGAGGGCGCCGATGTGTTCTTCGGACTTTCAGTTGCAGGCGCACTGACGCCCGCCATGGTGAAAAGCATGGCGAAGCAACCCATCATTTTCGCTATGGCAAATCCGGACCCGGAAATTCTGCCTGAGGAAGTCCAAAAAGTGCGGCCTGATGCGCTGATGGCCACCGGGCGCTCGGACTATCCCAACCAGGTGAACAATGTGCTGGGCTTTCCCTACATCTTCCGTGGCGCGCTGGATGTGCGGGCCCGCACTATCAATGACGAGATGAAGATTGCCGCCGCTCACGCGCTTGCCGAATTGGCGCGAGAAGACGTGCCGGACGAAGTATCGGCTGCCTACTCCGGCTCTCGCCTCACTTTCGGCCCGGACTATCTCATTCCGGTGCCGTTCGATCCGCGCCTCATGTCGCGCGTGCCGGTCGCGGTTGCCCGCGCCGCCATGGAATCCGGCGTTGCCCGCAAGCAGATCGCTGATCTTGACGAGTATGCGGCTCATCTGTCGGCAAGGCTTGATCCCATCGCCGGCACCTTGCAGAAAATCTATGCGCAAGTCCGCCTCAAGCCCAAGCGCGTCGTCTTTGCCGAAGGCGAGGAAGACCGCATGATCCGCGCCGCCAATATTTATGCAACCTCGGGCCTCGGTCGCGCCATCCTTGTCGGCCGCGAGGATAGGATCGAAGAGGTAGTAGCCGCCAACAAGATTGAGCTGCATGAGGATGTGGAGATCCACAACGCGCGTGTCTCCTCGCGCAATGTTGACTATGCCAATTTCCTCTATGAGCGGTTGCAGCGGCTGGGCTTCCTGCTGCGAGATTGCCAGCGCATGGTGAACCAGGACCGCAATGTCTTCGCCTCCTGCATGGTGGCGACAGGCGATGCTGATGCCGTGGTCACCGGTCTCACCCGCAATTTCTCGGTGGCGCTTGATAATGTCCGCCACGCCATCGACCATCGCGCCGGCCACCGGCCCATTGGCGTTTCCATGGCGCTCATGCGCGGCCGCACCGTGTTCATCGCCGATACATCGATCCATGAATTGCCAAGCGCAATCGAGCTTGCCGATATCGCGCAGGAGGCGGCAGGCGTTGCCCGCCGCTTCGGCTATGAACCGCGCGTGGCGCTGCTCTCCTATTCCACCTTCGGCTACCCGCGCGGTGAACGCGCCGAGTATGTGCGCATGGCGGTGAGCGAGCTGGACAAGCGCCAGGTTGATTTCGAGTATGATGGTGAGATGGCGGCTGACGTGGCTCTGTCGAAGGAAGCCATGGCGCTCTATCCCGTTCTGCCGCTTGAGCGGCACCGCCAACGTGCTGGTGATGCCGGCGGCGCATTCGGCCTCTATCTCGACCAAGATGCTGCAGCAACTGGGCGGCGTCACCGTTGTGGGTCCGTTGCTCACCGGTTTTGCCAAGCCGGTGCAGATTGCATCAATGTCTGCAACGACGGCGGAGATCGTCAACCTCGCCGCCATCGCGGCGTTTGACATCAATCGCTGAGGGGCTTGCCGAAGCGCTCGAAATAGCGCGGATTGATGTTGGCGACCGGCAGGATGATAAGCACATCCGTGGTGCCGAATTGGTGGTCCTCAACGGCGCCTTCGCCAATGTAGCAGCCCAGCCTGAGATACCCCTTGATCAGGGTCGGCAGGGTTCGCAGCGCTTCGCGCAGATCGGCGCTCTCATCTGCCACCATGGGCACGGCGCGGCCCGGCAGCGCGGAAACGCGCCAATCCTCAGGCGCGCGGTGATGCTGGGCGAGGTAGGAGAGCGTGTCGCCATGCTGGCTTCGCGTCCGCGCCCTCAAGGCTGGCGCAGCCGAACATCACATCCATGCGGTAGGCCCGCACATAATTCCAGATGCCCTGCCACAGCAGGTCAAGCACAGGCTTGGTGCGATGCTCACGCAGCACGCAGGAACGGCCAAGTTCCAGAAAGCGGTGGCCGGGTTTTGAGTGAATGAGCTGGCGCACGCCAAACTCGCCTTCGCTGTAAAAGCCATCATGGCTTTCGGCCACGTCCTGCCGCAGCAGCCGGTAGGTGCCGACGATAGCTTCAGCGCCGCCGCCATGTGTGACGATGAGGTGGTCGCATATCTCGTCAAAGGGATCAGAGTCCTGTTGCTGTTCATGCGCCTGGCTGTCGCCCTGCGCATGCAGCTCCTCATAGAATACCTTGTAGCGCAGCCGTTGCGCACACTGCAGGTCGCCAAGCGAGCGGGCCAAGCGGACTGTGTAGGCTCCGCGGCTGGCCTGAATTTGAATTTCTTTCAGCATGGGTTCACAGGCCAAAGTGGTTGCACATTGCGACGATTGTGTGAAGGCGAATATGCCCGGGCCCTCAGGCCGCGCTCCGCGCGGCGGTCACATGGCTGATGGCCTCTTCCATGTCCTGGCGGTCGAACGGCTTGCTGACATGGCTGTCGATGCCGGCCTCAAGGCAAGCCGCAAGCACGCTCTGCCGTGCATTGGCAGTAAGTGCTATGAGCGGCAGCCGGCGTCCATTGCCAGCGGCAAGTTCGGCGGCGCGGACAATCTGCGCCGTTTCGAAGCCATCAAGTTCCGGCATCTCGAGATCGAGAATGCCGATATCGCAATCCTGTTCCGCCAGAGCGGCAACAAAGGCTTTGCCATTGGTCACATGGCGCACCTTGTGGCCGGCCTTTTCGAGCATGGTGCGGGCGAGAAGCGCATTGATCGGGTTATCCTCGGCGAGCAACACCCGGAGCGTTGTTTCCGACTGCACGAGTGTTGCAGCGCTACGCAATTTCTGGGCGGCTGTGTGCAGCATCTGGCTATCCCGCACCATCAGCTGCCGCGCCAGCGTCTGCCGCCGGAGCGGCTTCAGCAGGTAGCCTGCGAACGGCCAGGCAAGCAGGTCAGTCAGCGCACGGCGTTGCTCTGGCAGCATCAGCACCCAGACCTTGGCAGGCGATGACGTGCGGTTTGTTACGCTTGCAGCCCATTCGCGCAACGTAACGGCATACTGCGCATCGCAGATGATGGCTTGCGTCTCGGCTGACGCCTGCGTTGCCAGTTCCTTCAGCAGCGCGCCGCGGTCTGGAAGCAAACTCACCTCGGCGCCAAGCAGCCGCAGTGTCGCCGCGAGATGTCGGGAAGTGGGCCCATCCGGCACGGCAAGCTTGTAATGCCGGCCTGCGAGAGGTTGCGACGGCTCGTTGGCCTTGGCATCGGTAACGACAGCGGCGGGCAGCGCAATGGTGAAGGCCGAACCCTTGCCCTTCTGGCTCTCAAGCGTGATGGAGCCCTTCATACTGTCGATGAGCCGCTTGCTGATGCTGAGACCAAGGCCGGTTCCGCCATAGGTGCGCGCCGTGTCGGCATTGGCCTGAGCATACTCCTCAAACACGCGGCGCGTTTCGGCTTCGGTCATGCCGATGCCGCTGTCGCTGACGATGATGCCAAGCTGACCGCGCAAGGCATCATGACTGCAATCGATGCTGACGCCGCCAGCTTCGGTGAACTTGATGGCGTTGCCGCACAGATTGAACAGCACTTGCCGCAGCCGCTGCTCATCGCCGACTATGCGGGACGGCACTTCGCCGGCCACGAAGCCGGAGATTTCGATGCCCTTGGCATGGGCGCGGGGCGCCAGCAGTTCGACGACGCTTTCAACCAGCGGCGCCAGATCGAAAGGTTTGGCGACCACATCAAGGGCGCCGGACTCGGCCTTTGACGTATCCAGAATCTCATCGACGATCGAGAGCAGGGCGCGGCCCGAAGAGTCGGCGGCGCGCGCATAGTTTTCCTGTTCCGGCGTCAGTCCGGTTTCGCGCAGCAGGCCGACCATGCCGATGATGCCGTTCATCGGCGTGCGGATTTCATGGCTAATGGTGGTAAGAAAGCGCGTCTTGGCGCTGTTTGAGGCTTCTGCCTGCAGCCGCGCCTCGTTGAGGGCGGTGATGGTCCTGTTCAACTCTTCAACTGCGCTGTTGGCGGCATGCCGTTCGCCCACGCTCTTTACCGCCACCGTAAAGGCAAACAGCAGGCTGGCGACGATGATGATGCTGGAGGGCTCCAGTGCCTGAAAGCCGGTGCCGGCAACGATGAAAAGCGAGAGCACAATCGAGGACAGGCCCATCGTCCACAAGAACTGGTATCCGCGCGGCAGCCGCCGGCTTGGCGGCTCAACATCGAAGCTCGCGAGTTCATTGTTTCTTATTTTGTCGATCAGCGTGCGCATGATGCTCCTGCGCATCTTTATCCACGCTTCTGACTTTAATTTAAATTGAATGCTAATTTGGTAGTGAATCGGAAGTGAATCGGGTGCGTAAAATTTTACGCAATCACCCCTTCAGCAGGCCCTTGAGGGCAAACGATGCGTCCGCCAACGCCGATTTGTCCGGCTTGGCGCGCTTGCCGATGAGCATTTCAAGCAGGCGGACATCGCGGGCAATGCTGTTGCCGGTGCCAATGCCGCCGGCGCCCACCAGCGTTCCATCGGCGGCGAGGTTGCACAGAATGAAAGCATTTTCATTTATCTGGCGGCGCACTATCTCGCTGCCGGCGGACGGCATACCGGCGATCTGCAGCGTCAGGTCATGCTGGTCGGACCAGAACCATGGAACAGCCGCATACTCCTCGCCCGCGCCCAGCATGTTGCGCACGGCAACGGCCGCCTGGTCGGCGGCCGAGCGCCAGGATTCAAGCCGCATGCGTGAGCCGCCAAACAGCGGATGCGGAAACGAGCAGCAATCGCCTGCCGAATAGATGTTGGGGTCGGAAGTCTGCAACTGGCCGTTACAGGCGATGCCGTTGTCGATCGTCAGCCCGCTCGCCTCGGCCAATGCAGTTCGCGGTGCAGCGCCGATGCCCGCAACCACGATTTCGGCGGCGATGCTGCGGCCATCCGCCAGTTCAACGCTGCTGGCCGTGATCTGCTTGATGCCAACGCCGGTGATGATGCTGGTTCCCGCTGCCTCATGGCGCTGCTTCACCAATGTTGCGATTTCTTCCGGCACGCCGCGCATGAGGATGCGGGGCTGCATTTCGATAAGCGCAACTTGGCAGCCGCGCTTTGCAGCGCTTGCCGCAAGTTCAAGGCCGATGAAACCGCCGCCGATGATGGCGACCTTGCATCCTGGCGAGAAGGCATTGCGCAGGCGCTCGGCGTCCGTATGGTCGCGCAGCGTCAGGGCGCGCTCGCCGCCGGGGGTGGAGAGATTGCGCGCCATGGCGCCAGGCGCCAGCAGCAGCTTGTCGTAAGTCAATGCGCGACCCATCCGCGAGATGCAGGATGCGATTTGCGCAGTCAATTCTTGCGGCGGGTGAACCGCTGCGCAGTGTCACGTTAAGCGATTTCACCGTATCCGCATCGAGCAGCAGGACAGGCGCTTCCGCGCCTTCTTCGTATATTGCGGCTTTCGACAGCGGCGGGCGGTCATAGGGGAGAAGCGTCTCGTCACCAACGAGTGTCACCAACCCCTGATAGCCTTCTTCGCGAAAAGCAATGGCTGCGCGTGCGCCAGCGCGCCCGCCGCCGACGATCACCATGCCGCCGTCTGCTGGCTCAGCCGATGTCAATCAGCACCTTGCCGCCATCGACTTTCACCGGATAGATCTTGAGGTTGATGCACACGGGCGCGCCCTTGGCGGCGCCTGTCTTGTAATCGAAGCGGCCGTTGTGCTTGGGGCATTCAATGATGTTATCCATCACCAGCCCGTCTGCCAGGTGAACTTTCTCATGCGTGCACAGTCCATCGGTTGCATGGAATGTGTCATCGGGTGAGCGATAAATGGCGAAGGTACGCGCCCCGTGATCGAAGCGCTTGACGTCTTCGGCGTCAATGTCATCGGTGGAGCAGGCTTCAATCCAGTTCGGCATGTGGCGTCCTATTCGGCAGCAAGTTTTTCGGGTCTCGGTCCTTCCGGCAGCACCGGCACGATCCTGTAGTCAGGCTCCGTGCGCTGACGCCACAGGGCAGGCAGTATTTCACGGTAAGCATTTATGATGCCGTGGTTGGGTTCGCAAGTCCACGGCTTCATCGCTTCATGCAGTTTCGGCAGCTGGTGATAGGGCACCATCGGAAACATGTGATGCTCGATGTGATAGTTCATGTTCCAGTACATGAAGCGCAGCACCGGGTTCATGTAAACGGTGCGGCTATTGAGCCGGTGATCGAGCACGTCTTCGGCAAGCCCGCCATGCTGCGTAAGCCCGGTCATCACATGCAGCCACGCGCCATACATGCTGGGCAGCGGCCCGACGAGCAGCATAGGCAGAATCGATCCCATCCATAGGGAGAAACCAATCACCGCCAGGTGGATGACAAGCCAGATGCGCGCCACCAGATAGATCTTGTCCCGCTCCATTTCCGGCACGAAGGTCTTCTCGTCTTCGGTCAGGTGGCCGCCGGCATGGCGCAGCAAGCCCTTGCTGGCGGCCCACACCTGCGGAATGCCGAGGAACAGAAGCGCCACCTTCATCATCCACACCGGCCGCATGACGGCAATTTCCGGGTCGCGGCCGACGATGATGGTATCGGTGTGGTGCCGTGTATGCGACCAGCGCCAGATGGCGGGTTCGCGCATGATCATGAAGCAGGCGGCATGATAAACGGCATTGTTCATCCATGCGGTCTTGAAGGCGGTGCCATGTCCGCACTCATGCCAGCGCGAGTCGCTCGACGAGCCATACAGCACGCCATAGACGAGGAAGAAGGGCAGGCTGAACCAGCTTGGCCAGAAGAAAACGGCAACCCCCCCAAACACGAGGAAGGCTGCAATCCACATCAAAGTATCGCGGATGGCAGGCCCATCGCGGCGCTGCATCAATTCTTTCAGCTGCTTGCGCGGGATGGGGCACTGGAACCAGGAGGCGGAAACAAGCCCGCGTTCCAGCGCCTGCTGCGCGCTGGAACCTGTCAGGCTGTAATCTTTCGAGGTGATGGCTGTAGTCACCGGCTATCTCCATGAAGCTGCAATCTCATAACCATCGTCGGCAGTGCTGACAACAGGTGCTGCAACAATCTATCAAATTGCATCAAAACCAATCACCTGCTAATGATGAAGACTGACCAGCTGTAACCCGGTGGCGTCCATGGGCAAACGTGCAACGATTGAGGACTTGGCACGCGCCGCAGGCGTCAGCGTTGCGACGGTTGACCGCGTGCTTAACCGCCGCCTCCCTGTGCGCACCGCTACGGCGGAGCGTGTCGTCGCTGCCGCCGAGCAGATCGGCTACCACGCCACTGGGCTTCTCAAGCAGCGGCTGACCGAAATACCCTCCTGCACTTTCGGTTTTCTGCTGCAAAAGCGCGGCAATGATTTTTACCGCAACTTTGCCGACGAGCTTCAGGCGGCTGTCAAGGCGGCAAGCTTCGTGCGCGGCAAAGCCATCATTGAATTCGTCGAAGAGATCCTGCCGGCAACTATTGCCTCCCGCATCGTTGATATGAGCCGCAGGGTGGATGTGATTGCCGTAGTCTCGGTCGAGCATCCGCTGGTCAGTGACGCGGTCGAACAGGTGACGGCTGCAGGCACTGCCGTTTTCACTTTGCTCAGCGAACTGGCTTCACCCGCAGCGCGCGGCCACATTGGGGTCGATAACCGCAAGGCTGGCCGCACCGCCGCCTGGGCCATCTCGCGCATGGCCAGGCGCCACGGCAAGATCGGCATCATGCTAGGCTCCCACCGCTACCTCAACCAGGAAACAGCCGAGATCAGCTTTCGCAGCTACATGCGGGAGAATGCGCCTGACTTCCAACTATTGGAGCCGATCGTCAATCTGGATGATGACCGCATCGCCCATGAAGCGGTGACTGACATGATAGGAAGCAATCCGGATCTTGTCGGCATCTATATGTCGGGAGGCGGCATGCCGGGCCTCGTGCAGGCGCTGCGTGACGAGAAAGCAGGAGATCGCATCATCGCTGTCTGCAACGAGTTGATACCGGCGACCCGCACCGCACTGATTGACGGCACTGTGGACCTGGTGCTGGCGACCCCTCTCCGCCTTCTTGCGGCGCGCGCTGTCCAGGAGATGGCCAGTGCAGCTGGCAACGGCGGCGAGGGCGCGCGGGGAAGTTGGAATCTGCCAGCGGAAATTTACATTCGCGAAAACATCTGAGAGTCTGTCAGACGCGGTCGTCAAGGCAATGATGGATTCTGATAGTTTTTGAGAGTGACACAGAGCATTCATTGACTCCCGCCCTTTCTGGAATATTCTGTTCAAATCAGAACCAAGATAGCTCAAATATTCTATCTTCGGTACTGCGCCTTCGAAATCCCCAACCATAAGGGGATACGGCACAGGGAGGATCGATGGCGCACAAGAAGCGTCCCCGGCTTGTTCCATCATGTGCTGCCGGCCTTTCCTGAGGGAGAGGTTGAGCAAGGCGAAGCTGCAAACTTGCCGCCCGCGCCATGCACGGGCCTCCGGTCAACCCTTGGCGCCGCCGGACGCTTTGAACGAGGAGTACTCTGTATGAAGAAATTCATTCTTGCCGCCGCCATGACCGCACTCATGTCCGGTTCGGCGCTGCTCTGCCACCAAGATCGGCGTTTCCATGGCGCTGTTCGATGACAACTTCCTCACCGTGCTGCGCAACGGCATCGAAGCCCAGTCCAAGGGCATGGACGCTGAAGTCCAGATCGAAGACGCTGGCAACGATGTCGCCAAGCAGCTTGACCAGATCAAGAACTTCGCTGCTTCGGGCGTGCAGGCCATCATCGTCAACCCGGTAGATACCTCTGCCACCCAGGCCATGTCGGATGCCGCTGCCGCCGCCAACATCCCGCTGGTCTATGTCAACCGCCAGCCGATCAACATCGACACGCTGCCAGACAACCAGGCTTTCGTTGCCTCCAACGAAGTCGACTCCGGCACGCTCGAAACCAAGGAAGTCTGCCGTCTCCTCAAGGAAGCAGGCAAAGCTGAAGCCAACGTCTACGTGATGATGGGCGAACTGTCGAACCAGGCCGCAGTCATGCGCACCAAGGACATTCATGATGTGATCGGCGGACCCGATTGCGGCGTCAAGATCAACATCGTCGACGAGCAGACCGCCAACTGGTCACGCGACCAGGCCCAGAGCCTGATGACCAACTGGATCTCGGCCGGCAAGCCTTACGATGCAGTCATCGCCAACAACGATGAAATGGCGATCGGAGCCATCCAGGCCATGAAGGCAGCCAACGTCGACATGAAGACCATGATCGTCGGCGGCGTTGACGCAACCCAGGATGCTCTTGGCTTCCATGCAGGCAGGCGACCTTGACGTGACCGTGTTCCAGGACGCGGCAGGCCAGGGCGCTGGCGCTCTTGATGCGGCGATCAAGCTCGCCAAGGGCGAAGCGGTTGAGCAGAAGGTGTGGATCCCCTTCCAGCTCGTCACCCCTGCCAACATCGGTGATTTCCTCAAGAAGAACTAATCGCTTCTTGATATCGCAATGGGTGGGCGGTGCTGTGGCGCCGCTCATCGCTTTGACCGGTTTCTGTTGTCTCACCGTGCCGGGGCGGTGAGGCAACAGAAGCTTACGCTTCACAAAATCCCGGCACAGGCTAGGATCAGCAAAAGACTTCGCCCTTGAAATGGGCTCGCATCGGCAGATGGGGAGGGGTTGTCATGGCAAAGGAAGTTCAAGGTGTTGGCGGCCTCAGCTATGACAGGTCCAAGCGGGCCTGGCCGCCGGAGTTCAATGTGCTGCTGGCGCTCATTGCCATCGTCGCGATCTTCGAGATCATGGGCCGTCTTTTCATCGGCGACAGCTTTTTGCTCAACTCGCAGGAAAACGCCAAGACACTGTTCAACGAGCAGCGTTTGCAGATCATCATCTTGCAGGTGTCGATCATAGGCATCATTGCGCTCGGCGTGACGCAGGTGATCATTTCCGGCGGCATCGACCTGTCGTCAGGGTCCATTGTCGGCGCAACTGCGATGATCGCCATGTCCTTTGCGCAAGTCGCCATGGTCAACGGCAACCCCAATCCCAAGGCAATTTTCCCGGAGCTTGGCTGGCTGGACTTGCCCGTCATCATTCCCATTCTGGTGGGCATCGCTTGCGGAGTCATTGCTGGTTTCGTGAATGGCGCGATCATTGCCTACACCCGCATTCCGCCCTTCATTGCCACGCTCGGCATGATGGTTTCGGCGCGCGGGTTTTCGAAATGGTGGTCAAAGGGCAACCCGATCTCGTTCCCGACCGAAAGTTTTGCTGCCATCGGCAAGGGCATGAACCCGGTCATCATTTTCATCGTGCTGGCCATACTCTTCCAGCTCATCCTCACTTACACGAAGTACGGCAAGCACTGCTTCGCGATCGGCTCCAATGAAGAGGCCTCGCGTACTGTTGGCATCAAGGTCGAGAACCACAAGATCCTGGTCTACACCATCGCGGGCGCGCTTGCCTCAATCGCCGCCATCATCCTGAGTTCTAAAAACCTCACCGCCCAGGCCGGCATGGGTATCATGTATGAGTTGCAGGCTATCGCCATGACGGTGATCGGCGGCGTCTCGCTTTCCGGCGGGCGCGGCTCCATCATCGGCACGGTTCTCGGCGCGCTGATTTTCGGCGTCATCATCTCGGGCTTCACCTTCATGAAGCTTGATGCCTATTACCAGGAGATGGTGATGGGCGTCATCATCGTGTCTGCCGTCGTGCTTGACCAGTGGCGTCAGCGCCGCAGTGCTGCAAGGAGCTAGAGATGTCCGACATTGTCCTCAAGACCGAAGGCCTGACCAAGCATTATGGCGGCGTGCATGCGTTGGAGAATGCCAACTTCGAACTGCGCCAAGGCGAGCATGTGGCCATCATGGGTGACAACGGCGCCGGCAAGTCCACATTCGTGCGCCAACTCACCGGAGTAGAGCAGCCGACCCGCGGCAGGATCATCTTCCACGACAAGGAAGTGAGTTTCAAAAGCCCCATTGATGCGCGAGAAGCCGGAATTGAAACCGTGTTCCAGACGCTGGCGCTGGCGGATGATCTCGACGTGCCGTCCAACCTGTTCCTCGGACGCGAGAAGATTTTGTTCAATCTCGGCCCCTTTTCGATCCTCGACCGCAAGGCCATGCGCAGCGCAACCGAGGGCGCCCTCAAGCGCACCGGGGTGAAGATCCCGAGCCTCTCCAACACCATCCGCCGCATGTCTGGCGGCCAGCGCCAATGCGTGGCGATTGCCCGCACCGCGACGTTTGCTTCCAAGCTCATCATCATGGACGAGCCGACAGCTGCGTTGGGCGTGCAGGAAACGGCGCAGGTCGAAAACATCGTCAAAACGCTAAAGGCCAACGGCGAACCGCTCATCCTTATCTCGCACAACATGCGGCAAGTGTTTGACCTGGTGGACCGCATCATCGTGTTCCGCCGTGGCCGCATCGTTGCCAATCTCCGCAAGGAAGAAACCAGCGGCGAGGATGTGGTGGCCTATATCACCGGCGCCAAGACAGCCAAGGAATATGCCGACGCGGCGTGAAGCAGGGCGTCAAGCCGCTATCTGGAATGACGCCAGCTTCTGCCGGTAACTCAGCGCTTCGGCAATGTGAAGCCGCGCCATGTCTTCGCGCCCATCAAGATCAGCCAGCGTGCGGGCCACCCGCAACACGCGGTGATAGCCGCGGGCGGAAAGATTCATCGCATCCGCCGCATCGCGGAGCAGTGTGAGCCCAGCCTTGTCGGGCCGGGCGATTTCTTCGAGCAATGATCCATCTGCTTCCGCATTGGTGCGCAGTTGCGGCCGCCCCAGCTTTTCGAAACGCATTCTCTGCAGCGCGCGCGCTGTCGCCACCCGCCGCGCCACCTCGGCGCTGCCTTCGGCAGGCGGCGGCAAGGTGAGGTCGGACGCTTTCACCGCTGGCAGCTCGATCTGAATGTCCATGCGGTCCAAGAGCGGGCCGGAGATGCGGGCTTGATAATCGGTGGCGCAGCGCGGCCCCTTGCGGCATGTGTGCCCAGCCTCGCCCGCCATGCCGCACTTGCACGGGTTCATCGCGGCGATAAACTGGAAGCGCGCCGGATAGGTGACGTGATAGTTGGCGCGCGCCACCACCGTCTCCCCCGTTTCCAGCGGTTGCCGCAGGGATTCGAGAACGCGCGGCTGAAATTCCGGAAGCTCGTCAAGGAACAACACGCCATGATGCGCCAGCGCCATCTCTCCGGGCTTGGCCCGCAGGCCGCCGCCCACAAGTGCCGGCATTGAGGCGGAGTGGTGCGGGGCACGGAATGGCCGGGCGCGTGACAGCCTGCCATCCTTCACTTCGCCACCGAGCGAGGCGACCATGGAAACATCCAGCATCTCGCGCGCATCCATCGCAGGCAGGATCGAAGGCAACCGCTGCGCCAGCATGCTCTTGCCCGCTCCCGGCGGCCCGACCATCAGCAGGTGATGGCCGCCAGCGGCGGCAACCTCCAGCGCCCGCTTGGCGCTTTCCTGCCCCTTGATATCGCGAAGGTCCGGCAGCACGCCAACCTCCGGCGCCAGCATCGCCTTGGGGGCAGAGAGAACCTGCGTGCCCTTCACATGGTTGATGAGCTGGATGAGATTGGCGGGGGCGAGAATATCCACATCCTCGCCAGCCCAGGCGGCTTCGGGGCCGGAAGCTTGCGGGCAGATCAGCCCCATCCCTCTTGCATTGGCGGCCATCGCCGCAGGCAGCGCACCAGCAACAGCCATGATGGCGCCATCCAGCGCCAGTTCCCCCAGAACCACATAGCGCGAAAGGAAGTCCGGCGGCAGCACGCCCAATGCAGCAAGCACGGCCAGCGCAACCGGAAGGTCGAAATGGCTGCCTTCCTTCGGCAGGTCGGCAGGCGAAAGGTTGATGACGAGGCGCTTTCCCGGCAGCGCCAAACCTATGGCATGCAGCGCCGCCCGCACCCGCTCACGGCTTTCGGCCACTGCCTTGTCCGGCAGGCCGACAATATGAAACTGCACCTGCCCTGAAAGAAACTGCGCCTGCACATCAACCGGCACCGCCTCGATGCCCTGAAACGCCACCGTCGCCACCCGTGATGTCATCTTGCTCTCCCACCCAACAGACACCTGACGCTAGCGGAGGGCAGATTCCGTTGCAAGAACATTTAGTGAACATTAACGCAGCCCTTACGTTGGGGCGGGCATCATGTTTAGGTCACGGCACTTTTCAAGATGGAACAGACCAATGCATGAAACCATCCGGCATGAATGAAGCAGCAACCAGCCAGCGCCGCGCCGCGGCGAGCGCGGTGTTTGACGAGCTTTGCCGCTCTGCCGCCGAGTTGCTGGACTGCGAAGTGGCGGTGCTTCTCTATAGCGTTGATGGCGTCAAGCGCGGCATTGGCAGCCATGGTCTTGCGGCCCGCTACAAGAGTTACGAATTTGATTTTGCCAAGTCGCAGTATGGCCCGAAAGACCGGGTGGTGATCACCGACCTCAAGCCCGGCGGCGAAATTTCTGCGACTGCCGCCCGCCTTGGCATCGGCGAATGCGAATTTCTTCCTGCGCGAGCCGGTGCTGGTGGCGAGCAAGATCAGCGCCGCACTGCTGGTGTTCGGCGCGCAGCCGCACCCCAAGCCAACTGCCGTTCAGCGCGCCACGCTCACCAGCATCGTCAAGCTCATGCGCAAGGAGCTTGGCAAGCAGCAGCAACAGTTGGCCGACCCGCATTCGGATGTAACCATCACCGGAACGCTTGCGGATATCCGCAACGAAGTTGATGCCTCGCCTGAGCCGCGCGCGCTGCTTGATGCCAACCTCACCATCCTTGCGGCCAGCAAATCGCTCTGCACCCTGCTGGCGGCAAGACCGCAAGAACATGGTCGGCAAGCGCCATGCGGAAATTCCGGCGCCCGCCTCGGAGGCGATTGGCTGGCTCTATGCGCATGCGCTGGCAACGCGCCTGTCGCCGCCTGAATTTGAAGTGGTGAGTGAGGGGAAGGACGGCATCCGCCATGTCTTCCGCATCAATGTAGCGCCCTTCAGCCCGACCGATACGCGCGAATATTTTCTGTTCGTCACCGTCCATGACGTGACCGACTTCACCAGCGCAGATGCGCAAGCTCGATGCCCGCATCGGCCGCCAGGCCAAGGGCGAAGCAAAGCCGCCGCAGGAACCATCGCTGCTCTTCCTGCTGAAAACTCTGGTGCCGCGGCGCACCATCCATGAACGCAAGGATGTCAGCTACCTGACGCTTGCCAGTTGGCGGCAGGCGATCCGAACTTACCAGCTGGAAGCGCTCAAGGCCTTGAAGCAGAATATCCCGCCAGAACTGCCGGCAACAATTGCCGCCAGCATGGCCCGCGAGATCAACAGTCTTGTCGGCGCCAGCGCCTTTCGCGCTGTCGTGCCCATGCCGTGCGGCCACTCAGCGGCCGATAGCTGCCTGTCGCGGGAAATAGCCCGCGCCTTGGCGGCATTGCTCCACCTGCCTGTTGTGCCGGCTCTCGCGGCTACCCCGCAAAAGGGCTCATCGCATCCCAAGAACAATGCCCGCCGCCCGCCGATGACACTGGTGGAGAAAGTGCCAGGCCCCGTCATCCTGGTGGATGATGTGGCGACATCTGGCGCGCATGTGGAGGAGGCGGTGAAGCTCCTCAGGCCTGTCTGCGGCGCTGTGCTCGCGGTGGTGTGGATCAGCGGCGACAAGGCGTGAGACTGCCACGCCGTCGTTCAGGCTCGCGCCCGATAAGCCCCAACAGCGACGGGCAGGATGAACGTCAATGCATAGTAGAGAATAGACATCAAGCTTGTAGTAGCCGTCTGGCGGGCTGAGCAGCTTGACTATAAAAAGCCAGTCGAGGCCAATGGCCATTGCAGTCCACACCATGGCAATCATCAGGTAACGCCCCATGCCTTGGGCTTGCACCTTTCGCGTCAGCACCCACAATGTGAGTACGATGCAAACGGGCATGATGATCCAGCCCATGACTGCAGGGTCGACCACGAAGAACAGGGCGAACCCCAGCACATACCCGACCAGCCAGAGGACAAAACCCCAGCCGACTGTATCGCGCATGATCTGTAGATTTATGGCCGAAGTCTGGCGAAGCGGGAACCCCGCACCTTGAGGGAAATGAAACCAGAATGCTACCGCCGCGCCTCTATCGCGTCCCAGATCATCGCGCGCGATGTCGTTGCCGCCGAAGCGCTTCACCTGGCGGATGCCGGTGGGTGAGGTGACGTTGATCTCGGTGAGATAATCGCCGATCACGTCGATGCCGACGAAGATCAGCCCGCGCTTCTTCAGGTCCGGCCCCATTGCCTCGCAGATTTCATGCTCGCGCTTGGTCAGCGTCGTAGGCTCAGCCCGGCCGCCCACATGCATGTTGGAGCGGCTTTCATTTTCCGCCGGCACGCGGTTGATGGCGCCCGCCACCTTGCCATCGACGAGGATGATGCGCTTGTCGCCCTTGCGCACGGCGGGCAGGTATTTCTGCGCAATGAACGGCTCGCGCGCGAAGGCTTGCGTGAACAACTCAAGCAGCGAGGAAAAATTCTGGTCGCTATCCTGCAGGCGGAACACGCCCGCCCCGCCATTGCCATAGAGCGGCTTGAGGATGATGTCGCCATGCGCGCGGCGGAAGGCCTTGATCTCATCAATGTCACGCGTGATCAACGTATCCGGCATGAATTGCCGGTAGGTGAGTGGAAACAGTTTTTCCGAATTGTTGCGAACTTCCGTCGGGTCATTCACCACCAGCGTCTTCGGATGAATGGTGTCGAGCAAGTAAGTGGCGGTGATGTAACCCATGTCAAAAGGCGGGTCCTGCCGCATGTGGATGACGTCCTGCGTGGCAAGATCAATGCTCTTGTCGTCCCCTAGCTCGAAAAAGTCTCCCGCCTTGTCCTTCACCTTGATGTCAGCCCCGCGCGCAAACAGCGAGCCATCGCGCAGCGCCAGTTGCGGCACCTGGTAGTAGAACAGCTTGTGGCCGCGCGCCTGCGCCTCCAGCATGATCGCGAAGGTGGAGTCGCCATCGATGTGGATGGAATGGATGGCATCCATCTGAACAGCAACCTTCAGCCCCATGGCTAGTCAACTCCCTCGAAGGCATTCTCGATATGATGGCTGATGAGATAGGGGCTCACCACCACGATGTCAAAACGGCAGATGCCATTGCGGGCGCGGGCATCCTTCGCCATCCAGTGCCGCGCCGCCGCTGATATGCGGCGTGACTGGTGCGGCGTCACCGCGATCACGCCGGCATCAACACTGGCGCGCGCTTTCACCTCGACAAAGGCTGTCACCTCTCCCCGCCGCATGATGAGGTCAACTTCCCCCGCCCCGCTCTTGTAGCGCCGCGCCAGCAACCGGTAGCCTTTAAGCCGCAGCGCCATGAGGGCTGCAAACTCGGCCAGCCGGCCCGCGCGCCTCAGCTCTTTCGCGCGAGGATGCGGGCATAGATATCCTTCTTCGGCAGATCGAGCGACTTGGCCACATGCGCCGCCGCCTGCGAGGCGGACATGCCTTGCAGCGCCGCGTCGATGGCTGCTTCGATATCTGCTTCGCTGACCACGCGCTCATCATCGGAAGGCGGGCCGATGACCAGCGTGACTTCGCCCTTCACGCTGTCGCGTGCCGAGAGTGTATCCGCCACTTCGGAGGCAAGGCCTCGCAGTACCTCCTCATGCAGCTTGGTGATTTCCCGCGCCATGGAAATGCTGCGTGAGGGGGCAAGTTCGGTCAACTCTTTCAGTGTGTCGATGATGCGATGCGGGCTTTCAAAGCAGATGAGTGTTGCAGGCGTTGCAAGGAATTGCGCCAGCAACCGCTTGCGCTCCCCTGCCTTGGCGGGAAGAAACCCGAGAAAACTGAAGGGCTCGGACGCAAGGCCAGAGAGTGCGAGTGCCGAGAGCACGGCGGATGCGCCGGGAACCGTCGTCACCATCACGCCAGCCTCGATGCAGCCCGCCACCAGCCGCTGCCCGGGGTCGGAGACGAGCGGCATGCCTGCATCACTCACCAGCGCCAGCGCCTCGCCCGCTTTCAGCCGGTCGATGATGCCGGGCTGCAGCTTTGCGGCGTTGTGCTCATGGTAGGAGATGAGCTTTGCGCGGATGCCATAGCGTTCCAGCAATTTGGGGGTAACGCGCGTATCCTCGCACAACACGGCATCAGCCGCCGCCAGCGTTGCCAGCGCCCGCACTGTCATGTCGCCCAGGTTGCCGATAGGCGTTGCCACGATATAGAGGCCGGGTTGCAGCCGCGCCGCATCGAAACTGTGGGCGCCGATCACATAGCGGGCAGGGGTGGTTGGCGTCTGCATGGGCTGAAACCTTACGGCCTAATCCGCGAGTTCGGCAATAACGGCATTGAGCACCTGCCGCCCCGCAGCCGTAGCGGCAATCCGCTGGTTGCCCTGCCGCTCAACGAGACCGAGGCCGATGAGGTTTTCAAGCCGCGCCTCATCCATCCCCTTGCCGGTCAGCGCTTCATAACGGTTGCGGTCAATGCCTTCCGCAATGCGCAAGCCCATCAGCAGGTATTCACGCGCCTGTTCAGTTGGCGTCACCTGCGTTTGTTCGATGAGGCCATGGCCTTGTGCTTGAACCAGATTGCGCCATGTCTCCGGGTGTTTCTCCGCCACCGTTGCCAGCCGGTTGGTTCCGGCCGCAATGCGGGCATGCGCGCCGGGGCCGACGCCGGCATATTCGCCGTAGCGCCAATACAGCAGATTATGGCGCGATGCATGCCCCGCCGCTGCGTGGTTGGAAACCTCGTAGGCTGGGAGTCCGGCGGCCTCCGTCAGTTCCTGCGTTACTTCGTAGAGCGCTGCCGCCACATCTTCCTCAGGGATGACGAGCGCGCCTTTCTCATGCAGGTCGAAGTAGCGCGTGCCGGGTTCAATGGTGAGCTGGTAGAGCGACATGTGCCCCTGTTGCTCGGCCAGCGCGCGCTTCAATTCGTGCTTCCACTGAACAACGCTCTGTCCCGGCCGCGCATAGATCATGTCGAAAGAGACGCGCGGAAAGATTTTTGCGGCAAGCCGAAATGCGGCGAGCGCTTCCTCTGGCGAATGCTGGCGCCCGAGTGCCGCAAGGTCTGCCGCATCAAGCGCCTGCACGCCGACTGAAACGCGATTAACGCCCGCCGTACGGTAGCCGCGAAAGTTCTCAGCCTCGATGCTGGTCGGGTTCGCCTCCAGCGTGATCTCGCAATCCGGCGTCACCGGCCACAGACGTGCAGCGCCCTCCAACACATCCGCCACGGCAGCGGGCGGCATCAGCGAAGGCGTGCCGCCGCCAAAAAATATCGAGGAAAGCTTGCGGCCCGGCGTGCGGGTCGCAAACCATTGCATCTCCGCAACCAGTGAGGAGGAGAAGGAGCGGGCATCCACCGCCTCATGCCGCACATGGCTGTTGAAATCGCAGTAAGGGCATTTCGCCTTGCAGAAAGGCCAATGCACATAGAGACCGAATGCGTCCTCAGAAGAGTTCACGCGTCAGCTTCTCCAGCGCCAGCGCCCGGTGCGAACGCTTGTTCTTTTCTTCGGCAGACATTTCAGCGAATGTCAGCGGCTGGCCCTCAGGCACGAACATCGGGTCATAGCCATGGCCCAGTTGCCCGCGCGGTGGCCAAGTCAAAGTTCCGCGCGCCACGCCTTCAAAAATGCGCTCCGAACCATCCGGCCACAGAACAATGAGCGTGCAGTTGAAGGAGCCTCCGCGCTTTTCGTCCGCCGTCGCACCCGCTTCCTGCAACTTGTCCTCCACCTTCTGCATGGCGAGGGACCAGTCGCGGTTGGCTCCGGCCCAGTCCGCAGTGTAGACGCCGGGCGCGCCGCCCAAGGCATCGACGCACAGGCCGGAGTCATCGGCAATCACCGGCAGGCCAGAAGCTTTGCTGGCGGCAACGGCCTTGATGCGGGCATTGCCGATGAATGTGTTTTCAGTCTCTTCGGGTTCAGGCAACGCAAGTGAACCTGCCGAGACTGTCTGCAACGCCATAAGGCGCCAGTAGCTGCGAAAACTCTTCCAGCTTGCCCTTGTTGTGGGTGGCGATCAGGATCTTGCGGTTGCGCAATGTCGGCATGTCGGCAAGTCCCCAGATGCGGGCTTCGGCAAATTCAACGGAGTTTCCGGCGGGATCGCGCACATAGAGGGAATGTCCGCCGGCTGGCCAGTCCATCTCCTTTTCGATGGCGATGCCGATGGCTATGAAGGTTTCGCGCCACTTCGCCAGTTCAGCGCTGTCTGCCCGGAAGCACACATGCCCCGGCCCCGCCGTGCCATGCGGCGGCGGTCCCTGTTCACTCTCCTGTTGCAATGTTGCCTTCGGATTGAACACCAGCAGCATTTGTTGTCCGTGGCGGAAGAACACAAAGCGCCCCGGAAGCGCTGCCTGAACCTCAAGGCCCAGCACGCTTTCATAAAAGACCCGCACTGCGGCAAGATCTTCCGCATACAGAACAGTTTCGAGGATCGGCCCTGCCCGCATCAGGCAAGCGCTGCTTTCTGCAGCCCAACCAGTTCGCCGATGCCCTTGCGCGCCAGCCGCATCAGGTCATGGAAACTTTCTTCCGAGAAAGGCGCGCCTTCCGCCGTTCCCTGGATTTCCACGATGCCGCCGCCGCCGGTCATGACGAAGTTGGCGTCTGTCTCGGCGCCTGAGTCTTCAACATAATCGAGATCAAGCACCGCCTGCCCGCCATGCAACCCGCAGGAGATGGCGGCCACATGGTCGATCAATGGAAATGTCTGGAACAGGCTGCGTGCCTCCATGCCTTTGAGGCAATCATGCAGCGCCACCCATGAACCGGTGATCGCCGCGGTGCGCGTGCCGCCATCGGCCTGCACTACATCGCAATCAAGCGTGATCTGCCGTTCGCCCAATGCCGCGAGGTTGACCACGGCACGAAGTGAGCGGCCAACGAGGCGCTGGATTTCCTGCGTGCGGCCGGATTGCTTGCCGGAAGCCGCCTCGCGCTTCATGCGGTCGCCGGTGGAGCGCGGCAGCATGCCGTATTCCGCCGTCACCCAGCCCTTGCCGCCGCCTTTCAGCCATGGCGGCACCCGCTCTTCGAGCGAAGCGGTGCAGATCACATGCGTATCGCCGAATTTGACGAGGCACGAACCCTCCGCATGCTTGTTGACGTTGCGGGTGAGGGAAACGGAGCGGAGTTCGTCAGCTTTGCGGCCTGAGGGGCGCATGAAATATCCTTTCAGGAGGTCTCGGTGGCCTGCCTTCTAGCCCGAAGCCGCTGGCGGGTGAAAGCCTTTTGATCATGCAGCATCGGCCCATGACAGATGCTGTTCCCTCCCCTACATTAGGGTCATGACGAAACGCACCAAGCTTCCCCGCGAGGACGGCCCCTCCATGCTGGCAGATCTAGACCAGCGCTCGCGGAACATCTTCCGCCGGCTGGTGGAAACCTATCTTGAAACAGGTGAACCCGTAGGCTCGCGCACCATTTCGCGCATTTTACCGGCCAACCTTTCGCCCGCTTCCGTTCGCAATGTCATGATGGACCTCGAAGATACCGGCCTCATTTATTCGCCGCACACCTCCGCTGGCCGCGTGCCGACTGAGGCAGGCTTGCGCTTCTTTGTCGATGCGCTGCTTGAAGTCGGTAACCTTGCGCCCGAGGAACGCGCCAGGATTGATGCCGAGATCGCCGCTTCCAACCGCCCCCGCCGGGTAGAGGATGTGCTGGGTGAAGCGACAACGCTGCTCTCCGGCCTCTCGCATTGCGCCGGCATCGTCATGTCGCCCAAGAGCAATGCAAAGCTGAAGCAGATAGAGTTCGTCAACCTGTCGCCGGGCCGGGCGCTCGTCATCCTGGTGAGCGAGGATGGCAGCGTCGAAAACCGTGTCATTGATGTTCCTGCTGATCTCAGCCCGGCAATCTTCATTCGCGCTTCCAACTATCTGTCGGCTCGCCTGCACGGCAAGACCATCGACGATGTGAAGGTTCACATGACGAGCGAGCTTGAAGCGCTGCGCCGCGAGCTGGATGAGACCTCGGCCCGCGTGGTGGAAACCGGCCTTGCCATTTGGTCGGGTGAGACGGCCGCCACACCACGCAACCTCATCGTCAGGGGCCAGGCAAATCTGCTGGAAAATGCCAAGGCGCTGGATGAGCTGGAGCGCGTGCGCAAGCTGTTTGAGGATCTCGAAAACAAGAACGAGCTGATGCAACTCCTCGGCTTGGTGGAAGAAGGCGAAGGGGTGCGCATCTTCATCGGCTCGGAAAACAAGCTGTTCTCCATGTCGGGCTCCTCGCTCATCGTCTCGCCCTACAGGAACAGCGAGGAAAAGGTGGTGGGCGTTCTCGGCATCATCGGCCCCACCCGCATGAACTATTCCCGCATTATCCCGATGGTGGATTACACCGCCCGGGTGGTGGGACGTCTGCTGGGGTAGCGCATGCGTGTGCTCGTTGTGACAGCGCATCCCCTTGCCAAGAGCTTGAGCACGACTTTTGCCGCAGCTGTCGAAGGCAGTTTGCGGGAGGCTGGTCATGACATTCGTACGCTCAATCTCTACGAGGAAGCCTTTCAGCCGGCGCTCACTGCTCCGGAGAGGATTGCCTTCTACGCAGGCGAAGACGCACTTGTCAGGTCGCCTGAAATGGAAGCCCTGCAGTGGTCTGAAGCGCTGATCCTCATTTTCCCGACCTGGTGGTTCGGTTTTCCCGCAATCCTGAAGGGCTGGTTTGATCGTGTCTGGGCGCCCGGCGTTGCCTACAATAATTCAGCCGATTTTGGCCCGATCACACCGGCACTTCGCGGGCTCAAGCGCATGTTGGTCATCACCACGCTGGGATCGCCCTGGTGGATAGACCGGCTGGTCATGCGGCAGCCGCTGCGCCGCACATTGAAAAGCGCCATCCTCGGAGCATGTGCTCCACGTTGCAGGCTGCATTACATGTCCTTCTACAAATGTGAAACCCTGGCGGAGGGAGAAGTGCAGGCAATGGTCGCCAAGGCAAAAGCTGCAGCACTGAAGATCACGGCTCCCTGACATCTCATCTTGATTTTTCCCGGCAAAGGCCGATATGGCGGTCATTCCCCAATCTTTTCCGAGTGTGAAATGAGCGACGAAGCCCCCTTGCGTGAAACCGATGTCTCCGACGTTGAAATCGAAACGCCGATTGAGGCAGCGCCACCTGAGCCGCACGAGGCTGAGATTGCAGCGCTGCAGGAAGAGGTAGCGAGCCTCAAGGACAGGCTGCTCCGTACCGCAGCCGAAATGGATAACGTGCGCAAGCGCGGCGAACGCGAGAAGGCGGAAGCCACGCTTTATGCCGCCTCAAACTTCGCCCGTGATCTGCTTTCGGTTGCCGATAGTCTTGCCCGCGCGCTGGCCGCGGTACCCGAGGAGGAGCGCGAGATTGTCGACGATGTGATGAAGAAGTTCCTCGATGGCATCGACATGACCGAGCGCGAGCTGCTCAACGTTTTCCAGCGCCACAACATCCGCCGTGTCGAAACCGTGGGTCAGAAGTTCGATCCCAATTTCCACCAGGCCATGTTCGAAGTGCCGACAGCCGAAAGGCTGCCCGGCACCATCATGCAGGAAGTCCAGGCAGGCTACGCCGTGGGCGAACGCTGCCTGCGGCCGGCGCTGGTCGGCGTCGCCAAGGCGGAAGACTGACGAATACTGGAATTTAAACAACTTCTTCGCCCTCCCCTGCTGGACAATGAGCGATGGGCAGGTCGACGGAGGCCATCTCGTCACCGGCCAACTCCAAGATCAATGCACGGATGAACGGGTATAAAGCTCAAAACCGTCATTCCATCCGAGCGCAGCGAGAGATGGAACCCAACTAAGGCTTCCTCACCCGCCGCATAGTCAAATTGATCCGCCCGCCGTCCTTCAACAGGCTCGAGGTGCCGGGATAGACTTTGTCGATGCCGTGGTAGGCAAGGCGCGAGGCAGCGCCCAGAACAACTACATCGCCGGAAGATAGCTTGAAGGATTGCGTTGGCCCGCCCCGCACGGTGCCGCCCACCCGGAACAGCGCTGTGTCGCCTAATGAAATGGAAACCACCGGCGCTTCAAAATCCTCCTCGTCGCGGTCCTGATGCAGGCCCATCTTGGCTGTGCCCGAGTAGAAATTGACAAGACAGGCCTCCGGCGGATGCGCATAGCCTGAAACCTTTTCCCAGACTTCCAGCAGCATGGCAGGAATCGGCGGCCAGGGCCTGCCCGTTACCGGGTGCGTGGGCTGATAGCGATAGCCTGCCTTGTCCGCCACCCAGCCCAGCGTGCCAAGGTTCGTCATCCGCACGCTGAACGGCTTGCCTGTTTTCGGCATAACGGGTTGGAACAGGGGCGCATCGGCCACCGCCTCGCGCAAGACTGCAACGAGCCCTCGCTGACCTTCACCGTCGATCATTCCGGGGTAGAGGCCAAGCCCCTCCATGATTGAACATCTCCACGTTTCCGGCTTGCCCGGCGGATGGCCCGCCCCTATATAGCCGGCCATCAAAATTACCCCTTGGATTCGGGGAATTGCAAACCATATGCGGGGCTAGAGGAGGCGGCCCGGGATAAGCGCCTGAATGGGCTTTTCCAATCGCCGCCAGCCTAGAGGAGAAAGACACATGCCTAAAGTTATCGGTATCGACCTTGGCACTACCAATTCTTGCGTTGCCGTCATGGAAGGCAAGACGCCCAAGGTGATTGAAAATGCCGAAGGCGCACGCACCACGCCTTCGATTGTCGCCTTCACCACGGATGGCGAAAGCCTCGTCGGCCAGCCGGCCAAGCGCCAGGCAGTGACGAACCCCGAGAACACCTTCTTCGCCATCAAGCGTCTGATCGGCCGCCGCATGGAAGACCCGATGGTCGCCAAGGACAAGAAGCTTGTTCCCTACAACATCATCAAGGCCGACAATGGCGATGCCTGGGTTGACAGCCGCGGCACCAAATATGCGCCGTCGCAGATTTCCGCCTTCACGCTGACCAAGATGAAGGAAACCGCCGAGCGCTATCTGGGCGAGCCGGTGACGCAGGCCGTCATCACGGTTCCGGCCTACTTCAACGACAGCCAGCGCCAGGCCACCAAGGATGCCGGCAAGATCGCTGGCCTTGAAGTGCTGCGCATCATCAACGAGCCAACGGCTGCGGCCTTGGCCTATGGCCTCGACAAGCGCTCCGCCGGCACCATTGCGGTTTATGACCTTGGCGGCGGCACCTTCGACGTCTCCGTCCTCGAGATCGGCGACGGCGTCTTCGAAGTGAAGTCCACCAATGGCGATACCTTCCTCGGCGGTGAAGACTTCGACATGCGCATTGTCGATTACCTTGCCGACGAGTTCAAGAAGGAGCAGGCAATCGACCTGCGCAAGGACAAGCTGGCCCTCCAGCGCCTGCGTGAAGCGGCTGAAAAGGCCAAGGTCGAGCTGTCATCCTCGGCCCAGACCGAAATCAACCTGCCCTTCATCACGGCGGATGCATCGGGCCCCAAGCATCTCACCTTGAAGCTGACGCGCGCCAAGCTCGAAGCGCTTGTGGATGACCTGATCCAGAAGACGGTTGAGCCCTGCCGCCAGGCCCTCAAGGATGCCGGCGTCACCGCCGGCCAGATCGACGAGGTGGTTCTCGTCGGCGGCATGACGCGCATGCCCAAGGTCATCGAAACGGTGAAGCAGTTCTTCGGCAAGGAGCCGCACAAGGGCGTCAACCCGGATGAAGTGGTCGCCATTGGCGCTGCCATTCAGGCGGGCGTTCTGCAGGGCGAAGTCAAGGACGTGCTGCTGCTTGATGTGACGCCGCTGTCGCTCGGCATTGAAACGCTGGGCGGTGTGTTCACCCGGTTGATCGACCGCAACACCACGATCCCCACCAAGAAGAGCCAGGTGTTCTCGACCGCTGACGACAATCAGACGGCCGTCACCATCCGCGTCTTCCAGGGCGAGCGTGAAATGGCGGCTGACAACAAGATGCTCGGCCAGTTCGATCTCGTCGGCCTGCCTCCTGCACCCCGCGGCATGCCGCAGGTAGAGGTGACTTTCGACATCGACGCCAATGGCATCGTCAATGTGTCTGCCAAGGACAAGGCGACGAACAAGGAACAGCAGATCCGCATCCAGGCTTCTGGCGGTCTCTCTGACGCAGAGATCGACAAGATGGTGAAGGAGGCGGAAGCCAACGCCAGCGAAGACAAGAAGCGCAAGGACGCGGTCGAAGCCAAGAACCACGCCGAAGGCCTTATCCATTCGACCGGCAAATCGCTGGCCGAGCATGCTGACAAGGTGCCGGCGGCGGACAAGTCGGCCATCGAAGCAGCAATTGCCGATCTCAAGTCGGCAGTTGAAGGCGGCGATGCCGATGTCATCAAGGAAAAGACCGACGTTCTGGCCAAAGCCTCCATGAAGCTCGGCGAAGCGCTTTACAAGGCGCAAAGTGCTGGCGGCAACGCCGATGGCGAAGTCCCCAACATGGACAAGGATGACGAGGACGATGACGTTGTAGACGCCGACTTCACCGAAGTGGGTGACGACGACAAGAAATCGTCCTAAGCATTGAACCAATGCCTCCCGGCAGGGCCAGCCTGTCGGGAGGTTTCATTGCGAGTCTGAAACTTCATGGCCAAACGCGACTACTATGAAACACTCGGCGTCTCGAAGGGGGCGGACGAGAAGGCGTTGAAGACTGCCTATCGCAATCTGGCCAAGAAATACCACCCCGATGCCAACCATGGCAGCAAGGAAACCGATGCCAAGTTCAAGGAATTGAACGAGGCTTATGACGTCCTGAAGGATCCCCAGAAGAAAGCCGCCTATGACCGTTTTGGCCATCAGGCCTTTGAAGGCGGCATGGGCGGCGGGCGTGGGCCTGGCGGTGGCGCAGGCTTTGGCCCGGAATTCTCGTCCTCCATGTCCGATATCTTCGAGGACCTGTTCGGCGATTTCATGGGCGGCCAGCGTGGCGCCGGCGGTGGCGGCCAGCGCGGCGGCCGTGGCGGCTCAGGCGCGGCGCGCGGCGCCGATCTGCGCTACAACATGGAAGTGGAATTAACAGACGCCTTCGCCGGCAAGACGGCGCAGATTCGCGTGCCCACGGCTGTTTCCTGTGAAATTTGCAAAGGCTCGGGCGCCAAGCCCGGCACTGCGCCCAAGACCTGTTCAACCTGCAAGGGCGCAGGCGCCGTGCGTTCGCAATCCGGCTTCTTCACGGTGGAGCGCGCCTGCCCCACCTGCCAGGGCCGTGGCCAGGTGATCAGTGATCCGTGCTCAGCCTGTGGCGGCCAGGGCCGCACGACCAAGGAGCGCACCCTCTCGGTCAATATCCCGGCAGGCGTTGAGGATGGCACGCGCATCCGGCTCGCTGGTGAAGGCGAGGCAGGCCTGCGCGGCGGCCCGTCTGGCGATCTCTACATTTTCCTCAGCTTGCGCCCGCATGAGTTCTTTCAGCGCGACGGGGCAGATCTGTTCTGCAAGGTGCCGATCTCGATGACCACTGCCACCCTCGGCGGTGAAATCGAAGTGCCGACGATTGATGGCAAGAAAGCGCGCGTTGCGATCTCCGAAGGCGCGCAGAACGGCAAGCAGTTCCGCCTCAAGGGCAAGGGCATGCCGGTGCTGCGCTCGGCCCAGTTCGGCGACATGTATATCCAGGTGAATGTCGAAACGCCGGTCAACCTGTCGCGCCGCCAGCGCGAGCTGCTCAAGGAGTTCGGCTCCGAAAGCCGCAACAACTCGCCGGAGAGCGAAGGCTTCTTCGCCAAGGCCAAGGCTTTCTGGGACAATTTCGGGGCCTAGAAGAAAAATTCCTAGAAAGTGATTTTAGTCTTGACACCGTACGGTGAAAAGGCTATGAACGGGCATACTCCAGAAGTGTAAGTGATCCCCGCAAGCGCTAGGCCTCCCTGACCGGAGGCATCGCTGAAATCCCATGGGCCTTGGCCAGGGTACAACGCGAGGGTGGCATTTACGGTTTGGGGGGACTACCACCACACCGCGGCCATTGGGATTCTCTGATGAGACCCCCAAAAAAGTCTCTCGTGGTTCGGCAAGATTGCTCATCAGGTGGGTTGCCCGACCATCATCGTTCTGCCGCAGCGCCTCCAATACCTCTAAAAAGAACTCGCGAATTAGTTCAGATGCTCTGCCGGACCAAAGATCGTCTGCTACTTCAATAGCGTATGGATCAACATATACAGGAATGTCAAACTCGTTACTGACATCAACGAAGTCAAGTTCGTGTTGAGTTACATTAAGACCGAAGTACTTTGAGAATCGCGGCATCCTGACACCTCACCCTACAACCTACACTAGGGTTACAGGCATGCGAATAGGCTAGCTACGCCATCTCGACCGAAGGAACACGAGAAGATGCGCGGGTCGAGCCCGCGCATGAGGAAATGCAATGTTAATCCCGCACCAGCCTGAAGCCCACATGCGCGGGCGGCGTGCCGGAAGAACATCCGCCGCTTGCCGGGTCGCGGACCAAGACCGAAATCACAGCAGCATGTTGCCCTTCCACTACGAAGCCGGGGCAGCGCTCGGCTTCAACACCAGCCGTGCCGCAGGTTGAGGTCCACTCCCATACATTGCCGGAAAGATCGTAGATGCCATTGCCGAACGTGCCGAAGCCGCCGGAAGGCCTGAGCTTGCGCGGAACTGTTGGCATCGCATTGTAATCCGCCGCCCAGGCAAGGCGCGGATCGCTGAACAATTTCTTGTAGACAGGTTTAGGCATGTTGCGCGCCGCAGCTTGCCATTCTGCCTGGCTAGGCAGACGGTATCCGCCGCCCATTTCACGGTTGATCCAGCCAATGTACTCCGCCACATCAAAAGCGCTGACGCCGGTCATCGGCAGCTTGTCGTCGCCTTGCGGCGCGGCAAGTTTGCAGCCGCCCGCCTCATGGCAGACCTGCCACTGGCCGCGAGTCACTTCGTATCGCGCCATCTTGAAGCTTTGGCCGTCATCCATCTGCAAGGTTTGAAAGGCAGGTCCTGCCGGCCCATGCCGATCAGCAACTGTGGCGGCAAGGCTGATAAGCCCTGCCGCCATGGCGACTGCCACAATCTTGCTGGCAGCCAGTTCAAGCATGATCAGCTCTGTATATCGCGCGGCTTCACCACCTGCGTCATCAGATCGTCATTCCACTCGCCTTCGACCGTGACGTGCGCCGTAGCACCCAGCAGCACAGCTTCAATCAGGTTGTGGTTGACATAGGCATAGATGCCGGGCTGCTCGAAAGTATAGATCATGGCGCCCGCCGAACCGCCGCGAATGAACCAGGTCTCCAGCCCGCGCGAAGGCACATCGTTGAACTTGCCAGCTTCCCACACGAGATTGCCATGCCCGCCGATAAGATGCGGACGCGAGTCGCGGTTGGCTTGCGCATGCACGAACAACACGGTTTCGCCGACCTTGGATTTCAATGCGTTGTCGCCTGTCAGCGCGCCGATGGCGCCATTGAAAACCACATGCGAAGGCGTCAGCGTCCGCATCGTCTCCAAGTAGTCGGCAAGATCATCGCCGCAGGCGTCATACTTCTTGTAGGCGCCTTTCTCGTCCTTGGCGACGTAATAGTCCTGCTCGCCGATGAAATAGGCGTTGTCATACTTGACTGGCTTGCCGCCGGCATCCTTCAACCCATCGCGTGGCAGCACCATGATGGCGCCGTTCATTCCATGGGTGACGTGGTAGGGAATCATCACATCGCCGGGTGCGCAGTGATAAACGAATACGCCTGGCTTGGTGGCTTTCCAGCGCAACACCACTTCCTGCCCGGGAACGATCTTGGTCAGTGCACCGCCGCCCAGGGCGCCAGTAGCGGCATGAAAGTCGATGTTGTGTTCAAGGATATTCTCCTTGAGGTTTTTCATCGTCAGCTCGACATAGTCGCCTTCGTGCACGACGATCATCGGCCCCGGCACGCTGCCATTGTAGGTCATGGCCCAGATCTCGGTGCCATCGCCGTCAATCACCATCTTCTTTTCTTCGATGGCCATGGTGATCTCGACGACCTTGGGCCCGCCGGTCGCAATCTGCTCATGCTCGGGAAAGAACGGCGGCGCCACCAGCTTCTGCTGCACGCGCGGCAGTTTGCTGATGTCAACGGGCGTCGCAGCGGTCGTAGCAGCCACTGCTGGCGAGGATGCTGCCATCAACGGCGCAGCCGCGGCAATGGCCGTGGCGATGCCGGAGGCTTGCAGAAAACTGCGGCGGCTCTTGTTGGAAATAGGTGCTTCAGGACGAAAGGTCATGTTGGTCTCCCAGCGGTTGTCTTGGAGAGGAACGTAAGTCCGACCGTCGCGGTCAGCTTTGACATTTATCAATGGGAATGCGGAATGAAACGCCAAAGAGCCGCAGGGGTCGCACCTCAACTGCCAATACCTGTCGACCTGCTGTGGACTCTCGATTAACGTTGAAGGCGCAACAATTGTTCCAGTCGCAATCGTCGGCAACAGCTATGAGGAATATCATTCGCTATGAGCAGCAACGAGAAATTGTTCAAGGATGTGATGGTTCGCTACGCCGACATTGAAATGGGCGACAGCGACAATACTTACCCGGGCGACAGCGAGAACATGTCGATCAGCGCTTCTTTCAGTCCCCATTTTGGCCTGATGCGCCTTGGCGTCCATCATGAGCGTCTGCTGCCGGGCAGGCGCGTGTCTTGGCCGCATGCCGAGGCCGACGAGGAAGAGTTCGTCTATGTCATCGAAGGAACGCCGGACCTTTGGCTCGATGGTCACGTCAAGCGGCTGGCGCCTGGTGACGCCGTTGGCTTTCCCGCAGGCACAGGAATTGCCCACACCTTCATCAATAACACGGAACGCGATGTGCGATTGCTTGTTGTCGGGGAAGCCTCGCGGCAACGCAGCCGCATTGACTATCCTCTGCATCCCAAGCGCAATGCCGAGATTGGCGACCGGCACTGGAAAGACATGCCGCCCCGCAAGCTCGGCCCGCATGACGGCAAGCCGGACAAGCTCAGGAGGCCGTGATTAAACGTTTGATCCCCCTGGCCGATCTTGCCAACTTCCGATACCTGTCGGCCTTTGCATGGTCACCAGCATTGGCATGGAGGGTGGCCAACTCGTTGAACACATGCACGTCTGGTTCACCTGCCTGCGCACATTCCATTTCGAGCTGTTCCTGCATCGCAATGGCTTCCGTCTGTCGACTGAGAAACCTCAAGGACCAGGCAATCATCCACTTGGCAATCCTGATGTTTTGGGCATTGCCTTGCTGCTGGCGCAGCTCCAGCGCCCTTTCAAAATGCAATAGCGCATCTTCGAATTTTTTCGACTGATGCAGCGCATAGCCAAGGTTGTTGTTGAGGCTGGCGCGCCACTTTCTGGCGTTTTCCTGTTTCGACCTCTCAGCAACCTCCAGCGCAACACGCGTCCATTCCAACTGCCGCTCCGGCGCAATCTCGGCAAATGCGAGCATGTGGAGAGCATCAATGGCAAGATCATCGCGCCCGGCGGATTCTGCGAAATCACGCGCCGCCAGAAAAGCGGTCATTGCTGTTTCCCTGTCTGCTGCGGTTACCTGTGAGGGATCATGCGTGGCGGAACAAAAACAGCGGCCCCACTCCAGTTCGACAAATGCATTTGCCTCCGCGCTGGCGCCCGTTTGATGGCGTGCGTCAATGAGAATGCTGCGCGCCACTTCAAACTCTCGCACCAGCCCATGGCTGCGCGCAAGCTGGCTCTTCAGAGTGCGAACCTCATCGGGCGAGGCGTCCTGCATTGCATCCACAATGCGCTCCCGGCTCCCGACAGGATCATTGAATTCAAGGAGCGATGAAATATCCATGGTGTCGCTTGCCCGCGTGAAGAAATCTAGCTGTTGATGATTCCGCCCCGGAACGGATCATTGTCGTCAAACAGCAGTTTTCCTTCGCCGCACACGTAAGCCGTGCCGGTGATGCTGGGCACGATGGTGCCATTTGACCCGGGCTGGTAGCTGCCGGTAAAGCGGCTGCCGATGATGCTTTCCTGCACCCATTCCTCTCCGGGCTGGAGAACGCCATCCGCCGCGAGGCAGGCAAGTTTCGCCGAGGTGCCGGTGCCGCACGGGCTGCGGTCATACTCGCGTCCTGGGCAGAGCACGAAGTTGCGGCTGTGCGCATCGCCCGAGGCGGGCTTGGCAAAGAATTCGATATGGTCAATCTCCATGCCATCTTTTCCCGTGATGCCCTGTGCAGCGAGCGCATGTTTCACCGCATCTGCCGCATCGGTAAGGCGGGTGAGGTTGGCAAGCTCAAGCGCGCACGGCGCATCATGGCTGAGAAAGAACCAGTTGCCGCCCCACGCCACATCGCCGGTAACGCGGCCAATGCCCGGCACATCAAGGCTCACATCTTTCGCCGCGCGGTAGCTCGGCACATTGGCAATGCGCGCCGTGTGTGCGTCAAGCAGTTCAACGCTCACGCTGCCCACCGGCGTCTCAAACCTGTGGCTTCCTTCGTCGATGAGGCCCGCATGATGCAGGCTGACAGCAAGCCCGATAGTGCCATGCCCGCACATGTTGAGCATGCCGGCATTGTTGAAGAAGATGACGCCTGCCGCATGCGATGGATCAACAGGTTCGCACAGCAGCGCGCCGACTATGGCTGCGTAGCCTCGCGGCTCGTTGATGATGGCAGCACGCAGCCAGTCATGCTTCTCGGTGAAAATCCTGCGCCGTTCGAACAGTGTTGCAGAACCGAGGTCAGGCCCGCCCGCCATCACCAGCCGCGTCGGCTCGCCTTCCGTATGCGAGTCGATGATGCTGAGTTCACGCATGCGCCGACCATTTCCCATACCAGTCTTTGAACAGCTTGTGCTGCGCCGTGGCATAGGCCTTCTGGCTGGGCGAGAGGGCATCGCTGGCGTTGAAGTGCAACTCGTATTCCGGGCTGCCTTCCAGCACCATCAGGTGCTTGTAGTATAGCACCAGGTCTGCCCCTTCATCGAAGGAGGAGAGAACGCCCAGCGCGCGATCAAGCTCTTCGGCCTTGGCGCGAGCCACCACATTGCCCTTGGCCGCCTTGCTGCAGAGATCAACCAGATGCAGCACAGGCTTTGGCAGGCAGTTGCCAATGCCGGTAATGGCGCCCGTTGCCCCGCAATTGACGAAGCCGTGCACCACCTGCGTGTCAACGCCCACCATCAGGGTGAGGGACGGGTCACCCGAGGTGATGTGTTCCGCCGCATAGCGGAGCGAGGCCGCCCCGCCAAACTCCTTGAAGCCCACGAGGTTCGCATGTTTCTGCCGTAGCTCGAAGAACAGGTCGGCCTTCGTCTCGTAGCCATAGTGCGGGCTGTTGTAGATGACAGCCGGAAGTGAACCAGCCTCCAGCACGGCGGAAAAATGCGCGCGCTGTGCAGCAACCGATGAGCCGCGTGACAACACGCGCGGGATCACCATCAGCCCCTTGGCGCCAACGCGCTTGGCATGCGCCGCATGTTCAACCGCAATGCTGGTGTTCTGCGCTCCGGTGCCGACGATGACGGGAACGCCAGCCTTGGCGAGTTGTGCAACGCCTTCCTGCCGCTCCGCATCAGTGAGCAGCGGCCAGTCGCCCATTGAACCGCAATAGACAACGGCAGACATGCCGGCTGCCATCAGTTCCTTGCCCTTCCGCACCAGCGCGGCAAAGTCCGGCTTGCGGTCAGGCGTGCAGGGGGTCATCAGGGCTGGAATGCAGCCGGTGAACACGGAAGCCATGGGGTTCTCCTTCTTCGATGCCAACACGGGTAGCATGGAGAAAACCCGCCGTCTTGCCAAAACCGCTGGCCAAAACTGTGATTTTAGCACAAAATGAATCATGCCTAGGAACAAGGATTTCAGTCAGAAACCAAGTAAAATTGCTGCTATTTGGCCAACGGAAAGCCTGTTTGACCGCGTTCCGGACATTGTGTTTTTCGCCAAGGATGCCGATGGCCGCTATACCGCAGTCAACGAGACTCTGGTGCGCCGCCTGGGGCGATCAGGCAAGGCGGAGGTTCTGGGCCGCGCCGCATCCGAACTGTTTCCACGGCATTTGGCGGAGCGTATCGAAATGCAAGACCGTGACGTTCTGCGCCACGGCAAGTCGATTGAGAGCGAACTGGAACTTCACCTCTACGCCGATGGCCAGCAAGGCTGGTGCCTCACCTGGAAGGAACCCGTGCGTGATGCCGCAGGCCGCATCGCAGGCCTCACCGGCCTGTCACGCGACATCAGGCCGTTCGCAGCGCCGCAGCCTGATGTTGAACGCGTGTCCGCCATTCTGGATTATGCGCGCCGCCATATCGACCAGCCGCTGCCGGTGGCGGAACTTGCAGCGCATGCAGGCCTTTCCGCCTGGCAGCTGGACCAGCGCGTGCGGGGCCTGTTCGGCATCTCGCTCGCGCAATACGTGGCGCGCACGCGGATAGACACTGCCTGCGCGCTCCTGCGTGAAACGGCGGAACCGGTGAGCGCCGTGGCGCTGGCTGCCGGCTATGCCGATCAGGCAGCCTTCACCCGTCAGTTCCGCAAGGCCGTGGGCCTGACGCCGCTCAGCTATCGCAAGGTCAGCAAACAATGGTAATCCTCGCCGCTCATCGAAAGGAATTGCGCCCATGCCGAAAGCCTACTGGATAGCCCATGTCACCGTCACCAACCCGGACCAGTACAAGTTCTATGCCGAGGGAGCGCCGATCGCCTTCAAGAAATATGGCGCTGCCATTCTGGCGCGTGGCGGCACGCATGAGCAGATGGAGGGGCAGGGCCGCCCCCGCAATGTGGTGATCGAATTTCCGTCGCTGCAGTCAGCCCTCGATTGCTACCGTTCGGATGAATATCAGTCAGCCCGCGCCAAGCGCATCGGCGCCGGCGAGGCAGATATCGTCATCGTTGAGGGCGTCTGAGAATTGGTGAATTCGCCAATGAGCCCCGCCATCATCGGCATTGGTGAACCGCTGGCTGAATTCAACCAGCTGCATGCGGACGGCCCGTTCGCCATGGGCTTTGGCGGCGACACATCAAACTGCATCATTGCTGCCGCCCGTGCTGGCGCCTCGACTGGCTACATCACGCGTGTGGGTGATGATCTGTTTGGTGATGGCCTGCTTGACCTGTGGGCGAAGGAAGGCGTCGATGCCTCGCAGGTAAAACGTGATGCACATGCCAACGGCATCTATTTCATCACCCATGGCGCTGATGGCCACCGCTTCACATATGTGCGGCAGGGATCGGCTGCCTGCCACATGCAGCCCGGAGACATTGACGAAGCCTGCATCCGCGGCGCGCGCGTCCTGCATTTTTCGGCCATCAGCCAGGCCATCAGCCTGAGTGCGCGGAGCACCGTGGCGCATGCGCTTGCCGTGGCGGAAGCAGCAGGCGTCGCCATTTGTTATGACACCAACTTGCGCCTCAAGCTGTGGACGCTGGCGGAGGCGAGAGGCGTGATCCTCGACACAGTTCCGCACGCCACCTTCCTGCGCCCCAGCATCGACGATGCAAAGCTGCTGCTTGGTGAGGCTGATCCGGACCGTGTGGTTGACATATTTCTGGGCATGGGCGCAAAGACCGTACTACTGACGCTCGGCGAGGCAGGCGCAATTGCAGCCACCACCGGCGAGCGCCATCACATCATGCCGCGTGCGGTGAAGGCGGTGGACGCAAGCGGCGCGGGAGACGCCTTCTCGGGAGCATTCCTCGCCGCTTATGTGGCAGGACAATCGCTGCGCCAGGCCACCGAATTCGCCAATGCCGCCGCAGCCCTCTCCGTCACCCGCATGGGGACGATTGCAAGCTATGTGGGGCGGGCGGAAATCGAAACGGAACTCAGCTCCAGCCAAGCACGCTAAGCTTGCCAAGTGCGGGCAGCTTGATGGCCGCATCGTTGAAGTCGATGCCGATGGTGGAGCCGAGCAGGCTCAGTTCAAAACCTTCCTCGCGCGCCAGTGTCACGCCGATTATGCCAAAGGCCGAAGCGCTCCAGCCGGTCTTGCTGGGCGCTGGCTCAAACGCCAATCCGGGGCCGAGATAGTCCTTGCCTACCGCTACCGAACTGAGTTCCGCATTGAAGCCCTCTGTGTGCCGCACCACCCAGGCGACAAAACTGTTGGAGTTTGGCCCCGGCCAAACAACATAGTCGCCCCGGTTCTGATAGGGGTAGTGCGCGATGCTCGCCTCGATGTGCGGGACCAGCGCCTGCGCTTGCGGTCCATCCAGCGAATAGAGGATGCGCGGCCTGTTGCCATACCAGAAAGCATCCGCCGGGTAGTCGTCACGCCGCACCGGGTTGCCCCAGCCGACCACGTCATAGCGCGTCCATTTAGCGGCGCCTGCCGGCTTCAGGATGATCGACATATGCTCGGCGAATATGCCCTTCCAGCGTCCGGTTCGGGCGGCAAGAATCATCACTTGCGCTTCCTTCACGCTTGCGGCTTCCGGCAGCAGCCCGGAGGAAGACCAGTCTGGCGGTGCGCCAATTGCCGGCCCAGCCGCGCGAATAGCTGAGCGCCGCCCCCGCCGCGATAGGCAGCAGGATCGCAAGCAGCACAAACCATTTGAGAAATAGAACCGTCCGTCTCATGCGGCGGCACATGGCCAAGCCAGCATGGCGGAATTGGGGCCTTGTGACAGGAGACAGGTCATTGCTACAAGGGCTTATGACCATGAAACTTGCCATCGCGGGCGCCGGCGGGCGCATGGGGCGTGAGCTCGCCCGCATCGTCCATGCCACGGAAGGCTGCACGCTTGCCGCCGGGCTTGAAGCGCCGGGCTCGCCTTTGTAGGCCAGGACAATGGCGAGCTGATCGGCGTTGGCAACTTGGCTTGGTGATCAGCGACAAGCCGGAAGCGGTTATTGCCGCTTGCGATGGCATCATTGATTTCACCGTGCCCAAGGCCACCCTCTCGCTCATCCGTCACACGGCAGCGGCTTCCAAGGTGCATGTCATCGGCACGACTGGCATTGATGTGGCAGGCGATGCCGAGATTGCCGAGGCAGCTAAATCCGCAACCATCGTCAAGATCCGGCAATATTGAGCCTCGGCGTCAATCTGCTGGCCGCGCTGGTGAAGAAGGCGGCGCCGCACGCTCGGCGAGGAGTTCGACATCGAGAGTGCTCGAAATGCACCACCGCATGAAGGTCGATGCGCCTTCCGGCACCGCGCTGATGCTCGGCGAGGCGGCGGCTGACGGGCGCGGCATCGATTTCGCTCAAGGACAATCGGTCCGCTCGCGCGATGGCCATACCGGCGCGCGCAAGTCCGGCGACATCGGCTTTGCGACGCTTGCGCGGCGGCAACGTTGTCGGCGACCATACCGTGATCTTCGCCGGCCGGGGAGCGCATCGAATGTCCCATCGTGGCCGAGAACCGCGAGATGTTTGCGCGCGGCGCGGTGCGGCGGCCCTCTGGGCCGCGGCAAGAAGCCCGGCCTCTACTCGATGGCCGATGTGCTTGGAACTTGGAGTGATTGCAACCATGGAACGTGGAACTCTGGTCCTGGTCCGTCACGGCCAGAGCGAATGGAACCTCAAGAACCTGTTCACCGGCTGGAAGGATCTCGACCTGACGCGAGCAGGGCATCGCCGAGGCCAAGGCGGCCGGCCAGCGAGCTCAAGGCCGGGCTGACTTCGACATCGCCTTCACCTCGGCGCTTGACCCGCGCGCAGCACACGCTGCAGCTGATCCTCGGCGAGACTGGGCCAG
Source organism: uncultured Alphaproteobacteria bacterium (assembly GCA_963814455.1). Taxonomy (GTDB): domain Bacteria; phylum Pseudomonadota; class Alphaproteobacteria; order Rhizobiales; family Aestuariivirgaceae; genus Aestuariivirga. The sequence continues at coordinate 7,961 of CAWFCR010000002.1, read as the reverse complement.
CCGGGCCTGCCGAGACCATCAAGCGACCAGGCCCTGAACGAGCGCGACTATGGCGATCTCACCGGCCTCAACAAGGACGATGCGCGCAAGAAATGGGGCGAGGAGCAGGTGCAATCTGGCGCCGCTCCTTGACGTGCCGCCGCCCGGCGGCGAGAGCCTGAAGGACACGCTGGCGCGCGCGCTGCCCTATTACATGCAGCACATCCAGCCGCACGTGCTCGCCGGCAAGCGCGTGCTGGTCGCCGCGCACGGCAATTCGCTGCGCGCGCTGATCATGGCGCTCGAGGGCCTGACGCCGGAGCAGATCTTGAAGCGCGAGCTGGAGACCGGCGTGCCGGTTTGTTACCGCATCGGCGCGGACTCGCGGCCTGTTTCATCGGAAGTGCTCGCCGCATGATCATCCGTGAGCTGACGGTTCAGGAATATGAAGGCGTTCTCCCGCAGTTGGCGGCGCTGCTGATTGACGCGGTGGACAGCAACGCCGGTGTTTCCTTCATGCATCCGTTGTCATCCGACATTGCGACCGCTTTCTGGCGCAAGCAGGTCGGCGATATCCAACCGGCGCCACGCATTTGCTTGTGGCCGAGGACAATGGAAGCATTATCGGCACGGTCATGCTGCAAAAGGCCTGGGCGCCAACTGTTGTTGTTGTTGTCGGCGTCGAGCTGATGCTTCTTGTTGTGGAGCTGGGCGCGGCGGACTAAGGTCGGCGGCGGCGGCTTGTTTGTCGAGGGAGGCAATGGGCGTCCGTCGTGTTGTTCTTGTGTGGCTCCGACGTTGTGTCAAGGAGCGAGTTGCCTGTTGGTCTTGTTGGGGCTTGTTTGCGTGCCTTGCTCCGACATTGCGTTGAGGAGTCTTCTTAGAGCTGTTGCTTCTTGCTGGCTCCGACGTTGTGTCCAGTCCTCCAACCGGATGCCGACACGGATCTGGGCAACGTGCAACCGCGCGACGGACAGGGCCGGAAAGGGTCGCACGACAACGAGCTGCTCGACCGTCACTTCATCACGGGCGACGGCCGCGGCAACGAGAACATCGGCCTCACGACTGTCCACCACGTGTTCCACTCGGAGCATAACCGTCAGGTCGAACAACAGAAGCTGACCATCCTGGCCAGCGGCGACCTCTCGTACATCAACCAGTGGCTCGACACCGACCTGGCCGACCTGACCGGGTTCCCGGGCGTGAATGCGTCACTGCTTGACCTGAAGCTCTCGGTGAAGGCCTCAACTGGGATGGCGAACGCCTCTTCCAGGCCGGCCGCTACGCGACCGAGATGCAGTACCAGCACCTTGTGTTCGAACAATTCGCCCGCAAGATCCAGCCGAACATCGACCCGTTCGTGTTCAACTCGTCGCCTGACATCAACCCGGCCATCTTCGCCGAATTCGCGCACACGGTTTACCGCTTCGGCCACTCGATGCTGACGGACAACATGCCGCGTATCGACGCCGACGGTAACGTGTTCGATGCCGACATCGACCTGGTCGAAGCCTTCACCAACCGCGGTGAGCTATGACCACATCAATGACGATGACAACACCAACGACCTGACGGCGCGGGCAGCACCTACACGGACAACACGATCGACTTCGGCCTGCTCAACGTGGTGCCAAAAGCTTTCGTGACCGCGTCCAATGACGACGGGATCCAGGTGTTCGACACATCGGACGGCCACTTCGGCACCTCGTTGCTGCACCCGTTCGGGAACAGCCACAGCCAAGGCAATGGCGACTGGGGTGACGTGCCTTACAGCATGGAACTCGGACCCGATGGCAACTGGTATGTCGCTCACTACGGCGCGAGCAACATCCGCAAGGTCAGCCAGGCTGGCGTGGATCTCGGCACCGTGCTCACGAATACGCCGGGTGTCTCGCTGCTGCCGGTGTTCACCTTCGGTCCGGACGGAAACTTCTACGTTGTCGATGGCAATGGAAATCGTATCGTCCGCTTCCACGGTCCTGCAAGCGCCACGCCGGGCCTGCCAATGGGGGCCGCGCCTTACACATTCATCAGCCAGGGCGGAGTCGAGGACATCAACTTCGGTCCGGATGGAAACATTTACCTCGTTGTGCAGTTTGGCTCGCTTCGTGAAGTCCGCCGTTATGATGCGGTCACCGGCGCGTTCTTGAACACCATCGTCAATGACACGCAACTGATCAATCTCGCGCCTGGCGGTCTGCCGATCGCGCTCATCAGCGGCATCGACATCCACGGCAGCACGCTTTACGGCGTCAACCGCTCCGACGGCGAGGTGTTCAGGATCGATCTGACGAACCCGTCCGCACCCGGCGCGCCGCAGCTCGTGGCCGACATCGACAGCGCGGGGAAGGGCACTGTCGATACGCGCGACCTTGAGGTGAATCCTGCTGATGGATTGATCTACATCGCGGGCTATTCGTGGACGCGTCCGATCGTCGGCGGGGCCTACGTGAGCGCGTCGATGGTGAAGGTGAATGCCGCCGGTGCGCCGAACGGAACTGTCGCATCTATGAAGTGCCGATCCCGACACCACCCGGTCCGAACAACGAAAACCGGGCCGGTGCGCGTGACATTACGTTTGGCAGTTTCACGCTTCCGGCCGCGCGCACCGCATCCATCGGCAGTCTCGTGTGGAGTGACATGGATGCCGACGGCGTGGCCGACGCAGGCGAGCCGGGCATTCCTGGCGTGCGTGTGGAACTATGGAAGGACACCGACGGAAACACGGCCAATGGTGCCGAACAGCTTGTCGGCTGGACCTTTACGGACGCAATCGGTCACTTCTACTTCTCGGGCCAGCCGACGGGCGACTACCGGCTCGTGGTTTCCTCGGCGAACTTTGGCGCGGGCATGCCGCTGCAGGGCTCCGGCTTCAGCAGCCCGGTGACCGTGGCAGCCGACAATGGCGTGGACGACGATGACAATGGCACGCAGCCCGGCGGTGCCGGCACTCCAGCTTACAGCCCGATGATCCATCTCCAGGCCGGAACCGAGCCGACGGGCAACGCCATCACCGGCGCGGAAAGAGGCCGCGGCGGAGACATCGACGATTTCGTGAACGACGTGGACGGCGACATGACGGTGGACTTCGGGTTTGTCGAGCCAGGCGAGCTTGGCATCGGCAACCTGGTGCTTTGAAGACACCAATGGCAGCGGATTTGCCGACAGCAATGAAGGTGTGAATGGCGTGACTGTGGAGCTTTACCACTCGGGTCAGACAGCGGCCTGGATGTGCCACTGCTGACGACTGTCACTGCCAATGGAGGCAAGTACTTGTTCCCCTACATCTGGGAGGGCCACTACTTCGTCCACATCCCGGCATCCCAGTTCAACACGGGCGGCATGCTGCGCGGCACCACGAGTTCGCCGGCGTGCAGACGGGAGATGACGACATGGGCGAGGACAGCCTCGATGTGCCCGAGCCATGGATCAATGGCCTGAGCACGGGCGTTGTGGTGATGACGAAACACAGCGCGCCGACAAACAGCGGGCTGGAAACGGGCTTCGACAAGACTTCGGACGATTCGACCGACGATCAATACAATCTCACGTTGGACATCGGCGTCTATCGTCCGGTCGCAATCGGAAACCTGGTCTTCAACGACAGTAACACCAACGGACGTGCCGATTCGGGCGAGGGTGTGGACGGAATCACGGTCGAATTGTATCGCTCGACGCAGGTGATCGGCACCGATCTTCCGCTGCTCACCACCGTCACCACCAATGGCGGAAAGTATCTCTTCTTCGATCTGCGTGCCGGCGGCTATCGTGTGCACATCCCGCAGTCGATGTTTGAGCCCGGTGGTCCGTTGTACGGCAAGATCAGCGTGCCGGAAGGCTTGAATGGTGACGATGACGTGGGTGAAAACGGAATCGATGCAGGCGATCTGTCGGTCTCCGGCATCTCATCCGATGCTCTGAATCTCTACGCGGGCCAGGCACCGACCGACGAGAACGGCGAGACCGGAATCGACGCCGCGAGCGACAACCTTGCTGATGCCGCAACGGATCTCACGATCGACTTTGGCTTCCAAAACCCGGTCGGCATTGGCAACCTGGTGTTCATGGACACCAACGACAATGGCCTCTTCGACACCGGAGAAGGTGTTGACGGCGTGACAGTGGAACTTTACCCCCAGGGCCAGACGCCTGGTGAGAACGTGCCCCTCTTCACGCAGGTCACGTCCAATGGCGGGCGCTACGTGTTTAACTATCTGCCTTCCGGCTATTACTTTGTGAACATCCCGGCCAGCGAGTTTGGGCCCGGACAAGCCGCTGCTCGGCGCGATGTCCGTCACTGGCGCGCAGTCCTCGGGTGATGACAACACGGGTGAGGACGGCCTCGACGACTCGACGCCGTCGGTCAACGGCATCCACTCGGACACCATCCACGTGGCTGACAACTCTGCGCCGACTGACGCGACGACGGAGACGGGTGCGTTCCGCACGGACGACAATCTCGACGACAACAACTTTGATCTGACCATCGACTTCGGCTTCAAGGCATCGGATCCGAATGCGGTGTCGATCGGCAACCTTGTCTTCGCCGACCAGAATGGAAACGGCGTGTACGATGCGGGCGAGGGCAAGAATGGCGTGAAGGTGAAACTCTTCCAGAGCGGCGTGAATCCGCTGACCGGAACGCCCGTGGCACGGCCACGACGTCTGGCGACGGTTTGTACCTCTTTGGCAACCTGCAGCCCGGCATCTACTTCGTGCATATCCCGCCGAGTGAGTTTGCCACCGGCAAGCCGCTGGCTGGCTGGCAGTCGATCCCAGGCAACGGCATTGATGATCACGAGGATGACAATATCGGTGGCGACAACGGCATCGACTCCGCCGCTCCGGCGACCACGGGCATCAGTTCAGTGGACATCGAGCTGCTCCCCGACACGGAACCCACCGACTTCGACGTCGAGTTCGGCACAGGTTCCGTATTGGACGCTGGCGACGACAACAATGGCGACTTGACTGTGGACTTCGGCTTCTTCAGCCCGGTCGGTGTCGGCAACCTTGTCTTCATCGATGCCAACAAGAACGGCCACGCTGATTTGGGCGAGGGTGTTTCCGGCGTGAAGGTCGATCTCTACCCGAACGGCACCACGCCAGGATTCGATCTCCGATGGCCTCGACCACGACCAGCTCAAACGGGCGCTACATGTTCAGGGTCTGCAGCCGGGGTACTACTTCGTTCATATTCCGGAGACCGAGTTTGCCAGCGGGAAGCCGCTTTACAATTACTCGAGCTTGGCAGGCACGCAGTCCGGTGATGACGACACGGGCGAGGACGGCGTTGATGAAATCCAACCGCAGATCTACGGCGTGCTCTCGGCTCCCTTCCTGCTCGCCTCCGGCACGGAGCCGGTCGGCGGTGGCGAGCCGGGCCAGGGCGGTGCGGATGATGATGTGGACGATCAGCACACCGACATGACCGTTGACTTCGGATTCGTGCAGCAAATCTCCATCGGTAATCTTGTGTTCCGCGACCTGAATGACGATGGCATCTTCGATCTCAACACCGACACCGGAGTCGATGGCGTGACCGTTGAACTCTGGGCCAATGACGGTAGAATCGCGCCGGTGGGATCATTGGTCACGAGCAACGGCGGCTTGTACAACTTCAATGTCGCTCCGGGTTCCTACTATGTGCGTATCCCGGAATCGCAGTTCCAGTCGGGCGCCGCACTGGCCAATCTGCGCTCCTCGACAAACGCGGCCAACCCAGTCGCAGGTGCAGATGACGATGCGAACGAGAACGGCCTCGACAACACCGTGCCGAACCTCGCTGGTGTGCAGACGGCGGCATTCACCGTGCGTCGGGCGCGGCTCCGACTGCGGCGAACACCGAGACAGGCCATGGAGCCGACGCTGACGATGCGGCCGATGCGGAATCCGATCTCACCATCGACCTCGGTTTTGCGCCGAAACCTTTGTATGCCGGCAACCTGGTCTTCAAGGATCTGAACGGCGACGGCAAGTTCAGCGCCACGTCTGACGTGGGTGTGGTGGGCGTGACTGTCCAGCTCTTCCGCCAGGGTGACAATCCCGCGACCGCCACGCCGGTGGATCAGGCTGTGACCAGCCAGCTCGGAACCTTCCTGCTCGAGACCACGATCGAGGGCGATTACTACCTGCACATCACCGAGGCGGCGTTCCAGACTGGCGGCTCGCTGTTTGGTTCCACCTCGCTCCCAGGATTCGGCATCGACGACGGAGCGGATGATGATGTGGGTGACGACGGCATCGACAACGACGCTGACGACCACGGGCATCAATTCGATTCCGTTCCACCTCGCCTATGGCACCGAGAGACTCGATCAGTTCAGCGAGAGGGGCGTTGGCAGATACGATGACAACGCGGACGATGCGAATGGCGACCTCACCATCGACTTCGGCTTCAGCGGTGGCACGCAGCCAGCCGGTAACATGAGCATCGGCAATGTGGTCTTCGCCGATGCCAACAACAACGGACAGTATGACGCGGGTGAAGGTGTGGATGGCGTGTGGATGATCCTCCACAACGCCGCGGGCACCGTCGCGACGCCGATCGCCCAGACCTTCACCACCAATGGCGGACGCTACATGTTCAATAACCTGCTGCCAGGCAGCTACATCGTCCACGTCGCAGCGGACAACTTTAAGCAAAACATCAGCATCGGTGGCGGAACTCAAGGACCGGGCCCCCTGTTCAGGAAGCTGTCCCTGCCGGGCGCTCAGACGGCGACGACTCTCGACGACAATCTCGGCGAGGACGGAATCGACGCCCCGAATCCCGAGCAGATCGGCATCAGCAGCGGCGTGATCGTGCTGCAACAGGGCGCCGCTCCGACGGGTGCCGCTGAAGGCGGATTCGATGGCGCTTCCGACGACGCGAGCGACTCCAATGGAGATCTCACCGTGGACTTTGGTTTTGCCACGCGCATGGGCGTTGGCAATCTCGTCTTTAACGATCTCGATGGAGACGGCCGTTTCGACCCGGCATTCGACGCCGGGGTGGATGGCGTGACGGTCGAGGCGGTCAAGGTTAACGGAACGAACGTCGGCCCGGTGGTGGCGAGCACCGTCACGAGCAACGGCGGGCTCTACACGCTCTACGTGCCAGCAGGCAATTATAGGGTCCGCATACCAGCGGTGGAATTCGCGCCTGGCGGGCATTTTGTGGATCACCAGGCTTCGATCTACTCCGCGTCCGTCGATGACAATTTGGGACAGGACGCGCTCTGGAGCGCCGACCCGGCCGCTGTGGGCATCATGAGCGGAACGGTGGCGCTGACCGGCGTGCAACCGATCGACAATGGCACCGAGACGGGCGTGGATCGCACGTCCGACAACGCCGATGACAGCAACGTCAATCTCACAATCGACTTCGGTCTCAGGCCGGTTTCACTCTCGGTGGGCAACATGGTGTTCAATGACGCCAACGGAGATGGCAAGTACAACACCGGCGAGGGCCTGCCGGCCGTCGCAGTCGAGACTCTTCACTGCAGGAGCGGATCCAAAAACAGCCACGCCTGTGAAGGCCACGACTACCGAGCACGACGGGCAAGTACCTCTTCACCAATGTGGCGGCCGGCAGTTACTTCGTTCACATCCCGGCGGAGAATTTCCAGTCCGGCGGGCCGCTGTATCGGAAGATCTCGCTCAGAGGGTTCCAGTCCGCTGCGTCAGGTGCGGACGACAATCTGGCGAGGATGGCATCGATGACCAGGCGCCCGAGATCAATGGCATCAGCTGCCCGGCCTTCGTTGTGCAGACAGGCACGGCGCCTTACGGATCGGGTGAACTCGGCTTTGAAGGTTCGACGGATGATGCATTCGACTCCGACGTAAACCTGACCATCGACTTTGGCTTCGCCACCCGCGTCGGTCTTGGCAACATCGTGTTCAAGGATCTCAATGCCGATGGCGTGTTCACTTCGGGAATCGACGAGCCAGTGCAAGGCGCGCCGGTCGAAGTGGTCTTCTCGCCGGTCTCCGGAACGG
>CAWFCR010000001.1:0-435744 GCA_963814455.1 uncultured Alphaproteobacteria bacterium | reverse complement strand
TGAGTTCCGGCGCAGGTTCCTTTGTCTTGCGGTCCTTCACCATTTCAATGGCCAGCATCAGCCCGCGCCCGCGCACATCGCCGATTGCCTTGTGCTTCTGTTGCAGGGCTTTCAAGCGCTCAAGCAATGCCGTGCCAACCTTGAGCGCATTGGCCTGCGTGCGTTCCTCGCGGATAACCTGCAGCACCGCGCGTCCTGCCGCACAGCTGGTAGGATTGGCCCCATAGGTGTGGAACATGAACTTGTCGGCCATCGGTGCGGCAATCTCTTTTCGTGAAACGACGGCGCCGAGTGGAAAGCCGTTGCCTATGCCCTTGGCCATGACGACGATGTCAGGGACAACGCCATCCGCCTCGAAGCCCCACATGTGGTGGCCGGTGCGGCCGAAGCCGGATTGCACTTCATCGGCCACATAGATGCCGCCCGCAGCCCGCACACGCTCTGCGGCACCCGACATATAGCCGGGCGGCATTTCGATGATGCCGCCGTAACCCTGCACGCTTTCAACGAAGATGCCGGCGATCCTGCCTGTGGTGGATGCGGCAATCACCTGCTCGATGTCGTCAAGATAGGGTTCGACGCCCGGGCCGAACACGCCGCGATACTGATTTGGCTCGGCAACGAAAGCGACATTGCCAGGCATGCCCGGATGGCGGAAAGCGGCAATGCCGGTGAGCGATTGCGCGGCCGATGTCGGGCCATGGTAAGCGGTGCGCAGCGCCAGCAGGTCAAGATTGCCGGTGTAGGTGCGGGCCATGACCATGGCGAGGTCAATTGCTTCCGCGCCCGAATTGGTGAAATGAACAACCCAATCCTCGCCCTCAGGCATTGTGGCTGCCAGTTCCTCCGCAAAGTGCGCAGGCACCGGATGATGAAACATTGTGGTGCAATGGGTGAGATCCTGCGCCTGCGCCATGGCGGCATTCACGACAGTCGGATGCGAATGGCCGACCGACACGCACACGTTCATGCCGAGCAAGTCGATGTACTGCTTGCCGTCTGTGTCCCACAGGTACTGCATGGAGCCTTTGCGGAACACCAGCGGCTCCTTGAACGGCACGAACTTCCGTTGCGACGCCGCATAGTAGCGGTCACGCCGGGCAGCGGTGGCTTCCAGGCTCCAGTCAGTATCAAGGGCATCGCGCATGTGTGCTCCTAGTCTTTCAGGCGGCTGTTGGCCGCGTCATAAGGCGCAGTTTCAAGAATGCGGGCACTGCAATCCCGCCCCAGAATATTCACGCTCAGTCCATTGCGATGCTGCGGTTCACGCAGGTAGGCAAGGGCCAGAGTGAGCCCGGTTCTGTGACCATACGCACCAGAGGTGACGATGCCGACAGGCCGTCCCTCCGCCCACACCGTGTGGGAATAGAACGGGTCAGCATCATTGCTGTCGATGGCGAGCAGCACCATGTCCCATGGCTTTGGCCGCGCCAGCATGGCATCGCGCCCGACAAAGCTGCGGCCTTCGGTTTTCACCAGATAGGATAGCCCGCTCTCTAATGGTGAGCGTTCCGTCGTCAGGTCCATGCCCCAGCCACGGTAGCCTTTTTCAAGTCGCATGGAATTGGCGGCATAGGCTCCGTAGTAGCCAAGTCCGAATGGCTGGGCGGCTGACTGCAGCGCTGTGAACAACGACAGCGCATGCGCTTTCTCGACATGGAGTTCATAGCCGAGTTCTCCAATGTAGGAGACGCGCAGGATTCTGCATTTTCGTGCCGCCGAATTCAACAAGCTGCGAGGTCAACCATGGCATATCGACCGCTCCGCAAACGGCTTTCAACACATCGCGCGACTTTGGCCCCATCAGGCCGATGACGGCCAGCTCTTCGGTGCGATTGCGGATGCTGACATCGAAGCCTTTGGCGCGTGCATGCAGCAAATCCTCATCCATTTCTTCTGCCGCAGCAGCAGAAGTGAGATAGGCAAGGTCGTCTGAAACCAAGGTAACGGTGAATTCGGAAGCAACCCCGCCTGCAGGGGTGAGCACATGGATCAATCCCACGCGGCCTTGCTTCGGCGGCCGGTTGGCCCCCAACTGGTCAAGAAACTTCACCGTATCAGGCCCACTCACGTCGAACTTGGAGAACACCGAAAGGTCTGCCAGCGCCACGCGCTGCGAAGCAGCCTCCACCTCGCGCGCCACTGCGCCGAACCAGTTTGTGCGGCGGAAACTTTCCACGGCATGATCGTCCGGCTTGGTGGAAAACCAGTTCGGCCGTTCCCAGCCATGCGCAAATCCCATGACGGCACCTTGCGCCAGCATCGCATCATGCAGAGGTGAACGGCGAATGCCGCGTCCGGCAGGCCGCTCCTCAAACGGATAGTGCACGCCAAACTGCAGGCCGAAGCACTCGATGGCCTTGGCCACACGGTAGTCACGGTCGGCCCACGGGCCGAAGCGGCGACTGTCCACGGCGAGCGCATCCATCGGCGGTGCGCCATGCATCATCCAGTGGGCGAGGAACTTGCCAGCGCCGCCGCCTTCCATCACGCCCATGGAAGATCCAGTGAGCAACCATGCATTCTCCACCCTATGCGCCGGGCCGATGAGCGGATTGGCGTCCGGCGTGAACGTAATGGGTCCGTTGATGACGGTCTTGATGCCGCCATTTCCGAGAGCAGGAACGCGCGCCATCGCAGCCTCTATGATCGACTCAACGCGCTCAAGATCAGGCGGCAGCAGCTCTGCGCCAAACTCCGGTGGCACGCCGTCAACTGACCACACCTGGGCATTCTTTTCGTAAGGGCCGAGGATGAAGCCATCACGCTCCTGCCGCACATACCAGCTTTCCTCCGGATCGCGGATGATCGGCAGTTCCGCCAGCCCTTGCGCCTGCCGTGCGGCAATCTCCGGCACGGTATCCGTCACCAGATACTGATGCAGCACCGGAACCGATGGCACGTTGACGCCCATCATGCGGCCAACTTCAAATCCCCAAGTGCCAGCGGCATTGACGATGTGCTGCGCCCGCAGTTCCTGCTTCGGCGTCTGAACCACCCACAGTCCCGCCTCGCGCCGGATGGCGGTGACGGGCGTGCGGCGAAGAATGGTCGCGCCATGCCTAACCGCCACCTGCGCCATGGCATTCGTCGCGAGCGTCGGGTCGACATGCCCATCCTGCGGCTCGTAGATGCCGCCGATCAGCCCATCAATGCGGGCGAGGGGATGCAGTTCGGAAATCCGCTGCGGCGTGACGATTTCAAGATTGTATCCAGTGAATTGCGAAAGCCCGGCAACATGGCGGAATTCGTCCATGCGGTCCGGGTTGCGGGTGACGCGCAGTGCGCCGGTGCTGTGGAAGCCGCAGGACTGGCCAGTCTCTTGCGGAAGAATGTCGCGGTAAAGCCGCACTGATGCTGCGCGCAATTCCTGGATCGTCGGGTTATGCGCGAAGTGCGTGCACAAGCCCGCCGCATGCCAGGTGGAGCCGTGCGTGAGATCATTCTTCTCGACCAGCACGCAATCACTCCAGCCCGCCTTGGCGAGATGATAGAGCAGTGAAACGCCCATGGCGCCACCGCCAATGATGAGTACGCGCGCCGCGCTCATGTCCGCATCCTCACGCCGGATGGATCAAACGGTGGCTTCAGCAAAGCCTTGGCGGCGTAGCGGACGCCTGCAACTTCAATCTCATACTCGTAAGAGCAGACATCGGCGAGCGATTGGTTCTTATGGCAGGTGACCAGGCCAAGGGCGAGCGTTCGCCCGGTACGCACGCCTTTTGCGCCCGAAGTAGTCATGCCGACAGCCTTGCCATTCCGGAAAACAGGCTCGTCATGCAGAATGAGCGGGTGGCCCGCGACATCGAACAGCAGCAGGCGGCGCTCCAGCCCTTCGTCTCTCTGCCGTTCCAGCACATGCCTGCCATCAAAATACTTGATCCAGTCGATGGTGAAGCCAAGGCCTGCCTCCAGCGGCGTCATGTCTGGGCCGATGTCATGGCCCCAGTGGCGATAGCCCTTTTCCATGCGGCAGCCATTGAGCGCATGATGTCCCATCGGTTTTGCGCCCGCAGCGATCAACGCGTCGAACAGCTCAGCGGCCTGCACATCAGCCACCGTCAACTCCCAGCCCAACTCGCCGACATAGCTGATGCGTGTGGCCATGCAGGAGACGCCTGCAATCACAACGGTTCGCACCGTGCTGAATTCGAAATCCCGCCAGTCATCGCGCGAAAGCCTCATCATCAGCCTGCGCGAACCCGCCCCCATGACTCCAATGCAGCAATGGGTTTCCGTCCGGTCAGTGATCTCGATGCCGTGGCCCGTGGCGGCGCGGCGGAGAAGCGCAAGGTCGCGCTGGCGCGTGGCAGCACCGGATACAAGACGGAATGAGTCCTTGCCGGTACGCGTGATGGTGACATCAGCCTCGATGCCGCCTTTTTCGTTGAGCAGCAGCGTGTAGACGGCGCGCCCGGCGCGCACGTCAAGCTGGGCGGTGGAAAGCCGGTTCAGCACATGCAGCGCGGTGCTTCCGGAAATGTCGAACTTGCTGAACGGCGAAAGGTCGAGCAACACGGTGCCTTCCGCCATCACAGCCGCTTCTCGCTCTGCAATGGCTTGCCAGGGCTGCTCGCCAACCGAGTACGGCAGGTCACGCTCTGCGCGCGTTCTTGGCATACCACAGTCCACGCTCCCACCCTGCCGTGAGGCCGAACACCGCTCCTTGCGCCGCCCAATGCTCATGCAGCACCGACTTGCGCAAGCCGCGCCCCGCCTTGCGGCTGCTTGAACGGCCAGTGCATGGCGAACAGGTCTGCCACTGCTTCCTTCATGCGCTCCTGCATATGCTGGGGTGTGGCGGTGAGCGGGTCGACGCGCGCGACATCAATATCCCACAGGTCGAAAGGCGGTACGCCATCGGCGATCCAGTCCGCCAGTGCAGCGCCAATGCCGGCCGAACTCATGATGCCGACCGAGTTCATTCCGGCGGCAACATAGAGCCCGTTGACGTTGGGCGCTTCGCCAACCAGTGGTCGCGTGTCGAAGGTGAAGCTCTCCGGCCCGTTCATGAAACGCTGAATGCCGGTTTCAGCAAGCTGCGGCACCAGCGCGAGGGCTGCTTCCATGAAAGGGGTGAACTGCTCCCAGTCCTCCGGCAATTCGAGGAAAGCGCGGTTGCCTTCCGGCCCATGCGGGTCCCAGCATTTTGCATCCGGCTCAAACCCGCCGATCACCAACCGTCCCGCGTCGCCCTTCACATAAATGCCGCTGTCGAGATCACGCACTACTGGGAAAGGATTTGGCAAGCCAGCCATCGGTTCCGTCACCACATACATGTGCTGCACAGGCTGCAATGGCAGATGCAGTCCTGCATCGCGCGCAAGTTTTTCCGACCATGCGCCGGCACACAGCACGACACGATCCGCCGCCATCCTTGCACCATCACTGGTCACAATGCCTTTGACGCGCCCGCGCTCCACCGTGATGCGGGCAACGCCGGTTGCTTCGCGGAACTTCACGCCTCGGCTGCGGGCGGCGCGTGCATAGGCCATGCACAGGTCCACCGGGTTGACGTTGGCATCTTCCGGCACCATCAGCGCGCCGACATGGTCTTTGAGGTCAAGTTGCGGTACGGCCACCTCGGCAGGCGTCACCATGCGGGGTGTCAGCCCCATGTGCTTGCCAACAGCGGCAATGCGTTTGAGCTCGTCCATGCGTTCCGGCTTGCGCGCCAGCCAATAGCCGCCGGTGCGGCGATAGCCGGTGCTCATGCCGGTTTCGGCTTCGAGTTTTGGAAACAACTCAAGCGCATGCGAGGCGATGCGCGTCATGTTGGCGCTCGCCCGCAATGGGCCGACGATGCCTGCCGCGTGCCAGCTCGTGCCGGAGGTAAGTTGATTGCGCTCCAGCAATGTCACGTCATCCATGCCGCGACAAGCGAGGTGATAGGCCACGCTGAGGCCGATGGCGCCGCCGCCGATGACAATCACCCGCGCCATCAGAAATAATTCTGGTCCGGCTGCAGGGCTTTGATGCGCGCCATATAGTCTTGCAGTGCCTCGTCTATGGCAGGATCAAGCCCTGGGTCTTGATAGCTGTCGAGCTGCTTCTTCCACAATGCATTGGCGCGCGTGGCGGAATCCTTGGCCCCATCCGCCTGCCACTGCTCGAAGGAGTTATTGTCAGGCGTCAGCGGCCGGAACAGGGCGGACATGAAATTCATCCGCGTATGATCACTGCCGAGGAAATGCTGGCCGGGGCCGGTTGCAGCGATCGCCGCCATTGCTTGCGCATTTTCGCTCAGGTCGATGCCATCGAAGAAGCGGGCTACCTTGCCACAGAGGTCAGCATCGAGAATGGTTTTTTCGAATGAGGTGACCAGCCCGCCTTCCAGCCAGCCGGTGGCATGGTTGATGAGGTTGGCGCCCGCAAACATCGACATCAGCAGACCCCATGTCGCTTCTTGCTGGCTTTGCCCATCCGGCAGTTTGGAGGCCGACAATGTGCCTACCGTGTGCAGAGGCACGCCGAGCCGCCGCGCCAGTTGCCCCGCTGCCAGCACCATGAGGCCTGCTTCCGGCGTGCCGAAAGTGGGAGCGCCTGATTGCATCGACATGGTGGAGGCGAAACTTCCCATCAGGCACGGAGCGCCTGGATTGATGATCTGCACGAGCGCCAGGCAGGCGGTTGCCTCCGCCAACACCTGTGCGAGCGTGCCTGCAACAGTCGTCGGGCTCATCGCGCCCGTCAGCACCCAGGGCGTGCAGGCAACCGGCTGCCCGGCGCGCGCATAGGTCTTGAGCGCGCCGGACATGTTGGCATCCAGCACCAGCGGGGCATTGGTGTTGGAGACGCAATACAGCACCGGATTTTGCGCAACGAACTCTTCGCCGAACAATATGCGCGCCATGTCGATGGCGTGGCCCGCGCGCTCCGCGCCGATAAAGGCGCCCATGAAGGCACGGTCCGACCAGCGGATGTGCGCATATAGCATGTCGAGGTGGCGCTTGTTGGCGGGCAGGTCCACCGGCTCGCACACCACGCCGCCGGAATGATGCAGCGACGGGATGGTCTGGTGCAGCTTCACCAGTGTGATGAAATCTTCATAGCTCGCATAACGGCGGCCGCGCTCGATGTCATGCACGAAGGGCGGTCCCCAGGAAGGGCACAGCACCGTTGCATCGCCGCCAAGCTTCACCGTGTTGGCGGCGTTGCGCGCATGCTGCAGGAAGCTTTTGGGCGCTGTCGCCTGAATTGTCTTGCGGCAGAAGCCGGGCTCGAAGCGCACCCGCGTTCCCTGCACGTCGCAGCCAGCGTCGCGGAACAGGGCAGGGATCTCGTCATCGCCGACGAACTCCATTCCCGTTTCGTGCAGGATGCGGTCGGCATTGTGCTCGATAAGTTCGAGCCCGTCCTCCGACAGCACATTGAAGGTGCCGAGCTTGCGGTTGATGTAGGGAGCGCGTGGCGTTTCCACCTTGGCGGTTGGCGAATGCCTGCGGCGGCGGTTCTCGTGAACAGAATTCATGGCCGCGAAGGCTCTCACAGCCATCGCGTGATTACAATGGACCTCAATGGGTTATGGCGGATGCGCTTACCGCATGGCGCCAGCCTTTCGTTTTGGAAAAAATGGAGGGACTGCTCCCGCCATGACATCAGCCCTTAGCGGCCGTCGAAAGAAGGTAGTGGTGGTGTGATGGGCTGATGCCCGGCTGGTGGAAATGTTTGTCTGCAGGATTACTCCATCCTTCACCGTCTCCCCAGCGAAGGCTGGGGTCCCGCTTCTTCCACACGGGAAGAACAAGCGGGATGCCAGCCTGCGCTGGCATGACGGGATAAGGAATGGAACTTCTCCCGGAAACTCAAACACTTCCACTTTGGAAGCGCAGCGATTTGTGCCGTGTGCCAGCGCTTCACAGCGGCTCTCTGTCCCATCGCAGGTGCGGCTAACACTTGAGCGTAGCCTTGAACACCCGGTCGTGTGGGATGAGGCATGTTAAGCCCCGAAGGGCGCCCGGGTCGTAATGTCCGGGGGTCTGGCAGTTGGCTCCCGGGGAGTAAAGATCGCGACTTCCTTGCTCCGCAGGCGCTGCACACTGGTACCGGCGATGTTGGTTCGCTGTCGACACTGGCCCCTCCTTTCCGGTTCCATCACAGGGGAATATAAACCTGTAGGAATTTAGTGTCAAGCACAAAAATGAGGACTGAGGGGGGCCTGATGAGACTCAGCGCTCCTTGCCGCCGACACTGCGCACCTTGGCGGTTCGGTAAGCGTCAAGGATCGACATGCCATAGATGAACACGCCGCCGATATGGCGACCGATGAAGCTTGCCGTCTCGGGCATGAATTTTGTGCTGACCCAGCCCAGTACCACCATGAAGAAGATGAAGATCAGACCGCGCTGCGGCAACCCCAGCCAAACATGGCCAGCGCCGGGGATTAGCGAGGCGGCGAGCACCTTGTGGGGGTTCAGCGGTTTTGCGTTCATGGGGTGAGGCTCGCTTTGAGTTCCAAAAGCAGGTCAAGTTGCAGGCGCACATCATCGGGATTTGCGGCCACATCACCAAACTCGGCCTGGCGGAAAACACCATAGCGGGCCCGGTCAGCCTCGGCCAGCAGCGTCACCAGCCGCACACCCTTGGGTGAAATCAGCACCTCTTTCAAGCGCGGCAGCACCAGCAAACGCTGGTGCCGTGCAACGACAGGGATCAGCGCTTGCGCATCAGAGCTGTCGGTGCGGACGACGGCTGTTTCCGGGAAGTCGGACTGGGGCTCCAGCGTAACTGGCAGGAAATCGAAGTTGGAAAAACTGGTCTGCCCGGCGGGGCGCAGCACCATGTCGAGGGTTGCGGGCACAGCTAGCTCGCCCGGCAGCGTCACCATCAGCCACAGGCTCGGCAGCTTGCGCAGCATGAGCAGATCGGTTACCGCCTGAATGGCGACCGCTTCGCCCCGGTAAGTTCCCGAAAGGCGATAGACGCCAGCTGTTTCCCCGGCATGGATCGACACATCATCAAGGATGGAGCGAAGCGGCCCGAACAATTGTTCCGGCATGGCCGCCCGCGCCGCTGCCGCACGCCGAACACCACGGTAAAGCAGCACCGCGAGAGCAAGGCCAATCAGACAGGCGATAACAATTTGCCACATGATGAAAAAGCGGTGGCCCGCCTTAAACGGCGGGCCACCTGATCCTTGCTGCGCCTCAGTAGCCCTGTGGCTTGGGCCAAGGCATGGTGAACTGGTCACCGCGCCGCACATACTGGTAGCGGTAGAAATGGAACCACAGCGACATGATGACGTAGAACACCACCATGGCGGTGAGCTGCGCGCCGTAGCCGAGGAAGATGGCGAAGTAGGTCACCACGCACAGGATGAACAACACGATCGCTGGCAGCGGGTGGAACGGATGCGTGTATCCGCGCCGGATCGACCCCAACGGCCACTTGTTCCTGAACATGATGATGTTGACGCTCATGAAAGTGTAATGCAGCACGCCGGACAGGATCGAGAAGGTGATCGCCTGGCCGAGGTTGGCAATAAAGGCGAAGGCCAGCGCAATCGGCAGCAGGAAGATGATCGACCGGTAGGGCGTCCTGAACTTCGGATGCACCGCCGAGAACCATGTCGGCAGGTAACGGTCACGGCCCAAGGAGAACCATGCACGTGCCGCGTCATTGATGCAGCCATTGGCGGAGGCGACCGCGGCAAGGATGGTGGCGATGAACATCATCGTCTCCAGCCCCTTGCTGCCGGTAAGCTTGCCGGCATCGAGCAGCGGATAGTAGGTGAAGCCCAGATACTGCCATGGCATCAGCGAGGCGCAGATGTACCATGTGAGCGATGCGCCGATGAGCAGCGTGATCATGCCCGCCATGGTGCCATAAGGCAGCGAGCGGGCAGGTGAGCGAACTTCTTCCGCCGCTTGCGTCGTGCCTTCGATGCCGAGGTAATACCAGATGCCCCAGTGGAAGGCGGCGATGACGCCGATCCACCCGTAGGGCAATGCATTCTCCGGCGTAACCATGTCGCCGAGTTTCAACACCGCACCCTGGCTCCACGGCTGCACCGCAAAGAACAGGATGATGATGGCGATGTAGGCGATCGCCGTGATGACGAAGTTGACGTTGAGCGTCATCAGCACGCCGCGGTAATTGAGCGCGGCGAGCACGACGATGACCGTGGCGATGACGCCCTTGTAATGCCAGTCGCCAAAGCCTTCGCCGGCATAGGCTTTCACCGTGTCGGCAATCAGGATGGCATTGGAAACTTCCAGCATGGTGTAGGCAAACACCAGGTAGAGCGCCACGTTGAAGGCCATGAGCGGGCCGACGATGTGCTTGGCCTGCGCATATTGGCCGCCAGCGGCGGCAACCGTCGATGTCACCTCGGAGTTGATCATGGCGACAGAAGTGTAAAGAAGCCCGATCACCCAGCAGATGATGAGGGCCGCAAGCGTGCCGCCCTTGTCGGCGGCGAAGTTCCAGCCGGTGTATTCACCCACCAGAACGATGCCGACGCCGAGCGCCCAGACATGGGCTGGTCCCAGCACGCGAAGCAGTGAGACTCTTTCAGGAGCCGAGCTGGCTGCAGCAGTTTTTGCCATGACAGCCTCCCTAAACCATGTGCTTTTCAGAAACGGCTTCGATCTCGCCCTCGCGGGAAGATGTCAGCGTATCCTCGGAATAGCTGCTGTCGATCTTGTACCAGTCGTACAGCATCCACAGAGCAAGCGCTGCCGAAAGCAGCCAGCCGATATTGACGAATGTGATCCACATGACCGCCGCCCCTATTTCTTGCCGTTGAATTTTTCGTCGATGACTTCGCGGTACTCCTTGTCGGAGGCCTTGAAGAGAAAGACGAAGTAACCGATCAGCACCGCCGACATGAGAATGAGCTGCAGCCAGTCGATCGAGTAGTCGAACTTGTTCTGGATGATGTCATGCGCGGCGGCGGCATCTGCGTAACCGAGCTTGACCCACTGCTCGACCTGCGCCGGTGTCTGCTTCAAGGCTTCCCATGTCGGGTTTTCGATTTTCTCGATGGCGCGCGAAACGCCAGCCCAGCCGGCCTGCAACGGCAGCCACAGCGCCAGGAAGATGGCGGCCACCACGAATATGATGTCCACCCACTGCATGGCCTTGGATTGTTCGGGAGGTGTGTATTTTGCCATCGGTGTCCCCTCAGCCTTTCCGCTTCTTGGCTTCATCCAGCATCTTGAGATCGAGGCCGTAGATGAAGTGCTTATCGGCCGCGTAGTTCTTCACCATCGCCGCAATGGAAGCCGTGTTGAAAATCAGCACGGCAGCAGCAGCCAGCAGCGCCACAATGCGGACGCCGCCATCAGGAATGTGCGGCCATGACATGAACAGAACGAACAGGATAACGATCCAGAGGACCGCCACAAAGGCCCAGGCACCGCGCACATCGCCACGGTACATGGCCTCAATACGTTGATCGAGGTCAGACATTATGTTCCTCCGCAGGCCGCCTTGTTCCCCGCCGCGTGCCGACCCACCCCTTGTGTTTTGTTTTGCTGCGGGGCAACTTTGTTATCTCGTAGGAAATATGCGGAATGGCTGGTTGTCAAGAAGACTTCGCCGGTTGTGAACCGCTGCACCTGACAAAGAACAAGGCGATGGACGAATTTCAGAACCCGCACGCAACTGCAGCAAACGAGAATCGCTATCTGGAACAAGCCATTGGGCGCGAAGTGAAGCGCTACCGCGAGAAGCTTGGTCTCACCATCGCGGAACTCGCCAAACAGGCAGATCTTTCTGCAGGCATGCTCTCCAAGATTGAGAATGGTGCAACGTCGGCATCGCTTTCCACCTTGCAGGGCCTGAGTCGCGCCTTGCAAATTCCGTTCACCTCGCTGTTCCGCTCCTATGAGGAAATCCGCGATGCAACCTTCGTCAAGGCGGGGCTGGGATTGACAATAGAGAGGCGCGGCACGCGTGCCGGCCACCAGTACCAGCTTCTCGGCCACAGCCCGCATGGGCCGGTGATGGTGGAACCCTATCTTATCACGCTCACGCATGAGACGGATGTGTTTCCAACCTTCCAGCATGCGGGGTTGGAGTTTCTCTACATGCTGGAAGGCAACGTGGTGTACCGGCATGGTGACAAGAACTACGACATGCACCCCGGCGATGCTCTGTTCTTTGATGCCGAAGCCCCGCATGGGCCGGATGAGCTGAAGAAGCTGCCAGCCCGCTACCTGTCTGTCATCTGCTATCGCAGGGACGAATGAGCAGGTTGCGCATCCATACCGAACGCCACCAGGTTCATACGGTCGGATGGCTGCGCGCAGCCGTGCTTGGAGCAAACGACGGGATTGTTTCAACAGCAAGCCTCATCATCGGTGTTGCAGCAGCAGGCGGCAGTCAATCGGCAACGCTCACCGCTGGCATCGCCGGGTTGGTGGCTGGGGCAATGTCCATGGCTGCAGGCGAATATGTTTCAGTCAGTTCGCAATCCGATACTGAAAATGCCGATCTTGCGCGGGAACGCAAAGAGCTTGCCGATGACCCCGCCGCCGAACTGCACGAATTGGCCGGCATCTATGAAAAGCGGGGTGTGGCACCCAAACTCGCGCTGGAAGTGGCACGCCAGATGATGGCGAAGGATGCCCTCGCAGTACATGCACGAGACGAACTGGGAATATCAGAGACGACGGCAGCCAATCCCATTCAGGCGGCCCTCACTTCTGCCTTAACCTTCGCAGTCGGAGCCGCCATGCCGCTTCTTTGCGCGCTGCTCGCCCCTACGGCTGTCATGGGCTGGATCGTCGCAGCGGCATCGCTTGTGTTTTTGGCTGTTCTCGGCGGGCTTGGTGCCTGGACCGGCGGGGCCAGCATCGCCAAAGGTGCCTTGCGCGTCACCTTTTGGAGCGTCTTGGCGATGGCCGTAACGTATCTTGTAGGCTGGTTTTTTGGAACCACCGTTGGGTAGCTAAGCGAAATGGTCATTCCTGATATGAATAAATCATTCCTGACAGTTGAAGGCAGGCAAACTGTCTGATACGCTGCGGATCAGTCGTGAAAGGATAATCAGCCATGTGCGGGATTGTTGGACTCTATCTAAAAAACCCCAAGCTGCAGTCGAAGCTCGGCGCCATGTTCAAGCCGATGATCATCGAGATGACCAATCGCGGGCCGGACTCGGCTGGCGTTGCCATCTATCGCAACCCGGTGAAGAAGAACCAGACCAAATTCTCGCTCGCCCATGACGATGCCAACTACAACTGGAAGGCCGTCGACACCGGGCTCGAGAAAGCACTGAAGTGCGATGCAACGATCAAGAAGATCGGCAACCACTGCATCCTGGTGACAACGGCGAAGGAAGAGGCGGCGGTGAAGTGGCTGAAGCAGCATCACCCTGCCGTGCGCGTTGTAGGTTCCGGCCACACGATCGAGATATTCAAGGAAACCGGCCTGCCCGAAAACGTCTATGACAAGTTCGATCTCGAATCCGCCAAGGGCACGCATATCATCGGCCATACGCGCATGGCAACGGAAAGCGCTGTGACGACGGCGGGTTCGCACCCCTTTGCAACGGGCGCTGATCTCTGCCTCGTGCACAATGGCTCGCTCTCCAACCACAACCGCCTGCGCGAAAACCTGAAGCGCGAAGGCATGGAATTCCAGACCGAGAATGACACCGAAGTCGCCGCCGCCTACATGACCTGGAAGCTGAGGACAGGCTCCTCTCTCAAGCAGGCGCTGACCGATGGTCTCAAGGATCTCGATGGCTTCTTCACTTTCCTCGTCGGCACGGCGGATGGCTTCGCCGTGGTGCGTGATCCCATCGCCTGCAAGCATGCGGTGATGGCGGAGACTGATGATTGGGTGGCCATGGCCACCGAATGGCGCGCCATTGCGCATCTGCCGGGCTCGGAAGATGCCCGCGTGTGGGAACCGGAACCCGAAATCGTCTACACCTGGGGCAAGGCAGCATGAGCGAGATTGATCTCAAGAAGGAAGGCGTGACGGGCGTCAACCAGCGCCTGTACAAGCTTCCCAAGGATACCAACGAGCGCCACTGGGTGATCAAGAACCCCATGGGACAGCATGCCATTGCCTGCGGGCTTGACGGGCCGCTGCAGGTGGAGATCAAGGGCCATGTCGGCTTCTATTGCGGCGGCATGAACAAGGAAGCTGAGATCACCATCCACGGCCATGCTGGAGTTGGCGTTGCCGAAAACATGATGTCCGGCATCATTTGGATCAAGGGCAATGCATCGGAATCGGCGGGCGCAACTGCCAACGGCGGCCTGCTGGTGATTGATGGCGATGCCTCCTCCCGCTGCGGCATTTCGATGAAGGGCGTCGATATCGTCGTCGGCGGTTCCATCGGCCATATGTCGGCTTTCATGGCGCAACGCGGCAACCTGGTTGTCTGCGGCGATGCCGGTGATGCGCTGGGGGATTCAATTTATGAGGCGCGGCTCTACGTGAAGGGCAAGGTCAAGAGCCTTGGCTCCGATTGCATCGAAAAGGAAATGCGCGCCGAACATCTTGAAGAATTGGCCAAGCTGCTGGCGCGCGCCGGCCGCAAGGAGCGGCCGCAGGATTTCCGCCGCTATGGTTCGGCCCGCAAGCTTTACAATTTCAATGTCGATCACGCCGACGCCTACTGAGGACAATCATGGACATCAACGTTCCACGCACCGTTCCCCGCAAGTCGGCAACTTTTGACGACTATACGCTTTCCGAAATCCGCCGTGCCGCGACAACCGGCATCTATGACATCCGTGGCGCCGGCGCCAAGCGCAAGCT
This sequence comes from uncultured Alphaproteobacteria bacterium, assembly GCA_963814455.1. GTDB lineage: Bacteria > Pseudomonadota > Alphaproteobacteria > Rhizobiales > Aestuariivirgaceae > Aestuariivirga. The sequence goes on along the minus strand of CAWFCR010000001.1, from coordinate 421,023 downwards.
GCCGCATTTTGACGACATTTTGTTTCTTGGCGCATCCATCTCGCGCTATCCGCTCGAAGGTTACCGCGAGAAATGCGGCACGGACGTGGTGCTCGGCACCCGCTATGCGAAGAAGCCGATTGAACTGAAAATCCCCATCACCATTGCCGGCATGAGCTTCGGCTCATTGTCAGCGCAGGCCAAGGAGGCGCTCGGCCGGGGTGCTTCCATGGCGGGCACCTCCACCACCACGGGTGACGGCGGCATGACGCCGGAAGAGCGCGGCCAGTCCCGCCATCTTGTCTATCAGTATCTGCCGTCGCGCTACGGCATGAACCCGGATGACCTGCGCAAGGCGGACGCCATCGAAGTTGTCGTCGGCCAGGGCGCCAAGCCCGGCGGCGGCGGCATGCTGCTTGGCCAGAAGATATCGGACCGCGTCGCCCAGATGCGCTGCTTGCCGAAAGGCATTGACCAGCGCTCCGCCTGCCGCCATCCGGATTGGACAGGGCCGGATGACCTTGAAATCAAGATCCATGAACTCCGCGAAATCACCTCATGGGAGAAGCCCATCTATGTGAAGGTCGGCGGCACGCGGCCTTATTATGACGTGGCGCTCGCGGTGAAGGCAGGCGCCGATGTGGTGGTGCTGGACGGCATGCAGGGCGGAACGGCTGCCACGCAGGAAGTGTTCATCGAGCATGTCGGCTTGCCGACGCTCGCCTGCATCCGCCCGGCGGTTAAGGCGCTGCAAGACCTCGGCATGCACCGCAAGGTGCAGCTCATCATCTCCGGCGGCATTCGCAGTGGCGCTGACGTGGCCAAGGCTCTCGCACTGGGTGCCGATGCGGTGGCGATTGGCACGGCTGCGCTCGTCGCTCTCGGCGACAATGACCCGCATCTGGAAGAAGAATATCGCGCGCTCGGCACCACGGCGGGCGCCTATGATGATTGGCACGAGGGCCGCGACCCCGCCGGCATCACCACGCAAGATCCGGTGCTCGCCGCGCGTCTCGATCCGGTGAAGGCTGGCCGCCGTCTCTCCAACTACCTGAAGGTGATGACGCTTGAAGCGCAGACGGTTGCGCGCGCCTGCGGCAAGAGCCACCTGCACAATCTTGAGCCGGAAGACCTTTGCGCGCTGACCGTTGAAGCCGCCGCCATGGCTGGCGTGCCGCTGGCTGGCACCAACTGGATTCCGGGCCGGGGTGGATATTGACATGACACAATTGACTCTCCATGGCCGGGCTTGACCCGGCCAACCAGACTGGGTCACCGGCTCAAGGCCGGTGATGGAGAGGCTTAAAAGAACAAACGAGGGAGTGGAGACAATCATGGGCGATCTCGCCAAATACGCCAAGGACAACAAGATCAAGTTCTTCCTGTTCAACTTCACCGACCTGTTCGGCACGCAGCGCGCCAAGCTGGTTCCGGCGGAAGCAGCGGGCAGGATGCAGAAGGCGGGTGCTGGCTTTGCAGGTTTTGCAACATGGTTGGACCAGACGCCGGCGCACCCGGACATTCTTGTGATGCCGGATACCAACTCCGTCATTCCGCTGCCATGGCGGCCCGGAAGTGGCCTGGGTTGCGGGCGAGCCGTGGATGAATGGCGAGCCATTGGCCCAGGCCCCGCGCGTGGTGCTGCGCAAGCTCACCGAAAAATACGCAAAGAACAACATGAAGCTGATGGCAGGCGTGGAGCCGGAATTCCATCTCATCAATGCCGATGGCTCCGCCATTTCAGACGGCCGCGATACGCAGGACAAGCCCTGCTACGACCAGTCGGCCATCATGCGCAGGCTTGATGTGATCGGCGAAATCAGCACCACCATGATCCAGTTGGGCTGGGGCCCGTATCAGAACGACCATGAAGACGCCAATGGCCAGTTCGAAATCAACTGGAACTTCAATGATGCGCTGACGACGGCTGACCAGCTCGCCTTCTTCAAGTTCATGGTGAAGTCGATCGCCGAGAAGCATGGACATGCGCGCCACCTTCATGCCGAAGCCCTTCATCAACCTCACCGGCAACGGTTGCCATGTGCATCTTTCGGTATGGGACAAGGCGGGCAAGAAAAACCTGTTCGAGGATGACAAGGGCGAACTCGGCGTCTCGCAACTCGGCTACCATTTCATCGGCGGGCTGATGAGCCATGCGAGGCGCCATGGCCGCCATCACCAACCCGACGGTCAACAGCTACAAGCGCATCAACGCGCCACGCACCATTTCGGGCTCCACATGGTCGCCGTCTTCCATCACCTATGGCGGCAACAACCGCACCCACATGGTGCGCATTCCGGACAATGGCCGCTGCGAATATCGCTTGCCGGATGGCGCCGCAAATCCCTACCTGCTGCTGGCCTCGATCCTCGTTGCCGGCATGCATGGGGTGGAGGCGAAGATGGACCCAGGCAAGCGCCTTGACATCGACATGTATCAGGAAGGCCACACGGTGAAGAACGCCAAGAAGCTGCCGCTCAACCTGCTGGATGCGTTGCGCAACTTCGAGGGTGACAAGTACATGCGTGATGCTCTCGGCAGTGAGGTGTCGGACGGTTATCTCAAACTCAAGCATGCCGAATGGAACCAGTATTGCCGCCACCTCACCCAGTGGGAGCGTGATACGACGCTGGATTGCTAGGGATCTTGACCCTCCCCCGTATGGGGAGGGTGGTGAGCGAAGCGAACCGGGTGGGGGTCGGTCAATGCAACCCCACCCCTAACCCCTCCCCACAAGGGGGAGGGGCAAGTATGAAGGCAGCTATGAACTACTCGATCTTCTCATTGCTCAAGAACACGTTCACCGGCCATCAGAAATGGCAGCCGGCATGGCGTGAACCTGCGCCGAAGAAAGAGTATGATGTAGTCATCGTTGGCGGCGGTGGCCATGGGCTGGCTACCGCCTATTACCTTGCCAAGGAGCATGGCATTACCAACGTGGCGGTGCTGGAAAAATCCTGGCTCGGCTCTGGCAACATTGGCCGCAACACCACCATCATCCGTTCCAACTACCTGCTGCCCGGCAACAACCCGTTCTACGAATGGTCAATGAAGTTGTGGGAAGGGCTGGAGCAGGATTTCAACTTCAACGCCATGGTCTCGCAGCGCGGCGTGCTCAATCTCTGCCACACCGATGCGCAGCGTGACGCCTTTGCACGGCGCGGCAACGGCATGCGCATTGACGGCGTCGATGCCGAATTGCTCGATGCCCATGCCGTGCGCGACATGTATCCGTTCTTCGACTACGACAATCCGCGCTTTCCCATCAAAGGCGGCTTGCTGCAGCGGCGCGGCGGCACGGTGCGGCATGATGCGGTGGCCTGGGGCTATGCGCGCGGTGCCGACTCGCGTGGCGTCGACATCATCCAGAACTGCGAAGTGAAGGGCATCAAGATCGACAGCGGAAAAATCGTTGGTGTCGAAACCAGCAGAGGCTTCATCGGCTGCAAGAAGCTTGGACTGGCGACCGCCGGCAACTCATCGGAGACAGCCGCCATGGCGGGCCTCAAGCTGCCGATGGAAAGCCATGTGCTGCAGGCCTTTGTCTCGGAAGGGCTTGAAGCCCTTCATCGAAGGCGTGGTCACCTTCGGCGCCGGGCACTTCTACGTCTCGCAGTCCGACAAGGGCGGGCTGGTGTTCGGCGGCGATATTGACGGCTACAACTCTTACGCCCGGCGCGGCAACCTGCCGATGGTGGAGCATGTGATCGAAGCCGGTGTCGCCATGATCCCGTCGCTCGCCCGCGTGCGCGTGCTCAGGTCATGGGGCGGCATCATGGATATGTCGATGGATGGTTCGCCCATCATCGACAAGACATCCGTACACGGACTGTATCTCAACGCCGGCTGGTGCTACGGCGGCTTCAAGGCGACGCCTGCCTCCGGCTGGTGCTTTGCCCACACCATTGCAAGAGACGAGCCGCACAGGCTCAGCGCCGCCTATCGCCTCGACCGTTTCCGCAGCGGCCACATGATCGACGAAAAGGGGCAGGGCGCCACGCCCAATTTGCACTGATGATGAAGCGAGAACCCAAGGCCCCCCTCCGCCCTTTGGGCACCTCCCCCAGCACAGCTGGGGGAGGGCGGCTTATAAATCGCGCAACCACGCTCCCCCAACTTGTTGGGGGAGCTGTCCGAAGGACTGAGGGGGTCCCTTCATGCTGATCAAATGCCCCCATTGCGGAACAAGGCCAGTCGAGGAATTCACCTTCCTCGGCGATGCAGGTCCGCAGCGGCCAACCTCCAACGACCCGGCAACCATGGAGCAATGGTTCGACTATGTGTATCTGCGGGACAATCCGCGTGGGCGCTTTGATGAATTTGCGCATCACGCCGGAGGCTGCCGCGCCTGGCTGGTGGTGACGCGCAACACGCAGTCGCATGAAGTGTTCGGCACGGTGACGGCGCGTGACTATGCAGCAAAGCGCAAGGGAGGCGGCAAGTGACCGCCTTCCGGCTCGCCAGCGGCGGCCTCATAGACCGCGAGTCAACGCTGCAATTCACCTTTGATGGCAAAGCCTATCAGGGTCATGCGGGCGATACGCTGGCCTCTGCGCTGCTCGCCAATGGCGTGTCTCTCATGGGCCGCTCCTTCAAGTATCATCGCCCGCGCGGCGCGATCACCGCCGGCGCCGCCGAGCCCAATGCGCTGGTTGAGTTGCGCGAAGGTGGCCGCAAGGAAGCCAACACCCGCGCCACCATGATCGAACTCTATGAAGGGTTGATCGCCAAGAGCCAGAACCGCTGGCCCTCGCTCAATTTCGACGTGGGCGCCATCAACGGTCTTGCCTCGAAATTTTTGGTCGCTGGTTTCTACTACAAGACTTTCATGTGGCCGGCGCTTCTGGGAGAAGGTCTACGAACCCATCATCCGCAAGGCGGCGGGGCTAGGCGCCGCCTCGCGCGAGCCGGACCCCGACAAATATGAGAAGGCCTACGCCCATTGCGACCTGCTGGTCATCGGCTCCGGCCCCACCGGCTTGATGGCGGCGCTGACCGCAGCGCGAGGCGGCGCTCGCGTCATCCTCGCCGACGAGGGTTCACGCCTTGGTGGCTCGCTGCTGTTCGAGAATGAAGAAATTGGCGGGCAGTCGGGCTACGACTGGGCCATGGCAACAATCGACGAATTGTCCGCCATGCCCAACGTCACGCTCATGCCGCGCTCCACAATCTTCGGCTGGTTTGACGGCAATGTTTTTGGCGCTGTCGAGCGCGTCAATGATCATGTGGCTGAGCCTTCTCCTTACGAACCGCGCCAGCGCTATTGGCGCATCTTCGCGAAGAAAGCCGTGCTGGCGGCAGGCGCGGAAGAACGCCCCATCGCCTTCGGCGGCAATGACGTGCCGGGCGTCATGATGGCATCCGCCATCCGCCACTATGCCAACCGCTATGCCGTGGCGGCGGGAAAATCCGTCGCCGTATTCACCAACAATGATTCAGGCTACCGCACGGCGCGCGACTTGAAGGCGCTCGGCGTGCATGTGCGCAGTGATCATCGACAGCCGCCGGGAGCAAGCGCCGACGCTGGCGGCGTGCCGGTGCTGCGTGGACGGAAAGTTACCGATGTGAGGGGCGGCAAGTCTGTTTCCTTCGCTCGATCTTGATGACGGCTCGCATGTCGCCTTGCGATGCGCTTGCCATGTCTGGCGGTTGGAGCCCGATCGTCAATCTCGCCTGCCATCGCGGCGCCAAGCCCGTGTGGAGCGAGACGATTGCAGCCTTCGTGCCGCCCGCTACGGGGGAAGCCTTTGTAGCCGCTGGTTCTGCTGCAGGCAGAATGCTGCTGTCGGAATGCCTGGCCGATGGTGCGCGCGTGGGAACGCTCAAGGGCCGCACTCCCACCGTTCCGAAATGCCGGGACGAAGCCTTCGCCATCACGCCGCTGTGGTGGGTGAAGGAAAGCCAAGGCAAGGCCTTCATCGACTACCAGAATGATTTCAACTGCGAAGGACCTGCCGCTCGCCGCGCGCGAAGGCTACACCGATATCGAACTCGCCAAGCGCTACACCACCACCGGCATGGCGACCGATCAGGGCAAGCTCGGCAATGTCAACGCCATCGCCATCCTCGCCGAGGCAACCGGCAAGTCGATTGCCGAAGTTGGCACCACGACATTCCGCCCCTTCTACACGCCGGTTTCATTCGGGGCGTTGGCAGGCCCGTTTACCGGCCATCATTTCCAGCCGGTGCGCAAGACGCCGCTGCATGACTGGGCCGATGAGCTGGGAGCCGTGTTTGTCGAAACCGGATTGTGGATGCGCTCCTCCTGGTTCCCGCGAGACGGGCGAAGATTGGCTCGCTGCTGCCAGCCGCGAAGTGCTGGCCACGCGGAGCAGCGTTGGCCTCTGTGATGTTTCCACTCTCGGCAAGATTGATGTGCAGGGCAACGATGCCGGCGCGTTTCTCGACAAGTTGTACTGCAACACCTTCTCCACCCTTGGCAGTCGGACGGGCACGCTATGGTCTGATGCTGCGCGAGGATGGCATTGTCATGGATGACGGCACCACTTCGCGCCTCGCCGATGATCACTACCTCATGACCACCACCACGGCCAACGCCGCCAAGGTGATGAGCCACATGGAGTTCTGCCATCAGGCGCTGTGGCCGGAGCTTGATGTGCAATATGTCTCCGTAACCGAACAATGGGCGCAAATGGCGATTGCCGGACCCAAGGCAAGGGCCGCATTGCAGAAGATCGTCGATGGGATCACGCTCAACGACGAGACGTTTCCTTATCTTGCGGCCAAGCCCATCAGCATTCTCGGCGGCATTCCGGCCCGCCTGTTCCGCATCTCGTTCTCGGGCGAACATGCCTATGAGCTGGCAGTGCCTGCGGACTATGGCAGCCTTGTTGCGCGAACCCTCATGCAGGCAGGCGAGGAATTTGGCATCACGCCCTATGGCGTCGAAGCCCTTTCCATCATGCGGATCGAGAAAGGCCATGTGGCGGGCGGTGAACTGAACGGCACCACAACGGCGGCCGACCTCGGCCTCGGCAAGATGATGTCCTCCAAGAAGGACTACATCGGCCGCATGATGGCCAGCCGTGAAGGATTGACCGACCAGAACCGGCAATGCGTTGTCGGCATCCGGCCCGTGGATGCGACAAAGCAGATACGCTCCGGCTCGCATCTGCTGAAGCAGGGCGTCAAACCATCAATGGCCAACGACCAGGGCTATATTTCATCGGTTGCCTGGTCGCCCATGCTGGGCATGTGGATAGGGCTTGCCCTGTTCGCCAATGGCCGCGCCCGCATCGGCGAAGTGGTGCAGGTCTTCGACGGCCTGCGCGACATTCACATGCTGGGCGAGATTTGCGAACCCATGCACTTCGACAAGGACAATGCGAGGCTGCATGTCTAAGGCTGTATTCACCCGCGTCTCACCGCTCGCTGATGTGGCTGTGCAGGGCCGCTTTGGGGCAGGCACCGGTGCGGCTGGCGTAACACTGTCGGTCCGCCATCCGCTGACGATCTTCACCGTCATTGCGCGCCGGGGCAAGTCCAAGACTGTGGCTGCGGCGCTGGCAAAGCTGAAGGGCGTCGACGTGCAGTGGGCGGGGCCGGACCAGTATTTCGTGCTGGCCGAAAGCGCATTCAAGCTGGAACTTGCGGGGCTTGCCTCAGTTTCTGACCAGAGCCATGGCCGCGTTGTCATCCGCATTTCGGGCCTGAAGGCACGCAATGTGCTGGCCAAGGGCACGCCGGTTGACCTGCACCCGGATGAATTCCCGGTCGGCAAGTCGGCGCTGACGCAGATGGCCCATGTCGGCGTGCACTTAACTCGTGTGGCGGGAGACGCCTACGACCTCTCGGTGTTCCGCGGATTCTCCGAAAGCTTCTGGGAATGGCTCACCGAACAGGCGGAAGAGTACGGCTACCTGGTGCGTTGAGCGTTTGACGCAAATCAAGGCGGCTCGCGGCTTCCCGTGCAATTGTGCCGCCACACTTGCAACAGGAGCACGTCATGACTTCAAAGATTCTTTGCGCCACCGATGGCCACAAGCATTCTGAGCATGCGGTTGAGCTTGCGGCAACGCTCGCCGGCAAGTTCAATGTTCCGCTCACCATCTGCACCGTCAATGTGGCAAGAGGCGGCGCGCGCGGCCCGCTGATCTATGACAAGGATGAAGCCGACGTGAAGAAGACGCTGGATGCAGCAGCGGCGCTCGCCCGCAAGCATGGCGCCAAGAAGGTTGAGGAAATTTCGCTGCGCGCGCGAGAGGCAGGCCCCGGAATCGTCCGCTATGCGGAAGAGAATGGCTATGACCACATCGTTGTTGGCACCGGCGACAAGCACGGCGTCTCGCGTCTCGTCCTCGGTTCCGTGGCAGCTGATGTGGCGGGCAAGTCGCACTGCACGGTGACGGTAGCGCGCTGACGCGGAAAATCAGCCTCTCGACAAGCCGGTGGATTTCAACAATCTTGCATGATCTGTTGAAGGAAGCTGATGCCAAAATTCTCTGCCAACTTGACCATGCTGTTTCAAGAGCATGTGTTCGCCGAGCGCTTTTCCGCCGCTGCCAAGGCGGGCTTCAAGGCTGTCGAATATGTTTCGCCCTATGTCATGGCGAAATCTGACATCGCGCAGAGGCTGGCAGACAACGGGCTGACGCAAGCTCTTTTCAACATGCCCGCGGGAAACTGGGACTTGGGCGAGCGTGGCATTGCCTGCCTGCCGGATCGTACGAGCGAATTCAGTGATAGCATCGGCACCACGATTGATTATGCCAAGGCGCTGGGCTGCAAGACGGTGAATTGCCTTGCCGGCATCAAGCCGCCGGGCGTGCCGCGCGAAAAAGCATGGGAGACGATGGCAGCCAACGTCGCGCGCGCTGCAGCGGCTCTTGCCAAGCAAGGCATCCTGCTCGTCGTCGAGCCGATCAACCACTACGATATTCCGGGTTTCCTGCTCAACACATCGGCGGATGGCATGGCGATGATCAAAGCTGCTGGTTCCGCCAATGTGAAACTGCAGTATGACATTTACCACATGCAGCGTATGGAGGGGGAACTGGCAGCAACGGTCGAACGCCTGCTGCCGCACATCGGCCACATCCAGATTGCCGATAATCCAGGCCGCCACGAACCGGGCACGGGAGAAATCAATTACCCATTCCTGCTCGCCCACCTGGACCGCATCGGCTACGATGGCTGGGTCGGCTGCGAGTACAGGCCAAAGGCCGGTACTGTTGAAGGTTTGGGTTGGCTCAGCGACATGTCATGATCAGCCACCTGCCACGTGGCGGTAGCGGGTCAGTTTGAATTTCCGCTTAGGGCGAAAACCTGCCTTGCGAGATCCCATGTGTACGGAAGTATCCGGCGCAGAAATGGGTGCGAAACATCAGAGCAACAACGCCTTGGCTATACCTTCCGACAAACGCTCCCTGATTGCCGGATCACGATAGGGTTCTCGCGAGATGCCAAGCGCCCAATCGGGACTGCGGCCCGCTGCCGCCAACCTCGCCAGCACAGCGCGTGCCTTCAGTTTCTCTCCCAACAGGCCATAGCAAGCAAGCACATACAACATATCCCACGCCGGTTCCGGTATTGGCTCAGTGCCAGCAAGTGTATCCTCGTAGCGACCTTCAGAGAAAGCCACTATGCCGCTAAATTCACCGAACCACATTGGAGGGATCGGTTCCAGCCTATGGGCCTGGCCGATAAGGACTTTCGCTTCGTTGGTCCGTCCGTCATAGCCTAGCGTCAGCGCCCGGTGCACGAGAACATTGGGATCGCTCGGGTTGAGGCTGATGCCTAGTTCACTGGTGCGCAAAGCACCCGCAAGGTCACCAACACACAACAAAGCCCAATTGTGCGCCGCATAACAACTGGCACTTGTGGGGTCGAGCGAGATTGCTTGGTTGGTGAACTCTAATCCCTTGACAGCACTTTCAAGGTGGAAATGGAGCAACCAGTCCTCGCAATAGATCACGCCGAGCCAGCCAAGAGCCACGGCGTTGCGTGGGTCCAAAGCGATTGCCCGCTCAAAACACAGTTTCGCCGCAGCAACTCCGGCGAGCGTGAATTTCTTGTAATGCCAAAACCCCTGCAGCAGGTGCTCATAGCTGGACAGACTGGCTGGCGGACGGCCAATGCTGCGGACACTGATTTCAACTTCGAGATGCCGGGCAATGGCTGCGGCCACCAGCTGGCTGATCTCGTCTTGAAGGATGAACAGGTCACCAATCGGGCGGTCATAGCGCTCACCCCAAATCGCTTCTCCGCTGGCGGCATCAGAGAGCCGGACTGCAAAACGGATGCGTTCACCAGCGCGCCGCACGCTGCCAGTGACAATGAAATCAACTTTTAATCTTTCACGGATCGCCGCGAAATCCGATGCCGTAGTCCGCAAGGATGCGGCTGTATGTTGGCCGATAACAGTGAATGCACCAAACCGCGCAATGCGATCGGTGGTGTCACCGGTCATGCCGTCACTGAAGAATTGCTGATCCGGATCGTCACTCAGATTGTCAAAAGGCATCACTACGAGCACTGGCTTGCGAGCGGAGACCATGGGCTGCGGCACCACAGACTGGTTGTCGTTCTTGAGCGGACTTGGTCCGGCGTATTTATAGCCACGGCCATGCACCGTCGTGATCATGCCGACGTCGAGCGCTTTTCGCAGAGCCGACATGTGGACCTGCAAGGTGTTTTCTTCCACGATCTGTCCGGGCCAGACCGCATCAAAGAGTTCGCTCTTTCCAACCACCTCGTCGGGCTTGGCTAACAGCAAATTGAGGATGTCAAAGGACCGCGCTGAAAGTTCCACCAATCCGTTGGGTCCCAGCAGCTGCCGTTCCGAGCGCTTCAACCGGTACTGACCGAATTGTAGGTCCATTTTCCAAGTTCCATCTCCGATCTGCAGATTAACTGAATTTAGATGTGAACGCGAACTTCAGCATTCTTCAGAACATTTCAGGTTCGCGCCAAGGACCTGACGGAAAACCTCTGCCATTTTCCGGGTCACAGGAGAACGCCATGACCGACATGATCACTACACACCCAATTACCATTCATCAGCCGAGCCCGGTGCGGCTGCAATTCCCAAATCTCGGCATCGGTCAGGCATGTGAATCCATGTGCCTTGCCATCATGCAAGCATTCACAATGGCCTATGTACCGCCTTTCAGTGCCATGCAGCGCAAGCCATCGGTTGTCTTTGATGAGGATATTGAAGGTCGTGACCATGACTGGTGACTTGCTTCAGTCAGCTCAAACCTGGGTCTAAGGCGGAAGTCCAAACTGACCCACTACCCGCTTGGCGGACGCGCTCCGTTGGCAGTATAGCTCAACCACCATGCCAACTGCTGCCACGCACGTTACGATTCGTCCGCTATTGCGCTCCATGCTGGATGCAGCGATTGCCGCAGCATTGCCGGACCGCTGCGTGCCGGCAGCCCTTCCCAAGCCGCCGAGAGGCCGCACCATTGTGGTCGGTGCGGGCAAAGCTTCTGCCGCCATGGCGCTGGCTTTTGAAAACGCCTGGCAAGGACCAGTCGAAGGTCTGGTCGTTACCCGCTACGGGCACGGCGCACCTTGCAAGCGGATAGAGGTGGTGGAAGCCGCCCACCCGGTGCCGGACGACAAAGGCACCGCCGCCGCCGCCCGCATGCTGGCCATGATGCAGGGCCTCACTGAGGACGATCTCGTGGTGGCGCTCATCTCGGGCGGCGCATCGGCGCTGCTCAGTCTGCCGGCCGATGGCATCACGGTTGAGGAGAAGCGGGCGGTGAACCGTGCACTGCTCGCATCCGGTGCGCCTATTTCGGAAATGAATTGCGTGCGCAAGCACCTCTCCGCCATCAAGGGCGGCAGGTTGGCGCTGGCGGCTCATCCGGCGAAGGTCGTCAGCCTGGTAATTTCCGATGTGCCGGGTGATGATCTCGCCGCCGTAGGCTCTGGCCCCACGGTGGCGGACCCGACGACCTTTGCGGAAGCCCGCGCCATCCTCGACAAGTATGCTCTGGTGGTGCCGGAAACTGTACGGCGGCACCTCTCGGCGGCGCGCGATGAAACGCCAAAACCACGAGACTGGCGGTTGGCGGAAACGGAGGCCATTCTCATCGCCTCGCCCCAGAAGTCATTGGAGGCAGCAGCAGAAGTTGCGCGCCGCGCTGGCATAACGCCGCTCATCCTTGGTGATGCAATCGAGGGCGAGGCCCGCGAGGTAGGCGCAGTCATGGCCGGCATTGCGCAGCAGGCGCGGCGCTTCGGCCAGCCGGTGACGCCTCCCTGCGTGCTCATTTCCGGCGGCGAGACGACTGTCACCGTGCGCGGGCAAGGGGCGGGTGGGCGCAATGTCGAGTTTCTCATGGCTCTTGCTCTCAAGCTCAATGGCACCGCCGGCATACATGCGCTGGCCGCCGATACCGACGGCATCGATGGCGCGCGAGATGTGGCGGGCGCATTTATTGATCCGTCAACGCTGGCCCGCGCCCGCAAGCTTGGGCTTGATCCCTGGGCCGCACTCGCCGACAATGACGGCCACGGATTCTTCGCAAAGCTCGGGGACCAGATCGTCACCGGGCCAACCCTTACCAACGTCAACGATTTTCGCGCCATCCTCATAACAGGGCAGCCAGACTGAACATGCCAAAGCCAACTTATTACGCGCCGCACGGCGGCCTTCCCAGCCAGACAGAATTGCTGACCGGGCGAGCCGTGTTCACCGAAGCCTATGCGGTGATCCCGAAAGGCGTGATGCGCGATATCGTGGTGAGCTACCTGCCGCATTGGAGCGCCACGCGCGCCTGGATCATCGCCCGGCCGCTGTCGGGCTTTGCCGAAACCTTCTCGCAGTACATCATGGAAGTCTCACCCGGCGGCGGCAGCGACAAGCCGGAGCCAGACCCGCAGGCTGAAGGCGTGCTGTTCGTGGTCGAAGGCGGCTTCACGCTGGAGCTGGAAGGCAAGAGCCACGCCATGCGCGAAGGCAGCTACGCCTTCCTTCCGCCGGGTGCAAAGTGGCGCGTGCAGAATGGCGGCAAGGCGGCAGCGCGCTTCCATTGGATCCGCAAAGCCTATGAAGCAGCCGAAGGTATTGCGAAACCGGAAGCCTTTGTCGTCAATGAGCAGGATATTGCGCCCATTGCCATGCCTGAAACCAACGGCGTGTGGGCAACAACGCGGTTTGTGGACCCTGCAGACCTGCGCCATGACATGCATGTTTCAATCGTCACCTTCGAGCCGGGCGGCGTCATCCCCTTCGCGGAAACGCATGTCATGGAGCACGGGTTGTATGTGCTGGAGGGCAAGGCCGTCTACCGCCTCAATCAGGACTGGGTGGAGGTTGAAGCGGGCGACTTCATGTGGCTGCGCGCCTTCTGCCCGCAAGCCTGCTACGCCGGTGGGCCGGGCCGCTTCCGCTACCTGCTTTACAAGGATGTGAACCGGCATATGAAGCTGAGCCTGAAATGAACCCTCTACATCCTGCGCCTTTTACGCGCGCAGCGTTTGCGCCCTTTGGCGATGTTGTGGAGATGGAGGGTGCGCATCACTACCCAATCAACCAGGGTTTTGCCGAACGTTTCAACGATCTCGCCAATGTCGATGTGAGTGATGGCGGCGGCGCAACCAGTATCAGCCTTTGTGTGGCCAAGGCGCGTGTCCTGCCTATGGACCTGCTGGTGATGGAACGCCATCCACTTGGCAGCCAGATATTCTATCCGCTGAATAACAGGCCATGGCTGATCGTGGTTTGCAGTGACCCGTATGAGGCTGCGAGCTACCGCGCTTTCACTGCCACGGGCGAGCAGGGCGTGAATTACGCCAAGGGCACATGGCACCACCCGTTGCTGGCGCTGGATGAAGGTAGCCGCTTCATCATCATTGATCGCAAGGGTCCGGGCAACAACCTCGAAGAGGTTAGTCTCGCGGGCAAGCCGCCCATCCGGCTGACGGGCTGATCCAATGGCTGCTGCCGATGCTTTTCTGGCAACAGGCTTCAGGCACTTCATGGCAGTGGCGGAAACGGGTTCAGTGCGGGCTGCCTCCCGCCAGATCAATGTCGCCCCTCCGCCATCAGCAGGCAGTTAGCATTGCTGGAAGGTCAGCTTGGCATGGCGCTGTTTGACCGCAGCGGCCGCCAGTTGCTGTTATCGCCCGCTGGCGAAGTGCTGCTGCGCGGCCTGCGTTCCGTCAGCCAGGGGCATGACGAAACGCTGGACCACTTGAGTGCGCTACGTGGCCTCAAGCGTGGCCGGGTGCGCGTCGCCACCGTTGAAAGCCTGACCGCCTCGATCATTCCTGCAGTGCTCGTCGATTTTACCGCACGCTACCCCGGCCTGCAGGTGTCAATCACGGTGGCGGGGTCTGACGCCGTAACCGAGCTGGTGCGTGATCATTCGGCTGATGTCGGCTTTACCTTCAACCAGACAACTCTGGAAGGGCTCGCGGTTGAGGTGGTGTGCGATCTTGCCGTTGGCGCGGTGATGACGCCGCGCCACGCCTTGGCAAAATCGAAGAAACTGAGCTTGGCGGATTGCGCCGCTTATCCGCTTGCCTGGCCCGCCCGCGGCCTCAGCTTGCGGAGTATTCTTGACCGGGCGGCTGGCGCTTTAAGCAAACCGCTGGCGCCAGCCTATGAGTGCAATTCGCTGCGCCTCATGGCAACACTTGCCCAGCGCCAGGGTTGCATCGCCTTTCAGACGCCCATCGGCATCGAGCGGGAAACCGCAGAAGGCAAGCTTGTGTTCATCCCGCTCACTGATCGACGGCTGCCGCCAGATCGGCTCATGCTCATCAGCCGCCAGGGCAGGGTGGGCAGGCAGGCAACGGATGCCTTCATAGACTGCGCAAAAAAGCATCTTCCCAAGCGTGCAAGTGTTCGAAAATGATGCACACTCGGGGATCAATTCAGTGCTTTTTGGAACAGCCGGTTTGAACTAAGCTGGAACCAATCGCGACAGACTCAAGGTCACCAGAATCGCGAACACCGTTGGGAAGGACAGGAAACGGGGATGGGACGTCTCACCACCCATGTGCTGGATACCGCGCGCGGCGCACCCGCGGGCGCGCTTGTGATTGAATTGTGGGCAATGCGGCAATCACCGCAGCTTATCAAGACTGTCACCACCAACAGTGATGGCCGGACTGATGAGCCACTGCTTTCCGGCGCCGACTTCAAGGCCGGCACCTATGAATTGCGCTTTCACGCAGGGGATTATCTCAAGCAAGCAGGGGTAAAGGTGCAGCAACCTGCCTTCCTCGATGTCATTCCCATCCGCTTTGGCATTGCCGATGCAAGCCAGCACTATCATGTGCCGCTGCTGCTCTCGCCCTTCGGCTATTCAACTTATCGGGGGAGCTGACGGGCCATGGCATCCGGCATGATCCGCTTCCTGCGCCGTGGCCAGATCGTTGAGTTTGGTGACGTGGCGCCGACGCAGACCGTGCTGGACTATTTGCGCCTTGAGGAAAAATCAAAAGGCACCAAGGAAGGCTGCAACGAGGGCGATTGCGGCGCCTGCACCGTGGCGCTTGGCAGCCTCAAGGGTGGACGCATTGTCTATGAGCCGGTCAACGCCTGCATCCTGCTGATGGGACAACTGCATGGCAAGGAACTGGTGACGGTGGATGACCTTGCCGATGCTGGCAAGTTGCACCCGGTGCAGCAGGCCATGGTCGACCATCACGGATCGCAGTGCGGCTTCTGCACGCCGGGTTTCGTCATGGCGCTGTTCACGCTCTATCATGCGGGCGAGAAACCGACGCGCCAGCAGATTGTTGATCACATTGCTGGCAATCTTTGCCGTTGCACGGGCTATCGCCCCATCGTCGATGCAGCGAAAGAAGCCTGCTCCGGCAAGGCCGATTGATCGCTGGGCCGAGGGCGAGGCGCAAGCCCAAGCCTGCTCGCACGCATCAATGATGGTGAGGATGTTTTCATTGGCGACGAGACGAGGTTTCACCGCCATTCCCGCCAAGCCGCAACGCTTGCCTCGCTTGCGGCGAAGCATCCCGATGCAACAATCGTCGCGGGTGCCACCGATGTTGGCCTGTGGATCACCAAGCAACTGCGCGCACTGCCGAAGATCATTCATGTGGGCAATGTTGCCGAATTGCATGCGATTGATGATGCCTCGGACGAAGCTGTCTCTCGGTGCCGCCGTCACCTATGCCGAGGCCGAACCGCATCTGGCGGATTGACCCGGATGTCGGCGAAGTGCTGCGCCGCATCGGCTCCAAGCAGGTGCGGGCGTCCGGCACGGTCGGCGGCAACATTGCCAATGGTTCGCCCATCGGCGACATGCCGCCCATGCTGATCGCCCTTGGCGCAACGTTGCACCTTCGCCATGGCGAGCTGAGCGGGCCGTGCCGTTGGAAGATTTCTTCATCGCCTATGGCAAGCAGGACAGCAAACCGGGCGAGCTGGTCTGGCGCATCGACATTCCGAAGCTGGCTGCAAACCAGAAGTTTCGCGCCTACAAGATTTCCAAACGCTTCGATCAGGATATTTCAGCCGTCATGGCCGCCTTCCGCTTCACGCTGCGACGGAAGCCGCATCACGTCTGCCCGCATCGCATTTGGCGGCATGGCGGCAACGCCGAAGCGGGCCGCGACTGGCGGAGGCAGCATTGGCGGGCGCGAGCCTTGCAAACGAGAAAGACTGGACCGGGGCGATTGCCGCATTGGCGGATGACTACCAACCCATCAGCGACATGCGGGCCTCTGCCGCCTATCGGATCGAAGTGGCGCAAGGCCTGCTGCGCAAGGCGCTGATGGAAGTCGCAGGCGAGGCAAGCGGCGCGCTGCGTGTCGTGGGCCAGCGCGAGAAGGCGGCCTGAGATGGCAGCACACGCGAAGACCATGGCAACGGCAGTCGCGGGACAGGCACTCGCCCATGACAGTGCCGATCATGCATGTGCAGGGCATCGGCGCCCTATATTGACGACCTGCGCGAACCGGATGGCCTGCTGCATGTGGTGCCCGGCTACGGCAAGGATGGCGCGCGCGGGCGAATAGCGGCAATCGATCTTGCGGCCGTCAAAGCCTATCCCGGTGTTGTGGCTGTGCTGACGGCGAAGGATATTCCCGGCATCAATGATTGCAGCCCATCGCTCGGTGGCGATCCCATTTTTGCCGATGGCGAGATCATCTTCCACGGCCAGGTGATCTTTGCCGTGGTGGCCGAAACCCGCGAAGCGGCCAGGCGCGCGGCACGCCTGGCGAAAATAACATTGATGCCGAAAGCCCGCCGTCACGGTTGATGATGCCATGGCCATGAAGACGGATGATATTCTGCCGCCCTATGCTTTCGGCCGCCGCGATGTTGGCAAGGCGCTGTCGATCAGCAGCCAACAAGATCGAGGAAGCTTCCTGGTCGGCGGGCAGGAGCATTTCTATCTCGAAGGCCAGGTCGCCATGGCGCTGCCAGAGGAAGGCACGGCGATGACGGTGCATCTCCTCCACCCAGCATCCAACCGAAGTGCAGCACATCATCGCCAAGATGCTGGGCGTGGCGGATGCGTTGGTCACCTGCGAATGCCGCCGCATGGGCGGCGGCTTTGGCGGCAAGGAAAGCCAGGCCGCGCAATGGGCCGCACTTGCCGCACTCGCAGCCCACGTCACCGGCCGTCCTGCCAAATGCCGCCTTGATCGCGATGACGACATGATCATGACCGGCAAGCGCCACGACTTCCGTGTCAACTATGCGGCAGGCTTATGACGAGACCGGCAGGCTCTCCGCCGTTGATGTCGAGTTCCTGTCGCGCTGCGGCTGTTCCGCCGATCTTGAGTCAGGGCGTCAACGACCGCACCATGTTCCATGCCGACAATGCCTATTACTATCCGGCGGTGCAGCATCCGCTCGCGCCGCTTGCGCACCAACACCGTTTCCAACACGGCCTTCCGCGGCTTTGGCGGGCCGCAGGGCATGGTGTTTGCCGAACGCATGATGGAAGCCATCGCCATCGAACCGGGCTGGATGCGCTTGATGTGCGCAAGCGCAATCTCTATGGCAAGGGCCGCGACATCACTCCCTATGGCATGAAGGTCGAAGACAATATCGCGCCCGAGATCATGGGGCAGCTTGAAGCCTCGTCCGACTATCGCCGCCGCCGCGCCGAGATCAATGCCTTCAACGCAGCAAACCGCATGCTGAAAAAAGGCCTGGCGCTGACGCCGGTGAAGTTCGGCATCTCCTTCACCCTCACCCACCTCAACCAGGCGGGCGCTCTTGTGCATGTCTATACCGATGGTTCCGTGCACCTGAACCATGGCGGCACTGAAATGGGGCAGGGGCTCTATCAAAATTGCGCAAGTGGTGGCCGAGGAATTCGGCATCAGCACTGACAAAGTCCGCATCACCGCAACGACCACCGGCAAGGTGCCCAACACATCGCCCACGGCCGCTTCATCCGGAACCGATCTCAACGGCATGGCCGCCCGCAACGCCGCAGCGGCCATCAAGGGCAGGCTCATCGCCTTTGCCGCCAAGACACTGGAAAGTGGCGAAGTCGCGCATCCGCTTCGAGGCGGCCAGCGTCATCATCGGCAACAAGTCCATGACCTTTGGCGAACTGGCCAAGAAGGCGCATGCGGCGCGCATGTCGCTCTCTTCAACACGGCTTTTATGCCACGCCGAAAGTTGCGTGGGACCGGGCCAAGGCCAAGGGCCGCCCCTTCCTGTATTTCGCCTATGGCGCAGCCTGCGCCGAAGTCACGATCGACACGCTGACTGGCGAGATGCAGGTGGACCGTGCCGATATTCTGCATGACGTGGGCAGCTCGCTCAACCCGGCGATTGACATGGGCCAGGTTGAAGGCGCCTTTGTGCAGGGCATGGGCTGGCTCACCACGGAAGAACTGGTCTACGACGAGAGGGCCGCTTCGCACCCACGCGCCATCAACCTACAAGATCCCTTGCGCCTCTGATGTGCCGGAGGATTTCCGCGTTGCGCTTTATGAATCGAAGGGCAACCGCGAAGACACGATTTACCGTTCCAAAGCCGTTGGCGAGCCGCCGCTGATGCTGGGCATCGCCGTATGGGCCGCGATCTTCAATGCCATCGCAAGCCTCAATCCCGGCAAAATACCAGCGCTTGACACGCCTGCCACGCCTGAGGCCATTCTCACGCGCCGTGAGGGGAATGACGCCATGAAGTGCTGGGCGCTCATACAGTCGGCAATCGAGCAGCACGGCGCCTGTGCGCTGGTTTCAGTGCTTTCCACGGAAGGGTCTGCGCCGCGCGATGCAGGCGCCCGCATCGTGGTGACGCCGGAAGGTTACCACGGCACCATTGGCGGCGGTACTTTGGAATGGCACGCCATAGCGACAGCGCAAGCCATGCTTGGCAAGGGCAGTGCCACTCGCATCACGTCGCACTCGCTTGGGCCCGACCTGGGACAATGTTGCGGCGGGCGGGTGAAATTGGTGACCGAGGTTTTTGACCGCAGCAAGTTGCCGGAAATCCGCGAACTTGCGGCGCGCGAGGCGCGAGGGCCCTTCACCCTCACAGGCCGCATTGCCGGGCAGATGGTGACAGAGCAGTTCGGCGACATGCGCCGCACGCTCTATCTTTTCGGCGCAGGCCATGTGGGCCGCGCCCTGGTGCTGGCCTTGGCGCCATTGCCATTTGACGTTGAGTGGGTTGATTCACGCCCGGGTGCTTTTCCAGCAGCGGTGCCGCAAAACGTGACGTTACATGCGGATATCTCACCTGCCGCATTGTTGTCGCGCGCAAAACCCGGCAGCATGGCGCTGGTGATGACGCATTCCCATTCGCTTGACCTCGAGGTGACCGATGCCGCTCTGCGCAATTCCAGCATTGCGCATGTGGGGCTGATCGGCAGCGCCACCAAGCGGGCGCGTTTTGAAAAGCGGCTGCGCGAGGCTGGCGTGGCGGAAGCCCGGATGCAGGGCCTGATCTGCCCGGTTGGCATTGCGGAGATACAGTCGAAGGAACCGGCAATGATTGCTGCTTCGACTGCCGCGCAAGTGCTGGTGCTGCATGAAAGGCTTCTCGCTTCTGAGGCGGAGCCTGCGCCGGTCGCTGCCAAGTGGGGGCAGGCCTGATGGCAGAGCAACAGTATCTTCTTGAAGCCCGCAACATCGTCAAGGTGTTCGGTACTTTGCGCGCCAATGATGACGTGACGCTGAAAATTCAGCCCGGCGAAATCCACGCTTTCCTTGGCGAGAATGGCGCGGGCAAATCAACACTGGTCAAAATGATCTATGGCGCGTTGCAGCCGACTTCCGGCGAGTTTCGCTGGCAGGGAAAACCTGTCGCCATTGCAAACCCCGCCGCCGCGCGCAAGCTTGGCATCGGCATGGTGTTCCAGCATTTCTCGCTGTTTGAAGCGTTGACTGTTGCTGAAAACATCTCGCTCGCCATGAGTGGTGATTTCAACATCGCTGCGCTTTCGGAAAAGATCACGCGCGTGTCGAAGGACTATGGCCTGCCGCTGGAACCTTCTGCGACCGTTGCCGATCTTTCCGTGGGAGAGCGCCAGCGCATCGAGATTGTGCGCTGCCTGCTGCAGGAACCGCGCCTGCTGATCATGGATGAGCCGACCGCCGTGCTCACGCCGCAAGAGGCCGACCAGTTGTTCCTCGTGCTGCAGAGGCTGGCGGGCGAAGGCTGCTCGGTTCTCTACATCAGCCACCGGTTGGAAGAGGTCAAGCGCATCTGCCACACCGCCACCATCCTCCGCCATGGCAAGGTTGTCGCCAATGTGGACCCGACGCGGGAGACGGCAGCGAGCCTCGCCAAGCTCATGGTTGGCGGTGACATTCATGTTGTCCGCCATTCACGCAAGTCATCTGATGGCAAGGTCCGCCTGCGCTTGAATCAGTTGTCGTTGCCGGCGGACGGGCCGTTTGCCGTGGAGCTCAAAAACATTTCCCTCGATGTCAAGGCGGGCGAAGTGGTGGCCATCGCCGGCGTCGCCGGAAATGGCCAGTCGGAATTGTTTGATGCCATTTCAGGAGAGAGAACGCTCGCGCGAGGCGACATGATCGCCATTGATGGCGTGGCTTGCGGCAATCATGGCGTTAACTGGCGGCGCAATGCGGGCGCTGCCTTCGTGCCGGAAGAACGCCTGGGCCATGGCGCTGTGCCATTGCTGGTGCTGTCGGAAAACATGATCCTTACCCGCCATTCTTCGGATGAGGCGCTGGTGAAGTCCGGCCTGCTCAACCGCCAGGGAGCAACAACAGCCAGCGAGCGGATTGTCCAGACCTACGATGTGCGCAAGGGCAAGCCAGACCCTGAAGCGCGCTCGCTTTCCGGCGGCAACCTGCAGAAATTCGTGGTTGGCCGGGAGCTTGATCGCAGTCCCGGCGTGCTGATTGTGAACCAGCCGACATGGGGCGTCGATGCGGGCGCTGCTGCCACCATCCGGCAGGCGCTTATCGACCTTGCGGCAGCAGGCTCGGCCGTGCTGGTCATCAGCCAGGACCTTGACGAGATATTCGAGATTGCCGACCGCATTGCCGCCATCTCGCGCGGTCAGTTGTCGGAAGCCGTGCCTGCCGCGCAGATGAATGCGGAGAAGATCGGCCTGCTCATGGCAGGTCGCACGAGGTCCGGGAGGCACAGCATGCGCATCATCCTTGAAAAGCGGAGCGAGCAATCCCGCGCCATGGCGATTGCCTCGCCCTTCATTGCACTGGCGCTCACCGTGCTCGTGGGCGGCATTGTCTTCGCGTTGCTCGGCCTCAATCCGCTGACCTCGCTCTATGTCTATTTTGTCGAACCGCTCACCGCCTCCTGGTCATTGGAGCAACTGGTGGTCAAGGCCACGCCGCTGGTGTTGATTGGTGCGGGGCTTGCCGTCTGCTATCTTGCAAATGTCTGGAACATCGGCGCCGAGGGACAACTCACCATCGGCGCGGTGACCGGCGCCATCATCCCCATTTTCTTTCCCACATGGCAATCGCCGCTCGTGCTCGTTCTCATGCTGCTCATGGGCGTGCTCGGCGGCATGGCCTGGGGCGCAATTCCTGCATGGCTCAAGAACCGCTTCAATGCCAACGAAATCCTTACTTCGCTGATGCTGGTTTACGTCTCGCAGTTGTTTCTGGACTGGCTGGTGCGCGGCCCATGGCGTGATCCGCAAGGCTTCAATTTTCCCAAGTCGATCACCTTCGAAGGTTGGCAATTACTGCCCAACATCTACGGCTCCATCCACTTGGGAACACTGTTTGCAATCCTCGCGGCATTGGTTCTGGCCTTTCTCATGGGCCGCACCCTCAAGGGCTTTGAGATAAGGGTGGCGGGCGCCTCTCCGCGCGCTGGGCGCTTTGCCGGTTTCTCGCGCGAGCGCATGGTGCTGTTCTGCATGTTGCTGTCAGGCGGTCTCGCCGGTCTCGCAGGCACCATCGAGATTGCCAGCGTTGTCGGTCAGCTGCAGCCGCAGATTTCGCCGGGCTACGGCTTTGCAGCCATCATCGTTGCATTCCTTGGCCGCCTCAATCCGCTCGGCGTCATCATCGCAGGGTTCTTGCTGGCCCTCAGCTACATCGGCGGCGAGGCAGCGCAGATCACGCTCGGCATATCAGACAAGATCGCCAAGGTGTTCCAGGGCATCCTGCTGTTCTTCATTCTCGCTTGCGACACGCTGATCCTCTACCGCATCAGGTTCCTGGCCAGCCAGTCAAGTGCAAACGTTCAGGCAGCGGAGTAGGGCGATGGATCTCCTCCTCACCATATTGACGGCAGCAACGCCCCTGCTTCTGGCAGCGTTGGGCGAACTGGTGGTTGAGCGTTCAGGCGTGCTCAACCTTGGCGTCGAAGGCATGATGGTGATGGGCGCAGTCTGCAGGTTTCGGCGCCGCTTTCCTAACCGGTTCAACCACCTTGGGACTGCTGGCCGCCATCGCCGCCGGTATGCTGATGTCGCTGCTCTTCGGCCTGCTCACCCTCACCATGGTTTCCAACCAGGTAGCCACGGGCCTCGCCCTGACGCTCCTCGGCCTCGGCCTGTCCGGCCTCATCGGCGAAGCCTTCGTCGGCCAACCGGGCGTCAAGTTGCCTTCGTGGAAGGGCATCGACCCGCTAATTCCGGGTGCAGTGCTGCTGACAGCGGCCGTCGCCTATGTGTTGTTCCGCACCAAGGCGGGGCTTATCATCCGCGCCGTGGGTGACAGCCATGCCTCCGCCCATGCACTCGGGTACAATGTCATCGGTGTGCGATACCTGTGTGTCATGTTCGGTGGTGCATGTGCAGGGCTTGCAGGGGCCTATCTGTCGCTCGCCTATACGCCGCAATGGGTGGAAAACATGACCGCTGGCCGGGGCTGGATTGCCTTGGCGCTGGTCGTATTCGCCTCATGGCGGCCATGGCGGACGCTGGCTGGCGCCTATTTGTTTGGCGCAATTTCCATCCTTGCCTTCACGATACAGACATTTGGTTGGGGAATACCGTCGCAATTCCTCAACTCCCTGCCTTACCTTGCGACCATTGTTGCGCTAGTCATCATCTCAGGAAACCGGATGCTGACGAGGGCCAACACCCCGGCATGTCTGGGCCAGCCTTTTGTACCTGATCGATAAGAAAACTCTGGAGGGGTTAAACACATGAAGAAGATACTGATGACGACTGCGGCCGCACTGGCCGTAACGCTCGGCGCCGCAAGCGCCGGTGCCGCCACCAAGGCCTGCTGGATCTATGTCGGACCGATTGGCGATTTCGGCTGGTCTTACCAGCACCACCAGGGCCTTGAAGCCGTGAAGAAGGAATACGGCGACAAGGTTGAAACCGTCTATGTCGAGAATGTTCCGGAAGCAGACTCGGAACGCGCCATCGAGCGTCTCGCCCGCGATGGATGCAACATCATCTTTACAACCTCGTTCGGCTTCATGGAGCCGACATTGAAGGTCGCCAAGAAATTTCCAGACGTGAAGTTCGAGCACGCAACCGGCTACAAGACTGCCGACAATGTGGGCACTTACAATGCCAAGTTCCACGAGGGCCGCTATGTCATCGGCCAGATCGCGGCCAAGATGTCCAAGACTGGCACGGCGGGTTACATCGTGTCGTTCCCGATCCCGGAAGTGGTGTCCGGCATCAACGCCTTCATGCTTGGCGCACAATCGGTGAACCCCGACTTCAAGGTGAAGATCGTCTGGGCCAACACCTGGTTCGACCCCGGCAAGGAAGCTGATGCCGCCAAGGTGCTGTTGAGCCAGGGTGCTGACATCACCGTGCAGCACACGGATTCTGACTGCACCACTGCAGATTGCCCAGGAGCAAGGAAAATTCGGCTTCGGCCAAGCTTCGGACATGATCAAGTTCGCACCGAAGGCCCAACTGACGGCGATTGTCGACAACTGGGCACCGCATTACATCAAGAGCGTCAAGGCCGTCATGGATGGCACCTGGAAGTCCGGTCAGTATTGGGGCGGCATGGCCGATGGCGAAGTGGCCATGGCTGCCTACACCAACATGCCGGAAGACGTGGCCAAGATGGCGACAGAAACCGCGGAAGCGATCAAGACCGGCAAGCTCAATCCGTTTGGCGGCAAGATCACCAAGCAGGATGGAACCGTGGTCGATGCTGTTGATGACGGCATGATTTTGGGCATGAACTGGTACGTCAAGGGCGTTGACGACAAGCTGCCGCAGTAACACTGGCGTTCCCATGGCAATGCATCACCCCCGGATTTTTCCGGGGGTGAATTTCGAATGCCGTAATTTCGCCCAGATTAAGGAATATAAGCCTAGATCATGAATGCAGGAAAGGACATGCAGGATGGGTTCAAGGCTAACAAGGGCGGCAAATGAGCTCCTTCATCACTGAGTGGTTGAATCTGCTGCTGCGCTGGGGTCACATGATCGCCGGCATTGCCTGGATAGGCACATCCTTCTATTTCATCGCGCTTGATTTCTCGCTGCGCAAGCCTGCCGGAATGCCGCCGGGCGTTTCAGGCGAAGCTTGGGAAGTGCATGGCGGCGGCTTCTACCACGTCCGCAAATATCTCTCCGCGCCTGAGACGCTTCCTGAACACCTGATCTGGTTCAAATGGGAGGCCTATCTCACCTGGGTCACCGGCTTCCTCCTGCTGGTGGCGCAATACTACATCGATGCCAATGCCTACCTGATCGACCCTGCCGTGCTGGCGCTTGCGCCATGGCAGGCAATTTCATTTCGGTTATCAGCATAGCAGCAGGCTGGACTGTCTATGATGCGCTGTGCCGCGCCTTGGCTGTGAGCAAACCCACGCTGTTGGCTGGACTTGTGTTTATCCTCATCATGATTGCGGCCTATGGCTTACACGCATGTGTTCTCGGGCCGCGGCGCGTTCATCCATATTGGCGTATTCATCGGCACGATGATGGCTGCCAATGTCTTCATGGTGATCATCCCCAACCAGCGCAAGATCACCGACGCATTGCTGCGCGGCGAAAAGCCTGATCCCGCGCTCGGCGCCACTGGCAAGCAACGCTCGCTGCACAACACCTATCTGACGCTGCCGGTGCTGGTGATGATGGTGAGCAACCATTTCGCCATGCTGACGGATCATCCCTACGCCTGGCTGCTGGCGGGCCTCATCGTCATCGCCGGCGTGGCGCTCCGCCACTTCCTGGTGCGGCACGAGGTGGGCGATCCTCTGTCAAAGATCGCATGGACGCTGCCTGTCATCGCCGTGGCGCTCGGCATTGCCTATGCCATGACCTGGGTTGGTCCCATCAACCATGACTGGCTCAACCTGTTGCTGCGCTGGGGTCACATGATCGCAGGCATCGCCTGGATCGGCACGTCGTTCTATTTCGTCGCCCTCGATTTCAGCTTGCGCAAAGGCGGTGCGCTGCCTGCAGGCGTGGCCGGTGAAGCGTGGGAAGTGCATGGCGGCGGCTTCTACAATGTGCAAAAGTACCTGAGTGCGCCAGCCTCGTTGCCCAAGGACCTCATCTGGTTCAAATGGGAAGCCTACCTCACCTGGGTGAGCGGCTTCCTGTTGATGATCCTGCTCTACTATGTTGGCGCAACGACCTACCTGATAGATCCATCGGTGATGGACCTTACGCAGTGGCAGGCGATTGGCATTTCAATTGCGAGCCTCGCGGCCGGCTGGCTCATCTATGATGTGCTCTGCCGCTCGCCGCTAGGGCGCCATACTGCAGTTCTCGCGCTTCTCCTCTTCGCGCTGATCATGGCGGCAGCTTATTTCTTCACGCATGTATTTTCAGGGCGCGGCGCGCTCATCCATGTCGGCGCTTTCATCGGCACCATCATGGCTGCTAACGTGTTCATGATTATCATTCCCAACCAGCGCCGCATCGTGGCATCCCTGCTCAAAGGCGAAGCGCCGGACACTCGCTACGGCATCATCGGCAAGCAACGCTCGCTTCATAACACTTACCTAACTCTGCCGGTGCTTGCTGATGATGGTGAGCAACCACTACCCGATGATCACCGACCATCCATCAAGCTGGATTCTTGTTGGCCTTATCGTCATCGGCGGGGCGCTGCTGCGGCACTTCCTGGTGCGGACCGAGGTTGGCGACGACCAGACGCACATTGCCTGGACTGTTCCACTCATCGCAGCTGCGCTGGTCGGCGCGCTCTTCATCACCGAACCAGCCCATGTCAGCACCTATCAGGGAGAGGTTGCGGATGCAGAGGCTCTGTCCATCGTGCAAACGCGCTGCAGCTCGTGCCATGCGGCCAAGCCGACGGACAAGATGGTGAAGGCGCCGCCCAAAGGCGTAAAGCTGGAGACGCTGGAGGACCTGCAGCGCTATGCCACGCAAATCCAGAAACAGGCGGTGGAGAGCAAGGCCATGCCGCTCGGCAACAAGACCGGCATGCTGGTTGAAGAGCGCGCCAAGTTAGGCGCCTGGATCGCCAGGAGATGATGACGCTTGCCGAAGTGAATGCGCTGACACCCGCCCGCTTTGCCGAGAGTTATTTGGCGATGTGGCGGAACATTCGCCATGGGTAGCGGAGAAGGCAGCTGCCATGCGCCCCTATGCAAATCGCGACGACATGATGTCAGGCCTTCATTGCCGCCACGCGGGGCGCGAACCACGTGGCGCAACTGGCGCTGATCCGCGCCCATCCTGACCTTGCCACGCGCGCCAAGCTGACGGCGGACTCAACGCGTGAACAGGCAGGCGCTGGCCTCGACACACTCTCCGAAGCTGAATTCGCTCGCTTCACGGAACTCAATGATGCCTACAAGGCGCGTTTCGGCTTTCCCTTCATCTTCGCGGTCAAGGGCGCCTCCAAGCACCAGATACTTGCCAGTTTCGAGGAGCGTGTGGGCGCAACGAAGGACGCTGAATTCGACATGGCGCTGACGCAAGTTTGCCGCATCTTCCGCTTCCGCATTGAGGATAAGGTAGCGCCATGAGTTCGGTCATACTCGGGGAAGTGGTGAGTTTCGGTGAGGAGGGCGGAGTAGCGCTTCATCACGAAAAAGGAGCAGTTGCTATTGACGCAAACGGCCGCATTGCCTGGGTGGGAGAGCGAACGAAACTGCCGCAGGAATTCGCAGGATCAAAAGTGTATGATCATAGCGGCTGCCTTGTTCTGCCGGGCCTTATAGACGCGCACATTCATTTTCCGCAGTACCGCATGCTGGCAGCGCCCGGAAAAGACCTGCTGGATTGGTTGAGCCGCTTCACCTTTCCCGAAGAAAGCCGTTACGCCGATGGTGCATACGCTGCTGCAGCGGCGGACATCTTTCTCGACCGGCTGTACAGCAATGGCACAACGGCAGCACTCGCCTTTTGTTCCGTCCACAAGGCTTGTGCAGATGCGCTTTTTGCGGCGGCGGAAAGGCGCGGCATGGCGCTCGCAACCGGCAAGACCATGATGGATCGCAACGCCATCCCCGCTGTGCAGGACGACCCCGAAACGGGTGCGCGCGAAAGCGAAGAACTCTACCACGCTTGGCACGGCAAGGGGCGGCTACGCTACGCGGTGACGCCGCGCTTTGCCGTCACCTCCAGCGATGAACAACTCCGGCTTTCGGGCGAATTGATGAAAAGCTTACCCGGCGCGCTGATGCAGACGCATCTTTCCGAAAGCCCCGGCGAAATCGCCATGGTGCGGAAGCTCTTCCCGCAGGCGAAGGACTATACTGACGTCTATGACAGCTATGGGTTGCTCGGGCCGCGCTCGCTTTTCGCCCATGGCATCCACTTGTCAGAACGCGAATGCGCACGGCTTTCAGAGTCCGGTTCGACGGTTGTCCACTGCCCGACATCCAACACATTTCTTGGCTCCGGTCTCATGCCGATGCAGCATTTGCGCCAGCCCGCAAGGCCGGTCCACCTTGGCATCGCGACGGATGTTGGCGGCGGCACCAGCTATTCAATGTTGGCAACGATGGGAGAAGCTTACAAAGTGCAGATGCTCACCGGCTACAAGCCGAGTGCGGCCCAGCTCTTCGCCATGGCCACGATTGGCAACGCCGAAAGGCTGCACATTGGCAAAGAGACAGGAAGCCTGGAGTCCGGCAAGTTTGCCGATCTGGTGGTGCTTGATCCCAAGGCAACGCCCGTCCTCAAGGCCCGCCATGATCTGTCGCAATCACTTGAGGATGTTCTGTTCTCGTTGATCATACTGGGGGACGACAGGGCCGTGGCTGCTACTTATGTGGCTGGCCACAAGGTGCATGGTGGCGGCGCTGTGCCAATCGGAAGCCTGTAATGATTTCCAATCCCTGCATCATCTGCGTGGCGATCACAGGATCGGTTCCGACGAAGAAGGACAATCCCGCCGTTCCCATCTCGATTGCCGAACAGATCGAGAGCACGCACGAAAGCTTCGAGGCAGGCGCAGCCATGGTTCACTGCCACGTGCGCGACGATGGCGGCAAGCCGACATCCGACCCCGAGCGGTTCGCGAGACTGAAGGAAGGAATTGAGGCGCACTGCCCCGGCATGATCATTCAACTATCGACGGGCGGCCGCTCAGGTGCTGGGCAGGAGCGGGGCGGCATGCTGCCGCTCAGGCCGGACATGGCCTCGCTCAGCGTAGGCTCCAACAATTTTCCAACGCGCGTATATGAGAACCCGCCTGATCTGGTCGATTGGCTCGCGATGGAGATGCTCGCCCACGACATCAAGCCGGAGATCGAGGCCTTTGATCTGTCGCATGTCATTCAGGCAGCGAGGATGCAGCAGGACGGCCGCCTCAAGGGGCCGCTGCATGTGCAATTCGTCATGGGCGTGAAGAATGCCATGCCGGCCGACGAGCGTATCCTGGATTTTTACATAGAGACATTGAAGCGCTTTTCGCCGGATGCACTGTGGTGCGCGGCAGGCATCGGCGCAAGCCAGCTGCTGGTCAATGAATGGTCGATAGCCAAGGGCGGCCATGCGCGTACCGGGCTTGAGGATAATGTGCGGCTGGACCGGCAGACGCTTGCCCCCTCAAACGCGGCGCTGGTGCAGCGCACTGTCGCAATCTGCGAAAAACATGGCCGTCCGGTAGCGACATGGCGGCAGGCCCGGGCTATTCTCGGCCTGCGGCCCGTGGCGGCGTGAAATTGGGAGAAGCAATGAAGAAGATTTATCCGGATGCCGGAGCAGCGCTTGATGGCCTTTTGTTCGACGGCATGCTGATCGCGGCAGGCGGTTTCGGCCTGTGCGGCATTCCCGAACTGTTGATTGCCGAAATCAAGAGGCGCGGCACCAAGGGCCTGACCATTGCCTCCAACAATGCCGGCGTTGACGGCTTCGGTCTTGGCCAGCTGCTTGAGAGCCGCCAGGTGAAGAAGATGATCTCGTCCTATGTCGGCGAAAATGCAGAGTTCATGCGCCAGTATCTGGCCAAGGAACTTGAGGTCGAGTTCAATCCGCAAGGCACGTTGGCCGAGCGCATGCGCGCTGGCGGCGCTGGCATTCCCGGTTTCTACACCAAGACCGGCTACGGCACGGTGATCGCCGAAGGCAAGGAGACGAAGGAGTTTGACGGCCAGATGTATGTTCTGGAGCGCGGACTTGTCGCCGACCTGTCTATCGTCAAGGCTTGGAAGGCTGATCCATCAGGCAACCTTGTGTTCCGCAAGACGGCGCGCAACTTCAATCCGCCGGCCGCTACTTGCGGCAAGGTCTGCGTGGCGGAGGTTGAGGAAATCGTGCCGCTGGGCTCGCTCGATCCCGGACATGATTCATACGCCGGGCATCTATGTGCACCGTCTCATCAAGGGCCAGCATGAAAAGCGCATCGAGCAGCGCACCACCCGCAAGAAGGAGAGCGTGCTTGCGTCAGCATTCGCGCCAAAGGAGAGTGCATAATGCCCTGGGACCGCAACCAGATGGCAGCCCGCGCCGCGCAGGAATTGCAGGACGGCTGGTACGTAAATCTTGGCATCGGCATTCCGACGCTGGTGTCGAACTACATTCCCAAGGGCGTGGAAGTGACGCTGCAATCGGAGAACGGCATGCTCGGCATGGGGCCTTTTCCGTTTGAAGGCGAGGAGGACGCCGACCTCATCAATGCCGGCAAGCAGACGGTGACGGAACTGCCGCAGACGGCGTTCTTCGATTCATCGCAGTCCTTCGCCATGATCCGCGGCGGCAAGATCAACATGGCCATCCTCGGCGCCATGGAAGTTTCAGAAACTGGAGACCTTGCCAACTGGATGATCCCCGGCAAGCTGGTGAAGGGCATGGGCGGCGCCATGGATCTGGTGGCAGGCGTCAAGCGTGTTGTCGTGGTCATGGATCACACCAACAAGGCGGGCGAGAGCAAGGTTCTCAAGGCTTGTTCGTTGCCGCTTACCGGCAAGGCCGTGGTCAACCGCATCATCACCAACCTTGGCGTTCTGGACGTCGTGAAGGGTGGGCTTAAGATCGTCGAATGTGCGGAGGGCGTCAGCGAAGCAGAACTGCGCGCCGCCACTGAAGCGACAATCGTCAACTGAGCCCTACAGTGTGCAGGTCGCAAAATTGAGCGGGGTGCGGCTTTGTGTCTAACCCGGAAACAGCGTCAACCCGCCATCGACGCGGATCACCTGTCCGTTGATGAATTTCGATCGTGGTCCGGCAAGAAACGCAACGGCGTCGGCAATCTCATCGGGCTCGGCGTAGCGGTCAAACGATTTCTTGCCGGCGTTCATCTTCTCCGGGTCAACAACGCGCGTCGCCTGGAATCGCGCTGTCTTGGTGGGGCCGGGGCTCACCGCATTGATGCGAACGCCGTCATGCAGCAATTCCTTGGCGAGGCAGCGCGTATAGTGCACGACAGCTGCCTTGAGAGTGGAATAGACAACCTCGGGCGAGCAGCCAAGATGCGCGGCAGCCGATGCGATGTTGATGACCGAGCCTGCACCCTTCTTCACCATCGGCGGCACGAAGGCCTGGCATACCAGCATGGTGCCGATCAGGTTGTTGTCGGTCAGCACCTTGATGTCTTCAAATGAAATGTCGAGTGCATTGTTGGGCTTCGGCTTGTTGCCGGAAGCGCCGATGTCGCCGCCGGCGCAATTGACCAAGATCTCGACCTCGCCCAGCGTGCTTTCAATCATCTGCTTCATGCGGGCAACTGCCTCGCGGTCGCCGATGTTGCCGGTAACGCCCACGCTCTTGACGCCGTAGGATTCGATGGATTTGACCATCGCTTCCAGCGACGAAGATTCTCCATACTTCGCCGTTTCGGTCGGTGACAAATCATGGACGGCGACATGCGCGCCGAGTTCAGCCAATCGCTTCGCCATGAAGCTTCCAAGCCCCCGGCCTGAGCCCGTCACAAATGCAACCTTACCTTCCAGTTCCCTTGTCATTTCGTCCTCTCAATCCATCAAGCCAAGCTCACGCATGTTGGCCGCGCTGCGGCGGATCATGGCGAGTTCATAGTCAACAAGTTCATCGTCAGCCTGCCGCTCCCAAGGCGTGCGGTAGTCGGCATCGTCGGGCAGGCGGTTGACGCGCGCGGCGGCAAGCGTAGCGGCAAAGGCACTCGCCTGCATCGGCGGATAGCCGCGCCACCAATCAGGATTGAGGAAGCGGATGTGCCGGGCCTCAAGCGCGCCGGGTTCCAGCACCGCGCACATGTGATCATGATGTTTGGCGATCTCCGCCATCATCTCCTTGAGCGGCACCGCGCCGTCGCCAATGGCGCAGCGCACCAGCCGGTAGCCCTCATCGGTGAATTGCACGCGGTAATCCTTGAAATGCACATGCCGCACATAGGGAGCGGCGCGTTTCACAAAATCCATCGGCGCTTCGCCAACGGGAAAAGTGTTGCCAGTGTCGAGCGTGATGCCCATGGCCGGGCCGAACTCGCGGCAGAAATCCACGAGCTCTTCGCTGCCGAAATCCTGGTGGTTTTCGATGGCGAGGATGCGGCCCTCGGCTTCCGCCATCGGCGCATACTTCTTCAATCCATCGCGGATTGTATGCTGCAACTCAAACCACTTCGCACCATGCGCGTTGCGGCTGCCTTCGAGAACGGGAGACAGCCCGAGCCGGATGACCCTGGCTTCCAGCAAGCGCGCCGAGCGCAGCGCGCTCTCGATTGGCCCCATCATGTTGAGGCCAGCACTGACAACGGGGATCATGCCAAGATCATTGAGCCGCTTCTTGAGGTCCTTGATCGCGGTATCCGGCATGTCAGCCAGCCAGGGATCGAAGATTTCGAGTACCTTTGCCTTCAGCCCGGTTGCGATGGCGATGAAGCCTTCCAGGCCCTTGCCTGCAGGATTGGCGCGCGCCGTGCCCTTGCCTTGCAGGCCAAGGGTGTAGGTGAGGCCATAGGGATTGAGGCCGACGTCAAGCTTCATGACATGCCTGCGTCGACGATAAGCGTCTGCCCGGTGATCATGCGGCTGTCTTCCGACGCCAGGAACAGAACACTGCGGGCAATCTCGTCACCAGTCAATATCTGCTTGATGCGTTGGCGCGCCACCATGGCATCCACATCCTCCGGCTTCGGATACCATAGCCGACGCTGCTTTTCGGTGATGACAGCGCCAGGCTCAATCGCGTTGACGCGGATGTTGTAGGCGCCAAAGCTGCGTGACAGGGCGCGCGTCAAGCCGATGACGGCCGACTTGGCCGTGACATAGGCCGTCATGGTATCTGCGCCGAAGCGCCAGGCAATCGACGAGAAGTTGATGATGGAGCCGCCGCCAAGCTGCTGCATGTGCGGCAAAACCTGCTGCGACAGGAAAAACTGGTGCTTCAGGTTAACGTCCATCGACTGGTCCCAGTATTCGGGATCGATGTCGGCAGGAGAGCGGCGGTCGTCATTAGCGGCATTGTTGACGAGGACGCGCACCGGCCCCAGCTTCTCAAGGACTTGGTCGACAGCTGCTTGCATTGCGCTGGTATCGGTGATGTCACATTTGAGGAACAATGCGCCCGGCAGCGATGCGGCAAGCGCAGAGCCATCCTTCTCCATGATATCGAGAAAGGCGACCCTCGCGCCCTGGCCATGCGCAGCCCTGACAACATCGGCGCCAATGCCGCTGGCCCCGCCGCTCACCAGAAACACAGCTGATTTCAGGCTGGGGAAACTCGCAAACTGCGCGCTCATGCAATGGCCATTTCGGTTGCTGCATCAAACAGGCAGACTCGCTCCATATCCACGACCAGCTGCACCGTTTCGCCAAGTTTCGGAGACTGGTTGGGAAAGAACTTTGCGGTCACGTCCCGCTCGCCAATCCTTGCTGCAACATGGGTTTCCGATCCCGTTGGCTCAACCAGCGAGACGGTGGCTTGCAGCATGTTGGCTGGCTTTGGCTCGAGCCTTGCGTGAAATGTTCAGGCCTGATGCCGGCAATCACCTTGCTGCCGTCCTCTGCTGCAACGGCGCGTGGCATGGTCAGCAAACCGCCGCCTTCAAGATGCAGCTGCGCTACCTTGCCCTTCTTCCGCAGCGTTGCCGGCAGGAAATTCATGGCGGGCGAACCCATGAACCCGGCGACGAATATGTTGGCCGGGTGGTCATAGATGGCCTGCGGTTCATCGAACTGCTGCAGCACGCCCTTGTTGAGGACCGCAATGCGCGAGGATAGCGTCATCGCTTCAACTTGGTCATGCGTCACGTAAACCGTCGTCTTGCCGATGCGCTGATGCAGTTTCTTGATTTCACCGCGCATCTCGACGCGCAGCTTGGCATCAAGGTTGGATAGCGGCTCGTCAAAAAGGAAAAGCTTGGGGTCGCGCACCAGGGCCCGCCCCATGGCGACGCGCTGGCGCTGCCCGCCTGACAGTTGTCCGGGCTTGCGTTTGAGCAACTGGTCTATCTGCAGCAGCGACGATACGCGCTTGAGTGCTGCCTCCCGCTCGGCAGCCGGAACGCCGCGCGCCTCCATGCCGAACATCATGTTCTCGCGCACCGTCATGGTCGGATAGAGCGCATAGGACTGGAAAACCATGGCAATGTCGCGGTCCTTCGGCGCAACATGCGTCGACAACGCGGCCTGCTAATGGAAATCGAACCCGTGTTGCCTTCTCCAGCCCCGCAATGATGGCAAGCAGCGTGGACTTGCCGCAGCCCGAGGGCCCGACAAGGGCGATGAACTCACCAGAGCTTACATCAATATTGATGTCCTTGAGCACCTCGACGGCGCCAAAGCTCTTGCCTACACCCTTGATGCTGAGTTCAGCCATTACTTGATCGCCCCTTGCGTCAACCCGCGCACGAAATACTTGCCGCCAAAGAAATAGACGAGCAACGGCGGCAGCGCGCCGATCAGCACGCCGGCGCTCATGATGTCGAATTCGCGCACCGTCTGTCCGGATTGTGAAAACGCCACGAGCGCCGCTGTCACCGGCTGGGTCTTGCCGGTGGTGAGCACCACGCCATAGAGGAATTCGTTCCAGATGCCGGTGAATTGCCAGATGACGGTCACGATGAGGATGGGCGGCGACAGGGGCAGAATGATCTTCCAGAAAATGCGCCAGAAGCCCGCGCCATCAATGCGCGCCGCCTTGATCAGGTCGTCCGGTATGTTCACGTAGAAATTGCGCGCGAACAATGTGGTGAAGGAGATGCCTTGCACCACATGCACGAGCACCAGGCCCCACAGCGTCTTGTTGAGACCGGTGGTGCCGAGGATGTAAGCCCAAGGCATCAGTGCAATCTGGCCCGGCATGAACACGCCGAACAGCATCAGCGTGAACAGTACTTCGGAGCCCTTGAAGCGCCATTTCGACAGGATGTAGCCATTGAGCGCGCCGAACATCGTCGAGATGATGGTGGCGGGAATGGTCATATAGACGGAGTTCCAGAAGTTCTGCGCCATGCCTTCGCAGCGGCCGTTGAGGCAATAGGTGCCCCAGACCTTGGGCCAGGCATCAAAACGCAAAGTCTCGGGCCAGGCGATGAGGCCATTGGCGGCGATCTCGGGGTTGGTGCGGAAGGAATTGAGGATCACCACCGCGAGCGGCATCAGATAGATGAAGGCGAACAGTCCAAGCGTGCCGTAGATGAGGATGCGGCTGAGCAGATGCCAGCGAGTGGCCCGCGCGGCCTCATGGTCGTGGGGGTGGGCATCAGTCATGGCTGGAGGCCTTTCGCGTTTGCCAGGCGCTGTAGAGGCCATAAGGGACCAAGACCACGGCAAGCGCCAGAAGCATCATGATCGCGGCAGCAGCACCTTCACCGATCTGACCGCGCTGGAACATGAGGTCGTACACATAGATGGCGGGAAATGTCGTGGAGATTCCTGGTCCGCCATAGGTGAGCGCCAGCACGAGGTCGAATGTCTTGATGGCAAACTGCAGCATGATGACCGCGACGGCGATGAAGATTGGCGCGATGATTGGAAGCAGCACCCTGCGGTAGGTGCGGAAACTTCCCGCGCCGTCAATCTGCGCGGCTTTTACGAGATCTGGATCAATCGACCGCAGTCCAGCGAGGAACAGCGCCATGGCGAAGCCGGAGGCCTGCCAGATGCCGGTGAGAATGACCGTATAGATGGCATACTTCCGGTCTTTAATAATGGAGAACGAAAAGCTGTCCCAGCCGAGGCCCCTGACCAGGTGTTCGATGCCGACAGTGGGATCGTAAAGCCAGTTCCACACGGTACCCGTCACCACGAAGGAGACGGCCAGCGGATAGAGGAAAATGGTGCGCCAGCCGCTTTCCCCCCGCACCCGCTGATCAATCAGGATCGCGAGCAGGAGGCCGGTCATCATCGTGCCGAGAACATAGAACGAGCTGAAGAAAAACAGGTTGGAGTAGGCGATGCTCCAACGCCGGTTGGACCACAGCGAAATGTAGTTTTCAAGGCCGACAAAACCGTAAGTCGGCAGTTGGGCGGAGTCAGAAAGCGACAGGTACAGCGTCCATGCCGTGAAGACAAAAATGTAGATGAAGCTCGCAACCAATGAAGGCACGAGCAGCACTATCGGCAGGCGTTCCCGCCATGTATCCATGAAGGTTGAGTTGGTTGAAGCTGTCTCGGCTTGCGTTGCCATGTGCTTGCGCTCACTGCCTCACATTTGCTCGGGTAACGGGAGAAAAGGGGCGGGTGCTTTTGCGCCCGCCCCCAAGTTCAGGGAGGATTGCTTCGACTTACTTCTGAGCCTCGACGGCATCCGCCATTGCGTTGGCGGCGTCCTTGGCTGACTGGTCAGGCGTATTCACGAATTCCGTGATCGTTTCCATCATGGCGCCGCGATACTTCTGCAGCACAGTCATGTTGTGGGCCATGGAACGAACCAGGGTGCCTTCCTTGATGGAGGCAGCAAGGTCTTTCTGTGCAATCTGCTGGCAGGGATTGAAGCCCGACGAGAGATCCACATCAAGACGCGCCGGAATGGACCCCTTGGCCTGGTTGAAGACCGTCTGGAATTCCTTGGACAGAATGGTGCTGGCAAGCAGCTTCTGGCCTTCCACATAGTCTGGGTCGGATTGCTGAAAGAACACCACCGAATCCGAATTCAGGATGAATCCCGGCTTGCCGTTGTCAGACGGGGCTTGTGCGCAAACATAGTCTGCATCCTTGCCGTACTTGAAGCCGGCTGCGGTGAGCACGCCGATTTCCCAGTCGCCCATGA
Source organism: uncultured Alphaproteobacteria bacterium (assembly GCA_963814455.1). Lineage (GTDB taxonomy): Bacteria > Pseudomonadota > Alphaproteobacteria > Rhizobiales > Aestuariivirgaceae > Aestuariivirga. The sequence goes on along the minus strand of CAWFCR010000001.1, from coordinate 384,131 downwards.
TGAAGAACAGCGCGTCGCCCTTGGCAAACATGTTGGAGGCCGTATCATAGTCACGGCCGGCGATGCCCGGGTCCATGTACTTCGACACCATCAGGCGCATCTGTTCGAAGGCCTTGACCATGCCGTCAGAACGCAATGCCTCTACGTCACCTTCGACGAAGGCCTTGCGGAACAGGTCAGGGTCCTGGCCATAGACAACGACTTCGAAAGTCGTAGCGTCAGTCCAGTCAGCGCTGAGATGCGACAGGCAGATTTTGCCCGCGGCAACCGCCTTGTCGCAAGCGGCGTTGAACTCGGCCCAGGTCTTCGGCAATTCGGCAACGCCTGCCGCAGCCATGGCCTTGGAGGAGCCCCAGATCCAGTTGATGCGGTGAATGTTCATTGGCGCAGCGACCCATGAGCCCTTGGGCTTCATCACTGGAAACAGTTCGGGAGCGACAACGGCTTCCCAGTTCTCAGCTTTGGCCAATTCGTCTAGATTGGCGGTCTTGCCGGTTTCATTCCATTCGGAGATTTCCGGGCCCTTAAGCTGAACGGCAGCTGGAGCGTTGCCGGAAAGCACGTCAGCACGCAATTTGGCGAGTGTATTGGCCGTGTGGCCGGCGATGGCGTTCTGTTCCCACTTGCCGCCCTTGGCGGTGAACATTTCGCCAAGCTTGGCAATCGACGCAGCATCGGAGCCCGTGGCCCACTGATGCAACATCAGTGTTTTTGGTTCGGCGAGAGCAAGACCAGCCATCATGGTGGTCGCAGTTGCCGCCGCAAGCACGGTGTTCAGAATTTTCATGGTATCCTCCCAGGATCAAATGCGGTTGTTTTGGTGAGGCGGCTTTGCCGCTCTTCTCTTTTCGCCAATTTGTTCTATTGTGAACAAATTGCTCTGTCAACTGGTGGAACAACAATGGCGCAAAGCCGCATCAAGGAAATCCTGGCATCGGTCATATCCGGATCGCCCGCGAGCCAAATCATCCGCACGCTGAGCCAGCACGGGTCGATGTCGGCAGCGCAGATTGCCCGCCACACTGGCCTTGCCCGCTCGACTGTTTCCACAGCCCTCGCCGAACTGAAGGATAGCCGCGTCATTGTTGAAGTCGAGCAGGCCCAACTGGCGCGCTCCGGCGCGGGGCGGCCCGGAACATTCCTCAGCCTCAATCCGGCAGCCGGCACCTGCATTGGCATTCACCTTGGCTATGATGACGTGCAGTTTGTCGTTGCAGATGTTTCGCATCGTTTCATCGCAGAGCATAAGCTCGTGCTCGGCATCGACTACAATTCCGCACAAGTCGTCAAAACGGTCAAGAAGGCATTTGACGAATTCTACCGCAGCAACGGGCTGGCCGTTTCCAATCTGCTGGGCGTTGGCGTTTCCGTCTCCGGCCCTGTGCGGCTTGACGGTTTCCTGCAGCGGGGCGGCATTTTGCCGAGGTGGGCCGGCATCAATATACGCGAGCTGTTTGCGGAAATTTTCGATTGCCCGGTTATCGTCGACAATGAGAGCAACTGCGCCGCTGTTGCCGAAATGAAATGGGGCGCTGCGCGAAATTGCGACAACTTCGCACTATTCAAGATGGATGTGGGTGTAGGCGGCGCCATTGTCAGCAACGGCAATGTAATGCGCGGTGCTGCGGGCGGGGCAGGCGAGTTCGGCCATGTCAGCATAAACCCGGATGGAGAGCTCTGCCGCTGCGGCAACCGCGGCTGCCTTGAGCTTTATGCAAGTTTTGTCAAGCCGCTTGAACAGCTCTCGCGCGTGCAGAAGCGCCCGATGAGCATGGATGACGCCATCGCCCTGGCGGAATCAGGAGACGCAGGTGCGCTGCGCATGATCTCGGATGCGGGTGAGCATGGCGGCCGCGGTCTGGCGATGATTGGAACTATCATCAACCCGCCGCTCATTCTCATCGGTGGGCGTATGGCGCTGGCTGGCGACTTGCTGCTGACGCCGATGAAGAATGCATTTCACCGCCACACGCTGATCAAGCAGTCAGACACCGACATCTCGACGCGGACCGAAATTCGGGTCGGAAAATTCACCGAGAATGACTCACTGCTGGGCGCTGTTGGATTGGTGCTCGACAACCATCTGGGACTTGCGGAATCGAAGTCCTGACGAGGACTATAAAGGACTAGGGTTTAGCTTCAAACACCAGGCTGGCTGCGCCAATGAGCCCGGAGTTGTCGCCGAGATCAGCGCAAATGATGGGCGTGCCCTTGAAAGCGGGAATGGTATGCGTCTCGACCGCGCGCATGATTCCGTCCCGCATGTCATCAAAGCAATTGGAAAGCCCGCCGCCCATGATGAGGACGTCTGGACTATAAAGATGCATCAGGCTGGCAAAGCCCCGTCCCAGATAGTCTGATTCCAGCGCGACCAGTGAGCGGGCAAGACTGTCTCCCTCTCGCGCTGCCGCGAATACGGCCGCCGCATCAATCGCCTTGCCGTCCTTGCCCAGCGAAGTTTGCGCATCAGCCGCTGCCGCGATTGCGCGATTTGTAAACGCCGTTCCAGATGCATAGGCCTCAAAGCAGCCAGCATTGCCGCAGCCGCAGAGCTCACCATCCATGACAAAGGTCATATGCCCGACATGACCTGCAAGCCCCCGCTTTCCACGCAGCACCTGATTGTCGACGATGACGCCGCCGCCAAGTCCGGTGCTCACCGTGACATAGACAATGCTGGCGCAGCCCTTGCCCGCGCCGAACCGCCATTCGCCAATTGCCGCGGCAATCGCATCATTTTCCAGATGCACTGGCATGGCGAGACGTTCTATCAGTTTGGTGAGCAAGGGGTAATCAGCAAAACCTGCCAGCGTTGGGATGTTGAGAGCCATGCCCGATTTGGTGTCAATCGGCCCGGGCGAAGAAACGCCAGCGCCAACAATATGCTGCTGGTCAACACCATCGCTCACTTGCGCTGCCAGAGACGCGATTTGGCCGATGACAATCTCGGGGCCAGCCGTCGCTCGTGTCAATTCGGAAGTTCGCTGTAGGATTGCGCTAGTGCGATCAACGAGCGCGGCGCGGATCTGCGTGCCGCCGAGATCTATGCTGATGGCAAGGTCGCCGGTGTTCATAGACCGTGCAGCCACCGCATGCGAGCAGCCAGGTCTTCCGCACCGAACGCCAGCGAGCCGAGGACGACTGTTTCCGCTCCGGCTTGCCTCAACAGCGGTACAGTGTGTTCGCGAATGCCGCCATCGGCAGCCAGCACGATGCGATGCTTCGCGCCGCTGGCTGCAATCAGCCGCTTGGCAGTGCCAAGCCGTTCGGTTGCCTTCTCGTTCAAGCCTTGCCCCTTCACGCCGATTGCGGTGCCCAGCAGGGTAACAAAGCGCAGGCGCTGCAGGAATGGCGCAACGGCTTCAACAGCGGTGTCAACCTTCAACACCATGCCTGCGGCAACGCCGCGCTTGTCAAGAAGGTCAAGCGCAGCGCTGGCCACGCTCGTGTTCTCGACATGCAGGCTGATGAGGTTACTGCCTGCATCGGCGAACTGGTTGATCTGCTCCAGCAGAATGGTGTCCGCCACCATAAGATGCACATGGATTGGAATCTTCGAAACCTTGCGCAGGCTGGCCACAAGATCAGGAAAGAACAGCATGGCAGGAGCAAAATGCCCATCCGCCACGTCGATGTGGAGAACGTCAGCATGCCCGGCAATGCGTGCCATGTCATCGGCAAGCCTGACGAGATCAGCCGACCAGACGGAGAATTCGCAAATCAGGCGGTTGCTTGGGAGGGCATCAATCATGTCCGCATAAATCCTTTCAAAAATGCGTGCAAGGCAGCTTTAAGTTCACTGATATGACGGGCGCGGTCTTGCGCCTTCGGCGTGATCTCCACAAGCCTTGCGCCGGGAATGAGTTGCGGCGATCTCGTCCGCCATCTGCAAGGGATGCACGAAGTCCGCCTGATGCCCAACAACCAGCGTTGGCACCTTGATGGCGCGCAGCTGCTCGGCGGAAATACCAGGACCATCGGCGGAGATGCGGGTGAGCAGAGCCGCTATTGTCGCTCGCGGTTGACGGACGAAGAAGCTTCTGAGGGATGCAAGATTGTCCGGTGCTTCAGCGGCAAGCCGCTCCGCCGTAGCGCTCTCGTCGAACTCTGCAAGCGCCTGCTCGCCAGTCAGGCGGGAAAGCAGTTCTCCCACTTCGGCGTTGGGCCGCATGTTGGCAGGCGCCGCCCCGGTGCTCCAGGCCGGCCGAGCGATGACCAAACCGCAGACCAGTTCAGGCCGGGTGACCGCAACGCGCATGGCAATGGCGGCTCCCATCGAGATGCCGCCAACAATAAGTGGCGCAAGATTTCGCTGCTCGATCAGTTGGGCGCAATCATCGGCAAAGGTTGCAATGGCATAGGCGCCAGCGGCATCCGGCAAAGAGCTGCCGTGGCCTCGCGCCTCGAGCGTGATGCGGCGGAAGGTGGCATCTTGCGGGAAGACTTCGGCCGTCTGGTTGGCGTCTCCGCATAACCCATGCTGGAACAGCACCGGCATTCCCTTGCCGCCAGCATCATCGACATGCAGCCGTGGACCGCCTTTTGGTGTGAAGTGCTGTACAAAGCTGGCAGTCACCGTGCCCCAACTCCTGCTTCTGCCAGCACGGCGCCGAGAAAGCGGGCAACGCCAGGTGCCTCCGCAGCGGAAAGTCCATGCGTGACTAGCACTCCTGCAAATCCTGCAGTGCGAAGACACGAAATGTAATGGTTATAGTCGAGCACACCCTTGCCGGCTGCAATAAAGCTGCCATCAGCCGCCCTGTCCTTTGCATGAGCCATGGTGATGTGGTCTCCCAGCGTATCGATTGCCGTGGAAACAATGCGGCGCTGATCAGCGAGGCTTTCCTGCTCAAACAGATTGGCGGCATCGAGGACGATTTTCAGGCGCGGGCTCCTCAGTTCATCCAGCAGCTTCTTCGCCTTCGCGGCAGAGCTAACCACATTGGCAAGTTCCGGTTCGATCCCCAAAGTCACATCATGCCGTTCGGCTATGGCAAGGGCAGCTTCCATCGCCTGCCGCAGATCATGCCAGGCCGCGGTGGAGGCGTTGTCCGGATGATGTCGCCATTGGTCTTCAGCGTCACGCGTTCCGGTGCAGAGCGTGATCATGCCCGTTGCCATTTCCGCGCACCGTGAGGCAAGCACGTTAAGCCGAGCCAGACCTTTCGCGCGAACTGCGCTATCTGGGTGGATCATGTTGTAGGTGCCGGAGACTGCGGCGACTGACACTTGATGAAGCCGCGCCGCTGAAGCCACATCACGGGCTTCGCCGGCTGAAATAATGTCCGGCATGGAGGGCAGGCCGGAACAGGCCATGTTGTATTGCACGCTCGCGAACCCTGCAGCCGCAGCCGCTGCCATTACGTCAAGCGGTTTGCTGCCAGTAAAGGTCTTGGCGAAGATGCCGATTTGCATCACACCGCGCCTGTTGCATCGGCCAGTTTCACAGGCTTGCCGGAGCGTACCGATTGGGCCACGGCGACCATACCGCGCACGGAAGCTATTCCATCATCAATGTTGGCGCCAAGCATGGGCGCGCCGTTCAGAATGACGTCGGCAAAGCCTTCCAGTTGCCGGCGGTAGAAATGCCCGTCGGCGCCCAGTATGCGGCTCGTCTCGCCTGTGCTCTCGCGAAAGATGTCGACATCGCTGCTTTTGTAGTACCAGGGATTATAAGTCTTGCCGATGATGCTGCCCTTCTCGCCATAAATTTGAAATCCTTCATGCCAATCCATGCGCACGGCAACGGTAAGATCCAGGTGTCCGAGCGCGCCATTGGCAAACGCCACGTCGATGAACCAGCAATAGGCGCCGAAACGCTGCCGCAAACGTGCATCGACTTCGGTGATCTCGCCACCGAAATGGCGCGCCACGTCCAGCAGGTGGCAGCCATGCGCCAGCATGTAGTAGCGTTCCAGATTGGCCTTGGGGTCTTCCTTTGGTTTCCGGGCACTGGCGCTCTTTATCAAGGCGGGTTGCACCGCGTCGGTCATGGCATAGCGGTGCGTTGAATCGCAGTACCAGGCCTTCAGCGCCAACAGTTCGCCCATTTCAGTGTCGATGAACTGCTTGGCGCTTTGCAACCCGGCATCAAACCGCTTCATATGGCCAACCTGCAGGGCCTTGCCGGACTTCTTGACCGCTGCCTTCAGCCCTTCGACTTCTTCGACGGAAACGCCGAGCGGTTTTTCGCACAACACATGCTTGCCGGCCTGCAAGGCAGCCACGGCAGCCGGCACATGAAAGGCATCCGATGTTGCAATCACCACCGCATCCAGCTCAGCATCAGCCAGCATCTCGCCATAGTCGCGGAAGGACTTGCGCGGTGCGTGCGTAGCGGCCATGCGCTCGCGCAAGTCATCAGCCACATCGCAGATGGCATGGAGTTCGGCATTGCGCGCCTTGACCACGCTTTCGAAATGGGCAGCCTGGGAAATAGGGCCGCATCCCAATATGCCGACTTTAAGGCGGTTCTGCTGTTTGCTCATGTCATCCATTTTCTGGCGGAATTCCACTAAAGTGTCGAGCCGGAATTTAGAAACTCCGTCAGGCTGCCGCAGGGCGCGCGATCCAGCGCATAACATGCGTTGCGACCGCGCAGAGAACGCCCTTCTGGTTTCGTAGTTCGATTGCGGCAATTGTCCGCTGCTTGCCGGTGTCGGTTCCTGTGATGGTGTAGCTGATGGTTATGGTATCGCCGATCACTACTGCCTCCAGGAAGCGAACACGGTCATAACCCAGTGAAACCGGATAATGCGTCTCCATGAGAGCGGGGCAGTAGTCGGTTATGAGCGTCGAAGCGCGTGACATGTAGCCCACTAGCAAGGCGCCGTGGGCAATACGGTGGCCATAGTCGGTCGACGCCATGAAAGCTTCGTTGACATGGTTCGGCGACAAGTCACCAGTTATGCCGGCGAACAGATAGACATCGCTTTCGCCAACAGTCTTGCTGCAGGTTACGCTCTGGCCGATAGCTGCGTCGAAAGGTCTTGTCATGGTCATTGCTGCGGTGGACCGTCTGTTTCACGTAAACATGCCTCGAAGGCATTGCTAACTAGCATTTGAGCGGCCAGATTGTCGAGGCAAGGGGAGGGAACGGTTGGTGAAGATCGGCAGTGTCAAAGGCATTCCGGTGCTTGGGTTTGGCACCTATCCTCTTCGTGGTGAGGAAGCGATCAAAGCGGTGAGTATGGCCGTGGAAGCGGGTTTCCGCCACATCGACACAGCGCAGATGTATGGGAATGAGAAGGATGTTGGTCGCGCGCTGCAGGGTAGTGGCCTCGCAAGAAAGGACCTCTTCGTCGTAACCAAGGTAGATCCCGGCAAAGTAAGCGAGGAGCGTTTTGCAGACTCAGTGGCGAAATCAGTCGACGATCTTGGCGGGCCGGTTGACCTGCTGCTGGTCCACTGGCCGCCACCTCAACCCGATCTTACCGCTGTTCTTGACCGGATGATGGCTGCAAAGGACAGGGGCCTGACCCGTGCGATTGGCGTCAGCAATTTCTCTCCCAACATGATGCGCCGGGGGCAGCTCCACACAAGTGGAGCCATAGCCGTAAATCAGGTGGAGTTTCACCCGTTGCTCGACCAGCGAGCAGTGCTGGACACCGCCCGGGAGTTGGGAATAGCAATCTCCGCCTTCTCACCTCTGGCGAGGGGGCGAGCTATGCAGGCTGATGCTGTTCAGGCCATCGCACAACGACTGGGCAAGCTTGCCTCCGAGATCGTACTCGCCTGGATACTGCAGCAGGGCGTCATTGCCATTCCGATGACGACAAAACGCGAAAATGCATTGTCCAATCTCAATGCAATGGATTTGCGTCTCTCAGCTGAAGATATGGCGGCAATCGCCGCGCTCGGCAGCGAAGGTTACAGAACCGTCAACCCGTCATGGATGGCAGGACGATGGGGCGAATGAGTTAGGTGCAGGTCGCAAGCCGCTCAGCACAGATATCGAGTGTTTCATCCATCGGCCGTCTCCACCAGTTTTCGCTGGAAAAAATTTCGACCTCGACAAATCCCTTGTAACCTGCCGCTTCAATGTCAGCGCGGATGGACCGGACATCAATCACGCCATCGCCCATCATGCCGCGGTCTGTCAGCACATCGTGGGTCGGTGCCAGCCAGTCGCAAACGTGAAAGCCCATGATGCGCCGGGCGGCTCCAGCTCCCGCAATGTCGCGCTTCAGGTTGGGGTCCCACCAGACATGATAGACATCAATGCAGACGCCAAGCCATGGATCGGCCACCGTGCCTTCGATTGCCTCGCACAAGTCCAGCGCCTCGCTCAACAATGACAGGCAGGAACGGTCAGCCGCATAGACCGGATGCAAGGGCTCAAGCGCAATGCGCACACCTGCCTTTCGTCCATGTTCAAGTAACAAGTGCCGTAGCTTCCCCCACTTGCTCCCGCGCCGCCGCTATATCCCTTGACCCTGCGGGCAGGCCGCCCACCACCATAACAAAGCTGGCGCTGCCAAGCGTTGCCGCATCATTAATGGCGCGCCGATTGTCTTCGACATTGGCAAGAAAGCCTGTTCGGTCTGCGGCTGGGATGTAAGTGCTGCGGCAATAGCCGGTGACCTTGAGGCCGGCATCGGCAATGCGCCGGCCGATGACCGCAACATCCCGCCCTTCAACTTCGCGCCGCCACGGTGCAATGCCGCCGAAACCTTTGCGCGCAACGGCGTCAATGACCTCCCCAATCGGCGCCTGAAATCCGAGTGTGGCGGTATTGATGGCGCAATGGCGCAGGTCGCGGAGATCACGCATCAGCAGCCATAAACCGCAAGCAGCTGCTTCATGTGCTTCACAGCAAGTGCCGGGTCACGCAGTAGGCTGGCCTTGTCAGCCAGTTGGAAGATGCCGGTGAAGTAGGGCAGGGGCCGTTTCGCCTGTGCGCCCCCGACCATCACGAAATGATCCTGATGCCCGTTCAACCAAGCCAAGAACACGACGCCGGTCTTGTAATGCTGTGTCGGCGCGCTGAAAATCAGGCGCGACAATGGTACTGTCGGCTCCATGAGGGAATGGTAGGTTTCCGTCTTGCCCTTGGCGAGTGCGGCGAGTGCGGCCGATGCGGCGGGAGCAATGGCATCAAAGATGCCGAGCAGTGCATGCGAGTAGCCTTGCGCATCACCTTCAATCAGCTTTGGATAGTTGAAGTCGTCGCCCGTATACATCTTGACCTTGCCCGGCAAGCGTCGCCGCATGGTGACTTCCTTGCTATCATCAAGCAGCGAAATCTTGATGCCATCAACCTTCTTCTCGTTGGCGGCGATCACCTCAAGGCAAGTATCCATGTCGGCGGAAAAGCCATTGCCACCCCAGTAGCCTTTGAGAGCCGGATCGAACATTTCGCCGAGCCAGTGCAAGATAACCGCGTGATCGGCTTCTGTCAGCACGCGTGAGTAGACATCGATATAGTCCTGCGGCGACTTGGCGACCCGCACCAATGCGCGGCTTGCCATCAGGATAATGCGGCCTCCCAGCTTCTGGATGGCATGCAACTGTTCGAGATAGGCGCGCACGACATCGTCAAGCGAGTGGGCATCCTCGGGCCGTAGCTGATCGGTGCCACAGCCAGAATAGATCATGTTTGCCCTTGGCCCGGCGTCCTTCAGGCTTCGGCCTATGAGTTCAAGTGCGTTCGGCCAATCCAGACCCATGCCGCGCTGCGAGGTATCCATGGCTTCCGCAATGCCGAAACCCTGGTTGAGCAGGTAACGCCGATAGGAGATTGTCGCTTTCCAGTCGATTTCCGGTGGACCGCCGGGATCACCAGCTGAATAGGGGTTTGCCACGATATGCGCGGCTGCGAAGGCAATGCGATTGAAAGGAGCCTTGGGCTTTCGCACAGGCAGTGGTTCACCAATGAGGCGATAGGGTTCCATCCGGCCGCTTACGTTGGGGAGGCTGATCTTCATGGTCAATACCTCACGCTGAGCAGGCCGCCATCGGCCTGAATAACTTGCCCACTGGTGTAGGGCAGCAAGCCGCTAGCCAGCGTAACGGCGATGCGCGCAACTTCTTCTGGTGTGCCGAAGCGTTTTATGACCGTGAGCCCATCCGCAATCAGCGCATCATACTTCGCCTTCGACGGCGCCGTCATGTCAGTCTCGATGAAACCTGGTTGAATTTCGTAGACGCCGATGCCGTCGTTGGAGAGGCGGGCAGCGAACAATTTCGATATCATTGAAGCACCAGCCTTCGACACGCAGTATTCGCCGCGCGTGATAGATGGAGCCACGGCATTGGCCGATGAAACCGTGATAATGCTGCGATGGCCGATTGACTGTTGACCCAGCAAGTGGCACGCGAAACTTTGCGTCAGAAAGAACGTGCCACGCGCATTGACTGACTGGCAGCGGTCATAGCTTTCCGGGCTGACGTCGAGAAGATCTCCACGGTTCAAGACGGAAACCCCCGCATTGTTGACGAGACAAGTTAGCAGGCCGAGACGCTTGCTGACGTCTTTCAAAAGCGCTTCGTGACTCGATATGTCTGCGATATCGGCTGCGATAGCCAACGACTTGCGGCCTTTGGCTTCGATGTGCGGCAGCAACAGCGGATAGCTCATCTGACCAATCCAAATCTGCAACAGCCACATCAAATCCGGCATCGGCAAGCGCCAGCGCAATTGCCTTGCCTATTCCGCGCCGTGCGCCGGTCACCAGTGCAACACCGTTCACGATTGCCTCTCCATTTCCGCAAGCGTCTTCGGCGTGCACACGACCCGCAATACCGAATCGACATTGAATTTGAGGCGGGTTTGTCGTGCCTCTTCGCTCATCAGGTCTCGGCCATAGACGATGGCGCCGGTATATCTGTTGGTCAGGTAATGGAAGCCTACGCCTGACAGCAGAATCAGCACCTGCACCGGGTCGAGCTGTTTGCGAAACAGTCCAAGTGTTTCACCTCGCTGCAGCAGCGCCTGCATGCGCGCCACGAAGGGTTTGTTGATGGCTTCCATCTGTTCAGATTTCCGGATGTGCCTTGCCTTGTGCAAGTTCTCGCTATTCACCAGCGTGATGAACTCGGGATTGGCGAGGTAGTAGGCCCAAGTGAAGGTTACGAGCCTCTTGAGACCGGTGAGAGGCTCGTCCTGCTCGATATTGAGATTGGCCTCGGCCTGCCTGAACGAACCGTATGCATCTTCAAGTGTGCGGGCGAACAGCTCATCCTTGTTGCCGAAATAGTGGTAGAGCATGCGCTTATTGGCCTTGGCACGCTCGGCGATGACATCCACCCGCGCGCCTGCCAGGCCTTTTCGCGCAAATTCGGCCTTGGCCGCCGCCAGAATGCGCTTCTTCGTCGCTTCCGGATCGCGCGGGCGCTTTTCCACTTCTCGGGCCACTGCAGCCTCTTGAAATAACCAACTGGTTATTTATAATCATGGGCGGACAAGCATGCAAGTATCCGGACCATGATTTGATGCGAGATTCCTACGACTACATCATCGTTGGCGGCGGATCAGCTGGATGTGTGTTGGCCGCGCGCCTCTCCGAAATGCCGGATGCCGAGGTACTGCTGATCGAGGCCGGCCCGCGCGACACCGACCCGTTCATCCACATGCCGGTAGGCTTCTTCAAGATGACGAGCGGGCCGCTGACCTGGGGTTACGAGACGGCTCCCCTGCGCCACGCCAACAACCGCGTTGCTGTTTATCCGCAAGCCCGCGTGCTCGGCGGCGGGAGCTCGATCAACGCCGAAATCTACACGCGTGGCTGCCCCGAGGATTATGATAACTGGGCTGCAAAGCATGAGTGCGACGGTTGGAGCGCGCGCGATCTTGCACCTTACTTCGTGAAATCCGAAGGCAATACGAGGCTTGCCGGCAGCCAGCACGGCATTGATGGTCCGCTTGGCGTGTCGGATCTCGCCAGCCCCAATCGTGTGTCGCTCGCCTATGTGCAAGGCTGCATGGAATTTGGCATGCCGCATAATGCCGACTTCAATTCGGGCAAGCAGGAAGGCGCTGGTCTCTATCAAACAACCATTCTGAATGGGCGGCGCTGCAGCGCCGCTGTCGGCTATCTGAAACCGGTCATGGGCCGGAAAAACCTCACCATCAGCACAGACTTGTTTGTTACCCGCATTGTCGTGGAAGGCGGCCGGGCCACTGGCGTCGAGGTGATTGCAGGCGGGCTACTGAAGCAGCTCACGGCGACGAGTGAGGTGATCGTTACTTCAGGCGCCATCGGCTCGCCCAAGCTGCTCATGCTTTCCGGCATCGGCCCTGCGACGCATCTGAGACAAGTGGGTGTGCCCGTTACGCATGACTTGCCGGGCGTCGGTGAAAATTTTCATGACCATTTCTCCACCGATGTCACATGGGTTCTGAATGGGCCGCATTCCTACGACAAGTACAAGAAAACCAGTTGGAAGCTGTGGGCCGGGCTGCAGTATGTAATGTTCAGGTCGGGACCTGTTGCCTCCAACATCGTTGAAGCAGGGGCCTTCTGGTGGAGCGACCGAAGTGAAAGAACGCCGGACCTGCAGTTTCATTTCCTTGCTGGTGCCGGCGTCGAAGAGGGCGTTGGCACAGTGCCCGGCGGCAATGGCGCAACCTGCAATTCCTATCAAGTGCGGCCGCGTTCGCGTGGCACTGTGCGGCTACGCTCTGCCAACCCCGCTGATGCAGCCATCATCGATCCGAACTCGTTTGCCGAACCTTATGACCTTGAGCGCCATATCGATGGCATCAAGGTCACTCAGCAAGTGGGGCAGACTCGCGCCATGCGAAAATTTGTGACATCCGAACACTTTCCCGGCCCGGCCGTGAAAACGAAGAGAGACTATGAAGAAGCAGCGCGCGCCAATGCACGCTCTTCCTACCATCCCGTCGGCGCATGCAAGATGGGCCGCGACGAAATGGCTGTGGTCGATCCCGCGCTCAGGGTTCACGGCATCGCAGGCTTGCGGGTCTGCGACAGTTCAGTGATGCCGGAAGTCATCTCCTCCAACACCAACGCGCCGACAATTGCCATTGCTGAAAAAGCCGCGGACATGATCCGCGCCAACAGGTAGTCCATGCCCAAGATCGTATCCGCCGCAGATGCCGTCAAGATCATTGCCGATGGCGCAATCATTGCCGTCAATTCATCCTCGGGTCTCGGCTGTCCGGATGCCGTGCTGAAGGCGCTGGGCGAGCGCTTCGACCAAGAGCAGCACCCCTGCAACCTCACCATGCTGCACCCGATTGCGGCAGGAGACATGTTCGGCATCCGCGGCGTCGATCATGTGGCCAAGACCGGAATGATCGACCGCATCATCGGCGGTTCCTATCCCTCGGGGCCGTCTTCGTCGGAGCCACCAAGAATTTGGCAGATGCTCGGAGCCAACGAGATTGCCGCCTACAATGTGCCCTCCGGCATCATGTTCGACTTGATGCGTGAAGCCGCCGCCAAGCGACCGGGCGTCATCACCAAGGTCGGCCTCGACACTTTTGTCGATCCTGATCATGATGCTTGCGCTATGAATGCCAGGGCGAAGGCCGCGCCGATTGTGCGAAAGATAGAGTTCGACGGGGAGGAGTGGCTCTACTTCCCAGCCATCGTGCCGAATGTCGCCATCATCCGTGGCAGCGCTTGCGACGAGCGCGGCAATGTCAGCTTTGAACAGGAAGGCGCATATCTCGGAGCGCTCGACATCGCCATGGCGGCACACAACAACGGCGGCATCGTCATCGCCCAGGTTCGGACCATCGCCGAGAACGAAACGATCAAGCCGCACCAGGTGCGTGTTCCGGGCATTCTGGTGGACTATATCGTCGAAGCGCCGGATCAATGGCAAACCACACAAACGCCTTATGATCCCGCAATTTCGGGCGAGGTGTTCAAGCCTATATCAAGCTTCTCGCTTATGGAGTTCGGCACCGGCAAGGCGATTGCCCGGCGCGTGGCGCAGGAGATAGGTCACGGCTGGGCCGTCAATCTCGGCTTCGGTGTCTCCGCCAATGTGCCGCGCATCTTCATCGAGGAGGGGCTGCATGGCAGCGCCACGTGGGTGATCGAACAGGGCGCGGTGGGCGGCGTGCCGTTGCTTGAGTTCCAGTTCGGCTGTTCCTCCAATGCAGAGGCTTATGTGCCCTCGGCCTACCAATTCACATACTTTCAGGCAGGGGCTTTCGACTGTTCGCTGTTGTCCTTCCTGCAGATTGACAGCCACGGTTCGGTCAATGTTTCCAAGCTCGGTGTCAGGCCGCATGTGACGGCGGGAGCAGGCGGGTTTGTCGACATCACATCGCGGGCGCGCAGGATCGTGTTCTCCGGCTTCTTCAATGCTGGCGCCAAGATGGAGATTGTCGATGGAAAGCTCCGCATCGAAAAAGAAGGCAAGGTCCGCAAGCTGGTGAAGGAAGTGGAACAGATTTCCTTCTCAGGCCGCCGTGGCGTAGCGCAAGGGCAGGACGTGTCCTATGTCACGGAACGTTGCGTCATGAAGCTGACGCCGAAGGGCATCGTCGTCACCGAGATCGCGCCGGGCGCCGACCTCCAGGCCAATATCCTTGACCAGGCAGAATTTCCGCTCATCGTCTCACCGCAATTGAAGCAGATGGAGCAGGCCCTGTTCCGTCCTCAACCAATAGGATTGAAGCTGCATGAGTGACACCGGCGACGAACGCATCAGGCTCGCTATTGAGGGGCATGTGGCATTGATCACGATTGCGCGGCCCGAAAAACTTAACGCTCTCGACTACGACATGGTGCTGGCGCTGGAAAAGGTTGCGCAGATCGTCGACGGAGAGATGTCGCTGCGCTCCGCTATCATCACCGGAGATGGCGAGAAATCATTCTGCACTGGCGGCGATATTGAATCCTGGTCGCGCCTGTCGCCGGAAAATTTTGGCATGGCCTGGGTGCGCCATGGGCACCGCGCCTTTGATGCGCTTGCGCGCCTGCGCGTGCCGTTGATTGCAGCGCTCAACGGCCACACTTTGGGTGGCGGGCTGGAGCTTGCAGCAACAGCAGATTTCCGTGTGGCTGAGGAACATGTCAGGCTGGGCTCACCAGAAACAGGTATCGGCATTATTCCCGGTTGGTCCGGCACGCAACGCAGTGTGCGGCGTTTCGGCAGCCAGGCAGTTCGGCGCATGGCTTTGTTGGGCGACATCCTGGATGCTGAGGAAAGCTGCCGCTTTGGGTTGGTTGATAGCGTCGTACCGCGCGGCAAATCGCTGGCAGCGGCACGCGACATGGCAACGCGTCTCGGCAAGCGTGGGCCGCTGGCAGTGCAAGCCACCAAAATGTTGATCAATGCTGCCGAGGGCGAAGAAACAGAACGGGTGCTGGAGGCGCTCGCAGGCTCCGTCGCCGCAGCGAGCGACCAATTGAAGGAAGGTGTCGCTGCTTTCCGCGATAAACGCAGCCCGGAATTCTGACCAGTTCAAGCAGCAACAGCCGCCCGGTTGCCCTTGATGATGTCTGCCGCGCGTTCGCCGATCATGATCGTCGGCGCGTTGGTGTTGGAACTGTTGATTTGCGGCATGATCGACGAGTCGCACACGCGCAGCCCGTCAATCCCATGCACCTTGAGTTCTGGCGAAACGACTGCCATAGCGTCCACGCCCATCTTGCAGCCGCCAACCGGATGATGCTGGGTCTTGGCGTTCTTGCAGACGTGTTCAAAGAGTTCGGCTTGGTTGTTGATAGCAGGTCCGGGCAGCCGTTCTCCGATCAGGAAAGGTCTTAGGGCCGGTTGCTGCATAATATCGCGCGCGATTTGCAGGCCGAGCAGCCCACGCTTCAAATCCTCCGGTTCCTGCCAATAGTTGGGATCAATGAGCGGGTGATCGACGGGATTGGCGCTGCGCAGCTTAATGGTGCCGCGTGACTTGGGCCGCATGTAGGCTGCATTGAGTGTAACGCCGCCGTTCGGCATCTTGGCCACCCCCGCCTCGATGCCTGAGCCCTGGCCGAAATGGAACTGCAAGTCAGGCAGGGGAGTGGTTGAGTCCGAATGCCAGAAGGCTCCGGTTTCAAACAGGCTTGAGGCCGCCGGGCCGCGCTTGAACAGGAAGTATTGCAAACCCGCCCAGGCGGCCATGTGCGGCTTGGCATAGCCATCATAGCTGTGCGGGCCGGAACATTCACTGATCGTGAACAGATCCAGATGGTCGTGCAGATTGCGGCCGACGCCCGGCAGATCATGCTGCGGAGTGACGCCGATCTGCTTCAGTTCGTCGGCAGGCCCGATGCCCGATTGCAGCAGCAGCTTCGGCGAACCGATGGCGCCCGAGGTGATGATCACTTCCCGGTCAGCACGGATGACGATGTTTCTGCTGCCATCACGGATTTCAACGCCTACGGCGCGATGATTTTCGATGACGATGCGGTTGATGAAGACGCCAGTGCGAACTTCCAGGTTGTTGCGGCCTGCGTTGGGGCGCACATAGGCGCTGGCGGCCGATGAACGTTTTCCATCGCGTTGCGTGAGTTGATAGAACCCGACGCCAGCCTGTTGCGCGCCATTGAAGTCAGGATTGTAGGGGATGCCGTATTGCTGCGCCGCCTTGATGAAGGCGTCAGCAATCGGCAGGGGCGCCAGCGGCATGGAGACGCCGAGCGGCCCGTCGCCGCCATGAAACTCGTTGACGAAGCGCTGGTTGCCTTCGGCCCGGCGGAAATACGGAAGCACAGTGCGGAAGTTCCAGCCATGGCAGCCATGCTGGCTTTCCCAAGCATCATAGTCAGCCGCGTTGCCCCGCGTATAGATCTGGGCGTTGATGGCCGAGCCGCCGCCCAGTACCTTGGCTTGCGTGTACCACAGAACGCGCTCTTGCATGTTGCGCTGTGGCACGGTGGACCAGCCCCAGCTGGCCACGCCTTTCGTCATCTTGGCAAAGCCTGCAGGGATTTGAAAAAGCAAACCCTTGTCGGTGCCGCCGGCCTCTAGCAGCAGCACGCGGACATCAGCGTCTTCGCTGAGGCGCGCAGCCAAGGCGCAACCTGCGGAACCGCCCCCTGCAATGATGAAATCGTAGCCCTGCATTTGCCTTGAACCTAATCTGCAATGATCAGGCATAACAGTCTCAACGGCTTCGAAAGGCAATAGTCTGACTTGGATTCTGCCAAAGCCTGATGCATAAAAATGCGGGAGTTGATCCTTTGATGACGATGATATCCGAACCATGAGACTTTCCCGGATACTCACCTATGCGGTGTTGCTGTCATGGGCCACCGTTTGCCTGTTTCCGCTCTACTGGCTCGCCATCACCTCAATCAAGAGGCAGCCTGACATCGACGGTCCGCCTCACTACGTGCCATTTCTGGATTTCGTGCCAACGTTGGATTCATGGCGTTTCATCCTGGCCGATGCGCACGAAAACCTCATTTCGCGCTTCTTCAATTCATTGCTGATCAGTTTGTCTGCGACCGCGCTGGCAGTAAGCCTTGCTGCTGCCGCACTCTATGGCCTGACACGTTGCAAGCCGTCGTTTCTCTGGCCAGTTCCTGTGTTGGGGGTGATCGGCTTCCTGCTCGCAAGCCGCATCTTGCCACCCGTCGTCGTGATCATTCCGGTCTACGCCCTGGCCCGCGCCGCCAATATGATCGATACGCGGACAGTCCTCATACTGGTTTATGCCGCCGTCAATCTGCCTGTCGCAGCCTGGCTGCTGCTGCCTGTCATTGGCTCCCGCGCCTCGGATCAGGAAGAGGCTGCCCAACTGGAAGGGACAACGCATCTGGCAATCCTATTCGGCATCCTGATGCCTATGTTGCGCGGTGGTTTTATGGCGGTGGCCCTCATTGTATTCGTTCTATGCTGGAACGAATATCTGTTCGCGGCCTACCTCACATACGATCACGCCCTCACACTGCCGCCATGGATGGTTGGTCAACTTTCCATGAAGGAAGCGCAGGCCGGAGGGGAGGCCGAGGAGTTGGCCCATTTGTCCGCCGCCGTTGTCTTGATGGCGATCCCGGCATTGGTCCTTGCAGCCTTTGCCAGCCGGGCTCTGGCAGCGAGCCTCGTCCGCAGCACCCAGGCTTGAATGCACTGCAATGTGCTTGCCAGTTTCCATTGTGAAACATCCGCTTGTTTTGTTTTACAATTGTTGTAGCTTTTCCCAGCCGCAACAGGACGCACGTCACCAATGAGACTGGGACCGGCGCGGCGAGAAAAAAGAAAATGGGAGGATGACTACATGAAGATTTTGAAGAGAATCAGCGCTGCAGCAATGGCAGCAGCGGCCTTGAGCGGGTTCGCAGCCGTGGCTGGTGCAGGCGAATTCGACGGTGTAACGGTCAATATTCTGACGCGCCCAGGCTACGTGATTGCGGGTCGCCTTGCCGAGCGCGGCAAGGAATTTGAAGCGGCAACAGGCGGCAAGATTGTGGTGACGGAAGTTCCGTTCGCGGAAATCTTCCCGAAGATCCAGAATGACTGGTCGACCGGAACCAACTCCATCGACGTCGGCGTGTTTGCGGCCGGCTGGGGAGTTGAACTTGACGCTTCCGGGCTGCTTGAAGACCTCGATCCTTACATCGCCAAGGACACCAAGATCGACCTGGCTGACGTAGCGCCCTACTTCCGCGAGTTCGGCCAGAAGGTCGGTGGCAAGACCAAAATGCTGATGGTCGATGGTGACTTCCAGATGGTTTATTACCGCAAGGACGTGCTGGAGAAGGCTGGTCAACAGCCGCCCAAGACCTGGGAGGACTATCTTGCCGTTGCCAAGGCCATCCATGGCCAGGACATGAACGGTGACGGTCAGGCAGACTATGGCTCTTGCATCTTCAAGAAGCGCAACGCCCAGTCCTACTTCGCCATCCAGACCTTCGCTGCCCCTATCGTGCAAACAATGGGTACAGCGCAAGGCTTCCACTTTGACAACGCCACAATGAAGCCAGTCGTCAACAACGATGGTTGGAAGAAGGCATTTGAGCTTTACAAGGCAACAGGCGAATTCGGTCCGCCTGAAGAACTCAACATGGATATCGGTGACACGCGTGGCCTGTTCAAAGCTGGCCGTTGCGGCCTGCTCGTTGAATGGGGCGATCCCGGCACACTGCAACTCGACAAGGATGCGGAAAAGGTCAAAGGCCTGATCTACGCAGTCGGTGCTGTTGGCTCCAAGGAAGTGCTTGATCGCGCAACCGGCAAGCTCGTTCCCGTGTCGAAGGAGTCGGCCCCCAACGCTGTTGACGGCATCAACTATGCGCCGTTCGCTGCGTTCGGCGGCTGGGCTGGCGCAATCAACGCCAAGGCTGACCAGAAGAAGAAGGACGCAGCTTATGCGTTCCTCTCCTACATGAACCAGGCGGCGCAGTCGAACGTGGACGTAACGATCGGCGCAACCGGCTACAACCCATACCGCAACTCGCAGCTAGCAAGCACGGACCTGTGGGTGAAGGCAGGCATGCCGGCTGAGCTCGCCACCAACTATCTGGGCGCCATCAACGGCGCGCTTAACAACGCGAACATGGCATCGGACATGAAAATCCCCGGTGCTCAGAAGTATACCAGCGTCGTTCTCGACACGGAACTCGCCCGCTATCTGGCAGGTGAAATCACTGTTGAAGAGGCCTTGAAGAACATCGAAGCCGGCTGGGAAGAAATCACGGAGGACTTCGGCCGTGATGCCCAGATCAAGTCTCAGGGTCTGGCGCTTGGCTCTGCCAAGTAACTGAGATGCCTTCGTCGAACACCAATCACCAGCCGGGGCAAACCCCGGCTGGTAGTTTGTACCACGAGACCTGGGGTGAGTGGCTGGATCGTCATTCGCGCACGTTCTTTATCGCACCTGCCGTTACCCTCATCCTGATCTTTGCAATTTTCCCGACATTTTATTCCATCGTCTTCGCCTTGAGCCGTGTGAAATTCACCGGCAACGGCCTGCAGTTCCGTTTCGTCTGGTTTCAAAATTTTGCCAGACAGTTCTTTGGAAATGACCAAGCGCATTTTCTCGGCAAGATCGAAAGCATGAGCGCTTTTGGCTGGCTGTTCACAGTCGCCATAGCGGGTGTATTGCTTTGGTGGCTTTACGACTTGCTGGCCAAGACCTCTTGGATCGGCATGATCGGCCGGTTCATTTCCGCCGCCACGGCGATGTTCATTGCCTGGCTTCTGGCTACAACGCTTTTTTCCGGCGGTAGCAGCGGCACTCTGCTCACAACGCTGTTCTATGTGATCGTCGGCTGTGCGCTGCAATTCGTCATAGGAACTGGGCTCGCTTTCCTGTGTTCGCAGCCTATTTCCGGCAAGAACTTCTTCCGCGTCATCTTCTTCATTCCGCTGATGATCACGCCCTTGGGCGTGGGTTACGCGATGAAGATGGTGGCGGACATCACCAAAGGACCGTTCCAGCCATTCTTTGGCGACGCAACGGTCAATAGCTGGGTCTGGTCCACGGACCCGTGGTCGTCACGCATCGTCATGATGATCTGCGACTCATGGCAATGGATTCCCTTCATCTTCATCACCATGCTCGCTGCTCTCGAAAATGTGTCGAAGGACCATGTTGAAGCGGCGCAGGTTGATGGCGCATCGAGCGTCACGATCTTCAAGGAAATCATCTGGCCCCAGATCATTCCCGTCGCCGTGACGGTGCTTCTCATCCGCATGATCGAGGCCTTCAAGATCGTTGACCTGCCCAACATCATGACAGGCGGCGGGCCTGGCTCCTCTACGGAGTCGATGACGCTGCATTCGGTTTACGTCTGGCGCGCCAATGACATTGGCAGCTCAGCGGCGATTGCTTACTTGCTGCTGATCCTCACCGTTGTGGTGTGCTCGTCCTTCTTCAATTATGTTGTGCTTGGCCAGTTGCGGAAAGCGCACGGATGAGCGAAGCATCTTTCAAATTCGAGAAATCCGGCCGCAGCTTGATGGAGCGGCTGTTTGAGTCGCCAGTCGTCGGAAAATTGTCTCCCTTTGCCAATGTGGTGGCGCATGTCCTTCTGCTGGTGTGGTCGCTGTTCGTGCTGTTCCCGATCTATTGGGTGATCATCACGTCATTCAAGGACGCAGCCGCCGTCAACCAGGGGCCATTCTACATTCCGTTCGTCGATTTCCAACCGACGCTGGACGCGTGGCGAAGCCAAGTCAATGCCGACGCCAATTGTGACTTCTATTCCATTGGCCGGCAGCTGTGGCTGTTCGTCCATAACTGCTTTGCGTTCCTGCTGTCGCCAATCAAAGCGATTGCGCCGATGGAGCCGCAGATCTGCAAAATCTATCTGGCATTCACCAACTCCATCGTCGTTTCGATTGCGTCAACGGCGCTGTGCGTCTCCGTCGGATCTATGGCGGCTTACGCGTTGGCGCGAATACGCTATGCGCCGAAGTTCGGCAATATCATGATTTTTGTGTTGCTGGCACTGGCGGTAATTTTCGTGACAGGATACCTCGGCGTGCACTGGCTGTTTTCAGCCTCGGTGGGCCTGGCCCTGTTCTTCTTCCTGGCGCGCGCCCTCGGCAAGCATTTCAGTCACACGCTGGGAAATGGCGACATTCTGTTTTGGATCATTTCACAGCGCATTCTGCCGCCGATTGTTGTCGTCATTCCCGTCTACATGATGTTCCAGGCTGTTGGTCTGTTGGATACGCATGTTGGCCTCATCATCGTCTATGCGGTGGCGAACTTGCCCATCGTTGTTTGGTTGATGCATGACTTCTTCGCCAACGTACCCATCGAGCTTGAGGAATCCGCCCAGCTTGACGGCGCCACGCGCTTTGGGATTTTCTGGGATATTGTGCTGCCATTGACCAGGCCAGGCCTTGCAGCAACAACCTTGCTCACGCTCATTCTGAATTGGAATGAGTACCTGTTCGCTGTGTTCCTGGCCTATGCCAAGGTGCAGACAATGCCCATCATGGTGGCCGCCAAGAATGCTGGTGAGAAGGGCGTCCTGTGGTGGGAGATGTGCGCCATAATCGTGGTGATGATCATACCGGTTATTCTGATGGCAATCGCCCTGCAACGGTTCATTTCAAAAGGCGTGCTGATGGGCGCGGTCAAGGGGTAGCAGGTTAGAGCATGGCGACGAGCAAAACAGGCGTTCCCGTTACATACGACAAGATTGGCAAGTCTTTCGGCGCCGTGCGCGTGCTTGAGGAATTCAATCTCGATGTGAAACCCGGGGAGTTTCTCGTTCTGCTTGGCGCCTCAGGTTCGGGCAAGACGACTGCGCTCCGCATTCTCTCGGGTCTTGAGACCGCAACTGCGGGGCGCGTGCTGATTGGCGACCGTGAAGTCACCAATGTGCTGCCCAAGTATCGCGACATCTCCATGGTTTTCCAGTCCTATGCGCTCTACCCGCACAAAACGGTGGCCGAGAATATCGGGTTCCCGCTCAAAGTCCGGAAGGTGCCGGCGGCCGAACTGAATGCCGCCGTGCGCGAAGCAGCAGGGCAGGTTCAGCTTGATCAACTGCTCGGCCGCTACCCGCGCGAACTGTCAGGCGGCCAACGGCAGCGTGTGGCGCTGGCGCGCGCCATCATCAGGCGGCCTTCGGTTTTCCTGATGGACGAGCCATTGTCCAATCTCGATGCCAAGTTGCGCGGCCACATGCGCGCCGAACTCAAGCACATGCAGCAGAAGCTCGGCATCACCACAATCTATGTGACGCATGACCAGATAGAGGCGATGACGCTCGCCCATCGTGTCGCCATTCTTGAGAAGGGCGTTCTGCAGCAGTTGGCGGCGCCGTCTGAGATATACAACAACCCGGCCAACCTGTTCGTTGCCCAGTTCATAGGTTCACCGCCCATGAACATCGTCAAGGGCGCGCTTGAAGGCGCAGTTTTCCAAGGTCATGGAGCGAAAATCGCGTCGCCGGTCAAAGGCCGTGTGGCCAACGCGGTGCTGGGTGTCCGACCGGAAGACGCCTCGATCGCCGCTCCGAAAAAGGGCAATCTGGAAGGTGAAATCTATACGACCGAACTCATTGGCGACCATACGCTGGTGACGGTTTCAGTCGGCAGCGATCTTATCACCGTCAAGGCGCCGAAAACCTATACAGCTGCGCTGGGCGAGCGTGTCAGTGTCTTGCTGCCCAAGGACAAGCTATTCATTTTCAACGCTGATGACGGCACTCGCGTGCGCTGAGCATTCTCGCGCCGCAAATCTCTCCGCTGCGTTTTACCATGGCAGAGCCAATTGGATTTCAGCGATGCTCCCGTTTGAGGGGAACCTTGCACTCACAGGCGGTAGGGGGATTTGTGGAGGATAGCCGTATATGGCATTTTCACCGTACGGTGTCAAGGAGTATTTTCTTAAGTCGAAAAATTTCTGATTATCCTGACTCATCCTGCCATGCGCTTTTCTGTTTCGATCTGCTCAAGCGTGAGATCAACGGCCGTCTCGAAGGCGCGCAGTGTATCCGCAAGGCAGCTCTGATCATGCGCTTCGCACATGAATAGAGGTTCGCGCGAATCGGGTTCGCAGATGATGCCATGATCCTGCATGTGGCGCGCCAGCTTGTCATAGAAACTGTAGTCAGATTTCTTCCAGGCGCGATAGTCAACTGGCGGCTTTGGCGCAAAGAACACGCCGAACATGGAGGAATGGCCAGAAAAGGAATGGATGATGCCGCGCTGGTCGAGGATGGTCTTGATCCCGGCCTTTAACTTGTCGCCGTAGTTCGCCAGTGTTTCAAGCGCTGGCGTTTCATCCAGAATCTGCAGGCAGCGTTCTGCGGCGGCCAATGAGACGGAATGTGCCGTGTAAGTGCCGCCATGGGCTGCGCCGCCGTACCTGAAGGTGCGCATCACATCTTCGCGGCCGGCAACCGCGGCAATGGGGTAACCATTGGCCATGGCCTTGGCGAAGGTGCAGATGTCCGGCTTGACGCCATGCAGCGATTGCACGCCGCCTTTGGCGACGCGGAAGCCTGTCTTCACCTCGTCAATAATGAGCAGCACGCCATACTTGTCGCACAGCCGGCGGGCGAGCTGCACGAACTCGGTGGTCGCCGAGATGGCGCAACAATTGCCCATCATCGGTTCAATCAGCATCGCTGCAATCGTTTCCCCGTGTTTCTTGAACACATCCTCAAGCCGGTTGGCATTGTTCATCGGCGTGAGATGAACGAGATTCTTGATGCCTTGCGGAATGCCGCGGGAGTAGGGGACGACGCTTGGCTCCAGCCCGCTTCCTGGGTCCCATTGGTCCATGTTGGCCATCCACATCGCCGCGTCAAACAGCCCGTGGTAACCACCTTCGATCAGGATGTAACTTTCGCGGCCCGTGTAGGCACGAGCGAGACGAAGCGCTGCCATTACGGCTTCGGTGCCACTGTTGGAGTAACGCACCAGTTCCGCTGCCGGCACCATCTTGGCCATGCGGTCGGCGACGATCAATTCACGCTCAGTGGACAGCGCGAAGACTCCGCCAACTTCCATGCCTTTGCGGGCGGCTTCATCGACACGGTCATCGGCATAGCCGAGGATGGCCGGGCCATAGCCGAGCCGGTAATCGACATAGCAGTTGTTGTCGATATCCCAAGTCCGCCCACCCTTGCCATGCTTCACGTAGATCGTCCTGTCATCTCCCCAGTAGCGGAAGGTGGAGGCAACGCCGAGCGGCAAGCGTTTCAACGCTTTCTGGAAGTGGGCGTTTGATTTTGTCAGGCTGCGGGCGTTGGGAAGGCTCATGCAATCTCCATGCGGGCTGTACCTGAAGCTTGCACCAATTTTGATTATAAAGTCAATCGAACGGGTATTAGTGTTGCAAATCATATAAATAAGAGTAAGAAGTGACATTCAATTGGAAGGCTGCAGGCATGCGATCGCTATGCAAATCCAGCAATGTCGTTGCGCTCCCCCGCAAGGTCAGCAAGGACCAGCGGCGCCAGCAGATCATCGACGCGACGATGCGCGTGCTTGCCCGCAAGGGTTACTCGCAAACCACTTTGGCAAACGTGGCGGGAGAGGCAGGTGTTTCATACGGACTCGTCAACTTCCATTTCGAGTCCAAAGAGAAACTGCTGACCGAAACGCTGCTGTTCATGGCCGATGAGTATCGCCGCAACTGGCAACAGGCATTGGCAAGCGCGCCTGACGCTCCCGCGCGAAAGCTGGCGGCTCTGCTCGCGGCTGATTTCAACTCCTCAATCTGCACGTTGGAGCGTTTGGCTTGCTGGTGCAGCTACTGGGGCGAAGTGCAGAGCCGGCCAATCTACCAGCAGGAGTGTTCAGCCAATGACGATAGCTACATTCAGACGCTAGAGATGCTCTGCGCCAGCATCACGGATGAAGGAAGCTATGCCGTTGATGCCGTGAGAGCCGCCCGGACCTTGCGCTTCACAAGCGAGGGGCTGTGGAATGACATGCTGTCAATGAATGAACCCTACTCGCGCGACGAAGCACTGAAAACGTTGTTTTCCTGTGCTGCGGTGTTCTTTCCCAAGCACTTTTCAACGGATGGTCCTGTCTGATCATACTTCTTGCAGAAGCTTGCTGGCTGCCAGCAGCGCGACCCGTTTGACGGTTTCAATTCGTGCAGTCATTCCAGGCTCATGGCGTCGGGCGTCAACCCAGCCGAGCAGGGCGAGGTCACGCAGCGTCATGAACAGATCCAGCGAACGTTCGTCTGACGGCGAGATGTCACGCCGCGACTTGTAGCCCGTGAACAAGGCAGACTTGATGGTTTCGAAATGTGGTTCCTCCCGGTTTTTGATCAGCGCAACAGCCAGATCGAACATGCGGAAGCCAAAGCCCGCATCATCAAAATCAATGAAACTCACTTTCCCGCCGCTGACGAAGATGTTCTCGCGCACAAGGTCCGCATGGATGAGGCCGTAGTCGGAGTTTAACTTTACCAGCGCATCAAGTTTCTTGCCCGCGAGATCACGTGCCTCGGTCAACACCTTGCGCTCGCTGTCGGAAGCGACGCTGGCTGCCCAGAACTGTCCCCACGCCGCTGTCTCGCCGATGAGGCCTTCCTTGTCCAAGGCATGGCGATGAAAATCCGGTGGCATCACCCAGGCATCAGAAAGATCATGCAGCAAAGCCAGATTTCGGCCGGCTTCCAGGAGGATATCATTCAACTCTTGTTTAGAATGGCTCAGCGGTACATGCGAGCGGCCGAGAGGCTGGCCATCCACCCATGAGAGCAAATCGGTGATGTAAGTCTGGCCGCGGTCATCCGCGATTTCTGCGAGGAGGTCGCCATCTTTGGTGGAGTAGGGGGCAGGAATCTCAAGGCCGCCCTCCGACAGGTAAGCCATCCATACAAGCTCTGACGCAATTTCAGATTTTGAATGGTAGTTGGGCCGGTGCACGCGCAACGCAGCCGGTCCGGAGCGTGCTTCTACTTTGAACACCGCATTCTCGCGATGCATGATCAGGCGCGGTTCGCCGGTGATCTCTGGCCAGTAATGATGTGCTTTGCTTGCGATAATGGAACTGGTCGGCATGTTCAGAGTGACTGAAAGCACTGGTCAAGTTTGGCCAGCAGGATATCAGCCTCCGGTTTGCCGAAAGCCATCGGCGGTCTGATCTTCAAGACGTTGTAGGAGATGCCGTTGGAACCGAGCAGCACGCCGCCGTGGCGCATGGCATTCACCATGCGGTCGGCTTCAGTCTTTGCTGGTGCTTTCGTTTTGCGGTCAGTGACAAGCTCCACGCCGATGGCGAGCCCGGACCCGCGCACGTCACCGATCAATTCATGCTTGTCAGCGAGGCCGCGCAAGCCCTTGATCAGATGTTCGCCAGTGTCATTGGCGCGCGCGCGCAGGTTTTCATGCTCCAGCACATCGAGCACCGCATTGGCGGCTGCGCAGGAAACCGGGTTGCCGCCAAAGGTATTGAAGTAGCCGAACGCATTACGGAAGGCGCTGATCAGTGGGGCTGAGGTCACGACGGCGGCAACCGGATGGCCGTTGCCCATGGGCTTGCCGATGGTCACGATGTCGGGCTCGAAACCAGCCTTTTGATGTCCCCAGAAGTGCGTTCCAACGCGTCCAAAACCTGGTTGCACTTCATCAGCAATGATGACGCCTCCTGCCTTGCGCACAGCCTTGATTGCTCCATCGAGAAAGCCTGCCGGCAAGTCAGGGAAGCCTTCATTGACGAAAATCGGACACAAGATCATGCCGGAGACGCCAATGCCCATTTCGTCTAATGAATTGCAAGCGGCCTCGACCTCATCCGTGAAAGCTTCGGCATAAGCTGCCATGGAAGCTCCCTTGGGCCGATAGCTGTCAGGCGCAAAAACATGCCGCACATGCTTGCCAAAGCCGCCAATCGGCGGCTTGGTGGTCGACAACTGCGACACTGCGGACGTATTGCCGTGATAGGTGTGATTGGTGGCGATGATGCCGGTCTTGCCAGTAGCGGCCTGCGCCATGCGCAGCGCAATATCGTTGGCTTCGCTGCCGGTGCAAACCATGATGGCGGAGGTCATTCCGCAAGTGAAAGTGGCGACTAGCCGCTCCACATAACGCAGGATTTCCTCGTGCAGATAGCGCGTGTGCGTGTTCAACGTTGCTGCCTGCCGGCAGATCGCTTCGACAACGTGCGGGTGGCAGTGGCCAACGTGCGGAACATTATTGTAGCAATCGAGGTACTGCTTGCCTGCCGCGTCTG
This sequence comes from uncultured Alphaproteobacteria bacterium, assembly GCA_963814455.1. Classification (GTDB taxonomy): domain Bacteria; phylum Pseudomonadota; class Alphaproteobacteria; order Rhizobiales; family Aestuariivirgaceae; genus Aestuariivirga. The sequence goes on along the minus strand of CAWFCR010000001.1, from coordinate 356,597 downwards.
TGACCCAGACGCCTTTGCCACTGACCAGATGCACGGGTTCATCATAGAAAAGCCGTGCATTGGGGCCGAGCAGTTGCCGCCGCCGCGCCAGGAGATTTTCGGTTGAAGTTGATGTCATGTGGGATTGAATGCCCCAGCCTTGCAAAGCTGTCCAGCCCCTCGCGGCCTAGCCAAGCATTCCAAGGTCCTGCTTTGCGATCATGCGAGGTTCAACGAGTTCGGGCTGTACCGTGTGCATTTTAGCGTCTGTCTCGCCTTGATCAAGGAGTTCGTAGGCCTTGGCCATAAGGCCATGTGCGTCCTGCCTGATCATGTAGACGGGGAATTGAAGGAAGGTTGCGAACGGGTCGTAATCGAAACAGCCTATGACAGTGTTGGCGAAGGCTGAAGGCGGCAGCGTTACAAAGTAGTTCATCACGCCTTCGAAGGCAGTGAAGGAATTGACGAACAAGCCGGCGGGCAGCCCTCCAATTTGCAGGCACAGGTCTGTGATTGCTCCTGCTGCGCTCATGGGAGCGTAGCCGCATTGGATCACTTGCTCATCTTCGACCTTGCCGCCCTTTTCCTCGACAGCTTGACGGAATGCAGCAACGCGGCGTTCTGTGGCATAGTCTTCTACAGAACCGCCAAGGAAATAGGGCCGGTAGCTGGTATCATCTGGTGCCATGTCCTCGAGAATTCTGCCGGTCAGCAGCTTGGCGCCACTGAAGTTATCGGTAACTACCGAAGGAGCGTCCTGTCCCGGCAGATCGACGAAGATGTGCTTGAGCTTCGCCGAAGCGCACAATTCGCCAAGTTGCATTGGGTCAGTTGCGCCAGCGATGAAGATTGCATCAACCGCATAAGAAATAAAAGTCTCGACGATACGCCGCTCTTCCTGCGGGTTTCGCAAGGTGCTTGCGATCACGGGGCAGAAGCCGCGTTCTCTCGCGAGCGTGTCAAAGCTTTGACTAAGGGAAGAGAAGAACCTGTTGTCATGCACGGGGATGATCATGCCTACCAGGCCCGAGCGCGCTTGCCGCAGCCCGCGGGCCTGCAAGTTGGTGGCGTAGCCAAGTTCGGCAGCAATCTTGCGGACGTTCTCGACAGTAGTCTCGCTGATGCGCCGCTGTGCCCATGAACCGTTAAGCACGGCGCTCACGGTGGAAGGCGAGGCGCCAGCTCGTGTCGCAACATCATAGATCGTCGACTTGCCAATCGAACGGCTCATGCCTCGGTCCAATTTGTGAACATCTGAAAATCTTCTCCCATGCCCTTGACGCTACCCGGCTTTTGTAATTTCATCAGTTTGTCGATCGAGCAGTTTTGTAGGCGATTGCGCTTGGCGCAATGCGAGTTCTGGCCAGAGGCGTCAGGTCGCTTTTCTCCTAAAAATCACTGCACAATCGATTGTGCAATGATATAAATGCCCGCACCGGGCGTCAATGGGAGATTAACATGCGTCGTAGAGAGTTACTTGCTTTGGGTGCTTCGGCCTTCACCGTCACCCTTACCGGAGCTGGCATTTCGCTGGCGCAGGCCAAGCCGACGATGGGCGTCGTTGTCAAGATTGGCGGCATTCCATGGTTCAATGCGATGGAAATGGGCATCAAGGAAATGGGTGAGAAGTTGGGTGTCGATGCCTCGATGATTGGTCCGACCAGCGCCGATCCCGCGCTCCAGGTCCGCGCCATTGAAGACCTCATCGCCAAAGGCGTGAATGTGATCGGCGTCGTTCCCAATGATGAGAAGGCTCTGGAGCCAGTGCTGGAAAAGGCACGCGCTGCTGGCATCAAGGTTGTGGTGCATGAGGGCCCCGGTATCGTCGCCAAGGATTGGGACTTCGAGATGGCATCTGCCAAGGGCTTCGGTGAAACCCATGCCGAGCTGTTCGCCCAGAAGACCGGTGGCAAGGGTTCCTATGCCATGTACGTCGGTTCGCTAACCGTGCCGCTGCACAATGCCTGGGCCGACTTCGCCATCGCCTATCTGAAGGAGAAGTATCCGGATCTGAAACTGGTTGGCGAACGCTATGGTGTTGCTGAAAACGTTGATGACAGCCGCAAGACGGCGCTCGACGTCATGGCAGCAAATCCTGACCTCGTCGGCTTCCTCGCTTTCGGCAGCCAGGGGCCGATCGGTGCCGGCCGCGCCATTGAAGAGCGCAAGCTCGTTGGCAAGGTGCATGTCATTGGCCCGTTCTCTCCGGGCCAGGGCCGCAAGCTGGTGAAGGACGGCGCCATCTCCGGCGGTTTCATGTGGAACCCTGCCGAAGCCGGCCGGGTGTTCGTGACCGTAGGCAAGATGCTGGTCGACGGTGCCGAGATCAAGGAAGGCACGGAGATACCCGGTCTTGGCAAGGTGATGCCTGATGCGGCGACCAAGAACATCATCACCGACAACCTGATTGCAATCAACGCCGAGACTGTAGACGGCCTCGCCGATCTCGGGCTCTAGAAGGCAACGCAAAGCCGGGGCTGCCTTATGAGCAGTCCCGGCGCAGCACTCAATTTAAATAGTGGCAAGCATGTTGTAGCTGCCTCGGGGATTGCAATGGCATCACTCTATGCAAATGCTCTTGATGAGCTGGCCGGTGTTTTCGAGAAGGTCAACGATGCAGAGGTCGCTAAGGCACTCGACATGATTGCTAAGGCGAAACGCATCGTTGTGTTCGGGGGCGGTCGCGAACGACTGCAAATCATGGGGTTTGCCATGCGCCTCTACCATATGGGATTGCCTGTCGCGGTGGAAGGCGACATGACCACGCCACCCGTCGGCAAAGGTGACCTGTTCATGGTGACGTGCGGTCCAGGCGAAATTTCCACTGCCTTGGCCCTCATGGGCGTTGCAAAGCAGGCTGGCGCCGCAATTCTGTTCATTACGGCTCAAACCAAGAGCCGCGGCAGCGCCCTTGCCGACTTCGTGCTGACGATTCCCGCTCAAACAATGGCAGATGATCAGGGGGCAAAGAAATCATCGGTGCTGCCGATGGGTTCGCTGTTCGAGGGCGCGCTGTTCGTGCTGTTCGAAGTGATGGTCTTGATGCTGCGTGAGAAGCTGAAGGTCGATCCCGAAATCATGCGTTCCAACCACACAAATTTGGAATAGGCCGCGGCAGAACGGATTCCGCATCATCATGACGGCAGCGAAGCAGAAAGATGAAATTGTCGCTGAGGCTGGCGCTGAACCCGCCATACGCTTCCGTCATGTGTCCAAGGTGTTTGGCGGCGTCCGCGCCCTTGACGATGTATCGTTCGAAGTGGGCCGTGGCGAAGTGCATTGCCTCGCCGGCGAGAATGGCAGCGGCAAGAGCACTCTGATCAAGATCATCACTGGTGTCTACCAGCCGGAGCCCGGCGCCGAGATGAATTACTTCGGCAAACGCATGCATTCCGTCACGCCACATTTGGCACGCCATCAGGGCATCGCAGTGATCTGGCAGGATCTGGCGCTGTTCCCCGAGATGACAGTTGCCGAAAACATCTCCTTCGAAACCTTGGTAGGAGGTCCGCCGCGTCTGGTGAGCTACGGCAAGATAACCCGTGCGGCGCGCGATGCGCTGGCGAGGCTAGGCGTCGAGCTTGATCTTGAGGCGCGGCTCAACACGTTGCCAATAGCGCAGCGTCAGCTTGTGGCGATTGCCCGCGCTCTGATCAGCGACGCACGCCTCATTTTCATGGATGAGCCCACCGCTTCCCTCACCCAGGCCGAAACCGACAAGTTGCTGGATGTCGTCCGGACTCTCTCGAATGCTGGCGTCGCTGTGGTCTTCGTCAGCCACCGGTTGGCTGAGGTTCTGGAAATTGCCAACCGTGTCACTGTATTGCGTGATGGCAAACTGGTCGGGGTCTATCCTTCGGGAGGAATGAGCCAGACCCGGCTTGCCGAACTCATGACGGGAAGGACCTTCGACAAAACTGCCTCGGCCCAGGATCGTTCGGCTAATCCTGTCGTGCTTGCTGTTGAGCGGTTGACGCGCAAAGGCGAATTTGAGGATGTGAGTTTCGAAATCCGCAAGGGAGAAGTGCTTGGCCTCACTGGCCTTATAGGTGCGGGTCGCACGGAGATCGCCCATGCGCTCTTTGGCATGAGCAAGCCAGATGCCGGCATTATTAAGCTCAATGGCAAAGTGATGGAGTTCCGGTCGAACCGCGATGCAGTACAGAAAGGCATCGCTTATGTGTCAGAAGACCGGTTGGCTCTCGGGCTCATTCAACCTCAGTCGATCGCCGACAATCTGGTGATGGCCATCCTGCCGGAACTATCAGGTCCCAACGGGCTGATATCGACGGGCAAGAAGAACGAGACGGTTGCAGGCGGCATTGCCGAACTTGGAGTCAAGATCGGCAAGCCGGGAGATGCCATATCGACCCTCTCCGGCGGCAACCAGCAGAAGGTAGTGCTGGCCAAGTGGCTGGCCACCAGACCCAAACTCCTTATTTTGGATTGCCCGACAGTCGGGGTCGATGTTGGCGCCCGCGCCGGCATCTACAAGATCATTCGGGGTCTTGCCGAGCAAGGTCTCTCCATCTTGCTCATCTCCGACGAAGTGCAAGAGGTGCACGCCAATGCTGACCGCATCCTGCACATGGCAGGTGGCCGCATTGTGCAGGAATTCAACCCGCGCAAGACCAGCATCGAGAAGCTTGAGGAGGCTGTCTATGCGTAGTCTCATCAGGGCCTACCCCACGGAGACGCGATTGCTGGTGGTGTTGCTGGCTATCTGCATCTTTCTGTCCATCGCTTCCAACAGTTTCCTGACGCTTCCCAACCTTGCTTCGCTGCTCAACAACAATGCGGTGAACATGATCTGGGCTGTGGGCCTCCTCGTCGTGCTCATCGCCGGTGGCATCGATATTTCTTTCGCGGTGGCAGCCTCGGTGGTGCAATACATCTGCGTCTATGTTTTCGCGGCCCTTGGCGGCGGCAACTGGCTGATTGGCTTCCTCGTGGCGGGAGGAGTCGGTATTGCTATCGGCTTTCTCAATGCCGGGCTCATCCACTTTTTCCGCATCATTTCGATCGTCGTCACTATAGCCAGTTTCAATGCGCTGTTCGGGTTGCTGATGTTCATCACCTCGGGCCGCTTCATCTACGATCTACCAGAGTGGTGGGCGGAACGTCTCCTTGTGTTCGAGTTCCAGACTGCAGATGGCACTTGGGCCGACATCAATCTCTCGGTCGCCGTCATGATCGTGGCGTCATTTGCTACTTGGCTCCTGATCCGCTTCACCACGACAGGACGACAGCTCTACGCCTTCGGCGACAACCCAGAAGGCGCGCGCCGTGCCGGCGTCAATATAGCCGCCACGCAGTTCATCGCCTTCGGCTGGATGGGGATGATGGCAGGAATCGGCGGGCTGATGCAGGTGAACATCGTGCAGGAGGTGGTGCCGATGGCGCTGATCGGCCGGGAACTGGATGTGCTGGCCGCCGTAGTGCTCGGCGGTGCAAGACTCGGCGGCGGACGCGGTTCAGTAGTCGGCTGCTTTCTCGGCGTGTTGCTGGTCGCCATCACCCAGAACGGGCTCAATCTTCTTGGTGTTTCACCATTCGCCTTCAAGATGCTGGTGGGTTTGATCATCCTGGTCGCAATATCGTCTTCTAATCTGAACTTCGGCAAACTGCTGGGTTCTGGACGGGGATCGCACCAATGACATCGGCATACGCCAAACTCGACGAACAGCTTGGGGCAGGCGTTCTTGGGCTCGTGGGTTTTCTCTTGCTTGTGGTCGTAGTATTCAGTCTGGCGTCGCCTCAATTCCTGACCGGCGCCAACTTCGGGTCCATCGCTTTCCAGCTTCCGGAGCTGGGTCTGCTTACGTTGGCCATGCTGATGCCGATCATTTCCGGCGGCTTCAATCTCGCCATCATCTACACGGCCAACATCTCCGGGTTGACGCTGGCCTGGATTCTCATCCAGTACGGTGGCGTTGATGCGCCGGTTGGAGCTTTTATCCTCGGCTCGCTAGCCGCCATTGCTGTCGGCGCACTTGCTGGCTGCATCATGGGACTGGTCATCGCCTATGTGGGCGCGCATCCCATTCTCGTATCGTTAGCAATGATGATCTTCCTCCGCGGCCTTGGTGAGTTTCTCACCCGCGGCGGAGATATCTCCGGCTTTCCACCCTACCTTGCCGGCATTGGCCACGGCCAAATCCTTGGCATTCCGGTGCCGATGATCCTGTTCATTATTGCTGCCTTCGGCTGGCATGTTCTGCTCACCCGCACGCGCCACGGCTTCTCCGTCTATATGATCGGCTCCAACAGCCTCGCTGCCAGCTATTCCGGCCTGCACACCAAGCGAACGCTGACGTTGATCTACACGCTCTCTGGCGCCATGTGTGCAATCGTCGGCATTCTCATGCTGACGCGCTTCAACTCAGTGCGTGTTGGCCATGGTGAGGCGCTGTTGCTGGTCACCGTGCTGGCCTGTTTTCTCGGTGGCGTTGATCCATTCGGCGGTTTTGGCCGCGTTGTGCCTGTGGTGTTGGCCCTTGTCATCCTTCAGGTTCTTTCATCCGGGCTCAACCTCATTGGCGCCAACCAGCATCTCTCGACAGCCGTATGGGGCCTCTTCCTCATCGGCGTCATGATCATCCGCTGGGGCGCGGCTCGCTATCGCAACTTCAATCAGAAAGGAAGCTGACCATGCAGGGATTTGGTGTTCACACCAGCATGTGGACGATGAATTGGGACCGCGCCGGTGCGGAGAAAGCGATTGCCGCCGCTGTCCACTACAAAATGGATTTCATCGAGATAGCGCTTCTCAATGCCCCCGCCGTCGATGCGCGCCACAGCCGCGAGCTGTTGGAGAAGAACGGCCTCAAGTCGGTTTGTTCGCTTGGCCTGCCGCAGAAGGACTGGGCTTCCGTCAACCCGGATGGAGCCATCGAGCATCTCAAAGTCGCGATCGACAAGACGGCGGAAATGGGCTGCCTCGCGCTTTCCGGCGTCACTTATGGCGGCATTGGCGAGCGCACTGGCGTTCCGCCGACACAGAAGGAGTATGACAACATCGCCAGGGCCCTTGCGGCGGCTGCAAAGCATGCAAAGTCGCGCGGCATCCTGTTCGGCATCGAGCCGGTCAACCGCTATGAGAACCACCTGATCAACACCGGCTGGCAAGCAGCCGAGATGATCGAGCGTGTGGGCGCCGAAAACATGTTCGTGCATCTCGATACCTACCATATGAACATCGAGGAGAAGGGCGCAGGCAACGGCATTCTCGATGCGCGCAAATACATCAAGTACATCCACCTTTCCGAAAGTGACCGCGGTACGCCGGGCAGCGGCACGGTTGATTGGGATGAAGTTTATGCGACGCTTGCGGCCATAGGTTTCAAGGGCGGTCTTGCCATGGAAAGCTTCATCAACATGCCGCCTGAAGTTTCTTATGGCCTTTCGGTATGGCGGCCGGTGGCGAAGGATGAGGCGGAAGTCATGGGCGAAGGCCTGCCGTTCCTGCGCAACAAGGCCAAGCAATACAAGTTGATCTGAGTCGGGTCGGCGCGGCATGTGGCAGCGTTGACAGCAATCTCAAATATTCTCTCTTGTATAGATGTCAAACGGCAGCACAATTGTTTGCCTGCCTGCTTCGGAAGGAGTCTTGCAGGCGCGGATCATGCCGTAGATCGTCTCCTGCGCAAGCTTCTGCAGCGGATGAGCAATGACCATTGTCAGCCTGCCGTCGAGCAAGGCTGCGCGCGTAACATCCATCAGCTCGTAGCCTACCGCGGTTATCTTGTCCCGCCATCCTCCCGCTGTGGAGCGCATTCAATGCGCCTGAGATGCCGCCGCCTGAAATATAGAGGCCAATCAGGTCCGGATGCTCATGGATCAGCTTTTCGGTCATCTCCTCGGCTACGGCGCTTGTCTCAAACGTAGATAGCGGCTCGAGCAGAGTGAAGCCAGGCGCAAACTCGCGGAAGTACGAACGAAAGCCGCTCTCATTCATTTCCTGGCACCGATAGCGATGGTTGCCGACGAGTATTCCGATTTTTCCGGGCAGCTTGCAGATATTGTGAAAGGCCCAGGCGGAGGTGCGCCCGACTTTCCAGTTATCGAGCCCGACATAGTTGACATTGCCAGTCGCCGACAGCTGCGAGATCAACGCAAAGACCGGCACGTTCAGTTGCTCCAGCGTACTGAGCGCTTGCGTGACCACGGGATGAACCGCTGAAACCACGCCGACCGCATTGCAAGTCTGCCCCAGCTCCAGAAGTCTGTTTGCGATGAACTGCGGCGCCAGGTCTTCGGCAAACACAATCTCTGCTTCGATGTCCTGGTCATCCACTGCCCGCGCTGCCGCCTGCAGGGCGGCGCCCAGCATCTTGTAGAAGGTGCGATTGGGCTGATGCAGCAAGAAGCCGAAGCGGAATTTCGGCTTTCGTGACACGATCTGGGCACGGAGCGCGCCAAGACCGTAATATCCTATGCGCTCTGCCGCTTCCCTCACTTGCTGGACAGTGACGTCCCGAACGGAACCGGCGCCCGCGAACACGCGGTTGACCGTCGAAACTGAAACTCCGGCCTCTCTGGCCAGATCAAGAATGGTAGGACGTGCCATTGGGAGATGTCCTTATCTCATTCAATCTCATTTATCATCTCAGTATGAGACAAAAGAAATGAAATACATGTTCTATTTCATCTCATCTTGAGTCAAACATTCTGTCATGTCAATGATTTCAAAACTGACACAACAGGTAATGGCATGGACGATCTGCAGTTTGGCACTCGTAACAAGCGCGGTGATTGGACGCCCAGCGCCCACCCGCAGATCGCGTTCTTCTGGAGCCGGCCGTTTGATGTCACCGCATGGCTGAAATTTCTGATTGGCTACGTCTGGCCGTGGAATGTCTTCCACATGGCGGTGACGCTGCTCTATTGGCACTACGTTCTTCCTGACTGGGAAACGATGAAGACCCTGAGCTGGGGTTGGGCCTTGTGGCTTTACGCCGTGAACGGCATCGGCATCTTCCTGATGTATGGGTCAATCGAGTTCTTCTATTACTGGAAGCGCAAACAAGGCACGCGCTTCAAATACAACGCCAAATTCCCGTCCGAACAGCCGTCAGACGTGTTCTTCTTCAAAAGCCAGAACATCGACAACGTGCTCCGCACCTATCTCTCCGGCCTCACCATGTGGACGCTGGTCGAAGTGCTGATGCTGTGGTGCTTCGCCAATGGCTATGCCCAGTGGATCAATTGGTCGGAACACCCGTATTGGCTGGCATTGTTGCTGTTCCTAACCCCCGTGATCCACGAAGTGAATTTCTTCGTCATCCACCGCACCATTCACATTCCGATCCTCTACAAGTGGATTCACTCGGTGCACCACAATTCGGTGAACCCTTCGCCATGGTCTTCGCTGTCGATGCACCCCATTGAGACTTTTCTCTATCATGGCGTGGTGTGGTGGCATCTTGTACTGCCCTCCAACCCGCTGATTGCACTGTTCCAGCTGCACATGGCGGGATATGGCGCAGTCAATGGCCACATCGGTTTCGACAAGCTCGAGTTGACCGATGACAAGGCGCTCGATAGCCACGCCTATCTGCATTACCTGCACCACAAATATTTCGAAGTGAACTACGGCGGCGACGGTTTGGTCCCGCTCGATAAGTGGTTCGGCACTTGGCACGATGGTTCAAAAGAAGCGCAGGCCCGCATGGATGCACGTTATGCCAAGAAGGTCGCGAAGTTGAACGCGACGAAAGCATGATTTTTGAAACCCGTCATGGTGACGGAAATTGGGAGGACTACAATGAAGAAACTGAAACTCTTGGTCGCAGCCGCCGCATTGGCGTTCAGTGCCACGGCAGCCTTGTCGGCCAACATCGCCGTCATCGGCGGTTCGAATGATGACGCGTTCTGGAACAAGATCAAGAAGGGCCTTGATGACGCAACGCCTGGCATCGTCGCCAATGGTGGTTCGGTGAACTATCTGCGCCTGCAGAACTATGACAACTTTGCGCCAGATGTTGTGCAGCTCATCCGCACTGCGATCAGCATGAAGGTTGATGGCATCGTGATTCCGGATTGGGTTCCGGAAGCTGAAGATCCAGCAATCAAGGACGCCATGGCTGCCGGCATCAAGATCATCCTGATGAACGCGGGCGGTGGTGCCAAGGCCAAAGGAACTCGGTGCACTCAATTATGTCGGCAACGAAGAATATCCTGCTGGTCTTGCCGGTGGCGAATATTTTTCTGCGAAGGGCCAGAAGAACGTGATTTGCGTCAACACCATTCCAGGTGCTCAGAACCTTGAAGACCGTTGCAAAGGCATCTCTGACGGCATTACCAAAGCTGGTGGCAAATCAACGCAGCTGCCATTGCCTTCAACGGCTTTCGGCAACGCAACTGCCGTTGCAGAAGCTATCAAGGCTGAGCTGCTCAAGGACGGAACGATTGACGGTGTCGTCACGATTTCCGCTGGTGACGCTGACTCGGCTGCCATCGGCATCCAGCAGGCCGACAAGGTGCAAGACTGTTGCCCTGGGTTCGTTCGACATGAACGAAGCCGGCTTGAACCGCATCAAGGACGGCACGCAGGCTTTCGCCATCGACCAGCAGCCCTATCTGCAAGGATACCTCGCGGTCAGCCTGCTGCAGTCGCACATCGACTTTGGCAACACGCTGCCGACCTTCCCGGTTCTCACAGGACCTGGCATTGTTGACAGTTCAAACATTGAACCAACGCTGAAGGGCGTTGCCGCCGGCGCACGCTAAGACAGGTAACAGAAAATTCCGGTCCGCCAGATAACGGCGGACCGGTTCACATCATGGCATGGCAATGTCATCCATTTGCTGCATAGTGCACGCCAATAGTAACTGGGAGGGACTATCGTGAACATTACCATGCTCGGCGGTCTGTTGCGTCGTCCTGAAGCCGGTGCCTTTCTCGGATTAGTCGCCGTGCTCGTCTTTTTCGGCATCTTTGGCGGCCTGAAATTTCTGGAAATTGCTGGCATGTCGAGCTGGCTCAATGTTGCCGCCAGCCTTGGCATCATTGCAATTCCTGTCGGTCTCTTGATGATCGCCGGCGAACTCGACATTTCGGTCGGCGCGATGGTGCCTGCGGGCGCCATGCTGACAGCCGTGATCGGCGGCCACTACGGCCTGCCCGTCTGGTGGGGTATCATGGCGACGCTCGCCTTCGGCGTTCTGGTCGGCCTGATCAACGGTCTGATGGTTGTCCGCACCGACGTGCCATCACTCATCATCACGCTTGGCTCACTATTCGCCGTGCAGGGCATTCTGCTGGGCCTGACCGTGCTTGTGACCAAATCGACCAACGTTGCGATCAAGGCTGAAGGCTGTGACGAAATCCATGTTCGGCGATTTCATTTCCTTTGGCGGCATTTTCCCACCGGGCCAGTTGCAGGTCGTGGTGGTCTGGTGGGTTCTGTTCACAGCCTGCTATGTCTTCTTTGTGCACTATTCCCGCTTCGGCAACTGGATCTTCGCCATGGGCGGCGACAAGGTCAGCGCCCGCAATGCCGGCATTCCGACCGACCGCATGACGATACTGCTCTTCATCCTGTCGGCCGTTTCAGCGTCCTTCGTGGGCATGTGCCAGGCGCATCCTCTTCAACTCCGCGCAGGTCGGCGGGGGCCAGTCCTTCATCTTCAACGCGATCATCGCCGTGGTGGTCGGCGGCGTGCTGCTGACGGGCGGCTTTGGATCGATAATCGGAATTTTCTTCGGCACCATCACCTTCGCCATTGTCAACCAAGGCATCTACTACACGAACTTTGACCGCAACTGGTCGAGCCTCATCATCGGCGTGCTGTTGCTGGCCGCCGTGTTGATGAATAACACCTTCCGCAGGATGGCGTTGACTTATTCGCCAAAGAAGAAGTGAGGACAGGATCATGACCGCTCCCATTCTAGAACTCCATGGCGTCAACAAATCATTCGGGCCGATTGACGTTCTGCAGGACATTTCGCTGAAAGTGCGCGCCGGCGAAGTGCTCTGCCTGCTGGGCGACAATGGCGCAGGCAAGTCGACATTGATCAAGATCATGTCCGGCGTCCACATTCCGAGTTCAGGCACCGTGCTGATGGACGGCCAACCCGTCGCTTTCAACACGCCACGCGATGCCAGCGACAGGGGCATTGCCACCGTGCACCAGTTCGGCGGCACGTTTCCGCTGATGAGCATTGGGCGCAGCTTTTTCGTCGGTGTCGAACCCACCAAAGGCTGGGGACCGTTCAAGATTTTCGACCGCAAGAAGGCCAATGAGATCGCGGTGAAGTCCGTGCAGGATTTCGGCATCACCCGCATTGACGATGGTGACCGGCTGGTTGGAGGCCTGTCAGGCGGCGAGCGCCAGTCGCTGGCCATTGCGCGTGCGGTTTACTTCGGCGCGCGCGTGTTGATCCTCGACGAGCCAACGGCGGCACTTGGTGTCAAACAGGCCGCCCACGTGTTGCGCATTGTGAATCAGGCAAAAAAGCGCGGACTGGCCGTTATTTTCATTACGCACCAAGTGATGCACGCGATGGCCGTAGGCGACCATTTTGCGGTGCTCATCCGTGGTGCCATTGCGGCTGATTTCAAGAAGGGCGAACGCACACGGGAAGAGATAACCGATCTCATGGCTGGCGGTGAAACGATGGCCAATCTTGAGGCGGAAATCGAAAGTCACGCGGTGGCGCAGCACCCATGACACTGAGGCTCGGCATCATCGGCGCGGGCATCATGGGCGCCGACCACGCACGCCTTTTTGCGGAGGAAGTTCCAGGCGTATCCTTGCAGGCGATCTGTGATGCCGATAGCGCGCGCGCGAGGAAAGTCGCCGAAGCAACAGGAGCCACCAATGCCGTCGGTGATCCGCTTGCGCTCATCAATGACAAGAACATTGATGCGGTGGTGATTGCCGCACCGGACCAATTCCACGCGCCACTCACCCTTGCCTGCATTGCAGCGGGAAAGCCTGTTCTTTGTGAAAAACCGCTCTCACAGGAGGTGAAGGAATGCATCTCCGTGATGGTTGCGGAGGAAAAGCGCGGAAAGCGTCTGGTGCAGATCGGCTTCATGCGCCGTTTCGACCCATCCTATGCCGAGATCAAGTCGCTGCTGACCCGCGGCGACCTCGGAAAAGCGCTGATGTTTCATTGCTTCCACCGCAATGTTTCGCCGGCTTATGATTTTCGTCCGTCAATGGCGATCTGCAATTCGGCGCCGCACGAATTTGACGTGGCTCGCTGGATGCTTGAGTCTGACTACAAATCAATCAGCGTATTCCGTCCACCCAGCGGCGGCGAAACAGCGCCCGTCTTCATGGTTCTTGAAACGCATGCCGGGCAACTGGTGAATATAGAGGTCAATATCAGCGCCACCTATGGCTATGATGTGCGCGGCGAGCTGGTCGGAGAAAAAGGCACGGCATTCCTGCGTGCGCCCGTGAACGCTGACATCAATCTTGGCCTCAAGCAGATCAATACTTATCCGGCCGACTGGCGCCCGCGCTTCGTCGAGGCCTACCGCCAGCAAAATCTCGCCTGGGTGAGGTCAATCAGCACGGGCAGGCCCAATATTGGCGCCAATGCATGGGACGGCTATTGCTCGACTGCCGTTGCGGAAGCTGGTGTTGAGGCGCTGCGCACGGGCAAGACTGCGGCTGTCACGCAGATCGATAAGCCAAAATTCTATTCATGAGGCAGAAATGAAAATTGGCATGGTGACGGACTCTCTCGGGCATCTGTCTTTTGCAGATATGCTCGATACAACGGCGCGGCTTGGCATCGAAGGTGTTGAGTTCAATGCAGCGAACTGGACCAGTGCGCCGCATCTCAATCTGCAAGCTCTTTTGTCTGGCGCGGCGGCGCGGCAGGATTTTCTGACGGCCGTGAAAGAGCGGGGGCTGGAGATCATCGCGCTCAACGCCAATGGCAATCAGCTGCACCCGACGGAAGGTGAAAGGCAATCGGCAGCCTTGCATGATACTATCCGGCTAGCAGGCTCAATTGGCGTTGAAACAGTCGTTCTCATGTCCGGGCTTCCCGAAGGAACGCCGGGAGACAAGATGCCGAACTGGGTTGTTTCTTCGTGGCCGCCTGAGACCCAAACCATGCTCAAGTACCAGTGGGAGGAGCGCTTGCTGCCCTATTGGCTTAAGCTTGCGGCCTTTGCCAAGGAGCAGGGCGTCAAGAAGCTCGCAGTCGAACTCCATGGCAACCAGCTGGTCTATAATGTGCCTGCGCTGCTGCGCCTGCGCCGGGAGATTGGCGACATTGTCGGAGCCAACTTCGATCCATCGCACCTTATGTGGATGGGAGCTGATCCGCTTGCCGCGATCGACGCACTGGGACCTGCTATTCTCCACACACACGCCAAGGACACGTTCATCAACACGCCCGTCTGCGCCACGACAAGCCGTTTGGAGAATGGTCCGTTGACCGACATTCCCGCCCGTGCCTGGAGCTACATCACTTTGGGCTACGGTAACGGCCACAGTTTCTGGCGTGACTTCTGTTACCGTCTACGCATGGTGGGCTATGATGGCTGGCTCTCGATCGAGCATGAGGACGTGATGCTATCGCGCGAAGAAGGCGTGCAGAAATCCGTTGAGCTTCTGCAAGCTGTAGCACCTTCGCAGGCCAGCGACTACAAGCCGCAGGAATTCTGAAAGTTTGCACAAGGCAGGCAGCTGGATAGTATGCGGCAGTCGCGCTACGCTCTGCTCGACAGTAGTGGTATGCGAGGTGCAGGGGCGCTGCAAAATGCAAGAAACGCAACTAGGAAACAGAACCCGCACAATCTATGAAAAGGTAGGGGGTGAGGATGGCGTACGGCGGCTCGTCAACGCTTTCTACGACATTGTAGAAACTGATCCCGAGGGCGCACCTCTCATGGCCCTGCACAACTTGGGTCATGGTCTCGCGCATGCGCGCGTTGCTCAATTCGAATTTCTGTCAGGCTTTCTGGGTGGACCGCAGCTCTATGTGGAGCATCATGGCCATTCAAACGTGCGCAAGATGCATGAGCATTTGCAGGTGCGGCAGCTTGAGCGGGATTCATGGGTCAGGTGCATGACCAAGGCGATGGAAGCCCATGGAATGGATGCGGAAACCCACAAAATGCTGCTTGCGCACTTCACCCGCATTGCAGACGTGTTGGTGAACGCCAGCTAGGCTGGCGCTTCCTCCAGCCCTCCAGATCGCGTCAGATGTTTTCCTCAAGGTCGCGAACGAAGACCACAAGTGTTGCGCCGGTTTTTGTCGTCGAAAAGTGCTGGGTGCCGGTCTTCAGCAGGACGAAATCCCCTGTCTTGTAGGTGTAACCGTCGTTGTCCATGATTTCGCCTTCGATGACATAGAACTGCTCATGGCAGGTGTGTTCATGCGGCTGGCTGGAACTGCCGGGGTCCATCCGGTACAGCGTGAAGCCAGCACCTTTTGGGAAAGTATCGTCGAGCTGCACGTAACTCTGGCCGGGCACTTGGCGGCCATCGGCATCATAGTAGGGCATAAATGAAGCTGACTTGATATTGTGCACAAGCCGTTCATGTGCTTCGATCTTTTCCATCGCTGGGTTCCTTCCAAAGTCGTGTGCATTTTCAGGCTGCAGTGTCATTTCGTATCTTGCAAGACTCCAAATCCGGAGTACAGTAGGGAAAAAATAGTTCCACACAGGAAATATTCAGGAGGATCAACATGCCGCTGTCTTGGAGATTTTCAGTCCTTGGGGACCGTCATCGGGCCATGGGCTCGAAGCTTGAGGACTGGAGCGGCATGGGAACCGCTTGGACCTACGATGCCAACATTATTGATGAGCACGCGGCTGTGCGCACCAAGGCCGGCCTTATGGACGTATCCGGCCTCAAGAAGGTGCACCTCGTCGGCCCGCATGCACTCGCGGTTCTGGACAGCATCACCACCCGCGATGTCTCCAAAGTTTATCCCGGCAAGTCTGTCTATGCCTGCATGTTGAACGAACGCGGCATGTTCACCGATGATTGCATTGTCTACCGCACAGGCCCCAATTCATGGATGCTGGTCCACGGTTCCGGCACCGGGCATGAGGAAGTGGTGAAGCAGGCGCACGGGCGCAACTGCGCCGTGCTATTTGACGATGATATTCATGACCTCTCGCTGCAAGGGCCCGTGGCGGTGGATTTCCTCGCCAAGCATGTGCCCGGCATTCGTGACCTCAAGTATTTCCACCACATGCAGACAACGCTGTTTGGCGCGCCCGGTCATGATCTCACGCACAGGGTACACCGGCGAGCGCGGTTATGAAATCTTCTGTCGCGGGCAGGATGCGCCAATGATTTGGGACACTATCCTCGACCAGGGCAAGCCGATGGGGATCATTCCGGTCTGCTTCACGGTGCTTGATTACCTGCGCGTTGAAAGCTACTTGCTGTTCTATCCCTTCGACAATTCGCAGATGTACCCGTTTCCTGATCAGCCGCCCGGCGACTCGCTTTGGGAGCTGGGCCTCGACTTCACCGTATCTCCGGGCAAGACGGGCTTCCGCGGCCATGAGGAGCACTACAAGCTCAAGGGCAAGGAGCGCTTCAAGATATTCGGTCTTCTCATCGAAGGTGACAAGATGGCCGAAGGCGGCGACGAGTTGTGGGCCGATGGCAAGAAAGTTGGCGTTATCACCTGCCCGAGCTACTCGAAGCTCACCAAGAAGAGCATGGCTATCGTTCGTCTCGATGTTCCATACGCCAAGCAAGGCGTGCCGCTTGAAGTGCGCGGCAAGAACCTGAAGGCCAAGGCCGTCGCCCACACCATCTCCTTCGACGATCCGGAAAAGAAGAAGCGTACGGCAGTAGGCTGATCTATGCTTGTTCAGGGCATCAAGAGCAGGCCGGTCTACCATGGCATCACTTGCGATTCCGCTGCCCGGCGACACATCTTCGTGCTGGAAGGGGAGGGTGCTTGCGCCCTGCTCGAACAGAAGCTGCCCAAGTCTGAGTTGACCAAGGCCGACGTGCTCTATGTTCCCACCAATGCCGCCGCCAAAGATTATGGCAGCAAGCTCATAGCGCTTGGCCTCAATGATGAATGGACGGCACCCTCTGTCCCGGTGCTGCTCAACCGGCTGAACGTGGTGTTGGGCCAGGCCCACATGGGAGCGCGCATCTATATTGCCGGCACGGAAGGCTTCATAGGCCAGGCCATGCAAGTGGCGATGGCGCATGGCGTGGACTATGGCTCGATTCGGACGGAGCATCGCGGTTCGGAAGCGCGTCGCGTGCAATGCGTGCACTGCAAAGGCATTACCGACAATGTGAAGACCAGCCCCTACGCCTGCAGCCATTGCGGACTGCTGCTTCTGGTGCGCGACCACTATTCCCGCCGCCTAGGTGCTTTCCAGGGAGTGTGCATTGACGCTGAGGACCCCGGAACCGCTCCGCCAGCGGAGGAATTGTTCCCGTGACGACCAATACCGAGATGCGGGTTCGCGTGGCGGACATCAAGCAGGTAGCCGATCAGGTAAAGCGGTTCCGCTTTGTGCGCGTCGATGGTGGACAAATGCCGGTGTTCTCCGGCGGGTCGCATGTCGTCGTCGGCATGCGCGATGGTGATGTGTTGCGCCGCAATCCCTACTCGCTGATGTCAGACCCGTCTGACACAAGTGGCTACGAAATCAGCGTGTTGCGAGTGGAACAATCGCGCGGCGGCTCGCACTTCCTGCATGACAAGCTGCATGTCGGTGACGAATTGACGCTCAGCCAGCCGGTCAACCTGTTCTCGGCCGACAGCCGCGGCCGCAAGCACATCATGACGGCAGGCGGCATCGGCATCACGCCTTTCATCGCGATGATGAAGCAGATGGAGCGCGTCAATCAGAGTTTCGAACTGCACTATGCCGTGCGCACTCGCACCCATGGCGCTTACTGGCGTGAACTTCAGGAGCGTTACGGGTCCAGCCGCATCAGGATCTACTGCGATGCCGAGAATCTGTTCATTCCGGCTGATGACATTCTCGCCAACCAGCCGCTTGGCACGCACCTCTATGTTTGCGGCCCCCGGGGCATGATCAGCGGCGTGCTCGGCAAGGCAAAGGCGCTTGGCTGGCCGTCGCAGAACCTGCACTCGGAAGAATTTCTAGCGCCACCGCCTGGCAAGCCGTTCACCGCCGTCATGGTGAAGTCAGGCAAGACGGTCGAAGTGCATTCGCACCAGAGCATCCTCGAGGCGGCCGAAGCTGCGGGCATTGATGCGCCGTACCTGTGCCGTGGCGGCGCTTGCGGTCAGTGCGAAACAGGTGTCATCGCTTGCAATGGCAGCATAGAACACAACGATCACTTCCTAGAACCGGAAGAAAAGGCCTCGGGCCGCAAGATCATGATTTGCGTATCGCGCATCGCTGGCGCAGACATCACGCTCGACCTATAGAATAGCGAGAGGGAAACACATGAACCTGACGTTCAAGAAGGAAACCTTCCGCGACGATTTTACCTTCCGCAACAGTCCGCAGAGCATTCGCCGCTTTCCCTTCCCCTTTCACGAAGACAAGTACATGTACGCGGTGAACATGGAGCCGCATGTGTCTGCCGGTTCTCCGGGGCACGCCTATAACACCCTGATCGACATCGACGAGCATTTTGTCTCCGAGATGGAGGATCGCGCCAAGGTCCTGAAGGAGGACCCGCTCCGCTACCAGGCCCTGCCGCACATGATGACGGCGCAGTGGGATACGCTGGAGCTGTTGATGGAGCAGCAGGCTGCCGGTTACCCGGAGCACTTCTCGCTCACCAGGGATGGCGATAACTGGCACTGGATCAACCGCCCCATGGGCATTGACCAGAAATTCGTGTTCGGTGATGCGACGACGCTGCCGATGGAGCCTCTAGAATACATCACCCGGCAGGCGCAAGGAGACTTCTGCATTGTCGACCAGCGCGACAACCAGCTGTGGATGGACGCCGGCATGGTGACGACGCAGGCCGATTGGTCGCTCGACTTCGACATCGGCATGAACTTCATGGAGTGGCATGGGCCGGTGCCGCTTGCCCATCAGATAGGCGTCTTCGACCGCGCCTTGAAGTTCTTGCTCAACCTGCAGCAGGGTAAACCTGTGCGCCGGCTGAACTGGACCATGACGATCAATCCCCGCCTCGACACCAGCCCGGAGAACTACCACAAATGGGGCAAGGACAGGGCCACGGTGACGTTGGAGAACGTCGGCGACAAGGTGCATCTGCGCTGTGAACTGCAGAGCCTATGGCGCCTGCCGCGCTCCAACGCCATTCTATTTGTCATCCGCTGCTACCTGCTGAAGATGGAGGAGCTTGTCACCGTTCCGAAATGGGCGCGCCGCTTCCATCGTGTTCTGCGCGATCTGCCGCCGGAGTTGATCGACTACAAGGGCCTCACCCGTTACCGGCCAACGACGGTGGAATGGCTATCAAAATTTGATGACGGTGCGCCGACGAGTCCCGGTATTTTCCCGGAATGACAATTCAAGAACAGAGGGGATTTGCATGACTAGAGTTGCTGTTATCGGGGCCGGTCCATCAGGCATGGCGGCAATGCGGGCGTTCCAGTCCGCCGCCAGGAAGAAGGCGAAAATCCCGGAAGTCGTGTGCTTTGAAAAGCAGGGCGATTGGGGCGGTCTGTGGAACTACACATGGCGCACCGGTCTTGATGAGAATGGCGAGCCCGTGCATGGCTCCATGTACCGTTATCTGTGGTCCAACGGGCCGAAGGAATGTCTCGAGTTTGCCGACTATTCCTTTGAAGAGCATTTCGGCAAGCCCATCCCCTCCTATCCGCCGCGCGCCGTGCTGTGGGACTACATCAAGGGCCGGGTTGAAAAGGCTAAGGTGCGCAAGTGGGTGCGCTTCAACTCGCCCGTTCGCAAAGTGGAGTGGGACAAGAAGAAGAAAAAGTTCCACGTCACTGTGCAGGATCATGCCAAGGACAGGGTGTACACTGAAGATTTCGACTACGTGATTTGTGCATCGGGACATTTCTCGACGCCGCATGTGCCGGAGTTCGAAGGCATCAAGACATTCAATGGCCGCGTCATGCATGCCCATGACTTTCGCGATGCACTGGAGTTCAAGGGCAAGCATGTGCTGATCGTCGGCCGCTCCTACTCGGCTGAGGACATTGGCTCACAATGCTGGAAATATGGCGCAGCCTCGGTGACGACGACCTACCGCTCGAAGCCGATGGGGTTCAAATGGCCGGAACGCTTTGAGGAGCGTCCTCTGCTGCAGAAGCTAGTCAACAAGACGGCGCATTTCGCAGATGGCTCGACCAAGGAGGTTGACGCCATCATCCTGTGCACTGGCTATAAGCATCACTTCCCATTCCTGCCAGATGATCTACGGCTCAAGACGGCGAACCGGCTGTGGCCGCTTGGGCTCTACAAGGGCGTGGTTTGGGAGCAGAACCCGCGCTTTTTCTATGTCGGCATGCAGGACCAGTTCTACACCTTTAACATGTTCGATGCACAAGCCTGGTTCGCGCGCGATGTGATCCTTGGCCGCATCAAGTTGCCCAAGCTCGCCGACATGCAGAAAGATTCGAAGAAATGGCGCAAGCGAGAGGAAAAGCTTGAGAACGCCGAGCAGATGATCTGGTTCCAGGGCGACAATGTGAAGGAAATGATCGCGGCGACCGATTATCCTTCTTTCGACATTGAAGGCACTAACAAGACGTTCATGGAATGGGAGCACCACAAGGCGGAGGACATCATGGGATTCCGTAACAACGCCTACCGCAGCCTGATGACCGGCAACATGCAGCCAAAGCATCATACGGCTTGGCTTGAAGCAATGGACGACTCGATGGAAGCCTACTTGCAAACCAAGTAGCTAGAAGGAGCTGGGCACCGCCGGGCTCTCTCGCGCTGGCTATGACCTCGGTCGTGACTTTTCCGGATCGTAATGCGCAAAGCGCACGATCTTAGCCGGCAGACGCTTGGCATGGCCGTCTGCCTTGCCGATCTCGACCTCGGTACCGATCTCGCTATTGAGCGCATCGACGCGCGCCAGGGCAATGTTCTTCTTCAGGATGGGTGAGCGGCAGCCGCTGGTGACAACGCCAATCTGAGCGCGGCCAATATGCACGCAGTCGCCATGGCCCACTGCCTCGTTTGCGTCGATTTCAAGCCCCACCAGTTTGCGGCGCGGATGTTCCTTGCGCTCCAGCAGCGCTGCGCGCCCGATGAAATCATCGGTTTTGCTCTTGAGCGGAACCGTGAAGCCGATGCCGGCTTCGAACGGGTCGGTCTCCGAGGTGAATTCATAGTTTGCGAAGATGAGGCCGGCTTCAATGCGCACCATGTCAAGTGCTTCGAGGCCCATGGGCTTCAAACCGTATTCTTCGCCTGCTTTCCAGATCGCGTCGAACACGGCCAACGCATGCTTGGGATGGCAGAAGATTTCATAGCCCAACTCACCCGTATAACCTGTCCGTGACACCACCAGCGGCACACCTTCAAAGTGGCCGATGCGCGCTACGGTGAAACGGAACCACTCCAACTCGCTGATCGCGGGCTGGGCTGGCGAGGTCCACAATATCTCTTTCAGGATATCACGGCTCGCTGGACCCTGCACGGCAATATTGTGCAACTGGTCAGTCGATGAGCGGACCCAGGCTTGATAACCTTTCCTTTCCGCCTGCTCGCGTAGCCAAAGACCGGAATAGTCATCGCCGCCGATCCAGCGGAACAGGTTCTGGCCAAGCCGGAACACCGTGCCGTCATCAATCATGCCGCCGTTCTCGTAACACATGGCGGTATAGACGACTTGACCAGTTGAAAGCTTGCGAATGTCGCGCGTGCAGCAATACTGCAGCAGCGCTTCGGCATCTGGCCCCGTCACTTCGAACTTGCGGAGTGGCGAGAGATCAACGACCACGGCCTTCTCGCGGCAGGCCCAGTATTCCTCGATCGGCCCTTCATTGTTGAAGCGGCCTGGCAGCCAGAAGCCGCGATACTCGCCATAGTGGCGCGTCATCTGCGACAGGCGGGGGTGAAAGGCGGTTTCCTTGGTCATCACGGGGTCTGCGTCTGGGGTCATGCGATAGGCCACTGCTCGGGTGAATTTTTGTTCGGCGCCATAAACGCGCACATGAATGTCGGTTGGGTTCCAGCCATTGCCGGGATCAATATCGTCGGGGCAGGAGGAAGTAACGCAGACGAGATCAGTGAGCGCCTTCACCAGCACATAGTCGCCGGGCCGCGACCACGCCTCGTCCGTGATGATGACGTTCGAATGATCCATGCGCGTGTTGTAGAAGAAGTTGAGTGCTTCCCAGCCCTTGCGCTTTTCGATGCTGAATGGATCAAGCGCGAAATTGAAGTTCTCGGTGCAGTTGGCATGGCCCGGATAGCCCATGTCATCATAGAAGCGTGAATTGCAGGCGGTGGCGAAGGCATCATGCCGCCCGCAGGTGTCCTGCACCACTTCGATGAGCGGCTCGAAATCCAGCGCAAATCCCTTGGAAGGCAGGCCGGGCGTAGGGTAGGCGCGGCCAGTCAACGTGCGCGTTATCGTGGCATCGAGCCCGTGCTGAATGCCCTTGTCCAGCTTGCGGGCGGAGAAACACTGGAAGTCGGTCATCTGTCGGCCCGACACATCAATGATTTGTATGTATTCCCCTGCTTTCACCATATAGGCGCGTGCTGTCGCCGCCTTGATCCGCACATCCTGAAGCGGGTCGGCAAGTGGTATCGGCAGGTCACTGCCAGTGGTTTTATCGAGAGTGTTGGCGCGCATGATGCGGAGCTCGATCTCAGTCGCCGTATCCTGTGCATCTGGAGACATATCAGTCGCTGGTACGGCGACGATCAGCGTGCCATTCTGTTGCGCAACAAAGTCCGTCTTGCTGCCCGCCTTGCTCGCCTCGCCGAACAGATGCAAGGACCGCGCTTGCCCAAGGTCTATCCTGCGCGTCTTGAGGCCCGTCAAAGTCCGTTGCGCGCTTGACTCGCCGCCGCTCAGCATGGCCTTGAGGCCATCGGCGGAGCCATCTGGTTTGGTACCCAAGGCAGATAGGTCGAAGCGGCCATCTTTGTCGCAGAACAGCAGCTCTGCCCGTTGGCCACCTTCGACATCCGTCAACAGTATCCGGTCGCCCGCTTGGAGGCCGACAACAATCGACCCTCCGCCCGCAACCGGGTAGCGCTCGACATTGGCGGGCAGGGCGCGTTCACCGGGCCTCAGGATGCGGCTGGGCCTCGGAGCGAAGAAAGCGGGGGCGTTCAACGCGGTGACTCCTTTGGCAGGCTCTGCTGCAGTGCAGCGATCATTTACCGGATAATTGCACAGTTCTCCTTGACCGTCGATATAATGACATTAAAAATTTGTTCCTGGGAGTGGGGTGCAGAGGGAGTCGCTGTTAAATCGCGCACGTCCTGTTTCATCCTATCCGACAGACGGCAACCGGACACAGAAATCGGTGACGTTGGAACACTTGGGATAAATGGAGGGGACTAATGTCTAAGGAAACAGGCTCGGGCGAACTCGTCCGCGCACTAGATTGGAAAGGGGCCTTCTGGGTCGCGGCCGGTGTGCCGCCACTCGTGCTCTTCTCGATTGGCGGCATTGCTGGAACGACGGGTAAGCTTGCCTTTCTCGTCTGGATCATTTCGATGATCATGGGCTTCCTGCAATCCTTTACCTACGCCGAGATTGCCGGCATGTTCGGCAATAAGTCCGGAGGCGCCTCAGTCTATGGCGCCACGGCCTGGCTACGTTACTCAAAATTCATTGCGCCGCTATCAGTGTGGTGCAACTGGTTTGCCTGGAGCCCGGTGCTCTCTCTCGGCTGCGCCATTGCAGCCGGTTACATCCTCAATGCGCTCGTTCCAATTCCGGCGGCTGACTCGCAAGCGGTTCTCGATTGGGTCAACGCGAATATGGCGACGCTTGCAGCCGACAGTCCGCGCGTCGTCGAATGGCTTGCCGCGAATGCCGGAAAGACTGCAGACGAAGGCATCAAGACTTTGCTCGCAACTGACGGCGTTACAGCACTGACGCCGTCACTGCGCACCTGGGAAGCCTTGACGTTCAATATCCCTGGTCTCGGCGCGCTGCACTTCAACACCACCTTCGTCATCGGCGCCTTGCTGATGTTGCTGATGTTCTGGATTCAGCACCGTGGCATTGCCTCAACCGCCACCGCGCAAAAATGGCTCGCCATCATCGTGCTGGTGCCACTGTTGTTAGTTGGTCTTGTGCCGATTCTGACTGGCCAGATCAACACCGCCAATGTGACCGGTCTTTTGCCGCCCACGGCTGCTTATTCCGGCGTCGATGGCACCTGGTCACTCGGTGGCTGGACCTTGTTTCTCGGCGGCCTCTATATCGCCGCCTGGTCAACCTACGGCTTTGAAACTGCTGTTTGCTACACACGCGAACTGAAGAACCCCAAGAAGGATACGTTCAAGGCGATCTTCTTCTCCGGACTTCTGTGCTGCGTGTTCTTCTTGCTGGTGCCTTTCGCATTCCAGGGCGTGCTTGGCACGTCTGGCATGTTGGCGCCTGGCATCGTGGATGGTACCGGCGTGGCGGAAGCTCTCGGCGGATTCCTCGGCGGTAATCGCGTGATCACGCAAATCTTCGTGATTTTGATGATCCTCGCCTTGTTCCTCGCCATCATGACAGCCATGGCCGGTTCATCACGCACCCTCTACCAGGGATCGGTCGATGGCTGGTTGCCGCGTTACCTCAGCAAGGTCAATTCGCATGGTGCGCCGACGCGCGCCATGTGGACCGATTTCGCTTTCAACCTTTTCCTGCTCGCATTGGCATCTGACCTTGCGGGTTATTTCTGGGTGCTGGCAATTTCAAACGTCGGCTACATCATCTTCAACTTCCTGAACTTGAACGCAGGCTGGATCCACCGTGTGGATTCCGGTCATATTGAACGGCCATGGAAGGCTCCTGCCTTCCTGATCGGTCTCAATACAGTGCTGGCCTTTGTGAACGCGTTGTTCCTTGGCGCCGGCGCAAAGGTCTGGGGCTATCCGCAAGTTCTGTGGCAGGGACTGTTCTTCGCAGCCTTGATCATCCCAGTGTTCTACTACCGGCACTACATCCAGGATGGTGGTCAGTTCCCGAAAGGCGCACTGGACGCGCTTGGCCTCAAGGACGGCAACTTGGGTGAGCGCAAGGCAGGCATGTTGCCCTATCTCACCTTGCTGGCTGGTGCGGCGGTCGTACTGTTCGCCCATTTCTTCTTCCAGCTGCCAAGCTGATTGCAAACAACCGAATGCCGCCGCTGGCAACAGCGGCGGCATTTTTTCGTTTGGATCGAGCAATCCCGTGAAGGTCAACATTTCCTTGCCGGAATGTTTCGTTAAGCAGTAGGCA
This sequence comes from uncultured Alphaproteobacteria bacterium, assembly GCA_963814455.1. Taxonomy (GTDB): domain Bacteria; phylum Pseudomonadota; class Alphaproteobacteria; order Rhizobiales; family Aestuariivirgaceae; genus Aestuariivirga. Next base: position 331,319 of record CAWFCR010000001.1, on the reverse strand, counting down.
GACGGTAGTCCTTGAAAGCCTCGCGCAACTGCAGCTTCGATATTTTTCCGGTCGCCGTGTGCGGGATTTCGTCGGTGAAGGTCACGTCATCCGGCATCCACCACTTGGCGATCTTGCCGGTCAAATGGGCAAAGACCTGTTCTTTCGTGATTTCTGCGCCCGCCTTTTTCACGATGATGAGGAGTGGGCGTTCGTCCCATTTCGGGTGAGGCAGGCCGATCGCCGCAGCTTCGGCCACGCCAGTGCATCCCATCGCGGCGTTTTCCAGTTCGATTGAAGAAATCCATTCGCCGCCGGACTTGATCACATCTTTGGAGCGGTCGGTGATCTGCATGTAGCCCCATTCGTCGATGGTGGATACATCGCCGGTGTCGAACCAGCCTTCGGCGTTGAAGCTATCGCCGCCATCACCCTTGAAATAGGCTTGCGCAATCCAAGGGCCTCTGACTTTGAGATGGCCGAAGCTCTTGCCATCATGCGCGAGTGTCTTGTCTTCGTCGTCAGTCAGCTTCATTTCGACGCCAAATATCGCGCGGCCCTGCTTCACGCGCTGTCTCCACAAATCCTCTTCGCCTAGGTGCGACAGCGAGCCTTTCGGCCTGCACACGGTGGCGAGCGGTGATGTTTCGGTCATACCCCAAGCGTGGATGACGTCGACATCGTATTTAGTCCTGAAAGCGCGCATCAGCGATTCCGGGCATGACGATCCGCCAATGGCGACGCGGTTTAAGTCCGGCAGTCTGATTTCCGGGTTAGCCTCGAGATGCTGCAGCAGCATGAACCAAATCGTCGGCACGGCTGCGGACATCGTGACTTTTTCATTGACCAGTAATTCGCAGACCGATGCACCATCGAGTTTAGGACCGGGCATCACCATGTCGGCGCCGGCCATGGGGCAGGCGTGGGCGAGGCCCCATGTGTTGGCGTGGAACATGGGGACGACGGGGAGCACCTTGTCGCGTGAACCGATGGCGAGCGCGTCGGCGGCGGTTACTTGCATGCCGTGCAGCACGTTTGAACGGTGCGAATAGACGACGCCTTTCGGCTTTCCGGTGGTTCCGCTTGTGTAGCACAGGCCGCAGGCCGTGTTTTCATCGAGTTCCGGCCAGCGGAAAGACCTGTCGCCTTCGGCGATCAGGTCTTCGTAGCAAATCGGGTTTTTCAACGATGTGTTCGGCATATGTGCTGCGTCGGTCATGATGACGAAGCCTTTGACGCTGGCGATTTTGTCCTGGAGCTTTTCAAAAAGGGAAACGAAAGTGAGATCAGTGAAGATCCACTGATCCTCGGCATGATTGACGATGTAAATGAGCTGATCGGCGAAGAGGCGGGGGTTCAGCGTGTGGACGATGGTGCCGAGACTCATGACGCCGTACCAGATTTCCATGTGGCGAAAGCCGTTCCATGCCATGGTGGCGATAATGTCACCGTGCTTGATGCCGAGCCTGGACTGAACGGCGCTCGCGAGCGCGCGCGATCTTTGATCCAGTTCGCGGTAAGTTTCGCGGTGGATCGGGCCTTCGACGGTGCGTGAAATGACTTCGCGCTCGCCGTGCCAGCGGGCGGCGTGATCGAGCACGCGGTGCACCAGCAAGGGCCAGTCCTGCATCAAGCCTTTCATGACATTTCTCCTAAGTTGCACTCTCGCGGCGCGCACACATTAACGCGAGCCTACCATATGCTGCATGCAGGACGGCACGGTAACTTTCTATTGTAGAATGAGTGACAGACTCCCTGATCGTGACTATGATTGACAATATGCCGCAAGAGACCATCAGCAATGCAGGGCGGTCGCCCGCGTGGGCATGGCTCGAGAGTTATGAAAAGGACATCGCGCACACGCCGGTGTTTCCCGAGAAGCCGCTTTACGTGCTGCTGGATGATGCGGCGGCAATTCATGGGCCGCGGCCCTGTGTTGAGTTCAAAGGCAGGACGTACACATACACTGAAATGAAACAGTTCAGTGACAAGCTGGCGAAGGGTTTGGTACGGGCGGGCTTCAAGCCGGGGATGAAGCTTGGGCTATTTCTTCCGAACTGCCCTTACTTCGTGGCGTTCTATTTCGCGGGGCTGAAGGCGGGCGGGACCATCGTCAACTACAATCCCTTATATGCCGATGACGAGGTGGTGCGGCAGATCATCGATTCCGGCACCGACTTCATAGTGACGCTGGATCTCAATGCGCTGCTCGGCAAGTTCGTCAGGACGTTCGAGCGGACGAGGCTTCAAAAGATCGTCGTGTGTTCGCTTGCGGACCAATTGCCCGCGCTAAAGAGCTATCTGTTCCGCGCGATCAAGTGGAACCAGATCGCCGCGGTGCCATCCGATCCGCGCTACATTTCAACCCGCCTGCTCTTGGATAATGATGGGATATTCACGCCCGTTGCGGTGAAGCCAAAGACAGACATTGCGATCCTGCAATACACCGGAGGAACGACAGGCGTTCCGAAAGGAGCGGCCCTTACGCATTTCAATGTCTATGCGAACACGCTGCAATGCAAGGCCTGGTTCAGAATTGCCGACTCGCCGGAGAGCAAGTCGGTTGGCATCCTTCCGCTATTTCATGCTTTCGCGATGACCTGCGTGATGAACTGGTCGATCGCAGTCGGCGGGTGCATGCTGCTGGAGCCGCGGCTTGATGTGTCGAAGCTCTTGTCTCTCATTGACAAGCGCAAGCCCAACATCTTCATTGGCGTGCCGACGCTCTACACGGCTCTGCTGAGCCATCCGGAGTTTGACCGCTACGATCTATCATCGATCAAATTCGCCATTGCCGGCGGCGCGGCGTTGCCTTTGGCGCTGGCGGAGGAATTCAGGCGGCGGACGGGCGTTGCGATCTGGGAAGGCTATGGTTTGAGCGAGGCTTCGCCTGTCACCTGCATCAATCCGGTTCACATCGCCAACCGGCCGGGTTCGGTGGGGCTGCCAATTCCGGGGACTGTTTGCGAGATCGTTTCAATCGAGGATCACAAGACACCGATGAAGGCGGGCGAGAGGGGTGAAATCTGCTTCCGCGGCCCGCAGATTATGCAGGGTTATTGGCAGAAGCTCGATGCGACCGCCGAGGTTCTGGTCGACGGGCGGCTGCATACTGGCGATATCGGCCATATGGACGAAGGCGGATATGTGTTCATCACCGACCGGTTGAAGGAGATGATTGCGACATCGGGTTACAAGGTTTATCCTCGGCAAGTGGAAGAGGCGATTTACCAGCATCCAATGGTGAAGGAATGTGCAGTCTATGGCGTCGATGATGCTTATCGTGGGCAAGCAATTCGCGCGGCAGTGTGTTTGAAGGACGGCGCCAAGCTGACGAAGGAGGAACTCGATCAATTCCTTGAAAGCCGGCTGTCGCATATAGAGAAACCGCGTTCCTATGATTTCCGGGGCGAGTTGCCGAAGACGGCAGTTGGAAAGATTCACAAGAAGGCGCTTGTCGATGAATATCGCGAAGCACCCAAGGAGAAAGTCGCATGACCGAGGCAGTGATTGCGGGCTATGTCCGCTCACCATTTCATTTGGCCAACAAGGGTGCGCTGGCGAAGACGCGGCCCGATGATCTCGCTGCGGCGGTGGTGAAAGGGCTGATCGACAAGACGGGCCTGAAGGTGGAGGACATCGAGGATGTTCTGCTCGGCTGTGCTTTCCCCGAAGGCGAGCAGGGGCTCAATGTGGCGCGACTGATTTCGTTCATCGCTGGCGTGCCGCAATCGGCTGGCGCCGCGACGATCAACCGGTTTTGTGGATCATCTATGCAAGCCATTCATTCGGCTGCGGGCGCAATCGCGCTGGGCGCTGGCGAAGTGTTCGTGTGCGCAGGCGTCGAGAGCATGAGCCGCGTGCCGATGATGGGTTTCAATCCGATGCCCAATCCGGACCTCGCTGAGAGCATGCCGGCGGCATATGTGTCGATGGGCATCACAGCGGAGAATCTGGCGAAGAAATACGGCATTGCTCGCGGCGCGCAGGAAGAATTCGCAGTGGCCAGTCATGGCAAGGCGGCAAAGGCGCGCGAGGCCGGGAAATTCAAGGATGAAATTGTCGCCGTGCCGGCGGCGACGGAAGATGGATGCATCCGGCCTGATACGAATCTCGAAGCGCTGTCTGGATTGAAGCCAGCGTTTGATCAGAATGGCGTGGTGACGGCAGGGACGTCATCGCCCCTGACCGATGGCGCTGCGGCAGTCCTCGTTGTCTCAGCCGCGTATGCCAGGAAGCACAAGCTGCCGGTGCTGGCGAAGATCAGAAGCGTAGCCATTGCGGGGTGCGCTCCGGACATCATGGGCATCGGACCGGTGGCAGCGACGCGAAAGGCGCTCGAGCGTGCAGGACTTTCGATCAACGATATCGACATCATCGAGATGAATGAGGCATTCGCTGCGCAGGCGATGGCGTGTTTGCGCGATCTGAATACGGATATGAGCCGCGTCAACATTGACGGCGGAGCTTTGGCGATCGGGCATCCGCTGGGTGCGACTGGCGCGCGGATCACGGGAAAGGCTGCGTCATTGCTGAAACGCGAGCAGAAGAAATTTGCGCTCGCGACGCAATGCATCGGCGGAGGGCAGGGCATCGCCACCATTCTCGAGGCAGTGTGATGGTGATTTCCAAAGTATGCGTCATTGGCGCCGGTGTGATGGGCAGCGGCATCGCTGCCCAAGTGGCAAATGCGGGTGTTCCTGCACTGTTGTTGGATATCGTGCCAAACGGAGCAGCGGATCGCAGCGTATTGGCGAAGAGCGCGGTCGAAAGGCTGCTGAAGGCGGAGCCTGCGCCGATAATGTCGAAGTCGGCGCTGAAGCTGATCGAAGTCGGCAATGTCGAGGATGATCTCGCGAAGCTTGGCGAATGCGACTGGATCATTGAAGCGGTGACGGAGAGGCTTGAAACGAAGCTGGCGCTGTACAGGAAGATCGACGCTGCGCGGAAGAAGGGTTCGATCTTGTCGTCGAATACGTCGACACTTCCTTTGAAGTTGCTTATGGACGGAATGCCGCCCGCAATGCAGCGGGATTTTTGCATCACGCATTTCTTCAATCCGCCACGCTACATGCGATTGCTGGAAGTGGTCGCGGGGCCGGAGACGCGCGGCGAGGTGATTTCGGCCGTCAGCCAATTCGCAGATGTGAAGCTTGGCAAGGCTGTTGTGAAGGCGAAGGATACGCCGGGGTTCATCGCCAACCGTATCGGCGTGTTCTGGATTCAGTGCGCAGTCAATGCGGCGCGAGAGTTTAGGCTCACAGTTGAAGAAGCGGATGCGGTGATGGGCAAGCCCATCGGCGTTCCGAAATCCGGCGTGTTCGATTTGCTCGATATCGTCGGGTTGGACTTGCAGCCGCACGTCGATGCCAGTTTGCGCTTTGCTCTGCCGAAGACCGACGCCTATGTGCAAATGCCGTCGGAATTTCCACTGATGGCGAAGATGATCGCGGAAGGGTTGACGGGGCGGAAGGGAAAGGGTGGGTTCTACCGGCTCAACCGCGAGGGCGGGAAGAAAGAGAAACAAGTCATCGATCTGAATACGGGCATTTATCGCGCAGTCGGAAAAGTGTCGCTGGAGTCAATTGACGCGGCAAAGGGCGGAATGCGCGCGCTGGTGTCGCATCCGGATCGCGGCGGAAGATTTGCCTGGGCTGTGTTGTCGCAAACACTTTCATATGCGGCCTCGCTTGTGCCCGAGATTGTGGATGATGTCGCCGATGTTGATCTGGCGATGCGCACCGGCTTCAACTGGAAGCGTGGGCCGTTCGAGATGATCGATCAGCTTGGCGCAGCTTGGTTTGCGGAGGAACTCGCGGCAGCGAAGCTGCCGGTGCCTGCGCTCGTCAGTGAGGCGGCAAAGCATGATGGCTTTTACAGGGGCAACCAGCAACTCAGCGTGAGCGGCGCTTTCGTGCCGGTGGCGCGACCACCGGGTTCGTTCCGGCTGTCGGACATCAAGGCGAAGTCGCAACCTCTTGCTGAAAATGCGTCCGCGAGCGTTTGGGATATCGGCGATGGCGTTGCGTGTCTTGAGTTCCACAGCAAGATGAACAGCATTGATCCGGATTCGATAACGATGGCGGCGAGGGCTGTCGAGATCGTGTCGAAGGGGATGAAAGCGCTCGTCATCCACAACGAGGCTGACAATTTTTCGGCCGGCGCAAATCTTGGGCTTGCGCTGTTTGCGGCGAATGTCGGCGTGTGGCCGGTGCTTGATGACTTGGTGACGCAAGGGCAGGCGGTGATGAAGGCGATTAAGTTCGCGCCATTTCCGGTAGTTGCAGCACCAACTGGCCTGGCGCTGGGCGGAGGTTGCGAATTCCTGCTGCATTGTGCAGCAGTGCAAGCGCATGCGGAATTGTACATGGGGCTCGTTGAAGTTGGCGTCGGCATCATTCCGGGGTGGGGCGGGTGCAAGGAGATGTTGATCCGCAAGCAGCCCAATACGTACGAACCGAAAGGGCCTATGCCTGCTGTGATGGGCGCGTTCGAGCAGATTTCATTGGCGAAAGTTTCGAAGTCGGCGGCGGATGCGAAAGAGCTGCGTTACCTGCGCAAGACTGACGGCATCACGATGAACAAGGATCGCTTGCTCGCTGATGCAAAGGCGCTGGCGCTGAAACTGGCGGAGAGTTACAAGCCGCCGCAGCTGATCGAGTTGCGCTTGCCTGGTAGAACCGGATTGGCGGCGCTGGAGATGGCGATCCAATCATATGCGCAACAGGGCCTGGCGCTGCCGCACGATGTGACGGTCTCAACGCATCTCGCAAAAGTGCTTTCGGGCGATGGCGCAGACCTCACGGAGGTAGTGAGCGAAGATCGTGTGATGGAGTTGGAGAAGCAGGAATTCATGAAGCTTGTCAAGATGGAGCCTACGCTTTCACGGATGGAAGTGATGCTGGCCACCGGCAAGCCGCTGAGGAATTGAGGACGGCACATGCATAGCTACAGAGCGCCGCTGCGCGACATGCAGTTCCTGCTGTACGATATATTGAAGGTGCAGGAGCAGGGCAATGCCATTCCGGCTTACGCGGAAGCGACTTCTGACGTTGTCTCGGCCATTCTCGAGGAAGCCGCGAAGTTCTGCGAGAACGAGCTGCATCCGATCAATCGCAGCGGGGATGAGGAAGGCTGCACGTTCGACAAGGGCGCGGTCAAGACCGCCAAGGGTTTCAAGGAAGCCTATGCCAAATTTGTCGAGGGCGGTTGGGCCGGGCTTGCATGCGATCCCGAATTTGGCGGACAGGGGTTGATCACGCCGGTCAATTTTCTGTTCGAAGAGATGATCTGCTCCACCAATCTTTCATTTGGGCTTTTTCCGGGTCTGACGCATGGCGCTTACTCGGCTCTGATGGCGCATGGCACCGAGGCACAGAAGAACACTTACCTGCCCAAGATGGTGCAAGGCACATGGTCGGGGACGATGAACCTGACGGAGCCTCAGTGCGGAACTGACTTAGGTTTGTTGAAGACGCGGGCGGAGCCGCAAGGCGATGGGTCTTATAAGATTTTCGGTACCAAGATTTTCATCTCGGCAGGTGAGCACGATCTCACCGAGAACATCGTGCATCTGGTGCTGGCGCGAGTGCCGGATGCGCCGCCGGGAGTCAAAGGCATCTCGCTTTTTGTGTGTCCGAAATTCCTGGTGCAGACTGATGGGTCGATCGGCGAGCGCAACAAGCTCATGTGCGGCTCGATCGAGAAGAAGATGGGGATCAAGGCGTCGCCGACTTGCGTGATGAATTACGATGGCGCAACGGCGTGGCTGGTGGGGCAGCAGAACAAGGGACTGTCCGCCATGTTCACGATGATGAACGGCGAGCGGCTCGCGGTTGGCATTCAAGGATTGGGCGTTGCCGAGGCCGCGTATCAGGGTGCGGTCGAATATGCAAAGTCGCGGCTGCAGATGCGGTCGGTCACCGGCACGAAGCATCCTGACAAGGCGGCCGATCCGATCATCGTGCATCCGGATGTGCGGCGCATGCTGATGCGCATGCGGGCGATGACGGAAGGGTCGCGCGCGCTGGCGCTGTGGATTGGGCAGGAACTCGACATTTCATTGCTGCATCCCGATGCGGAGCGGCGCAAGGAGGCGGATGATCTTGTGGCGCTGATGACGCCGGTGGTAAAGGCCATGTTGACGGATCATGGCTTTGCCGCGGCGAATGACGCGGTGCAGGTACATGGCGGGCATGGTTATATTCGCGAATGGGGGATGGAGCAACTGGTGCGCGACGCGCGCATCACGCAGATTTACGAAGGCACTAACGGCATTCAGGCGCTTGATCTCGTGGGCCGCAAGATGCCCGTCGGCATGGGGCGGCTGGCGCGGAGGTTCTTCCATCCGGTGCAAACCTACATCGACAAGCGGATGGCCAATCCATTCACCGCGCAGGCGATCGGACCATTGGCGAAAGCATTCGGACGGCTGCAGCAGACGACATTGTGGTTGGGGAAGGTTGGCGTTTCCAATCCCGAAGAAGGGGCGGCGGCGGCTACCGAATATTTGCGCATGTTCGGGCTCGTCGCCATCGGCTTCATGTGGGCGCGGATGGCGGAAAAGGCGTTCAAGCTGCGCATGGCGAAGGCCGACCCGTTCTACGATGCAAAGATCGCCTCGGCAGCGTTCTACATGACCAAAATTCTGCCCGAGACGGGGAGTTTGATGGCGGCAATCATGGCGGGGGCAGGGCCGGTGATGGGAATGAAGGAAGAGGCGTTCTGAGTGTGCTTTGCCGCCGCAATACTGCGTTAGCTTTATTGTAGTAGAACTCTCAGCAACCGCAGGTGTTACTTCCGTTAGTGTGCGCCGGGAGGTGCAGCGTATGGCCGCCAGCCGAGATTGGTCGATCAACGAGCCATTTTATAAATGGGCCGTCCGGGCGTTTTCGGTCGTTCAGAAGCGCGTAGGCATGAAAATTGCCGTGCATGCTGAACGGGACGCTCTTGCAAACGGACAAATTTTTCTTTTCAATCACTTTGCGCGCTTCGAGACGATCATCCCGCAGTACTTCATCTACCGGGCGACTGGAGCCTATTGCCGGTGCGTGGCGGCGCGAGAGCTTTTTGAGAGCAGTGACCGTTTCGCCAAGGTATTGTGGGGCGTGGGCGCAGTGCCGGACAATCATCCCGGGCTGTTGGCATTCCTCGCCGCCGAAATTTTACGAGGGCAGAAGGTGATTATCTTTCCGGAAGGATCGATGATGAAGGACCGGAGCATCGCGGCGCCGCCGCATGAAGGGTTCCTCGGCGCGTTCAAGGCGCGAAGCGGCCATCGGCAGGGCGCTGCGGCGCTCGCCGTCGTTCTCGAGCTCTTTAAGAAGCGCATTCTTTCGGTCAATGAAGTGGGAGATACTGAAAGGCTTGACCGCTGGGTCGCAGCACTTGGGCTTGCGGATCGTGCTGCACTCCTTGCCGCTGCACGCATGCCGACGCTCGTGGTTCCTTCCAACATCACGTTTCATCCAATCCATCGCGGAGAAAATTTTCTGCTGAAGGCGGTAGAGTTCCTCAAGTTTGATTTGGGGCGGCGCGGGCGCGAGGAGTTGATGGTGGAAGGCAATCTGCTCCTGCGCAAGACGGACATGGACATCCGGTTCGGGCAAGCGGTTCATCCCGACATCGCATGGAACACGGCGGATCGCATGGTGTTGGCGCGGATATTCGAGCAGATCGACAGCCTGCACGATCTGTTTGGACTGAAGGACAAGGCGGATCATTGGATCGACAAGCTGGCGGCGGCGACGGTGAAGCGGACGACGCGGCGGCTGCGCGATCACTGCATGGTCGAGATGTACGCCAACGTGACGCTCAACATCAGCCATCTCGCGGCGCGATTGCTGATGCAGCTCGCAGCGCAAGGGGCCGCTAAGATCGAGACGGCAGGGTTCCATTCTCTTCTGTATGCAGTCATCAAAACCGTACAGAAAGAAAAAGGACTGCACTTTCACTGCACGCTCACCGATCCCAACATCTACGGCGCATTGCCTGGAGAAGCATGCGCCGCGCTCCAACAATTTTATGCAGCCACGACCGAAGCCGGATTGATTGCGATTGATGAGACGCACATCACGCTCCTGCCTTCGTTGCTTGCCGACACAGCGGAAGGCGATCCCCGGCTTGCCAATGTGGTTCGGGTCTACGCGAACGAAATCCAGTCGTTAACAAAGGTGTTGCGCGTTATTGCAGATACCGAACCGTTGTCGGGAACTGCGCTGGCGCAGGCTTTGTTCGATGATGAACTGCGTTCTCACGAAAGCGATCTTGCAGCACGTCCCGCAGAGGCCGAATTACGCGAACCGGAGAAGAGGGAAGGCAAAGCGTTTCTGCTGCTGCCGGATCTCGCCAGCAAGGCAGGGGTTGTGCTGGTGCATGGTTTCCTGGCATCGCCCGCAGAAGTCAGGGCGTTTGGTGAGCGCCTCATGGCTGAGGGGCATCCGGTCATCGGCGTTCGGCTGAAAGGGCACGGCACATCGCCGCATGACTTGCGCATGCGAAGCCATCTCGAGTGGCGGGATTCCGTCAAGCGCGGGTATGAGATCATGTCGCACCTGTCGCCGGAGGTGCTGGTCGTTGGGTTTGCAACCGGCGCATCGCTTGCGCTTCTGCTGGCGGCAGAGCGGCCAAGACAGCTGGCGTTTGTCGCGGCGGTATCGGCGCCAATCGCATTCCGCATGCAAAGCGTGCGTTTTGCGCCGCTCTTTCACCGAATTAACAAGTTGAGCCAATGGGCTTACGTACAGAACGGGATCAAGCCGTTCCAGGAAGCCGAGCCTGAGCATCCAGACATAGAGTATCGCAACATGCCGGTGCAGGCATTGGTGGAGTTGCGCAAGGTGGCCGACCTGTTAGCGCATCGGCTGGAGGACATCGCCTGTCCAGTGATGATTGTCCATGGTTCCGATGATCCGGTCATCGATCCCGCGAGCGCACAGATCATTGAGGCGCGTGTTGGATCGTTGGAAAAGAGCCTGCATATGATCAAATCCGATCGGCATGGCATTCTGCATGACGATGCCGACGGCGTGCAGGATTTAATCATGAAGAGGATATCCCAATTTTCGCAACCGCAGTTGAGTTTGAAGCCAGCGCAAGTCAGGTTGATGCCGCGCATCGGCGCGAACATCGCGAACATATTTGCGAAGTTTAACGGCCGGGAAGTAGGCGTCGACCACGACTAGCCGGACCGCCGCAGTGAGGCTCTTGATTTGCGGTGCCAGAGAGCAGGATCTGCAGGGCCGCATAGGGGACAGAACTTGCGATGCATCCAAGAAAATTCAACCGAAGGAAACGCCCACATCGCCAAATGCGCCAAAGTCGGCGTGGAAATTGTCGCCACTCCTTAGCCTCGATCGGTCTAATAAATGAGCCTGATAAGACAATTCCAGCTGCGCGCAAATGGTCTCCGTATTGAGAGAGGCGATTTGCCAACCATGCAATGCCTGCTGCCGGGTCGTCGAGAACGTCTGCGCCCAATCCCGTTTCCTCTACCTCGCCATCTCGTTTGACGATGGAGCCAACCCGGCGAAGGTCCAAACTGTCAACTGCGTGCCGCTGGCGGGCAAGTACAATACCGGCATTGGCGGCGTTGTCGGAGATTGTGTCGATAATTGTGCGCGCAGCCTTGGTCTCCGGATCGAAACGAATGATGCGCGTGTCGAGGATCTCGAGTGCAGGTGCGACATAGCGGGTCGCCTCCATCACCATGTCGCGATTGAATTCTGGCCCGCTGAGGTCGCGCTGCATGACGAAAGCGATTTCAGCCTTGACGCGAGGCTGGATGAAGCAGCCCTTTGGAACGGTCGATCCATCCTCGAACAGCATGTCGTCAAACAGGATTCCGCTGTCGGGTATGTCGATCTTGAGCGCATCCTGCATGGCCTTAGAAGTGAGGCCGATTTTCCAGCCGATGATGCGACGGCCAGAGGCCAACTTTCGCTTCACCAAGGCCGCTTGGACGCCATACGCGTCATCCATGGTCCAGTTTGGATAGACCTTGCTGAGGAGTCCTATCTGTCTGCGGTTCTGTTCCGCCTCAAACAGGGAGAGAGCCGCTTCGTCATGTGCGCTCATCTCTCGTCCTCAATTGTGTTGCGGAGGCTGCCCAGGCCGTCTGCTTCCACCTCAACCATTTCAACCGGTTTTCAGCCATTGTGGCGGGTCGAGCCGAGCACCTCCGCCGGTCGGCGTGCCGGTGACGATGATGACTCCAGCGACGCTGGCGCTGGACCTGCGGCAGCTTCGCAGGCGCGAAGCCTGCTGCGGTGAGCGGCCTATTCACCCTTGTCCGTTTGCTGAGGTGCACGACTAATCTGTAGCACTTGCCATTTCGCATATGCCGCCCCTATGCTTCCCGCTCACAACGAAGAAGCATGAAGGTAGAGGATGGCCTCAGTCGAAATCGAAAACGCGCGGAAATCATACGGCAGTCAGGAGGTTATCCATGGCGTTTCCGTAAGCATTGCTGACGGTGAGTTTGTTGTCCTCGTTGGCCCGTCTGGTTGCGGCAAGTCAACTTTGCTTCGCATGATCGCAGGGCTTGAACCGATCACGGCGGGCAATTTCAAGATCGGGGGAAAAATCGTCAACAATCTACCGCCTAAGGACCGCGACATAGCCATGGTCTTTCAGACTTATGCACTCTACCCCCACAAGACCGTGGCGCAGAACATGGGCTTTGCCCTGCAGCTAAGACGTACGCCAAAATCCGAAATCGATGATCGGGTGAAGCGAGCAGCGGAAATTCTCGACCTGGTGCCATACCTCAACCGCTATCCGCGTCAGCTCTCAGGAGGGCAACGCCAGCGCGTGGCTATGGGCCGCGCAATCGTACGTAATCCTGCGGTTTTCTTGTTTGATGAGCCCCTCTCAAACCTTGATGCAAAACTGCGTGTGCAGATGCGCGCCGAAATCAAGGAACTCCACCAGCGGCTCAAGGTCACCACGGTCTACGTGACGCATGATCAGGTCGAGGCCATGACCATGGCTGACCGTATAGTGGTAATGAACGCCGGCGTGGTCGAACAAGTGGGTACGCCGCTTGAGCTTTACGACAATCCTGTCAACGTGTTTGTGGCGAGCTTCATCGGCTCGCCATCGATGAACCTGATCAAGGGCAAGGTGTCGGCAGGTGCAAAGCCGAGCTTTGTGACGCCCGATGGTGTTGTTCTGCCTCTAAAGGGCGCACCAAAGTCCTCCGATGGCAAGGAGGCAATATACGGTATTCGGCCAGAACATCTGGAGATCGAGAGCAATGGAGCGAAAGTTGAAGTTACAGTTGTGGAACCTTTGGGTTCAGAAACGCAGCTTTTCGCCAAACTCGGGCAGCAGAAGATCGTCGGTCTGTTCCGCCAGCGGCTGCGCGCAGAGCCGGGGCAGCGCATTGCGCTGAAACCGGATCCTGCAGCCGTTCACCTTTTTGATGCTGCGTCAGGTCGGAGAATGTCATGACTAGTCGGTTCGGAAAGATATTTAGCAAGGCCAAGCCCGTTATCGCCATGGTGCATTTCGGCGCTTTGCCAGGTGCGCCGCTTTACGACGCAGAAGCAGGCCTCGAAAAACTCATTGAAGGCTGCCGCAAGGATCTCAAAGCCCTGCAGGAAGCGGGAGTTGATGCCGTAATGTTCGGCAATGAAAATGACAGGCCTTATGAATTCAAGGTCGACATTGCGTCAACCGCGACCATGGCGCATGTGATCGGTATTCTGCGCAATCAGATCAAAGTTCCGTTTGGCGTCAACGTGTTGTGGGATGGCATGGCAAGTGTGGCACTGGCCGCCGCTACAGGCGCGAGGTTCGTACGCGAGATATATACCGGCCTGTATGCGTCTGATATGGGCCTGTGGCAGACCAACGCTGGCGAAGCGCAGCGTTATCGCCAGCGCCTCAATCGCAACGATCTTGGCATGTTTTACAATGTGTCGGCAGAATTTGCATCCTCACTCGATCCGCGCTCCTTGGCAGACCGCGCTCGCAGCGCAGTTTTCTCTAGCGTTCCTGACGCTATTCTGGTTTCCGGCGCAATCACAGGGGAGGCGCCCGCGATGTCAGATCTCGGTGCGGTAAAAAGGGTCCTGCCTGAAACACCCGTTCTGGCCAATACCGGGGTGAAGAAAGAGACTATTGGGGAAGTCATGAAACTAGCCGACGGTTGCATCGTTGGCTCATCACTGAAAGTGGATGGCAATACGTGGAATGCGGTCGACCCCAACAGAGCCGCCGCATTTATGGATGCCGCTCGCAAGGCGCGTGGTTACTAGCATGCGCGCGCGCCTGACCAAGTTGACCAAGGAATTGATGCTGGTTCCAGGTCTCTCCGGCTATGAGACGCGGGTTCGCAAACGCCTCGCAAACGAAATGAAATCTCTCGGTTTCGAGACGACGACAGACCGGCTGGGAAATCTCGCCTGTACACTGCTAGGCGACGCGAAGGCCCCATCGGTCATGCTGTTTGCGCACATGGATCAATTGGGATTCATTGTGCGCAAGATTGAAGCAAACGGCTGGATCAGGCTGGAGCGGCTCGGCGGAGTGCCCGAGCGGGCGCTTGCTTCGCAAGAAGTGCTGATTTGCGTTGGTGAAGGCAGGGACGTGCCAGGCATCATCGCCAACAAGAGCCACCACGCAACCGCGCCTGAAGAAAAATACAAGGTGGTTCCATATCAGGACCTCTATGTTGATGCAGGTTTTGCAAGCGCCGAAGCAGCCGTGGCAGCGGGCGTGAATGTCGGCAGCCCAATAGTTTATGCGCCGCGTGCTTTTGAAATGTCCGGTGGATTGCTGGCGGGCACCAGCATTGATGATCGTGCTGCTTGTGCCGTTATGGTTGAAGTTGCGCGAGCGCTAAAGGCCAAGCCGCGTAACCCCACGGTGCATTTTGTCTTTTCGGTGCTTGAGGAATTCAATTTGCGTGGCGCTGTGACCGCAGCGCAGGTCCTGAAGCCCGATATCGCCATTCAGCTTGACTTGCTGTTGGCCACAGACACGCCTGACATGGGACATCGCGGCGATGTGCGACTGGGTGGAGGGCCAGCGATGAGCATGTTCTCTTTCCATGGCCGCGGTACGCTGAATGGCACCATTCCGCATCCTGCGCTGATCAAATTATTCGAGAAGTCTGCGGCGTCTCTCAAGATGAACTTGCAACGCAGCGCCCATATCGGTGCCCTGACTGACTCATCCTATGTGCAGTTGGTCGGCGGTGGCGTTGCCGCGATCGATCTGGGCTTCCCCTGTCGCTACACGCATTCATCTCTGGAAGTCTGCGACCCGGGCGATCTCGTTGAACTCTCCGGACTTCTGGTTGACGCGCTGTCCCGCATCGACGGCGAATTCTCGCTCAACCGCAATGACTTCGACGCATGAATTGTTATCTCGGCATCGATATTGGAACCTTTGAATCAAAAGCGGCGCTTGTCGATAGCGAGGGAAGCATTATTGCAAGTGCGTCTCATCCTCACAAGATGCAGGTGCCGCAGCCAGGCTGGGCGGAGCATAACGCCGAAGATGACTGGTGGGGTGACTTCAGGCTGTTGTCGCGGAAGATTATTGCAGACAGCAAGGTAAATCCGGCGGACATCCGTTCGGTTGGTGTTTCGGCCATTGGGCCGTGCATGCTGCCCGTGGATGAGGCTGGCAATCCTTTGATGAATGGCGTGCTCTATGGTGTCGATACCCGCGCTGCAAAGGAGATTGAGCAGCTAACCAATGAAATTGGTGTTGAAGAGATACTTTCAGCCACCGGCAATGCACTCACGTCGCAGTCCGTCGGTCCAAAAATCCTTTGGCTCAAGCGCAACCGGCCTGACATCTATGCCAAAACGGCAAAGTTCGTGAATTCTACGACCTTCATAAACCACCGCCTCACAGGCAAGTGGGTGATCGACCACTACTCCGCGGCCAATTGGGGGCCGCTCTATTTGCCGTCAGAAGAGGGGTGGAGCGAAAGGTACAACAATGACATCTGTCGCCGAGATCAATTGGCGGACATTCTCTGGACGACGGACATTGCAGGCGAGGTTACAAGGCAGGCAGCGGAAGAAACTGGCCTTGCTGGCGGAACGCCTGTTATCGCTGGCACGATTGACGCAGCATCTGAAGCAGTCAGTGTCGGAGTGCTAGATCCGGGCGGGATGATGGTGATGTATGGCTCGACGATATTCATTATTTTGGTGACGGAGAAACGCGTTGATGATGCACGGCTCTGGTATGCGCCTTGGCTGTTCAGGGGCCAGCACGCATCCATGTCGGGCCTGGCTACGAGCGGCACGCTTACCCATTGGTTTCGCGAAAACTTTGCCAAGGAGTTGAATGAAGGAGACGCAGCCAAGCTGCTGGCGATGGAGGCGGCTGGCTCTCCACTTGGCGCCAACGGTCTTGTTGTACTTCCGTATTTTTCGGGTGAACGAACGCCAATCCATGATCCGCATGCCAAGGGCATGATCTTCGGTTTGAATCTTACGCATACGCGCGCCGATGTTTATCGCGCTCTTCTCGAAAGCATCGCTTTCGGAACCAAGCATATATTGGAGGCGTATGCTGAAACGGGTCAGGTGTCGTCGCGCATTGAAAGTGTTGGCGGCGGAACCAAGAATGCAGTTTGGCTGCAGGCAACTTCGGATGTTACGGGAGTTACCCAGCACATTCGTGAAAAAACCATGGGTGCATCCTACGGCGATGCTTTCCTTGCTGCACTTGGCGTCGGGGACGTCGGGCGCGAAGCCATCAATGACTGGAATCCGGAGCAGCGCCGAATTCTGCCTCGATCTCAAGCAAAGGCGACTTACGAAAGAAGCTACCGCGTCTTCCGCGAACTCTATGAGCGCAACAGCGAGTTGATGAAGTGGCTTTGACGGTTGCCTGCGCGAACACTCTGCAGTCGGGTGCTTCCACCGCTTTGTAAAGTCATATGAGTTGACAGGATTTACAACGCCTGCATAGTCTGTGAAGTAGCTCAGCGGCCGGACAAAAAAGCCGGGTCCCTTCCAGCCGTTGCAGTCTAAATGGGAGGAAAACCAGAATGAAGATCAGTCTCTATAACACAATGATGAGCCGCCGCAGCGTGCTCAAGGGCTCAACAGCCCTTGCCACCGTTGCAGCAACTGGCGGACTCGCCGGATTGCCCACTGTGGCGCAGGCGCAAGCTGAACTTCGCGCCGCAATCTTGCAAATTCCAGGCGTCGGCAAGGGCCAGCCCACTGATGCCGACTGGCAGAAAGTCGGCGAAATGTGCCTCGAACCGACCAAGGCCAATGTGAAGCAGGGTGAGTTCGCAGGGGTTGAGCTCTCGTTTATGGGCCTCAACAACCAGAACGTCCACAATGTGCTATTCCGCGGCCTATCCAAGGCCTGGGCCGACTACACAGGCGCCAAGATCAACTGGATCGATCTAGCGCAGGCTGACTACAACGCCCGTTTGCAGCAATCTATCGCCACCGGCACGGTAGACTTCGATGTTATCGAAATGGGCGCTCCATTTGAAGGCGATGTCTGCGGCAAGGGTCTCGCATCCGAAATGCCGGACTGGGTCAAAACTCAGATCGATATGGACGACTATGTAGGCTACCTCAAGGCCCCGGTTGGTACATGGAACGGTAAGACCTATCGCATTTCATGTGATGGCGACTGTCACAACTTCAACTATCGTTCGGACGTGTTTGCCGACAAAGGCCTCGCCGATGAATGGGCCAAGGCCGGCAACACAACGCCATGGGGCGTGCCGAAAACCTGGCAGCAGGTCAATGCAGCGACCAAGTTCCTCAAGGGCAAGAAGCTCGATGGCCAGGATCTCTATGGCTATCTCGATCCGACCAAGGGCTGGGGCGGCTTTGCATTCTACTTCCTGGGTTCGCGCGCTACGGCCTATGCCAAGCACCCTGATGACAAGGCCTTCCTGTTCGACGCTGATACCATGAAGCCACGCGTCAACAACCCGGCTTGGGTACGCGCCATACAGGACGTTGTGGACTCGCTGCCGTTTGAGCCAGCTGACCAGCTTAACGCCGATCCGGGCACCACGGGCTTCCAGCAGTTCCTTGCTGGCACTGGCACCATGTTGTCGTGGTGGGGTGATATCGGTTCGAACGTCAACACCAATGACAGCTCGGTCATTCAGGGCAAGACTGCCTTCGACATTCTCCCTGGCTCGGATGATGTCTATAATGCCAAGAGCGGCGCTTGGGATAAGCTCGCCTCCGGTCCGAACTACGCGCCGAACATGGCCTATATCGGCTGGGGCATTTACGTGATGGCTCGTGTGGACGCCGATCCTGCCAAGCAGAAGGCAGCTTGGTCACTGGCCGCACATTTGGGCGGAAAGGATATCTCGCTGTGGATGGCGGCCTATCCATCAGGCTTCCAGCCCTATCGCCAGAGCCATTTT
This sequence comes from uncultured Alphaproteobacteria bacterium, assembly GCA_963814455.1. Taxonomy (GTDB): domain Bacteria; phylum Pseudomonadota; class Alphaproteobacteria; order Rhizobiales; family Aestuariivirgaceae; genus Aestuariivirga. Next base: position 312,958 of record CAWFCR010000001.1, on the reverse strand, counting down.
GACGTGAAGGAATGGGTTGCAGCCGGTTACGACGAAGCCTTCATCAAGTCGTATCTGGATTCGGAAGCCAACTCATACAACCATCCAAACGCGGCCATCGAACCGCGCATTCCGGGCATCTTCCAATACTATTCTGTGGCGGAAGACGAGCTGGCGAAGATCTATGCCGGTCAGGCGACGCCGCAAGCCGGTGCTGATGCGATCGCCGCGGCATGGGAGAAGCTCACCGAGCAACTCGGTCGCGATAACCAGGTCAAGCTCTACAAAGCTTCACTGGGCATATAATATAGCGGGGGGCGGCAGCGCACGGCTACCGCCCCCGGCATATTTGACGATATGAGTGAAACCGATCTCTCTAGTGGCCGAGACGCAGTCACGGCCCTTGTTTCAGAACAGCGGCAGCGGCAGGGATCATGGCTGGTCCGTGGCGCGAGCATTGCTGTTCTGCTGCTAACCCTTGTTCAAGTTCTTTACAAGACGGAATTGGTCTCGTTCGGTTTTGATAACTGGCGGCCGATCCTGATCGCATATGCCCTGTGGAGCATTGCCCTTTGCGCCGGCAACATTCTGCGTTTTGGCGAAGCCGGCTGGCGATGGCTCTTCGTTCTGCCCGCCATTCTCTTCACCTTGGCATTTGCAATTTTCCCGACCGTTTTTGGCATCTATATCGCTCTCACGGACTGGAACCTGCAATCCGTATCGGGCAGAACATTCAATGGCCTCGATAATTTCTGGCAGCTGATGGCTGATCCTTATTTCTGGAATGCGCTAGGCAACATGGTGTTCTATACGCTAACCGTGCTGGTGCAGTATGTCGTTGCATTCGGCCTGGCGCTGCTTCTGAATGCCGATATCAAGGGACAGAAATTCTTCCGCGTCGCATTCTTGCTGCCATTCATGTTGTCTCCTGTGGCAGTCGGCTGGATGATCGGCAAGTCGATGCTGGAATTTCGGTTTGGTCCGGTCACAAAACTGCTCCGTATTCTGGGCTGGGACAATCCGTCGCTTCTGACGTCTCCGTGGCTCGCCAAGACCACTATCGCCATAATGGATGCTTGGGTCTGGATACCTTTCATGATGATCCTGTTGCTGGCGGGACTGCAGGCCATGTCGAAAGAAGTCCAGGAAGCCGCTAAGGTTGATGGCGCTACGGGCTGGCAGGGCTTCTGGCAAGTGACATTCCCTTTGATGCTGCCAGTCAGCATCACGACTATCGTGCTGCGCATCATATTCCAGCTAAAGCTCGCGGATATTGTCATCACCACCACATCGGGCGGGCCAGGCGGCGCGACCGATACTGTGTCGAGCTTTATATTTCGTGAGTACAAGGACCGTTCGAACGTCGGCTACGGCACGATGATTGCTGAAGTCTATTTGATCATCATCATCGCTTTTCTCGCTCTCCTGCTCTGGGCCACCAGCCGGTACATGCAGAGGTATCGCGATGCCTGAGAGCTTCAAGAAGCCGCTGATCTATGGGGCGCTGATCCTCTGGACCATTGTCGCGCTCTTTCCGATATTCTGGACATTCTCAACCACATTCAAAGTGGCTAAGGACGTGCAGATGGGCAATATCGTGCCGTGGTTGCAATACACGCCGAACTGGCTGGGCCTGCGCGCGATCGGCCTTTCACCGGATACGATCTTCACGGAGTTGACGCCGAGAGCAGAGTTTCTCAAGCGCTTCTGGAATTCCATTCAGGTTTCGCTTGGCGGTGCATCTTTGGCGCTGGTCCTCGGCGCCACGGCAGCCTATGGCCTGAGCCGCTTCCAGTATCATTGGAAAATTTGGAGGAACAATGACATCTCCTTCTTTTTCATCTCTCAGCTCATCTTGCCGCCTGTGGTGCTCGCTATGCCCTTCCTCGTGCTTTACAAGGAATTGGCGTTGCTCGATTCAAAGACCGGGCTTGTCTTGGTTTATGCGCTAAGTGTGCTGCCCATCGTCATCTGGATCATGAAGGACCAGTTCGACAATATTCCGACCGAGCTTGAGCAGGCCGCCTTGGTAGACGGCTGCTCGTCTTGGGGCGCATTCCTGCGCATCATCCTGCCGATCGCACTGCCCGGCATGGTGGCAGCCTTCATTTTGGCTTTTGTATTGTGCTGGAACGAGTACTTCTTCGCTGCCTTGCTGACCAGCACCAACGCGAAAACCTTGCCGGCAATGGTCGCAAGCCAGACGGGATCGCAAGGCATCAACTGGTGGGCCATGGCGGCTTTGTCGTCAGCGTCAATCCTGCCATTGATAATGATAGGAATTTTTCTGGAGCGCTACATCGTCAAGGGCCTCACCGCCGGCGCCGTCAAGTAGAGGTTGCATCATGCCGCAGTGGACCAGACCGCTTCTCGCTCCAAGGCAAGCGCGCACTGGTGACGGGCGCCACCAAGGGCATAGGATTTGAGACATGCCGCGTACTCGCCGATGCTGGCGCCGATATCGCTGCCGTGGGTCGTGACAAGCAAGGTCTTGCGGACATCAAAATGGAAGTTGAAGCGTTACAGCGCAAATGCGTTGCAATTGAAGCTGATCTTGCGACTGTCGAAGGTCCGCAACATGCAGCCCGGGAGGCTTTGAAGGCGTTCGGCACTATCGACATTCTCGTTAATAATGCCGGGGTCACAACCGTCAAGTCGATCATCGAGACACCTGTGGGCGATTGGGATTGGGTCAATGCCGTCAACTTGCGGGCGCCCTACCTTCTGGCGCAAGCGCTGGTTCCCAACATGATCAAGCAGCGCATGGGCAAGATCATCAATGTTTCGTCGCAATCAGGCGTCGTGGCTTTGGATGACCACGGCGCCTATGGCGCATCAAAGGGCGGCCTTAACATGCTGACCAAGGTGATGACGGTGGAGTGGGCGAAGCATAACATCCAGTCTAACACTGTTTGCCCGACAGTCATTCTCACTCCCATGGGCGAAATGGTGTGGGGTGATCCCGCAAAGGGCGATCCCATGAAGGCGAAGATCCCTGCCGGGCGGTTTGGCCGAACCACGGAGGTTGCCGATCTCATCTTGTTCCTCGCGTCGCCGGCATCAGACATGATCTGCGGGCAAGATGTTTTGATTGATGGTGGGTTCACGGCGCAATGACCCTAACAGCGGCATTTGATGTCATTGTCTGCGGCAGTTTGCATCTCGACATTGTCGTCAAGGCGGCGGCGTTGCCGCGCATCGATGAGACCGCTGTAGGAAGCGCCTGGCATAAGATGTGCGGTGGCAAGGGGGGAAATCAGGCCGTACAGGCAGCTCGGGCTGGCGCCCGCACGGCGATGATCGGGCGCGTCGGCAGGGACGAGTTTGGCCAGACACTTTCCGCTAACCTGGCCGACGCTGCCGTAGACATTTCCGGACTTACCATTGACTCGCAGAAAGGTTCTGGCATGAGTGTAGCCATCCTGCAAGACAATGGTGATTATGGCGCTGTCATCGTGTCGGGCGCCAATACGGCGATTGATCCATCGGCGTTGCAGGCTCAGTGGGTGGCGCTCGGCGGCGCCAAGGTGCTGGTGCTGCAGAATGAAGTTCCGCATGCTGTCAATGTTGCGGCTGCCGGAGCTGCGCGTGCAACTGGCGCTCAAGTGGTTTTCAATGCGGCGCCAGCGCGTGATATGGGTGATGACCTGCTCGAACTCGTCGATGTGCTGATTGTCAACCGCGTTGAGGCAGAGGCCATCTGCGGTCGTCCGGTCAATAATCGTGTTTCTGCACGCGCTGTCATGCCGTCATTCAGTTGCGAGGCGCGGTCTATTGTCATCACACTGGGTGGCGATGGTCTGGTTGTCGCCGGGCAGTCCGGCGAAACTATGGAAATCGAGCCTGTGCCGGTCAAAGTGACATCAACTCACGGTGCGGGTGATTGCTTTGTCGGAGTGCTGGCGGCACAGCTTGCATCAGGTGTCTCTCTCAGTGACGCGTGTCAGTTTGCCAACCGGCGTGCCGCGGCATTTGTTTCCCGGACGCAATAGGGTGCTCCCATCATGCTCAGATTCGTAGATCCCGCTATTTCCGCTGAATTGCTCTATGTGTTGATGTTGATGGGGCATGGCGATGACATCGTCCTGTGCGACGTCAATCATCCAGCTGCGACGATTGCGAAGGAAACTACTTACGGAAAGCTGCTCAATCTTTCGGGTTGTACAATCGTGCAGGCGACGAAGGCCATATTGTCACTGATGCCGCTGGATACTTTTGTGGAGCAACCTGTGATGCGCATGCAGGTTGTCGGCGATCCGAAAGGCGTCGTCCCGATCTTCGCAAAGATGCAGGAAACGGTTGACGCTTGTGAGCAACGGCCTGTCAACATTGGTGCGTACGAACGCTTCGACTTCTATGCCGCGGCGAAAAAGTCCTTCGCCATTGTGCGCACCTCGGATCCCGGCCCTTATGGTTGCTTCATCCTGCGCAAGGGCGTGATTGCGGCTTGACCAGCCTTCGACCAATTGTCGAAACGCAGTCAGAAAATGCACTGTGCAATGCACAAAAATTGTGAAGTGAGTGAAGAAACTTCACGACACTTATCCTACACTCCCTGAAGCAACGATAAAAATGCTGCATTTTGCTGGAATTGCGCTGAGTTGTGGATGGGTGCGCATGAAGACTTGATGGTCTTTTTACAATTCACGAATCCACTTTACAAAATCTGAACTCGATGTGAAGTAACTCTAACCTTTTGAAAGACCGCAATGTCCGACACCACTAGCCAAAGCCCTTACAAGTATGCTGCCCGCCTGAACTCATTCAAGAGCGGCGGCGCCAATGGGGCGGACACGGTGCGAAAACTCCCTGGCGCATTCGGGCTATTGTCGAGCGCTGCAAAGGTGCCAGGCCTCAATGCGGTTGATCTCAACTATCCGGATCATCTTGACGGCGTCAATCTGAAAGAGATGAAGGGGCATCTCGATGGTCTGGGATTGTCGGTCAACGGTTTTGCCATGCGTTACTACAGCGAACCGGGTTTCAAGATCGGCGCCTTCACCAATCCGGACGCCAAGTTGCGCCGCATCGCCATTGATCAGACCAAGCGCGGCATCGATCAGATGCTGGAGCTTGACGGTTCGTTGATGACGCTGTGGATGGGGCAGGATGGATTCGACTATTCCTTCCAGGCCGACTATGCGCGGCTTTGGGACCAGACGCTGGAAGCCATCGCCGAAGTGGCCGACCATGTGCCTTCCTGCGAAATCAGCATCGAATACAAGCCAAACGAGCCACGCAGCTTTGCGCTAATGCCTGATATCGGAACGACGCTCTTGGCGATAAGAGAAATGGGCCGCGGCAATGTGGGCGTCACCATCGACTTTGCTCATGTTCTGTATGCGGATGAAATGCCGGCCTATGCGGTTGCTCTGGCGGCGCGCAGTTCGAAATTGTTCGGCATTCATCTGAACGATGGCTACGCCAAGCGTGATGACGGATTGATGGTTGGAACAGTGCACCCGATCCAGACCATGGAGCTAATCTATGTGCTGGAGGAGATTAAATACGACCGCCCGATCTACTTCGACACCTTTCCGGATACGACGGGCATGGACCCGGTTGCGGAGTGCAGTGCCAACATTGCAACCGTCGAAGCCATGCGAGCCGTCGTTCATAAACTGCAAGCAGACAACCGCCTCAGGACGGCCATTGCCGGACAAGATGCTGTGACCAGCAACAATGTCGTGCGTGAGGCAATTTATGGAGGTCGTGGCGCAGACACAGCAAAGACCTGAGCGTAACGGCAAACGTGTCATGCGCTCAACAGAAACTGTCTTAACCCTTGGGAGGATACCTAGATGTTGACCATGACGAAGCGTTCGGCCCTGCTCGGTGCCATTTCCGCCATTGCCCTTTCGACTGCTGCTTTCGCGCAGGATATGAAGCCGCTGAACTCCGACGTCGAACCGGACCGCATGGACTGGTCGCAACTTGAAGCCAAGTTCGGTCCGATGCCTGCAGTTGAAAAAGGAATGAAGGTCGGTGCTGTCGCCAAGGCTCTCACCAACGAATACTGGCGCAGCCTGGGCGAAGGTTATACGAAATTTGGCTCAAAGGTCGGCGTGACCGTTGACCTGCAGGCCGGCCAGAACGAAAATGATCAGCTTGCCCAGCTAGCCATTGCTGAAAACATGTTATCACAGGGTTACAAAATTCTTCTTGTTTCACCACAAACCGACTCGAATCTTCAGCCAGCTGTTGAAGCCGCTGAAAAGGCCGGTGTTCCTGTGATCAACGTCAACGACGCAGTCATTCCGTCAGCCAAGAACTACATTGGCAACGTGCAGAAGGACAATGGCGTGCGCGCAGCCCGCTGGTTCATCGCCAACCGCAAGGACGGCGGGAAGCTTGCGGTGATTGAAGGTATGGCTGGCGTCTATGCAGCCGTGCAGCGGACCGCCGGCTTCAAGGAGACCATTGCCGCCGAAGGCAAGGGCTTTGAGGTTGTAGCCAGCGTGCCTGGCAACTGGGACCGCCAACTGTCCTACGATGCAGCCACCAACATCATGCAGCAGAACCCCGACATCACCGGCTTCTACTGCAACAATGACGGCATGGCTCTCGGCGTTGTCGAGGCAGTGAAAGCCGCAGGCAAACTCGACAAGATTGCTGTTATTGGAACTGACGGCATCAGCGACGCATATGCTTCAATCAAGGCAGGCGAGTTGACGGCAACTGTTGACAGCTTTCCCGTGTTGACGGGTGAAGTGGCAATGGAGGTCGCGCTGCGCTTGCAGGCTGGCCAGAAGCTGCCACGCGTTGTGGCTACGCCACAGGCGCTTGTCACCAAGGATAACGTTGCCCGCTACACGGGTGATGAAGCTGCCGTGCGTGCAAACCTGATGGAAGACGCCAACAAGTAATCGTATTATCCGGCGCGGTGGCTGGCTCCCTGCTGTCACCACGCTGGTTTTTCGGTTACTTCGCCAGCTCCGCCCCTGCGCGGGGCTGGCTTTGATGGATTTCACGATGACCAACGGTTCTACGCATTCGACAATTGTCCTGCAGGATATCTCCAAGGGATTTCCTGGCGTGCAGGCTCTCGAGAATGTCAGCTTTGCAGTGGGCCTGGGGAAGTGCGTGCGCTTCTGGGTGAGAACGGCGCGGGCAAGTCCACCCTTCTTAAGATACTCTCGGGCATCTATCGCGCCGATATGGGTGAGATTCTCATCAACGGAAAACCAGTGGACCTGCGCACGCCGAAGTCGGCGCGGCTCGCTGGCATTGCAATGATCCATCAGGAATTGCAGCAGATACCTGAACTTGATGTGGCGCAGAACATGTTTCTTGGAAATGCGTTGGTCAAATTTGGCGTGATCACCAATAAAATGGCAATGCAGGCGCGCGCGCGGGAGCTGCTGTCACAGCTCGATCCGACGATTGACGTCCGCGTCAAGATCAAGACCCTGCGCGTGGCACAGCGCCAAATAGTTGAAATCGCAAAGGCGCTGCTGGGGGAAGCGCGCATCATTGCCATGGATGAACCGACATCCAGCCTGACGCCGGTTGAATTCGAAAAGCTTGTCAGCGTAATTGATCGTCTGAAGGCTGATGGTGTCGCCGTCATCTACGTATCCCACAAACTGGATGAGGTTTTCCGCGTAGCTTCGCATGCAACCATACTGCGGGATGGCAAGATGGTTGCAAATGTCGATCTTGCAACCACGACCCAGGACTCGGTGGTTAACATGATGGTGGGCCGTAGCCTCGACATTCCACTTCATCAAAGCCACATCCAGAACAGCGTGCTGCTGTCTGTTCACGGCCTCTGCCGGGGCAGGCAGGTGCGCGATGTGTCTTTTGAACTGCGCAAGGGAGAGGTGCTTGGCATCGCAGGGCTTGTTGGTTCTGGTCGAACGGAGCTCGTCAAATTGCTGGCTGGTGTTGACAGGCCTACTTCCGGAACAATCATGTTGAATGGCGGAGCAGTCACTTTTGCAAATCCGCGTAAAGCCATCGCTGCAGGAATCGCGCTCTTGCCTGAAGATCGCAAGAAAGAAGGCATCATTCCCTTGCGCTCGGTTGCCGTCAATGCGGCACTGCCGAGCTACGAGAAACTTACGCGCTCCGGCATCATCAGGGCTGGAGAGCTCAGTGCTCGCGTGAACGAGATGGCGCGAAGCGTCAACCTGCGGCCCCATGACATTGAACGCGCCATCCGGTTGTTCAGCGGCGGCAATCAGCAGAAGGCTATTCTGTGCCGCTGGTTGATGGCTGGGTCTGAGATACTTGTTTTTGATGAACCAACCCGCGGCATCGATGTCGGCGCCAAAGGTGAAATCTATAAGCTGATCGAGTCGCTGGCCACGGCAGGCCGAAGCATCATCGTTGTTTCCTCCGAATTGCCGGAGATATTGCGTTTGTCGGACAATGTCATCGTCATGCGCGCTGGCGCTATGGCTGGCCGTCTCAGCCGCAAGGAACTTACGGAAGAAGCCGTCATGAGTCTCGCCATTACCGGCAGGCAGGCGGCGTGACCGACTAGGGAAAGCAGAGCATGAGCACAGCACTTGCAGGCTGGATGGGTGGATGGAAGATCAGCTGGCGCGACATGGGAACCGTTGCCGGGCTCATCATCATGGTGGTTGTCTTTGCCAGTCTTTCGGATGTGTTCCTCACGCAGCGCAATCTGGTGAACATCCTGCAACAGTCGAGTATCAATGCCTGCATTGCCATTGGCATGACGCTGGTGATCATCAGCGGCGGCATTGATTTGTCGGTGGGGCCTGCCGCCGCGCTCGCAGCAGTGCTAGGCGCCAGTCTGCTCGTTGCCGGATTTCCTGTGCCCATTGTCATCTTGGCCGCCTTGGCAATGGGCTTGCTGTGCGGTGTCGTAAACGGGGTTTTGATTGCTTACGCTGGCTTGCAGCCGTTTATCGTCACGCTGGGCACGCTCAGCTTGTTCCGCGCGTTGGCGCTTATCTACACTGGCGGCAACCCTATTCTCAGCCTTCCGAATGATTTTCGCCGGATATTTTCATCCGCAATTTTTGGTCTGCCGGTGCCAGTGGTCATTGTTGGTGTGCTGGCCGTTCTCGCGACCGTGTTGTTGAAGAAGACGCCGCTTGGCGAATACATCCTTGCCGTTGGCGGCAACGAAGAAGCCGCTCGCGTCAGTGGCGTTCCAATCGAGCGTACCAAAGTGATCACCTACATGATCTCGGGCGGTCTTGCTGCGTTGGCAGCGGTTATTCTCATCGCGCGGTTGGGGGCAGCCGAACCGACGCTGGGTAATCTGTGGGAGCTGGAAGCCATAGCCGCGGCCGCGATCGGCGGCGCATCGCTTATGGGCGGCAAGGGATCGATCATTGGCACCATCCTGGGGGCCATCGTTCTGGGCGCCATGCGCAATGGATTGACATTGCTGAATGTGCAGGCATTTTATCAGCTTCTGGCGACTGGCCTCATCATTATCCTGGCCATGCTGGTAGATCGACTTGCACGTGGCAAAGGATAGTGCTTTGAGATTTGACCCGCGCACTGTCGGCCCACGCATCCGGATGCTGCTGCCGGAATTGACCCCGAGCGAGGCGCGCGTTGCTGAGCTCATGTTGCGCAGTTCAGCCGATGATGCCCTGCCTCTGAAGCAAGTTGCAGCAGATGCGGACATTTCAGAAGCAATGGTCGTCAAAGCGGCGAAGCGGCTCGGCTTCGCTGGCTTTAGGGAGTTGCGAGCTGCGGTCAACTCCTACAAGCAACTGCCGAATGTCGACCTGCATGAAGACTTGGGCGAGCACGACAGTGCGGAAGTTATCGTTCAGAAAGTGTTCCGCACCGCCATTCACGCGCTCGAAGAGACATTGGCCATTTTGGACATGAAGGGCTTCCGGCGTGCTGCCGAGCTTCTTCATGGCTCAAGGCAGCGAGAGTTCTACGGTCTGGGAGGATCGGCCCAAATCGCGCGAGACGTCGCGCACAAGTTTCTGCGCATTGGCATCCGCGCATCCGCTTTTGACGACACGCATATGATGGCGATGTCAGCATCGCTGCTGCAGGCCGGCGATGTGGTTGTTGCCTTCTCGCATTCCGGGCGGACCACTGGCGTTATTGAAGCGACGCAAATCGCCAAGACGAACGGGGCAAGCGTCATTGCACTGACCAACTATGAATCTTCGCCATTAGCGGACATCGCCGATGTCGTTCTTTGTTCAACGGCATTAGGCTCACCCCTGACGAGTGAAAATGCTGCGGCGCGCATAGTGCAGCTCAATATTATGGACGCCATTTTCATGGCTGTGGCACAGAAGAGTTACAGCTCGGCGGAAGAGAACTTGTCGCGCACAATGTCTGCGGTGAGGACGAAACGCCGTGAGTGAGTTGGTCGTAGGTCCAAGGTTGGTGATCATGCAATTTTTCGGGCCAGTTCCAACTGGGCCTCCTTGTGAAGCTGCGCCAAACCCCACTTCATGAACACCACCGAACATCTGCCAACGGCGAACAGAAAGCTGTTTTCCGTTGCGCCCATGATGGATGGAAACGACAGTTCAATAAAATCAGTAAGTTAATAAGCGTCGTGTTCGCAACGTGTGCAGTAGGGGAGAGATAGTTGCGTAAAGTTTGTAAATTTCTCAAATGGGCCATGTTGCGTTCAATTGCTGAAAACAGCTGTTGGCCGCACCCAGCTTAAGCCTGCCAAACACCGGCGGCCATCGGCGCCAAGTTAAACGCACCGGAGAAACACGCTGCAACTGCTGGCGACGCATTGTTCTGCCAACAATGCGTCAAGTTTCGCGATCTCGTAATTTACGCGTGTAAAAATTATAGTTGACGAAGAACAAGAGTACTGCAATTCTTGAACTCCGGACGGTCTGTTTAGCGCGGCCTTTTCCGGGCAAGCTCACTAAGGGAGGATCCACTAAAATGGAGCGTCGTTCACTCGTAAAAATGCTCGGTGCCGCAGGCGCTGCAGCTTCCACTGCACTCATCGCGGGCAAAGCTTCGGCGCAGGAAAAGGTCACCATCGCCTTGATTCCCGGCCTCACCGCCGATGGATTCTACGTCACCATGCACAAGGGCGCGCAAGCTGCCGCCAAGGCATTGGGCGTCGATCTCATCTATCAGGGTGCCGCCGAATGGAACGTGTCATTGCAAGTTCCCATTCTCGAAGCCGTCATCGCCAAGAAGCCAGCTGCCATTCTCATTGCCCCCAATGACAAGGTGCAGATGATCGAACCCCTGCGCAAAGCCCACGAAGCCGGCATTGCTGTTGTCTGCGTTGATACCTTTGTGGGCACCGGCATCTTCCAGACCGGCGCTGGCGATGCCGATTTCCCGATTACCTATGTCGCTTCCGACAACGTACTCGGTGGCCGCATGGCCGCACGCGCTTTGGCGAAAGCCATCGGCGAGAAGGGCAAAGTCTATGTCGCCAACGTAAAACCCGGCATTTCAACAACCGACCAGCGCGAAGAAGGCTTCAAGGCCGAAATCGCCAGCTGGAAAGACATTGAAGTTCTGGAAACCCAGTTCAATGATGACGACGCCAACAAGGCCGCTTCGCAATTCCAAGCCGTTCTCGGCCGCGTTCCCGATCTCGCTGGTGTTTTCGGCGCCAACCTGTTCTCCGCTGCCGGTGCCGCCAACGGTGCCAAGCAGGCAGGCGTTGCAGGTAAAGTGAAAATGGCAGGCTTCGATGCGCCCGAGTCAATCGTAGCCCAATTGAAGGACGGCACATTCGAACTTACTATCGCGCAGCACCCTGCTGAAATCGGTTACTTCGGCCTGGCCGCCGCCCACGCTTTTGTAACCGGCAATCCGGTTCCAACCGCCATCGGCACCGGATTCACCGTGATGACCGCCGCCAATATTGACGACCCAGCCGTCAATCGCTACCTCTACAAGAGCGAATAAAACGACTTTAACGCACTGCAGGGCCACTGTTTCCAAATGGAGGTGGTGGCCCTTCACATTTTGCAGCTCGGGGTCATGACGGCAACATCAGAAAATCCAGTCCTTCGCAAATCGCTCCTGATGCGGGTCGCGGAATTGCGCGCCTGGGTGTTTCTCATTCTGCTGGTGGCCTTTTTCGAAATCTGGTCCCGCATCGCCTACGGCAACACGTTCATTTTGAATCCCTATAATCTGAAGGCTATCGCAGTCGCCGCAACCGCCCCTCTGGTGCTGGCGCTTGGCCAGACGTTCGTCATCATTTCCGCAGGCATCGATCTGTCGCTCGGTTTCGTCATGGGCTTTGCATCCGTCGTCGCCGCCCACATGGCAAATTACGCCGCTGCCCAACTAGGCCTGCCACTATTTCCAGCCATGCTGGTGGGAGTCTTGTCTGGTGTTGGCATGACGCTCATTCCTGGACTGGTCAACGGCTGGCTAATCGCCCAATTAAAAGTTCCGCCTTTCATCGGAACATTGGGCATGTACGGCATCGCCCGCGGCTCCGCCTATCTGTTCGCCGGCGGCATGACCATCGCGATAAGTAATCCCTGGTATTCCAGCGTCGGCAATGATCGCGTGCTTGGCGTGCCCGTCCTCGTCATCCTCGCTGCCATCTGTTGCATTGTGTTGCATTACATGTTGTCGCAAACCCGCTTCGGCCAGCACACCTATGCCATGGGTGCCAGCAAGGCCGCCGCAAGTCGCGCAGGCATCAACATCAAGAACCTCACAATGAAAATTTACGTCCTGTCAGCCGTCATGGCAGGCATCGCCGGCGTACTCTACACAGGCCGCTTTTCCGCAGGCGCACCGCAAGCGGGTGAACCCTTGTTGCTGTTGTCGATTGCCGCTGTTGTCATCGGTGGTGCCAGCCTGTTCGGCGGTTCCGGCACCATTTGGGGCACAGTCGCAGGCGCGTTGGTCATCGCCGTCATCGATTACGGACTGGTATTCGTCGATGTCGAACCCTTCTGGCAATTCATCGCGGTTGGCACCGTGATCATCATTTCCGTGTTGGTCGATCAGGCCCAGCGCCGCTTCACCGGAGGGCGTCAAGTTGAGTGAGCCCATTCTCTCCGTCAAAAATGTGTCGAAACATTTCGGTGGCGTGCAAGCCCTGAACAACGTGTCCTTCGATGTGCATCCGGGTGAAGTGTTGGCGCTGGCGGGTGATAACGGCGCTGGCAAGTCGACTATCATCAAGGCCATCTCTGGCGTCTTCAGTTACGAGATTGGAGACATATTTCTGGACGGAAAGCGTATCGCCTTTGCCACACCGCAAGAAGCACGCAACAACGGCATCGAGACGATCTACCAGGACTTGGCGCTTGCCGACAATCTGCCCATCGGCGACAACATCTTCCTGGGCCGCGAACCCATGAAGAAACTCTTCGGCTTCCTGCCTGCAATCGACCGCCAGAAAATGGCCGAAGTCGCCCGCGAAACCATGCAACGCCTGGACTTCCATCTGGAGCGTGTCGATGCGCCGGTTGTCGCATTTTCCGGCGGGCAGCGTCAGGCAGTGGCGATTGGTCGCGCCATGTATTGGAATGCCCGTTTGGTGATCATGGATGAACCGACAGCGGCCCTTGGTGTTCCCGAGCAACGCAAAGTAATATCACTCATTCAATCTTTGAAAGCCGAAGGTAAAGGTATCATATTCATCTCGCACAATCTTGGTGACATATTCGAAGTTGCCGACCGCATCGTTGTGTTCCGTCGTGGCGAAAACGCTGGCGAACGCAGGCCGAAAGAAACCACAGGTGACGAAATCGTGCGGTTGATGGTTGGCAAATAGAGTCAAGCAGATTTGCGCAAAACCAATTCCGCATTGAGCAGCACACGCTCGCCACGTTCTGAAGTTTCGCCGCTGTTGATGCGATCAAAAAGCATCTTCAGCGCGATCCGGCCCATTTCATTGTGATCCTGCGAAACGGTGGTAAGTGGTGGGCAAGTATATGCACTCAGCCGCTGATTGTCGTGCCCGGCCACGCGGAAGTCGCAATCAGGTGCAAACCCAACTTTCTTTCCCGCTTGATACATGGCCGCAAGAACGCCGAATGCAACGCGATCATTGGCGCAGAGAATGGTGCGAGTTGGAAATCCGTTATCTGCCAGCATGCGCGCAGCCTGTTCAAAAGACACCCGCTCAAAATCCCAATCGTCCGAGGGCGGAATATCAGCATAGCGCGGCTCAAAGCCTAGGCGTTCCATGGTCCGTGTATAGGAACTGCGACGGTCAAGTGCATTATTGTTGACCTTTGGTGTATCAAAGTAGGTTGGTTGGTCGCCGGAGCGGCAAAGATACTCCGTGATCAGCGCTACACTTTGCTGGTTGTTGGTTCCAACAAACGGCCCTTCATCATCAAGTGGGGCATCAATGAAAATGAGTGGTATCTCGCGCGCCAGCGTCTTCAGTTTGGCATGTTGCGATTTCTCGCCAAGGGGTGCGATGATGGCACCAGCGACATTGAGCGACGTGATGGTTTCAATCGCACGCGATTCAAGTTCCGGCAGCCCGTTGGAACTCAACACCAAAGCTAGATATCCAGCTTCAACCGCACCCGTCTCGATACGCCGCGCCAGCGTCATATAAAACGGATCGGTGGGATCAGGCACGATAAGACCGATGATTTTGGTCCTCCTGCGGTTGAGGTTAACCGCAAAGATATTCGGCCTGAATCCCGTTTGCTTGAGGACCGTTTCGATCTTTGCACGCGTCTTGATCCGCACAGATGCGGGATCATGGAAATACTTCGAAACCGTCGGGCGCGAAACGCCAACGGCTTGGGCAAACTCTTCCATGGTTCCAATTTTTTTCGCTCGCATGCAATGAACCCTCTGATAAGTGTCGTGTTTAGCAGGCGACTACAAAGTTTACAATGTCATGTTTATGATTTACGTGTGTCAATAATGTAGTTTACTGTGTAAAATCATGAACGGCGATATTGCGAGGAAGTTACATGGAACGGAAAGAAGTCGGCATCGCTTCAGTCGGCGAACTACTGGTCGAATTTGTATGTGGTGATAAGGATGGACATCATCGCCGCGCTGGACGTTATAGTGGTCCCTATCCCAGTGGAGCGGCGGGGATCTTTATCGATCAGGCAGCTCGATGTGGAGGACGCACGATCTTTGTAGGAGCTGTCGGTGCCGATGCGTTTGGCCATGTCATTTTGGATCGCTTTGTTGCCGACGGCGTCGACACAAGTTTGATCAAGACAATTCCAGATCAGCCGACAGGAAGTGCCTTCGTCAGCTACAATAGCGATGGCAGCCGTGATTTTGTGTTCAACATCGTACACTCTGCCGCTTCACAAATTGATATTGGCGCAGGCGTAATCGAAAAGTTGACGCAGTTCGACACCGGAATTGTCCATGTCTCGGGTTCTGCTCTGTCGGATGAAAACATGGCCAACAAGGTTGTGCACCTGTGCAAGGCGTTGAACAGCCAAGGTGCGCGCATTTCATTCGACCCCAATGTGCGCAAAGAACTGGTAGGCAGTCCGGTCTACTTCCAGGTTGTGAAAGAACTTATGGATCTCTCCACCTACTTCCTGCCCAGCGAAGAGGACGCCGCAATCCTGTTTCCGGGGCAGGAGCTAAAGGACTTTGCACAGACACTTTTTTCCAAAGGCACGGAGTTTGTCGTGTTGAAGCGTGGCGACAAGGGTTCCGCCGCCATCAGTCGCAACGGCGAGCAACATCAACTTGCTGCCCACAAAGTTGAAGTGGCCGACCCGACAGGTGCCGGCGATTGCTTCTGCGCCACATTCGTCACCTTGATAGGTTCAGACAGATACACGCTGAAAGAAGCACTAAGGTTCGCCAATGGAGCAGGTGCTCTGGCCGTCCAAAAAGTTGGACCTATGCAAGGCAATAGCACGCTTGCAGAAATAGGAGCCTTCCTGTCATGACTAATCAATTGCAGGACATTGTGTACAGAAATCGCAGCATCGGGCAGGGTGGTATTCCGTCCTACTGCACGGCACACCGCGAAACCCTGCAGGCGATCCTCCGCTTCTATCGCGACAGCACCGATTGCGTCCTCATCGAATCTACGTGCAATCAAGTGAATCAGGAGGGTGGCTATACGGGCCTAACTCCAGCAGGCTTTCGTGACTTCGTGTTCGGATTGGCGCACGCTGAAGGCATTGAATCACGCCGCATGATTCTAGGCGGTGACCATCTTGGACCCAATCCCTGGAAATCTGCACCAGCAGGCATCGCCATGGCAAAAGCCAGTGAAATGGTCCGTTCTTATGTGGAAGCGGGTTTCAGAAAAATTCATCTCGATACCAGCATGGCCTGCGCGGGGGATGGCGCACTTTCGGAAGAGTTGATTTCAGCACGCGCCGCCGAACTCTGCGCCGTTGCTGAACAGTATGCGATCGAAACCAAACCACTTTACGTCATTGGAACGGAAGTGCCGCGCCCGGGTGGAGAAACAGACAGCCACCATGGTTTGGTGGTGACACATCCGCAGGCACCCGTGCAAACCTTTGAGTTGCACAAACAAGCCTTCTCAAGACGGGGACTCGCTGGCGCTTTGGAGCGCGTCATCGGTATCGTCGTGCAGCCGGGGGTGGACTTCAGCAACACAAATATTCACCGGTTCGACATGCACAAGGCAACCAGTCTCTCCGCGGCAGTAATCGAAATCCCCGGTGTCGTGTTCGAAGCTCACTCCACAGACTATCAATCTCGCGGAGCCCTACAGGACCTCGTTAAGGCGCACTTCGCAATTCTCAAGGTTGGTCCGGAGCTGACAGCCGCCTACCGCGAAGCAGTGGTGTCCATGGCAAGTTTCGAGGAACAACTTCCGCTGTCGAAGAAATCTGGCATTCTCGATTGCATTCTGAACGTCATGAACAACGAACCGAAGCACTGGCAAGGTTATGTGGCACAAGGTGCACGCTGCAACCTTGAACTTCTGTTCGGATTGAGTGACCGCATCCGCTACTACTGGCCACAACCGAAAATTCAAAATGCATTGAAAATTCTGTACGCAAACATCGATGCTGCGACGTCCGAACTAGGTCTGATTTCTCAATATGCCAATCTGCAATCGGATAGTTCTGAAGGCGGTCAGTCCCTCTCGCAGCAAATTGTTCAATCCCGCGTTGGAGCAGTCGCCGCGAAATACTGTTCTGTCTGCTGAGCAATTCAAAGACTTGCGGAGAGAAATGCCAACACCGGAGGCAAGTCGATCGCTTGTGTCGTATCCACAGTCAGCAAGGGAAAGGTGCCCAGAGGCTTTGCAACTTTGGCCAAGGCGATGAGTTCCGGGGCATAATCCTTCCCCAAATGACCGCCGTGGCGCTGCGCAAGTCGCGCCAGATAACGCTCACCAATGATCTCTGCGGGAGCGTTGCACCAAATTTCTGCAACAGCGCAGGTGCCAGCGCGAACGAGATGTTCTTGAAGCACGTCGACCGGCTGAAAACCAAACCAGGCATCGATTACGGCAGCAGACGTCTCAGGCCAGTCGCCGATGAGTGAAAAAAGCGCTTGATAACTCGCCTTGCCTAGAAGGCGATTATAGTCGCGGTCACCCGTGCCGAGATGCGCAAAGAATGCTTCTTTCACAGTATCAAGAGTAAGAAGCGGCCAGCCCGTGGCGTGAGATACCGCGCGTGCAACCGTGCTCTTGCCGGAGGCAGGAACACCATTCACGAACACCAACTTCTTCATTACTTAGACGCCACAGTTTGCAATCGCCGATAGTCCCGCACCAATAACGCCTGCATGATCGCCAAACTGTGCTGGTTCCACAGGACAGCTATACCATTGGGCTTCTGCGGGAAAGTCAGTGAGCGCCTGATGCATGGCTGTGCCCAATCCACCGCCAAGCACCACCAGTTCGGGATCGAACGCGGCAACAACTGTATCAATGGCCGCACGCATAGGTGAAGCCCACCACGCCAGAACATCGCTTGAGCCTGTATCGCCCCGCGCGGCCTTCTCAAGAAGGGATTGAACAGTGGTTTCGGGATAGAGGTCCGCAGCAGCCAAATGTCGGGCAAGCGCTGTTCCCGAACTTGTTGTTTCGATACAGCCGCGCCGACCACACAGGCAAGGCTCGCCCTTGAGATCAACCGTTAAATGGCCAAGCTGACCAGCCGTCGCTCGCCCTCGCAAAAGAGTGCCGTCAGCAATGACGGCACCACCGATTCCGGTACCGATTGTGAACATCACAACATTTTCAGCGCCTGACGCGACACCAATCGCATGTTCTGCTGCGAGCGCCATGTTGCCGTCATTGTCGATGAAAATCGGCCGCTCGAGTAGCTTTCGAAGTGTATCAGCAAGCGAATGGCCCGCAAGATCGACGTAACCGCCGGACAGAATGCGCTCGGTCTTTGCATCAACACGTCCAGGCACACCCAAACCGATACACACGACATGCGCTTGGTCCAGAGATTTGATGAGTTCGGAAATGTGAGCCGTAACCAGTTGCGGATCATCGGGCGTCGGTTTGCTGGCCCAATCGAGAATTTCACCACTTGCGGAAATCCGGGCGGCACGGATGTGAGTTCCGCCAATGTCAACGCCGATCGCAGCCGGTGCGGCCATGTTTACACCGTCTCAGCCCGGCGTGGATAGCGACTGAGGATTGCTTGGATCTGTCGCAACCGCGGCAGCGCCTTGTTGGTCAGCATGTCCTTCTGTTTCGCACGGTCGAGTGACAGGCAGTCTTTCCACAATGCACGCCCCGCAATAACGCCAGAGGCCCCATTCGCCATAGCGATCTCGATCTGTCCGAGGAAAGTCTCGTGATCGACGCCCGCGGACAAAACAGACCATGGCACCTGACCGCACATGGCCGTTATCCGCGCACAAGAATCTGCAGTTCCTGGATAAGGCAACTTCAAAACCTTGGCACCTGCGTCAAGGCTCATCCGCGTGGCGCCCTCAATTAAAGAGGGAAACACTGACTTGTATGTTGCCGCGTCTTCGCCAGGTAGCGGGTAAGTCAGAAATTCGGTGACGAGCAGCAAATCTTCCCTGCCGAAGTCCGCAATGCACTGGCGCATGATTGCCATGTTATGGTCGTTGGCATCAGATCTGTCGGGGCGGAGGTAAACCAAAATCTTGCCGCCTGTGCCACCGAGTTCACGCACCCGTCTGGCGTTAATGTCGGGAACGAGGCGCGAGAGATAATAGCCTTCCGGGCTGGTATCATAGCCTGAGGCGTCTAGACCGATTATCAAAGCCACATCGCGTGGCAGCACGCCATCGTCAACAACCTGCGGCACAGCGCACATGGGATCAAGAAGGATGGAAGGTGCCGCAAAGGCAAGATAGCGCACTACATCCGATTTGGTTTCACCCAGCATAGCGTTGGTGATGGCAGCCTCTTCAGCGGGGGACTTCGCCAAAATCTTGCGGATGCCGCCCCTCTGGTCACAGGCAATGGTCATAATTGTTCCGTTTGCCCCGCAAATTTGCTGGTAGCCGCGCCGTTCAGATGTCGTTAAGCCGGTCATGATTTCGCTGTCTTTCCGTTCGCGCTGCGCACAAGTCAGCGGTAGTGAGACAAACTTAACTCATGTCAATAAAAACATCAACACGCGTAAATTTTTGGTCTGAGGGGAGCTGTTTTACGCCGAGATCGCTACGGGCCAGATTGAGCCGTAAATCGTTGGATACCCAATCTGTAAAGACCCTGGGTGTTTGCCGTCTGACCGCCAGCTTCGTAAATACGAGGAAGTGTCCGACATACCGCACATCCTTCGCTTTGCCAGCCAGCACTTGAACGAGACAACTCTCGGCAGTTTTCAAATCTGAAGGCTTGGATCGACAAGGGGAGCCTGCAACTTGAGATATGGAGGCCTGTTTCTCCATTCTTCGCGTTGCAATATTCCATGGTGCAATGCATCATCTCTGGATGAGGACGTCTTTTCTAACCATCCTGATCATTGACGAAAGCATCGAGCGCGCAAGGCTGATTGAGGAGGCCTTGCACGACTCTGGTCATTTCGAAGTCAAACCATCTACCTGCTCGAAGGTCTAGTTCGCCAAATCGAGGAGATTGCACCAGATGTCATCATCATGGATCTCGGCAATCCAAACCGGGATTTACTGGAGCACATGTTCAGGCTGTCCAAGGCCGCGCAACGTCCAGTCGCCATGTTTGTCGATCAGTCGAGCGAACAGGCCATGCTCGATGCCATTGAGTCCGGCGTTTCGGCATATGTCGTCGATGGTCTCAAACGCGAGCGCATCAAATCGATCCTTGATCTGGCCATCATGCGGTTTCGCGCCTTCGACAAATTGCGCCTTGAACGCGACCAAGCCGTAAGGGCACTGGATGAACGCAAGTGCATTGATCGCGCCAAGGGCATTATTATGGAGCAGCGCGGCATAAGTGAAGCCGAAGCGTTCGAATTAATGCGAACCACTGCCATGGCGCAGGGGCGCAGGATAGGTGAGATCGCTGAATCAATTGTGCAGGCGAGCGCCATCTTCCGGGGGAAACAGAAATGAACCGAATTACCTCTGGATTCTTGCTTTTACTGGATGCGGCTGTGCTTGTAGCGAAAAGATACGTGAGTTGTATGCGCACGCGGTACAGAGTCGGTATCGGTTTCTTTCCTATGGCGACTCTTCGCTGCTGTTACCTAACGGTATCGAATGAAGCAGCTTCCTGCTTTAATTTTGACGTGAGCGCCAATTACGATCCATTTATTTGTAGAGTCTCAGCCCCGTCCCCTGGAATGAGATGGTATTGCCTCCCGCTGTTGCAGTTCTTTGGCAGTTCGCATCGCTTCGTCTCCATGGCTGCCATAGTGAAAAGCCACAGCATAACAGCCCGCGCACCGGTCACGGCAGCAGCTGCGTCGGTGCATCGGCGTGGACCTGTAACAAGCAAGACGCCGGTCAGGATTTGCCTTTGCTCTTGCGATACAATTGCATGACCTCGCGAAGATGGCCATCCATCGCACGCCATGCCTCTTCGGGGTTTCGATTGGAAACGGCATCGAATATCGCTTCATGGCTCTGTAGAGCTCGCTCTGCCGCGCCGGCAACGCGCAGTGAAATATGGCGTTGCAGGGACAGCCAGCCGGCTATGCCACCATGCAAAGCTGCAAAGACCGGATTGTCGCCAATACTGGCAAGGGCATAGTGAAATCCAACATCCGTGCGCTCAAATGCTGCCATGTCCTCAAGCGAAGCACGATTGAATTCAAGTGCAGCACGGAGCTTTGATACATCCTCGTCAGTTGCGACTTCCGCGGCATTTCGAGCAATTGCCGCTTCAAACAATCGGCGAGCGTCCTGGAAAGACTCTTCACCGCCGGGCGAGGCGAGAAAATGCTTGGCTGTACTGGCCAGTTGATTAACGAGAACAGAAACCGTTGGACGAATGATGCGCGCCCGGCCGCCGGTGGACAGTTGCACCAGTCCGGTTCGTTCCAATAGTAGCAGGGCTTCTCGAACAGCTGGACGTCCAACCCCGAAACTCTCCATCAGATCGCGTTCCGAAGGCAAATTGTCTCCTTCTACTAGTGAGCCGGAGATTATTGCGTCTTCGATTTGTGCAGCAACGTCCTCATGGACTTTGCGGCGTTTGATGTTTCGGAAATTCATTTCTTCACTCGGCACTCTGTGTCTTGATATCTTGTGGGATGATCAAACCGCCAGCCCCAGATGGCGCACTGGCTTTCCAGCGGAAAGATTTGAAGCGGCACGGGCGATCGATTGAGAGTCGATGCCAAAATGGCGGTATAGATCAGCTATTGTGCCGCTCTGGCCAAAATGCTCGACGCCGAGAGCAACTGTCCGGTGACCGATGACGCCACCAAGCCAGGCGAGGGTCGCCGGATGGCCGTCAATAACGGTGATCAACAAGCAATTTCGCGGCACGTCACCTAAAAAACGCTCGATATGGCTTTGGGCAATGCCGTTGCCGCGCTTGCGGGCGCGCTGCGCTGCGTGCCAGCCGGCATTCAGGCGGTCCGAAGAGGTAATTGCGAGCAGGCCTACATCCCGGCGGTCTTCGCCGATGAGCCCCGCTGCTTCAATCGCTTCGGGAGCAATGCAGCCCTGGTAAGCGATGACCACTTCCGAGTTGGCTCCGGGCTTGCGCAGCCAATATGCACCGTCGATCACGCCCTGGGCGAAGTTATCACCCTTGCGAACCGGTGGTTGGTCGAGTGCGCGGGTTGACAGGCGGAGATAGATTGATCCGCCTGTTTCATCGCGCAACCACGTGCGTTCATTGCGATTACCATCGCCATCGCGCTGCATGTAGTCGAAGGCCCAATCCATGATGATGGCGAGTTCGTCGAGATAGGCGGGCTCGAAGGCGGCTATGCCATCCTGTGACATGCCAATGAGCGGGGTGCCGATGGACTGATGTGCTCCACCCTCAGGGGCAAGCGTCACACCTGACGGAGTTCCGATGAGCATGAACCGCGCATCCATGTAGCAAGCATAGTTCAATGCATCGAGACCGCGTGACACGAAGGGATCATAGACTGTGCCGATCGGAAGAAGACGTCTGCCAAAAAGCGAATGGCTGAGGCCGGCAGCACCCAACATCAGAAACAGGTTCATTTCTGCAATGCCAAGCTCAATATGCTGGCCGTCTGCCGAGAAGCGCCACTTCTGCGCCGAGGCAATGCGCTCGTCCCTGAATGTGTCAACAATGTCGCGGCGGGCATAAAGTCCGCGCCGGTTCACCCATGGACCCAGGTTGGTAGAGACGGTGACATCAGGCGATGTGGTAACGATGCGTTCGGCCAACGCGCTCTCGGTCTTGGCTAAGTTATCCAGTATCTTGCCGAATCCGGCCTGGGTTGAGAACGAGCGATCATCGAGGAATTGTGGACCGGCGGGAGCAATCTTCTGATCGTTGAAGCGCCGGGGTCCTGCTGCAAAGAACGGTACTTCGGCAAGGAAATCGTCGAGACCTGAAGAGTCGGCACTCAGTCCCGCGTGTTTTTCCCACTCCTCGCCTGGTGGCACACCCATGGCGCTCTGGAATTGCCGCATCTGCTCAGCCGTCATCAAACCAGCGTGATTGTCCTTGTGTCCCGCCAATGGAGTGCCCCAGCCCTTGATGGTGTAGGCAATGAAGACAACCGGGCGGTCATGACTGATGCTCTGGAAAGTCTCGACAAGGCTCTCCAGACAATGACCACCCAGATTGTTCATCAGCTCCTGCAGCTGCTGGTCGGTGCGTCGGTCGAACAACGCCGTCACTGGCCCTTGATCGCCAATGTCATCCATGAGGCGCTTGCGCCACGCGGCCCCGCCTTGGAACACCAGAGCCGAGTAGAGCGAATTCGGGCAGTTGCTGATCCAGGTTTCGAGCTTCTTGCCACCGGGTTCGGCAAAGGCTGCCTTCTGCAGCTTGCCGTTCTTCAGCACCACCACATCCCAGCCGAATGAGCGGAATATCGCCTCGATGCGATCATACAGGCCCTCGCGCACTATGCCGTCGAGGCTCTGACGATTGTAGTCGATGATCCACCAGGTGTTGCGCAGTTCGTGCTTCCACCCCTCTTGCAGGCATTCGTAGATGTTGCCCTCATCCAATTCGGCATCGCCGGCGAGCGCTATCATCCGCCCTTCAGGGCCACGTGGTCCCCAAGGCTTGGCGCGGAGATAATCCTGAATCAGTGCGGAGAAGGCGGTGATCGCAACACCTAAGCCCACAGAGCCGGTTGAGAAATCAACGTCGTCGATGTCCTTCGTGCGGCTGGGATAGGACTGGGCTCCGCCGAATGCCCGGAAGGCCTTCAGTTTTTCCAAAGTCTGGTTGCCCATCAGATACTGCATGGCATGAAACACCGGAGAAGCATGCGGCTTCACTGCAACACGATCCTCTGGCTTCAGCACGGCAAAATAGAGAGCAGTCATGATCGACACCATGGACGCTGACGATGCCTGATGGCCGCCGACTTTCAGACCATCGGTCTTTTCCCGCAGGTGGTTGGCATTGTGAATGGTCCAGCAAGCAAGCCACAGGATCTTATGCTCAATGGCCGCCAAGTACTTGAGTTGAGTGCTATCCATTGGCGTTCACCTTGCGTTTGCCTGATTGCACAAAATCGTTGTGAAAGCAGCAGTTACAAGCAACCGGTGATTGATCTTCTCCATAGCGGAACCTCCCCGAAGCCATCTTTTGTTGCACATGCGAGACAAGGCATCACTATTCTGCTTGAGTGTGGATGGCAAGGTGCCTATCATACCAAACATGCTGTCATACCACAAAATCGGAATTGATCCGAGAGGATGCGGCCAAGGCTGAATGCCAACGAAGCGCGTGATGCTCAATCATGGGAGGCTTTGAGGTGAGCTATGCGATTACCGTGGAGTTCATTTTGAAACCGGGTTCCATGCCAGCCTTTCGAAAGCTCATTGATGAAAACGCTAGGAATTCCTGCGATTTCGAGCCGGGCTGCCAGCGTTTCGACGTTCTTGTCCCCTACGATGGCCACGACAAGATTTTTCTGTACGAAGTTTATGACGACAAGCCAGCCTTCGCAGCGCACATGAAGACGGAGCATTTTCTGCTTTTCAATCAGGAAAGTGCCGATCTCGTCGTAAGCAAGGATGTTGCCGAATTTGAACTGGTTTGCGAGGCATCGGGGTCCACGGAGTAGATGATGAAACAACCAGGCCTCAGGGAAATGATGAAGACGCCTGACCTTAAACTCGGGAACTTCATTGTTGAGTTTGCCACCCCGGGCATTGGCCATATCCTGAAGGCTGGCGGTTGTGACTTTGCCTTCTTTGACATGGAACATTCTGGTTTTTCTTTCGAAACACTGAGAAGCGCCATCCGTTATTTCGAGGCGGCGGGTGTTGCCGTCATCGTGAGGGTTCCTGCCCAGGAGAACGATATGTTGGCGCGCGCCTGCGACATGGGGGCCGAAGGCCTCATGGCGCCGATGATTTCGACTGCGTCTCAGGCCCAGGCAATGGTCGACTCGGTGAAGTATTTCCCGCAAGGCAAGCGTGGCGTCGGCCTACAAATGGCCCACGACAACTACCGCGCGGCGCCCGTGACCGAAGCCCTGGCCAACGCCAATAAGAGAACCAGTGTCATCTGCCTGATCGAGACTGCCGATGGCGCAAAGAATGCCGATGCGATCGCTGCCATCGATGGCGTCGACTGTCTGTGGGTCGGGCATTTCGACCTGTCGGTGTCGCTCGGCATTCCCGGGGCTTTTGACCACCCAAAATTCCAGGAGGCAATGGAGAAGATCACCAGCGCGGCCAAGAAGCACGGCAAATCTCTGGGCCGGCTTGTAGGCAACGCTGAGCAGGCAATTGCCTTCCACAAGCAGGGGTTCGACTTCATCTGCTATTCCGGAGACGTTTGGGTGCTGCGCGACGGGCTTTCTGCTGCAACAAAGTCAATCCGCGAAGGGGTAAGGACATGAGCACCTTCCGTGTCGCTCTGTCGGGAGACTTTCGAAAGGCTGATGGTTCGCCAACATTCCGTGACTTTGACCTCGCTCCGCTACAGTCCGCGCCTAATGTAGAGATGGAGTTTCTTGAAAATGCCAATCCCTTGCGTGGCAACCAGTTAGAAGACTTTGATGCTCTTATTCTGCTTGCACATCGCTTCGATGCCGTGAGCGTGCCGAAGAGCGGCAGGCTGGCCGTCGTTGCGCGTTTTGGCGTTGGATACGACTCAGTCGACGTTGCGGCCTGCACGGCAAATGACATTGCACTTTGCATTACACCAGATGGCGTACGCCGCCCTGTAGCCGTCTCTATCATCACGTTCATGCTGGCGCTCACCGGCAAGCTGATGGTGAAGGACAAGCTGGCACGCATGGGACCGCCGGGCTTTGCAGCGCGCGGCGAACACATGGGGGTGGGCCTTGTTGGCAAGACACTCGGCTCACTCGGTATTGGAAACATTGGCGCCGAGATGTTCCGGCTGGCCAAGCCATTCGACATGAAGTTCATCGCCCATGATCCTTATGCTGATAAATCTGTCGCAGCTGAACTCGGAATTGAGCTCGTTTCGCTGGAACAGTTGTTTGAGTGGTCTGATATTCTCAGCGTAAGTGCTCCTCTGACAAACGACACTCATCACATTGTCAATGCGGAGCGTCTCAGCCGGATGAAACCTACCGCATATCTCATCAACACAGCACGCGGGCCCCTGGTGGACCAGAAGGCACTCACTGCGGTTCTCGCAGCTGGCAAGATTGCGGGTGCTGGTCTCGATGTCTTCGAAATTGAGCCGACTGATCCCGAGGATCCATTGTTTAAACTCGATAATGTGATTGCCGCGCCTCATGCCCTTTGCTGGACTGATCAATGCTTCGCGGGAAATGGCGCGGCAGATGTCCTTGCAGTGCTTGATGTCCAGCGCGGTCTCATTCCGCGTGGTGTTGTAAACAGGGAGGTGCTTGAAACGCCTGCATTCAAGGCGAAATTAGCCGGCTATGCCGAACGTCACATCAGTCAATGAGCGAGACTGGTGTGAAAGTAAACTGACGCCTGTGCTCAGAAGTACCTCAATCAAAATGAGACAAACTATGGGAGGACTATGCTATGGATAACCGACAGAAACGTGATTTTGAAGCAGGCCTGTCTGCCGAGGTTGATGCCTGGCTGAGGGGAGATCATACCCGCCGCACATTCATCAAGAAATTTGGCGAGATGACCGGGATGATTGCCGTTGCAGGATCGATTATTCCGGCAACAGCCCAATGGGCATTGGCGCAGGCGGCTGTAGACCTTGCTGATCCCGCAACACCGCTTGGCAAGGCGCAGGCCGCAGCCATGAAGGCCTCGACTGAAGGACCGGCGGATGGTTCGGCATACCGTGCCGTGCAGGCTGCAAAACAATATGCAGGCGTTACGCTGAACATGACTTATGAGGCCGGGCTTCAAGCTCTTGACCCGCGCAACTATTCCGGTCCCGTGTGGGAACAGCTCACCGGGATCAAGACGAATGTTGTCGAGCTGTCTCACCCCGATCAGTATTCGAAGCCGGTCGCCGAGCATATCGCAACGTCGGGTGCGTACGACATTCTCGACATTGAACCGGCATGGACGCCATCACTCGCCGATGGTGGGGTGATTGCGCCTCTCGATGACTACATAGCCAAGTATCTCAATACAGCTGACCTCGAAGACTATCACCCCCTCTACAAGGCACTTCCAACGTACAAAGGGAAAGTCTGGGGCTTCTTCGACGATGGCGACATGTTTGCCCTGTATTATCGGAAGGATATTTTCGAGGACCCGAAGATGAAGGAGGCCTATCAGGCCAAATTCAGCAAGGCTTTGGAGGTTCCCAAGACTTGGGAGGACTATGCACAGGTCGCGCAGTTCATTACTGACCAGATGGCCCCTAATGTCTATGGTGCGGGGCACTTCCGCAAGGCTGGCAGCCCGGGTAACCAGTATGACTTCCTGCAGCAGTTCAGGGCCAACAACGGCAAATTCTTTGATGAAAACATGAAGGCCCAGCTTGCGACCCCGGAGGGCATCAAGACTCTGGAGAATATGCTGGCGGCAAACAAGGCCTCGATCCCGGGCAACAACGAACTCGACGCAGTATCGCTATGGGCTGCGTGGTTGCAGGGCAAAGTGGCGATGATCTATTCATGGCCGCCAACCGGACGCATGACCGCTGGCTACTCGCAAAGCGACAAAGCCATCAACTTCATCCCGCAATCGACCATTGCGGACAAGGTTGGCTATGCGGTGGTGCCGGGCAATCCGGAACATGCGACGGGTTATAACAAGGCTTTGGCCGCTGACTCGGCAAACCTCGACGCTGCATATCTGTTCATGCAATGGGCGGTCTCTCCACCAGTTTCGCTCTCACGCGTGATGCTGCCCTACGCCCTGCGTGATCCTTATCGTCTGTCGCACTTCAAGTCGGATCTCTATGCCAGCTTGTTCCCGACAGCCAAGGACTACCTCCGCAATCTGAATGACTCAGCCAATGTGGGATTGCTCGACATGATCATGCCAGGTTGGCAGGATTATGCCTTGTCGATTGACCGCATGTGCACATCGGTGTGGGCAGGCACAGATCCAAAGGCGGCCCTGGAAACAGCTGCAGCCGAATGGGACGTTACCACGGACCGCCTCGGCGTAGACTCCCAGAAAGCCTTTTTCGAGGAGTACAAGAAACTGCCGGGTTCTTCAGCCGATCACACGGTTGAAAAGCTTGGCCTTGCAGTGAAGCTCGACTGATAACCTTCCTGCGGAAAATCGAAGGCGCGCCAACCACATCGGTTAGGCGCGCCTCTTCCTCGGTCGTCAGCAAAAAGATAAGGGCAGGATGGCGCAGGTTGATAAGATAAGACCCACACGCACAGTTTCGCGCCTGGAAGCATTCTCTGATTGGAGTGATCGGCATTTCAAATGGCTGCTTGTCGCGCCTGCTGTTCTGCTCATTCTTGCACTGTCGGTGTATCCGCTTCTGTTCTCGATCTGGGTGCTGTTCGTCAATTATGATTTCCAAATTCCCGGCCACGCCTTTGTCGGCTTGAAGAATTTTCAACAGGTGTTTGCAGATCCGGTTGCCCGCTGGTCGCTTTTCCTGACCGTGGCGCTTTCGGTGACAAACGTCGCTATCGAATTCCTTTTAGGCCTTGCCTTGGCTCTGACGATGGTCAAGACCTTTCCCGGACGCGGGCTTGTGATGTCAGTCATAATTGTGCCGCTGTTCATCAGCCCGGTCATTGTTGGCCAGGCCTGGACGCTGTTGCTGCAGCGGCCATTTGGACCTACCAACTATCTGCTTGGATTGCTTGTCGGCCATGAGGTTGCGATCGGCTGGCTCACCGAAAGTCCCTGGCTCTACATTTCACTTGTTATCGCCGATGTCTGGCAGTGGACACCTTTCATGTTTGTCATCCTTTTGGCGGGCCTTACGTCCATTCCATCCCACCTCTATGAGGCCGCAGAGATTGACGGCGTAGGCAGTTTTCAGGTTTTTCGCCGGATCACGCTGCCGTTCCTGGGCCCTATGATTACGCTTGCGATCACCTTCCGCCTGCTGGACGCCATCAAACTCTTTGACACCATTTTCATTATGACTGGTGGCGGGCCTGGCACCAAGACATACACAGCTTCATTTTATCTCTACACAGTCGGGTTTACGCAATTCCATCTCTCCCAGGCGACAGCCGGAAGCTGGATATTTCTTTTGCTTACAGTCATTGTTGTATCTGTTCTGGTGCGCAAACTTCTCGAAGTGGAGCAAAGCTAGTGGCAAAAGCCAGTGCTCGTTCATGGAAAGGCACTCCAGCCCTCGGTCGAATTCTCTTCATCTCGCTCTATCTGCTATTTGTGCTAGTGCCGCTCTACTGGATGTTCATCACTTCCATTAAGCCAAGTGACGACTATCTTGCAGTGCCGCCTGTTTGGATTCCGAAGGCGCCAACATTGGTACACTACACTGCTGCTCTCTTTGCCTATCGTGGTCTTCAAGGCTTGATCAACAGCCTCATCATATCCTTGTCAGCGACCGTCTTATCGGCATTGTTCGGAACAATGATGGCCTACAGTTTTGCGCGCTTCAATACAGGCGGAAAACATCTTTCCTTCTGGGTGCTTTCACAACGTTTCCTGCCACCGGTTGCCGTCGTCCTGCCGATTTTTCTGATCTACAGGATCATTGGACTTCACGACACCTATGTTGGAATGATCATTGCCTACACGGTTTTTTCATTGCCTGTGTCGGTTTGGATGATGTTTGCGTATTTTCGCGGCATACCAAAATCCATGGAAGAAGCGGCCCTTGTGGATGGCTGCAGCCGCTGGATGACCTTCCGTAAAATTGCTATTCCGTTGGCCATACCCGGCATTGTTGCCGCGGCCATCTTCGCGTTCATAGCTTGCTGGACGGAGTTCTTCTTCGCATTGATCCTTACCAGCCGATACACCTTCACCTTGCCCACGGTGTTTCGCGCTTTTCTTGGATTTCAAGGCGCTCAGTATGGAGAAGCGAGTGCTCTGGCAATTGTATCGCTTGTGCCATCAATTGCTCTTGGCACGCTGGTTCAAAAGCATCTTGTCCGCGGTCTCACACTCGGCGCAGTGCGAGGATAAGACTTAAACTATGGAGCATGCATGGCGACTGTGAAGATTACTCGTCTGGAGAAGGAATATCGCGGCGTGCGTGCCATCCGGAGTATTGACCTTGAAATCAAGGATGGTGAATTTGTAGTTCTCGTTGGACCATCAGGGTGCGGCAAGAGCACATTGTTGCGCATGGTCGCAGGACTTGAGGATATCACAAGCGGTCACATCGCCATCGATGGCGAAATCGTCAATGACATGCGTCCGCGAGACCGGAACGTGGCCATGGTTTTTCAGGATTATGCGCTCTATCCGCACATGACAGTTGAAGAGAATATTGGCTTTGCTCTTCGCGCAAGGAAAGTTCCCGAAGATCAGATTGCCTCCCGTGTCGATGAGACCACGCGCATGCTGGGAATATTGCCGTTACTGAAGCGATATCCACGGCAGCTGTCAGGTGGGCAACGACAACGCGTCGCCATCGGGCGTGCGATTATTCGTGACGCGCGGCTGTTTCTGTTTGATGAGCCTCTGTCCAATCTTGACGCGCAGCTGCGCGATGACATGCGCACAGAAATCAAGCGGCTGCATCAAGAGCTGAAGCGCACCATGATCTATGTGACCCATGATCAGATTGAAGCCATGACACTGGCTGATCGAGTTGTATTGCTGCGAGACGGGGTTATCGAACAGCAGGGTACGCCACTTGAATTGTTTGACCGGCCCAAGACAAAATTCGTTGCCGGCTTTCTCGGCAGCCCCAAAATGAACTTCCTTCCGGGCGTGGTGCAGGGACGAGCCATTGTCCTGGCTGACGACACAAAAATTCCCTTTGCGGGTGGTAAGTCCGGAACAGATGTTGTTGTCGGTGTCAGGCCGCAGCACATCATGCGGGGCGCTGGCACTGCGGTGAAGGGCTCAGTGCGGGCCTCAGTAGCCATCGAGTTGGTGCAACCCACGGGATCGCGAACACAAGTGACGTTTCCGTTCGGGGGACAAAGTCTGGTGGCTGAATTTGATGCAGATAGCAGCGATGTGCCGGGCAAGAAGATCACCATCAATTTCGAGGTGTCTCGCTGCATTGTGATCGACGCACAATCAGAGAAGGTGATCTCCTAGGGAGGCAGCATGGTGCAGAAGAAACCAAGCCGTTCCATCAAATTGTTTGGCACGGAAGAGCCGACAGCACACCAACGAGTCCTGACAGCGGGGGATATCTCTGCCGTATTTGATCGCGGCAGCCTGCGCTACATCCGGTTTAGGGGCGTGGAAGTTTTGCGCGGAATTTCCTTCTTGCTGCGTGACGCAAACTGGGGAACGTACAACGCAACCATCTCAAATTTGAAAGTGAGGCAATCCAAGAATGGTTTTTCTGTGAGTTACCAGGCCGTGTGCAAGGACGACAGTCAGGAACTGCTCTACAGCGCGAAAGTCGAAGCAGCCGATGGCGTAGTAAAATTTTACGCGACTGGCATCCCCAAGACAGATTTTGTAACCAACCGCACGGGTTTTGTCGTACTCCATCCGCTTGAAGGGATAGTTGGACAACCTGTCGAGATCATTCACACCAACGGGAAGAAGGAAAAGGCCAGGTTTCCAAAGCTCATCAGTCCTGGCCAGCCGGTCTTTGAAATCCGATCGCTTAAGCACACGGTGACGCCAGGCGTCACAGCGACGGTATTGATGGAGGGCAACAAGTTTGAAATGGAGGACCACCGCAACTGGATGGATGCTTCCTACAAAACTTATGTGTGTTCGCTGTTGGACCCGTGGCCTTACACATTGCCGAGGGATAAGCCATTTCAACAATCAATCACGCTGACATTGGATGGCAAGCCGAAGTCCGTCAAGCGAGGTTCAGGCTCTTCTGAAGTCACCGTCACGCTCGGCAAGAGGCTGGGAAAGCTGCCGCGTTTGGCCGCCGGAATTTCCATGGCCGGGTCAAAGGCGGCACTAGGCGGTGTGGAATTGATCAAGAACTTGAGACTTTCCGCACTGGTATGTCAAATTGACGGCCGGCAAGGTGGGCAAGCCGAAGCAGCCGGAGATTTTGCGGAAATTGCAAGGCGCTGCGCCGTTCCTGTAAAGCTGGAGATCATATTGCCAGCAGAGGCTTCAGCAGACGCAGAGGTCGCATCAATTGCGAAAGCCGTGCGCACGGGTGATTTGAAGCCGGAGAGCGTTGTAATCACCCATATGCACGACCTGAAGTCATTCCAACCAAATATGGAGCGTCCCTCAGGGCCGAGCTACGAAGGCATGGCAAAAGCCGCGCGCGCCGAATTTCCGGGAGTGCAGATTGGCGGCGGCATGCTTTCGTATTTCACCGAACTCAATCGGAAGCCTCTGCCAGTTGGCCTGTTTGATTTCGTAACACACACTGTTTGCCCCATTGTTCACGCAGCCGATGATGTATCCGTCATGGAAACACTTGAAGCCTTGCCGTCGATATTCGGGTCGACTCGGGATATGGCTGGCACACTGCCTTACCATATCGGCCCCTCCGGAATTTCCTGCCGCGACAATCCCTATGGCGCGACTGTCGCTCCTAATCCGCACAATAGCCGTGTTTGCTTGTCTGGTGCTGATCCGCGTCAAAAAGGTCTGTTTGCCGCCGCCTGGAATTTGGGACTGTTTGCCGCCGCAGCACGAGCCAAAATTGATTTCATTGCGCTGGGCGCGGCAACTGGGCCTCAAGGGGCGATCTCCTCTCACGGCATTCATCCGGTCTATCATGTTGTCCGCGGCTTGGGGGAGAGAGGTGGAAATAAGTATGTTGCTGCCGCAATCAGTGCTCCCGGCAAGGTGGCAGCACTGGCGCAGCAGTCCATGCAGGGCCGGGTGCTTTGGCTCGCCAATCTTACTGGTGAGAATCTGATTGCGAGAATGGGAGGATTTCAAGGTAGTGCTGTTCTAACCATGTTGGATGAGAGGAACTTCAATTCACTCACCAGTGATCCTCACTATCTGTCGTACAATGGCTCAAAACTGAAGAAGGTGTCTGAGGTGGAACTGGGGGCCTATGCTGTTGCGCGCATAGTTGCAGACTAGTGTCCTGATTCTGAAGTTTGTGCGATCTGCATTGTGCGCTGGCAGAACGCTGAATGGATTTGAGGATGTCGTCTGCGGACTTGATCCACACGAAGGGTTTTGGGTTTTCATTGTGGCCAGCGATGAACGCCTTGATGTCGTTTTCAAGTTCGCGGGCTGAAGTGTAGTTGCCGCGCCGGATCAGATCTTCAGTGATGGTTGCGAAGAAGCGCTCGACTTGATTGATCCACGAGGCTCCGGTGGGCGTGAAGTGTACATGCCAGCGCGGCCTCTTGATCAGCTACTTGCGGATAATGTCTGTCTTGTGCGTGGCATAGTTGTCCATGACGAGATGAATGTCGGGGCCGTCAGGCACGCTGGCCTCTATCTGATCGAGGAAGCGCCTGAACTCAGCAGCACGGTGGCGCGGGAAGCATCGTCCAATGATGCTGCCTGTCGCAACATCAAGAACGGCGAAGAGCGAGGTTGTGCCGTGACGCGTATAGTCATGTGTGCGCCGTTCCAACTGGCCCATTTGCATTGGCAGAAGCGGCTGTGAACGTTCAAGCGCCTGAATCTGCGACTTCTCGTCGACGCACAACACCAAGTGCATGCTGTGGCGGGGCCATGTAGAGGCCCACGATATCGCGCACCTTCTCCACAAACAGCGGATCGGTCGACAGCTTGAAGGTTTCGGTGCGATGTGGCTGCAGGCCAAAGGCCTTCCAGATGCGATGGATCGTCGAAGGTGAATGACCAACCGCCTTGCCCATCTTGCGCAAGCTCCAGTGGGTTGCGTTCTTCGGCAGGCTTTCCAGGGTCAGCCGCACCATCTCCGCGATGGCGTCATCGCCAATCTCGCGAGGCGCACCGGGCCGCGGCTCATCATACAAACCGTCAAGCCGTCTTGCGGCAAAGCGATTGCGCCACTTGGCAACCGTGTTGGCGACAACATTCAGCTTGGCGCAGATCGTAATGTTCTCAAGGCCGTCGGCTGCCGCCAGCACAATCCGCGCCCGCTGCGCCAGAGCCTGCTGGCTTTTTCGCGCCCGTGACAGCGCAACAAGCTCACACCGCCCGACTTCGCTCGACACAATCGAGACAACCGGTTTACCCATCACAACCTCCAAAGCAAAACAGATCATGATAGCACTTATTTGTCGATCAGGATACTAGAGTATCTTGATGAGCTGGAGCACCGCCCGTGCGTACTGCCTTTGATCGTGTCTTAAGCAACCATTCGTTGTAGTTGTTGTCAGATACTTTTCGTTCACAATTCTGACAAGACGAGCGATGACATGAAGAACTGCGATCTCGTAGCGGACTCATAACGCTCACGACTTGCAAGTCATTTAAGTTGGTTCCCCCGACTTTGGTGCCGCTCGCATTCAGCACCTTGCTCAAAGCTATGAACCCGGTGGCAGGATTCGGAAGTCGGCGCCTTCAGGGATGAGTTGGCCCCCATCGACTACAATGGTTGTTCCAGTGACATAGCTCGCATCGTCGGAAGCGAGATAGAGAAAAGCGTTTGCCACATCGCGCGGTGTGCCGAGGCGGCCGAGTGGAATGGAAGCCTCCATGCTGGCGATGAACTTTGCCCCGCGTTGAAGCTGGACAGCTTCCGTCAGGATGTTACCAGGTTCAACTCCATTGACGGTGATGCCATACCCGGAAAACTCCAGCGCCGCAGCGCGGATGAAGCCGTTGATGCCAGCCTTGCTGGCGGAGTAGTGGCCATGCCCCGGGCTGGTGACGTGCGGTCCGGTGATGGATGAGGTGTAGAGCATGCGCCCATACTTCTGATTGCGCATGACAGGCAGGGCTGCGCGCGCGATGTTGAACGCGCCGCGCAGATTGACACCGAGTACACGGTCCCAATCCTCCGGCGAGGTGTGCTCTATCAGTTGCCAAGGAAAGATTCCTGCATTCTGCACAAAAATGTCGAGCTTGCCGAACGCCTGGACGGCGTGTGCGACTGCTGCTTTGGCGTCTTCCATGTTGGAGATGTCTGTGTGGATGAACTCTGTGCCCAGCTCCGATGCTGACTTCTGGCCCGTGCCGCTATCGACATCGGCGAGCACGAGTTGAGCGCCTTCTTCTCTGAAGCGTTGGGCTATACCCTTGCCAATGCCCTGCGCAGCGCCAATAACAAGCGCAACCCGTCCTTCCAGTCTCCCGCCGCTCATGCCTGCTTCTTCCGATTGGTTTGTTGATAGGTGCTACGCTCAGATTGCTTAAGGACTGACAAGGAATATGGCTTCGATCTCAACCGTCATGCGGTTGGGTAGGGAACCCATGCCGACTGCTGACCTGGCGTGTTTTCCAGCATCACCCAACACTTCGACGAGAAGATCGGAGCAGCCGTTGATGACTTTGGGATGATCTGAGAAATCCGGCTCGGCATTCACCATGCCCAGCAGCTTCACCACGGCTTCGATACGGGAGAGTTCCCCGAGTGCGAGCTTGGCCGTGGCAAGAAGCTGAAGTCCAGTGGAACGCGCGTCCGCATAGCCCTTTGCGACATCGGCAGTGAGGCCGAGGCGCCCCGCGCTGTAGCTGCCGTCAGCTAATCTCGGTCCTTGGCCCGAGAGAAACAGCAGGGGACCGGCAAAGCGCCATGGCACATAGGTCGCCATGGGCAAAGGTGGCAAGGGCAGCGTGATCCCCAGACTTTCAAGGCGTTGTTCCGGTGTCAATGTACTTTTCCTCTTGCATCTACCTGGAGTGCGCCCAGCGCTTCATGCCCGCGCGTGAACCACCTTGTCAAACAGGTTGTTCACGGGACAGGTATGATTCATGAGAGCATGGAGTGTTTCGCCTGCTTTTGGGACGGCGCAGCGCCTTGCTTGTGTCGAGGCATCCGTGTTCTTCGTTGGCGTTGTAGACTTTTGCGTCACCCAGCGCGCGCGATGCCATAACCTTCGGGACCTACAAGATCGCTCGAGAGTGTCTTTGTGCCAGCGTCAATGATGGCACGGTCCGACGTCGGCGTGCTCACGACAGTAGCCAGCATGGTTTCGGCGCAGTCGCCCCAGCCGCACGCCCTTGCCACAACCTGCGAATGATCGTTGTAGATATAAGTGCCAGCGCGATACTCGGTGACGTCAGCAAAGTCGGAAGAATCCCACAGATCGCGGGAGCCGCCGCTACTGACGCGATGACAAGGAAGGCCTGACTGCAAAAGCAGTTGCTTTGCCTCCGCGATGGCGCTTGCAACGGCTTGCCGCTGGAAGGTTGGTGGATAGGTCATCAGGCGCCCAAGCCGAAGGCCCGGCGAGAGGTTGGTTGTCTGGGCAAGGGCCAAAGCCGCAGCCGGAGGCTGTACGCCGTTGCGGCCCGAGCCCGTATCGAATTCAACAAGCACATTGAGCTTGCAGCCCGCGAGCAGGGCGGCATGAGACAGGCCTTCGAGCATCTCGGCATTGTCTGCCACGACGGCGATGTCCGTCACCTTCATCAATTGGGCGAGGCGGTCTAGCTTGCTGCGGCCAATGACATTGAAGGTCCGTAAAATGTCTCGGATGCCTGCGTCGGCTATCACTTCCGCTTCGCCAAGTTTCTGCACGCAGATTCCCTTGGCGCCCATCGCCAGCTGCAGCTTCGCCACAGGCACAAGTTTGTGGGTCTTGATGTGCGGACGAGTGGCCATTCAAATCCGGTCGCAATGAGTCTGCCAGCGTCGCAAGTTGTTCACCATCACATCGAAGTCGATGACGGGAACGGGCGTTTCAAGCTCTTCGATGTTTCGGCCGAGAGGTTCGAAGTTGAAGAAAGTTTCCGGTGCGATTGCAGAAACTGGAGCTACTCCTGGTGTCAATGAAATCAAGTTTCAATATACGGGTGTTGTGAGCCCAAGGGAACGTGCCTTGATCTGCAGCGCAAGGAACTGCGAGTAATGGCGCGACAGATGCAGGTTGCCGCCATGGAACCACAGCGCCTCATGCTTCAACGGCTTCCACATGTTGCGCAGCTCTCCCTGCCAGGGTCCGGGGTCACCACGTGTGCCCGACCCATAGCCCCAGTTTGGGCCGATGCGATCAGCGACTTCGCGTGAGATGATTGTGGCCAGCCACTCATTCATTGGCAGATAGCCGGTGGCATAGACAATGATGTCGGCAGGCAACTCCGAGCCATCCGTCAAGATCACCGAAGTTTCCTTGATCTCGGCAATCTCCACCTTGCTTCTGACTTTGATTTCTCCGCTTGCGATGAGTTCCGAGCATCCGACGTCGATGTAGTAGCCGCTGCCGGTGCGCAGCGCCTTCATCATGAGGCCCGAACCATCTTCACCATAGTCGGTCATGAAGCCAGCAGCATTCAAACGCTTGATCAGCGCCGCATCACGCTTTGCTATGGTCCGGTAGAGTTCGCGCTGTAGATCGGGCTGCAGGCGAAATGGCATGGAGGCAAAAATGAGGTCGGCCTTGTCAACGTCGATGCCCTGCGCAACGGCTTCCTCGGAGTAAAGACCCTTTAAGGCAACATTCATCAACGTTTCCGAACGCACCACGGTCGTGGGAGTGCGCTGGATCATGGTGACGTCAGCGCCCGCCTCCCAGAAGTCGGCGCAGATATCATGGGCAGAACTGTTCGCCCCCAGTACGATGCAGCGCTTGCCTTTGTAGGATTGGGCCGTCGTGTGCCGGCCCGAGTGATATTGGATGCCCTCGAACCGCTCCTTGCCCTTGATGCGTGGCTCGCGTGGCGGCCCGTAGGAGCCTGTGGCGAACACCAGCTGCTTGGGGCGAAGCTCCAGCAATGTTCCCTCGCGCTCAACCTGCACAGCCCATGTCCTGCTTTCGGAATCGAAGACCGCCTTCCTGCACTCCGTTGATCCCCAGTAGTTGAGCTCCATGACTTTCGCATACATCTCCAGCCAGTCGCCCATTTTATCCTTGGCGCAGAAAACCGGCCAGTGATCGGGGAAAGGAATGTAGGGTAGGTGGTCGTACCAGACTGGATCATGCAGGACGAGCGATCGGTAGCGGTTGCGCCATGAATCGCCTGGCCGGGGATTTTTCTCGACTATGATCGTATCGACGCCGAGACGCTTCAGGCGTGCGCCGAGCGCTATGCCGCCCTGGCCTCCACCAACGATCACGCAATAGGGTTGCCGCGAAACTCCCAGTTCCGCTTCTTCCCGCGCACGCTCTTCCTTCCAGATCTTGCGATCAGGATCGGCACGGTGGACAATGCCTTGCTCGCGTGTGAGGCCGCGCCGCTCCTCATGGCCTTTGAGCTCCTGCATCGTGGTGAGGATTGTGAAGCCCGATCCACTCTTGAGGCGAAGATGCCCGCGCCCGCGCGCCACCGAAGTCTCGAACGTGAACCAGGCTTCAACAGCTTTGCCATTCCGCTCGGCCGGGCCGTTTATTTTCAGCTTTGCTAGTCCGCTCCGTGGCAAGGTGGCCGATAGCATCTGCTCAATGCCGTCACGCCCCTCAGCGGTTCGGATGTTCCACGTCAGCGCTACGAGATCGCGCCAGTAGCATTCCTCGCCAAACAGGTGCGCAATGGTCTTGGCGTCGTTTCGCTTGGCTGCGCGCTCCAGTTTCGCAAGCCACCGTCTGACAATGGCCGTGTCAGCAGCCCCTGTCATTACGCGCTCCCGCCAATCAGCCTTCCAGCGCGGTCGGTGACGCCCTCCTGCTGGGTGAAGGACAGCCTGCCATTTACGTACACCTGGTGAATACCATCGGACTGCAGCATGGGTTGATCATATGTTGCCAGATCGTTGATTCTGGTTGGTTCAAAGATCACCAAGTCCGCGAAGGCGCCCTCGCGGATGACGCCCCGATCCTTGAGTTTGAACACCTGTGCGGTGAGGCCGGTCATCTTGTGAACGGCTTCCTCTATGGTGAAGAGCCCCAAATCGCGCGCGTAGTGTCCGATCACGCGCGGGAACGTGCCCCACAGACGCGGGTGCGGATGCTGGTCATGCGGCAAGCCATCCGATCCGATCATGGAGATGGGCGAACACATGACCCGGCGGACATCGGCCTCGTCCATCTGGAAATAGATGGCGCCCGCAGGATCAAGTCGCCGCGCCGCCTCATGCAAATCGCAATTCCATTCCGCCGCAATGTCAGCGAGCGCGCGCCCGGTAGCTTCCGGGTGCGGCTTCGACCAAGTGATCCTGATCGGATACTCATCTGTAATCAGATCGGCGCGAAGGTTGGTTGATCCGGCAGTGTAGGGGTAAACGTCAACGTTGACAGAACGAGACTTTGCTGCCGCTTCAAGCACTTTGAGCGTATCTTTCGTCTTCCCCCAGTTTCTGGGGCCGGCGCACTTGTGGTGCGAGACAACGAGCGGAATATCGGCATCGGCGGATGTCTTCAGCGTTTCGTCAATGCTTGCCAGTACATGGTCCATTTCGTCCCGCATGTGCGTGGCATAGACGCCACCCAACTCGGAAAAGACACGGGCAACAGCGGCGACTTCATTCCTGTCCGCGGCCGCGTTGGTCGGATAAAAGAGGCCGGTTGAGAATCCGGCAGCGCCATGCCCCATGGCTTCCCTGGCAAGTGCCTGCATCGCCGCAACTTCTGTCGAGGAGGCTTTTGCGGTGATGTCTTTCATGGTCCGCAGGCGAAGCGCCGAGTGACCAATGAGCGCCACGACGTTGACCGCCGGCTTCCGACGCTTGAGTGCTTCGGAATAGGCAGCAAAGGTAGGGAATTCATAAGCTTCACGGTCGCCGAGAAGATTCATCGGGGCAGGCGGTTCACCCTCAAACGTCACAGGCGCAAGTGATATGCCGCAATTGCCAACGACGACAGTGCTGACGCCCTGGCTGATCTTGGGCAGCATTTCGGGCGCATCGAGCACGATCCGGTCATCATGGGTGTGAGCATCGATAAATCCGGGCGCGACAGCATAGCCTTCCATGTCGAAAACAGCGCTGCCGCTCAGGGTGGCTTTGTGATCTGTCTGAAGCGATCGCCGATATCCGGTCGCCGGTGACGGCAATATCGCCGCGCCATGGCGAACGGCCGCTGCCGTCGTAGACCGTCAACTTGCGAAGGACGAAGTCGAAAGACTGTGCCATGGTCATTCCTCCTGCTCGGTTCCGTTCATGAGTGGGGCTGGGTCTGCCGCGGGAGCCGGAATTGCTACGCCAATCCGGGCCACGGTATATCTGACGCGGCGCAAACTGTTCAGCGCCTTTTTGCCAAGCCTGATGGCAACGCCTGCCGCAAGCGTGTCAACAACTGCAAGGTGGGCGTATCGGGAGGGCGTCGGCAGCAATACGCTGTCGCTCTCGGGAATGACGACGCGGACAACCAGGTCCGCAGCGGAAGCAAGCGGTGTTTCCGGTCGGGTCAGGGCAATTGTGCGCGCCCCGAACGATTTCGCGATTTCCACCGCTTCGACAACGGGCTTGGATCGTCCGCTGTTGGAAATGGCCAGCACGCAGCAGCCCGTGTCCAGTGTCGCAGCCGACATGCGTTGCTGATGGCCATCCACATACGCGCACACAGGCAAGCCGAGACGGAAGAACCTCAGCTTGGCATCCTCAACGATGGCTGCGGAGCCTCCACCTTGGCCGTAGATGTCAAGCCGCTTGCAAGCGGCAATGGCGGCGATAGCCTCCGTCAAGGTTTGAGTATCAAGCTGGTCCAGGCATTCCCGTATCGCGCCTATTGCCCGTTTGGCCGTTGTGTGAGCGAGGTTTGCGATATCGTCGCTGATATTGCGTTCATTGTTCAGGTAGGCGGATGCCACCGTCAGCGTCGTGGCCAGGTTCAATTTAAAATCGGCAAAGGATTCGCAGCCAAGAGACACGCAAAAGCGTGTCACGGTCGGCTGGCTGACCTTGGCCCGGGCCGCAAGCTCCGCAATCTTCATGCGCGTTGCCGCCTCGAAATTGGATCTAACGACG
Organism: uncultured Alphaproteobacteria bacterium; assembly: GCA_963814455.1. Taxonomy (GTDB): domain Bacteria; phylum Pseudomonadota; class Alphaproteobacteria; order Rhizobiales; family Aestuariivirgaceae; genus Aestuariivirga. Next base: position 272,151 of record CAWFCR010000001.1, on the reverse strand, counting down.
GTGGCGATGCGTTGTTCGGACGGCGTCAGCCGCTCTTCGGCACGCTCCAGCCGCGACACAAGGTCAAGCGGCGGCGGCCGCCTTTTCGCGGGCGTTTTCCGTCTTGCAGGTTTTGCGGCTCCGATGTTCACGGCGGTGGCACATCTCGCGTTATGAAATAAAATTACATAGTGCACGTACTCTTGGCAATGGGTTTGGTAAGCGCTGATGTCTTCCCCACTTCACGATTTGTGATCTAAAGGCTTTTGAAAGCGTCTTTTTGCCTTGTTATGCGCGCCTGCGCAGGGAGCCCCCACAATATGCAGTTGCTATCTCTGAAAACTTGTTTCATGATTTCATGCTAGTGCTGCTGCGATGGTGTCCGGCAAGTGGGCCATCAAGGCAACTTCTGGTTTCTCCAGATTCTTTCCGCGTGAGGCTGCGCAGACATGAATGCCATTCCAAGAAATGCAACCGGTTGTTCAACCGGTAAAGTGAAAATGGCAATCACTGATGCCTCAAAATACTACGAAACGCGCACCGGCCTGGTTCACGCTCTCGACAACATCTCTCTTGATGTGAGGGAAGGCGAGTTTCTGTGCATCCTCGGTCCGTCGGGCTGCGGAAAGACAACGCTGCTCTGGTCGATGGCTGGCCTACATTCGCTCTCCAGTGGCACCATAAAGTTGGGTAATGCAGTTATTAGCAAGCCGCATCCGGAAATCGCCATGATCTTCCAGGATGCCAATCTGCTCCCTTGGCGAACCTTGCAGAAGAATATTGAGCTGCCATTCGAGATCAAGAGGATTGCTCCGGATCGCGAGCGCATCAACAAATTGCTGAAGCGCGTCGGGCTTGCGGGCTTCGAGCTGAAAATGCCGCGCGAATTGTCAGGCGGCATGCAGCAGCGCGCCTCGATTGTGAGAAGTCTCTCCGTCGATCCCACTGTGCTGTTGATGGACGAACCCTTCGGCGCGCTCGATGCCTTTACCCGCGATGAAATGAATCTGCTCATCCAGGAGATCTGGATGGAGACTGGAAAAACCATAGCCTTCGTCACGCATTCCATCACTGAGGCGATCTTCTTGGCCGACCGGGTGGCGGTGATGTCCGCTCGGCCCGGCCGCATCGCCGAAATCTACGACGTGGATATTCCGCGTCCACGCTCGGTAGACATCCAGACCCGGCCAGAGTTCATCGAGCGGGTCCTACATGTAAAGTCACGCATCGAGCATGGCAGCGGCCACCAGGCCGGCCTCGCCATCACCTGAGAGGGACGCATGGAGAAGATCCCGGAGTTCAACAAAAAGCAGCAGTCCACGGGCGGCACCGGTATCTCCAGCATTTCACTGGGCATGGGCGGCGGGCGCACGGCGCTTGAGACCGTGGTCATCATCCTCATCGCGGTGGTGATCATCGGCGGCACCGAACTTCTCCTCGGTGTGCTTAATGTGCCGCACTACGTGTTCCCAAAACCCAGCCAGACCGCCTCCGCCTTGTTCACCGAATTCCCGAACTACTGGCCACATCTGCTGGTGACACTCTGGGAGCTGTTCCTGGGCTTCGCCATCGGCGGTTCCATCGGATTTGTCCTCGCCGCAGTGGTCACGCAGTTTCCCTTCGTCGAGAAGGTGGTTACGCCTTACATCCTGCTGCTGGTCACCACGCCGATGCTGGCGCTCGTGCCGCTGCTCATTCTCCGCTTCGGCTTTGGCAGCGAACCGCGCATCATCGCTGTGGCACTGGCCTCCGGGCCTATGGTGATGATCAATTCCGCCACCGGTTTCCGCCGCGTCGATCTCGCCAAGATCGCGCTCGCCAAGTCCTTCGGCGCATCGACTTTTCAGATCTTCACCAAGATCCGCATTCCCATGGCCATGCCGATGATCATTGTCGGCCTCATGGTCGGGTCGATCTTCGGCCTTCTCACCGCCATCGGTGCGGAAATGGTGGGGGGCGCAGAAGGCCTTGGCAACCGCCTCACCTACTATTCGTCGTTGATCCGCATGCCGCAGTTCTTCGCAATCATCCTTATTCTCGCGATGATCGGCATTTCGATCTATATCTTCTTCTTCTGGCTCGGAAAGAAGTGGGCCAGTTGGGAAGCCTAGGCAGAGAGACAACAGAAGAAGCGGACTTTGTGTCCAAACACAGGAGGAAGGAACATGAATGGTAATTTGATGATCGGCCGCCGGAGACTCCTGACGCTCACGGCTGCCGGCGTAACAGCGACAACGTTTGGCAGAATTCGCCAGGCTCATGCCGCTGAGGCCGTGCGTTGGGTCAGCCCGCGCGGTACGGTCGAGGTGCTGGACGACTACCCATATTGGGTTGGCAAGAAGTTTGGCTACTTTGGCGACATTGAAACAACCCTGGAGCCTGGCCCATCGGATGCTACTGCGACAGTCAAACTTGTGGACCAGAACCAGGCGGATGTCGGCTATCCCTCGCCGGGCGTGTTCTCGCTGGCATTGACGCAAGGCATACCGCTTGTCTCCGCCTTCCACATGGGCGGTGGCGACGTGTTCGATTTCGCCTTCCGCAAGGGCGAGAAACCCGACAGCCTCAAGACGCTTGAAGGCAAGACCGTGGTGCTGGGCAGCGCCGGCTGGCAATCGATCTGCGATCCGATGCTCAAGGCCGCGGGCGTCGACATCACCAAGGTGAAGTATGTCGAAGGCGGCTGGCCGGCCTGGGGTACGGTGTTGAAGGAAGGCAAGGGTGATGCAGCGCTCGCCTGGGAGGGCCTGCGCGCGCAATGGAAAGGACAAGGCCTCGACTTCGATTACATCCTGGGCCGCGACTTCTCCAAGCTTCCCGCCAACAGCTTCGTCATCCGCAAGGCGGACTTCGAAGATGCCGCAAAGAAGGACATGTATGAGCGGTATTTCCGTGGCTGGGCCATGGGGCTGGAGTTCGGCCGGATGAATCCGCGCGCTGCAACCCAGATCGTCATGGAGCAGTTCCCCGGTCTTGGCTCGCAGATGACGCCTGATGTTGCTGTCGAGTCGCAGATGCAGCTCGCCAACGTCTTCGCCGGCCGTTGGGAGGAGCGCAAGAAGTGGGGCTACCATCTGCCTGAGAGCTGGCAGATGTTCTTCGACGTGGGCCGCGAGATCGGCCAGATCACCGGCGACTTCAAGCTCGAAGACGTGGTCAAGAATGACTATGTCGACGCCGCCAACAATTTCGACGCCGCCAAGATCAAGGCTGACTCGGACGGCTTCGCCCTCTCCGACGCCTACAAGGCCGTCAACGTCGAAGAAATCGCAAAGCGGATTTAGCGCATGGCCGGGGCGGTGCTTCGGCGCCGCCCACCGCCTCGTTGGCAGACATGTTTGAATTTGACCACGTCGGTTTGACGACCACAGCGAAGCAGCCCAATGAGGATTGGGTGGAGCAGAGCCGCGTCTGGGTGACGAACCCGCGTCACCATCCGGAAAAAATCGAGTTCCTGCGATATGAACCCGACTCAACAGTGCCGGACTTCGTCAAGCAGAACCCGCATGTGGCGTTCCGGGTTGAGGATCTGAAGCCCCATATCAGTGCGCCCGGAGTTGAGATCATCATACCGCCTTTCGTGGTGGGTGATTTTCTCGAAGTCGTGTTCGTCAAGAAGTATGGTGCGTTGTTTGAGTACATGCACTACCTCAAGGACGGATGGTTTGGAGACAAGTCAGCGTGAACGCCTATCGTGCCATTTATGCTTATGCCTGGGATATTGCCGAGGCCGGAACGCACGAGGCACTGCGCGAGTTCATGGCGCTAGGCCTGACCACTGTCACCATGGCCGCGAGTTATCATGCCGGAAAGTTCCTTCGGCCCCATGGCAAGACGGGCAAGGTGTTTTTCCCGGAAGACGGCACGGTCTATTTCAAGCCGAACGCCAAGCTCTATGGGGGGATCAAGCCTGTCCCCAATTCAATGCTCAAAGAGCGCGATGTTCTGCGCGATCTCTGCGATGCGAAGGATATGGCGGCCAATGCCTGGCTCGTGTTGCTGCACAATACGTTGATCGGGCAGCAGCATCCCACAGCCACTGTCGCCAATGCCTTCGGCGACCGTTACATCTATAGCCTGTGCCCCGCCAATCCGGAGGCACGCGCCTATGCCAAGGGTCTCGCGAGGGATGTGACGCAGAACTATCCAGTCACCGGCATCTCCATGGAGTCACCCGGTTTCGCGCCTTACGCGCACGGCTATCACCATGAGTTCGCGCTCAGCCAGCCGAACCGCTGGCTCGATCAGCAGTTGGGGCTCTGTTTCTGCGACCACTGCATGGCCGCTGCAAAGGCGAAGGGCATAAATGCAAAAGCGCTCAAGGACCGCGTCGCCAAGGACATCTCGGATTACCTCGCCAGTGACATTGATTTTCCGGCAGACATGGCAGAGGCCTTCTGGCTCGCGGACACGCGAATGGACGGCGAGCTCAAGGCGTTCCTCGATTGGCGCTGCGAGGTCGTGACATCACTTGTCGCCGAAATCAGAGGCGAAGTGCGAAAGGATGCAACTGTCGCCGTCATACCTTCTGTGGCAAGGCCGACAGGTGGTGCATGGTACGAGGGCAGCGACCTTGCGGCGCTGGCCAGAGTTTCCGACTGCATCGAGGCCTGTTTCTACGAACCAAGTTCTGCGCGGGTGAAATCCGATCTCTTCGATGTGAAGCGCCGGCTTGGAGGAAGCGAGAAGCTGCGCGGCATCCTGCGGCCGGCCTGGCCCGATCTGCAGACGAAAGGAGATTTCCTTGCGGCGGCCGAGGCGCTCGTCAGTGGTGGCGTGAAGGGGCTCGCCTTCTACAATTGGGGTCATTTGCGTAGCGCCAATCTGGCCTGGATCGCCGATGCCATGAAGATCGCGGAGGCTGGGACATGAGCTTCAAGGGTAAATTCGTCGCCGTCACTGGCGCCGCAGGGGGCATTGGCCAAAGTCTCTGCCGCCATTTCGCCGAGCAAGGTGCAGCCATCGCCGCCCTCGACAAGAGCGAAACCGTCAACGCTTTCGCCACGGAACTCAAGGCGACAGGCGCGAAGGTGACATCCTGCGTCACTGATATCAGCGACAAGAAACAGGTGGCCGCAACGTTTGCAAAACTTGGGGCTATCGATGTGCTCATCAACAATGCCGGCTTCTCCGCCCATCCGACCTTTGCCAAGACCGATCCGGAAGGCTGGGATTATGATGTCACGGGAAATCTGAACGGCGCGTACTACTGCGCTCACGCCGTCATCCCCGGAATGAAGGAGAGGGGAGGCGGCTCCATCATCGCCATCGGGTCGGTCAACGGCCTCATGGGTTTCGGCGATCCCGCTTACAGCGCCTCCAAGGCCGGGCTCATTTCGCTGACGAAATCGCTTGCCATGGAATATGGCCGCTTCAACATCCGGGCCAACATCGTTCTGCCGGGCACGGTCCGCACGCCGCTCTGGGATCTCAAGGCTGGAAAGGACGACACGACATTCGAGCGGTTGCGCAAGTGGTATCCGCTTGGGCGAATCGTCGAGCCGATTGATGTTGCCCGCACGGTTGCATTTCTTGCTTCAGATGCAGCAGCTGCCATCACCGGTGCATCCCTTGTCGTAGATTGTGGTTTGACAGCAGGCAATATCGTGATGACGCGCGAACTCACCATTCAGGACTTTTAGGAGGCACGAGATGGACAGGCTTCGAATCGGTGTCATCGGCCTTGGCTGGTTTGGCGAGATTCATTGCGAAACCATCGTTGGTATTCCCAATCTTGAATTGGCTGCCCTGTGCACGCGCCGTCCGGACCGACTCGGCGAACAAGCGAAGAAATTTGGCGTGAAGAAGACCTTCACCGACTATCGCGCCATGCTGGCCGACAAGGAGATCGATGCCGTTTCCATTGTCACCATGTGGGACCAGCATACCGAACCCGCCGTCGAGGCGCTGGCTGCCGGAAAGCATGTCTTCCTCGAAAAACCCATGGCGTCCACAGTCGCTGACTGCTACAAGATCATGGCCGCCGCCAAGAAATCCAAAGGCATCCTGCAGATCGGCCATATCTGCCGCTTCAATCCGCGCTACCGCATGGCCAAGCAGGCCATAGACGAAGGCCGCATCGGCAAGATCGTGGCGCTGCAATCGCGTCGCAACATTCCGGCCGCCTGGACGCCGACCATTCTGGAGAAGATCGGCCCGATCGTCGGCGATGCCATTCATGACACCGATCTCATGCTATGGTTCACCGGCGACCGCGTGGCGAGCGCCTATGCGCAGACAGTGAGCGTGCGCGGGTTGAAATATCCGGATATCGGACAGACCATGTACCGCTTCAAGGGCGGCGCATCGGCAACGCTTGAAACCGTATGGTGCATGCCGGAGAAGACGCCTTTCGATATCGACGAGCGCATGTCGATCATCGGCACGGAAGGCATCATACACGTGCAGGATACCTTCCCCAATCTGGGCATCGTCGACAAGTCACGCCTGCACAGCCCGGACACCACCTACTGGCCGATGTTCGATGGTGTTCGTGGCGGCGCGCTGCGAGCCGAATTCGAGTATTTTGTTGACTGCGCGCTCAAGGGAAAACCACCCGAGATCGGCAGGCCGGAAGACGCGGCTGCCGCCCTTGAAGCCACGATCGCCGCAGAAGAGTCAGCCCGCACGGGCAAAGTGGTACATATCGGATAGGAGAGGCACATGGCGCACAAGCTCAAAGTATTAGTTGTTGGTCTTGGCAATATGGGCATGAGCCATGCGCTGGCCTACACGCGCATTCCGGACTTCGATGTGATTGGCGTTTGTGAGCGCCGCATCGCTGAGCGAAAACTGCCCGGCGCGCTGAAAGGCGCAAAGAAGTTCGACAACTTTGAGAAGGCGCTGGCCGAACTGAAGCCTGATGTCGTCTCCATCAATACCCTGCCGGATACGCACGCGCAGTTCGCCATCAAGGCGATGGAAGCCGGCGCCCATGTGTTTGTCGAAAAGCCGCTCGCCGACACCATCGAGAACGCTGAGAAGGCGGTTGCAACAGCGCGCAAGACTGGCAAGAAGCTGGTGGTTGGCTACATCCTCCGCCAGCATCCCTCGTGGATAAAATTCATTGAGATCGCGCGGCAGCTGGGAACGCCTCTTGTCTTTCGCATGAACCTCAACCAGCAATCCAACGGCGAAACCTGGGAGTGGCACAAGCGCCTGCTCAATTCCTTCCCGCCCATCGTTGACTGTGGCGTGCACTATGTCGACGTCATGTGCCAGATGACATCCGCCAAGCCGATCAAGGTCCACGCCATCGGCGCGCAGCTGTCGAACGAAGTGAAGCAGCAGAATTACGGCATGCTGCAAGTGATGTTCGATGATGGCTCCGTCGGCTGGTATGAGGCTGGCTGGGGTCCAATGATGAGCGAGACTGCCTTCTTCGTGAAGGATGTAGTGGGTCCCAAGGGTTCCGTTTCCATCGTCATGGCGGAGACGGCAGGCGATGTGAAATCGGACGATATCAATGCCCATACAAAGACGAACCAGATACTCTGGCACCATGCCGACATGAAGACGCCGGACCAGCGCATCGACATGCAGGACGAACCGAACCATGACGATCTCTGCGAGCGCGAGCAGCGATATCTGCTGAAGGCAATCCAGGACAACCTCGATCTCACCGACCACATGAACGATGCGGTCAAGAGCCTGAAGATTGTCATGGCGGCGGACCGTTCAATCCACGAAGGCCAGGTGGTGAGGCTCGACTGATGATCTTCGAAATCTGCGTTGACTCGGTGGAGGGCGTGCGTGCGGCGAAAGCCGCAGGTGCGGCGCGGGTGGAACTTTGCGCCAGCCTTCTGGAAGGCGGCATCACCCCGAGCCGCGGCATGATCCGGTCGGCGCGCGCCATCGCTGGCATCAAGCTGCATGTGATCATCCGTCCGCGCGGCGGCGACTTCCTCTTCAGCGACCCCGAGTTTGGCGTCATAGCGGCCGATATCGAGACGGCGAAGGCGGAAGGCGCTGACGGCGTTGTGATAGGCCAGCTCACGGCCGATGGCCTCGTCGATGTGGCGCGCACGCGTGAGCTGATGGCGTTGGCACGTCCGATGAGCGTCACCTTCCACCGCGCCTTCGACATGACGCCTGAACCCTTCGCCGCACTCGAAACTCTTATTGATCTCGGCGTAGACCGGATTCTCACATCGGGTCAGGAAGCGAGTGTCCTGGAAGGCCTGCCACTGATTGCCGAACTCGTGAAGCAGGCAGGAGACCGCATCATAATCATGCCGGGTGGCGGCATCACGCCTCGCAATGTGGAGCGCATCGTTGAGACGGCGAGACCGAAAGAAATTCATTTTGCGGCCCTGCAGCTGGAAGCTGGCGGCATGCATTTCCGGCGCGAGCATGTGTTCATGGGCGGCGAGCTGCGCCCGCCGGAATTTGACCGGCTCGCGACGTCTGAAGCGATGATCCGTTCCGTGATGAAGAGTACGAAATAGTCTGAGGAGAGTGCCATGGCTAAGCTGGAAGACTTGACCAAAACGGAAGTCGGCAGCCTCTCTTGCAGGTCGCATCCGGCGCCGGGAAATTTCGCCGGTTGAAGTGATGGATGCAGCGATCGCCCGCATCGAAGTCCCACAACCACAAGATCAACGCCCTCATCATCCTGCATCTTGATGAAGCGCGTGATGAAGCCAAGAAGGCTGAAGCGGCGGTTATGCGGGGCGATGAACTCGGCGCCTTGCATGGCGTGCCGGTCGCCATGAAGGACTGTTTCGATTTCAAGCCGGGCTGGGTCTGCACATTTGGCGGCGTGCGCGCGCTCAAGAACTGGACGGCGGATTTCTATTGCGTCTGGGCTGAGCGGATGGAGAAGGCCGGCGCCATCATCGTCGGCAAGACCAACAGCCCGATCTTCGGTTTCCGTGGCACCTGCGACAACTACATGTATGGCCCGTCCAAAAACCCGTTCAATCTCGGCAAAGAACACCGGCGGCTCGTCGGGAGGCAGCGCTGGCGCTGTCGCCGCCGGTCTTCTCCCCATTTGCGAGGGAACCGACGGTGGCGGTTCAACCCGCATTCCCTCCGCCTGGAGCGGCACCTATGGCTACAAGGCATCCTTCGGCCGCGTACCGCTAGTATCGAGGCCCGATGCCTTCGGCGGTATGACACCGTTCATTTTTGAAGGACCGATCACCCGCACTGTCGAGGACAGTGCGCTCGCCATGTCAGTGCTGCAGGGATACGATGCGCGCGATCCCTTTGCGCTTGAGGGAACCGTGGATTTCATGAGCGCTCTCGGGTCCTCAATCAAGGGCAAGCGGGTCGCCTACACCCGGGATTTCGGTGTCTTTCCGGTCGACAAGCGCGTAACAGCAGTGACTGACAAGGCAGTGGAGGCGCTGCGCAATGCTGGCGCAATCGTCGAGGAGGTCGACATCGGCCTTAGGCGATCCCACACGGAACTGAGCGATGCCTGGTGCCGCTTTTGCGGGGTGAAGCAGGTGGCGGTGCTTGAGGACTTCAAGCGGCAGGGTATCGATATCCGGCGCGATCATCATGACGACATGCCGCCCGAGTTCTGGCACTGGGACGAGATTGGCCTCAAGATGACGGCCGCCGATTGGCTGGACACTCAGGCGATCCGCAGCGAAGTCTACGATGCGCTCAGACTGGTGTTCGACAAATACGATCTCCTCGTCGCGCCGACCCTGTCCTGCCTCGCTGTCGACAACGCGACAGACGGAAACACGCTCGGTCCGGCCGAAGTCAATGGCGAGAAGATCAATCGCCTGATCGGCTGGTGCATGACATTCCTGATCAACTTCAACGGCCATCCGGCTGCCTCTTGTCCGGCGGGCCTTGCTGAAAATGGCCTGCCGGTCGGTCTGCAGATTGCGGGACGGCGCTATGACGATTACAGCGTCATCGCCGCCAGCGCGGCGCTGGAGCGTGTTCGCCCCTGGATGCGAACCTACGAGCAGATCAAGCTTTGATCCTCACCACAGGGTGTAGCCACCGTCGATGACGAAACTGGCGCCCGTGACATAGCTTGAGGCCGGCGAGGCGAGATAGATCGCCAGCGGACCGATCTCATCCGGTTCGCCAGTTCTGCCCATAGGGACTTGTTGAATGAAGGTTTCTATGGCTTGAGGCGAATGTTTCGCCCATCTCTGATTGGCTTCCGTCATGAAAAGACCGGGGCAGATGGCGTTCACCGTAACGCCGCGCGGCGCCCAGTCTGCGGCAGTCGCGCGGGTGAAATGAATGACAGCGGCCTTCGCCGTTTCGTAATGGCGGCCGGCAATGCCCCGATTGGCGATCATGCCGCTGATCGATGCGATGTTGATGACGCGTCCCGACTTGCGGGCGAGCATGGCGCCGCCAATCATCTTCGTGCAGAGGAAAACATGCGTGAGGTTCAGGTCGATGAACTTCGACCAGGTGGCGAGGTCGGTCGCCTCCACCGCCACATCAAGATTGCGGCCACCCACATTGTTGACGAGGATGTCGATGCCGCCTGGCTCGGCCAGCACTTTCCGGCAGGTTTCTTCGCAAGTTGCCGGATCGGCGATGTCAGCTGCATAGGTCCATGCCTTGCGGCCCCGCTCCCGCACCTCGTCTGCGGTCTTTTCAAGTGCAGCGACATCACGCGCGTTGAGTACGATGTCGGCGCCGGCCTCTGCTGCTGCCAGTGCGATGACCCGCCCGAAGCCACGGCTGCCGCCAGTGATAAACATGCGCTTGCCATCGAGCCGGAAGCGATCAAGCACGCTCATGTCAGTCTCCTGTGGCGCCTACGACAGACGCTGGCCCGATGCTGCGTCGAACAGTTGAACATTCTCCAGTATGGGCGACAGCGGCAGCCGCTCGCCCGGCCGGGCGCTGACTCTGTCGCGGAAAACACCGACAAACTTCTGACCTGCAAGGCTCGCAACGACCTGCGTCTCTCCACCCATAGGCTCAATCACCGCAACCTGTGCTGAAAGCTTGCCGCCGAGCGTCAGGTGTTCGGGCCTGATGCCGTAAATGGCCGGCTTGCCATCGGTCCCGGCTGGCGCTGAAGCGAGCGGCAGCTTGGTGCCGTCCTCGGTTTCGAACGTGGGCGACTTGCCGCCCTTGATGGTTCCCTTGAACAGGTTCATGGCGGGAGAGCCGATGAAGCCCGCCACGAACAGGTTTGCCGGCCGGTCATAGAGTTCAAGCGGTGCGCCGGTCTGCTCCACCACGCCGTCATGCAGGACGACGATGCGGTCCGCCATGGTCATGGCCTCGATCTGGTCGTGCGTGACATAGACTGTCGTGGTCTTGAGCCGCTGATGCAGTTCCTTGATTTCTGTCCGCATCTGCACGCGGAGCTTGGCGTCGAGATTGGAAAGCGGCTCGTCGAACAGGAACACCGAAGGATCCCGCACGATGGCGCGGCCCATGGCAACGCGCTGACGCTGTCCTCCTGAGAGTTCGCGCGGATAACGTGAAAGGAGTGGAACAAGGCCGAGGATTTCGGCGGCGCGTTGCACGCGCTTCTCGATCTCGGCCTTCGGCTCCTTCCGCAGCAGCAGCGCGAAACCCATGTTCTGCGCCACCGTCTTGTGGGGGTAGAGCGCATAGCTTTGGAACACCATGGCGATGTCGCGTTCCTTCGGCTCCAGATGGTTGACCACGCGGCCGCCGATCCGGACGATTCCACCCGTGATGTCTTCAAGCCCGGCGATCATTCGCAGCAATGTCGACTTGCCGCAGCCCGAAGGGCCCACCAGGGCGACGAACTCGCCATCGGGGATCTCGACCGAGATGCCATGGATGACTTCCTGGGTGCCGTAGGATTTCCGCACCCCGACAATGTCGACTGACGCCACGCCCCACTCCTGCTCCTAGCGTATGCAGCATTGCCTAAATTCGGCATCTGCACAAGCCTTTGGAGGCGCTACGCATCTTGTGGGAGGGGCGCTTTTGTGACAGCATCGACTTGTGAAGCTGCGGATCAGTTAGTCCGTGCCACATCTGGGAGAAAACCAATGAGCATTCGCAAGGAAAGAGAACTTCTGTTGCAGGAAGCTTCGCGGCTGGAATTGCTGCGTGGACAGATTGACCGCCGTGAGTTTCTCACGCGCAGTTTGATGGCAGGTCTCGGCATGGCAGGCGTCGGCGCCGTGGCCAAGGGCAGCATGATGCCGGCTTTCGCACAGGATCGCCCGCTGACGCCGACATTCTACCAGTGGATTCAGGATCTCCATCCCAGCATTCCGAAGGTCAACGAGAAGTTCCCGGGCGTGAACTACCAGATCGCCCCGGTCGAAGGCTTCGGCATCGAGCGCTTTGTGGCCGAAGCAAAGAACAAGGAGTTGACCTGGGACGTCTACGTCGGCCAGACGCCATTCGTTGAAATGTCGGCCATGATCAAGGCCGACGTGATCGAACCGTGGGACAACTACATCCCGAAGGATGTGCTGGATGATATCATCCCCTCAATCCGGGCGGAGGGGACCGTTGATGGCAAGCTCTATGGCTGGCCGTTCCTTCTCGATGTCATCGGCAACTCTTGGCACTCGGGCCTGACCGGCAAGGCAGGTCTCGCCGACAAGGCGCCTGAAACTTGGGACGAGCATCTCGCTAACGCCAAGGCAGTCGTCGATTCAAAGGCGGCGCCGTTTGGTGCGGTGTTTGATGATCGTGGCTGGCGTTCGCTGGCGCCGATGACACACTCGATGAGCCCGGACGTTTACACAGCTGAAGGCCTGTTCAACTTCGAAAGCGATGCCTCCATCGAAGCACTCCGCCTGATGAAGAAGATATTCGCCATGTCGACGCCCGACCTGCTGCTCGAAGGGTCTTCCGATGGCGGTGTCAACGGAACGCCGGACGAAGTGGCCTTCGCCGCCCAACGGGTCGGTTACTACACCAAATACTTCAACGCACCCTTGCGGATGGCGCAGTACTGGGACGATCCCAAGGCACTCCGCCTCGGTCCCCTGCCGAAATTTGCAAACGGTGCGGGCTCGACGGTGTTCTGGACCACGGGGTGCGCGCTCTTCAAGCATGGCAAGAACAAGGAGAAGGCGGCCGAATACATCAAGGCGCTCACCTACGACATGCAGATCTGGCAGGATTCGATCGTTGGCACCGCCAGCGGTCATCCGGGACACCTGCCGCCCTACAAGTCCATCTACGCCGGATGGGATGCCAACAAGCCGGACTGGATGCCGCCATTTGTCGGGCTCGTTCGCGGCCAGCTGGACCGCGCCAAAGCCATCACCAACCATCTGTTCGGCCTGCAGCAGTTCGTCATCGGCAAGCCGTTCTGGGATGCCTATCTCAAGGGCGAAGAGTTGGATGAGAAGGCAGTGATGAAGAAGATTGCCGATGCCGTTAAGGCCGAAATGGCAAAAGGCTGACGCATTCCTGCGGAAAGGCCGGGGCGCATTGCAAGTGCCCCGGCCATCCATTGGAGGCTTGCTTCACATGCCGGGTGGAACATCCTTGTTCCTTAGCAGTTCGAGTGCCGCGCCATGACATATGCGGGCGCCGAAGCAATTGATGTGCGGGACGAACGCCAGTTCGGCCTTCTGGATAGGCTGCGCGGCGATTTGCGCACCTGGCTTTTTCTCGTTCCGGCACTTGTCTTTTTCATCGGTTATCAGGCCTACCCGATCATCCGCGTCGTATGGATCAGCTTCACCGACTACCAGTATCTCACCAATGAGCCTGCCAACTGGGTGGGCTTCGCCAATTACGCTGCGGCGCTTGCCGATCCGCTGATGTGGAAGAGCCTGTGGCGGGCTGTTCAATTCACCATTCTGTTTCTTCCCGGCTGCATCATCCTGCCCCTCATATTGGCAATCCTGATTGATCGCATCCGTAACCCAGTGCTTGCCACCGTGTACCGCGTGGTCTTGCTGATCCCTGCCGTGATACCGAGCACCTTGGTGTTTGTATTGTGGAAGTGGATGTACAATTTCCAGTCCGGACCCATCAATAATTTCCTGGTCAACACAATGGGCTGGTTCAGTCTTCAGGACGCGCCTCAATGGCTGGGCGGCACGGCTCTGACGCTGCCCGCCATCGCCGCCATGGAGGTCTGGTGGGGCCTCGGGTACCACACAATTTTCTTTCTCGCCGGGCTTGCCGCCATCCCCAGGGACCTGCCGGAAGCCGCGCGCATCGATGGCGCCACCGAGTGGCAGATGTTCTGGCACATCACGCTGCCACGCCTCATGCCAATCATGATGATCCTTGTCGTGCTGCGCTTCGGCAGCGCCATGGCTGTCATCGACGAGTATCTGATTTTCGGCGGCTTTAACCGCGAAAGTCCGACCTACACCTGGACGATTTTTATGTATGATCAGGCCTTCAAGCTCGGCCTCTGGCGCCAGGGATATGCTGCAGCCATCGGCATGATAGGATCGGTCGCCATGATGATGGTAATGGTCGTACTGCTCCGCATCTTCCGGACCAAGGGGTGATGGCAATGGCTGACACGGTTTTGGAAACCGCGGAAAGTGCCGACACACGCAGCTGGCTCGCGCGAAATCTTGCGGTCATCATTCGCCACGGCATCATCAACTTCTTCATGATCGTGATCCTGCTGCCGCTCGCATGGGTCTTGATCATGTCGGTGAAATCACGCCCGGATGCTATGCGCGGCGATTTCTGGCCGCGCAAGTTCGACTTCACCACCTATGCGTATGTGTTCCAGAAGATCGAAACACTGCCGATCAATATGTGGAACAGCATATACGTCACGGCGGGAACCGTTCTTCTGACAACCGTCTGCGCAGTGTTGGCCGGCTATGCCCTTGTCCATATGCGACCTCGCGGCGGCGGCATCCTGGTAGCAGCGCTCTTAGCCTCGCTTTACTTTCCAACCCGCGTCGTCTCAATCATCAGCGTCTATGAAATCCAGAACAGCCTTGGCCTCATCAACAGCACAATGGGTCTGATCCTGCCCTATGTGACGCTCAATCTCGCGATCAGCATCCTCATCATGCGCAGCGTCTTCCAGCTCGTGCCGCATGAGGTGATCGAGGCAGCGAAAGTCGACGGGGCAGGGCCTTGGCGCACGTTGCTGACGATTGCTCTCCCCATGGCTCGGAACGGGCTAGTCGTCATCTTCATCGTCAATTTCGTCACAGCTTGGGGAGAATTCCTGCTGTGCTCGACGCTGACGAACGATCAGGAAGCGCGCACTATGCCCGTCGTTCTCGCAGGCGCTCAGGGCGGCCTAGGGCAGTGGACATGGCCCAACCTGGCCGCTGTCTACATGATCGTTGTAACACCGGGAATTCTAGCTTTCACCTTCGCGCAGAAGCTGTTTTTCAAGGGTCTTGCGGAAGGCGTCGTAAAGGGCTGAGGCTGAAGCAGCCAGCGGCACAATGGAAGCGGACAGCTTCGGCGCAGTCTGCAGGTCCAGCCTAGATTTGGGTGCCGCCACAAGCTGGTGCCGGGTGATGACATGTACGAACTTGCGAGCCGTTTTTGGAGCAGCTTTCTTGCAAGAAGGTGAGTTGCTATCCTTGGCCGCTGCTTCCAAATTCCAAGTCGGAAGGCAAACTTGCGATTGCCACGGCCGCCAAGCGCGCGCCATTTCCCGCCTTTTCCAATTGAGCCCAAGTACTGTTAGGCGCTAGATACATGGCATGACCAACAACACACCATCGCCTGTGGCGCGCGGGAAAGTGTTTGCCGTTGCGCCGATGATGGATTGGACAGACAGGCATTGCCGTGTCTTCCACCGGGTGCTGTCGAAGCATGCGTTGCTCTATACCGAGATGGTGACGGCGCAGGCCGTTCTGCGCGGAGACCGCGCAAGGCTTCTGGCTTTCGATGCGCGCGAACAGCCGGTAGCGCTTCAGCTTGGCGGCAGTTCGCCAGCACTGCTGGCCGAGGCTGCCCGCATCGGCGAGGACTTTGGCTACTGCGAGATCAACCTCAATGTCGGTTGCCCGTCGGACAGGGTGCAGGAAGGCCGCTTTGGCGCCTGCCTCATGGCGGAACCGCAGCTGGTCGCCGAATGCGTGGCGGCGATGGCGGCGGCGGTGCGTGCGCCAGTCACGGTGAAGTGCCGCATTGGCATTGATGACCAGGATGCCGATGAGGCGTTGCAGCAGTTCGTGCAGGTGGTGGCCGCGACCGGATGCGCCACCTTCATTGTGCACGCCCGCAAGGCTTGGCTTAAAGGCCTGAGCCCCAAGGAAAATCGCGAGATACCACCACTGGATTATGATCGTGTGCATAGGCTCAAGGCCTCCTTTCCGCAATTGAATATAATCCTAAATGGTGGATTGTCAAGCCCGAAAGAGGATTTTATTCATCTGATCTGATCTGGATGGCCTCATGTATGGCCGCGAAGCCTATCACCGGCCCTGGATGTTGGCGGAGGTGGACAGCCTGTTCGCCGGGCAAGCCGATCCCGTTGCATCCCGGAGCGAAGCGGTCATCGCCATGTTGCCATACATCGAAGAACAGCTGGCGTCGGGCATCCCGCTGCACCGCATTACCCGGCATATGCTGGGCCTCTTCCACGGCATGCCGGGGGGCCGCAGATGGCGCCAGCTCCTCTCCGGAAGCAATATCAGTCACGTCTACGACCTGAAGTTGATATTGCAGGCCTTGCCCCGCGTGGAAGGCGAGCAGGTGGCGGCTGAATGAGGCTATATCCCGCATATGGGTTGTGGTAAACGCGGAGCTAATCAAGAAACGAACAAGCGGGTAGGCGTCACCATGAAGCGAGCCAAAGTCGTCGTAACATTCATGTCCTTTGCCTATCTCGCGGGCGCGAGCTCGGAAGTGCTGGCTCAGGCAACTGTTCCGCCTAACCCGCCTCCGCCGCCAATAGAGGTCCCTCCCAACGTACCTCCCACCGTTCCGCCGACAGTGCCGCCAACGGTCCCGCCGACTGTGCCACCTACGGTCCCGCCGACTGTGCCTCCCCGCCACGCCTACGGTGCCGCCAACTGTGCCTCCTACGGTGCCGCCAACTGTGCCTCCCACCGTCCCGCCTACGGTACCGCCCACTGTTCCACCAGCGGTGCCTCCCGCTGCGTTGGACTGCGAGGGGCAACTCAACGCCTCCACAGTTCAGACTGACGTGACGGCCTGCCGCAAGCCGCACCTCAACTATCAGTCGCTGATCAATACCTCGACGTCGATCCACAACATCGTCGTTGGCCGTTTCGATCCTGGTGCCAATCAGGTTGAACCTGCCGGACTTCGCATTGGTGATGATCGTGAGTTGGCGGACCGTTTGACGGCCAGCGGGCCAATCGTCATCGTTCCATCGGCCGATGTCGCAGCCCCTGCGGCATCAACCGCCTGGAATGTCTGGATCGACGGCAAGTTCAGCTGGCAAGACGAAGACTCGCCCATTTCCGACATGGATGGCCTGCTGGTTAACGCCATTGTCGGAGCTGACTACAAGGTTGCAAGCAATCTCGTGCTCGGCCTCATGGGCACCTATGAGACGTCCGATCTCAAGGGCAGTGGCGTTTTCCCGCCGACGCAGAAAACCGATGGCTGGGGCGGTGGCGCCTATCTCGGCTGGAACTTGTCAGACAGTTGGGTGTTTTCCGCCAACGTGCTGGCGACATCCATTGATACCCAAGTCAATGCCTTGCCAGAGTTGGACTCGGTGCGGCTGCAAACGAGCGAGAGCCTTACTGGGTACTACTATTCTGGCACCTGGCGTTTCTCACCCTCGCTGACTTTTTCCTGGTCGAAGGAGTGGCAGGATGGAAACTTCGCCCTGAACGACCAGACCATCGAAACGGCGATCCTTTCGCCCGGCATCCAGGTTGGCAACACCTTCGCCATCGGGGCGGCTACCACGATGGAGCCATGGTTGGGAGCCCAGGTCGATTGGGCCATGCGCAACAAGGTTGTGGATGACGTTCTGGGAACAGTTTTCAGTGATCCGAATGTCGACCTCAGGCTTCAGGGTGGTCTCAACTTCAGTTTTGGTGGAAACGCTCAACTGAGCTTGACCGGTGAGGTAGGCGGACTGCTGCTCAAGGACACCAAGAACTACACGGGCGGCGTCAACTTCGCTTGGCAGTTCTAAGAGTTCTAGCTTCCAGCTCCCAACCGCGCCCGGCGGCCACCGCGCCTTGCCTTGCGCAACGTGAGATTAGCCACGCGCTCAGGTAATTCTGCCATGACGCCGCGCCGTTCGACCGGGTTAAATGACAGCCAGGAAGCAATCTCACCACGCGTGCGACCGCAACCGATGCAGTAGCCCGAATCAGGTTCCACCACGCACACCTTGATGCAGGGAGTCTCGATTTCTTTTGAATAGGAATTGTTCATCGCACCCGAGACTACTCGATTGGAACAAGGCTAGGCCGCCCGGGAGCGGCGCAGCGGAGGGAAATACGCCCTTTACTTGCGCAGGTAAAGGACGCCGTCTTCGACCTTGAAGCTGCTCAGCTTGCTCAGGAAGCTCATGCCGAGCAACGAACCGCTCATGGCGCCCTCGGGCATCACCATGCCTTGCACATCGCTGACCCTGACGCCGTCGATCTCCACCTCGTCGAGCGTCACCCGCGCCGCCTTGGTAATGCCATTGGCGGTTGAAACCGGAACATCGAATGTCAGCGATCCCGGCCGCAGGCCAACCGTTCGGGCATCCTCAAAGCTGAGGGCAACGGCTGAGGCGCCGGTATCGACAAGAACCACAACATCGCGCCGGTTGATGGAAGCTGTCGTCACGAAATGCCCGCCATCGACGGCCTTGAGCTCGGTGACCGCCATGAGTGTGGGAATTTGCATGTGTTGTTCAGTTGACTGCACGTGTGGCAATCCGCCAGCCACGAAGAACAGGCCAGCCAATAATACAGGACGCAGGGCCGGGGCCAATCGCATCTAACACTCCACTCACGAACTGGAGCGGATTCCAGCGCCTTGCGCTCTACAACTGATTAAACTGCGCCGGCTTCGAGTGTTTACGGTTAACCAATCATTGAAATGGCCGTGCCGAGGATGGCGATTTCGCTGATAACTTGCGCCGCTCCGCAGACATCGCCCGTCTGCCCGCCGATCTTGCGCATGGCGATGGTGCGGACGAGGCCGAGTCCCAATCCGCCAGCAACCAGTGCGAAGATGGCCGTCTGCAGAGACAGGCTGTATGCAATGGCAAGCAATGCGATGCCGCCGCCGGAAGCCAGAGCGATAAGTGCATCACCCTTTGCAGGCCGGCCCGCAAAAACCGAAAGCCCATCGCTGCGGGCAGGGCGGGTTGCCCACAAGAGATCAACCATCAACGCGCGCGAGAAGGCCGCCGCAGCCATGAGGACCAGCACGATTGCCGTGGGCGAGCGGTAATACAATTCTTCCAGGATCGCCGCTCGCGCCAGAAACGCGATGATCAAGGCTATGGTGCCATATGCGCCAATGCGGCTGTCGCGCATGATTTCCAGCCGCTGCTCGGCAGACTGTCCGCCGCCAAAACCGTCCGCCACATCAGCAAGACCATCTTCATGCAGGGCTCCCGTTGCAAGGGCAGTCACGGCTAATGCTGCAGCTCCCGCAAGAAGTGCTGGCACGCCCGCCAGTTTGCCTGCCACCAGCACCAATCCGGTGATTGCTCCCACGACCAGCCCAGCCACGGGAAACAGCCGCATGGCCGTTGCCAAGGGCGGCATGTCGATTGTTCTCAGGAACGGCACCGGCAGCCGCGTCAGGAAGCTGAGCGCCAGCAGGAACTCGGCGAACGGGCGCAAATTCCCCTGAAAAGCGCTATTTTGCGGCGGTATGTCGTTCATGTTGCAGCCGGTGGCCGAATCCTGTGATCAGTCAGCACTGACAATAGAACAATACAGGACAGTTATGACAAGTTCCGCATCGGCGCTGCCGTTTGACGATATCAGGGCATTGATGAGCCGCCTTCCCGGGGCCGACGCATCCGCCGCCGCCGCCGCCGCCGCCCGTGACGCAGTGTTGACCAAGCCACCTGGTGCCCTGGGTGAACTCGAACATTTGGCCGCCTGGGTAGCGTCCTGGCAGGCGAGCTACCCGCCCAAGGTTTCGCGTCCGGTTGTCACAGTTTTTGCTGGCAACCATGGGGTGACGGCACAGGGCGTCTCGCCTTACCCGCAGGAGGTGACGGCCCAGATGGTGGCCAACTTTCAGTCAGGCGGCGCGGCCGTAAACCAGATTTGCAAGACTTTCGATCTCGGCCTCAAAGTGTTTGAACTCGCTCTCGAGCGCCCGACTCGTGACATTACGGTGGACGCCGCACTCGACGAGGCGGACTGCGCCGCAACCATGGCCTATGGCATGGAGGCGATCGCTGGTGGCTGCGATCTGCTTTGCCTTGGTGAAATGGGCATCGGCAACACCACCATTGCTGCTGCAATCGCCCACGCACTGCATGGTGGCGCGGCGGAAGATTGGGTTGGCCCGGGAACCGGGCTTGATGCTGCCGGCGTCAAGCGCAAGGCGGAAGTCGTGCGCCGCGCCATTGCGCTTCACAAGGAACATCTTTCCGATCCGCTGGAAGTTCTGCGTCGGCTGGGAGGGCGGGAGCTGGCGGCCATGGCTGGCGCCATTCTTGCGGCCCGCATGGAGCGCGTGCCTGTGGTGCTGGATGGTTATGTCGTCACCGCGGCGGCGGCGGTGCTGCATGCAATGCGGCCGGACGCGCTCGACCATTGCGTTGCCGGGCATTGTTCGGCAGAGCCCGCGCATAGAAGGCTGCTTGAGAAGATTGGCAAGAAGCCGCTGCTTGATCTTGGCATGCGGCTTGGCGAAGGTTCTGGTGCAGCACTTGCGGCAGGCCTGGTGAAGGCGGCAGTGGCTCTCCACAACGACATGGCCACATTCGAGAGCGCGGGCGTCAGCAACAAATCCTGAGACGCGATCAGAATCTTACAAGAAGCGCTTCGAGCCCGTGGAAGTGGTAGCTGTCGCGGTAGTGCGGCTTGGCTGCCAACTGCAGTTTAGGGTATCGCGACCACAACACATCAAGCGCGATTTGCAGCTCGACGCGCGCCAGCGGCGCGCCGATGCAGAAATGAATGCCTGCGCCGAACGCAACATGTGGATTGGGTGAGCGGGTTTCGTCGAGCCGGTCCGGCTCGGTAAAGCGGGCAGGGTCGCGGTTGGCCGCGCCCAGCAACAGGCCGACGACTTCTCCCTTCTTGAGCCGCAGCCCATTGTATTCGAGGTCTTCCAGCGCATAGCGCGTGAACATGTGTAGCGGAGGGTCGTAGCGCAAGGTTTCATCAGCAAGTTCAGCAGATACTGGCCCCGTATGATTGCATTCAAGCAGCGCCTTGATGCCATTGCCAATGGCATGCACCGTCGCTTCATGCCCGGCATTGAGCAGCAGGATGGCGGTTGTCACCATTTCGTCCTCGCTCAATTTGCCGCCTTCATCCTCGGCCTTGATGAGTGCGGAGAGCAAGTCGTCTCCGGGAGTCTTGCGCCGCTCCACAATGAGTGCGCGCATGTAGTCGCTGAAAGCCACGGTTGCCGCAACAGCGGCCCGTTCCACGTCAGCATCCTTCCGCGCCATGTACATCGCCACCATGTCGTGCGACCAGGCCAGCAACTGCTTCGACATGTCGATAGGAACGCCGAGAATGTCGCAGATCACGATGACCGGGATGGGCGTTGCATACTGCGTCAACAGCTCGACCTCGCCTGTCTTGGCGAAGCCGTTAATCAGCCCATGGGCAAGCGCCGTGATCTTCGGGCGCAGCGCTTCAACATGCCGTGTGATGAAGGCGCGGTTGACCAAAGACCGCAGCCGCGTGTGGACGGGCGGTTCGAGCTCCAGCAGGGAATGTTGCTCGAATGCGTAGAATGGTTCTAATGCCTTGGGCACCGGCGGCCAGCCCAATTCCTCGCGCGTGGCAACATGAAGAATTTGGCGTCCAAAGCGCCGGTCACGCAACAGGCTGCTCACATCCTCATGGCGGGTGAAGCACCAGTGGCCATACTGTTGCCAGTAAAATACGGGAACTGTGGCGCGCAATCGGTGATAGGCCGGGTAAGGGCTTTGCAAGAACTGCGCCGCGCGCGGGTCAAGGTCGACATGACGGCTATTGGAATCAACGGTCAGGAAATCTAGGGTCTCAGCCATGAAGGTTTATATCAGTGTCGATATCGAAGGGGTAGCGGGCATCACCCATTGGGATGAAGCCGAGAAGAACCATGCCGACTGGCATGAGTTCCGCGAGGTGATGACGCGCGAGGCCATTGCCGCCATCGACGGCGCGCGAGCCGCTGGCGCGACTGACATCTGGATGAAGGATGCCCATGACTCAGGCCGCAACCTGATCACCACCATGCTGCCTGCCGATGTGACGCTGATCCGTGAATGGTCTGGCCACCCCTGCAGCATGATTCAGGAGCTGGATGAAAGCTTCGCCGCGCTGGTGATGATCGGCCAGCATGCTGCCGTCGGCTCGGAAGGCAACAGTCTCGCCCACACGCTCAATACCCGCACCCATGCCATGCTGCTCAATGGCGAGCCGGTGTCTGAATTCCGGCTCAATGCGCTGTCCGCTTCTGCCCTTGGAGTGCCGACGGTTTTTGTCAGTGGTGACGAAGCATTGATGCAGGAAATTGAGCGCACAAATCCGGCCATTGGCCGCCTCGCGGTCAAACGCGGTGTAGGCCAATCCACCGTGTCGATGACGCCTGCGGCTTCCTGCGCGGCAATTAGGTCTGGCGTTGAGGCCGCACTGCGGAAGGGCAAGTTGAAGGATTGCCTGCTGCCGCTGCCTGCGCGTTTCGACCTTGAGCTTACCTATGTCGATCCAGTCACAGCCTATGCGCGGAGCTTTTATCCCGGCTGCCAGCATGTTGGCCCGCGCCGCAACCGTATTGAATGCAGCACCATGTTCGACGTGATGCGAGCCCTGCGCTTCATCAAATGACAACGGTCGCGCCGCCAAGCCGGCTGGAATTCATCCTCCTCATTGCATTGCTCACGGCATTGGTGGCCATGTCCATCGACACCATGCTGCCGGCGCTTGATGTCATCGCGGCAGACTTCGGCGTGACCGAAGCCAACCAGCGGCAGTTCGTCATCACCAGCTTCTTCTTCGGGCTGACAGTTGGCACACTGTTCTATGGGCCAATATCGGACTCGACCGGACGCAAGCCTGCGATTTATGTAGGTCTGGCGCTTTATGCAGTAGGTTGCATCATGTGCTTTGCCGCCACCAGCTTTTCCATGCTGCTTGCGGGTCGCCTCATCAGCGGGCTTGGGGCTGCGGGTCCCCGCGTCGTCGGCCTTGCCATGGTGCGCGACGGTCTCTCCGGTGCTGCCATGGCGCGTGTCATGTCTTTCGTCATGTCGGTGTTCATGCTGGTGCCGATTGTGGCGCCGTCGATTGGCCAGGTGGTGCTTCTCTATGCCAGCTGGCATGTGATCTTTGTCGGTTTCCTCGCCATGGCGGCGATAGCGGCGGCAATTCTCTTCTTCCGGCAAGAGGAGACATTGCCGCCAGCCCGCCGTGTTGCCCTGTCACTCCCCAACATGGTGGGTTCAGCGCACGAGTTTTTCCGCCACCCAGTGGCTTGGAGCTATACGTTGGCCTCGGGCTTCCTGTTTGCTTCCTTCATTTCCTACCTCGGCACTTCGCAGCAGATATTCGTCGACATCTACGGTCAGGGAAAACTGTTTGCCCTGTGGTTTGCCCTGTTTGCCGTTGCAATCGCGCTGGCCATGCTGGTCAACGCCCGACTGGTGATGAAGCTTGGCATGCGCCGCCTGTCTAAACATGCGCTCCGCGCCTGTCTTATCCTGGCACTGCTATACGCAATCGTCACCTTCGCCATGGGCGGCGTGCCGCCCCTGTGGGTTACCGGGGCCTACCTGTTCCTGTTTTTTTTCTGCAGCGGCTTGCTGTTCGGCAACTTTACGGCGCTTGCCATGGAGCCGGTGGGCCGCATTGCCGGCATGGCGGCAGCTCTCAATGGCACCATCTCAAGCCTCATGGCTGTGGTTTTCGGCGGTTTGGCAGGGCTGGCTTTTGATGGCACTCTCCGCTCGCTCGCCCTGTCTTTCCTTTGCGCCAGCCTGCTTGCCCTCGCGGCCTCCGAATACGCAGAAATGCGCCGGACAAGCACCCGTGAAAAATCATCGCCTTGATGCTGCCTGCCAGTTTGGGTAGGACATGAACTGTGCCTAAATCCTACTCCGCCCTGCAGCTTTTCCGCCGTGTGCTCTCGCCAGATTTGCCATGGCCGCGGGCGTGGGAAGCGCGCGAGCCAAAAACTTCTTATGACGCCATTATCATAGGCGGCGGCGGCCATGGCTTGGCGACAGCCTATTATCTTGCCAAGCACCATGGATTGACCAACGTAGCGGTTCTTGAAAAGGGCTACATCGGCTCCGGCAACGTTGGCCGCAACACCACCCTCATCCGCTCCAATTACCAGATCGGCGGCAATACCGCGTTCTTCGAGTTTTCGATGAAGCTTTGGGAGGGCCTGTCGCACGAACTCAACTATAACTGCATGGTCTCGCACCGGGGGCAGGTCATCGTCGCCGTCTCGCCGGTGCAGATGGATGTGTTCGCAAGGCGCGGCAACATCATGCGGCTGAATGGCATTGACGCCGAACTGCTCGACCGTGGCGAAGTGATGAAGCTGCTGCCGTATCTCGACTATTCGAAAGATGCACGCTTCCCCGTCTGGGGCGCCATTCACCAGCCGCGTGCAGGCACGGTGCGCCATGATGCTGTGGCCTGGGGTTATGCCCGTGCGGCAAACGCGCTCGGCGTCCACATTATCGAGAATTGCGAAGTCACCGGCATGCTCATGGAAGAGGGGCAGGTAACCGGCGTTGAAACTTCTCGGGGCCGCATTCTGGCTGGCAAGGTGGGCGTCGCCGTTGCCGGGCACACATCGCATGTCGCCCGCATGGCTGGCCTCAGGCTGCCGGTCGAAAGCCATGTCCTGCAGGCCTTCGTCACCGAGCCGGTGAAGCCCATGGTTCACCATGTCGTCTCATGGGGCGCGGAGCTTTTCTACCTGTCGCAATCCGACAAGGGCGGCATGGTGTTCGGCGGCCACATCGACGGCTTCAACACCTACACGCAGCGCGGCCAGTTCTTCAAGATCAAGGACGTGATGGAATGCGCTGTGGCGCTCATGCCCTTCATGTCGCGCATGCGGCTGTTGCGGCATTGGGGCGGCATCCAGGACATGACGCCGGATGGTTCGCCCTTCATCTGCCGCACGCCGGTGCGCAATCTCTATCTCAATGGAGGCTGGTGCTATCAGGGGTTCAAGGCAACGCCTGCCGTCGGGCTACACCTTCGCCCACACCATGGCGAAGGATGAGGAGCATGAACTGAACCGCTGCTATTCGCTGGACCGTTTTGCCAAGGGCAATGAGCTGGACGAGTACGGCCTCGGCAACTGGACGTACAAGCAATGAAACTGCCTTGCCCATATTGCGGCGAGCGCGAAGTCAACGAGTTCCGCTATGGTGGTGACGCCAGCAAGGCGCGGCCCACCGCATGGCAGCGGCTCGCAAGCCGAGTGGCATGATTACTACTTCCTTTTCGATAATCCCAAGGGCGAGCATGAGGAATACTGGCAGCATGTGCTGGGCTGCAGGCGCTGGTTCAAGCTGCGGCGTGACACCTCTACCAACACCGTGCAGGGAGGCGGCACATGAGCGGTTTCCGCAGGCTGGACAAGGGCGGCCGTCTGGACCGGGCCATCACCCGCACCTTCACTTACAACGGCAAACTGGTGACGGGCTTTGCCGGAGACACAGCAGCATCGGCGCTTCTCGCCAATGGCGAGGTCGTGGTTGGCCGCAGCTTCAAGTACCATCGCCCACGCGGTTTCCTGTCTGCAGGTGCTGAAGAACCTAACGGGCTGTTCACGGTTGGCTCGAAAGGGCGAACCGAGCCCTCAATTCCCGGCACCACGTTGGAACTGCGGGACGGGCTATCGCTGGCGACGCAGAATGCCTGGCCATCCGTGCACCGGGATGTGATGTCGATCAACGACCGCATGTCCGCTTTCCTGCAAACCGGTTTCTACTACAAGACGCTGATGGGCCCGTTCCAGAAATCCTGGATGCTCTATGAGCCTTTCATCAGGCGGGCCGCCGGGCTTGGCCGGGCTACATATGATCGCGATGCCGCTCGCTATGAGAATGTCCACGAGGTTTGTGATTGCGCGGTTGTCGGTTCCGGGCCTGCTGGCCTCAGCGCCGCACTCGCTGCCGCGCGCGCCGGAGCACGGGTCACGCTGATCGAACAGGATTTCGAATTTGGCGGCCAGCTTCTCTCGGTTGCCGCACCTGCGGTCGAAAGCTGGAGGCGGGCTGTCATTGCCGAACTTCGCCAGTTGCCGAATGTGACGCTGCATCTCCGCTGCGTGGCTGCTGGCGTCTATGACGGCAACCAGCTCATCCTTCTGCAATCAGTGGAGGCTGAACAGGCAGGCAGCAAGATACGCCAGCGCACCATCAACCTGCGCGCCGCGTCGATTCTTTACGCAGCAGGCGCGCTGGAAAGGCCGCTGGTGTTCTCCGGCAATGATCTTCCGGGTGTCATGCTGGCTTCCGCGTTGCGCACCTACCTCAACCGCTATGCCGTTGCTCCCAAGACGCGCGCCGTCATCGCAACCAACAATGATAGCGCCTATGAATCGGCCTTTGATCTTGCCAATGTGGGCGTGGCTGTGACTGTTGTTGACCACCGGCAGGTCATCCCGTCCGATCTGCTCTCCAAGTCTGCCATGCTCGGCATGGCGATATTTCCGGGCAGTGGTGTGAAGGAAGCTGTCGGCCGCCATCAACTGCGCGCGGTGCGGCTTGCTGGTTCGCATTCCGCCGAGATTGATTGCGATTGCCTCGGCATGTCGGGCGGCTGGTCGCCTGTCGTGCATCTCACCTCGCATGGCGGCATCAAGCCCCGCTACGAGGAGGCGATTGCCGCCTTTGTGCCGGGTGGATTTGCATCCGGCCATTTCGGCGCCGGTGCGCTGATGGGTGAGTTCGATTTCGAATCCGCAGTTGCGGGTGGGCAGGAGGCAGGGGCCAATGCAGCCTCCCATGCAGGCTTCCAGCATAGCGCCCGCCCGGTGACGGGTCTTGGCGGCAGGCCGCGGCCCTATCACATCCTGCCTGTCTGGCAGCCGGTCAGCCATGGCAAGGCAAAGGCTTTTGTCGATTTCCAGACTGACGTGACGCTGGATGACATCAAGTCTTCGCATGATGAAGGCTTCCAGTCAGTCGAGCATCTCAAGCGCTACACCACGCTGGGCATGGGAACGGATCAGGGCAAGACCTCCAACATCAATGCCATTGCGCTCATGGCAGGCTATCGTGACGTTCCGATGCAGCTTGCCGGAACGACCACCTTCCGCCCGCCCTACACGGGCATGACCATTGGCGCCATCGTCGGCAGGTCTGTCGGACAACACTTCCGCCCTACGCGGCGCTCGCCACTGCATGACGCCAATGAGCGGCACGGCGCCACCTTCATCGAGGCGGGGTTATGGAAACGCGCATGGTATTATGCCTGGGCGGGTGACACGCCGGAGAAGGCTTATGTGCGAGAGATGGAGCTTGTCCGCTCTGGCGTTGGCCTCGCTGATGTCTCGACGCTCGGCAAGATTGACATTCAAGGCAGCGATGCGGCCGAATTCCTCAACCGTGTCTATGTCAATGGCTTTGCCAAGCTGCCGGTGGGCAAGGCGCGCTATGGCGTGATGCTGAATGACGATGGCGTGGTGCTTGATGACGGCACTACGACGCGTCTTGCTGACAATCATTTCTACATGACCACCACCACGGCCCAGGCTGGCGAGGTGATGTCATGGCTCGAGTATCTGTTGCAGATGCATTGGACGGGGCTTGACGTGCATGTGTCATCGCTCACCGATGAATGGGCAGGTATGGCGCTCTCTGGCCCCAAGGCGCGCCAGGCATTGCAACTCGCTTTCCCCGATGCGGATGTTTCAAATACAAACCTGCCCTATATGGGCTGCCTCGACATTCTGCATCATGGCGTGCGCATCCGGCTGCTGCGGCTCTCTTTCTCAGGCGAACTCGCTTATGAAATCCATGTCGCGGCGGATTACGCCGATAGTTTGTGGGAGCATTTGCTCACCGCCGCAGCGACCCTCGGCATCAAGCCTTATGGGCTGGAGGCGCTAGCCTCGCTTCGGATCGAGAAGGGCCATGTTGCGGGCCTGGAACTCGACCATCGCAACACGCTGGATGATTTGGGCCTCGGCCGCATGGCAGGCAAGGACAAAGCCTATGTCGGCAAGGAACTGCGCTTCCGGGAAACCTTGCAGGCGCCGGAGCGTTGGAGCCTCGTCGGCCTCGAACTCATGGAACCGGAGAAGAAGCTGCGTGGCGGCTCCATCCTGTTTGCGGCAGGAGACGAGATCAAGGGCCACGGACGCGGCTACATCACCTCTGTCACATGGTCCACCGAGTTGCAGAAGTTCATTGCTCTAGGACTCTATCAGGGCGGGCTGAAGCACGAGGGCGAGGAGGTGATTGCCGCCTTCCCGCTCAAGAATGAGCAGGTGCGCCTCAAGCTCGTCTCGCCGCATTTCATCGACAAGGATGGGGAGCGTCTCCATGCTTGAGCGCCGCTCCGCCCTTGGCTTCCGTCGAACCTTTTGAAGCATCAGGCATCCGCATTGCGGAGGCGCGTGATTTCTCGTTGCTACAAATCATCAAACCCACAAAGGCAGCGCAGGCAGCATTGGGAAACTGCCCGAAATCAGTAGGGCAGGCGATTGAATGAGCTGGCCACACCTTGATCAAGACTGGAGTCGGATCAATTCTGGGTGGTCGGGCCATCAGATGACGGCATAGCCTCGCAACTTCAGGGCAATGCCATCCTCACGCCGCTGAGCCATAGCCGCACCCGCATAATGCTTGAAGGCGCACGGGCACGAAGCGTGCTTGCGCGCAGCGCTGCTCTCGATTTTCATCCGCAATCGTTCGGAGCTGGAGCTGTCGCCATGACCGGCATTCATCACACTCCGGTGCTCATTCATTGCACCGGCGAAAACAGTTTTCACATTTATGCCTTGCGCACATTTGCGCTCAGCCTGTGGGAGTGGCTGGTTGACGCGGCGATTGACTAAGTTGCTCCCCTGTTTTCATTGAGCAGGCTGAGAACTTGCTGGAGCCCCGCCTTGCGGGATTTCACATGAGGGTAAACAGCGCAATAGTCATGGCCCAACGGCAGGCCCTCGGCGGCAAGCGGCACGAGTTCGCCACGCCGGACCGCGTATTCGGCCAACAGCTCCTGGCCCAGCGCAACGCCGAGACCGAGGCGTGCAAAATCAAGCGCCAGTCGCGAAGCGCCGGTCTGATGGCCTTTCGTCATGTCCATCCTCCTTTTGTGGCCTGCCATGGCGAACCATTCATTCCAGCCCGGGTGTGAGGCAAAGGTCGGCCCCCACGATGTATGAATGAACGCCTCGTCTGGAAGCCTGCTCAAATCGTTCCCGCCAGATAAATATTTCGATTGATACTGCGGGGAACAGAAAGGCAGAACGCGGTCGCGAAACAACGGGACCGTGTGAAGTTCAGGGTAGGTAGCCCCGCCATAGGTGATGCGCAGGTCAATCTGCGTCGCTGAAAAGTCGATAGGGTCGTCTTCAACGCGCAGATCGAGCTTGATTCCAAGTTGACCAGAATTGGATTGGCGCCCAACCCATGGCACAAACCAGCATTCTGCGAGTGATGGCAGAACGCTGACCACAAGCGTGGAACGATCCATGCCGCCGAGGAATCGCGCGGTGAGGGAGGAAATATCCTCCAGTGCTGGCGCGCTCCCGGCATAGATGGCTTGGCCGGCATCGCTCAGCACAATGCGATTGTTGTAGCGCGTGAACAATTTGCGCCGATAGAACTGTTCAAGTTGTCTCACTTGCTGACTGACCGCAGCGGGGGTGACGCGGAGCTCTCCTGCAGCCTTAACATAACTTCCGGTTCGAGCCGCGGCTTCGAAGCATTTCAAGGCGTTGAGAGGAGGAAGAGAGAGCATGACGTAACCTTTGACTTAGAAAATCTAGGCCAGCGTTACATTTTCCCGTCTTGCGGGAAAGGCCAAATATCGCACAAAGACGGACAGGAGGCACCATGAAGCAATTGCTCGATCTTGATCGTTTCCCGCTGCACGCCATCGGAACGCCAGAGTGGACGTCGCTAGTTGAACGCTGCCGCGCCGATCTGGCGCGTGACGGCATGTTCAATCTGGAAGGGCTGGTTCGCCCGCAGGCGCTGGCGCGAGCTATCGCCGAAGTGCAGCCAGTGCTCGACACATTGTCGTTCACACATCGCCGCAGCCACAACATCTATTTCCGCAAAGAAATTCCGGAATTGCCCTCTGATCATCCGGCCTTGGTGAAGGTGGACACTGTCAACCACACGGTCTGCGCTGACCAGATTTCGCAATCCACAGTCATGTGGATCTATGAATGGGCGCCCTTTATCGTGTTTCTTGCCGCCACCATGGGCAAGGATGCACTTTATCCTATGCGTGACGCACTGGCGCGGGTCAATGTCATGGCCTACCGAGAGGGTGAAACTCTGAACTGGCACTTTGATCGCAGTGAATTCACCACAACACTTCTTCTGCAAGCACCGGAGCAAGGTGGTGATTTTGTCTATCGCACCGATCTTCGCAGTGAAGCCGACCAGAACTATGAAGGCGTGGCCAGGCTGCTGCGGGGTGAAGACAGTGAGGTAAAGACGCTCAAGGTGTCAGCCGGCACGCTCAATGTGTTCCGCGGCAAGAATACGGCGCACAAGGTTTCGACGGTGCGCGGCTCGCGCGAGCGCATTATCGCGGTGTTTTCGTATTTTGACCGGCCGGGCGTTAAGTTCACGCCTGAGGAACAGCTTGGCTTCTACGGACGGACGGCATAGGCTCGAAAGCGCTGAACCGGGGGCGAACCGGAGCATGAAGTGATGACGACGCCGGACGAAAACCTGTTCCCGACGGTTATTGAAGAGAACGAGAGTTCTGCACTGCCATTCCTGCTGGTTGGTGCGTGCCTGATTTTTGCTCTCGTCTACTGGCACGACAGCACGAAATTTTACGGCGGCCTCCTGGCGGCGGCAACGCTTCTGATCTTCTGTTTTGCGGGCCATCGAAAGATAGTCGTTTACCGTACCAGACGCGTGTTGGAAATATATGCAAGCCGGGCTTGGGGCGACGCGTTACAGCACACGCTGTCATTCGACGACGTGAAGGACATTGGCTGCAAGAAGTCGTGGGGCGTAGGTGAAAGCAATCTTGACTACAAGGCCTATATCAAGGACCACAGTGGCAACATGTATCCATTGATGACCGGCTGGAAGCTCGATGAAGATGACGCAGAAAGCATGGCGGACCAACTGCGCCGGGCTATGGGCCGGAAAGCAGAGTGAGGCTTCAGGAGGCGGCGGCAGGTCTCGCCACATCTGCAACGCGGCCACCAGTCAGCTTAACCAGTGTCTCATATGTCAACTCGAACACGGCATGTGGCGTGCCAGCCGCAGCCCAGATCGCCGGGTAATCTGCCAGCGACTGATCAATAAGCACCAAAGTAGATGAAGTGTGGCCGACCGGTGGCACCCCGCCGATGGCGAACCCTGTCTTGTCTCGCACGAAGTCGGCGTCGGCCCTTTCCAGTTTTTCGCCCAGCAACGCAGCGACCTTCTTCTCATCCACCTGGTTGATGCCGGAGGTGATGACCAGCACGGCGCGATCACTTGTTGAGGCCCGGAAGATGATCGACTTGGCAATCTGCGCAACACTGCAGCCAATAGCTGCTGCCGCGTCAGCCGCAGTTTTGGTGCTGGCATCAAACTCAAGCACTTCGTAACCGCTGCCGAGGATGGATTGAATCTTGAGGGCGCTGGGGTGTGTGGCCGGCTTCATGCGTCCAACTCCTCCATCGGCCGCCAGCCATGCAGGACAGTGGTCTTGTCAATATCCATGGCCCAGAAATTGCCGCCGCCACCCCCCTTTTGATCGTGGTCACGCGAAATTTCGAGGCCTGCAAAATGGCAATAGAGCAGGGTGCCGACGCCGCCATGCCCCACCATCAGAATGTCGCCATCGCTTGGCTGCGCCAGGACATTTCGTGCGACGGAAACGATGCGGGCCTGCGCATCGATGGCGCGCTCCCAACCGCGAATGCTGTCATGCGGATTGGCAAAGAACTGTGTCGCCACCTGCTCAAACTCGGGCGGCGGCAGAAAGCCGGTGGCGCTTCGATCATTCTCATGGGCGGCTTCGATGATGGAAACGGGCAGGTGGAGCACCTCTGCGATAAGGGTTGCCGTTTCCATGGCCTTGCGCTCAGCACTGCTGACGATCAGTTTGGTCAGCTTCAAAGCTGCGCTGCCCCGAACGGCAAGGACGCGCGCACTTCCGACATCTGACAGACCCCAGTCCGGCACCGGCACATGTGCGTCAATCTTCACCTGCGGGTGCGAGAGATACCGGAAAACCCGCTTGCCCATGCGCCGCCTTAGCCCCTCATCCTCTTGCCTTCCGGGTCGAACAGCGGCTCAGTGATGATTGTGGCCTTGCGCATCGCGCCAATCAGCTCGATCTCGAAAGCGCCCTTGCCCGTGTCCGTCGCCAATTCGCGCGGCACATAACCCTGCGCCAGTGATTTGTCGACGTAATGAGCATAGCCGCCTGAAGTCACCCAGCCGACGACCTTGCCCTTGTGAAAGATCGGTTCATCGCCCAGCACATCGGCATCGGCAGCGTCAACGATCATGGAGACACGCCGCAGCTTGCCGCCGCTGGCTTTCTCCTCCGCCGCCGCATCCCGGCCAATGAAGTCGTTCTTGCTAAGGTCGATGAAACGGTCCATCTGCGCTTCATACCCGCCATATATGGGCCGCAGTTCGCGATACCAGGTTGGGAAGTTCTTCTCCAGCCGCATCGATAGCAAAGCCCGCATGCCGAAGTTGACGATGCCATGCGGTTTTCCCGCAGCCATGATCGCATCATAGAGGCGGCGCTGATATTCCGGCCGCACCCAGATTTCATAGCCAAGGTCGCCGGTGTAGGTGACGCGGTTGATGAGGGCAGGGCAGTTGGCAATATCCATGCTGCGGTGATCCATGAACCTGAAGGCAGCTCCGGAAACATCTTCATCTGTCATTGCCTGCAGCACGTCGCGGGATTTTGGCCCGGCGATGGAAAGGCCAACGAGGCCCATATCCAGCCTGTCGATGCGCACGCTGCCATCTTCTGGCAGATGCTGCTCGAACCAGCGCATGTGATATTTCTGCGCCTGGCTTGATCCCCACATGTAGAACAATTCGTCCTTCGCCTTGGCGATGGTGAAATCGCCGATCAGTTTGCCTTGCGGGTTGAGCATCGGGGTCAGCACGAGGCGGCCCGTCTTCGGCATTTTGTTGGTCATCAGCCGGGAGAGAAACGCCTCGGCGCCTGCGCCGCTGAAGGCATACTTGGCGAAGTTGGCGATTTCGGTCACGCCCACGCCATTGCGCGTTCCCATGATCTCCGCCTTCACATGCGGGAAGTCATTGGAACGGTGGAACGACACGATGTCCTTGGGTTCAGTTCCCTTCGGCGCAAACCAAAGTGGTGTTTCAAGCCCCCATGAGTCTCCCATCACCGCGCCTTGCGCAATCATCACATCATAGAGCGCAGTCGTCTGTTGCGGACGTGCTGCCGGCAGTTCCTCGTTGGGGAAGCGGATGGAGAAGCGCCGCGAATAATTCTCACGCACCTTTTCGTTGGTGTAGCTGCGCGTTGCCCATTCGCCGAAGCGGGCAACGTCCATCGCCCACACGTCGAAGCCCGGATCGCCATTCACCATCCATTGCGACAGCGCAAGGCCAACGCCTCCGCCCTGGCTGAAGCCCGCCATGACGCCGCAGGCGCACCAGAAATTGCGCAGGCCTTGCACCGGGCCGACAAGAGGATTGCCATCCGGCGTGAAGGTGAAGGGCCCGTTGATGACGCGCTTGATGCCGGCCTTCGCCAGCGCCGGGAAATGCTTGTAGCCAAGCTCGAGATTTGGCGCGATGCGGTCCAGGTCCGGCTGCAGCAATTCGCGGCCAAACTCCCATGGAGTCTGGCGCGGCTGCCAGGGGCGGCAATCCTGCTCATAAGTGCCAAGCACGAGGCCGGAACGTTCCTGCCGCATGTAGATTTCGGAGCGGAAGTCGATGATGTGCGGAAGCTCGTGGCCGCGCTCCTTGTTGAAGGCGACGACTTCCGGCATCTCGTCAGTCACCAGATACATGTGCTCCATCGCCAGCACCGGCAATTCGATGCCCACCATGCGGCCCACTTCACGAGCCCACAACCCGCCGCAGTTGACCACATGCTCGGCATGAATGTTGCCTTTGTCCGTCAACACGTCCCAAGACCCGTCTGCCCGGTGATTGAGGGCGGTGACGCGCGTTGATTGGAAAACTTCCGCGCCGCCAATGCGGGCCGACTTGGCGTAGGCGTGCGTCGTGCCTTCGGGATCAAGATTGCCGTCAGCCGCGTCAAGCATGGCGCCGACGAAATATTTTTCCTCCAGCAAAGGATTGAGTTTCTTGGCCTCCGCCATGGTGAGAAGCTCGGTCTCAAGATTGAGATAGCGCGCGCGTGCATGCGCCATCTTCAGCCATTCCATGCGCTCGTTCGAATCGGCGAGGATCAATCCGCCGGAACGATGCAATCCGCAGGCCTGGCCGGAAATCTTTTCCAACTCGTCGTAGAGGCCGATGGTGTAGCCCTGCAGCTTGGCTACGTTGGGATCGCCATTCAGCGTGTGAAAGCCGCCCGCCGCGTGCCAGGTAGAGCCGGAGGTGAGAATATCGCGCTCCACCAGCACCACATCTTTCCAGCCGGCCTTGGTGAGGTGATAAAGCACAGAGCAGCCAACCACGCCGCCACCGATCACCACCACGCGTGCGCTCGTTTTCATGAATTCATCCTGCTTTTGGCTTGAGTTGGGGCTGAACTTAGCTTCGCCCCCTACGCCCGGCAATTGCCGCCCGCGTGAATCTTTTTCAACCACTATCGCCAAAAGGAAAGGGCCCCGCGCATTGCAGCCGCGGAGCCCTTGATCCTCAGAAAAAAAGAGGGATTAGATCGACTCTTTGACTTCCTTGGCGGCGCGGAAGGCCAGCTTCTTGGACGCCTTGATCTTGATCTGCTCGCCGGTCAGCGGGTTGCGGCCGAGACGGGCCGGACGCTTCTTGACCTGGAAGATGCCAAGGCCGGTAACGCGAACCTTGCAACCCTTCTTGAGGTTCTTCACTACCAGTTCGATAAAGGCGCCGAGCAGCTCGTTCGTCTGCTTCTTCGACATCTCGTGCTTTTCAGCAAGTTCGCCTGCGATCTTGGACAGTGGGATGGTGATGATCTTTTCGTCGGCCATTTGATAGCTCCTGTTGGTAAGTCGAATCGACGGGCAGACAGTTAGCCGATGACGCGATTCGTGAAAACCCTTATTTTTCGGCCCTTATTCGTGCATTACATGAAGAAAACCCAAGGAAAACGCAGTTAACTCCTTGTTAACCTCTAGGGCAGGCAATAAAACAGCGTAAAATCAAATTGTTGACGGAAGTTCTCGTGCGATGTCGAGGTGGTTCTTCAGCCTCAATTGCCCCAATCCGTGCTTGCTTGCGAAGGCATCCAGATTGCCCTGCCGTTCTCGCACAAGCTCCGCACCGGACATATTTTGATCATGCACGCGTATGGCGGCGGTGTTGATAGCGAGATGGCGAAAGTCTGCGCCGCTCTGCGCAACACGCAGGCACCAGTCCCAGTCCCAATAGTAGGGCAGGCTCTCATCGAAGATGCCGAGCCTGTCATGCAGGCTGGCGCGGTAGCACACTGACGAGATCAGAATGGTGTTGTCCAGCGCAAGCGTTGCGGCGCTGGCATCGCGCGCAAACTCGAGCGGCGGTGAGCCATCCATGAAGATCATCTCGCCATCACTGAAAGTGAAGTCTGCGCCACTCGCAAGTGACCATGAGAGATGACGGTCGTCGGTCCACCAATCATCGTCATCAAGAAAGGCTATGAACTTGCCCGTAGCGCTTGCAACACCAAGATTGCGGGCGGCAACTGCGCCGCGTTGGCCATTGTCGATGATGCGCACGCGGGGGTCGGGAAACGGCGGCACATTCTCGGAACCATCGTTGACGATGATCAACTCGAATTGCACCCCACGCTGCGCGACAACGCTGGCGACCGCCTGCCTCAGAAACTGCGGCCGGTCGCGGGTGGGAATAATCACTGAAACTTCAGTCACGCGGTTTGAGGTAGTCGAGATCGGGGTAGGCGACTGGCTCCTTCGGTCTCAATAGAAAGCGCCGGAAAATTTCGCGGTAGCCGTGCATGAGGTAGCCATTGTTCAAGGCCAACAGCTCTTCGCGCTGAGCCCGGTAGTAGGCAGGTACATTGTACCAGGCGAGCCGCGGGCGCGAATGGTGGGCGATGTGCAGATTGTTGTACAGGAACAGGAACGAAAAGAACGGACCTGCTTCGACGATGATCGTGCGTTCACCCAGGTCGCGAACCGCCTGATGCTCGCAGTAGGACCGCACCAGCGCCAGTCCAATGCCCGGCCAGGCAAACAGCGCAATGTAGGTCCAGAACGGAATGCCGCAGATTGCCATCGCGTAATAGAGCGTGATGCCGCATGCCGGAATATGAAGGAGCCAGGACCGGATAACCTCTTGGTCACCGTCCAAAATGTGGCGGAGTTCGGCGCTCCAGAAGCGGATGGTGCCGATGATGGGGCCGAGCACCATGCGTCCCGCCAGGGTATTGTGAACAATATAGAGCCGCTTTTTAATGCCGGGCAAATGCGCCCAGTCATCCGGCAGCATGTAGTATGACTCTGGATCAAGCACGGGATCGGTCAAATGCTCGTCATTATGGTGCTGCAGGTGCAGTTTCCTGTAGCGGCGATAGGGAAACCACAGGCTCGGATTGATGCTGATCAGCAACTCGTTGACGCGTGCGTTGCGCGTCGGGTGCCCGTGAAGCGCTTCATGCTGCAGCGACATGTGCAGCGCCACCAAATAGGCCGCTGGCAGAATGACCACCCAGAACGGCAGCACTGGCGTGTACCACATCAGCAGGGCCAGCCCCGCGTAGGTGCCGGCAATGAGGGCAATGGTTAGCCATTCCCGCTCAGGGTAGGAAGGTTCGATTGATGTCGCGCCACTGCCGTCCGTCATTACTGATGAATATTTTGACCATGGCCATTGCGCAAGAGCGAGCTATTCTCACCGGCCATGATCGCAACGCTGCCCATGTATGACTGGCCCGAGATCCGGCAGGCGACTGATGCCTGGTGGCAATGTGTTTCCCGCCATGCTGGCAGCCAATTGCAGCTTGATCGTTTGGGGGATCACACAGCAGCCTGGCGCAGTCCTGATCTCGCCTTCAGCCAGACCTGCGGCTATCCCTACACGCACGCATTTCGCGGCAAGCTCAACTACATAGCAACGCCGCACTACACGGCGGATGGTTGCCAGGGAGCCAGTTACTGCAGCATCATATTTGCCCGTCAGCAACAGCCGCTGGAGGCCTTCCGAGGCAGCATGGCGGCAATCAATGGCTGGGACTCGATGTCTGGAATGTTGGCGCTGAAACTGGTGTTCGCGCCATTCGCGGCCAAAGGAAAATTTTTCGGCAGAACGCTTGTTTCCGGAGCGCATCGCGAATCCCTGCGCCTGGTGCAACAGGGAAAGGCGGATGTCTGCGCCATTGATTCGGTTGCCGTGGCGCTTGCGCGCCGTTACCGCCCAGACATGCTAGCGGGTCTGGTCGAGGTTGCTCGCAGCCCTCAGGTGCCGGGCCTCCCATACGTCACAGCCGGGCCTGATGCATTGCGCTGGAGCGCAGCACTTGCCCAAGCGTTCAAGGATGCTGACGCAGCAGAAGCGCGAGACGCCTTGCTGCTGTCCGGCTTCTCAATTCTGCCGGATAATGCCTACGACCGAATCCTTGAATTGGAGCAGGCCATGGAAGCAGGGGGCGGGCTGCAGTTGAATGCTTAGCCCGCAAGGCGCTCAGTCGCGCGCTGCCTTCCGATGAGCGGCAGCAAGGCGGCAAGTTCCGGACCGTGATCGAGGCCCGTCAGCGCAAGCCTGAGCGGCATGAACAGTTGCTTGCCTTTGCGGCCCGTCTCGCGCCTTCAGTTTTTCCGTCCATTCCTTCCAGGTGGTGGATGACCATGGCTCGGCGGGCAACAGCGCGGCAGACCTTCGCACGTAGTCCGCATCGACTTGCATCCGCCTGCAGGCGAACTGGCCCTGCGATCACATCGCGCCAGATCTTGGCATCGGTCAGAACATCAATGTTTCCCCGCACGGCGAGCCAGAAGGCTTCATCGCCAAACCCAAGACGGTCCGCCGACCTCGTTCCATTCCATGTGATGCAACAGCTTGGAATTCAGTTGGCGGAGTTCCGCTTCGTCAAAGCGCGCCGGCGCACGGGAAAGTTTTGACAGGTCGAAGCCGGCAACGAGTTCCTCCATGCGGCTGACAGGGTGGATAGAGTCGGAGGTTCCGAGCAGCGAAACCAGACTCACGACTGCCATCGCCTCCAGCCCCTGTTCGCGCATGGTGGTGAGCGACAAGGAGCCCAGCCGCTTGGAAAGCCCCGCGCCATCCGCGCCGACAAGCAGGCTGTGGTGCGCATAGGCTGGCGGCACGGCGCCCATGGCGCGCGTGATTTCAATCTGCACGGCGGCATTCACCACGTGATCCTCGCCCCGGATCACATGCGTGATGCCGAACTCGACATCGTCGACGACCGAGGTGAAGGTGTAGAGGTAGCTGCCGTCCTCGCGGATCAGCACCGGATCGGAGACCGACGAGGTGTCGATGTGCTGTTGACCGCGCACAAGGTCATGCCATTCGACCATGCGGTGGTCGAGCTTGAAGCGCCAGTGCGGCTTGCGCCCTTCGGCTTCCAGTCTGGCGCGATCTTCAGTGGAAAGCTTCAAGGCAGCACGATCATAGACGCGGGGGCCGGGGCGCGACAGCTGCCGCTTGCGCCGCCGTTCCAACTCGTCCGCTGTTTCGTAGCAGGGATACAGATGGCCGAGCGACTTCAGCTTCGCCGCCGCTGCATCGTAAACTGCGATGCGCTTCGACTGCCACTCGACGCGCGCCGGCTTGATGCCCAGCCATGCAAGGTCGATGGCAATTGAATCTGCATACTCGGTCCGCGACCTTGCGGTGTCGGTATCGTCGAACCGGAGAATGAATTCGCCGCCTGACTTCAGCGCAAACAGCCAGTTGAGCATGGCTGTGCGGGCATTGCCGATGTGAATGCGGCCGGTGGGCGAGGGGGCAAAGCGGACAATGGTCATGGCAGCTTGGCGTCCCGGAATGCGTTGGTGATGGGATAACGCCTGTCGCGCCCGAAGTTCCGCCGCGTGATCTTGACGCCGGGTGCCGCCTGCCGGCGCTTGTATTCCGCCACATAGAGCATGTGCTGGATGCGGCGCACCAGCGCTTCATCAAAGCCGCGCGCCACGATGTCCTTAACCGGCAGTTCTTCCTCGACGAGGCCTTGCAGCACCGCGTCCAACACCTCATAGGGCGGCAGCGTATCCTGGTCCTTCTGGTTCTCGCGCAATTCCGCCGTCGGCGGCTTGGTGATGATGCGTTCAGGGATCACGTGTGACACCGTATTGCGCCAATGCGCCAGCCGGAACACCTCTGTCTTGTAGACATCCTTGATCGGATTGTAGCCGCCGTTCATGTCGCCATAGAGCGTGGCGTAGCCCACCGACATTTCCGACTTGTTGCCGGTCGTCAGCACCATGGCGCCGAACTTGTTGGAGATCGCCATGAGGATGACGCCGCGCGTGCGCGACTGGATGTTTTCCTCCGTCACATCGCGGTTGGTGCCAGTGAACATTGGCCGCAATGCCGAGAGGAAGCCTTCGACCGGCTCCTTGATCGGCACAATGTCATAGCGCACGCCGAGCGCTTTTGCGCAGGCTTCCGCATCCTCAAGACTGTCGCGGCTGGTATAAGCATAGGGCAGCATCACGCAATGCACCTTGTCCTTGCCCAATGCATCCACAGCCATGGCGGCAACGACGGCAGAATCAATGCCGCCTGAAAGACCGAGCACAACGCCGGGAAAGCGATTCTTGAGGACGTAGTCCCTGAGCCCCAGCACGCAGGCCTTCCATGTCTCTTCTTCCTTTTCAGGCAGCTTTGACATTGGCCCGGGAGCAATGACCCAGCCATTGCTGGTTCTGCGCCAGTGAGAAGTGACGACAGACTCTTCGAACATCGGCATCTGCAGGGCAAGGGTACGATCTGCGTTCAATGCGAATGACGCCCCGTCAAACACCAGTTCATCCTGCCCGCACACCTGGTTGAGGTAGACGAGCGGCAGACCCGTCTCGGTGACGCGTGCGACAGCAAGGTTCAACCGCACATCATCCTTGTTGCGCTCGAACGGCGAGCCATTCGGCACCAGCAGCATTTCGGCGCCTGTTTCCGCAAGTGTTTCGCACACATCGGCAGTCCAGATATCCTCACAGATGGGAACGCCAAGCCGTACGCCCTTGAACACAATTGGCCCTGGCGCAGGCCCAGCCTGGAACACGCGCTTTTCATCGAACACGCCATAGTTGGGAAGATCATGCTTGAAACGCACCGCTTCAACCTTGCCGCCTGCGAGGAGAACGACTGCGTTGTAGAGATTGCCATTCTCGGCCCATGGCGTGCCCATGAGCACGGCGGGACCATTCACCGTGTCACGCGCCAGACTTTCCACTGCAGAGCGGCAGAGCGCCACAAAGCTTGGCCGCAGCACCAGGTCCTCTGGCGGGTAGCCACAAATGAACAGCTCGGGAAACAACACGAGATCGGAGTCTGCAGCCGCAGCGCGGCATTCTCTCGCCTTCGACAGGTTGGATTCGATGGCGCCGAGCGTCGGATTAAGCTGGGCCAGCGTTATGGCGAGAGCATCAGTCATGTGCGAGCCTCTTAGCGCAGGCCCGGCAATGCTTCAATTGCCCTCCGCCTCATTTGCAAATTGGCCCGGACTTGCTAAATCAGGTGAAAGCCGTGGGCCGTCCGGGGGAATTGCAATCCAGGGCCAATGCTGCGCGGTGCACCAAGGAGAAGAGATATGCGCCTCGACAATGAACGGCCAAGTGAAAATGTTGAAGACCGTCGGGGCCAAGGCGGTGGCGGCGGGTTCAGGTTTCCGGGCGGCGGCCGCCAGGTCAATATCCCAATGGGTGGCCGCGGCGGCGGCTTCAGCCTCAGCACGATTGTCATACTCGCTGTCATCTACTTCGGCTTGAAGTTGCTGTTTGGAATCGATCTGCTCAGCGTCATCAATGGCGGTGGCGGCGCTTCGTTCCCGGGGCAGGATTCACAAATCACCCTGCCGGACACGCGCACCACTGAAGCAGGCAACGCAGGCGTTCAAGGCGGAAATGCCGCCTCGCCAGGCGATGTGACGGGTGATGCTGGCAAGGATTTCGTCTCGCGCGTTTTGGGATCTACGGAACGCGTTTGGGAAGCAAACTTCAAGGCCATGGGCGGCACCTATGAGAAGCCGCCGCTGGTGCTGTTCTCCGGCTTCGTGCAGTCAGCCTGCGGCATGGCGCAGTCCGCCATGGGGCCGTTCTATTGCCCGCGTGATCACAAGGTCTATATCGACCTGTCATTCTACCAGGACATGAAGAACAAGCTTGGCGCGCCGGGTGATGCGGCCCAGGGCTATGTCATCGCCCATGAGGTCGGCCACCATGTTCAGAATCTTCTGGGCATAGCCGAGAAGGTCGAGGCAGCGCGCCGCGGCGCATCGGAAGAGCAATCCAACGCGCTGTCGGTCCGCATGGAGCTGCAGGCGGATTGCCTTGCCGGCGTTTGGGCGGCGGAGGCCAAGGTGTTCGAACAGGGCGACGTTGAAGAAGCGCTCAATGCCGCGGCGCAAATCGGCGATGACCGTTTGCAGAAGCGCAGCCAGGGTTATGTCGTGCCTGAGTCATTCACGCATGGCTCTTCCGAACAGCGTGTGCGCTGGTTCAAAAAGGGCACGCAGGCGCAGTCACTGCAGGATTGCGATTCCTTCAGCACCAACGAACTTTAGGGGCTGCGACAATCAATTCATTTGATCCGTATACAGACCAAATGAATTGATCTGGTTCCATATTCTGGCCTCATTCACGCTTACTATCCCATGCAGTGGCGGGCTGGTCCCGTTGCTTGGGGTGCAGATTCTGTGCCCATCACTCACATGGCGGCCTGGTCGCTTTCTGCTCGTGGCAGAAGGGTGGTGGTGCTTTGCGTTTGCGCTGAACTTGAACCGGGGCCATTGGTCCCGCAAACATTACTGAGGAGTCAGAAGATGATGAAACTTGTCGCCACCGTCGTAGCCGGGCTTGCATTCGCCAGCCCCGC
The DNA here is from genome assembly GCA_963814455.1 of uncultured Alphaproteobacteria bacterium. GTDB lineage: Bacteria > Pseudomonadota > Alphaproteobacteria > Rhizobiales > Aestuariivirgaceae > Aestuariivirga. The sequence continues at coordinate 229,841 of CAWFCR010000001.1, read as the reverse complement.
ATTTGCCCAAGAGATGACCTGTGACGAGGCGTCCATCACCAAGGTTCAACAGGCCGTTGACGCGGTGGCTGATGCTGCGAAGAAAGACGCAGCCAAGGCGGACCTGACGATGGCCATGGACGCAATGAAGGCCAACAAGGCTGATGAGTGCGTTGCCGCTCTCAAGAAGGCGTCAGACGCTGCGATGGCGCAGTAGCAATCCAAAAACGGAACGGGCGCCAGTGGCGCCCGTTCGCGATAATCATGATGACAGGCGATCAGCCCTTGTTCATCGCGCTCTTGATCATGCCGACGACGATCATGAGGATCGCGCCGCCAATGCCGCCGCCGGCAACGCTCTGCACCAGCGAGCCGATGTCGAGGCCGCTCGTTGCTGCGCCTGCAGCGGCATCCATGCCGCCACCCATCAGTGAACCAAGAATTTGCCCGCCAAGACCGCCGCCGACGACGCCGGCAATGGTGTTGCCAAGCGTTCCCAGGCTCTTGTCTGGCATGACTTTGCCCGCAGCATTGCCGCCGATGGCGCCAATGACGAGTTGGATAATCAGAGAAGTAATGTCCATGGATTCCCCCTTTGCGGACCAGCAAGCGATTCGCTCACAAGCGTAGTCTACCACAGAAGCGGGGTGCGACAAATTAGCCAAACGGGCGGTCTTGCGGCGCCTCAGTAGGCGTTGTCGCCCTTGATCAACGCCAGCGGCGTCTTCAGGATGATTTCAAGGTCAAACAGCAGCGACCAGCGGTCAATGTATTCGAGGTCATGCTTGACGCGTTGCTCGATCTTTTCGCGCGTATCTGTTTCGCCGCGCCAGCCATTGATCTGCGCCCAGCCGGTTATTCCCGGCCGCACCTTGTGACGCGCGAAATACCCATCGACGACGCTTTCGTAAAGAGCATCCGCAGCCTTGGCCTGTGTCGCATGCGGACGCGGGCCAACCAGTGACAACTGGCCGGTCAGCACATTAAACAGCTGCGGCAATTCGTCGATGGAGGCCTTGCGGATGAAACGGCCAACGCGGGTGACGCGCGGATCATCCTTGGTGACGAGTTTCGCGGCGGTCGCATCGCTGCGGTCAGTGTGCATGGAGCGGAACTTGTAGACTTCGATCAACTCGTTGTTGAAGCCATAGCGCTTCTGCTTGAATATGACGGGTCCCTTGCTTTCCAGTTTGATGGCGGCGGCAACCGCCAGCATCACGGGCGCAAAAGCGACAATGCCCGCCGCCGCAAGCATGCGCTCCATGACGTTCTTCAGAAACAGGCCCCAGCCAATGAGTGGCCGGTCGAATACTGAAAGCAGCGGCAGGTTACCCAGATACGTATAGGCGCGCGGACTAAACTTGAGTCCGGAAGCCTTGCCGCTGATGCGGATGTCGACGGGCAGTTCCCACAGCCGTTTCAAAATGGTGAGCAGGCGGGCTTCCGCGGATAACGGAATGGCGACGATGACGAGATCGACGCGGTTGCCGCGCGCATAGTCTGCGAGGTCGCTGATCTTGCCGATCTTGTCGGCCTTGCCGACTACCTGCGGGCTGCGCGGATCATAACGGTCATCGAAGATGCCGACCGTTTCGATGTCGAGGTCGCGTGAAGTTTCCAAGGTGCGCAACGCATCTTCGGCCACTTGCCCACCGCCAACGATGGCGATGCGGCGGCGGAAGCGCCCAGCCTTGGCGACAGGTTCTGCCCAGGTCTTGGCGGCTAAGCGGGTGCCGCCCATGCAGGCAGCTGCCATGCCGCCCCACAGCGGCAGCCAGGACCACCCAAGCGGCAGCACCAGCATGCGGAACAGCGCAAAGGAAATGGCTCCGCATGCCAGCGTGGCGATGACGCTGCGTGTCAGAGTGAGTGGCCCGTCTGCGAGGCCGCGCGGTTCATAGAGTTTGAAGCTGCGCATGAACAACAAGCACAGGAAAGAAACGAAAAGCGAAAATGCGCCGATCAGCGCCGATTGGTTCTGGTTTTCATTAGGCAGCAGAGTGAGCGTACTGACGAACACGGTGATGACGGTCAGGAAGGAAAAATCAATGCCTTTCAGCAGGCGCTCGACGACTTCACTGTCGATGTACCCCGATCTTTCCCGTCTTGCACTGACTTGCATTAGGCTACTCTGGCGCTGGAGCGTCGTTTTGCCGAAGTCCTAAAGCAAATCATTAAATTTTACCGCAAAGCGCGCACAATCAAGGCGGCCTTCGTGCGGTTAACCTTGTCGAATCCTTAAAGCTGAAGCTGCTTCTGCAGCAGCGGCCAGAGTTCATCAAAGTGCGAGACTGTCGCATTCGGCGAGAAGTTTGCGACCGGTTCCTGAGTATAGCCGAAACTAACGGCGAAAATTGGCACGCCGGCTGCCCGTGCGGTGAGCACGTCGGTTTCGCTGTCTCCCACCATGACCGAGCGCTGCGCCGCCAGCCGCCGCAGTGTCTCCAAGTAGGGCGCAGGATCAGGCTTGGCGATGTGGATCGTGTCTGGTCCCACGATGGCGCCGAAGTAGTGGGTAATCTCCAGCGCATCCAGCAGGCGGCGGGACAGGCCTTCAAGCTTGTTGGTGCAGATGCCCAGCTTCACATCATTGTCCCGCAACCGGTCAAGAAGCTTCAGCGCGCCGGGGAAGGGCGCGCTGCCTTCGGCGATATGGCCTTCATAGTAGCGCACGAACTCGGCGTAGTAGTGCGACAGCGCCGCATCATCCAGCGCCTCGCCGGTAGCGGCCGCACCGCGGGCGATCAGCGCCTTGGCGCCATGCCCTACGAACGAGCGCACTTCCAGCATGGTGATGGGCCGCCGCCCGATCAGCGACAGCACATGGTTGGTGGAAGCCATGAGGTCAGGCGCCGTGTCGACAAGTGTTCCGTCAAGGTCGAAAACAACGGCTGGAATGCTCATATGCGTGCTGTATGGCCAATTTGGAAACTTGTGGCGCATGTGCTATCACGCCGCCACATTTGATGGAGATTATTATGGACGTCCGAAAAACCCAGATGTTGAGCGACATACTCAAAGACAAGTCCCTGCTCAAGGACAAATGCTATATTGATGGCAAGTGGGTCGGCGGCTCAAAAACGATTGATGTCACCAATCCGGTGAACGAGGCCGTCGTCGGCTCAGTCCCCCGCCTCGGAACTGCCGAAACGCGTGCGGCCATCGAAGCGGCCCAGCGGGCGCAAAAGCCGTGGGCCAAGAAGACTGCGAGGGAGCGCGGCAGCAATCCTTCGCAAGTGGTTCAACCTGATGATGGAGAACCAGGAAGACCTCGCCCAGATCATGACCGCCGAGCAGGGCAAGCCGCTGGCCGAAAGCCGCGGAGAAGTGGTGTATGGCGCATCGTTTGTGGAGTTCTTTGCCGAAGAAGCGCGCCGCATCTATGGGGAGACAATACCGTCGCCGTTTCCCAATGGCAGGATACTCGTCATCCGCCAGCCAGTGGGCGTCGTGGCCGCCATCACGCCATGGAACTTTCCCAATGCCATGATCACGCGCAAGGCCGGCCCCGCGCTGGCGGCTGGCTGCACCTTTGTCTGCAAGCCGGCAAGCGAAACCCCGCTGTCAGCTCTCGCACTTGCCGAACTGGCGGAGCGCGCCGGAATGCCACCGGGCGTCTTTTCTGTCGTCACTGGCTCGGCCAGCGAAATCGGCGCCGAGATGACGTCGAATGACATCGTCAAGGCGTTGACATTCACCGGCTCGACCGAAATCGGCCGCCTGCTGATGGCGCAATGCGCGCCGACCATCAAGAAAGTGGGACTCGAACTTGGCGGCAATGCGCCCTTCATCGTCTTCGATGATGCGGATCTTGATGCCGCTGTCGCCGGCGCGATGATCTCGAAGTACCGCAATGCCGGGCAGACCTGCGTATGCGCCAATCGCTTGCTCATCCAGGAAGGCGTTTATGATGCCTTCGCCGAAAAACTTGCCACAGCTGTCAAGGCCCTGAAGGTCGGAGACGGCGCGGAGCAGGGAGTGACCACCGGCCCGCTGATCAACAAGTCGGCCGTCGCCAAGGTGCAGGAGCATATTGACGATGCCGTCAAGAAGGGCGCCAAGGTGCTGGTTGGCGGCAAGGCGCTGGGCGGCAACTTCTTCGAGCCCACATTGCTGCGCGACGTGACGACCGAGATGGCCGTTGCGCGCGAGGAAACCTTCGGTCCTGTCGCTCCGCTGTTCAAGTTCAAGACCGAGGAAGAAGCAATTGAGATGGCGAACGATACCGAGTTCGGCCTCGCCTGCTATTTCTATTCGCGCGACATTGGCCGCTGCTGGCGCGTTGGCGAAGCGCTGGACTATGGCATGGTCGGCATCAACGAAGGCCTTATCTCGACGGCGGAAGCGCCGTTCGGCGGCGTCAAGCAGTCCGGCATTGGCCGCGAAGGATCAAGCCACGGCATCGATGAGTATGTCGAGATCAAGTACATGCTGATGGGCGGTCTCGGCAAATGAGCGCTGACGAACACAAGCGCGCCGCTGCCGAGGCGGCGCTCACTCATGTCAAATCCGGCATGAAGCTTGGCCTCGGCACGGGCTCTACCGCGAAGCACTTTGTTGACCTGGTGGGCGGGTTGGTTAAGGACAAGGGCTACGACCTTGTCTGCGTGCCGACCTCGGAGGCTACGCGCCAGCAGGCGGAATCCCTCGGCATCACGCTTACCACGCTGGAAAAGGAGCCGGTGCTCGATCTCACAGTAGATGGTGCAGACGAGCTTGATGACGCCGTCAACCTGATCAAGGGCGGCGGCGGCGCAATGGTGCGCGAGAAAATTGTCGCAACTTCCTCCAAGCAGATGATCGTCATTGCCGATGAGAGCAAGCGCGTCGGCAGCCTTGGCGCATTCCCGCTGCCAATCGAGATCGTGCCGTTCGGCGTCAAATCGACAGCCCTCAAGATTGAGAGGGTTCTGCGGCGCATGGAGCTGAAAGGTTCGATTGTGCTGCGCGTACGTGATGGCAAGCCGTTCGTCACCGACAACGGCAACGTCGTCCTTGATTGCGCGCTGGGATCGATTGCCGAGCCTCACAAGCTCTCCATCCATCTCTCCTGCATTCCCGGCGTCGTCGATCATGGCTTGTTCATCGACATCGCCAACCTCGCCTATATCGCAGGCCCGGGCGGTGTGGCCAGGCTCGACAAATGAACTTCGACTATGACCTGGTGACGATTGGCGCAGGCTCCGGCGGCGTGCGCGCCTCGCGCATTGCGGCCAAGCATGGCGCGAAGGTGCTGGTTGCGGAGGAATACCGGGTCGGCGGCACCTGCGTCATCCGTGGCTGCGTTCCCAAGAAACTGTTCGTCTATGCTTCGCGCTTTGCCGAGGAATTCGAGGATGCAGTCGGCTTCGGATGGACCACCGAAAAGGTTGCTTTCGACTGGTGGACGCTGGTTGGCAACAAGAACACCGAGATAGACCGCCTCAACAAGGCTTACATCCGCAACCTCGAAGCATCAGGCGCTGAACTGGTGGAAGAGCGGGCAGAACTTGTCGATGCGCATACAGTTCAGTTTGCTTCCGGCCGCAAGGTCACGGCGAAGTATATCCTGCTGGCGACTGGCGCCAAGCCTTTCGTTCCACGCCACTTGCCGGGGCATGAACTGGCGCTCACCTCCAACGAAGTGTTCGAGCTTGAAAAGCTGCCGCGCCGCATCGTCATCGTCGGCGGCGGCTACATCGCCGTCGAGTTCGCCGGCATCTTCAATGGTCTCGGCGTCGAGACCATTCTCATTTATCGCGGCGAACAGATTTTACGCGGCTTTGACGATGATGTTCGCAGCCACCTCGCGGCGGAAATGAAAAAGAAGGGCATTGAAATCCGCACTCGCGCTGATGTGGTGAAGATTGAGAAGAGCGGCAGCGGCGTTCGCGTCACGCTGGAGGATGGCGCAGCGTTCGGCGCTGGCGCCATCATGTATGCAACGGGCCGCATTCCTAATGTTGAGGGGCTTGGCGTTGAGCGGGCAGGGGTGGAACTCACGCCGCACTATGCCGTCAAGGTTGACCAGTATTCGAAGACTGCGGCGGACAGCATCTATGCCGTGGGTGACATCACCAACCGCGTCAACCTCACGCCAGTCGCCATCCGCGAGGGGCACGCCTTTGCCGACACCATGTTCGGCGGCAAGCCTACGGCGGTTGATCACGCGCTCATACCAACGGCTGTTTTCTCGCAGCCCGAAATCGGCACCATTGGTCTGACTGAGGCGCAGGCGCGCGAAAAGTTCAAATCGGTCGACATCTACAAGACCAGCTTCCGCCCCATGAAGCACACTTTGTCCGGCCGTGATGAGCGGACGCTGATGAAACTGGTGGTCGATGGCGAGACCGATCATGTGCTCGGCTGCCATATCTGCGGGCCGGATGCCGGTGAAATGGCGCAGCTGCTTGGCATCTCGCTCAGGCTTGGAGCCAAGAAGGCGGATTTTGACGCCACCATGGCCGTACACCCGACCGCGGCGGAGGAACTGGTGACCATGCGGGAAAAGTGGGTGGGTTGACTTTGATCAGTTTTGTAACTACATTAATGTAGTTACAAAATGGTCGTGTATGAATTGGATTTGGGACGACGCCAAGAGCAGAGCCAACCGGCGCAAGCACGGTCTTAGTTTTGAAACGGCGCGGCTGGTGTTCGATGACCCTCTGTCCCTCAGCCGTCTTGATGATCATGCAGAAGAGGAACGCTGGCAAACCGTTGGCCGTATTGGCTCTGTTACCGTTCTCGTCATTCATACAGCGCCAGCGGACTACAACAGTCAGGGGCGCATTATCAGTGCCCGAAAGGCTACAGCGCATGAAAGGAAAGCATATGAAGAAGGTACTTTCTAGGGCTATGACCGCTTCCCAGCGTGCAGAACTCAAATCTCTCGCTGCCAAGCCTGACAATATGATTGATGTCAGCGATGCGCCAGAGGTTCGCAACTGGTCTGATGCAAAGCGTGGGGTTTTCTTTCGACCAGTGAAACAGCAACTCACGCTGAGATTGGATGCTGATGTGTTGGATTGGTTCAAGCAGCAAGGTGAAGGCTATCAGAGTCGCATCAATGCTGCGCTACGCGAGCACGTAGGACGCAAGGCAGGTTGAGCCGGAATGTCATTGGCGCGACCAACCCCCGGTTTTGGTTCGTATGCGGAATAATTGCAGTTGCGCAGCGTAACAGCAATGCACTGAGACGATGAAATGGATTTTGCCGAGCAGCTGATTTCCCATATTCCCGAATTGCGCCGTTTTGCCCGCGGACTCTGCGGTGATGCGGGCCTGGCGGATGATCTGGTTCAGGATTGCCTGGAGCGGGCGCTGGCCAAGGCGCATCTCTATGATGCGTCACGCCCGCTCAAGGCTTGGCTCTACACCATGCTGCGCAACCTTTTCATCAGCGGATTGCGGAAGTCAGGCCGCTCAGTGGTGGTGAAGACGGTTGATGAGTTGGGTGACCACGAGGGACAGACAGTGCCGGAGCAGGAGCACCGCCTTGGTGTCAGCCTGATTGCCAACGCGCTGGACCGGCTGCCGCCGCAACACCGTGAGGTCATCATTCTTGTGGCTCTGGAAGAGATGAGTTACCGGGAGGTTGCGGAGATCACGGGAGTGCCGGTCGGCACCGTGATGTCGCGCCTCTCACGCGCCCGCAGCGCACTGCGGAATATTCTGGAAGAGCGCGGGCAACCTGTCCTGCGCCGGGTGAAGTGAGACCATGAAGACATTGGAAAGTTGGGCAATCCACGCCTACGCCGATAATGAACTCGAAGCCGGCGAGCGGGCCGAGGTAGAGCAATTGATCGCCGAAAATCCGGAGGCGCAGGCGCAGCTGGCCGACATCCGCCGCCAGACACAGGCAATCAGGGATGCTCACGCTGGCATCATTGATGAGCCGCTGCCGCCTGTGTTGGTGCGGACGGCGCGCCAGGCGCCGTCTCCGCTGCCGAGGCAGATCCGGTGGCAGTCTATTGCGGCGGCGCTCGCTCTGCTGTTCACCGGCGCCATGGGTGGCTACCTTGCATCCCGTTACCAGGCCGGGTTGGAGAGCACGTCATTCGTGGAGGTGGCAGTCGGCGCCCATGAAGTTTACTCGGGTGAACGCCGCCATCCCGTCGAAGTGGCGGCAGCCGAGCAGGATCATTTGCAGAAATGGCTGTCGAAACGCATTGGCGTGAGCTTCGCTGTGCCGGACCTCTCCGACCAGGGATACACGTCTGCTCGGCGGACGGCTGTTGGCGGAAGGCGGCCGGCCTGCCGCACTGCTGATGTATGAAGATGCCGAAAAGCGCCGCCTCAGCGTTTACCTTGCAGCTAACCCCAAGCGCGACACCGGAGACCTTGCGTTGCGGCAGCAGGGCGGCCTCACCGTCTGTTACTGGCAGGAGCCTGACATGGTTTACGCACTGGTCGGCCAGCAGTCGGATTCCGAGATGAAGCTACTCGCCAAGGCCGCTCACGACCGCTTCGATAGCTGACGCCGCAAGCATTCCCTAACCATGCCGCAGCTTAACGGGAATGGTTAAATCTCGAACGACCCGCTGCAGCATATCTTAAAACCTCGCCTGTAGGATGGTCTCATCAACTGGCAAGGGCCATCATGAAGATCTGTTCCACCTCTCCCCGACTGCGCTATGTCTGCTATGCCCTGTGCCTTGTCGTCTGCCCGGCCAAGATCATCGCCCTTACACTTGGCAGCTCCGCTGTCATGTCCACTCTGTCTGGCGTCGATTACCGTCTTCCACTCATTGCCGCAGGCTGGACCTGCATTGGGCTTGCCACCTTCCTCATGATGCGGGCCAACCGCGATCTGGCGGCTTCTGCCGTCTGCCCGGTGCGCAAGCGCCTGGACTGAGGTTCCCTTCCTCCCCAGACTTGGGCGTCCGATGGCGACAGCGGGCGCTTCTTTTTTGCGGGAGGGAGGGACGCTAATCCAGTATCTCAAACGTGGCGTTGACCGTTTTGCCGTCGTTGATCGGCAAAATGTCCTGCGGGCAGCAGGACATGGCGACGATGCAGTCCAACTCCGCCCTGAACACCACATATTGGCCAGGTGCAGCTTGTGAGGTGCCCCATTCCAGCGCCCCATCCTGCCGCCACGGAATGTTCATGAACACATTGAGCGAGGCGGGCGTGAACGGCGTGAAAATGCCGAGTTCGGCCAGCCCCGCATGCATGTTGTCCTTGCAGTTGTCATGGTAGCTGGTGCAGCCCAAGAGGCCGTAACGCTCATTGTCGCAAGGCGCTATCAAAGTGTCATGCCGGCCGGGGGAGGTATCAGCCTCGAGCGTCAGAATGGGCCTGCGCCGGTTGGTCAGCATCTTGTCGCCAACCACGGGGTAGAGCCGTTGCCAGAAGGCGCGCGATTGCTCCATGCCCATATATTCCAGCGTTGTTCCGGCGACAAACGCCCAGGTATCGACAATCTGCTTGCCATGCGGATTGTTGATCTTGATCGCTTGGCCCTTGTTTAGCCTTGCCGCCTTGCCCCGGCGCGCTTCAATCGTGTAAACGGTGCCCACTTCTTAACTCCCTGATTTGCGGAAGATTGTTGCCAATGTCCGATGCCAAGCCACCGATCGACTATCGCGAGACGGTGTTTCTGCCCAAGACCGACTTTGCAATGAAAGCGGGCCTGCCGCAACGGGAGCCTGAATTGCTCAAGCGCTGGGAGGGCATGGGGCTCTACAAGCGCCTGCGCGAGGAGGCGAAGGGCCGCCCGAAATACGTGCTGCATGATGGCCCGCCCTACGCCAACGGCAACCTGCACATCGGCCACGCCCTCAACAAGATATTGAAGGACATCGTCACCCGCTCGCGCCAGATGTCGGGCTTTGACTCGAACTATGTGCCGGGCTGGGATTGCCACGGCCTCCCCATCGAATGGAAGGTGGAGGAGGAATACCGCGCCAAGGGCAAGGACAAGGCGACAGTGCCGGTCAACGAGTTCCGCGCCGAATGCCGCGCCTTTGCGGAAAAGTGGGTGGATATCCAGCGCGAGGAATTCAAGCGCCTCGGCGTGGTCGGTGATTGGGATAATCCGTACCTCACCATGGCGCATGAGGCCGAAGCCATCATCGCCAACGAGCTGCTGAAGTTCGCAGCCGATGGCCAGCTCTATCGCGGCTCAAAACCTGTGATGTGGTCCGTCGTCGAACACACGGCGCTGGCGGAAGCCGAAGTCGAATACGCCGACATCGAAGTTGATACGATCTATGTGAAGTTTCCGCTGAAGGAAGTGGGCCGAATCCACGTCTTGAAGGTGAGGAGGCTTCTCCTAGCTGGAAGAGGAGCTTCAGTGTGATATGGACTACGACTCCTTGGACAATACCTGGCAATAGCGCGATTTCAGTACTCAAGCAAGATTGCAGTACGGACTTTATGAGGTCACAGAGGCACCAGAAGGCAATTGGGCACAGAGCAGGTGAAGTACCTAATTGTTGCAGACAACTTGGCACAATCAGTGTTGAAGGCTGCAAGAGTACTCGTCGAGTGGCTATAGGCTAATACGTAGCCTTGCAGACGTGCAGAACTTGTCGAACTTGCTGAGCACCCGCTTAAGTGTAGGGGCTACGACTTTCAGTGTCCCACTCCTTGACGGCGACCATGTCACCGATGACGCCGGCACGGGTTTCGTCCACACGGCTCCGAGCCATGGCGCGGACGACTACAACATCTGGATTGCTAATCGCAATGCTTTGGAAGATCGGACGTCGACACGATCCCCACGCCCGTCAACGCCGAAGGCGTCTACACCAAGGATGCGCCGGGCTTTGAAGGCGCTGTCGTCATCGACAAGTATGGCAAGTGGGGCAATGCCAACAAGCTGGTGATCGAAGCGCTGAAGCAGGCAGGCGCGCTGCTGTCATCAAAGAAGAAGACCATCAGCTATCCGCATTCATGGCGCTCGAAGAAGCCGATCATCTTCCGCAACACGCCGCAGTGGTTCATCTCGATGGACAAGAAGGGCCTGCGCGAGATTGCCCTCAAGGCCATCGAAGACACAAAATTCTTCCCCGCCGCCGGGCAAACGCGGCTGCGCTCGATGATTGCCGAGCGCCCCGATTGGGTGATCTCGCGCCAGCGCGCCTGGGGCGTGCCGATTGCCGTGTTCGTCAACAAGGTGACGGGCGAAATCCTCAATGATTCCAATGTGAACAAGCGAATTTATGATTCATTTTGTGAACATGGCGCCGATGCCTGGTTTGCCGATGGCGCGGCGCAGAAATTCCTTGGCGACAAATACAACAGCCAGGAATGGGAGCAGGTGCGCGACATTCTGGACGTCTGGTTTGACTCAGGCTCGACCCACGCCTTCTGCCTCGAACGCCGCCCGGATTTGAAATGGCCGGCTGATCTCTATCTCGAAGGCTCGGACCAGCATCGCGGCTGGTTCCATTCCTCGCTGCTTGGAAAGCTGCGGCACGCGCGGCCGCGCGCCCTATGATGCCGTGCTCACCCACGGCTTCGTGGTGGCGGAGGATGGCCGCAAGATGTCCAAGTCGCTGGGCAACATCGTCACCCCGCAGGAAGTGATCAAGCAATCGGGCGCTGATATCCTGCGCCTCTGGGTCGCGTCTGCCGACTATGCGGAAGACCTTCGCCTCGGCAATGAAATCCTCAAGACCAACATCGAGGCCTATCGCAAGCTGCGCAACACCATGCGCTATATCCTCGGCGCGCTCGAAGGCCTGAAGGATTGGGAGCAGGTGCACCCGAACGACATGCCGGAGCTGGAGCGCTACATTCTCCACCGCCTGCATGAAGTGAATGCGCAGGTGATGGCAGGCTTATGAGGTGTTTGACTACAAGCGCCTGTTCGCCGTGCTCACCAACTTCATGAATCAGGACCTGTCGGCGTTCTATTTCGACATCAGGAAGGACACGCTTTATTGCGACCCATGGTCCAGCCTCAAGCGCCGCTCCTGCCGCAGTGTGCTGGACCAGCTTTTCCATTGTCTGACAACATGGTGGGCACCGGTTTTGACCTTCACCATGGAAGAGGTTTGGTTGACGCGCTTTCCCGGCGAGGCAAGTTCCGTGCATGCCATGCAGTTCGCCAAGCCGCCAGCGGAATGGCGCGATGATGCGCTGGCCGCCAAGTGGGCAAGCATCCGCAAGGCCCGCAGCGTGGTGACCGGCGCTCTTGAAATCGAACGCGCTGAAAAGCGCATCGGCTCGGCATTGGAAGCAGCGCCTGTCGTTCATGTCGAGTGACAAGGACATGCTGGCCTTGTTGCAGAGCGTGGATTTTGCCGAGGTGTGCATCACCAGCGCCATCGAGCTGGCTGAAGGGCAGGGACCGGCAGAAGCTTTCCGCAACGCTGAAGGTGGAGAAGCTGTATCCGTCATGCCCAAGCGCGCCGAGGGCAAGAAATGCGCCCGCTCATGGAAAATCTCGGCGGACATTGGCAGCGATCCTGAATACCCCGACATTACGCCGCGTGATGCGGAAGCGGTGCGTGAATGGCGCAAGCGGTTCGGCAAATGAAGGAACGCGGTTTCAAATTCTGGGGCGCACTTTCGGCGCGCGGACTTGCCATCATCGCCGCCGTCTTCCTGGCGGACCAGGCGAGCAAGACCTGGCTCATCCACGCTTTCGGGCTGGAGGCGCGGCAGCCCGTGGCGCTCGCCCCGTTTCTGGATTTCGTGCTGCTGTGGAACCGTGGCGTCTCCTACAGCCTGTTTGAGTCCAACATGCAGTGGGCGCTGATCGCCATGAGTCTTGCCGTCAGCGCCGTGCTGTGGAGCTGGCTTGCCCGCACCGACCGTCGCCTGACAGTGCTTGGCCTCGGGCTGGTCATAGGCGGTGCGCTCGGCAACGCCATGGACCGGTTCGTTTATGGCGCGGTGGCGGATTTCATCCATTTCTTCTGGGGTGACTTCCACTGGTATGTTTTCAACATTGCTGATTGCGCCATAGTTGCAGGTGTCGCCCTTTTGTTCTATGACTCCTGGCGTGAAGGCGCTGAACGGCGGCGTCTTGGAAATGCCTGATTTTCCGCGCATGGCCGTGGCAATTGCTGGTATGGATCGAGTCTCATGAACATCAAGCTGGGTTTGGTACTCGTTGGGGCAACCTTGGCGCTTTCTGGCTGCGCCACCTCGCGCAACATGCTGGGACTTGGCGATAACCCTGCACCTGCCAGTGCGCCGGTCATTCAAACCAACAATCCGCTGGCCCTGCCGCCTGATCTTGCATTGAAGCGGCCGGGTGCGGCGCCGGCCTATCAGGCCAATACCGTCAACACGGCAAATCTGGATGACGGGTCTGAACCTCCGTTGACGCCGGCGCCGCTGGCGCCTGCTGCCCCCAAGCAGGATGTTTGGGCCGAGTACGGGATTTCCAAGACCAAGCCCGATGGCACGCCGAAGGATGCAACCCAGCTCCAGAAAGAGCTCAAGGCCGCCATTCTCAAGCGCAAGCAGCAGCAGAACCCGGGTTACGGGACGATCCGCAACATGGGCAGCATCTTCAGTGACGGCTGAGGCGTCTTGATTACATATTCGTCATTGGACTTGGCGCGCGTCCGCCGCCATCTTCTCTCTCAACTCAAACTGACGGCGTGGTGATTTGATGCGCAAACTGGTAACCTGCCTATTCGCAGGCGGGGCACTCTTGCTGACCTCTGTTCAGGCGTTGGCACTCAAGATCGACTACACCCAGTTCAAGCTTGCCAACGGCATGCAGGTCGTCGTCATTCCGGATCATCGCGCGCCGGTCGTTACCCACATGGTCTGGTACAAGGTAGGCTCTGCCGATGAGGTTTCGGGCAAGACCGGGCTTGCCCACTTCCTCGAGCACCTCATGTTCAAGGGCACCAAGAAGCACCCGCCGGGCGATTTTGACAGGATACTCAGCAGCAATGGCGGAGACGGAAATGCCTTCACCACTCAGGACTACACCGCCTATCATCAGCGCATCGCCGCCGGCCGGCTGGCTCTGGTCATGGAGCTGGAAGCTGACCGCATGCAGAACATCGTGCTGACGAATGAGAACGTCATCCCCGAGCTTGAAGTGGTGCGCGAAGAGCGCCGCCAACGCACCGACAATGAGCCCTCGGCCTTGCTCGGAGAACAGGTCGACGCCGCCCTTTACACTGCGCACCCCTATGGCAGGCCGGTCATTGGCTGGATGTCGGAAGTTGCAAAGCTGACGCGCGAGGATGCGCTCGCCTTCTACAAGGCGCACTACACCCCTGCCAACGCTATTCTTGTTGTGGCAGGCGATGTGGAGCCTGATGAGGTGCGCAAGCTGGCCGAAACCTATTACGGCGTGCTCAAGAATACGTTTGAACCGGCGGAGCGTGTGCGCACGCCCGAACCTGGCCCCATTGCCGCACGCCGCGTCGACATGACAGACCCGCGCGTCACCTCGCAGACATTGCAGAGAAGCTACCTCGCGCCGTCGGTGCGCAACGTGCCGCTGCGCGAGGCGCAGGCCTTGTCGGTTCTCGCCGATGTCCTGGGTTCAGGCTCGCAGAGCCGCCTTTACCGCAAGCTTGTCGTTGAACAGCAGATCGCAGCCTATGCCGGGGCCTGGTACCGCGGCACCGAAATGGACAGCGGCACCTTCGGTTTCTATGCGGCGCCCGCGCCGGGCAAAACAACGGCCGAGGTCGAAGCCGCCATTGACCTCATCGTCGCCGATGTGCGGGCCAATGGCGTCACCCAAGAAGAGCTTGACCGCGCCCGCAAGCGCTCGGTTGCAGAGGAGGTCTATGCGCTGGACGACACAACGGCGCTGGCGCGCATGGCCGGCACGGCTTTTTCCATCGGCGTCAAGTTTGACACCATGCTGGATAGCGGCGGCGAGATTGACAAGGTCACGGTAGCAGATGTCAGGGACGCCGCCCGCAAATACCTGCAGGCCAAGGCCTCCGTCACCGGCACGCTCGCCCCTGAAAAGCAGGCCACCAATTGAAAGAGATCATCGCCATGCCGACCCGCCTTGCGAGGCTTGCTGCCCTCTGTTTCCTGTTGCTGCTGTCTGCGTGGCCCGCTTCTGCCATGGAGATCCGTGAAGTAACAAGCCCAGGCGGCATCAAGGCCTGGCTCGTCACCGCCAAGACCGTGCCTCTGATTGCCATGAGCTTCTCCTTCGAGGGCGGCTCCACTCTTGATCCCAAGGGCAAGGAAGGAACCGCCAACTTCATCACCGGCATGATGGATGAGGGCGCCGACGATCTCGATTCCTCGGCCTTCCAGTCAGCGCGCGACGACATTGCCATGAAGCTCAGCTTCAGCTCAGGCCTCGACCGCGTTGAAGGTTCGTTCCAGACGCCCTCGCAGAGCCGCGATGCGGCCTTTGAGCTGCTCCGCAAGTCAGTGACCAAGCCGCGATTCGAGGCGCAGGCGACTGAGCGCATTCGCCAGCAGTTCCTCGTCAGCGCCCAGAACCGCGGCGATGACCCGAATGACATCGCCTCCGATGCCGCCATGCAGCTGGCTTACGGCTCGCATCCCTATGGCCGCGCGCGCGAAGGCACGGCGGAGTCTATCAAGGCGATCACGCCGGATGATCTGCGCGCTTTCCATGGCGGCGTCTTCACCCGCAAGGGACTGAAGATTGCGGTTGTAGGAGACATTGATGCCGAAACGCTTGGCCCGGCGCTGGATAAAATCTTTGGCGGTTTGCCGGATGCCGCAAGCCCGGCCACCCCAGACGAAATAAAGGTCAGCGAGGGGCCGGTTATCAGGGTCATTGAACGCGACATTCCGCAAAGCGTCATCATCTTCATGGCGCAGGGCATCAAGCGCGATGATCCCGAATTCTTCCCGGCCTTCGTCATGAGCCACATCGTCGGCGGCGGAGATTTCGGCACAAGGCTGACCAGCGAGGTGCGCGAAAAGCGCGGCCTCACCTACGGCATCGGCTACGGCCTGCAGACCTTGAAGCGGGCAGGCGGCTACATGGGTTCGTTCAGCACGCGCAACGAAAAGGCCGGCGAGGCCATGGATGTGGTGCGCGAAACGCTGCGCCGCATGGCAGCCGAAGGGCCGACGCAGCAAGAGCTGGATGACGCCAAGACCTTCCTCACCGGTTCCTACGCGCTGCGCTTTGACTCCAATGGCAAGATCGCCGACCAGTTGCTTGGCCAGCAGCAGGTGGGCGTCAGCATAGATTACTTTGACACCCGCAACTCCAAGATCGAGGCGGTGACACTGGAGCAGGTGAAGCAGCAGGCCAAGCGCTTGCTTGACGCGGACAAGCTTCTGGTCGTGGTGGTCGGCAAGCCGGAAGGCATCAAATCCACAGTCAACTGAACGGTCATTGGCCTTCCGGTCAGCAAATGCGCTAAAAGCGCTGCCATGAGAATCCGCCGCCTGACCGAGCAGACCGTCAACCGCATCGCCGCGGGCGAGGTGATTGAGCGGCCCGCCTCGGTGGTGAAGGAGCTGGTCGAGAACGCGCTGGATGCTGGCGCAAGCCACATCGAGGTCATGTTTCGCGGCGGCGGCAAGAACTTGATCCGCGTCGTCGATGATGGCTCCGGCATGTCGGCGGAGGAACTGGAGGTGGCGATCGAGCGCCACGCTACTTCGAAGCTCAGGGAAGACGATCTTGTCAATATTTCAACGCTAGGCTTTCGTGGCGAGGCGCTGCCTTCCATCGCCTCGGTCAGCCGCATGCGCATCACCAGCAGGTTGCGGGGCAGCGAAGCCGCAAACGTTCTGGCCATTGAAGGCGGCCGCAAGCAGCCGGTGCGCGCCGCAGCGCTTTCGCGCGGCACCGACATTGAAGTGACCGACCTGTTCTTTGCCACGCCCGCCCGCCTCAAGTTCCTGCGCGCCGACCGCACTGAAACAGCGGAAGCTGCCGAGGTCATGCGCCGCCTCGCCATGGCCCACCCCGCCGTGGGCTTTGCCTTCATCACCGAAGAACGCCGCCTCATTGATGCGCCGGCGGGTGAAACGCCGGCAGCGCGCATCGCCCGGTTGATGGGCGCGGATTTCAGCGACAATGCCGTGCGCTTCGAAGGCGAGCGCGAAGGCATCCGCGTTCATGGCTATGCCGGCCTGCCGACCTACAGCCGCGCTTCCGGCCAGATGCAATATGCCTTCGTCAACAATCGCCCGGTGCGTGACAAGCTGCTCACCGGCGCCATTCGCGGCGCTTATGCCGACCTGATGAGCCGCGCCCGCTTTCCGGCCATTGTGCTGTTTGTCGAATGCCCAGCCGAACGGCTGGACGTCAACGTCCATCCCGCCAAGTCGGAAGTGCGCTTCCGTGACACCGCGCTGGTGCGCGGCCTCATAGTCTCAGCGGTGCGAAATGCCATGGCCAACGCAAGGCCTGCCACGGCTGATACGATTGCGCGCGAAACTGTTTCCAGCTTCCGCCCCTTCGGCAATACCGCCCCCCAGACCGAACCTCGCCCGCGAGCGCAAGGATTTGGCGAACGCGAGCAGCAAGCCTTCGCCATGCAGATGCCGCTCGAGGCGCGCGAGGCGGCGGATGAACCGGTTGATCAGCCTACGGATTATCCGCTCGGCGTGGCGCGCGCCCAGATCCATGACAACTACATCGTCACGCAAACGGCGGACGGCCTGATGCTGGTGGACCAGCACGCCGCGCATGAGCGGCTGGTCTATGAGCGCCTGAAACGCGAGCGTGCGGGTGAGGGCATCGCCACCCAGCCGCTGCTGGTGCCGCAGGTTGTCGACCTTGACCCGGTGGAGGCGGAGCGCCTGCTCGCCGCGCAAGACCTGTTGCAACAGGCGGGGCTTGCCATTGAAGGTTTCGGCGCAAGCGCCGTATTGGTGCGTGAAGTGCCAGCGGCCATCGGCCTTGCCGATGTGCCCGGCATCCTCCGCGATATCGCCGATGAGTTGGAAGGCGAGGGCGCTTCAAACCGGGTTGAGGAGCGCGTCAATCATGTGCTCGCCACCATCGCCTGCCACCATTCGGTGCGCTCCGGCCGCAAGCTGCGGCCGGAGGAAATGAACGCCCTGCTCCGCGAAATGGAAGTGACCCCCAACTCCGCCCAGTGCAACCACGGCCGCCCGACATTTGTGGAACTGAAGCTTGCCGATATTGAAAGGCTTTTTGGGCGGAAGTAGAGTTTGACACTCTCATCAACATCGTCACCCCAGCGCAGGCTGGGGTCCAGCTTTCTCCTTCAATTTCATGAAGAAGCGGGATGCCAGCCTGCGCTGGCATGACGAATGGGAGGATGTGATCATTTCGGGCTCATTTCGTCCTGTGAAAATAATCCTTGACACCGTACGGTGAAAATGCCATATACGGCTATCCTCCACAAATCCGCCAACCACCCCGCGAGCGCAAGGTTCCCCTTAACGGCGAGCATCGCTGAAATCCAATTGGCCTTGGCCATGGTACAACGCGGGAGGGCGTGCGAGTTATGTGAGTACTGTCGGCAACTCTAGTATTTTTCATGACTGCCTCCGTAATCCGATTGACCCCCTCAGTCCTTCGGACAGCTCCCCAACAAGTTGGGGAAGCGCAATTTATCGCCCTCCGTCAGCTTTGCTGGGGGAGGTGCCCGAAGGGCGGAGGGGGAACTACTTGGCCGGGACGTTGTCCGCTATCTTCCGAGGCTGTGTAAAAACGAAAGTTTTGTAGATACTGCAAAGCAGTTGATTTTTGGGGCGACGACTTTTTCGGTGTTTTGTTCAAGCTGACAAGCGGAATGAGCAGAGCAATCAGGCTCTGATCGCCTTCATCAGTGGGAGAACGCCGAACATCTGGATCATTCGCTTGATATTATAGGCGAGGATGTGAAGGCTCATCTCGGTTTTGACTTTTGCGAGTGTCTTGGTGAGAAAATGGGTTGCCCCCATCCATGCCTTGAGGGTGCCAAAGGGATGTTCGACGGTACGCCTGCGGATTGCCATGGCGTCTGGTAGGTGGTCGAGTCGCTTCTGCATCGTGTCGAGCACGGCCTCATGATCCCAACGCCGGATGCGGCGCAGCTTCTCCAGCGTGCAACGGGATTTGAGCGGGCAAGTAAAACATGCGGTCAGGTTGCGATAGAAATTGATGTTGCCATCGCGATCTGATCGGTGCGCACCTTTGGTGAGCTTTTGCCCAGCGGGACATACATAGTGGTCGTGCTCAGCATTGTAGAAAAAGTCTTGCTTGGAAAATAACCCGCGCGTGATGCCACTTGATGTGAGCGGCTTGGGAACCAGCGGGACGATGCCAGCCTCATCGCATTCCAGAATTTGTTCCCCGTTGTAATAGCCACGGTCGGCAATGGCAGAGAGCGTGTTCCCACCCATGGCGTCTTTGGCTTTGGCGGCCATCGGCTTAAGCAAGCTGCGATCACTCCCAGTTGTTGTGATCTCATGGGCCACAATCAGGTGATGCTCAGTATCAACAGCAACTTGCACATTATAGCCAACCATTCCCGATCCACGCCCGCTTGTCGCCATGGAGCGGGAATTTGGATCGGTCAATGACACTTGCTGATCAGGAGCGGCATCAACCCGCTTGGCCATCGCCTTCAAGTCCTGCATCTGGCGATGCAATCCGGCGATCTTGTCTTTGAGGCGTGTCACTTTGACTTCGGGAACATCGCTCTCCTCACGGTCAGCCCGGTCCAGAGCCGCAAGATACCGCGTGATGCTGGCGTCCACTTGTTCGATCCGCGCCTCGACCTTGTGCACGGTGTAGTTCTTATCCCGATTGTTCACAGCCTTGAACTTGCTGCCATCAATGGCAACCACAGCAGCGCTGAACAGGTCAAGTTTGCGGCATAAAACCACGAACTGGCTGCACACAGCACCTATTGCAGCACCATTATCACGGCGGAAATTGGCAATCGTCTTGAAGTCTGGCGTCAACCGTCCCGTCAGCCACATCAGCTCGATATTGCGTCCCGCTTCGCGCTCCAACCGACGGCTCGACTGGATGCGGTTCAGATAACCGTAGAGATAAATCTTGAGCATTGAGGAAGGATGATAGGCTGGGCGACCTGTCACTGCCGGTACCATCCCATCAAAACCAAGCTCACCAAGATCGAGCGCATCAATGAATGCCTCGATCACCCGAACCGGGTTATCCTCACCGACATAATCATCCAGAGATTCAGGTAACAGGAGTGATTGACTGCGGTCGTCGCCCTCAACAAAACGTCCCATGATCCATCTCCAAATCACGGACAAACACTATCATATCTGCATGTGTTTTTACACAGCCTCTTCCTGTAAAACCGTACCACCGTCTCGCCATATTCACGCGTGTCGATCTGTTCGAGGCCTGCGATCTCCGGCGCCACAGCCTTGTCCGCTTCCTCCAGCACGACGATGGCTCCCGGCGTGAGCCAGCCACCTTCGACCAAAGAATGCAGCGCCTTCTCGCCTAACCCCTTGTTGTAGGGCGGATCGGCGAATACCAGATCGAACGGCGGCAGCGGCGCGCAGGGGCCGAGCTTGGTGGCGTCGCGCCGCCAGATCTTCGCCTGGCCGATGACGCCAAGCTTGTCGGCATTGCTGCGGATCAGGCCGCGCGCTGCTGTGCCATCATCAATGAAATGGCAGTAGCGGCTGCCGCGCGAAATCGCTTCAAGCCCCAGCGCGCCGGTGCCGGCAAACAGGTCCAGCACGCGGGCCTCAACTATGGAGAAATCTGCAATGCCGTGTTCGAGTATGTTGAAAATGGCTTCGCGCACGCGGTCTGATGTCGGGCGCGTTGAACTATCGGCGGGCGTGGCGAGGTGGTGGCCCTTAAATTTTCCGCCGACGATCCTCATGCTTATCTATGAACTTTCCGCCCAGTTGCTGCTGCCATTGCGGCACGTCTTCTATCGCGCCCGATGGCAGTTCGCCAAGCCCATAAGGGCCGAAGCTGAGACGGATGATGCGAAGCGGCTTGAGGCCCAGATGCGACAACAGGGGAACAAGCCCGCGGCTGCGCGCTTCGCGCAGTGCAATGCCGATCGACGTTTTGGCACCCTGGTGTTTCTCGATGACTGTTTCCACCGGCCCATAGCGAACCCCGCCGATGACGGGGCCTTCCTGCAACTGCGCCAGCCGCGCTGCATCAAGCTTGCCCTCGGCGAGCACGCGGTATTTGCTCACCCAGCCTGCGGACGCAAGCTCGGTCAATCGCGCCACTTCCGCATCGTTAGTCAGGAGCAGCAAGCCCTCCGTCATGGGGTCGGCCCAGCCAATCGAGATGAATGATGCGGCAAGCGGCGCGCCCTTGCTCACGTCCCGGTGGCACAGCCACAGGCGCGGGCCGCTTTGGGCCTCGCTGGCAATGGCTTTCCTTGCTTTCATCGTCACACGCGGCAATCCTTCCCTACGCTTTCCGTTTACGCCGTTTGGCTTGACCCGCGCGGCGGAATTGGCTCATGTCCGCCCATGCCGCTTGACCTGCCAGACCCCATGTTGCGCGCCTTCGCCGCGGCGCAGGCTGCTGCCGATTCGGGAGAGGTTCCCGTTGGCGCAGTCATCGTCTCCAAATCGGGTGAGATTTTGGCGAGCGCCGGCAACCGCACGCTCGCGGACCATGACCCGACAGCGCATGCCGAAATGCTGGTGCTGCGCGAGGCCGCCGCCAGGCTCGGCTCCGAACGGCTGAACTGACTGCGACTTGTATGTGACGCTCGAACCCTGCGCCATGTGCGCCGGCGCCATCTCGCACGCCCGCATCCGCAGGCTCTATTTCGCCGCCAGCGACCCCAAGATGGGCGCGGTTGAAAGCGGCCCGCGCCTGTTCACCCAGCCAACCTGCCATCACAGCCCGGAGGTCTATGGCGGGATTGGGGAGGCGAGGGCGGTGGAGATGTTGCGGGGCTTCTTTAAGGAGCGACGGTAAAGCGGAACCACCCCTCACCCTCCCACGCTGACGCGTGGGCCCCAACCCTCTCCCCATCAAGATGGGGAGAGGGAGATAGTCGTCGGTAACTCCCTCGCCCCGTGAAACGGGGAGAGGGTTGGGGCCCATTGCGCAAGCAATGGGAGGGTGAGGGGCCTCTGCAAATTCTACGGATAAGCCCGGAACTTCTCGATCGCTTCGCTGAGCTTTCGCTTCAACTCGTCCTTGGCAGCGGTTGATGCGTCCATAATTTCCCGGGCGCGGAAGAAGTCGCCGGTGCCGAAGCTCTCGATGCCGGGCTTGATGTAGATTTCCGGCTCGCCCTGGGCGCGGCGCAGCTCCGCGATCTTGCCGAACATGATAAGCAGCGAGCCGACCGCCAGTTCGATGTTGGTGGGATGGCGGCCTGGCGTCATGCGCGGGCGGCCGGTGACATCTATTGCCACCACGATATCGGCGCCATCGCGCGCATGGTTGAAGGGCACGGGGTTGGTGACGCCGCCATCCACATGGATGCGGCCTTCGATGAGCGGCGCGGTGATGATGCCGGGAATGGCGATTGATGCGGCGATGGCCTGCACCATCGGCCCCGAGGTGAACACGCGCTCCTCCAGCTGCTCGAAGTCAGTGGCGATGATGCGCAGCGGAATGGCGGCGTCCTCGATATTGGCGGGAAGCTCATCCGGCAGCGCCAGGCCTACCAGCTTTTCCCCCTGCAGATGCATGGTCGAAAGGCCCTTGAGGGATAGCAGTTCAGTGATCTTCGATTGCCTAGTGGAGAACACATACTTCATCGCGTCGAGGCGATTGGAGAGCAGGCGCTGGGCGCGTTCGCGGAGCTCGCTCGCTGGAATGCCGCAAGCATAGGCCGCTCCTATCAGCGCACCCATGGAGCAGCCGACGATGACGGATGGCTTGATGCCCATCTCGTCAAACGCTTCCAGCATGGGGATGTGGGCGATGCCGCGCGCCGCGCCGCCACCGAGCGCCAGCCCGATGCGCGGCATCACAATGTCATTCAGCGGCAATGGCGCGCCAGCCGATGTCGTGTCTGTAGAAGCTGTTGGGGAAGGTGATGCGGTTGATGGCGGCATAGGCATTCTTTTGGGCTTCGGCAGCGGTTTTGCCAAGGGCGGTGACATTCAGCACGCGCCCGCCAGAGGAAACCAGCTTGCCATCCTTCATCATGGTGCCGGCATGGAAAACCTGAATCTCTTTGCCAAGATCCTGCTGCAAACCGCTGATATGTTGGCCTTTTACGATATCGCCGGGATAGCCCGAGGCTGCCATCACCACGGTGAGCGCAAAATCATTCCGCCATTCGACTTGCTGTTGGGCAAGCGTGCCAGCGGCAGTCGCCATCAACAGCGGCAACAGATCAGATGAAAGCCGCGGCAGCACCACCTGCGTTTCCGGATCGCCAAAGCGCGCATTGTATTCAATGAGCTTGGGGCCTTGCTTGGTGAGGATGAGACCAGCATAGAGCACGCCCTTGTAAGGATGGCCCATGTCGGCCAGCGCCTTCACCGTTGGCTTGACGATGCGCTCCAGCGCTTCGGCACACAGTGCAGCCGTCATGCACGGCGCTGGGGAATAGGCGCCCATGCCGCCGGTGTTAGGGCCGGTGTCACCATCGCCGACGCGCTTGTGGTCCTGCGCGGTGGCGAGAGGCAGCGCGTCAACGCCATCGCTGAGCACAAAGAAACTGGCTTCCTCGCCTTCAAGGAATTCTTCAACCACGCAAGAAGCAGCGCCAAACCGGCCATCGAAAATATCAGCGAGTGCAGCTTCGGCTTCGCCAAGCGTCATCGCCACCGTCACGCCTTTGCCGGCAGCCAGCCCATCCGCCTTGATGACGATGGGCGCGCCCTGCTTGCGGGTGTATGTGATCGCCGATGCGAGATCATTGAAGCGGCCATAGGCAGCAGTCGGGATGTCGTACTTGGCGCAGATGTCCTTGGTGAAGCCCTTGGAGCCTTCAAGCTGGGCCGCAAACTTTGACGGCCCGAAGGCCTTGATGCCGGCGCTAGCCAGATCATCGACAAGCCCCGCCACCAGCGGCGCTTCCGGCCCGACGACGACAAAGCCGATGTCATGCGCACGGCAGAAATTGATGACGGCCTGATGATCCGTCACATCAAGCGCCACGTTCTCTGCCACCTCGGCAATGCCGGGGTTGCCGGGTGCGGCAAACAGCTTGCTGAGCAGCGGGCTTTTGGCCAGCGAAACCGCCAGCGCGTGTTCACGCCCGCCAGAGCCGATAAGCAGCACCTTCATGGATCAACATTCCTTGCCTTTGCGGCTGCTTCTCGCATTTGCTAAAGCGGTAGAAAAGGAAAACCAGCGAGATGTCCACCGATTGGGACCATGATCCCGAAACCGGCGAAATACTGGCAGCGAAAGCTCCCAATGTTGCGGAATATTCGGTCACCGAGATTTCCCACAAGCTCAAGCGCACGCTGGAGGATGCCTTCGGCCATGTGCGGGTGCGCGGCGAGATTTCGGGCTTCCGGGGACCGAGCGCCTCCGGCCACGTGTATTTCTCGATCAAGGACGAAGGCGCGAAACTTGATGCGGTAATCTGGAAGGGCAACTTCCTCAAGTTGAGGAACCGCGTTCAGGAAGGGCTTGAGGTTATCGCTACCGGCAAGATCACCTCCTACCCCGGCAAGTCGAACTATCAGATCATCATCGAGAATATCGAGGCCGCAGGCGTTGGCGCGCTCATGGCGCTGCTGGAGGAACGCAAGCGCAAGCTCGCCGCCGAAGGCTTGTTTGATGCCGAGCGCAAGCGCCCGCTGCCTTACATTCCGCGACGTATCGGCGTGGTGACGTCACCCACCGGTGCTGTGATCCGCGATATCCTGCACAGGTTGGCGGAGCGTTTTCCGCGTCCCGTGCTGGTGTGGCCGGTGCGCGTGCAGGGCGAAAGCTCGGCAGCAGAAGTTGCGGCAGCCATCAACGGCTTCAACGCCATGGCCAACCCGCCTGACCTGCTGATCGTTGCCCGTGGCGGCGGTTCGCTGGAAGACCTCTGGGGCTTCAACGAGGAAATCGTGGTTCGTGCCGTGGCGGCAAGCAACATCCCCGTCATCTCCGCCGTGGGCCATGAGACCGATACGACATTGATTGATTTGGTGGCTGATCATCGCGCCCCAACGCCTACCGCTGCCGCTGAACGTGCCGTGCCGGTAAAGGCTGAGCTCGCGGCATCACTCGCCACTCTCAAGGCGCGGCAGGAACGCGGCATGTCGCGCTACTTTTCCGAGCGGCGCACGCGGCTGCAGAGTGCGGCACGCGCCCTGCCGAAGCCCGATGACATTCTGGCGCTGGTGCGCCAGCGGCTGGATGCTGCAGCAAACCGCCTGCCGCAAGGCTTGCGCGCCAACCTGCAGCACCACCGGCTTGATCTGGCGCGCCAGTCAGCCAAGCTCTCTCTCGGCAGCTTTCGCCAGCGCGCAGCGGAGTTTCGCCGCCGCTTGACGGAGATCGACAAGCGCCGCAGCGCCGCCATCAAACGGTTGTTCACAACGCTTGGAGATCGCTTGTCGGCTGAAGCCAAGCTCTTCGCCGCGTTGAATTATACCTCGGTGCTGGAACGCGGATTTGCCGTCATCCTCGATGCATCAGGCAAGCCGCTGAAGCGCGCCGCCGAAGTTGCCGCCGGCCAAGCCTTGAAAATCCGCTTTGCAGATGACACTGTAGAGGCAATGGCCCGGAAGAAATCCGGGCAAGGTGAATTGTTCTGACAGGTTCCGATGAACTTTCTTGATACGACCGGCGCGCCCCGCCGTGAAGCGCGATTGAAATACATGCACGCCGACTTCCATGTGCTGCAGGAAGGCGAGTATGTGCGTTGCGCCGTTTCAGGCGATCCTATTTTGCTGGATAGCTTGCGCTATTGGGATGTCGACCGTCAGGTCGCTTACAAGTCGGCGGAAGTCGCCTTCGGCGTCCTGATGAAGGAGATCACATCAGCCGGGTGACGGCGTGGTAGAGGTCTTCATAGAAGATCGCGAACATGTTGGCGGCAAGCAGCAGCGTCTGCACGGTGGACGCCGTCTCAGGCCGGAGCGAACTCTTGCCCCGCATGCGGCGAACCATGAAGTAGATGAACACAGCTGTGTTGATCGCCAGCAGGATCACCAGCAATGGCGGGTTGCCCTTGGAAAAGAAAGCGTAGAGCTCGTCCCAGTGTGCTTCCCAGAATATGTCGAAAATGCTCATGGCGGCAAAAACCGTCTGTTTATCTCAACCCTAAAATACGCAGAGACCGTTAACGTTTCATTGTCGGCACCGACTGGCATTGCTGCGCTGCAACGTGTATAGTCGTTCCCTCGTGGTTTGGAGTTTAATAAATGGTTAGCAGTTGGACGCCTGATAGCTGGCGGAAATTCCCGGTCCTGCAGGTGCCGGATTTCGCCGACAAGGCCAAGCTGCAAGTGGTTGAAAAGCGCCTTGCCGGGTTCCCGCCGCTGGTTTTTGCAGGTGAGGCCCGCAAGCTGAAGCGCCGTCTGGCAAGAGTGGCGGAAGGCCGCGCTTTCCTGCTCCAGGGCGGCGATTGCGCCGAAAGCTTCGCCGAGCATTCGGCCGACAATATCCGCGATTTCTTCCGTGTTTTCCTGCAGATGTCGGTGGTCATGACATTTGCCGGCGGTCAGCCCATCGTCAAGGTCGGGCGCATAGCGGGGCAATTCGCCAAGCCGCGCTCCTCGCCCACGGAGATTATCGACGGGGTGGAATACCCGATTTACCGCGGCGACATCATCAATGACGCGGAAGCAACCAGAGAAGGCCGCGAGCCGGACCCGGAACGCCAGATCATGGCCTACCGCCAGTCCGCCGCGACGCTCAACCTGTTGCGCGCCTTTGCCCAAGGCGGTTATGCAAATCTCGAACACGTCCATAAATGGACTTTGGGCTACCTGAAAGATTCGCCCGCTTTCGAGCGTTACCAGGAATTGTCGGACCGCATCACGGAAGCCCTTGGCTTCATGCGCGCCTGCGGCATCAATGCCGACACAGCGCCGCAGCTGCGGCAAACTGATTTCTTCACCAGCCATGAGGCGCTGCTGCTTGGTTATGAACAGGCCATGACGCGCGTTGATTCGACCAGTGGTGATTGGTACGCGACCTCCGGCCACATGCTGTGGGTTGGTGATCGCACCCGCCAGCCGGACCATGCGCATATCGAGTTCTGCCGCGGCATCAAGAATCCCATCGGCCTCAAATGCGGGCCAAGCCTGAAAGCTGACGAACTGATCCGCCTGATCGACACGCTCAACCCGGACAATGAGCCGGGCCGCCTGACGCTGATTGCCCGCTTCGGCGCCGACAAGGTGGATAAGCATTTGCCGGAACTGATCCGCGCCGTGAAGCGGGAAGGGCGCGTCGTCGTCTGGTCGTGCGACCCGATGCACGGCAACACCATCAAGGCCACCTCCGGCTACAAGACGCGGCCGTTCGAAGCGATCATGACGGAAGTGCGCCGCTTCATGGCCATCCATCAGGCGGAAGGCACCCATGCAGGCGGCGTGCATGTGGAGATGACCGGCAAGGATGTGACCGAATGCACCGGCGGCTTGCGCGCGCTGCGCGATGAAGACCTCAATGACCGTTATCACACCTTCTGCGACCCGCGCCTCAACGCGGCCCAGGCGCTTGAACTATCATTCCTCGTTGCCGAGGAACTGAAGAAGGAAATGGCGTCGCGCCCGCCGCTTCCCGATGACGAGTCGATGGAAGCGGCGGAGTAGAAACCCCGCCGCCGAAGTTTTTCTACAGCCCGAAGTGCTTGCTCAGCAATTCGATGATCCTGTCATGCACAGCCTTGCGGCTGGTGCCTGGCGGATCGGTGCAGACGGGATCGTCTTTCTCTTCCAAGAGAATGTCTGTACCTGCGGGAGTGCATAGCGGCATGGCGGTGAAGTGCGTGGCGGGTGCAATAACCTCGACCTTCGCTGCAGGCACCAGCGCTTCAAATCCGGAACCTGCGCCCGGTCGTATCTGTCGCATAAAGCCTGTCCACTCCCTCACCAAGGCCGATGATCATCAGCTTGTCCTGCTCGGCATCGCGGACATCTGCGGCACTGAGCTCCCATGTCAAGCCAGGATCAATGGCCGCCACAGCCTTGATGCGAGCGTCCTTGTAGCTCGCTGTCCAGCGCGCCGCGTCGACTTTCGCCGGATCGAGCCCATAGAATTTCAGATCCGTGCAGTTGTGGGACCGATCGCCGGCCGCCGCGCAGTAGGCATGGCTGCCGCCAAGGTTTGCCTTGACCCCAGCAAGGGACAGGGCCGTCCATCCGCCGAATGAAAACCCGGCTGCATAGATGCGTGCGGGATCAATGACAGCTGAAAGCGTCTTGTCTGCCAGCACAGCATCAAGCGCCACCTGCAGGTCCTCAACGCGCGTCCAGTGGTTGAACATCTTGACCGGTTGGCGGTCGCGGAACCAGCCATTCGGATGATTGACACTCACCACCACGGCCCCGCGTGCGGCAAGGCCTGAGGCAAGCCAGTTGAGGCTCAGATATGTTCCGCCCATGCCGTGAGAGAGCAGGATGACTGGGTGGCGGCCCGCCGCCGGCACCGCATCACGGCGCACTTCGCCGCCCACGAAGATCGGATTTTCGGCGAACACTTCAGTCTTGCCTGCGCTGGCTGGATACCAGATCGCCGTATCCATCTGGCGGCCATGGTGGGGAGCAGCAATCTCGCGTGTAACGAGGCCGGGTGCTTCCAGCGCCATGGCTTGCGTTGACATGAGGAGGGAAAGGCACAGCAAATAGCGTTTCATAGTAAGGCTCCTTGGGTTGAGTTGCGGAACCCATCAGCCACAGCTGCAAAACGGAAACGTCCTCGAACCGGTTTGAGGTCGCGCCAAACCGGTTTTAGGAAGTAGGCATGATGTGCGAAGGTGATTGAATGCCCGTTCTGCCAATACCCATGGTTATTGCGCTGCTGCTGTTCGGCCTGCTGGTCCACCGGGCCGCAACACGCCGACACACATGTGACGCTGTTTGCGCTGATCGGCGTATGCGCAGTTCAGAGTGCCATCATCGCGCTGGTGCATTACTACGGCGTGACAGCCATTCGGCCCTTGCAGCCATTGCTTGCGGCGGCCATTCCACCTATCGCCTGGTTCGCTTTCAGCCAGGCTGCGGGCGGATACAAACATCGAATGGCTTCGCTACATGCCATCGGCCTCGTGCTGGCAGCGGTTTTCCTGTTCACCAATCCAGTGTGGCTCGATGGGCTGATTCCGCTGTCTTTCGCGGGCTATGGCTTCGTCATGCTGTTGCGGCTTGCGAAGGGAGAGGATAGCCTGCCACACAGCCCGCTTGAAAGCGGGGCAATGGCGGTGTGGGCATGGCGCATCGTCGGCCTGTCGCTGATCGCTTCGGCGGCTTGCGATATCTGGATCACATACAACATGGCGTCTGGCCAGATGGGCGCCTTGTTCTGGCTTCCGAGCCTCGTTTCCTCATTGTCGCTGCTCAGTCTCGGCATGCTGAGCTTGTCCCATGCCATCGAAAGCCATCGTGATGACGATGACAACGATGAGGTGTTGACGCAGGAAGAAATCGAGAAAGAGCAGGCTATTGTATCCAAACTGGATGAGATGGTCGCCAGGCAAAAGCTCTTTCTCGATCCGGACCTGACATTGGCGCGGCTCTCCCGCAAGCTGGTTGTACCGGCAAAGCAGCTTTCGACGGCCATCAACCGCGTGAAGGGCGAAAACGTCTCTCGCTATGTCAACCGGCAACGCATCGAAGAGGTTTGCCGCAGATTGTCGGAAGGCCAGTCGGTTACTGCTGCCATGCTTGACAGCGGCTTCAATACAAAATCCAATTTCAATCGCGAGTTTCTGCGCGTAAAAGGCGCCAGCCCTAGCAAGTGGCTAAACGACCACAAAGACTCCTTGAACGGTAGCGAAGAGGCTCCTATTTCTGTAATCCAAGCTATTACAGAAAGGCAGCATTGATGATCGACCTCTACTACTGGCCCACGCCCAACGGTCTCAAAATCACGCTGTTCCTTGAAGAATCGGGGCTGCCGCACCGGCTGCACAAGGTTGACATCGGCAAGGGCGAGCAGTTCAAGCCGGAGTTTCTGGCGATCTCTCCCAACAACCGCATCCCGGCAATTGTCGACAGCGAGCCCAAGGGCGGTGGCGCGCCGATTTCGGTATTCGAGTCAGGCGCAATCCTCCTCTACCTTGCGGAGAAGACAGGCAAGTTCATTCCCTCGGACGTTCGCGGCCGTGCCGAAGTACTGCAATGGCTGTTCTGGCAGGTGGGCGGACTTGGCCCCATGGCCGGCCAGAACGGACATTTCAACGTCTACGCGCCCGAAAAAGTGCCTTACGCCATCGACCGCTATACCAGGGAAACGACACGGCTCTACGGCGTGCTCAACAAGCGCCTTGCCGACCGCCGCTTTGTTGCTGGCGAGGACTATTCGATTGCCGACATGGCGAGCTATCCCGTGGATCGTTCCGCATGAGCGGCACGAGCAGGTGATCAGCGATTTCCCACATCTCAGGCGTTGGTTTGATGAGATCGCGGCGAGGCCGGCAACCATCCGCGCCTATGCCGAAGTCGCCCCTTCCTATCAGAAGCCGGTGACGGACGAGGAGCGCAAAGTGCTGTTCGGGCAGACGGCCGCCCGCTAGCCCGCCTCTCTGCCCTTGACGAGGTGGCCCCAATCCTTCATTTTGCGCCTATGACCACCGCGCCCCAACATGCCGTTAATATTTGCGGCATAATTATCTGCAGCTAGCTGAAATCCGCTGGCAGGGCGCCGCTTACTTCAAAATCGACCGAGCGAATTCCCTGACCGGTGAAACCGTATGGGAAATCCATGACCTTGCGCCTTTACAATACGCTGACCCGGAAGAAAGAGGAGTTCAAACCCCTCGATCCCGCCAACGTGCGCATGTATGTCTGCGGCCCCACGGTCTATGACTTCGCCCACATCGGCAATGCGCGGCCCGTCATCGTTTTCGACGTGCTGTTCCGGCTGCTGCGCCATCTCTATGGCGCGGACCGCGTCACTTATGTGCGCAACATCACGGATGTGGATGACAAGATCAATGCGCGCGCGCTGCGCGATCATCCCGGCCTGCCGCTGAATGACGCCATCCGCAAGGTGACGGCAACGACTGCCGATCAGTTCGCCGCGGACGTGAAAGCGCTGGGCTGCCTTGAACCGACGCATGAACCGCGCGCCACCGAGCATATTCCTGGCATGGTTGAGATGATCAGCACGCTGATCAAAAACGGTCACGCCTATGTGGCTGGCGGCGAGGTGCTGTTCAGCATCGCCTCGATGCCGGACTACGGCCAGCTCTCCAACCGCAAGCTGGAGGACCAGCAGGCCGGCGCGCGCGTCGCCGTCGAAGCCCACAAGAAAAATCCGGGTGACTTCGTGCTGTGGAAGCTTTCGTCAGCGGAAGAGCCGGGCTGGGAAAGCCCATGGGGGCGGGGCAGGCCCGGCTGGCACATCGAATGCTCGGAAATGAGCCGCAAGTATCTGGGCGAAGTGTTCGACATCCACGGCGGCGGGCTGGACCTGATCTTCCCGCACCACGAGAACGAAATCGCCCAATCGCGCTGCGCCTTCGGCACGCACGCCATGGCCAACATCTGGATGCACAACGGCTTCCTGCAGGTGGAAGGGCGGAAGATGTCGAAGAGCTGAGGGGAATTTTTTCACGATTGCGGAGTTGTTGGAGACGGAGAAATTTGGCGGGCGGAAGTGGCCGGGAGACGTGCTGCGACTTGCAATATGCTTAAGACACATTATCGGCAGCCAATCGATTGGACATTGAGAAAGCTTCTCGAACTGAGGAGATACTACGCGAATGGTTGAGTTATCGATCGCTGAGTCAGAGCTGTCGCGAGGATGTGCGAGCGTGATGCTCAAGCTCGATCGCCAGAGCATTTGTTTGAAGCTCTGCATGACGACCTAAATACTCCTCGCTGCATTGACGATCATCTGCGATCAAGTTGCAAAGCTGGTCACAGTGCGGCTTCGCAGATGTCACTATCGCCTCTTGGGATGCTAGCATTGCGCCTGCAGCAAATAGACGGAAGAAGTCACAAGCAGTTCTATGCAGATACCGAGCCATCTGTGACTTAGTCGATGCACAAAAATAGTGAGGATCTGATCGCTGCCCGCCTCGAAGCCCGCAAGGCGAAGAACTGGGCGGAGAGTGATCGCATTCGCGATGAACTCGCTGCGATGGGCGTGACGATCAAGGACAACAAGGATGGAACTACATCTTGGGAAGTGAAGTCATGATGGCCAAGGCCCCCCTCCGCCCTTCGGGCACCTCCCCCAGCAGAGCTGAGGGAGGGCGAAGCTTTGAGCGCGTGCCTAAACGCGCTCCCCCAACTTTGCTGGGGGAGCTGTCCGAAGGACTGAGGGGGTCATTTCTTGCAGGAGTTTCGCCGCATGACCCGCGAGCACATCACCCTGTTCGACACTACTTTGAGAGATGGCCAGCAGACGCCGGGCGTTGATTTCTCGGTTGATGACAAGCTGGCGGTGATCGACCTGCTGGAAACCATCGGCATCGACTACATCGAGGGCGGCTACCCCGGCGCCAACCCGACTGACACGGCGCTGTTTGCCGAGGAGCGCCCGATGCGCGCCACCTTCACGGCCTTCGGCATGGTGAAGCGGGCAGGGCGCAGCGTCTCCAATGACGCCGGGTTGCAGGATTTGCTCACCGCCAAATCCAAGGCCATCTGCTTTGTTGCCAAGGCCTGGGACTATCATGTGCGCGTGGCGCTCGGCTGCACCAATGAGGAAAACCTCGAGTCGGTGCATCAGTCGGTGGAAGCCGCGCGCTTTGCCGGCAAGGAAGTGCTGGTTGATTGCGAGCACTTCTTCGATGGCTACAAGGCCAACCCGGAATATGCGCTGGCTGTCGCCCGCACCGCGCATGAGGCAGGCGCGCGCTGGGTGGTGCTGTGCGATACCAATGGCGGCGCCATGCCGCATGAGGTTGCTGAAATCGTCCGTACAGTGACGAAACATGTGCCGGGCACGCACCTCGGCATTCATGCGCATAATGACACGGAGCAGGCGGTGGCCAATTCACTCGCCGCCATCGATGCTGGCGTGCGCCATGTGCAGGGAACCCTCAACGGCATCGGTGAACGTTGCGGCAATGCCAATCTCGTTTCCATCATCGGCACGCTGGCAGCCAAACCCGCCTACAGCGAACGCTTCACCACATCGGTTGATGGCGAGCGCTTGCAGAATCTCACGCATGTGGCCCGCAGCTTTGATGAATTGCTCAACCGCGCGCCCAATGCGCAAGCGCCTTATGTGGGCAAGAGCGCCTTTGCCACCAAGGCGGGCATCCATGCCTCGGCCATCGTCAAGGAGCCCGAGACCTACGAGCATGTGCCGCCCGAAACGGTGGGCAACCGCCGCCGCATGCTGGTGTCGGACCAGGCTGGAAAATCCAACCTTGTCGCCGAACTGACGCGCGTTGGGATGAAGGTGTCGAAGGATGATCCCCGCCTTGACGCGCTGCTGCGCGAGGTGAAGGAGCGCGAAGCGCAAGGCTATGCCTATGATGGCGCTGATGCCTCTTTCGAATTGCTGGCGCGGCGCACGCTGGGCAACGTGCCGAAGTATTTCGACGTGCTGTCGTTCCGCGTCATCGTCGAAGAGCAGGGCGGCGCCATGCAGTCGGAAGCCGTGGTCAAGGTCAAGGTCGGCGACGAGGTGTTCCTCAACGCCGGCGAAGGCAACGGCCCGGTCAACGCGCTGGACGTGGCGCTGCGCAAGGACCTCGGCAAATTCCAGGTGGCGATCAACGATCTCGAACTGGTGGATTACAAAGTCCGTATCCTCAATGGCGGCACCACGGCTACAACCCGCGTGCTGATCGAAAGCCGCAACGCCAGGGGCGAACGCTGGTTCACGGTTGGCGTCTCGCCCAACATCGTCGAAGCTTCCTTCCAGGCATTGTCGGATTCAATCGTCTACAAGCTGCTGCGCGAGGGCGTAGAAGCCTGAGCGGCGGCCATGCCGCCCCCACATGCAGACATTCCGCAATGCCCGTTGCGGGGATGTTGGCTCGCCGCTAAACGCGCCTCATGGCCATAGCCGACACATTGCCGAAAATCAGCACGCACGAAGCGCAGAAGGGCGTGATTTACGCCGTTCTGGCGCATCTCACCTGGGGCATCATGGCGCCGTACTTCGGCCTGCTCATGCATGTCTCGCCGCTCGAAATTGCGGCCAATCGCGGCTTGTGGTCTTTGCCTTTTGCGGCCCTCATCATCTGGTGGTTCGCCCAATCTCGCGATGTGCTTCGTGCCATAGCAAGCCCCCGCAACCTCGCCATTCTCGCTCTCACCTCCGGCATCATCGTCTTCAATTGGGGCTTCTATGTCTGGTCCATTGAAGTGGGCCGCGCGCTGGAATCAAGCCTCGGTTACTACATCAATCCGCTGCTCAACGTCATCATGGGCTACCTGTTTCTGGGGGAACGCTTCACACGGCTGCAGGTTGTTGCGCTGGTGTTGGCCGTCATCGCGGTTGCCGTTCAAACCTATGCGGCAGGCGTGTTCCCCTGGCTCGGCTTGATGCTTGGCGCTTCATTCTGCCTCTACGGTTTCCTGCGCAAGACCATCAAGGTCGGCCCGACCGAGGGGTTCTTCATTGAAACCTGCATCATCGCCATTCCGTTGCTGCTGCTGCAGATCTGGCTGCAGTCGCAAGGCAAGGCGCATCTCTTTGCAAATGTGGGCGACACAGTGCTGCTCATCGGCTGCGGCGTGCTGACCACCAGCGCGCTGGTGTTCTTCGCCCTGTCAATCAAGCTGCTGCGTTATTCGACTGCTGGCATGCTGCAATATATTTCGCCGACGCTGGTGTTCCTCACCGCAATCTTCATTTTCGGCGAACATATGGATGGCTGGAAGCTCTTGTCCTTCGCCATCCTTTGGGTCGGCCTCGCCATCTACAGCTATTCAGCCATCATGGAAGAGAAGGCGCGCCGCGCCGTTTCGGCCACGGAAACCCTATAGCAAATCCTTCAGCGCGCTGTGCGGCACTTTCTGGTGCGCATTCTCACGGCGGAACCGGAAGGCATCCACGACATCCTTCGCAGCTGGCACAACATCAAACCTGAACTCCATGCCTTCGCGGATGAACTTCTCACCGCGCATGTGATCCAGCAACTCGAGCAATGGATCCCAGTAGCCGTCAATGTTGCAGATAATGATCGGTTTGGCATGCTGGTCGAGCTGCGCCCATGTCGCCATCTCGGTCAGCTCCTCAAGCGTGCCGATGCCGCCCGGCAACGCTACGAAGCCATCCGAATGCTCGAACATGGTCATCTTGCGCTCATGCATGGTCGCCGTGACAATCAGCTCGTTGACCCCGGTCAGCATGCGCTCCTTGGTGCCGAGAAACTGCGGGATGATGCCGGTCACGTGGCCGCCCGCCTCCAGCGTGGCGCGCGCAACCTCGCCCATCAGGCCGAGGCTGCCGCCGCCATAAACCAGGCCCACGCCGTTCTGCGCCAGAGATGCTCCAAGCTCGCGCGCGGCGGCCATGTAAGCTGGATTGCGCCCCGGCCCAGAGCCGCAATAGACGCACAGTTTCCGGGCAGGCACAGTCACAGGCAATCTCCTTCAAGTGTGACGATTTCTTTGCTGATTCGCCGCTTCCGGCCTATGAATCACTCGATTTTGGCCCCACATACGCACTATTGGCCGATTAAGCAAAGAATGCGAACTGGACGGTAAAGGCACCATGGATAGAAAACCTCTGACAATATTAACAGCCCTCGTGGTCGCTGGTGCAGCAGGACTTGGGTTATGTCACGCGCGATAAATGGGGCGCGCCAGTACCGGTGGCAACAGCACCTGTTCCTGCCGAAGCACCTAAGGTCGCCGAGGCGGCGAAGCCCGCGGAAACCCCCAAGGTCGAAGAAGCCGCCAAGCCTGTTGAGCAGCAGGTGGCGACAGCCCAACCGCCTGCCGAAGTGGCAAGCGAACCAGCCGCACCAGCAGTGCAGCCGCCAGCGGCGGAAACACCGAAGCCTGATGTGGCAGTACCGAGTTTCGATACGGTGCGCATCGAGCCGGATGGCAGCGCTGTGATTGCGGGCCGCGCTGCTCCTGGTTCGGAAGTGACGGTCAAACTCAACGGCGCCGTGGTGGCGACCGGCACCGCCAATGCCGATGGCGCCTTCGCAATTGTTCCCGACAAGCCCATGCCTGCGGGCGCTGGCGTGCTCTCGCTGGAGATGAAATCTGCCGATGGCAAGATGGCCTCTTCGGAGCAGACTGTCGCTGTGGCAGGCAAAGCAACTGGTGAAGCAGCCCCGACGGTCGCCATCCTCAAGCCGGACGCGCCAACCAAGATCATCCAGTCCGGCGGCACCGAGGCCGCCAAGCTGCCGCCCATGGCATCGGTCAACATCGATGCGGTTGACTATGACGAGCAGGGCAACATGGTGTTCGGCGGGCGCGGACCAGCGGGCAACAAGGTGCAGCTCTACATGGATAACCAGCCACTGGCAGAAGGTGTGATTGGGGCCGACGGTACATGGACCATCGCACCAACTGCGCAGATTGCGGTGGGAGCGCATGCGCTCCGTGCCGACGAGATCGGCAATGATGGAGCGGTGAAGAGCCGTGTCGAAATACCATTCTTCCGTGAGGAAGCTGCGAAGGTCTTGGCTTCCCGCGCACCAGCTCCGGAGCAGCCGGCTACCAAGACGGAAGAGACAACGGTGACCGTCACCACGCCTGACAAGCAGACGACGGTTACAGCTACGGCGCCTGTTACTGTGGAAGTCAAGGAGGAACCAGCCAAGCCAGCGGAAGTAGCGGCTGCCGAACCTGCCAAGCTGGCTGAAACGGCTGCTGCAGAACCCTCAAGCCAGTGGAACCAGCAAAGCCGGCTGAAACGGCTGCTGCCGAACCCGTCAAGCCAGTCGAGCCTGCAAAACCAGCTGAGACCGTTGCTGCGGAACCCGCAAAGCCTGCCGAAGCCGCTGCCGCAGAACCGGCAAAGCCTGCTGAACCTGCACCGCAAGTCGCTGCAGCCCAACCGGAGACACCAGCGGCTGAGCCGGTGCCTGATGCCAAGATCATCATCCAGCCAGGCAACAATTTGTGGAAGCTGTCCCGCAAGATCTATGGCAAGGGCGTCATGTACACGGTGATCTATGAGGCCAACCGGGAGTATATCCGCAACCCCAACCTGATCTATCCGGGGCAGATTTTCGTGACGCCGCGCGGACCGGAAACCGCATCAGGGCAGTAGGAACCGCCACACGATGAGTGACGACACAAAGCCCTCGCCCGCGGCGCAGGTCCCGGGTGATGGCGACATGTGGGAGACCTTCAAGGGCCTCGTTCCCTATATGTGGCCCGAAGGCCGCAGCGACATCAAGGCGCGAGTGGTTATTTCCCTGCTGTTGCTGATTGCCGCGAAGATCATCACTGTTCTCACGCCCTACACTTTCAAGTACGCCACTGACGCACTGACGGCTTCCGGCAGTGCCGCGGCAGTCGCGGTGACGGTTCCCCTGTTCTTCGTTCTCGCCTACGGTTTTGGGCGCGCCATGATGGTGGTGCTGGCGCAGCTGCGTGATGCCGTGTTCGCCAAAGTCACGCAGCGGGCCGTTCGCGAACTGTCGAACCGCACCTTCCGCCACCTGCATGCGCTGTCGCTCAAGTTCCATCTCGAGCGGCGAACGGGAGGTTTGTCCCGCATCATTTCGCGCGGCACCGCCGGCATTGATACGGTGCTGCGCTTCTCGCTCTTCAACACATTTCCAACAGCGCTTGAAATAGCCCTCGTGGCAGGCGTACTCGCCTGGTCCTTCGGCTGGCTCTATGCCCTCATCGTGCTGGCAACGGTCGTCGCCTATGTCTGGTTCACCTACACAGCTACTGAATGGCGCATCAGCATTCGCCGTAACATGAACGAGGCGGACACAGTCGCCAATACCAAGGCGGTGGACAGTCTGCTCAACTTCGAAACGGTGAAATACTTCGGCAATGAGGAGCACGAGGCCCAGCGCTATGACGTTTCCATGGCGCAGTATGAAACGGCGGCGGTCAAGACCTGGAAGTCGCTCGCCGTGCTTAACGCCGGGCAGGCCATCATATTCACCGTTGGCCTTACCGCCGTTATGCTGCTCTCCGGAATGGCCATTGCAAACGGCGCGAGCAACAGTCGGCGACTTCGTGATGATCAATGCGCTGATGATCCAGCTCTACATGCCGCTCAACTTCATCGGTTCCTCCTACCGCGAAATCAAGCAGGGCATGATTGACGTGGAAGGCATGTTTGCGCTTCTCGCCTCGGGCGCAGACATCAAGGACAAGCCTGGTGCAGTACCGCTCAAGGCCGATCATGCCGCTGTATCATTCGACAAGGTGAGCTTTTCCTATGACGCCGAAAGGCCGATCTTGCGGGGCATTTCATTTGCAGTGCCGGCAGGCCACACAGTGGCAATCGTCGGCCCCTCGGGGGCTGGAAAATCCACCATCTCGCGATTGCTCTTCCGCTTCTATGAAGTTTCGGGCGGCAGGATTACCATTGACGGACAGGACATATCCGATGTCACGCAGAAGTCGTTGCGCGCCGCCATCGGCATGGTGCCGCAGGATACGGTGCTGTTCAACGACACCATCCGCTACAACATCCAGTACGGCAGGCCCGATGCCAGCGACGAGGAAGTGGAGCAGGCGGCCCGGCTGGCGCAGATACATGATTTCATCATGAGTCTGCCAAAGGGATATGACTCGCTGGTGGGCGAACGCGGGCTCAAGCTGTCTGGGGGTGAAAAGCAGCGCGTTTCCATTGCCCGAACCATCCTTAAAGGCCCGCCCATTCTGATCCTCGATGAAGCGACGTCAGCGCTTGACAGTTTCACCGAGCAGGAAATCCAGGCGGCGCTCCGCACCGTTGCCGCCAATCGCACCACGCTGGTGATTGCTCACAGGCTCTCGACCGTTGTCGATGCAAACGAGATCATCGTGCTCGACAAGGGTAAGATCGCCGAGCGCGGCACGCATGACGGTTTGCTGCGCAGGAAGGGCCTCTATGCTGCCATGTGGAACCGCCAGAAACAGGCGGAACAGGCGCGCCGCAAGCTTGCCGCTACCAGCGACGAGCGCGGCGTCACCGCGGAGGCGGCCGCTCTTTCTCTTGCTTCAGCGAAAGTCGAGTAGCTCGGGACGGACTATGCGCAGCAGGCTGCTGTAGTGGAAGGCTTCGAGCAGCAGCTGGAACTTTTGTTAGCCGCGCTCGCCCTTTCGAGGTCCATCGGCTTGCAACTGGCGGGCCGGTCAATAAGAGGGACAGTCAACACGCCATCGTGAAGGGAAGGGCTTGCTGCGCCGTAAAGCTGCATGGCGCCAAGGCCGTCGCTCACCTCAAACGTCAGTTTCGCGGTCACGTCAAGCTGCAAGCGCTTGGTCACAGCGCTGAGGATTGCGGCAAACTTTGTCGCCTGCATGGCCGGACCATCTCCCGCGATGTCCAGCAACTGAACGAACAATTCTGTCCACTCCTCGGGGTTGGAGCCGCAGTCGATGGCGGCAATCCTGGCGGATTTGACTTCTGTAATATGGTAGCCGGCGCCAATCAGTGTGCCGCCATATGTAAAGCGCAGCGATGTGTTCTGAGCAGTGGATAGCTTCTCCAGCAAGTCTCCAAGAGTGAGTTCTTGGTTCACGATGGAGACGGTTGAAAATGATGTATTGCCAACAATAGTCATTTAGAGTTACTCCTATAATCATATATTTCTAGGATTATTGAAATATGATTGAAAGTCAAGCTCTCTCTGCATTTTCTGCGCTGTCGCAGGAGACGCGGCTGCGAATCCTGCGTTTGCTGGTCGTCGCTGGCAAGCCCGGCCTGGCGGCAGGGGTCATTGCCGACAAGGTTGAAGTGTCAGCATCAAACGTCAGCTTCCACCTCAAGGAGCTGGAGCATGCAGGCCTCGTCAGCGCGCGGCGTGACTCGCGCTCGATCTTCTACGCCGCATCTTACGAATCGTTGAGCGGACTTGTCCGCTTCCTGATGGAAGATTGTTGCGGCGGCCATCCCGAAGTTTGCCTGCCCGCTGCGGCAGCGCCGTGCTGCCAGCCAGTAGGCGGATAGAAATCATGCTGAAATCCAAGCCAGACCGAACCTACAATGTGCTGTTCCTCTGCACTGGCAACAGTGCCCGGTCCATCCTTGCCGAAAGCATTCTTCAGAAAGAAGGTGCCGGACCGCTTTCACGCGTTCTCTGCCGGAAGCCAACCCAAGGGACAAGTTCACCCCATGGCGCTCAAAGTTCTGAAGGCGATGGATTATCCTTCTGAAGGCTTCCGTTCTAAAGCCTGGGATGAGTTTGCAGGCGAAGGCGCTCCCGCAATGGATTTTGTTTTCACGGTTTGTGACAATGCTGCTGGCGAAGTTTGTCCGATTTGGCCGGGACAGCCGATGACGGCGCATTGGGGAATTGAAGACCCTGCCGCAGTCGAAGGGTCGGACCTGGAACAGGAACGAGCATTCACCCTTGCCGCTCAGCAGATGAAGGCCCGCATTTCTGCGTTCACCAGTTTGCCGCTGGCCTCGATCGACCGTTTGTCGTTATCGGCGCGCCTGCGCAGCATTGGTGAACTGCAAGGGACAACAAAGCGCCGGGAGCGCGCTTGATGTTGCCAGTCAGCCTTTCTCGCCGCGTGACTGCGGAGGCGCTGGGCACAGCAGTGCTGGTGGCCGCCGTTGTTGGTTCCGGCATCATGGCCGATGCGCTGACGGCCGATGATGGCGTAGCTCTGCTCGCCAACACGCTTGCCACCGGTGCCATCCTTGTTGTGCTCATTACCATTCTTGGCCCGATCTCGGGAGCTCACTTCAACCCAGCTGTTTCACTGGTCTTTGCTCTTCGCAGGGAATTGCCGTGGCGTGACTTCACGGCTTATGGTCTGGCTCAAGTCGCAGGCGGCATTGTCGGCACCATCACAGCGCACGTGATGTTTGCGCTGCCCCTGGTCGATGTTTCGCAGAAAGTTCGCACAGGTGGAGCCATCTGGTTTTCCGAGTTCATCGCGGCATTCGGTCTCGTCTTTGTCATTCTCGCGGGCCTGCGTTTCGCGAGGCAAAGCGTGCCATGGCTCGTCGGTCTGTACATTACATCTGCCTACTGGTTTACCGCTTCAACGTCCTTTGCCAATCCCGCCGTCGCAATTGCCCGCTCCCTCACTAACAGCTTCTCCGGTATCAGACCGCTAGATGTTCCTGCCTTTATCGTGTGCGAAGTGGCGGGTGCGCTTGCGGGCCTCGTGCTTGCGTGCTGGCTCATGGCCGAGAGCAGGCAGGAGCACTGAGTTCTCGCTGGTATCCAGTCAACCTTGCGCGGCGGGCCGAAGTCCCATAAGTGAGGCGCATGTCCATTGCCAAGAGTCTGACATCCGTTCTGACGCCCATCCATCCGGAGGGCATGAAGTTCGTTGCCGTGTTTGCCGCCGTTACTCTGGCGCTGTTCTGGTTTGGCGTGCCGGTCCTCGGCTGGGCAGGCGTCATTGCGACGCTGTGGTGCGCTTACTTCTTCCGTGATCCCGAGCGCGTCACGCCGCTGCGCGAGGGCCTCGTCATCTCGCCTGCCGATGGTGTGATCAGCACTATCGAGCAAATGGTGCCGCCGCCCGAACTTGATCTCGACAGGGAACTGGTGACGCGTATTTCCGTATTCATGAATGTTTTCGACGTGCATGTGAACCGCTCGCCGCTTGATGCGCGCATCCGGCGCATAGCCTATATCCCCGGCGCCTTCCTCAATGCCGATCTCGACAAGGCAAGCATCGACAATGAACGCCAGGCGTTGACGCTTGAATTAGCGGACGGCCGCCGTATCGGCGTTGTGCAAATCGCGGGGCTTGTCGCGCGCCGCATCATCAAGTTTGTAGGCGAGGGGGAAAGCCTTTCTGCCGGTCAGCGCTTCGGCCTCATCCGTTTTGGCAGCCGTGTCGATGTGTTCTTGCCTAAAGGCGTGGCTCCGCTCGTTTCTATTGGCCAGCGCGCCATCGCGGGCGAAACCATCTTGGCGGATCTTTCATCGCAGGAGCCGGCCCGTGGCTCGCGGAAAGGATAAGCCCATGGCTGTCAAGCCGGTAGAACCGCAGCACAGCGACCCCGCCGCTCAGGCGTCGCCCGCTGGCAGCCGCATTCCCATCCGCTACCTGCTGCCCAGCTTCGTCACTTTACTGGCGTTGTGCAGCGGCGTGACGGCCATCCGGCTCGGCATTGAAGGGCGTTATGAACTTGCCGTTTCTGCCGTCATCGTCTGCATCGTGCTGGATGCGGTTGATGGCCGCCTCGCACGCTATCTCAAGAGCACGTCGCGCTTCGGTGCGGAACTCGACTCGCTTGTTGATTTCGTCAATTTTGGCGTCACTCCGGCATTGCTCATTTACCTGTGGTCTCTGAAT
This sequence comes from uncultured Alphaproteobacteria bacterium, assembly GCA_963814455.1. Taxonomy (GTDB): domain Bacteria; phylum Pseudomonadota; class Alphaproteobacteria; order Rhizobiales; family Aestuariivirgaceae; genus Aestuariivirga. The sequence goes on along the minus strand of CAWFCR010000001.1, from coordinate 187,616 downwards.
GACCTGAAAACCCGTGGCTGGCTGGTGTGCCTGATGCTTGCTGTATGTTGCGCCATGCGGCTGGCGCGTTTCAACGTGGCGTTGGATGAGATCAAGAAGCCGTCATGGACCAGCGCATTCTTTACCGGTGTGCCAGCGCCAGCGGGAGCCGGGCTCGCCATGCTGCCGATGTACCTTGGTTTTTTGGGATTGATCGACAATGGCCATAACTACGCGTTGCTGATCGCCCCATACGTCGCCATCACCGCGCTGCTCATGGTGAGCCGCATACCGACCTACTCCGGAAAGTCATCAGGCGCCGGCGTCAAGCGCGAGCATGTGCTGCCTGTTGTGGGGTTGGGGGTCGGTTACCTTGTCTGCCTGTTCACCTACCCATGGGAAACGCTCAGCATCTCTGCCATCGCCTATCTGGCCATGATCCCATTGAGCATCCGCGCCTACAGGCGGAAGCGCAAGGAAGTGGATACCTCGCAAGGATAGTCCTTACAGCACCCTGTCGAGGTCGGCGCACAGGTCTTCTGCATCTTCAATACCGACTGACAGCCGGAAAATGCCGTCTCCCATCCAGTCGCGGAAACGCGCTGCTGCTTCTCCCTCGTGCCGGAAGGTAGACTGCTCGATCTCAGGCGTGCCGATCCAGTAGATGAGGCTGCGGTGATGCCCAAGGGAAACCGCGTAGTGGATGAGCTGCAGTTCCTTCACCATGCGCTTGGCAATCTCGCCGCCTGGCTCGTGGGTCTGAAACGTCATCATGCCCGAAAAATTCTTCATCTGCCGCGCTGCCAATTCGTGCTGTGGATGCGAGGCAAGACCGGGGTAGAGAAGGCGCTTCACCGCTCTATGCTGTTCGAGAAAACGCGCCACCGCCAATGCCTGCTTCTGGTGCGCCTCCATGCGGATGGGCAGCGTGGCGGCGCCACGGAGTATGAGCCAGGCATTGAATGGTGAGAGCACGCCGCCGAAGTGCACTGTGGCTTCCAGATTGAGCGCTGCAAGGTCTTGTTTCCGGCCGATGATGGCGCCTCCCATGGCATCGCCATGGCCGCCAATGTATTTTGTCAGCGAGTGCATGACGAAATCGGCTCCCAGTTCGAGCGGGTGGGTGCCAATCGGACTGGCATAGGTTGAATCGACCACCACATCACGCACGCCGCGGGCGTGAACAAGTTCAGCGAGCGCTTGAATGTCCGCCAGTTGCAGCGTCGGATTGCCTGGCGTCTCAAGCCACAGCATTTTAGTTTGTGGACGAATGGCGGCAGCGACGGCTGCGGCATCGGTCGTGTCAACGAAAGAGCAGGCAATGCCGAAGCGGGGCAGGGTATCACGCGCCAGTTCGGCGATGCCGACATAGTTTGACTCTGGCAGAATGAGGTGATCGCCGCTTCCGAGTCGTCCCATGATCAAGGCGTGGCCCGCCGCCACGCCTGAGGCGAAAGCCAACGCTGCCTCACCGCCCTCAAGAGCAGCCAACTTCTGCTCAAGTTGCCGGATGGTCGGGCTACTCACCCTGGAGTAGACAAATCCGCCATAGTCGCGTTCGTCACGAGCTGAAAAGCCTGTGACTTCGCTTGGCGCAAAGGTGACCGACATGGCGATATTCGGCGCGGAAGCCCGCGTCACTTCATCCGGCGCCTCTCCGGCATGCACTGCAAGCGTCGAATTCCCGAGTTTTCCGCAATTTTCTCCGTGTTTTGGCATGCTTAGGCCTTTCTTTCGCGGCCACTTTGGCCGAACTTACCAGTTGGCCCAGATTGCAGGGCTCTGGGGCAAACTTCAACGGGTGTAAGGCGGCTGCGTAGCATGGCGAATTGGCAGGATCCGCGCCCCCTGTTTCCGTGGTCCCCCGCTACCGAAAATCAAGGGCAGCGGATGGCGCCCAAGTTGCGGCCAAACCTGTTTGCCAGGCTGGCCCGAAGTGCGGCTCAAAACGCGCTCGCCGTTGTCCTTGTCAGCCTGTTCATGCTGGCTGCAGCGACGACCATTTGTCTTTTTGCTTTGAATGTCGATTTCAGCCGGCCTGAACAGCTCCCCAAGGCGCAAGCAACGGCCATGCACGAATTTGACATGCGCTTTCCGACTGCGGGTAAACATGTAACCATCCGCCTCGCGTCCGACACGCCGGAAGCAGCGCTGACAGCAGCGCGCACCCTCGCCGCAACTCTGGGCAAGCGCACCGAGGATGTTGAAAGCGCAATCATCCCGGAACTTGATGCAGCTCCAGCGGGATTTGCGCCTTACTACCTTGATACGCCGGAGCTCAACCGGCGCGTGGAAGCAACCATCGGCGCAATTCCTTACTACCAATTGCTGGCGGCAGCTCCCACCCTCAGCGGCCTGAGTGGCATGCTTGCCACGGCCAAGGGCGCAGCCGAGGCAGGCTCGGCTCCCAAGGGTCTCGCTGATTTTTTATCAGCACTTGCTGATAGCGTAGCCAATCTTGCCCAGGGTCGAGCAGATAACCTGCAATGGCCGCGAGCCATCGGACTTGCTCGTCCGCCACAAGTGCCAGAACTTACTGTGTTGGTCCTGCCGCGTCCTGGCTCGTCTCGCAGCTTCCAGACTGCTCTGCAGACAGAGCTAGCAGCCGTTCAGGCTGACAAGCCCTTTCTGCAAGCCTCCGTAGAAGCTCCATGGGCTGCCGATCAGCAACAAGCTGAGTTGAGCAGCGGGCGCCAGTTCATTGTCTGTTTTTCGTTGGCGCTCCTTTTCCTCATCACATTGCTTTCCTTCATCTTCAAGAGCCCGCGCAATGTGGCGCTCGTCATACTTCCAGCCAGTCTCGGAACGCTCATGGCTTTGGCTGCCAGCACATTTGTGCAGAGCCCGCTTGACGCGGCAGCGGCAGCAATCCCGCTGGTGATCATGCCTGCCGCAGTCGGTGTCACCGTCTGCTTTGTGCTGGCGCTGGCGCGTCATGAAAAGCGTGCCATTTCAACCCTGTCGCTGATCATGCTGGCGGCTCAACAGGCAGGTGCTGCAATGGCCATCATGGCGCTCATGCCGTGCGTTTTGTGGTTGGCTTGGGCAATCATCGGAATCGGCGGGTTAAGCTTGCCTGTCTCGGCCATTGTTGGCCACTTGGCTGCAGCCATTGCATCCCTCCTGTTGCTGCCGGCTCTTGCCGCGCTGGTGCCTCACGGCAAGCCGGAATTCAGCCCCGTTGCCGCTGCGCAGAGTGGCCGCATTGCCATGCCGCAGAATTCTGTTGCGCGCATCAGGCCTTGGGTTGCATCAGCGATCCTCGCGTTAGCTTTCATTGCGGCAATGTTGTTTGCATACCGGCTGACTGTTGGTGAAAATGCTGCTGCAGAACAGCCGCTGCACATTCAGGCTGACAGCCTCAAGGCTGCGAGTAACATTGTCACTGCCTTGCGAGGCGAGGAAGCCGTCGGACGCATCAACTGGGTCGACGACCTGCTGCCGCCAGATGTCGCCGCCAAGCGGGGCATTTTGAGCAGGCTTGCCTCAGTTACCTTGCCGATTGCGGTTGCCGCGCCAACGGCCGAGACGGAGTTGGAAAGCCAGTGGCAACGATTGGATGAAGAACTCCGTTCTCTCGCAAATCTGCAGGGTTTGGATCCAGCATTGCTGGAAAGTGCGTTGCGCTTGCGCCGCAGCCTTTCACTTCTCGCAAGTGGTCCTGGCGGAACGGCAGGTGCAGTTCGGAAACTTGAGGCTTCACTTGCTGGCAGCATGGGGCAACTGCAGCCCTACTTGCAATCGGTGGCACGTCTTGCGCCTCCGGGGTTGGACGATATGGAGCCGGCAGTGCGAGCCTTGTATGTTTCCTCTGACGGTGCCTATCGAATAGAAGCCTGGCCGCGCTCTCCCGTATCGCAGGCCGAGTTCAGCCGGGTTGTTCTTGGCGTTGCGCCCGGTTCGATTTCAGCACATCTGAATGCTGCGTTGGCTTCAAACCAGGTGAGATTGGGTCTCGCCATGGCGATCCCGTTGGGACTGGGTGCGATGATCATGCTCGCCTTTCTCGCTTTGCGGAGCATCCGTTCAACTGCCGCCTTCGCATCTTCACTTATCGCCTACCTCGCGCTGACGGCTGGCGTTTCGCTGTTCGTGACCACGGGCTCGGGGCTCACCCTGGCGGCGGCGGCATTGGCTTCGCTCGGAGCGGCTGGAGTCACTGGCCTCTGGGTAATGTTGGCAGGTCGGGAGACTTGGGTTACGCCCTGGGGTTTCCTGTACGGACCGATCGCAGGCGTAGCAATACTTGTTCCAATATTGCTCCTTTCGATTGGCGAGTTCCAAACCATGGCAGTACTTCTTATACTCAATATTGGCCTCATGACGTTGGTCCATGCCGTTTTGACGCCGCAACTGCGCAGTTGGCTAGGGCGTCACCCTCAATCTCCGGCAGCGTCTGATGCCAGCCGCACTGCGGCAGTCTGGCCGCGCGCGAAGCCGACCAGACAGGTTTCGACAAGTCCGGCCAGCGATGCTAATGATAGTGCAACTTCGGGAGCTGACTTACCGCCAGCAAGCGGAGAGATAACAGGGAGAATAGAATGAAGATCAGCATGAAATCATTCCTCGTCGGCACCACAATGCTGGTGATGGCTACGACCGGCGCACTCGCCGAGGTCGTCTATAACCGCGGCAACTCCGCCGATCCGGAGTCACTTGATCCGCACAAGACTTCGACGGTCTACGAAGCGCATATTCTGCGTGATCTGTTTCTTGGCTTGACGACTGAGGATGCAAAGTCGGAAGTCATTCCCGGCGCTGCCGAAAGCTGGACCGTTTCTCCCGACGGCAAGGTCTACACATTCAAGATGCGTGCTGGCGCAACCTGGTCTGATGGTTCACCGGTGACTGCCGCTGATTTCGTCTACTCATGGCAGCGCGCAGTCGACCCCGCCACGGCGTCCGAGTATGCATATATGCTGGCTCCGATCGTCAATGCCGAGGATATCACCGCCGGCAAGAAGAAGCTTCCAGAACTCGGCGTGAAGGCTGTTGATGACAGCACGTTGGAAGTAACACTTAATGCGCCCACCCCATATTTCCTCGAGATGCTGACCCACCAGGTTACTTATCCTGTTTCGAAGGCCAACATCGAAGCGAAGAAGGAAGAATTCATCAAGCCAGGCAACCTGGTGTCCAACGGCGCCTATACGCTTGCCGAATTCGTTCCCAACGATCACATCAAGGTGGTCAAGAATCCCAAGTTTTATGACGCTGCCAATGTCAAGATTGACGTGGTGAACTTCATCCCGACGGAAGACCGCTCAACCGCCATGAAGCGATTGGAAGCAGGCGAGCTTGACAGCAATGACGATATTCCGACCGAACAGCTGGCAGACCTTAAAACCAAATTCGGCGACCAGTTGCGCCTTGGACCGTATCTCGGCACCTACTATTATGTATTCAAGACGGACAAGGCGCCTTGGAATGATCCCAAGTTGAGGCAGGCCGTGTCGGAGGCCATTGACCGCGACTACCTGGCTGACAAGGTCTGGCAGAACACGATGATCCCTGCCTACTCCTTCGTACCGCCGGGCATCACCGGCTACACAACGAAGTATCTTGCATACAATGAAAAGTCGCAGCTTGACCGCGAAGACGAGGCAAAGAAGGTTCTGGCTGAACTCGGTTATGGACCCGACAAGCCGCTCAAACTGGAAATCCGCTACAACACGTCGGAAAACCACAAGAACACGGCTGTTGCAATCCAGGAGCAGCTCAAGCCGCTCGGCATCGAGGTGACGCTTCTCAACACCGACACCAAGACGCATTATGGCCATTTGGAGCAGAAGGGTGATTTCGATGTAGCCCGTGCTGGCTGGATAGCCGACTACAAGGATGCGGAAAACTTCCTGGCATTGTGCAAGACCGGCACCGGCAACAACTACGGTTCCTACTCCAACAAGGAATATGATGACCTGTTGGCTGCTGCAGCAGCTGCTGGCGATGCGGGCGCCCGCATGGCCAAACTTTCGGAAGCCGAAGCCATTGGTGTGGCGCGCGACCTGTGCGTTGTGCCGCTGCTTTACTATGGGTTTCACACTATTGTTTCCAGCAAGATCAAGGGCTGGGAAGACAATGTGATGGACCGCCACCCGACGCGTTTCCTCAGCAAAGAATAGCGAACCTCGCTGAACGCCTGCTCCAGCCCAGTGCTGGGGCAGGTGCCTTCATCTAGATGCGAGGCGGAAATGCTGCGCTACGTTCTCAGGCGACTTCTGACGGCGATCCCCACGCTTTTTGTGATCGTGACAATTTCGTTTTTCCTGATGCGCGTGGCGCCAGGCGGGCCCTTCAACCAGGAGAAGGGGCTGAACCCGGTCATCAAGGCCAACCTCGAGCGCGTCTATCACCTCGACAAGCCGCTGTGGGAACAATACCTGCTCTACCTGCAAAACCTCATCCGGGGTGACTTCGGCCCGAGCTACAACCTTCCGGACTTCACTGTCGCTGAACTGTTTGCCAAAGGGCTGCCGATTTCCATTCAACTCGGGGTCACCGCACTTGTTTTGGCGTTGTTCATTGGTGGCTCGCTCGGAATATTCGCGGCACTCAACCAGAACAAGCCCGCCGACTATGCCGTCGTCGCCACCGCGACTGCCGGAAGCACTATACCCACATTCGTCATCGCTCCGCTGTTCCAGCTCTTCTTCGCGCTCACGCTCAAGTGGTTTCCCGTCGGTGGCTGGGGTGATGGCGCATTGGTCAACAAGATCGGACCGATTATCACGCTCATGTTGCCGCAGCTTGCCATCGTGGCGCGCCTCATGCGCGGCTCGATGATTGAATCATTGCGCTCGCACCATATCCGCACGGCGCGCGCCTTGGGACTGTCGGACTATTCCGTGGTCATTCGGCATGCGCTTCGCGGCGCCTTGCTGCCAGTTGTATCCTATGCTGGTCCGGCCGCTGCCTCGTTGATCACCGGTTCCATCATCGTCGAGTTGATATTCGCCATTCCCGGCGTTGGCCGGTACTTCGTCGAGGCCGCGCTCAACCGTGACTATACGCTGGTCATGGGAACCGTGGTCATCATCGCCATCTTCACCATCCTGTTCAATCTCGTGGTGGATATTCTCTACGCTCTGGTTGACCCGCGGGTGCGCTATGACTGACGCAACGGCACCGCCAGTTTCGGCGCCTGCCACAAAGGGCCGCTCGCTGTGGGCAGATGCATGGGCGCGCCTCAAGGGCAACAAGGCCGCCATGGTCAGCGCCTACTACCTCATCTTCATGACGCTGCTCTGCGTCGTGGGACCATGGTTCACGCCGCACCAGTTCTCGACGATCTATCAGGACTACAACCGCGTGCCGCCCAGTCTTGATCCCTATCCCAAGGCCGACAAGATAGACCTCGCCGTCAAGGACGCCATTCGCCGGGCCCGCCTCGATCTCGTCGGCTGGGAAGAAAAGGAAGGCAAGGTGTTCATTACGGTTTCCTCCACCAAACCGGTGGACGACCGCGCCACCCGCTATATTGACCGCTCGGACGTGTTCGAGGCCGCGGCTGTTGTTGAAAAATCGCCTGATGGCCTGAAGCTCACCATGAGCGCTGATGTCGAAAAGAAGCACTTCTACTTCGGCACGGACAATTCCGGGCGTGATCTGCTCACCCGAACCCTGGTTGCGGGCCGTGTTTCGCTGGCAATCGGCCTGCTGGCGGGGTTGGTGGCCGTTGTCATTGGCGTTCTTTATGGAGCGACTGCCGGCTTCATGGGCGGCAAGACTGATGAGTTGATGATGCGCATTGTCGATGTGCTCTATTCGCTGCCCTTCATCTTCTTTGTCATCATGCTTGTGGTTTTCTTCGGGCGGAACTTTGTGCTGATGTTCCTTGCCGTTGGCGCGGTGCTGTGGCTCGACATGGCCCGCATTGTGCGGGGTCAAGCGCTCTCCTTGAAGCGGCAGGAGTATGTGCAGGCGGCCGAGGCGCTTGGCGTTTCAACCGCGGGTATACTGCTGCGCCACATCGTGCCGAATTTGCTGGGTCCGGTCGTCATCTACATGACACTTCTGGTTCCGCAGGTCATCATCCTTGAGAGCTTCCTGTCCTTCCTCGGGCTTGGCGTGCAGGAGCCCATGTCGAGCTGGGGTGTGTTGATCTCGCAGGGTGCCAAGAACATGCCTGGCGCCAACTGGCTGTTGTTCTTTCCATCGCTGTTCCTGACGACAACGCTGTTTGCGCTCAACTTCATTGGTGACGGCCTGCGCGACGCGCTCGACCCGAAAGATCGCTGACCATGGCGGAACCCATCCTCAAACTCGTCAATGTTTCAGTCCGCTTCGACACGCTCGATGGCATGGTTGATGCAGTAAAGAATGTCAGCCTGTCGATCAACCCGGGCGAGACTGTCGCCATCGTGGGTGAATCCGGCTCCGGCAAGAGCCAGATGATGATGGCCGCCATGGGCCTTCTCGCGTCCAACGGCAGGGCTACGGGCAAAGCAAGTTATCGCGGCACCAATTTGCTTGCTGTCTCGAAGCAGGAACTCAATACAATTCGCGGCCGCAAGATCACCATGATCTTCCAGGAGCCGATGACGTCTCTCGATCCTCTCTACACCATTGGCAGTCAGTTGATCGAACCGATCAAGCACCATCAGGGGCTGGCTGACGCGGAAGCTGATGCACGCGCCCTCGAATTGATGAAGCTGGTCAGTATTCCAGAAGCAGCGCGCCGGATGAAATCCTACCCCCACGAACTCTCAGGCGGCCAGCGCCAGCGCGTGATGATCGCCATGGCGCTCGCCAATAATCCTGATCTGCTTATCGCCGATGAACCGACGACAGCGCTGGATGTCACCATCCAGGCCGAAATTCTTGAGTTGATGGCAGGACTGCAGAAGCGCCTCGGCATGGCCATGCTGTTCATCACCCATGACCTCAACATCGTGCGCCGCATCGCCGACCGTGTCGTCGTCATGCGGCGCGGCGAGGTGGTTGAGGAGGGAACGACAAACGCCATCTTCAAGCAACCCAAACACGAATACACCAAGGCGCTGATTGCGGCTGAGCCGACAGGCCGCAAGCAACCCGTGCCGCCAGATGCTCCGAAGCTGTTGGAAGGTAGCCGCATCAAGGTGTCTTTCAAGATCGGTGGCGGTTTCCTCTCAGGCCCGCCGATCTACCTGAAAGCGGTTGACGATGTTTCGCTGGTTCTGAGGCAGGGGCAGACCATAGGCATTGTCGGTGAATCAGGTTCGGGCAAATCCACGTTGGCGCGCGCCCTGCTGCGGCTGCTGCCGAGCGAAGGGGCGATCAGTTTCAATGGCCGTGACATTGCCCGTCTTGGCAAGGAAGATATGCGCCCGCTGCGGCGCGAAGTGCAGATCGTACTGCAAGACCCGTTCGGCTCGCTCAGCCCGCGAATGACATCGGGCCAGATCGTCACAGAGGGGCTGCTTGTGCATGAACCCCGCATTACCTCAGCAGAGCGTGACAAGCGGGCGGCCCAGGCCTTTGCCGAAGTACAGCTCGACCCTGCACTCCGCAATCGTTACCCGCATGAGTTTTCAGGCGGCCAACGCCAGCGCATCGCCATCGCCCGCGCCATCATTCTCAAGCCCAAGCTGGTGGTGCTGGACGAGCCAACCTCGGCGCTTGACCGGCAGGTGCAAAAGCAGATTGTCGAGCTGCTGCGCGAGCTGCAGAAGGCCCACAACCTCTCATATCTCTTCATCAGCCATGACCTGGCCGTGGTGCGCGCCATGGCCGATCACATCATGGTGATGAAGGATGGCAGGTTGGTTGAGCAGGGAACGCCCGACGAGGTTATGGACAATCCGCAGGAAGACTACACCCGGCGGTTGATGGCGGCGGCCTTCGCCTGAGCCTGGTTCAGGCCGTTTTGACAGTCAGGTAACCATTGCAGGGTAACATGCTGTTAACCGCAGGGCTCGGCCACTTGATGATTCGGCTGGCTCTGGCTAGGTCAGGGTGGACCCTCCAATAGGAAGATGCTTGATGCGCAAATTGATGACGGCGTTGATTTTTTCCCTGGTCATGGCAGGCCTTGCCGCTCCTTCGGGTGCGGCCATCGCCAAGCCTGACGCAGACCAGGCCCTTATCCTCAAAAAGAAAAAGCGCCTTGCAGCGCTGAAGGCCGCAGCAGTGGCAGAGGAGGCAGCGCTTGCGAAGGCGGAAGCTTCTGCCCGGAAGAAGAAAAGGCTCGAGGCAAGCAGCGCCCGTAACAAGCAGGGCGTGCGCGTCGTCAGGACCGCTGGCGCCAAGGCAAAGCCCGCGCTCCGCAAGGAGGACAAGCTTCTCGCCGAACGCAGCCGCCCGCGCCGTGACTGCGGCTCGTTCCTGAAATGCCTGTTCGCCAAGAAGCAGCGCCCGGTGCGCGTCGCTTCGATTGATCCCAATTTCACCGGTGGCGCTTCCGGCCTCAGCGGCCGCACCATGCGTGAGACGGTTGATTTCAATGACGGCAAGTACAAGCCTGGTTCGATCATTGTGCGGACCGCCGAGCGCGCCCTTTACTATGTGTTGCCAGGCGGCGAGGCGATCCGTTATTCCGTTGGCGTCGGCAAGGAAGGCTTTCAGTGGGGCGGCAAGTCAACCATCGTGCGCAAGCAGGAATGGCCGAGCTGGACCCCGCCGCAGGTGATGATCGAACGTGAAGCCGCCAAGGGCCACATCATCCCGCCCTTTATGGAAGGTGGCCCGGGAAATCCGCTAGGCGCCCGCGCCATGTATATCGGCGGCACCATGTTCCGCGTCCACGGCACCAATAATGAGGCATCTATTGGCGGCGCAGTGTCATCCGGTTGCATCCGCATGATGAACGCCGATGTCGTCGACCTCTATGACCGGGTAAGGGTCGGCGCTCCGATCCACGTCATCCAGTAACACCAGCCGATCAGTCGCTGCAAAAGCAAAGGCCACGGAACGATCCGTGGCCTTTTTGCTGTCCATCATGCGGGCGAACAGGGCCCTGAAACGAATTGACCCCGGAGGCTAACGCCGTCCGGGGCCTAATCCATTAGCTCAAAGAAGAATTAGATCTTCTTCTTGGCAGCCTTCTTAGCCGACTTCTTAGCGGCTTTCTTGGCGGGCTTCTTCGCAGCTTTCTTAGCAGCCATAGGTATTCTCCTAGAAGTATGTTGTTAGTGCCCCACAACGCAGGCTAGTCTCTACACTGCCGACTACGCACAGAATATTCACTGCATTCGTAACCGTCATCGAGGTCTATTTGTACCCGTTTGTGCGATTTGGCAATATGCCGACAAGATGTAGTGTATCACCGACCTACCCCTAACAACTGGTAAACGTGTCAAGGGGTTATGATGATCCGTATACGGATAAAAATTGGGTTTCATGCGATTCAGCCAGATATTCCGAGGCTCGTTTGAATCGTCAGTGCGCGGAGCGTTAGTCGATTCCGTGACGATGCCGCATTCAAAGCGGTTTCAGGCCGATCCTGGCGGCCAAAATATTCCACACAGATAGTTGCAGATTTACAACAGTTTCGTGACGCGAGAGGGCACTGCAACAGCGGATCGAGACGCGCCTGATGATCTTTCAGCAGCTGATTCTGCGTCAAGAGGCGGGCTTCATGCATGCAGAATCGCACTGCGTGGCAAACGAAAAGGGCCGGAGAATCTCCGGCCCGCGATCAGATTGAGTCCCCGACTTAATCGAGTTCCCGATCGTCGTTCCAGTGGATCGTCATTTCGCAAGCATCGCAATAAGCGACCGATGGATGCTGCCAGATATGATAACTCACAGACTGTTCGCACTTGCCATATTCAAGCGAATGATCGACTAGTGAGCTAAGACGGTCTTTGCACATGGCAAGATCGTCACCAACGACTGTATGGCACTTGTTCCAAGCGAGAGTTCGAACTCAGCAAAAATTTCTGGTACTCTCTTCATGTTCGTCCTATTGCAAAAGGGTTGAACTGCTGTCGGTGGCGATGCATCACTGATACTTGAGAGGCGCCTTTCAAATTGCCGGAGCTATACTTTCATGATGTCCTTAAGCTGGGCACCGAACAATGAGCTCAGGGCCAATTCAGTTGCTAGCAGTATTGGTTTACTTACGAACACCCGTTCGTTGAGCCGCAGGTGTCGCACTTCAAGCAGGTACCGTTGCGCACCATGGTGTAGTTGCCGCACTCGCCGCAATTGTCGCCTTCGTAGCCCTTCATGCGCGCCAGCGCGCGCTGGTCTGCCTTGGCTGCGGCGGCTGGCTGCACTGCAACTGCCGCCTCGACAGCAACCGCAACCGCCTCCTCAATGTAGGCGATGGTGGTGGATTGCTCCGCCAGCGCAAGTGATCCCACTGATTCTGCCGCCCGCATCTGTAGCGCGAGGGCCGGTGAGCCGCCGGCCGCCAGGGTGACGTTCTGCGGCATGACCACCACGTTCGAGAGGTTTTGCTTGCGCACATAGCCTGCCGAGAGGAATTTCTGCGCCGGTACCGGGGCAGGGGCTCTCGGTTCATCAGCCGTCACGCCTTTGCCGAGCGAGTCGAAGCCGATCTCCGATGGTTCGACATGCGCCAAGTCATTGCGGCCGAGATAGGAGACGGCCAGTTCGCGGAACACATAGTCGAGGATCGACGTGGCGTTCTTGATAAACTCGTTGCCCTGTACCATGCCGGCAGGCTCGAACTTGGTGAAAGTGAAGGCATCGACATATTCATCGAGCGGCACGCCATACTGCAAGCCAACCGATACGGCGATGGCGAAGTTGTTCATCATCGCGCGAAGGGCTGCGCCCTCCTTGTGCATGTCGATGAAAATCTCGCCGAGCTTGCCGTCATCATATTCGCCGGTGCGCAGATAGACCTTGTGCCCGCCGACGATCGCCTTCTGGGTGTAGCCCTTGCGGCGGCCCGGCAGCTTGTCACGGCCGCGTGCCACTTCGATGATCTTCTCGACGATGGTTTCAATGCGCTGCACTTGCGGCTTGGCGAGCAGCGCTTCCACCGCGTCATCGGCATCGTCCGTTTCATCGGCAATGAGCTGGGACGACAGCGGCTGCGACAGCTTGGAACCATCGCGGTAGAGTGCATTGGCCTTGATGGCCAGCTTCCACGACAGCATGTAAGCGGCGTTGCACTCTTCGACCGTTGCATCATTCGGCATGTTGATGGTCTTGGAGATAGCCCCCGAGATGAAGGGCTGGCTCGCCGCCATCATGCGGATGTGGCTTTCAACCGACAGGTAGCGCTTGCCGATACGGCCGCAGGCATTGGCGCAATCGAACACCGGCAGATGCGCATCCTTGAGGCCGGGTGCGCCTTCCAGCGTCATCGCCCCGCAAACATGCACATTGGCCTTGTCGATGTCAGCCTTGCTGAAGCCCAGGTGGGCCAGCAGGTCAAAGCCGTAATCGACCAACTGCTCGTCCGTTATCTTGAGAACGCTCTTGCAGAACTCTTCGCCCAAAGTCCACTTGTTGAACACGAACTTGATGTCGAAGGCGGATGCGAGGCCCGCTTCAACCTTTTCGATCTGCGCATCGCCAAGACCCTTGGCGCGGAGTTGCGCATGGTTGAGCGCAGGTGCATCAGCCAGCGTGCCGTAGCCCACTGCATAGTTGATGATGCGTTCGATCTGCCCAGCATCGTAACCGAGGGTGCGAAGCGCCTCCGGCACAGCCTGGTTGATGATCTTGAAGTAACCGCCGCCAGCCAGCTTCTTGAACTTCACCAGCGCAAAGTCAGGCTCGATGCCGGTGGTGTCGCAATCCATGACCAGGCCGATGGTGCCGGTCGGCGCAACGACAGTTGACTGCGCATTGCGGTAGCCATGCGCCTCGCCCAGTTCAACGGCGAGGTCCCATGCCTTGCGGGCATGCGCGATGAGGTCGCGGTCCGGGCAATCCAGCTCGGAGAGCGGCACCGGAGCCACATTCACGCCTTCGTATCCCACGGCAGCGCCATAGGCGGCGCGGCGGTGGTTGCGCATGACGCGCAGCATGTACTCGCGGTTCTTGCCAAAGCCGGGGAAGGGGCCAAGCTCCTTCGCCATTTCGGCCGAGGTGGCATAGGAAACGCCGGTCATGATGGCGGAAATCGCACCGCAGATGGAGCGGCCCTCATGGCTGTCATAGGCAATGCCGTTGGTCATCAGCAATCCGCCGATGTTGGCAAAGCCGAGGCCCAGCGTGCGGTACTCGTACGAGAGCTTGGCGATTTCCTTCGACGGGAACTGCGCCATCAGCACCGAGATTTCGAGCACCATCGTCCACAGGCGAACCGCATGCTCGAAAGCATTGACCTGAAACTTGGCAGTCGTCGCATCGCGGAACTGCAGCAGGTTGAGCGAGGCGAGGTTGCAGGCCGTGTCGTCAAGGAACATGTATTCCGAGCACGGGTTGGAGGCGTGAATCTCACCTGATGCCGGGCAGGTGTGCCAGTCATTGATGGTGGTGTGGAACTGGATGCCGGGATCAGCGGAGGCCCAGGCGGCCTGGCCGATCTTGTCCCAAAGCTCGCGCGCCTGCAGGGTCTTGGTGACCTTGCCATTCATGCGCGCGGTCAGGTTCCAGCTGCCATTGGTTTCAACGGCGCGCAGGAACGCATCGGTGACGCGCACCGAGTTGTTGGAGTTCTGGCCCGAAACCGTGCGGTAGGCCTCGCCATCCCAATCCGTGTCATAGGCATCGAACTGCAGTTCAACATAGCCCTGGCGGGCAAACTGGATGACGCGCTTGATGTAGTTGTCGGGCACCATGGAGCGGCGCGCGTCCTTGACAGCGCGCTTCAGCGCCGGGTTCTTTTCGATCTCGTAGCAGTCATCGCCGGGGCCATTGCAATTGACGCAAGCCTTCATGATGGCGGCAAGGTGCTTCTTGACGACCTTGGAACCTGTGACGAGGGCGGCAACTTTCTGCTCTTCCTTCACCTTCCACTCGACATATTCTTCGATATCCGGATGATCGACATCGACAACCACCATCTTGGCGGCGCGCCGCGTCGTGCCGCCGGACTTGATGGCGCCAGCCGCACGGTCACCGATCTTGAGGAAGCTCATCAGGCCGGATGATTTGCCGCCGCCGGAGAGTTTCTCGTTCTCGCCACGCAGCATGGAGAAGTTGGAACCAGTGCCCGAGCCATACTTGAACAGGCGGGCTTCGCGCACCCACAGGTCCATGATGCCGCCTTCGTTGACGAGGTCATCCTGAACCGACTGGATGAAGCAGGCATGTGGCTGCGGATGCTCGTAGGAGGACTTCGATTTGGTCAGCTTGCCGGTTTCGAAATCGACGTAGTAGTGGCCCTGTCCGGGGCCGTCGATGCCGTAGGCCCAATGCAGGCCGGTGTTGAACCACTGCGGGCTGTTCGGCGCGCACTTCTGTGTCGCCAGCATGAAGCACATCTCGTCATAAAAAGCGCGGGCAGCTTCCTCACTATTGAAATAGCCGCCCTTCCAGCCCCAATAGGTCCAGGTACCAGCCAGCCGGTTGAACACCTGCTGCGAGCTCTGTTCGCCGATGAAGCGCTCCTTCTCCGGCAGCTTGGCCAGCGCTTCCTCATCGGGAATCGAACGCCACAGCCATGAGGGTATGGTTTCTTCCTCGACGCGCTTGAGGGCTGCAGGCACGCCAGCCTTGCGGAAATACTTCTGCGCCAGAATGTCGGTCGCCACCTGGCTCCAAGTCGTCGGCACCTCGATGTTCTCAAGGCGGAAGACGATTGAGCCGTCCGGGTTCTTGATCTCGCTGGTGGCGCGGCGGAATTCGATCTCCGCATAGGCATCCTGACCGGCTTTGGTGAAATGGCGTTGAACCTGCATTGGCGTCCTCTTTTTCTTCCCATCGGTTGCCGCAGGCACAAAAATATGCCCACGGGGCCTCAACTACCCGTGTTTGACGTCACAAACTCCCTGCTGGCGCTCTCGCGAGCCCCAGTTTTCAAGGCGCAATTATTGGTTTTTGTACTTCCGAGATCGAAGTTGCCTCACGATCCCAATCCCCAGCGTCCTTGGACTCAAACTTAATACACACACCCACTGGACGTCAATAGCTAGTGTATGAACGAGAAGTTAACGCTATATGTTGTGTCCACAGGCCTTCCCCTCGCCTGACAAGCGGAGCATCGCTCGATTCTCCCCGCAAGCTCAAGTGACGCATTGGCATTTTCCGGCAAATATTTTTTGTGCCGGCGCAGCCGTCACCAGACCAATGACGCGTCAAGTGATTTTCCCGCCATTTGCAAAAAGAAATTTGCAATGCTGCGCCGCCACTGACGCGCGCATCCGCCAAAAGTTGCACCCAAGAGTTTCATCACTGCGGTGATACCGCTGGGGCATATGTGAATTGGTGTGTTAAGAGTTAGTGAGGGAACTCCAGTCACATTCACGCTGCAATCCCTATGTGATAGGGGTTACAACCCACCTGCACACGGCTGACATGGAAACCGTCCAACCATATTTAGACTACTTCAGTGCAAACCCAGGTTGGGCAATCGTCGTGATATTTCTCATCGCGTTCGGTGAAGCCCTGCTGATCATTGGGCTTTTTGTCCCGTCCACAGTGGTGCTTGTCGGCGCCGGCATGCTCGTGGGCTCCGGCCACCTGCCGTTTTGGCCGGTGTTTCTGGCAACCGCGATCGGCGCCATCGCAGGAGACCAGATATCATACTGGGCTGGAAGGTTTTTCGGAAACCATCTCAAAGAGATATGGCCGCTCAACCGCTACCCGCAGCTTGTCGCCCGTGGAGAAGACTTTGTGCGCAGCCATGGCGGCAAGAGCATTGCCATCGGTCGATTCGTGCCGGGGGTTAAGGCCGTCGTGCCGGGCATTGTCGGCATGCTCAACATGAACCAGCTGTTCTTCATTTTCGTCAATGTGACGTCGGGCATTTTCTGGGGTGCTGCCCATGTGTTTCCGGGCATATTGTTAGGGCAGGGGCTAGCACTTGCAGGCGACCTTAGCGGCAGACTGGTCGTTGTCCTTGTCGAACTGATTGTCATACTCGCGGTGGCAAGCTGGCTCATTAGGCTCGTCGTTGCCGCAGCGTCGGCGCGGTTGGACTTCGGACTTCGGCGCTTGTCCAGCTGGGCCAAGGCGCAGGGGAACCGTCCGCTGCATCGTTTCGGCCGCGCCATCGCGCCTGAGAACCCGCGTTCCATGCTTGTGGTTTTCTTTGCGGCAATCCTGCTCACCGCTATCGTAGCGCTGGCCTACATCATGGTAAGCGTACTGACGCGTGACGCCCTGCCCAATGGCGACGTCAGCGTCATGACTTTCATGAACGAGCTGCGCAATGCGCCAGCAGACCAGTTCATGATTCCGCTCACCATGCTGGGTGACAGTGTGGTGCTCTGGTCGTTGATGGCTGTCATAGTTGGCTGGCTGTTGTGGCGCAGGGCCTGGCGAGCGGCTATGGCGGCAATCATCGTCATCATCGCAGGCAAGATTGCCACGCTCATGATGGATTACAATCTGTCGTCGCTGCAGACCATCGACTATTATGTGGCGCTGGACCGTTTCGACTTTATCTCCGGCCATATCGCCGTCACCGCAATCACTTTCGGCATACTTGCGGTGCTTGTCAGTCATTCCATGGGCAGGTGGAGCAGGGCAGTCGTCGTTGCCATGTGCAGCCTGCTCGTCATCGCTATCGCCTATTCGCGTGTCTATCTGGGCGTTCAATGGTTTTCAGGGGCGCTGGCAGGATTGTTGTTCGGCGCTGTCATGGTTGCTGCCTTCGGGGTGGCTATCGAAGCGATACCGCCGAGACGCATTCGACCGCTTGGGCTCATGGCGGCAGCCATCGCGGCATTCCTCGTCGCCGGCATCGTCAACATTGATCGCAACTTCGGGCGCGCGGAAGCCTTCTACGCTCCACCCCAGAGGCTGTTCTCCCTGTCGCGAAGCACTTGGCTAGATACTGGGTGGAAGCATGTCCCCAACCGGCGAATCGATCTTGCTGGCCGCCAGGAGGAGGCATTCCACATCCAGTATGCAGGGTCGCTTGATGCGCTGCGTAACTTGCTGGCTGCATCTGGGTGGCGTGACAGCCCTAAATGGACATGGAAAAACGGCATTCAGTATCTCGACTTGAAAGCAACACTCGAAACCATGGCGCCGCGCCCCGCCTTGCATCAGGGCCTCTTTGCCCGCGTGACCATGACAAGGCAGGTGGACAATGACAAAACTACCCGGTTGGTGCTGCGCGCTTTCAAGACTGAGGCCGTGATTACCGACAACGGCACGACAAGTCCGGTCTATTTGCTCAGCCTGACGGAAGAGCGGGTACTGCGGCGCTTCCATACCTATGCGGTTCCGGTTCTGGCATCACCCTCTGAACCTGAGATCAACGCGCTGAGGGCGGTGTTCTCCACAGCCGCAGGATTGCACGTCGAAACCCGCGCCGAAGGGTCCATGTTGCTGGTCGCGCCGCTCTGAAGGCACTTGTTTTCCTTTACCTGTCAAGGGCTTTCAGCCATATTCCGGCCAGATTGAATCCCGATGGAATCTGCCATGCTTTTTCTCAAACAGTTCCTCACATGGTGGAACGGTCAGACACTCGCAACGCGCTTCTATACTTGGCGCAAAGGTGAATTTGTCGGCAGCGACAGTTCCGGCAACCGCTATTACCGGGCCAAGTCAGCTGTACCGCGCTCAATCGCAGAGCGGCGCTGGGTCATTTACAGCGGTGTATCTGAGGCATCTGCAATACCGCCAGGCTGGCATGCCTGGATGCACCACCGGGTTGAACTCGATCCCGGGAGCGAATGAGGAATCGACGCATTCCTGGCAATTGCCGCATGAGCCGAACCTGACGGGTACGGCGCAGGCCTACCGTCCACCCGGCAGCCTGATCAGCGGCAATCCGGTCAAGCCCGCACCCGCGGACTATCAATCGTGGCGCCCGGAATGAACGGTTTGGGTGAAACGAGGAACTGAAAGCAATGAAGAACTCCACCGTTGAGACTCTCATGGGTGCCTTCGTTGTCGTCGTGGCGCTTGGCTTCCTGCTGTTTGCCTACAACAGTTCCGGGCGTTCGGCGCAGGCTGGTGGTTATAGGGTCATAGCAGAGTTCGATAATGTCGAGGGGCTGAACACCGGCAGCGATGTACGCATGGCCGGCATCAAGATTGGTACTGTCGTATCTCAAAGCCTGAATCCCGAAAACTTCCAGGCCCAGATCGTCATGGCCATTGATCCATCAGTGAAGCTTGCTGATGATACGTCTGCAAAGGTGACCGCCGAAGGCCTGCTGGGCTCGAAGTTCATAGCGCTCGAGGCAGGTGGTTCCGGCAATCAATTGGCCGACGGCGGCATGATCACTTACACTCAAGGCGCAATCGACATATGGTCGCTGATCAGCCAGGCGATGTTTGACAAGACCGGTGCCAAGGCGCCAGAAGCAAAGAGTGATTCTCCGGCTACGCCGGAACCCGCGCCGCAACCAGACCCTGCCGCGCCAGCGCAAAGCCAGTAACGACATGCGCATTTCACCAATTTTGAGTATGGGCGTCACCATGCTCGCCATGACGCTGCCTGGCCACGCGGAGCGTATCACCAATCCGATTGCAGTGTTCAATGGCTTGGACAAGATCACCGGCGTCACCACCAGCTTCGAGGCCAAGGTCGGCGAAGAGAAGCAGTTCGGCGGCCTTATTGTTAAGGCTGATGTGTGCTTCACGAGGCCGATCACGGAAGAACCGAGGACGACTGCTTTTGTCGAAGTTGACGAAATCGGGCTCAACAAGCAGCGCCGCCGCGCATTTTCAGGCTGGATGTTCGCGCAAAGTCCCGGGCTCAATGCGGTCGAGCATCCGGTCTATGATGTGTGGCTTGTCAACTGCAAGGATCCCAGTGCGCCGCCGCCGCCGGTTGAGGAGGCGCCAGACATTACCAACCTGCAGGATCAAATTGGAGAAGACGAGCCGCTCGACTGAGAATGTCCGGGTGTTGCCAAGCGCAGAACAACTTCGGCATCATCATCAGAATTGAAGCATTGGAAGTTGCTATCGTCTTCGATGGCAGCAGCCAGCAGTCTCTTGTACTCAGACTTTGCAACGGTAATGGCGCCAAAAGTAGCGAGGTGAGGGTTTATGAATTGCGCGTCAAGCAGGCGGTAACCGCCGGCATTCAGCCGGGCGACCAAATGCACCAGCGCCACTTTGCTGGCATTTGGAGCGCGTGAGAACATGCTCTCACCGAAGAAGGCACGGCCGTAGCTGACGCCATAGAGCCCGCCAACCAGTTTGTCGCCCTGCCAGCATTCCACAGAATGCGCGAAGCCTAACTTATGAAGTTGCGTGTACAGCGACACGATCCGTTTGTTGATCCAGGTCGATGAACGGTCGGCGGTCTTGCGCGCGCACTCCTTCATGACAAGCGTAAAGTCGTGATCGACGCGAATTTCAAATGGTTGCTTCCTCACGACTTTGCGGAGCGAGGCCGAAACATGCAGGCCATCCAGGGGAATAATGCCGCGCTCATCAGGTTCAACCCAGTAGAGGGCATTGTCTGAGGCGTTCTCCGCCATAGGAAAAATGCCGGCAGCATAGGCCTTGAGCAGGATTTCAGGTGTAATGGCACTCAAGGAAACAGCTCCATGCCACCCAGGTCGAGGTTAAGCTTCGCCTTTGGCCAGGAACTTCTCCAGCCAGTGAATATCATAGTGCCCATCAATGATATCGGGTTCCGCCAGCAGCCGCTGGAACAACGGAATCGTGGTTTCGACACCCTCAATCACGAACTCGCCAATGGCGCGCCGCAGCCGCATCATGCATTCGGTCCGTGTCTTGCCATAAACGATCAGTTTGCCGATCAGGCTGTCGTAGTAAGGCGGAATGCGGTAGCCGGCGTAAATGGCCGAGTCGACCCGCACGCCGAGTCCGCCGGGAAAATGCACGGCATCAACGCGCCCCGGCGAAGGCACGAAGGTCCTGGCATTCTCGGCATTGATACGGCACTCGATGGCATGCCCCTGGAATTCAATGTCTTCCTGGCGGTACTGCAGTGAAGCCCCGTTCGCCACGCGGATCTGTTCCTGCACCAGATCAAGCCCTGTGATGGCTTCGGTGACAGGATGCTCGACCTGCAGGCGCGTATTCATCTCGATGAAATAGAATTCGCCGTTCTCATAGAGGAACTCGATCGTGCCAACGCCCTCATAGCTCATTTCCCGCATCGCCTTGGCCACCCGGTTGCCAATCCGCTCACGTTGTTCGGCATTGAGGGCAGGCGACATCGCTTCTTCCCACACCTTCTGGTGTCTGCGCTGCAGCGAGCAGTCGCGCTCGCCAAGATGCACGGCATTGCCCTTGCCATCGCCCAGCACCTGGATTTCGATATGGCGAGGCAGCACGAGATATTTCTCGATGTAGACTTCTTCGTTGCCGAAAGCAGCTTTGGCTTCTGATTGAGCGGTCTGCAACGCGATTTCGATGTCATCGTCGTTCCGCGCAACCTTCATGCCGCGGCCGCCGCCGCCAGCTGTTGCCTTGATGATGACGGGATAGCCGATGTCCCTGGCCACGCGCCGTGCTTCGTCAACTGACTTCACGCCACCTTCGGAGCCTGGAACAACCGGCAGACCGAGGGCCTTGGCAGTCCGCTTGGCCTCGATCTTGTCGCCCATAGTGCGGATGTTTTCAGCAGATGGCCCGATGAACTTGATGCCATGTTCGGTCAGGATGTCAGCAAATCGCGCATTCTCGGACAGGAAACCGTAGCCAGGATGCACGGCCTCGGCGCCAGTGATTTCACAGGCCGATACGATTGCAGGAATATTGAGGTAGCTGTCGCGCGCCGGAGGCGGGCCAATGCAAACGCTTTCATCGGCAAGCCTCACATGCATCGCATCCGCATCCGCCGTCGAATGCACGGCGACTGTCTGGATGCCGAGCTCGCGGCAGGCGCGCAGCACGCGCAGCGCAATTTCACCGCGGTTGGCTATGAGGATCTTGTCAAACATCCGTTACTCGATCACGACGAGCGGCGCGCCGAATTCGACCGGATCGCCATTGTCGATGAAGAACTTGATGACGCGCCCGGCGCTGGGTGCGTGTATCTGGTTCATGGTCTTCATCGCTTCAATGATCAGCAACGTCTGGCCGGCTTTCACTTCCTGGCCGATCTCAACAAACTGGGCAGCACCTGGAGTAGGAGCGAGGTAGGCAGTTCCAACCATGGGAGATTTAACGGTTCCGGCGTGCTCGGCATCTGGCGTCCGGGCAGTCTTGGCTTCGGTCACAGCCGGTGCTGCTGCCGGCGCGGGCATGGCGTGCATGACCGGCGCATGCATTGCAATGCCGCCACGCGATACCCGCACGCGCGTGCCGCGCTGATCAATCTCGATTTCCGACAGCCCGGTTTCCTCGAGGATCAGGGCAAGGCTTCGAACCAGATCGAGCTCGGAGCTTTGCTTCTGGACTGGGGCCGCTTTCTTGGCGGGTGCTTTCTTGGGGGGCATTGTCACGCCTTTCCGTCTTTCTTCAGCAGTTGAGCGGCCGCCTCGACCGCAAGTTCGTAGCTCTGCGGGCCAAACCCGCAGATGACCCCAGCGGCAACCGGCGAGATGTAGCTGTGGTGCCTGAACGGCTCGCGCGTATAGACGTTGGAAAGATGTACTTCAACTACCGGCACGCCCGCTGCTTTGATCGCATCATGGAGCGCCACAGATGTATGAGTATAGGCGGCTGCATTGAGAATGATGGCAGAGGCTTTATCCTTTGCCTCGTGGATCCATCCCACCAATTCACCTTCGATGTTGCTTTGCCGGAAGTCAGTTGTCAGGCCAAGGCTCTTTGCCCGGCGCGCGCACAGGGCTTCGATATCGGCAAGGGATGATGTGCCGTAAATGCCAGGTTCTCTCGTTCCCAGCATGTTCAGGTTCGGTCCATTGAGAACGAAAATCGGCTTCATCCGCTACCCGCGAGTCTGGTTAATTCGCCTTGTTTATAGGGATATCAGCGAGGGCAGGGAAGCGCCCAAAAATCTCTCAACAGAGATTGTTGCAGGTACCTGCCTTGCGCACCTCGCCAATTGTTGAGGCAAGCTCGCTTTGGGGCAAGTATCCCGGCACCAACTGGTCGCCAATAACAAAGGCCGGAGTGCCATTTATGCCAAGGTCCTGCGCCAGCTTCTGGTTGGCAGCAAGGATGGCGCTGGTCTCCTCGGAAGCTATATCGGCCTCAAGCCTGGCTGCGTCCAGCTGCAGCGAGGCCAAAGCCTCGTCGACGACTTCGCGTGTCACCTTTGCTTCATGTTTGAACAGGATTGTATGCAGTTCCCAGTACTTGCCCTGCTTGTTTGCAGCCAGCGCGGCGCGCGCGGCATACTCGGAATCCGCACCAAAGATGGGGAACTCCTTCATCACCACGCGCAGGTTTGGATCGCCTTTTATCAAGGTAACGACTTCCGGGAAGCCCTTCTTGCACCAGCCGCAGTTGTAGTCGAAAAATTCAACAAGCGTGACGTCGCCTGTAGGGTTACCGGCGACAAAGTCACCATTTGCCCGGAAGATGCCTTTCGCATTACTGGCAAGTGCGCCTTTTGCCTTGTCTGCCTGTTCGGCTTGCTGCTTTGCCTCCAGCTTCTTGGCCATCTCTTGCAGCAGTTCGGGATGGGCTGTCAGATAGTCGCGGACAATTTCTTCGATTTCCGACTTCTGGGTTTTTGAGAACTCTGCCGCCTGCGCTTGAACGACGAACGCGGCCGCCGCGATGGTGATGGCTGATACTTTGATTAAGTTTCGCATACGCAATGGCATATCACTTTTTCCGGTTGGAGAAATTCAAAATATCGTTGGCGCGGAGCCATTCCGGACTTCCGGTCTTGAACTGCTTGAGCGCGCTCTGGGCCCGCAATGTTGCCAATTCTGTATCCCCCGTCAACATGGCGGACTCTGCCGTAGCGAGATCTGCCCGCGCCACGTCTCCAACCTTGCCATACGCGATGGCGAGATAGCCGTGCAGGTCAGGCGAGTCGCGTTCGGTGCGCTTGGCAGCAGTCAGGATCTTGATGGCCTGCCGTGCGTCACTGCCGCTCCCGGTCGCGATCAGCGCCTGAGCCTGCAATATCTGCAGCAAGCCGTTGTTGGGCAGTAGTTTGTTGGCTTGCGCCAGTGGTCTTAACGCTGCCTTGGCTTGCCCGCCGTCCAGCAGCGCCTGGCCCTTGAGTTCATAGAAGTAAGGGTCTTCCGGAATTTCCTGGATCAACCCGTCAATGATCTGGACCGCGCCGTTGGTATCGCCGTTCCGAAACGCGGCAATGGCGCGCGCATAGCGCGCAGGCAGGCTGGCGTCGCTCGCGGGGTAGCGATTGAAGACTTGCTGCGGCGAAAACAGGAATCCGGCGAGCTTTGCCTGCATCAGCGCATGGCGCATGCTGATTTGCGGGCTGTCTTTTGCATCGAAGTAAGGTGATTTGTGAGCGGCAAGCTCAAGCGAGCGGATGCGCGTCAACGGCATCGGGTGGGAAAACACGTAAGGATCAGCCTTGATGGTCGAAGCCAGTGACTCATTGGCCAGCACCTGGAACAGGTCGAGCATGCCCTTGGGCGACTGCTTGGTTGCAGAGAGATACTTTACGGCGGCCTGGTCGGCAGACGATTCCATGTCGCGCTGATAGGAGAGCAGCCCGCGCTGCGCCAGGCTTTGCGAGCCGACAATGATGCCGGTGCCAGCCTTCGCAATGTTTTCATTGCCAGTGGCGCCGCCGCCAACCGCAGCGGCAGCTCCAATCAGTGCGCCGATGATCGCTTGCGCAGAGGCCTTGTCGAGTTCAATGCCCATGCGGGCGAGGTGCCCGCCCGAGATATGGCCGGTCTCATGTGCAATGACGCCGATGACTTCGTTCGGCGTCTTGGCCCGCATCAGCAACCCGGTGTGGATGAACATGCGCTGCCCGCCGGCCACGAAGGCGTTGATCTTGTCGTTGCGGATGAGAAACACCCGCACTGAATTGGGATCAAGTCCAGCGCTCTTGAAGATGGGTTTCGAGTAGAGCCGGATCAACCCTTCGATCTCCGCATCGCGGATCAGCGGAATGGAAGGACCTCTCGGCTTTTTCTTCGTTGCAGCCAGAACGCCGTCCAGATGTGGTGTCAGGACTAGCGAAAAGGCCGCTATCAGCGAAACCAGCCGGAGCAGTGAGTGCCGGGCACGACGAACGTTGACCATGAGCGGGGATTTCCCGGCCAATTGCGGCGAGTTTGAGGCTTGCCGCGCTTCAAGCTGCCCGGCAAGCCGAATTTGCAACGATTACCCGCGCTTGCTCCACCAACCAGACTTGCGCGGCGCCTGTTCGGGATCGGCAGTCACAGTTGGAGCTGGTGGCGTCCACTTGCGAGCTTCGGCAGGAGGTGCCGCCACTTCGACCACCATAGCTGACGGTGGCGAAGCTGCCGGAGGTTTCGCTGCTTCACGCTGCGAAGCGCCCTCTGCGGCTTCACTTGGTGAACCGTTGGTGCCGGAGGGTTCGCGACTACGCCCGGCACGCTCCCCGCGATCGCCACGCTTGTCACCACGATTACGGCCCCAACGGTCTCTCCGCCCACGGCGCCCTCGGCGGCTTTCGTCACTGCCGTTGCCTTCGTTGGACCCGTCCTGTTCGGCCGACTGCTCACTGGCGGAATCAGGGTCTGCGGCGGACTGCTCGCCGTCACTATCTGCGTCGCGAGCTACTTCAGCGGCCTCCGGCTGCTCGTCGTTCTCGCCGTCGCTGGAAGCGGAAGTTTGATCATCTCCATTGCCGTTCTGGTCGTCATGACTGCGGCGGGAACCGCGGCGTCCGCGCCGCCGCCTCCGGCCGCGTCCTTCGCCCTGCGAGGCTTGCCCTGCGGTTTCCGAAGCACCGTCTTCGGACACTTCGGCCTCCTCAGCTTCGATCTCTTCAGCTTCGGCTGCCAAGTCATCGGCATCATCAGCCAGCGCTTCCGCTTCCTCGGCCCCGGCTTTCGCCGCCAGCATCGGGAAACGGCGGACAATGTTGCGCTCACCAGCCCGCTCGATCACGGTTTGTGAGCCCTTCATTTCGTCTGTCGGCACGATGAACACTGAAATGCCATAGGCATGCTCGACAGCCAGCAGATTGTCGCGTTTTTCGTTGAGGACGTAGAAGGCGACCTCGCGTGCAACCTTTGCCGTGATGTTCTCGGCGCGCTTGTTCTGCAGGTAGTCTTCAATCGCCCTGAGCACGGAAAGTCCGCAGGAAGAAATTGAGCGCACAATGCCGCGGCCTTCACAATGCGGGCAGGGGCGCGAAGTGCCTTCCAGCAATCCTGGCCGCAACCGCTGCCGAGACATTTCCATCAGGCCGAAATGGCTGATGCGACCAACCT
The DNA here is from genome assembly GCA_963814455.1 of uncultured Alphaproteobacteria bacterium. Taxonomy (GTDB): domain Bacteria; phylum Pseudomonadota; class Alphaproteobacteria; order Rhizobiales; family Aestuariivirgaceae; genus Aestuariivirga. Next base: position 161,376 of record CAWFCR010000001.1, on the reverse strand, counting down.
GAATGCGCGCCCTGTCATGCTTGAGGGCCTCTTTCAATCGGCGCTCAACCGCACGGTTGTTGCGGTTCTCCTCCATGTCGATGAAGTCGATGACGACAAGGCCGGCGAGGTCGCGCAGGCGCAATTGGCGGGCAATTTCATCACATGCCTCAAGGTTGGTCTTGAGGGCAGTATCCTCGATGTTGTGCTCGCGGGTCGCCTTGCCGGAGTTGATGTCGACTGAAACCAGGGCTTCCGTCTGGTTCATCACGATGTAGCCGCCGGACGGTAGCGTGACAGTTGGCGAGAACAGGCTGTCTAGCTGCGTTTCCACTTGGAATTTCGCAAATAGTGGCCGTGCCTCCTTGTAGGGCTTTACATTGCGGGCATGCGAAGGCATCAGCATCCGCATGAAGTCCTTGGCCTCGCGGTACCCGGCCTCACCCTCGACGAAAACCTCGTCCACATCCTTTGTGTAGAGATCGCGAATGGAGCGCTTGATCAGGCTGCCTTCTTCATAGACGAGCGCAGGTGCAGTTGATTGCAGCGTCAGGTCGCGCACATTCTCCCACAGCCGCATGAGGTAATCGAAATCGCGCTTGATTTCCGGGCGTGTGCGCTGTGCGCCAGCGGTACGCACGATGAGGCCCATGCCTGTTGGAATCTCGACGTCACGCGCCACTTCCTTGAGGCGCCGGCGGTCACCAGCATCCGTAATCTTGCGGGAAATGCCGCCGCCGCGCGCGGTGTTTGGCATCAGCACGCAGTAGCGTCCCGCCAATGACAGGTAGGTCGTCAGTGCAGCGCCCTTGTTGCCGCGCTCTTCCTTGACCACCTGTACGAGGATGATCTGGCGCCGCTTGATCACTTCCTGAATCTTGTAATGCCTGCGTGGAGCACGCCGTGGACGGTGCGGAACTTCTTCAAGCGCGTCGACAGCGCCAATCGATTCAACCTTGCGCGCTTCAGCGTCTTCTTCCACGGATTCGATACCGGTTCCGGATGCCGCGGCGGGCGCAGTTTCCGGCTCGCCATTAGTGTCATCGTCTGCTTCCGAAGCCATGTCGGAGTTGCCCCCGGCTTCAGACGCGCTGTCAAAAGGCTGGGCTTCATCCGTGTCAGTAACTTCGTCCGACACCAAGCGGTCAGACAGTGGCTCACTCGCCGTCAATGCAGCAGCATCAGTGTTTGCCGCACTGCTGGCCTGCGCATCGGCAGCTCGGTTTCCGGGCTCCGAATCTGCTGCGTCGCGCTCGTCTTCGGCTTCCTCGGCCGCTGCGTCTTCGGCGTCAGCCTCTTCCTGCTCACGCAGCAACGCCTGCCTGTCAGCGACAGGTATCTGGTAGTAATCCGGATGGATTTCCGAGAAGGCAAGGAAGCCGTGGCGGTTGCCGCCGTATTCGATGAAAGCGGCCTGCAGCGACGGTTCTACCCGCGTTACCTTGGCGAGATAAATGTTGCCTTTGAGTTGCTTGCGAGAAGCGCTTTCGAAATCGAATTCTTCAATGCGGGTTCCGCGCAGGGCGACGACGCGGGTTTCCTCGGAATGTGAAGCGTCGATGAGCATTTTGCTGCCCATGGTCTGTTTCCTTTGAGCAGGGCAGCGAAAGGCTTGCGGCGAGTGCGCCTCCGGGGGCGCGCGCGCATTCGAACCTTAAGGCTGGACTGCGAAGTGGGGAGCAGGCGGCAGAAACACGTGCCCATGCGCTCGGACCAGACAACTCTGGCATTACACTGAGCGGCGACATCAGGGGCGAATTCTGCACCGTTTCCCACATTGACGTTAGTCCGGCATATTGCATCCGGACGGTTGATACTGGCGCGGGATTTTGCCTGGCACCTGCCTGGCCCTGCCCGCGAGGATTTTCTGCAAGAACCCCCATTCTTACGCGGCACTTCAGGGGATCAGCCATTCTTGGCGTTCCGGACCCCTATGACCGCGGAATTTTCGCTCGTTCAGGTTGAGATTTGTGAATCAGCCCAACACTGGAGACAATCTCTCTTTAGGCACGGGGACAGAAATTTGCAAGCTCTCTACGCCGTCATGCTTACGTCATCAGGAACCCGGTGCGCTTAGGAAACCATGGGTTAACCATCGCGCCGCTAACCTCTGTCATTTGAGTGGTCGCGGTAACTTATATCATTGAAAAAACATCCTAAAATACAATTTGTTTTAGTTCTGGCGATGCTCAGAATGCTGATTTCGTCGCTTGTCGCCGTCAGCCTGTTCGTCGCATCTCCGGTAACGGCGCAGGCGGGAACCAAGGCGACGGCCGTCCGCGTGGCAGGCGATGAGAACCGGACCCGGTTCGTCACCGATGTCTCGCAAGCCGTCAGTTTCACGGTCTATGTGTTGCCTGACCCATACCGCGTCGTCATTGACCTTCCGGATGTGAATTTCGATTTGCCCAAGGGGGCGGGCCGCAAGGTGCGCGGTCTCGTCAAGGAATTCAGGTACGGTGTGGTTGAAGAGGGCAGGTCACGCATAGTCATCGACACAAATGGCCCGGTGCTGATCGAAAAGTCATTTCTCGTGCCGCCCAAGGCGTCGCAGCCAAGCCGCATTGTCGTTGATCTGGTGACGACGACTGAAGACGAGTTCGCCGCAGCTTTTGAAGCCTCGCAGGTTGCGGCGAAGGATGAAACACCCAAGCAGCCCGAGGCTGAAGCCACAACGGCTGCTGCCAATGATGAACGCGCCGCTTCAGCAGCCGAGTCTGACCCTGTTGCTAACGCAGAAAACGCAAAGCCCGCTCCGACAGGCGGCCCTTCCGGCAAGAAACTCATTGTCCTTGACCCTGGGCACGGCGGAATTGATCCCGGCGCGCGCAGCCCACGCGGTACGAAGGAGAAGGATGTCGTCTTCGCCATGGCGCAGGCTATCCGGCGCGAATTGCTTGCAACGGACAGATACGAAGTGAAACTGACGCGCGAGGAAGACAAGTTCGTGGCTCTGCCGCAGCGCCGCGAGATGGCAAGGAAGCTGGCCGCAGACCTGTTCATCGCCATCCATGCGGACACTGTGCGCGGCCCCTCGGCGCGCGGCATGACCATCTACACCTTGTCCGACAAGGCATCGGATGCTGAGGCAGAAGCGCTCGCATCAAAGGAAAATCGTGTCGACATTATCGCCGGCCTCGATCTCGAGACGGAAAATCCCGAAGTCACCAATATTCTCATTGATCTTGCGCAACGAGAGTCCAAGAACCACGCCATGCTGTTCTCGAAACGCGCCGTTGGCGAGCTCAAGCCTTTGACACTGATGACGGGCAAGCCCCAGCGTTCAGCCGGTTTCATCGTGCTCAAGGCGCCGGACGTGCCTTCAGTCCTTGTTGAGTTGGGCTACCTGTCGAGCAAACAGGATGAGGTGCTGCTGACGTCGAAAGCCTGGCAGGCCAAGATCGCCAAGGCCATGACCCGCGCGGTCGACAAGTATTTCTCAAACGAAGTGGCAGCGCGCAGTCCCTGACGACGGTAGCCAGATGCCCCGGCTTGGCCACAATCCAGCCTTACGACCTGCAGTGGAATTAAGTGTGGCTGCACAATAAACTGTGCTATCGCCACGACGGTTGACTGAAACTGCTGGAATGACGAACAAGACCTGACAATGCTGCGCTTTCTTGGTTGGCTGTTCACGGCCTTTTTCATGATTTTCCTCGGGCTTGCCGGCGCCGGGTTCTACATCGTTTGGGATGTCTCGAAGGACCTGCCGGACTACAAGCAGTTGGCGTCCTATGAGCCAGCGGTGATGAGCCGCATTCATGCGGCGGATGGATCGCTGCTTGCGGAATATGCCGAGGAGCGGCGCATGTTTGTGCCGATCAATGCGGTGCCGCCACGGCTGATCCAGGCCTACATTTCTGCTGAAGATAAAACCTTCTTCGAGCATGGCGGGCTGGACTGGCGCGGCATTGCTGCGGCAGGCATTCGCTATATCCAGGTTAAGATGAGCGGCAAGGGGCAGATTGTCGGCGCTTCCACCATCACCCAACAGGTGGCCAAGAACTTCCTGCTCAACAATGAGCAGACGCTGCAGCGCAAGCTCAAGGAAGCCATAATCGTTCAACGAATAGAGTCTGCCTTCACGAAGGAACAGATTCTCGAACTGTATCTGAATGAGATATTCCTTGGTCTGAACTCCTATGGCATTGCAGCCGCCTCTCTCAACTATTTCGGAAAGTCACTCGACAAGCTGAGCATCGCCGAGATGGCTTACCTTGCCGCATTGCCCAAAGGGCCGAACAACTATCATCCCTTCAAGCACAAGGAGCGCGCCATTGAGCGTCGCAACTGGGTGCTCAGCCAGATGCTGGAGAATGGCTACATCACCCAGGTTGAGCATGACGATGCGGTGAAGCAGTCACTCGAAGTCAACCCGCGCACCACCGGTGCGCAACTGTTTGCAGCTGAATCCTTTGCAGAAGAGGTCCGGCGCGAACTGGCCAGCATGTATGGCAAGGACACGCTGGGCAAAGGTGGACTTTCGGTGCGCACCACGCTTGACCCCAAGCTGCAGATATTCGCGCGCCAGGCCCTCGCTCGCGGCCTCATCGGATTCGACCGCAAGCGTGGCTTCCGCGGCCCGCTGGACGCAATCGATGTGACAGTGGATTGGGGCGTTGTGCTTGCCAAACGCAAGGTTCCTTCTGACGTTGCCCCCTGGCGGCTTGGTGTCGTGCTGGAAGTGAATGAACAGGCTGCCAAGGTCGGTTTGCAGCCCAAGACCCTGCCGAATGGCATGGTCGCGACAACACGCGAAGCAGTCACAGTGCCACTGGCGCTTCTCAGTTGGGCTCGGAAATTCGTTGACGGGACAAAAATTGGTCCAGCCATCAAGGTGGCGCCGGATGTGTTGGCGGTTGGCGATGTCATCTATGTTGCGCCAAGCGCTGACAAGGTGAACTGGCATCTCGTTCAAATGCCGGAAGTGGAGGGCTCTCTTGTCGCCATGGACCCGCATACGGGTCGAGTGCTTGCTCTCGTCGGAGGTTTCTCCTATGGCCAGAGCCAATTCAACCGTGCAGTGCAGGCCATGCGTCAGCCTGGCTCCTCGTTCAAGCCGATCGTCTATGCGGCGGCCCTCGACAATGGCTACACGCCAGCTTCAGTCGTGCTTGATGCGCCGGTGGAATACAAGTTGCCGAATGGCCAAGTCTGGAAGCCCAAGAATTATCAGAACAAGTTTTTCGGTCCCTCGACTTTGCGCCGTGGCATTGAGCAATCACGCAATGTCATGACGGTTCGTCTTGCCGATGACCTCGGCATGACCAAGATCGCCGATCTTGCTCAGCGCCTGGGCATCTATGACAAGCTGCCGCTGCAATTATCGATGGCGCTCGGCGCTGGCGAAACTACGCTGCTCAAGATGACGACCGCCTACAGCATGTTCGACAATGGCGGCAAGAAGATCGAAGCAACGCTCATTGACCGCGTGCAGGACCGCTATGGCCGCACAGTATTCCGCGCCGACAAGCGCGATTGCAGTCAATGCAATCAGGAAAAATATGTTCCCGGCAGCACCGAGCCGGAACTTGTCGATGTCCGCGAGCAGGTGATGAGCCCCTATACGGCCTACCAGATCACTTCGATGATGGAAGGCGTCGTCCAGCGTGGCACCGGCAAGAAGGCGCTTGTTGTCGGCAAGCCGATTGCTGGCAAGACGGGCACATCCAACGATGAGAAGGATGCCTGGTTCATCGGCTATACGCCGGACCTCGCTGTCGGTGTTTATGTCGGCTATGACAACCCGAAGCCAATGGGCAAAAAGCGTACAGGCGGCGAGCTGGCGACGCCCATTGTCGCAGATTTCATGCGGCTTGCGCTGCAGGGGCAGCCCGCCACGCCGTTCCGCGTTCCGCGTGCCATTGAGCTCATGCCGATCAATGCCGCCAGTGGACGCTCGTCTGTTTTCGGTGAAGAAGGAGTCATCCTGGAAGCCTTCAAGCCCGGTGACGAACCGCCAAGCACGACCAAGGTTATCGGCCAGGACGTGGCCTCAGCTGCATCGGGGGATGGGAGTGCGCCGCCGGCGGCAAGGCCGATCATCGTGCAGCAGCCGCCAGAAGGCGGGTTGACGGGAGAGGGCGGGGGCCTTTATTGAGCCACCTGCAGCAGATTTATATCAGGGAACATTATGCGCGCTGAGATAGTCAAGGTCGTCGACGAGATGAAGCAGTCCGTCGGCCTCCTGAGGGGGCATCTTTGACTGGGACAATGCCCAGAGAGAACTCGCCGAGCTGAACGCAAGGTCAGAGGACCCGAACCTTTGGAACGATTCCCAAAAGGCGCAGGAAGTTATGCGCAAGCGCCAGGATCTTGAAGGCCGGATCAGCGGCGTTATTTTCATAGAGCGCGCGATTGAGGACAATGTCGGACTCATCGAAATGGGTGAAGCGGAAGGCGATCAGTCCGTCGTCGCCGAAGCTGAAAATGCACTCATCGCACTTAAGGCCGAAGTGGCCGAGCGTGAACTTGAAACCCTGCTTTCCGGCGAAGCAGATGCCAACGACTGCTATGTCCAGATCAACGCAGGTGCAGGCGGCACTGAAAGCCAGGACTGGGCCTCCATGCTCATGCGAATGTACACGCGTTGGGCTAACCGCAGCAAGATGAAGGTAGCGGTTTTGGACGAGCACGTCGGCGAAGAAGCTGGCATCAAGTCCTGCACGCTGGAGATCAAGGGCCACAATGCCTATGGCAAGTTGAAAACCGAGTCAGGCGTTCACCGGCTTGTTCGCATTTCACCTTACGATTCCAACGCCCGTCGGCACACGTCGTTTGCCTCCATGTGGTGCTACCCGGTGATAGACGACGAGATCGACATCGAGATAGACGAAAGCGCTTGCAAGATCGACACCTATCGAGCTTCGGGAGCGGGCGGCCAACACATCAATACGACAGATTCTGCCGTCCGCATCACACATTTGCCGACAGGCATTGTTGTCGCCTGCCAGGCGGAGCGCTCGCAGCACAAAAACCGCGCCACTGCCTGGAAGATGCTCAAAGCGCGCCTCTATGAATTGGAATTGCAGAAGAAGCAGGAGAAGATTGACGCCGCCAATGCCAAGAAGACCGAGATTGGCTGGGGTCACCAGATACGCTCCTATGTGCTGCAGCCTTACCAGCAGGTGAAGGACTTGCGCACCGGGCATGTTTCCACCAGCCCTTCGGACGTATTGGACGGAGACATTGACGATTTCATCCAGGCTTCACTTGCCAAGCGCGTGCATGGCGGTGATGCAGAGGTCGATGACCTGGACTAGCGCCAGTTTGTCCGGGCTCGCCCTCGCCACTCTCGACAGTGACGATTGGATGCATGCATTTTATCTCACAATTCTGCTCGCTTTCATTGCCAGCAGTTCTCTCGTCATCCGTTCGGATCGCTGGAAGAACTTGCGGGCACTTGCGGCCTGGGCAGGAATCGCAGCTTTGCTCATTCTGATTTACGCATTCAAGGAAGATGCTGGAGTAGTCTGGCAGCGGTTCAGAAGCGCGCTGGTGCCGGGCTATGCTGGCGAGACAGCTGGCGAGCTGTCCATTTCGCGCGGACGCGACGGAATGTTCTCGGTTGAGGCCGAAGTCAATGGCAAGCCCACACGCCTGATCTTCGACACGGGCGCCAGCACGGTGCTTCTGACCGCGGAAGATGCGGCAAACGCCGGACTCGCTCCGTCCGAAAGTTCTTACTGGGTCAAGGTCACCACGGCCAACGGGGAAACCGAGGCGGCCCCGGTGACTATTGCGGAGTTGCGGGTTGGCAGCCTCGTAGCTAGGGACGTCAGGGCCTTGGTTGCGCGCCCAGGTTCAGCCTCCGATAGCCTTCTCGGCCACAGTTTTCTGGATACGCTGAAGTCCTACGAAGTGCGGGGAGACCGCCTGATCATCCGCTACGATTGAGGAGTTCAGCGTGGCTTGACGACGCGCAGTGGCCTGAACACGTTCTCAGGTTGCCGATCATATGCGTTGTCCTGGCCGAAGCCCAGATTTGACGACGATGCAAACGACTGGTCATTTGCAGACACCTGCGGGACCGCCGTGGTCACATCACCGAGCGGCGCTTCAAGCCGGCTTATCATGCCATAGAGATTGGCGCCGTTCTCAATCGAGATTGATTGGTTGACAATGTCACCCTCGACCTGGGCGCCGGCATAGAGATTGACAGTGTTGCCACTGATCGGCCCTATGACTCGTCCGCGTACGAAGACTTCAGTAGCGATGATCTCGCCTTGCACGAAACCGTTCATGTCGACAACACAGGAGTTGGCGCGAACGCTGCCATAAACCGTGCCGTCGATATGCAACTCTCCCGTTGCTGTAACATTCCCTTCGATCACCACGTCTTGCGCAATGATTGAAGGCCCCGCAGATTTGTGAGTTCCATTCATCGTATTATTGTTTGTTGTTGTCTTTGAGCGTTTGAAGATCATTACGAATTCGCCAAAACTGTTGCGGATCGATTGCTCGGTCCTTCACACGTGTTTCATAGTGCAAGTGTGGTCCCGTACTCCGTCCCGTGTTACCGAGCCAGCCGACAACATCACCGGATTCCACCTTTTGGCCCAGTGACACATTCACTCCCCTCAGATGACCATACCTTGTCGAAACTCCATTGTCATGCAGGATTTCAACAAGATTGCCGTAAGGACCGTGCTGGCCTGCCCAAACAATGCGGCCAGCAGAAGTGGTGAAGACCTGTGCGCCGTAGGCCGCGATGAAATCAACACCGCCATGCAGGGCAGGCGTGCGCCTCAGTGGATCTGTCCGATAGCCATATCCACTGGAGATTCTGGCTATTTGCGTGAGTGGCATGCCGAGCGGAAACTTTTCCACGGCAGTCATCACACTCTCCCGGTGGCGTAACGTGTCGTCAATCCGGGCAACGGCTTCGCTGAATTGTGTTTCATATTGAGACAATACTGAACCGGCAGGAAGATACGGCCCGCCCGTCGCATTGGCCACCGGCAGCGCCACTGGCAACTCCGGTATGCCGATGCCAAGCCGGGTCATGAGGTCAGCGCCCTTGGCCAATTTCTGATTGGCGTATTCGAGGCCCTCCGCAGCCATGGCAAGATGCTGCTGATGGAGAGAACCAAGATAGTTGTTCATGTCGGCAAGTGGTGCCAGGCCCTCCGCCTCGGCATGGAACTCTGCTGCGTAGCGCCTCGATAGTTCTTCGTCGAGGTTACCCTCTATTGCCGGATTTGCATCTATATCCGGCCCAACAGGCTTGACGGGAATCCATCCCCTGCTGAAGAAGTCATGCATGCGCTTCTGCCGGTCGGCCAATTCGTTGAAACGTGTCTTCACCTCATCCACCTTTTTCAGGTAGGCCTGTTGGTTCAGCAGCAGACGATCATTGGCGCGCTCGATGGCATCGCGCATTGCCGCCAACTGGTGCTCGTGGTTTAGACGCGCTTCGAACAGCTTCTGCTGTTTCAGTTCAAGCAGCTGGTCTTTGAACACAATGTTGATGCTGGCGAAAGCGGTCCAGAACAGCCCGGCTAGCAGCAGCGCTAGAAGCACCAATTGGGCCAAGGGAGTGAACGTCACATAATGCACATCGTTGCGGCTGCGCACATAAACCTGCCGCGTCCGAAAAAATCCACGGATCAGACTGGCCAAGGTCCGGCCACTTACCCGCTTTCTGTGCTGTTGTTTCCGCATGCCCCCCACCGCAACTCCGGGGTCTCTAATGAACAGCTCGCGCTCAGTCAAGAATGCCACTTCCAGCGGATTCTACAAGGTGTCAAATGGCAAGCCAGGGCAGATCCCCAGCCAGTCCCCCGCCAGTCGCAAGTTGCCATGGTTTGGCCTTCGTTCTTGTTCAAACGGGGAAATTGCGCGACGAAGCAGGTCAGGCTTGCTGAAACACGCGCTAAGCTGGTCGCTGGCCTGATTCCCGGACGGCGGGGCAGGTCCGGGGCAGGGTTCGGGAGCAAGGATAAGAGCAAGTGCGGCGGCGGGTTCTCAAGATCTCAGTGCTGGCGTTGCTGTCAGTCGCCGCGCTCGCGGTTATCATAGCGGCAGCGTTCTTTTGGCGTTTGTCGCAGGGCCCGGTATCGCTTGATTTTCTGACCCAGCGCGTCGAGGCCGAAGTCAATTCCGCTTTGCCGGGTATGCGCGCCACCGTTGGCGGCGTGGTCTTCGAAATGGATCGCCAGTCAGGCATTCCCCACATCAGGCTCCGCGACATGACGCTGCGCGACGGCGACGGCAATCTCATCGCCCGCTCGGAGCGGGCGGCGATCGGATTCGATTCCAGTAATCTCATTTCTGGAAACTTCAAGCCTCAATCCATCGAGCTGATTGGCACGAGGTTGCTGATTAGGCGACAGCTTGATGGAACCGTAAGCCTTGGTTTTGGCGACACTCCGGCAGCAGGCAGCGGCACGCAAGCTGACGTAGACACAACAATGGAAAGTGGCGGGAAATCTGACAAGGAGTCGGGAAGCGACCAGTCATTCTCAATGGCGCGGGCGAAACCTCTCCTCGACATGCTGTCAGGCTCCAACACGACAGCAACAACGGCCTTGCTTGAAGATATCAAGATTACCAGTGCTTCAATCCAGCTTTTTGACGAAATCAACCAGGCAACATGGTTCGCTCCGCAAGCCGACCTCACCTTCCGGCGCATGCCCTATGGATTCGTGATCTTCACCAAGGCGTCAGTCGCGAGCGGCCCTACCGCTTGGCAGACGGAAGTCTCAGCAACCTACAGGGCAGAGCAGCGCTCGTTCGCGGTTAGCGCCCGCATTTTTGATCTCATACCAGCCAATGTTGCCGATAAGATTTTCGGCCTGTCGCAGGTGGCGAAGCTGAACATGCCATTCTCCGGCCACGCGGAGATGGAGGTTGGCGATGACGGCATCGTTCAAAAGGCAAGCGCTGAACTTAGCGCGGCTGCGGGCGTGCTTGACCTTCCGGATTACTTTGCCAGCCCCATCGTCATCGACGAGGGCGCACTTAGGGTTGACTACGAAGCAGCTACCGGCGCCTTCAACATTGTTGACTCAATACTCCTTGTGGGTGGCTCACGCGCGGAATTGACCGGTCGCGTCAACCCCGTCCGTGATGCAGTAGGCCGCCTTTCCGACATCGAATTCAGGCTCAAGGCGTCGAATGTAAGCGTTGATACGCAAGGCACCGTAAGGGAGCCTGTGATCGTCGACAAGGTTGAGTTCACCGGCAAGACATCGGTGCAGTCGGCGCGTCTTGATATCGACGACTTGCTCGTCATGTCAGGGCAGGCAGGTATCAGGTTGCGCGGATCGATCACGGGCGGTACGGCATCACCGGGCATTCTCATGTCAGGCCGCCTGCGTGATATTTCGGCGGAATTCCTTAAGAAGCTTTGGCCACCGGTTGTTGGTCCCAAGTCTCGCGCATGGATTTCAGAAAACGTCTCTTCCGGCAGGATCAAGGATGGCAGTTTCCAAATCAATATTCCGCCTGATGGACTGGCCGCCGCTAAGGCCAACAAGCTGCTGGCTAATGAGATGCTCGACTTCAGCTTCTCGCTTGAAGATGTGACGTCGCGCTACTTCAAGAGCCTGCCCAAGCTGGAAGGCGCCTCCGGCACCGCACGTTTGCGCGGTAACATGTTTGACCTGACGGTCGCCAAGGGCACGGTTACGACATCGACTGGCAGCAAGATAGAGGTCCATGACACGACTTTTCACGCGGAAAACCTGCTGTCCGAGCCGGTCCCCGGTACCTTCGTCATCAATCTGGATGCCGAAGTGCCTGCGCTCGTGGCGCTTGCCTGGGAGCCGGACCTGAACCTGTTCAAGACCTCAGCTAGTCTTATTGAAAAGGCCGGCGGCAAGGGTGCGGCGCGCATCGTTTTGTCAATGCCCCTCATCAAGAATGTGGCTCGTGAATTGGTTCGATCAGAAGCGACGCTCAAGGTCACCGATGGCACGATACAGGCGCTGATGCCGGGAGTGGATGTTTCCGCGGCCAATCTTTCCATCGTTTCGTCCAAAGGTGCGATCAAGATTGGAGGACCCGCCAAGATCAATGGATTTCCCGCTCAGATATCCTGGGAGCGCACCGGGCCCGCAAGCCCGCCCAAAGCCTCGCTCTCGGTTTCCCTGGATGACGAAGAGCGCAAGAAACTCGGCATCAACCTTGCGGGTTTCATGACTGGCCCGATGAAATTCAAGGCAGATTTCAGCAACCTTGGCACCCAGGACATGGCCATAGCTGCGCAAGTCGATTTGTCGGACGCCGATATGCGGCTTCCCGCCATCAACTGGTACAGGCCTCCGACAGAGAAGACATCTGCAACTTTTACTTATGTCCGTAGCGAAGCGAACGGACCTATGGTCAAAGATATTGTTGTCAAGGGACCAGGTCTGTCGATGAAAGGAGATATCAGTCTCCGGGCGGACAAAAGCCTCGCATCGGCGGAATTCTCGCAAGTCCGGTTGAGCGAAGAGAACAATTTCGCCATGACCATCCAGCCGAATGAAGGCTCACAGACAATCATCATCAGCGGCGACTCTTTCGATGCGCGGCCGTTTGTCAAATCCATGTTCACCCGGTCGGTGAATGGCGGCGCCAGCGCATCAAAGACAAGCATGAACATCCAGGCCCGGCTTCGGCGCATCATAGCGCACCGCGGCGAAGAGGTGGGCAATGCTGCGGCCGACATCATCATCCGTAACGGCGCTGTTGTTCAGGCAGATGTCAAAGGCGCATTCTTGTCAGGCCAGCCATTCGTGCTTCGCGTCAAGCCAGGTGATGAAGGACGCAGCATGGAAGTCAACAGTGGTGATGGTGGAGCAACCCTGCGCGCCGCCAACCTCTATTCGAAGGTATCTGGTGGCCAGCTTATTTTCACCGCCAATTTGGTGGGGCAGGGTTCAACGATACAGAACGGCAGATTGCTGCTGCGAAGTTTTGCAGTGAGAAATGAGAATGCGTTGGCGCAAGTTGACAGTCGCGGCAAGCAACGCAAATCAGGGCCACGCCGGGAAGGGCTGAACTTCAAGCGCCTTTCCCTTCGCTTTACAACCGATGAACGCTTCATTCGCTTTTCGGACACAGTGCTTGAAGGCACGGATCTCGGCGCCGTGGTGGATAGAGGCCTCATCCGCAAGTCGGACGGCGCAATAGACATTACGGGTACGATTATCCCTGCCTATGAACTCAACTCGTTCCTGAGCAAGGTTCCCGTGCTCGGCGTCATCATTACTGGCGGCAAGGGGCAGGGGCTATTTGGCTTGACGTTTGCGCTCGGCGGAACCTTTGCCAAACCGCAATTCCAGGTGAACCCGCTCTCGGCCGTTGCGCCTGGCATCTTGCGCAAGATATTTGAGTTCAATGGACCGGGTGGCACCCAGATCAAAAAGCCGCAGAACAAGTAGTTGGTCAGGCGGGCCTGATCAGCACATGCTTCTTTCTGCCCATGGAAATCTTGAGTGATGTGGTGCCACCAGCGAGCGTCATCTTTTCATCTGTCACAGGCTCGTCGTTGAGTCGGATACCGCCGCCCTGGATGGCGCGCCGCGCTTCACCGTTCGACTTGGCAAATCCAGCCGCGACGATAGCTTGAAGAATGCCCACCGGCTTGCTGAAGTCCATCATGACAGTCGGCAAGCCTTCCGCGCTTTCACCCTCTTCGAAGGTGCGGCGAGCTGTTTCAGCAGCCCGGCCAGACTCCTCTCTGCCATGCAGCAGGGCGGTCGCCTCGTTGGCGAGGATCTTCTTGGCCTCATTGATTTCCGAACCGCCAAGCGCCTCCAGCCGTCCCACCTCGGCAAGCGGCAGCGTTGTGAACAGGCGCAGGAAGCGGCCAACATCGGCATCCTCGGTATTGCGCCAGAATTGCCAGTAGTCATAGGGCGGCTTCATGTCGGCGTTCAGCCACACCGCGCCGCTTGCCGTCTTTCCCATCTTGGCGCCTGAAGCGAGTGTGATCAGGGGAGTAGTTAACGCGAATAGCTGATGCGTGCCCATGCGGCGGCCAAGGTCAATGCCGTTGACGATGTTTCCCCATTGGTCGGAACCGCCCATCTGCAGATTGCAGCCATAGCGGCGCGCCAGTTCGGAAAAGTCATAGGCTTGCAACACCATATAGTTGAACTCGATGAACGAGAGCTCATGCTCGCGCTCCAGCCGCAGCTTGACCGAGTCCATGGTCAGCATGCGGTTGACGCTGAAGTGGCGGCCAATGTCGCGCAGCATGTCGATATAGTTTAGCTTGGTCAGCCACTCGGCATTGTCGACCATCAGCGCATCTTTGGGTCCGGTTCCAAACGTCAGGAACCTGTCGAATACCTGCTGAATGCCGCGCTTGTTATCTTCAATGTCATCGAGGGTAAGAATCTTCCGGCTCTCATCGCGGCCGGAGGGATCACCCACACGAGTTGTTCCGCCGCCCATGAGTGCAATTGCCTTCTGTCCGGTCTTTTGCGCCCAATAGAGCAGCATGATCTGCACCAGCGAGCCCACATGCAGCGATCGCGCCGTGCAATCAAAACCGATGTAGGCGACAACGTCACCCTTTGCTGCAAGTTCATCCAGTCCGTTTGCATCGGAACATTGGTGGATGAAGCCACGGCTTGAAAGTGTGTTAAGAAATTCAGACTTATAGCTGCTCATTCCGCCTCAATATCATGGGAAGCCAGCGTGTCAAAACTGTTCACCGCACTGGGTTTGATGTCCGGCACGTCGTTGGACGGGATCGATGTGGCGCTCATCGAAACGGACGGTGAACATGAAGTCAGGCACCGTGGAGCCCAGACATTTGCCTACAGCGATGCCCAACAGGCCGTTTTGCATCAGGCGCTTCAGGATGCTGCGAAGCTGACCGACCGCACGTCGCGCCCAATGTCACTTGCTGCTGCCGAACAGCAACTCACGCAGTGGCATGCGCAGGCGGTGACAGGCTTTATGGCCGAGCAAGGACTTTCGCCAGCTTCGATAGACATCATCGGCTTCCACGGCCAAACGGTGTTGCACCGGCCCGAAGCCGGGCTCACCGTTCAGTTGGGAGATGGTCAGGACCTCGCCCGCCAGCTTGAAATTCCCGTGGTGTATGACCTGCGCGCAGCTGATGTCGCGAGCGGCGGACAAGGCGCGCCATTGGTGCCGGTTTACCATCGGGCGCTGGCCGCAAGGTTCAGCCAGCGGCCCATTGCCTTCATCAACATCGGCGGCGTCTCGAACATCACATGGATTGGCAAACAGGATGAGCTGATTGCCTTCGATACTGGGCCTGGCAATGCGCTGCTGAATGATTGGGCCATGCGCCACCTCGGCACGGCGCAGGATACGGATGGCAAGCTGGCGCTTGCGGGCTGCGTTGATGAAGGCTTCATCGACAAGGCATTGAGCAGTGAATACTTCGTCAGACCGGCCCCCAAGTCGCTGGATCGAAACCAGTTCAGCCACCTATCGCTCGATCAATTGTCTCCTGCTGATGGTGCGGCAACGCTGGTTGAGTTTACCAAATCCGGCATCATGCTGGCCAATGACTGGTTGCCGGCGCCAGCAAAACTCAACATTATATGTGGTGGCGGCCGTCACAATCCTGCGATCATGAATAGTTTTCCGGGACGTGACTTCCTTTTCCGCACGGCGGAAGAGGAAGGGCTGAATGGCGATGCGATAGAGGCGGAAGCCTGGGCCTATCTCGCAGTGCGCAGCAAGCTTGGCCTGCCTATTTCATTTCCGATGACGACAGGGCTACCCGAACCCATGACGGGCGGCGTGCTAGCTCTCCCGTGACAGCCGCTTGTCTAGGTAACCTGAGCAAATCTTCGTAAGTTCATCCGTCTTGTCCTGGAAGAAGTGGTTAGCGCCTGCAACAACCTTATGTTCAATGGCGATGCCCTTTTGCGTCTTCAGCTTGGAGACAAGGCTGTGCACCGCTTCGGGAGCCGCGACCACATCCTTCTCGCCATTGACAAAGATGCCGGAGGCCGGGCAGGGCGCCAGAAACGAAAAGTCATAATGCTTGGCCAAGGGTGCGATTGAAATGAACCCGGAGATCTCGGGCCGCCGCATCAGCAGCTGCATTGAAATCCACGCACCGAAGGAAACCCCGGCAATCCAGCAAATCTTGGTCTCGCGGTTGAAAGACTGCAGCCAGTCAAGCGCGGAGGCAGCATCGGCAAGCTCGCCTGCGCCATTCTCGAACAGCCCCTGGCTCCTGCCAACGCCGCGAAAATTGAAGCGCAATACCGAGAAGCCGCGGCTCGAGAACATCTGGTATAGCGAATGCACGATGGGGTTGTTCATCGTGCCGCCGAAAGCCGGGTGCGGGTGCAATAGCAGCGCTATTGGCGAGCCTGCCGGCTTGGCGTGGTGGTAACGGCCTTCGATGCGGCCGGCCGGTCCGTTGAAAATCACTTCTGGCATACTATTCCGGTTTGTGCCGACCCTTGAAAGTTGACTCCACAGGTCGGCCTTTCTATATACTCTTTAGAATTGTTCAAGAAAACGAAAGCTTGTGCCCAGTCCTCGAAAGCTGGGGCTTTAGCACGGTCCGGGGGGCAAAAAGCAAGCCTTTCGTGTCAGTTCGAAGGAAAAAGCGCATGAAAATGAGCACTAAGGGGCGTTATGCCGTCATGGCCATGATCGATATCGGCCAGCGGGGGTCCAATTCCCCGGTTTCCCTTGCGGCCATCGCGGAGCGGCAGGACATCAGCCAGGAATACCTGGAACAGCTGTTTTCGAAGTTGCGCCGCGCCGGGCTTGTCGAAAGTTCCCGCGGACCGGGCGGCGGTTACCGTCTAGCGCGCGAAATGTCTGAAATCGGTATCTCTGACATCATCCTGGCGGCGGATGAGGAGTTGCGGGTCACGCGCTGTTCGGGAGACGCGGTAGACGGCTGTGTGCGGGGTGACCAATGCAACGCCCACGACCTGTGGTCGTCATTGGGCCGCCAGGTGATGTATTTTCTCGGCTCCATCACGCTTGAGGATGTCTGCCAGAAGCGCAACCTCGCACTCGCCGCTTCCATCAAACAGGCCAAAGAGCGCCATGTGAGGCTGGACGCGTGAGGACATACCTCGACCATAACGCCACCAGTCCGTTGCGCCCTGCGGCGCGGGCGGCGATGCTTGCGGCCATGGAGACGCATGGTAATGCCTCGTCGATCCACCGTGAGGGCAGGCTGGCGCACAAGCTGCTGGACGATGCGCGCGAGGCGATTGCGGCATCGCTCGGCTGCATTGCCCCAATGGTCACTTTCACCTCCGGCGGCTCGGAAGCAAATAACCTTGCAATTACAGGTGCTTCTGTTGATCGGCTGTTGATTTCCGCCATTGAGCATCCGTCCATCCTCGCTGCCGCGAAAGCCAGCGGCAAACCGGTGACGATGCTGCCGGTTGATGCAAACGGCGTGATTGATCTCGACGCGCTGAGAGCACTCCTGATTGGCCCCAAGGCGCTGGTCAATGTCATGCTGGCCAACAACGAAACCGGCGTGATCCAACCAATACGAGAAATTGTACAGCTTTCTCAAACACATGGCGCACTGGTCCATTGCGATGCCGTACAGGCTTATGGAAAAACCCCCGTCAATTTCGGACTGCTCGGCGTCGATTTGCTCACCATTTCTGCGCACAAGGTCGGCGGGCCGCAGGGCGTTGGCGCGCTCATCGTGCGGGACGGCTTGCCGCTAGTGCCGCTGATCCACGGCGGCGGCCAGGAACTGCGCCGCAGGGCCGGCACGGAAAATCTCGTCGGCATCGCCGGAATGGCCGCACTTGCCCAGGAAAAACTGTTGGATATGAGCATTTTGCGGGACAAGCTTGAATCATCGCTTGAAGGCATTCAGGTGTTTGGCAAGGCCACTGAACGCCTCTCGAACACGTCCTGTTTTGCACTTCCCGGCACGGCGGCTGACATGCTGCTGATCAACCTCGATCTTGAAGGCTGCGCCGTATCCTCGGGCTCAGCTTGCTCCTCCGGCAAGGTGGCGGCATCGCATGTGCTGGCAGCCATGGGTGTTTCGCCTGATCTTGCACGCGGTGCAATCCGTATCAGCACAGGCTGGAACACGACTGCACAAGACATCGAACATTTCATCGCGGCATGGCAACGCATCATCGCACGCCGCAGCACAAGGGCAGCATAATGGCCGACCAGGATACCATCGAGCTCGTCCGCGACATTGAAGTCGAGAAATACAAGTACGGCTTCACCACCGACATCGAGCAGGAGTATGCGCCCAAGGGTCTGAGCGAGGATATCGTCCGCTTCATCTCCGCCAAGAAGAATGAGCCGGCATGGATGCTGGAATGGCGGCTGGAAGCCTATCGCCGCTGGCTGCAGATGGATGAGCCGACCTGGGCAAAAGTCAGCTACCCCAAGATCGACTTTCAGGACCTTTATTACTATGCAGCGCCGAAATCGTTCGTGGCGCCCAAAAGCCTGGACGAGATCGACCCCAAGCTGCTCGAAACCTATGCCAAGCTTGGCATTCCGCTGAAGGAACAGGAAATACTCGCTGGCGTTCGCAAGCAGGGCGAAAAAAGCACGCTGGATGAGGATGGCGGTGATCAACCGCAAGCCCGCGTCGCCGTTGATGCGGTGTTCGACAGCGTCTCCGTTGTCACCACCTTCAAGGAAGAATTGAAGAAGGCGGGCGTCATTTTCTGTTCCATTTCCGAGGCGCTGCGCGAGCACCCGGAACTGGTGAAGCAGTACCTCGGTTCAGTCGTGCCGCAGGGTGATAACTACTATGCCGCCCTCAACGCCGCCGTGTTCTCCGATGGCTCGTTCGTTTATGTGCCGCCGAACACGCGCTGCCCGATGGAGCTTTCCACCTACTTTCGCATGAACGCCAAGAACACCGGGCCAGTTTGAGCGTACGCTGATCATCGCCGACAAGGGCTCCTACGTTTCCTATCTCGAAGGCTGCACCGCGCCGATGCGCGAGGAAAGTCAGCTTCACGCGGCAGTGGTTGAATTGATCGCGCATGATGACGCCGAGATCAAATATTCTACCGTGCAGAACTGGTATCCAGGCGATGCCGAAGGCAAGGGCGGCGTCTATAACTTCGTCACCAAGCGCGGTGATTGCCGCGGCCACCACTCCAAGATTTCATGGACCCAGGTTGAGACGGGTTCCGCCATCACCTGGAAATATCCATCCTGCATCCTGCGCGGCGACCATTCGCGCGGCGAATTCTATTCGATCGCCATCTCCAATGGCCGCCAGCAGGTGGACAGTGGCACCAAGATGATCCATCTCGGCAAGGATACGTCGAGCCGCATCATTTCCAAGGGCATCGCCGCAGGCAAGAGCGACAACACCTATCGCGGCCTTGTCTCGGCCCACCGCAAGGCCACAAACGCCCGCAATTTCACCCAGTGTGACTCGCTGCTGATTGGCGACCAGTGCGGCGCCCATACCGTGCCCTATATCGAGGCTAAGACCTCGACGGCGCAGTTCGAGCATGAGGCGACGACCTCGAAGATTTCCGATGACCAGATGTTCTACTGCATGTCACGCGGCCTCTCGCAGGAGGAAGCGGTGGCATTGATCGTCAACGGCTTCGTGCGCGACGTGCTGCAGCAGCTGCCGATGGAATTCATGGCAGAAACTCAGAAGTTGATTGGCATCTCGTTGGAGGGGTCAGTTGGTTAGCATCATCCAGATTGATCATGTCCAACTCGCCATGCCGAAAGGCGAAGAGGCAAGGGCGCGTGCTTTCTACCGCGATGTCCTGGGCATGACCGAAATCGAGAAGCCGCCAGGCTTGGCCAAGCGTGGCGGCGCATGGTTCAAGCAGGGTTCAGTGCAAATCCACCTCGGTGTTGAGGAGAATTTTGTACCCGCGAAGAAGGCCCACCCGGCGTTTTCAGTGGGTGGTGGGGCTGGTCTCAGGCAAAAGCTAACAGCTAGCGGCTATGCCGTGCGCGACGACGACATGATCCCCGGCACGAAACGTTTTTACACCGATGACTGCTTCGGCAATCGCATCGAATTCATAGAACTGGAATGACAATGCTTGATATCAATAATCTCCACGTCCGCCTCGAGGACGAACAGCGCGAAATCCTCAAAGGGCCTCACCCTCTAGGTGAAAGCCGGCGAAGTGCATGCCATCATGGGCCCGAACGGCTCCGGCAAATCGACGCTCTCCTATGTGCTGTCGGGCCGCGAAGGTTATGAGGTGACGGAAGGCTCTGTCTCCTACAAGGGCGAAGACCTGCTGGCCATGGAGCCGGACCAACGCGCTGCCAAGGGCGTGTTCCTCGCTTTCCAGTACCCTATCGAAATTCCCGGTGTTGCCACCATGCAGTTCCTCAAGGTGGCGCTTAACGCGCAACGCAAGGCGCGTGGCGAAAAGGAAATGACAACGCCGGATTTCATGCGCCATGTGAAGGAGCGGGCAGCAAAACTCAACATCGGCCAGGACATGCTGAAGCGCCCGGTGAATGTGGGCTTCTCCGGCGGCGAAAAGAAACGCGCCGAGATTCTCCAGATGGCGGTGCTTGAACCCTCGCTTTGCGTGCTTGATGAAACGGATTCAGGCCTTGACATTGATGCGCTGCGCGTTGTGGCGGATGGCGTCAATGCGTTGCGCTCACCCGGCCGCGCCATGATCGTCATCACCCATTACCAGCGCCTGCTCGAATACATCGTGCCGGACAAGGTGCACGTGCTTTCCGACGGTCGCATCGTCAAGTCTGGCGGCAAGGAACTGGCGCTCGAACTTGAAGAGCACGGCTATGCCGGGTTTGTGGAGAAGGCGGCGTGAACGACATCAGCCCCCTCACGGCAGGCGAACAGTCGCTTGGGCTTGCCCTGCCGAACCGCAGGCTTGAGGAATGGAAGTGGACCGACCTGCGGCGCTTGATCGACAAGCCTTACGCCACAGGCCCGCAACAGCCGGTGGAAACCGCAGCCGTAAACAAGCTGCTCAAGGCTTCGCCGTTTTCTGGCTGCTCATTCAGGCGCATCGTTTTCGTTAATGGTGAGTACCGGGCCGAACTGTCGAAGACAGATGGCTTGAACATCAAGCCGCATGATGCGCCCTTCGCCATCGCGGATGATGTGGCCCTCATCGGCGAAAGGCTCAAGCCCAGCGGCATTGAACTCACCTTCACCGGGCAAGCGGATACGCCGGTTGAAATCATTCATGTCGCATCCACCAGCAAGCCCGCCGCCATGGCGCTTCACAACCGCATCAGCGTGGCTGCGGGCGCGAGCGCCACGGTGATTGAGACTTTCGTGGGCGAGGGAGATTATCTCGTCGTCTCTGCCACCAGCATCGAGGTTGCGGAAGGCGCCCGGCTTGATCGTGTGAAGGCCGATTGTGAAAATGCGACGTCAACTCATCTTGGCGCGCTGAATGTAACGTTGGGGAAGAATTCGATACTGCGGGACTTTACGCTGACCGCCGGTTCCCGCCTCAACCGCCAGAACAGCACTTACAGCTTTGCGGGCGAGGGGGCGGAAGCCCGCATTTCCGGCAGCTATCTTCTGGCCGGCAAACAGCATGCCGACTCGCGGCTGGTGATTGATCATCAGGTTCCGCATTGCACCTCGCGCGAGCTGTTCAAATGCGTGCTGGATGACGACTCTCGCGGCATCTTCCAGGGCAAGGTCATCGTCCGCAAGCATGCGCAGAAGACTGATGGCAAGCAGTCCAGCCACGCGCTGCTGCTCTCGCCCACGGCGGAGTTTGATGCCAAGCCTGAACTTGAAATCTACGCTGATGATGTGGTTTGCGGCCACGGCGCCACGGCAGGCGACCTAAATCACGACCATCTGTTCTATCTGCGCTCGCGCGGCATTCCCGAAGCGCAGGCCCGCTCCATGCTGGTCTCCGCCTTTGTCGCAGAGGCGGTGGAGACGGTAGAAAATGAGAACGTTCAGGAAGCGCTCCTCAATTTGGTGGAGAAACGGTTGTCATGACGCAAGCGCCCGGCATCTGGTGGTATGCGGTGAACAGCCTGTTCTCTCCGCGCGCCACTGCACGCCGATTGATGGACGACGAGCGCCTGCCGCGCATCGCCTATGAGGTGATTGCTTTGGGGCTGCTCAGCCTGTTTGTCTCGGCTTTTGCCATCAACGCTTTGGCAGACAGGCTGTTTCCCGACCTGATGGTGGACACTCAGCCTGTAGTAGGGTCCGGCGTGCTGGGCCGGTTGGTTGAATCATTCGGCTACGTTGTGGTCACGCTCCTGACGCTCATTGTTGCGTATCAGTTGTGGATTAAGCTGCTGGGGTATAGGCAGCCGCTCAATGGCGTACTGGCAGCAACAGCGCTTTCAGGCGGAGTCATGCTGCTTTTGTCACCACTGCAGGAGTTGCTCTACGTCGCAATTAGCGGGTCGAGTTTTGATCTCGCGATAGCAGCCATGGTGGCCAACCTGCTCCTTGTACTAGGCCTCACATCGCTCTATTTCGCGGAAACCTTGGGGATATCCGTCAAGCGCTCACTGGGTCTGAATGCGGTCATATTCCTCCTGACGCTTGTGTGGCTTGCATTGGCGTTCGTCGTCGTGAGTTTCGCAATATGGGCCGTCAGCGGAACGCTGTTTTTCATGGCGGCTGACGGGTGACGCATGGCCTATGATGTCGCCAGCATTAGAGCCGACTTTCCCATCCTCGCCCGCGAGGTTTATGGCAAGCCGCTTGTCTATCTCGACAACGCAGCTTCCGCCCAGAAGCCGCAAGCGGTGATCGACGCAATGAATAAGTCGATGACGGAAGAATACGCCAACGTCCATCGCGGCCTGCATTACCTCTCCAACGCTGCGACACAGGCCTTCGAGGATGCGCGCGAAAGCGTGCGCCGCTTCATCAACGCGCCGTCGAAAGACCAGATTATCTTCACCCGCAACGCCACGGAAGCCATCAATCTCGTGGCGCAGAGCTTTGGTGGATTGGTGATCGGCGAGGGTGACGAGATTGTTCTCTCCATTCTTGAACACCATTCCAATATCGTTCCATGGCACTTCCACCGCGAGCGGCGCGGCGCGGTGCTGAAATGGGCGCCCATTGATGAAGACGGCAACTTCCTGCTGGAAGAGTTCGAGAAGCTGCTAACGGCGCCGCACCAAAATGGTCGCCATCACCATGATGTCGAACGCGCTCGGCACCATCGTGCCGGTGGCGGAAGTCATCAGGCTGGCGCACGACAAGGGCATTCCGGTTCTCGTCGATGCAAGCCAGGCGGCAGTTCATGGCAATGTCGATGTGCAGGCGCTTGATGCCGATTTCCTCGTCTTCACCGGCCACAAGACTTACGGGCCAACCGGCATTGGCGTGCTCTTCGGCAAGGCCGAACATCTGAAGCGCATGCCGCCTTACCAGGGCGGCGGCGAGATGATTTTTGACGTAACAACCGATGCCATCACCTACAATGATCCGCCGCATCGCTTTGAAGCGGGCACGCCTGCCATCGTTGAAGCCATCGGCCTCGGCGCAGCGCTGGATTACATGCGCGGCATTGGTGTTGAAGAAATGGTCGCCCACGAGCAGGACTTGCATGACTATGCCATGCAGCGCTTGACCGCCATCAACTCGCTCCGCATCTTCGGCAAGGCGAAGCACAAGGGACCGATCATCTCCTTCACCATGAACGGCGCGCATGCGCATGATGTGGCGACCGTCATTGACAGGGCAGGGGTTGCCGTGCGCGCCGGCACCCATTGCACGCAGCCGCTGTTGCAACGTTTTGGCGTCACCGCCACCTGCCGCGCCTCATTTGCCATGTATAATACGCGTGAGGAGGTTGATGCCCTCGCCGATGCCCTCATCGCAGCGCAAAGGATTTTCCTATGACCGATGCACCCGAAGTCATCGAACAGCCTTCGCCGCCTGCCAATGCGCCGAACCCATCCGCCATTCCCGCTGATGAGCTTGCCCGCATGACCGATGATATCGTGACGGCGCTGAAGACGGTTTATGATCCGGAAATTCCGGTCGACATCTATGAGTTGGGCCTCATCTACAAGGTCGATATTGATGATGACCGCAATGTGGCGATTGACATGACGCTGACAGCGCCAGGTTGCCCGGTGGCGGGAGACATGCCGGGCTGGGTGGAGAATGCTGTTTCCACAGTGGGGGGCGTGGCCAGCGTCAAGGCCACCATCGTCTTCGATCCGCCATGGGACCACAGCCGCATGTCGGATGAAGCGCGCATTGCGCTCAACATGTGGTGACATCATGCGCATGCTGCTCGCATCCGGATTTATCGTTGCGGCAACGGCGCCTGCATTGGCAACCGGCTGCGAGAACTACAGCTTCAAGGAATCAGCTTCCTACAGCGCTGCCAGGGTGGCGAAGTCAGCTGGCAAGGCGCGGTTCTCGGGCGAAGACGGAACGTTGGGGAAGGCCTATCTGCTGCCGGGTGATGAAGTCGTCATGCTGTCAACAGCCGGCAAGCTGGCTTGCGTTGTCTACGTCAACCGCAAGTATGAGGAAACATTTGGCTGGCTGCGGCAGTCTGATCTCCTGCCGGTCAGGCAGCCAGCGGTCTGGAAGGGCACCTTCGTGCGAGACGAACTGGGCAGCACCGCGGTTCTCAAGCCGCTCAAGGGCGGTCTTGTCGATGCAACGGTGGAAGCCTACTGGGCCATGTCGCTGGAGACGGCCCAAACTGGCGGCATCAACGAGGGCGGCATTGGCAGTGAACAGAAGCCGAAAGACGGCGTCATTCATATTCCGCCCGCCCCGGAGGACAACAACAACTGCGAGGCTGATTTGCGCCTCATCGGCACCCGCTACCTGCTGGTGGAGGACAACCGCGACGAGCTGAATGGCGAAATTTTGACCTGCGCCGGTCATAACGTGACCTTTACAGGTCTCTATGTAAGGACCAAATAAGGTTCAAAGGATCATGAGCATGGCCCAGAGCAGTCCCGTCCGCCCGCGTCCTACCGTCATCAGCCTGACTGATGCTGCAGCTGAACGCGTGCGGCAGATCATGGCCAAGCAGGAAACCGACGCTGTCGGTCTTCGCATCGGCGTCAAGAATGGCGGCTGCGCCGGCATGGAATACACCATGGAATGGGCGAAGGAGCAGAAGCAGTTTGACGAGGTGGTGGAGCAGAAGGGCGTCAAGGTCCTGATTGACGCCAAGGCTGTCCTTTTCCTGCTTGGCACCGAAATGGACTACGAAACGACAACGCTGAAGGCTGGCTTCACCTTTCGCAACCCGAACCAGACCGGTTCCTGCGGTTGCGGTGAAAGCGTGCATCTGAAAGCTGCGGAAGCAACCGCGTGAGCCTGACGGCTGACTTCAAGGCCTTTATCATTGAGCAAATGCAGGGTTTTGCGGCCGTCAGCCTGCAACCGATGTTTGGCGGCGCCGCCGTCAAGCGCAACGGCCTGACTTTCGCGCTTCTGGATGATGATACGCTCTACCTGAAGGTCGATGACGAAAACCGCAAAACCTTCGAATCCGAGAATTTGCCGGCTTTTACCTATCAGACCAAGAACGGACCGATGGTCATCATGGGTTACTACCGCGCCCCGCCGCGCTGCCTTGATGATGCGGACGAGATGACCCTCTGGTGCCAGCGGTCCTACGATGTGGCCGTGCGTGCTGCAGCGCACAAGAAACCGAAAGCCTCGCTCAAGCGAAAAAAGTGATCTAGGGGCTTGGCTTCAAAGGGCTTTGGATTTAGCTTTCGATCATGCCCAAGCCCGCCCAGCACGGTTCTGCTGCCGATCAGCGGCTGTTTGACCTGAGGTTTCGCCGCAGCTTGGCGGACCTGACGGAACCCTTGCAGCGGCTCTATGGCCACCTGCCGGCTTACCAGCCCTTCATGGAGCGTTTGAAAAAGCTGCTGCATGAGCGCTGGCAGGAACGCCCGCCTGAACTGCGTGATCTCGACCTGCAGTGTGACCTCGAGCCGGAATGGTTCCTGTCACAGACCATGGTTGGCTATGTTTTCTATGTTGATCGCTTCGCCGGCAACCTGCGCGGCGTATTGGACCATGTGCCGCATCTCGAAAGCCTCGGCGTCACCTACGTGCATTTCATGCCGTGCCTGAAGCCGCGCCCCGGCAACAGCGATGGCGGCTACTCGGTGATGGATTACCGCGCCATCGACCCCGCGCTCGGCACCATGGCGGACTTCGAAGAGGTCAGCCGCGAATTGCGCCATCACGGCATGAGCGTATGCATCGATCTTGTCTTGAACCATACGGCCAAGGAGCATGAGTGGGCGCTGAAGGCTCGCGCTGGTGACAAGCGCTACCAAGCTTACTACCACATGTTCGACACGGCCGATGAGCCGCAGGCCTTTGAGCGCACGCTGGTCGAAATATTTCCCAACGACGCGCCGGGAAACTTCACGCATTATCCCGAATTCGGCAAATATGTCTGGACCACATTCAACGAGCATCAGTGGGACCTGAACTGGGCCAACCCGGAAGTTTTCCTCGAAGTGGTGGACATCATGCTGCACCTCGCCAACCGTGGCGCCGAGGTGCTGCGGCTGGATGCTGTCGCCTTCATGTGGAAAGAGCTTGGCAGCAATTGCCAGAATCTTCCGCAAGTGCATGACATTCTGCAGGCGCTGCGCGCCGCGACACGGATTGCAGCACCTGCCGTCATCCACAAGGCGGAGGCGATCGTCGCCCCGCGCGATCTTGTGCCCTACCTCGGCGTTGGCAGCCATCGGGGCAGGGAGGCAAACCTCGCTTACCACAACAACCTGATGGTTCATTACTGGGCAGCGCTTGCCACGCAGGACACGCGGCTGATGACCTACACACTGCGCCGCCATTTCCCCGAAAGCTTCCGCAATGCCAGCTGGGCCACCTACATCCGTTGCCATGACGATATCGGCTGGGCCATCACCGAGGAAGACAGTGCATCCATCCCTGACATTTCGGGCTTTGGCCACCGCAGTTTCCTTGCCGATTTCTATTCCGGAAACTACGCAGGCTCATTTGCGCGCGGCGGCATTTTTCAGGAGAACCCGGAAACGCGCGACCGGCGCAACAGCGGCTCGTTCGCAAGTCTTGCCGGGTTGGAGAGTGCACGCGCTTCCGGCAACGGGCAGGAGATCAACGCAGCGATTGACCGGATGCTGCTCGGCGTTGCGCTGATGGCGTCCTTCGGTGGCTTGCCGTTGCTCTATATGGGCGATGAAATTGCCTTGATGAACGATTATGCCTTCAGCGAAGTTGCCGACCATGCGCATGACAACAGGTGGATGCACCGGCCGAAGATGCCATGGACGGGTTGGGATGATGTTCAGAACAGGGTTTTGAAAGGCACGCGGGAAATCATGGCCCGCCGCAAGCACTTGCCGCAACTCTCCGCCACCAATCCGACGCGCATTGTTGATGCCGGTTTGAGCACGCTGTTCTGCTTCTGCCGGGATGGTGACGAGGGACCCTTGCTCGCCATCTTCAACTTCTCGCCGCTGTGGCAGAACTTGCCAGCAGCGATCGCGCGCCAACAGGGCATTGTAAGATTTCATGATGCGCTGAGCGATGCGCCAGTCGCTACGCCGGATAATGCATTGCGCATTCCGCCTTATGGGCGGTTATGGTTGGTCTGAAACTATCGCCGCGTTAGAATCGCCTGCATGCTGGTTTCGGTGTAGCGGCCAGTCTCAGGCGCGATAAATTCTGGCCCTGAATGCCTCGGCGAGATTGCTGATATCGTAGCCAAAGGGTCTGACGTCTCCCTTGTCAGGGAAATGATGCGCAATCAATGAAATGAGATCCCGAAGTGCTTCCGGTGCCGGTCGATTTGTGACCTCAAGCGCTCGAGCTGCAATGACAGCCAAAGTCGCCAATGTCTGGTCGAACAACTGGCCGGCACGATCCAATTTCGACCATGCCAGAAATACTGGCGAAGCAACGTCGTCCTGCGCGAAGCCGCCGTTTTCAGAACCCGGCAGCAGAGTTGCATGGGCCAGCATGCGCATCTCTTCCTCATAGCCGACCATGGCCATTGGCAGCACGCCAAGATTGGAGCGTCCATCCGCCAGCCCCAGAAACGGCGGCAAGAGAGACACTGGGCCGTCCTGCAGTTTCGCCGCAATGCGCCCGGCCAGGATGGCGAGGTTGGTGTAAGCTGCCACGAGAGCATCCATTGCCGATACAGCCTGGATATTGTGATAGCCACCCGTGCTGATGACAACGTCCGGGCCCAGCCGCTCATCCTCGGGGATGACAACCGGATTGTCCGTCACCGCAGTCAGTGAATGGCGGGCAATCTCTTCGGTCGCTGCGGCCGAGCGCAACGCCTCAGCCAGAACGCGGGGCAGAATGCGCAAACAGACTGGCGCTTGATAAGGCCTTCGGGCTCCGCCGTGACCCGCTCCCATCAGGTCTCGCAACATCGACAGCGCCTTGGCATCATGCGGATTGTTCCAATAGCCCTCCAGCTCTTCGGCGAAGTGGCCATGTGGCGCGTTGAATGCCTCCGCTGCCAAGGCAAAAACTTCCGTTGCAACCTGCAGCCTTTCAGCGGCAGCAAGGCTCGAGTCTGCAATCAAGGCGGATGCCGCTGGCGAACCATTCAAAAGGGAGAGCATGTCCTTTGCCGCCATCGGACATTTTTCCGGAAGCCGGTGGAAGAGATGCGAGAGTGAAAGAATTTCGCCTGCACCTCCCTGGCCACGCGTTGGCACCGGCGGCAATGCTGCTCCATCAAGCATGGCTGCCACTGCCTCAGCGAGGGCAGGCGACACCGCTGCGTGGCCCTCGATGAAATTTGCAAGTCTTGCGAATACGATGGCCCGGGCGACGCGCTCGGGCAGCGGGTCGCCCCATGAAGCGGCCCGGTAATGCGTCGGCTGTTCGGCGTGCTTCTGGCGTTCCGCCGCTTCAAGCCGCTGCTTGGCATGGTGTCCATAGCCGGTGTTGACGCCATAGATCGTGATATCCGGCTGGTCGATCAGTTTCATCAGATGGGCGCGCGCCTTGGCAATCTTGTCCTTCGCCGGTTTCGCGATTTCGACGCCTTCGCCGCCCCAGGCCACACGCCTGCAATTCTCCAGTGTGAAATCGCTTCGGTTGTTCAGGGTCACAGTCATGGTCAACTCTATCGCTGCGATCGGAATGTGTCAGCGGAGCATAAGGTATTTTTCACCGTTGGATACATCACTCCGCATCCATGACGGTTGCTCTCGTTGACACGTGGGAAGATGCACTGCGCATTCCGCCTTGTGGGCGACTGAGGCTGGTTCGGTGTAATGTCGACGATTATTGCTGTTCTCATCAGCACCTTGAGCCGGTGAACCAAACTTCCACCTACGCCGCGTATTGCACGGCGGGTCAGCCCAGCCACGGAGAGAATTCGACAGTGCTTCCTGCTTAGACGCAGAGCTTATCGCCGCGTCAGAAACGCTGGCATGTTGGTTTCGGTGAAGCGGCCGGTGTCGGGTGCGTCATCGTGCGAATGCGAGCGCTCGTGCCTTTCACGCGCGGGCTTTTCAGCCGTGCGCTGAGGCCGTGGAGCATGGCGCTCTGTTGCCACCGGCGCGGCCACAGGTGCTGGCGTTGGCGCGGCGCGCTCCACTTTGGGTGCGGGATCAGCTGCGCTCACTTCATCAACACGCGGCCGCCTGCTGCTCTCACGGCGCTTGTTGCGGGGTTCTTCTCCGCCACGCGCACCGCGCTTCGGCCTCTCCGCAGCGGGCTCGTCCGAAACGGTGATGCCGAGATCGAAATAGGGCAGGTCTTTCTTGATCAGCGTCTCGATAGCCTTGATGTGCTTGGCCTCTTCGCGCGTCACCATGGTGAAGGCATGGCCCTGGCGTCCTGCACGGCCAGTGCGGCCAATGCGGTGCACATAGTCTTCTGCGTGGATTGGCACATCGAAGTTGAACACGTGGCTCACTTCCGGAATGTCGAGGCCGCGCGCCGCAACATCCGATGCAATGAGGTAGGTCACCTCATTGTTGCGGAATGCGGTGAGCATCTTGAGGCGAGCCTGCTGGTCCATGTCGCCATGCAGCGCTCCGGCGCTGAAGCCATGCCGCAACAGTGATTTTTCCAGAAGGGC
Organism: uncultured Alphaproteobacteria bacterium; assembly: GCA_963814455.1. GTDB lineage: Bacteria > Pseudomonadota > Alphaproteobacteria > Rhizobiales > Aestuariivirgaceae > Aestuariivirga. The sequence goes on along the minus strand of CAWFCR010000001.1, from coordinate 131,443 downwards.
GACCGTTGTCTTGCGGTTGGCGAAGACAATGCCGTTCTTAACGCTGTCCTGATTGCGCATCAGCTGGCGCAGCACATCGCGCTTCTGCTTGGGATCATGCGGCGCCTTGACCAGTTGCTGCTCGATGGTTGAGACAGTTGAACTCGGCGCGCTGGCCTCGATGCGCACCGGCGCATGCAGGAACTGCGCGGTGAGCCGCTGGATTTCGGGCGGCATGGTGGCGGAGAAGAACAGCGTCTGCCGGGTGAACGGCAGCAGCTTGCAGATTTTTTCGATGTCGGGAATGAAGCCCATGTCGAGCATGCGGTCTGCTTCGTCGATGACGAGCATCTCGATGCCGGTGAGCAGCAGCCCGCCGCGCTCCATATGGTCAAGCAGGCGGCCCGGGGTCGCGATCACCACATCGGCGCCGCGATTGATCTTGGCGGCCTGCGGTTCGAAGGCAACGCCGCCGATGAGCAACGCAACTGTCAGCTTGTGGTTCTTGCCCAGCGTTTCGAACGCTTCCTGCACCTGCGCCGCCAGCTCTCGCGTCGGTTCGAGAATGAGAGTGCGTGGCATGCGGGCCTTGGCGCGGCCCTTTTCAAGCAGCGTCAGCATGGGCAGCACGAAGGCGGCGGTCTTGCCGGAGCCTGTCTGCGCGAGACCAAGAACATCCTTGCGCTGAAGCGCATGAGGAATGGCCTCAGCCTGAATTTTCGTAGGTGTGGTGTAGCCCGCGGCGGCAACGCTTTCGAGTACTTTGGGGCTCAGTCCGAGATCGGAGAAACTCATTTGGAAGTAAGGAAACCATTCTGGCGAAGGCAAATGCGGCGCCCGGAGAATTTCGCCTGGTCCGGGGGCGCCAAGATACTGGGTCGAAATAGGTGTTATGGGGTGGAAAGTCAATGATTTCGCATCATTTTGCCGCAGCCAGCCGTAACGGAGCGCAATTTATGGTTTAGACGCCGTTGCAGGGCCTGCCAATCCAAGGTTACTCTCTGCCTCTGGCCTGATTCTGGCCATGCTACTGAAACGGGGGACTAAATGAAGAAACTTGCAGCTGAATTTTTTGGCACTTTCTGGCTCGTACTCGGCGGCTGCGGCAGCGCCATGCTGGCCGCCGGCTTTCCAGCGGTTGGAATAGGCCTTGCGGGCGTCTCACTCGCCTTCGGGCTCACGGTTTTAACCATGGCATTTGCTGTGGGGCACATCTCCGGCGGCCATTTCAATCCGGCTGTCTCAGTGGGTCTTGCCACAGCAGGGCGTTTCTCATGGAGTCAGGTGCCGGGTTACGTCATTTCCCAGGTGCTTGGCGGCGCGGTGGGCGCACTCGTTCTCTACTGGATTGTCACCGGCAAGGCAGATGCCTCCATCGGCGGCTTTGCCAGCAATGGCTATGGCGATTTGTCGCCCGGCAAGTATGGCCTCGCTGCCGCCTTGCTGTGCGAAGTGGTGATGACGGCGATGTTCCTGCTGATCATCCTTGGCTCCACATCGTCGCGCGCACCCGCTGGATTTGCGCCGGTCGCCATCGGCCTTGGCCTGACGCTGATCCACCTCGTGTCGATTCCGGTCACCAACACGTCGGTCAATCCGGCGCGCTCTACCGCTGCGGCGCTGTTTGCTGAAACGGCGGCGATGGGGCAGTTGTGGTTGTTCTGGGTGGCGCCTATCGTTGGCGCCATTGTCGGCGCGCTCATTCACAAGGCGCTGCTGGACGAAGCCTGAGAATCTAGAAGGGGCGAGTAGCACTTACTCGCCCCTTTCTTATTGAGCAGTCGCGATCAGAATCGATCGAGGTTCATCACCTTGGTCCAGGCCGCCACGAAATCACCAACGAATTTCTTTTGCGCGTCATCCTGCGCATAGGCTTCCGCCAATGCGCGGAGTTGCGAGTTTGAACCGAACACAAGGTCAGAGCGTGTTGCAGTCCAGCGCACCGCTCCTGAAGCGCGGTCGCGCCCTTCGAACACATCGTCATCCTTCGACGTTGCCTTCCAACTCGTGCCCATGTCGAGCAGGTTGACGAAGAAGTCGTTGGTCAGCGTGCCGGGCTTCTTGGTGAAGACGCCGTGTTGCGTGCCGCCTGCATTGGCGCTAAGCACGCGCAAGCCGCCAACCAGCACTGTCATTTCCGGCGCGGAGAGTGTCAGCAGTTGAGCCCTATCGACCAGCATTTCTTCCGCCGGCATCGCATGCTTTTTCTTGAGAAAGTTGCGGAAGCCATCGGCAACTGGCTCAAGCACCGCGAAGGACTCAACATCGGTCTGCTCCTGCGATGCATCGGTGCGTCCCGGCTTGAACGAAACCTCCACATCATGCCCGGCCGCCTTCGCAGCTTTTTCGACAGCGGCAGTTCCACCGAGGATGATCAGGTCGGCGAGAGAAACTTTCTTGCCGTCTTTCTGAGCCTCGTTGAAGGCTTTCTGGATGGTCTCGAGCGCGGCGAGAACCTTGGCCAGCGAGGCAGGCTGGTTGGCCTCCCAATCCTTCTGCGGAGCCAGGCGGATGCGCGCGCCATTGCCGCCGCCACGCTTGTCGGAGCCGCGGAATGTCGAGGCCGAGGCCCAGGCCGTGGCGACGAGATCAGCCACGGAAACACCTGATGCAAGAATCTTTGCCTTGAGATCGGTGATATCCTTGGCATTGACCAGCGCATGATCAACGGCGGGAACAGGGTCCTGCCAGATCAGATCTTCTGCCGGAACCTCGGGGCCGAGGTAGCGCGCCTTCGGTCCCATATCGCGGTGGGTGAGCTTGAACCACGCCCGCGCAAACGCATCGGCGAACTGGTCCGGGTTTTCGAGGAAACGCCGTGAAATTTTTTCATAGGCCGGGTCGAACCGCAAAGCGAGGTCCGTGGTCAGCATAGATGGCACATGACGTTTTGCCGGATCATGTGCATCCGGCACCGTGTCCTTGCCCATGCCATGCTTCGGTATCCATTGATGCGCACCGGCAGGGCTCTTGGTCAGCTCCCATTCATAGCCGAACAGGTTCCAGAAAAAATTGTTGCTCCACTTGGTCGGCGTTGTCGTCCAGATGACCTCGATGCCGCTGGTGATCGTATCGCCGCCCTTGCCGCTGCCATAGCTGCTGAGCCAGCCAAGCCCCTGTGCTTCAATGCCGGCAGACTCGGGTTCTGGGCCGACATGACTTGCTAAGCCCGCGCCATGGGTTTTACCAAAAGTGTGGCCGCCCGCAATGAGAGCAACCGTTTCTTCATCATCCATCGCCATGCGGGCGAAGGTTTCGCGGATGTCACGCGCTGCGGCAACCGGGTCCGGATTGCCATTGGGACCTTCGGGGTTCACATAGATCAGGCCCATCTGCACGGCGGCGAGGGGGTTGGAGAGATCACGGTCGCCGCTGTAGCGCTCGTCCGCCAGCCACTTGCCTTCCGGCCCCCAGTACACGTCTTCTTCGGGTTCCCACACATCGGCGCGTCCGCCGCCGAAGCCAAAGGTCTTGAAGCCCATCGATTCGAGTGCGCAATTGCCGGTCAGAACCAGAAGGTCGGCCCACGATATGCTGTTGCCGTATTTCCGCTTGATCGGCCACAGCAAGCGGCGGGCCTTGTCGAGATTGGCATTGTCCGGCCAGCTATTGAGCGGCGCAAAGCGCTGTTGGCCGGAGCCAGCTCCACCGCGCCCATCGGCTGTACGGTATGTGCCGGCGGCGTGCCAGGCCATGCGGACGAACAGCGGTCCATAGTGGCCGAAATCCGCCGGCCACCAGCTTTGCGAGTTGGTCATCAGCGCGGTGAGGTCTTTCTTCAGCGCCTTGAGATCCAGCTTCTTGAATTCTTCCGCATAGTTGAAGGCCTCACTCAACGGAGTGGAGCGGGACGAATGCTGGTGCAGAATCTTGAGGTTCAACTGGTTCGGCCACCAGTCGCTGTTGGACCTCATGCCGGAAGATGTATGCATCACCGGACACTTGCCTGCGCTCGCTTCAGTTTTGGAATCCATGGTTTTCTCCGATCATCTTCTGTGAACTGTAACAAGTGGTCCGTGTGAACGTATCATCAGTTTTCGGCGGCACTGCAGGTGATATGAATATTAGAATAGTTCTAAAAGAACTGATTGATGATGGCAACCTGCAAAATGACGCGGCGCCCCAAAGCATCGGCGTCATTCGCTGGCGTCATGGCATATTGCAGACATGGCCCAAAAAAGTCAGTGCTGTTTGTAATCCGCCTCGGCTATAGTCGCAACCATGGCAACGCTCACCCAACTGCCTGCAGTTTTGACGCCGCGGCTCATATTGCGGGAAATAACCCTGTCGGATTCGCAGGACTTTTCCGCTTACATGATGCAGCCGGAATACCATCGGTTCATAGCCATGCGGCTGCGCAGCGAGCCGGAAGTTGCCGCCTTTGTCGCCCGCTGCGTCAGCCGCCAGCGCGATGGGCGGCGCAACATCTTCCACCTTGCTGCCGAAGAGCAAGGCTCGGGCGAGGTCATCGGCGATGGCTTCCTCATCTGCCAGAGCGATCGCAGCATTGAGATCGGCTGGGGTTTGCATCCGGCCATGTGGCGGCTCGGGCTTGGGGCTGAATTGGGCGAAGCGCTTCTCGCGCATGCTTTTGAACGCCTGAAGGCCAAGCGCACCTGGTGCAAGGTGATGGGCGGCAACCGCGCCTCGAAAGCGTTGGCGCGCAGGCTTGGCATGCGGCACGAAAAGATGATCGTCGCTCCGCCGCCGGAGCAGGCTCCTGCAATGAAGTCCGTCGATACCTACGTCATGACGGCTGACCAGTATTTCGAACGGCCTTATTAGTGGCGCATGAAATTCCGGTTTATGGCGCAGGTCCTGCAGGCCTCATGGCTGCCGAGGTTCTTGCCAACAACGGTCAGCGCGTTGTGCTGCATGATCACATGCCGACGCCAGCCCGTAAGTTTCTGCTGGCGGGCAGGGGTGGCCTCAACCTCACGCACTCCGAAGAGCTTGAGCCGTTTCTCTCACGCTACGGCGATGCGCGTGCGCGGCTGGAGCCGGCCATTCGCCAATTCTCACCATCCGACCTGGTGAAATGGAGCCATGATCTCGGCATCGAAACCTTTGTGGGTTCATCGGGCCGTATTTTTCCACGCGTCATGAAAGCATCGCCATTGCTGCGCGCTTGGCTGCGGCGGCTGGCTGGGCAGGGAGTAACTTTGCGCACGCGTAGTCCCTGGCAAGGCTTTGTCGAGCCATTTGGCATTTGCGCTTTTGGCGGTGCTTCATGGCCGCAATTGGGTTCGGATGCAGGCTGGGTTCCGGCTTTCCGCGCCGCAGGTGTGAGTGTGAACGACTTCCAGCCAACTAACTGCCGTGCCATGGCAGGCTGGAGCGAGTACTTTTCCACGCGCCATGCCGGTGCGCCGATCAAGAACGTGGCGCTTGCCTACGAGGGCCTGAAGTCACGAGGTGAATTGATCGTCTCGCGTGATGGGCTTGAGGGAGGAGCGATCTACGCTCTCTCTCGCATCATCCGCGAACGGCCGGGGAGGCAACTGGTCATTGATCTCAAGCCGGATTTGCCGGAAGCCGAAATTGCATTGCGTCTGACGCGGCCGCGCGGCAAGCAGAGCCGCAGCAACTTCCTGCGCAAGACTTTTGGCCTGTCGCCAGCCGCAATTTCGCTGATGACGGAGACGAAAAGCGAAAACCCCAAAGCGGTTGCCGTTGAACTCAGCGGCCTTGGCAGCCTCGAACGGGCGATTTCATCGGCTGGCGGCGTGGACTGGGGTGATGTTGGAGAAGATTTCTCCCTGCGGCCGGTTCCCGGCTGGCATGTGGCGGGCGAAATGCTGGACTGGGAGGCCCCAACCGGGGGTTATCTGTTGCAGGCCTGCCTTGCGACGGGCGCCGCAGCCGCCCGTGGACTGCTGGCAAGGCTATGAAAATTGCCGCTTGAACGCCACAATCGACGCGCATAAAAGCAGCCAATCATGCGTGTACTGACGGTATTGGCAATCTCAACATTTGTGTGTCTCGGCTCCGCCGTGGCGCTTGCTGACCCGCAGTCCTACTGTGAGCTGTATTCGAAGGATTTTGCCGACGGCAGGACAGCCAATGTCGACAAATGGCAGTTGCTCTACCGTGGCGCCTTCAACGACTGCATGCAGCGCTACAATGCCAAACCTAGCGCCGATCCCGTTCCGCAGCCCGAAGTGGCTGAAGCTGTAGCGGAACCTGCACCGGAGGAGGCGGTCGCCAAGCCTGCGGCCAAACCGAAACCGAAAAAGATCGCGGCGCGCAAGACCGTGAGCCGGGTGGCAGCTCGCAACCTCATCCCCGGCTCTGAAGCCTGGAACGCATTCTGCACGGCGAAGTACAGTTCCTTCAACAAGCAGAGCGGCACATACCTCTCCAACTCGGGCAAGATCAGGCGCTGTTCGACAACGCGCTAGGCGTGGTCCGCGAGGATCAATTCCGCGCCGCGCCACCCAACCATCATGGCCGCCGCATTGGTGTTGCCTGATATCAGTTTGGGAAAAACCGCGGCATCGCAGATGCGCAGACCAGCAATACCATGCACCCGCAATCGTGCATCGACGACAGAATCTGACTTCGAATGCCCCATCCGGCATGTGCAGGAGGCGTGGTAGACTGTGCCTGAGCGCTGCTTGAAGTCATGGATGAGATCAGCATCGCTTTGCACTGCGGGGCCGGGCCTCAGTTCTTCCGCGATCAGCGGCGCGATGGCAGGCTGGGCGGCAATGCGGCGGATGAACTTCACCGCCTCCAGCATTTCCTCAACGTCATCTTTCGTGCCATAGGCATTGGCGACGATGCGCGGATGTTCGGCCGGGTCGGCAGAGCGGATGGTGATCGAGCCGCGCGTGCTTGGCCGGCAGTTGGAGAGGCCGATTGAAAGCCCCGAGAACGGATCAGGGTTGAGCAGCGGCCTTTCGCCGGCCTTTGGCAGCAAGGTGGAGAAGGCCTGCATGTAAAGCTGCATGTTGGGCAGCTTGTGCCGCTCCGAGCTGCGGAAGAAACCACCACCCTGATTGATGCTGAGGCTCAGTGGTCCCTTGCGCCCCAGCATGTATTGCAGGCCGGATTTCACCTTGCCGAGAAATGGCCGCAGCACATCGTTCAGTGTCGGCACGTTCATGCGGTACGTGTAATTGAGGCCGACATGATCCTGCAGGTTCTGGCCCACCTGTGGCAGATCCAAAACCGGGTTGACGCCATGCTGCTGCAGTAAGCTAAGCGGACCAAGTCCTGAAAGCTGCAGCAGCTGGGGTGAATTGACGGCGCCGCCCGCGATGATCACTTCGCGGCCAGCATGGATTTCTTTCATCTGCCCACCCTGCATATAGGCAACGCCCGTTGCCCTCGAGCCATTGAACAGGATGCGATGCGCCAACGCTTCCGTCAGCACGCGGACATTTTTCCTTTTCATGGCAGGGCGCAGGAAAGCCCGCGCTGCAGAATTGCGCTCGCCGCCCTTTACGGTGAGCTGATAATGGCCAACGCCTTCCTGCGTTGCGCCGTTGAAATCCGCATTGAAAGGCAAGCCCGCTTGCTGGCATGCCGTAACGTAGGCTTGATATAGCGGATGCAGCTGCGTATCGTTCTTCGAGATGAACAGCGGCCCGCCAGCGCCGCGAAAATCGTCTGCCCCTGCTTCGGTGTCTTCAATCGCCTTGAAGCAGCGCAGCACATCAGGCCAGCCCCAGCCGGTGTTGCCGAGCCGCTCCCACTCCTCAAAGTCCTCGCGCGGGCCGCGCACATAGACCATGGCATTGATGGAGCTGGAGCCGCCGACAATCCTGCCGCGTGGCCAGTGGTCGCGCTGGCCATTGAGCCCGGGGTCGGGTTCGGCCGCATACATCCAGTTGACCGTCGGGTCATAGAAGGTCTTGCCGTAGCCGAGCGGCATGCGGATGTAGAAATGCCTGTCGCTGCCGCCAGCCTCCAGCACGGCGACGCTATGCCGGCCGTTGGCGGACAGCCTTTCGGCCAGAACGCAGCCTGCCGAGCCCGCACCGACGATAACGTAATCGAAGATCATTGCGCCGCAATCCATCCAGTCCGGCGCAGATTGCCATGAATCGCGACTGCCATGCAGGGGCAAATCCAATTGCCGGATGACAAATTTTTTCACCTCCATATCCACCGGCCCTATTTGCAGGCTAGGCTGCCAACCAAACAGGGGAAGCCCATGAAGATTCATGATCTCAAGGTATTCATCGTCGGCAATCCGCCGCCTGGCTGGGGCGGGCGCTATTTCATCTTCGTGCGGCTGACGACCGACAACGGCATCAAGGGCTATGGCGAAGTCTATTGCGATACCTTTGGCCCCAAGGCGATGACGGCGATGATAGAGGACACCTTCGGCCGCTATGTCGAAGGCATGAACCCGTTCAACATCGAAGACCTGTGGCGCAAGGTTTACGGTTCAGGCTTCACCCACCGGCCCGATGTGTCGTTGATGGGTGTGCTCTCAGGCATCGAAATTGCCTTGTGGGATATCATTGGCAAGGCGCAGGGCCGCCCGGTATTCGAGCTGTTGGGCGGGCGCGTGCATGAGCGGCTGCGCTCCTACACCTATATCTATCCCGACCTGTCGAAAGGCCAGGATGACTCGATCTACTGGAATGCCGAGCAATCAGCCGAGCGCGCGGTTGGCTACCTGAAACAGGGCTTCACCGCCCTCAAGTTTGATCCTGCAGCGCCTTATTCCTGCTTTGATCCGCGCCAGCCGTCGCTTGAATCCATGGCGCTGTGCGAGAAATTCTGCCGCCTGCTGCGCGAGGTCTGCGGCACCAAGGCTGATCTGCTGTTTGGCACGCATGGGCAATTCACCGCTTCCGGCGCCATCCGCTTCGCCAAGCAGATCGAGAAATATAATCCGTTGTGGTTTGAAGAGCCGACCCCGCCGGACCGGCCGGAGGAAATGGCGCTGGTGGCGCGCGGCACCTCTATCCCCATCGCCACCGGAGAGCGGCTGACGACCAAGTATGAGTTCGGCCGCGTGCTGGAGCATCGTGCCGCCTCCATTCTGCAAATGGCGCTTGGACGTGTTGGTGGCATCTGGGAGGCCAAGAAGATTGCCGCCATGGCGGAAGTGAACTACGCCCAGATAGCGCCGCACCTCTATGCCGGGCCAATCGAAGCGCTGGCTAACATTCATTACGGAACTTCGCTGCCCAACTTCCTCATTCTGGAGAGCATCGAAACCTTCGGCGGTTTCCACGCCAAACTGCTGACCAAACCAATTCGCTGGGAGGAGGGCTATGTCATCCCCTCGACCGAACCCGGCCTCGGCTCTGATCTCAATGAGGCGGTTGCCGAAGCGCATCCCTATACCGGCGACAAGCTCCACCTCGAGATGACCAATAGGGTAGTAGTTTAATGCGCTACGGATACATCGGCCTTGGAAATCTCGGCGGCCACCTTGCGGCCAGCTTGCAGCGTGCGGGTTTCGAACTCGTGGTGCATGATGTCAGCCGCGAGCTTGCCAACAGGCATGTGGCGGCGGGAGCCATATGGGCAAGCTCGCCGGCAGAACTCGCCAAACAAGTGGACCATGTCTTCACCTGTCTGCCGTCGCCCTCTGTGTCGGAGCGGGTTCTCGCCGGCATGGTGGATTCACTGAAGCCCGGCGCCATTTGGATCGAGAATTCGACATTGGGCCGTGACGATGTGCTGAAACTGGCGGGCGTCGCTGCAGGTCATGGCATCCGCATGCTGGAAGCGCCGGTCACCGGCGGCGTGCATCTTGCAGCGCGTGGAGAAATCACGGTGCTGGCAGGCGGTGACGAGGACCTTTTCAATTTTCACAAACCGGCGCTGGAAGCCATTGGCAACCGTCTGTTCTACATGGGCCCCCTTGGTTCAGCGGCTGTCATCAAGGTCATCACCAACATGCTGGCCTTCATTCACCTGGTGGCGGATGGCGAGGCGCTGATGCTGGCCAAGCGTGGCGGGTTGGACCTTGGCCAGGCCTGGCGGGCCATTTCCGCCTCAAGCGGCACCAGCTTCGTGCATGAAACCGAAGGCCAGCTCATTCTCAATGGCAGTTACGATATTGCCTTCACCATGGACCTGGCGCTCAAGGACCTCGGCTTCGCCATGGGATTTGGCAAGCAGTTCGGCGTGCCTCTGCAGCTGGCTGGGCTGACAAACGCCATCTTCGAACAGGGCAAGCAAAGCTACGGCGGTTCTGCCCAGTCCACCCAGATCGTCAAGCTCCTCGAGGATGCATTGCAAACCGATCTGCGCGCTCCCGGCTTTCCAGCCCGCCTCGAATAGGTTAACGTGAACAAACGCTGACAGATGCAACAATATTTCTGCCTCAATCGGAGCCCATTTAGAGTACAGCGGGCTCGAATATTGAGTTACACATATTCAATCGAAAGGAAGAGTACATGACTAAGAAACTGATGGCGACCAGTCTCGCGGCAATGATGGCGCTGGGCAGCTTTGCGATCATGACGTCGACAAGTGAAGCGGCAGGCAAAGGTTACTGCCGGGAAGTCGCGCGTGACTATGCCAACCGCAAGGCGGGCGGCCGGCAAATTCTGGAAGGCGCCGCAATCGGCGCTGGCATTGGCGCCTTGACGGGTGTGATTGTCCCCGGACTCAAGACGGGTACCGGTGCGTTGATTGGCGCCGGCGTCGGCACGGTTGGTGGCGGCATCAACGCCAATGGCAAGTGGAAGAAATACTACAATCGGAAATATTCTGAATGCCGTGGCTGGTAACTCGAACAATCTGAACAACGCAAAAGGCCGGGAAACTTCCCGGCCTTTTTTGTTACCAGCAAGCCGTCATCAATGGCCAATGCAAACTCATTGCAGATGCCGCAAGTCTGCCTGCTGCTCGGCGATGTACCTGTCGACTGGCAGGAACTCGTCCGCGTACGTGAGGGCCTTGTCGAGCGTCAAGGCATAGACGGGGGTGTGAAGCAACGTTTCGGAGAGCCCAAACAGAGTGGCTGCTTCGCTGTGCGCGATGGCGGCGGTGGGGCATGAAGTCAATCCAAGCTTTGTGGCGGTGAGCATGAAATTCTGCCCGCGGTGGCCGGCTTCGATCAGAAGCACCCTGTATGCATTCGCATCCTGATACTTCCACATTGTCCGGTCGAGGATAGCCACCATCACGACCACGACAGACATGTCGTCGATCCAGAGTTGCCCGCCGAATACCGAGCTTATTTCGGCATCAGAATCGAAACTGTTCACAAGCTCAAGCTCGTGAGTGGTCGCGCTGTAATGGTAGATGCCCGGCGGAAGATCGCTGCATCGTCTGCATATGACATAGGCTTCAAATGGATTCCTCGCTCCGCCTGATGGAGCCGTCGAAAGCGGCAGGTATCCTGACGTCGCTTTTACAAATCCGACCACGCCGAACGCCGCGAACAGGCATTCACTGAGTTGTTGAAGGCTAAGCGGTTGCTTGGCGCTTGTTCTGTTGGTTCTGCGCTTGGTGATCAACTCCAGCAAGTTCCCGGATTGCGGGAGCGCAGGCGCAGGACATGGCAGAGAGATTGGCGATGCCGTCCTCGGTGGCCAGAAAAAAGCAGGAGGCGGAACTGTTGCAAGTTTATCAAGTTGTTCAGCAGCTGATTGCTCCTGTGTCAGGAACGCGTTGTCCATGATGGTGAAGTGAAAAGCTCCAGCTGTCAGATCCCATTTCCAAGTGTCTCGATATGACTCACAACGACGATGGCTTGCCGTGCCCTCTACAGTGATGAAGTCCAGTTCGACGAGGGATGATAGCTCCGAAATCATGGCTTCCTGGGGATACGTTGCATGATCCCTGATGGCGACTTGCAGCGACCTGCATTCACTGAAATACGAAAGCCAGTACAGAATTTCCACACGGCATTTTGCGAACGACTTTGCCAGAAAGTCATAGATGCCCACTGCCGTCGCATCGTTGTTATCCGGCGGAAGCGATACGATGATAAGTGCAGGAGAGGTGCGAAGCCGGTGTTCGTGGGTCAATGTCAATTGCGCTGTCATTTCACGTCTCCAGAAGCGAAAATGGACACCCATGCGGGTGTCCATTTCAGTCGAAAACTAGTCTCAGTTCTTGTCGTAGAGTTTGCCTGGAGCGCCGATTCCAAATGCCTTCGGATCGATCTTGACGGCAACCTGTGAGGTTTCGGTATGGGCTTGTTCCTTGATCATGGCTTCCTCCTAAAGTTGAGTCACGGCATGTGACGCCACGAAGAGTTGCGCATGGGTCGAGATGATACAACTAATCGAGAGTGGTAATGGGTTGTGTGGATAAACTCCTTCGCGGCTTCGTTCGCTGTTATCAGCCAATTTCAAGCGAACGCCGCATGGCTGTAGTGTGGAGAGTGCGGGAACAACAAGTTCTGAATTCTTATGAGAGGTGCAGATCATGAAGTTGGCGCATTACGACAAGGCCCAGACATTCATACGCAAGACACGCAGTTCTTATCTCGAGCATCAGCATGTCGAGTGTAACGCCAGCACTGAGTCCATCGTGGCGCTGGGTCGTCATTATGGATTATTGCCAGAAGATTTGGGATCTGGCAGATGCTGCGGAGCTTGGAGAGCCTTAAGCCTGCTATCGAGCTTGCGATAATCGAAACTTTCGTAGTGAGTGGTGCAAGTACGGATGAAGAAGTAAAGCGAGTTGGTAAGGAGCATATCGAGTTCCAGCAGATCCAAGCGAGCCTTTAGCAGAACTCAGTCGCTTGGAACCGCTGATGTGGCGTTCTTGGGCTCGAGACTGCTGCTTGAGCGAATGCCTGGCTTCGGTCTGCTTTTTTGCGAAAGCGGATATTGGCGCACTCAGAGCTTCTCGTGAGGCATTGAACTATGTGAAGTATCCGCTGTATCAGTGCTTCTTCGAATGAAGGTATGCTCAATTGACCCTGAGCAGCGGATTGTCGGTTGCTGAATCAGCCTCGAAATGATCGGATTGATGCCAGGGTCGGAGATCGGAACAATGCCGATCTTCTTTATGGCACCCTTAGTTGTAAACTCGGACTTACCGAGGTCTTCAATACACACTCGGCAGGCAAGTGGGCCTCGGCTTCCCTGCATGAGGGCAAGGCCAGAATTGAGCGAGCCGCCCGGATATGCTTCGTCGCTCAATCGACAGCAGACTGAGATTGTAGGGAGCAAAGCGATTAAGTCCGATGAAATAGTCTTGATCGGCATCCGAATGCACATAGCCACAATGTTTACCAATGGCAATGTGTGCACCTGGCAAGCTTGGAGACTTGAGACGGGTAAATCGCGCGAACTGCCTGTACCCGTTCCTATTCCAAACCAGAATCAGGGATCGGACGATGAACTGGTCAAAGCTCTGTAGCGGCGCATAGCAGAAGTAAGCTTTGACAGGTGGGGCTCAATCTCTCTTTGTCCGAGCTCGCGCACATGTTTCGGATGATAGAGCAAGGCGGAGCGAATCCAAAGTCTGTGCAAATCCGCCCCCACCGTTTCGTTCACGAAGTGTCTTTTCGCTTTCAGCAGAATTGTGCTTTGAAGGTAACTCTGGCTCCGTTTGAAAGAGTTGTGTCTCGCTGATGTCCAGGAACTTGCAAACACGGGCCAAGGTCGTCGCGTTCGGAATGGCAGCGCCCGAAAGATAGCGATTGAACTGTTGGCGGTTTACGGCTGCGCCACGGCATACGTCGGCGATGGTGCCAACGCGCATGCATTGCGCTCGCAGATTTTCTGCAAAAATCTTGTGGATGTTCATGCTATTTTACCCGCTGAAACCATTGTATACACAATGCTTCTCTAAGCCACCAAATTGCTTGTCCCACTCATGAAAAACCGGTGCTGGATTTTGCAGCCCGCGTTTCCGAGCAATGTTGCAACCTAAGAACGCAATGCGCAGGCCGCAGATCACTGCCTGCACGTCGCCGGCGACGGCGTTCTGTGCCGTGGGTAGGGTCGGCAAGCGGTGCAAACAATGGCCCCGGCGTTTCCACCGGGATGGATCTTGTCGAGGCCTGCCATGATGATCGCCGAAAAGCACAGGTAGGGGTTGGCGGTCGGGTCCGGAAAGCGGAATTCGACGCGCTTCGCCTTCGGGTTGCTCGGCAACGGAATGCGGCATGAGGCGGAAAGTCTGCCAAGCCTACCTCACTGCAGCTGCGGGTTGGTTTCAACATTTTCCAGATATCCATCTCTCAAGTGGAAAATGCGATGAAAGCGGCTGAAGATTTTCTCATCGTGACTGACGACAATGATTGCAGCACCTTGGTCATTTGCGACGCGGCCCATGAGATCCATGACGATGCCGGCTCGCTGCGAATCCAATGCCGCCGTGGGTTCGTCTGCCAAGATGATTCGAGGGCGATTGGCCATGGCGCGGGCGATGGCGACACGCTGTGCTTCTCCACCCGAAATGGTTGCCGGCATCGAGGTTTTGCGGTTGCCCACGCCGAGATAGTCGAGCAGCTCGACAGCGCGCCGTTTTGCTTCCCCTGAAGTCGCTCCGGCAAGCTCCAGCACCATGGCGACATTTTCGGTCGCGTTCAGAAACGGCAGCAGATTGTGGAACTGGAAAATGAAACCGATCTTGTCGAGCCGCAATTTGCGCAAATCGCCCTTGAGCCAGTGATTGTCGTAAACCATGTCGCCATCAAGGCGCATTTGTCCGCTTGACGGTTCGAGGATGCAGGCGACGACATTGAGCAGCGTCGACTTGCCCGAGCCGCTGGGACCGACCAGCCCTACGATTTCTCCGGGCGAGACGGCTAGGGAGACCTCGCGCAGCGCATCGACCCGGGTGTCGCCGTCGCCAAAGTGTTTGGAGATGTTCGTCAGTTCGACGAGGGCCCCGCCCGGGGGTGCCTGCGTCATTTTAGCCCCCCAGCGCTTTCGCCGGCTCCACAGACAGCGCGAGGCGTACTCCCAGTCCGCTGGCCAGCAGGCAGACGACCATTACGATCCCCGCCAGAACCAAACCGTCTTCAGGCTGCAATACGACGCGGCGGGGGAAGTAGTCCTTGACGCTCGATATCAGCACGGCGCCCAACAGGAAGCCGGTCATGCCGAGCGCCATCGCCTGCTGCACAATCATTCCGACAATGGTGCGATCCGGTGCTCCGATGAGCTTCAGCGTGGCAATCTCACGAATCTTGTCCATGGTCATGGTGTAAATGATCAGCGCAATGATGACCGCGGATACAGTCATCAGGATCGACGTGAACAGGCCGATTTGCTGACGGGCTCGCTGCACGACGGAGCCGGTAAGGATGTTTTCCTGCTCGGTCTGTGTAATGGCACCCAGATGTTTCCAGCGCCGCACGCTTTGGGCCACGTCTTCAGCCCGCATGTTGGGGCCGATGCGGGCTAGGACGGCGTTGATTGTGTCCTTGCCGCCCTCAGCGGCTCCACGCGCGATCTCGACTCGTGCCGCTGGAGGCGCGAGCTCGAATTGCAGTCTCTGGCTGTCGAGCAGGCTGATATAGACAACGGGATCGCCGCTGGAGGTCACCTGGCCTGAGGTTAGGCCGACAACCTTGAACCGGTCCCTTCCAAGCGTGATTGTGTCCCCCGGCACGAGCCGGGTTGACCGGTCCGCCACCAATTCGAAATGACTGCGCGCCAGCAGCCGGCCCGCGATCAGGCTTTGAGGCCCGCCTGGCCTGCCAGGCTCGTAGCCGACGACCTGAAAGCGCATCTTGCCGGAAGCATTGGCTGTATCGACGGATTGGTAGGTCACGGAGCCCGCTGCAACGACGCCTCGAAGGCGCTCGATTGCTTCGCGGGTATCTCCCGGAATGCGCGAAGACTCCGCGAAAGGGCCGCGCCGGTCGGCCTCGACGACCCATAGATCGGCTTGCGGACTGCGCACGAGGGTCAGCGCATCGCTGACCATGCCACGATAAATGCCGATCATCGCCAGTACAACGCCAAGCAGCATGCCAAGCCCGAGGCAGGTCAGCAGGAAGCGCCCAGCATTGTGGCGTATGTCGCGGTAAGCGAGGTTCATGGCTCTGAAGCGCTGCTGATCCGCACGGTGCGTCCTTCCCTCAAGCCCGAAGCTGGTCCCGTGATGACTTCGCCGCCCTGTGGCAATCTGCTGCTCACTTCAATTCGCCCGTCAAGTGTACGCTGGCCGAGAGTGACCTTGACCCGGGCCGCGACGCCGTTTTCGGCGACCCACACCGAGCCCGTATGGCCATCGTAGCCGGAGACCATTTGTTCGGGCACCAGAAGCGCTTGCGGCAGTATGGCCGCCGTAATGACAACCTCTGCCTGTTCGCCAAGATGAAAGTCAGCTGGGCACTGAGCGCATTTGACCCACACGCGGCGCTCCTCGCTGACCCGGTCGCTTTCGATGCCGATACGCGTAATCTGGCCCGCAAACATGGCGCCTGGCAGGGATCGCAATCGCACTTCCGCTGTCTGACCGAGTTTCAGCGAGCCGGAACGCGCTTCGTCAACATGGGCGAGTACCCAAATGCTTTCCGGATCGGCGATCGTGTAAACCGGATCGCTGGCCTTGACCACGCTGCCAAGTTCCCGGTGCCGCTGCACGACAATGGCGTCGAATGGGGCCTTCAGCAAATGGTGTTCGAGGAGAGCGGTTTGAAGGGCAAGATCGGCACCGGCGGTCTCAACTGCCGTGCGGGCCACCTCTGCATCGGCCAAAGCCAGCGCGTGATCGGCTCTTGCCACGGCTAAGTCCCGTGCCGATTCTTCGGCTCTCTCGATGGCGGCAACCCCTCGCTTGAGCAGGTCCCGCTGGCGCCGGTCGGCCTCTTCCCTTTGCGTCAGGATGGCAGCTTGCCGGTCGATCATCGATGAGGTGCGCGCCAGCACGGCTTGGGCGGTCATCACATTGGCCTTGGCGCGTGCCACTTGCGCCTGCTGTTCGGAAGACTTAAGTCGAGCCAGCACATCTCCGCGCTTTACGAACTTGCCGTGGTCCGCAGCGAGTTCAATCAGCGTTGCACCGACCTCGAAGCCTATGGTTGACAAGGTCTGTGCCTCTACTGTCCCAAGACCAAAGACCTGCACGGGAACATTGCGCTCGCTCGATGCGACTTGAACCGTCAGAGGGCGCTGATTGACGAAATAGAATGCCGCAACGCCAGCTGCCGCAGCAGCGGCAACAAGAAGCAGAGCAAACCTAAGCCTTTTGGACATGCGGCACATTTAGCACCGCACCCGCAGCATGGATTTGATCTCAGTCAAGGGAGGCCTGGTTCCTTTGTCCAGCAAAACCCCGGCGTTTCCACCGGGGTTTCGTATTCTTTTCTCTCCCGCTTGCGGGGTGAGGGTGCCAGATAGGGCGGGTGAGGGCTGCCGGCTCAGCAGCTGTAATACATGTCGAACTCGACCGGATGCGGCGTCATGCGGTAGCGGTCCTGTTCTTCCTGCTTGAGCTCGATGTAGCTCTCGATCTGGTCCTTCGAGAACACATTGCCCTTGGTCAGGAAGTCATGGTCGGCAGCCAGGCTGTCGAGCGCTTCCTGCAACGAGCCGCAGACGGTTGGAACCTTGGCGAGCTCTGCCGGCGGCAGGTCGTAGAGGTTCTTGTCCATGGCAGGGCCGGGGTGGATCTTGTTGGTGATGCCGTCAAGCCCCGCCATGACGATGGCCGAGAAGCACAGATAGGGATTGGCGGTCGGGTCCGGGAAGCGCACTTCGACGCGCTTGGCCTTCGGGTTGCTCGGTGAACGGAATGCGGCACGAGGCCGAGCGGTTGCGTGACGAGTAGGCCAGCAGCACCGGGGCTTCATACCCCGGCACCAGCCGCTTGTAGCTGTTGGTCGAAGGATTGGTGAAGGCGTTCAGCGCCTTGGCATGCTTGATGACGCCGCCGATGAAGTAGAGGCAGGTTTCCGAGAGGTCGGCATACTGGTTGCCGGCCATCATCGGCTTGCCGTCCTTCCAGATCGAGAAGTGGCAATGCATGCCCGAGCCGTTGTCGCCGAACACCGGCTTCGGCATGAAGGTCGCCGTCTTGCCATAGGCATGCGCCACGTTGTGGATCACATACTTGTAGATCTGCATGTGGTCGGCGGCGGTGACCAGCGGCTGGAAGCGGGTGCCAAGCTCATGCTGCGAGGAGGCGACCTCGTGGTGGTGCTTTTCGACGATGAGGCCCATCTCGCCCATCACCGAGAGCATCTCGGAGCGCATGTCCTGCGCCGAGTCCATCGGGTTCACCGGGAAATAGCCGCCCTTGGTGCGCATGCGGTGGCCCATGTTGCCGGTCTCGTAATCGCGGTCCGAGTTGGTCGGCAGCTCGATGCCGTCCAGCTTGAAGCCGGTGTTGTAGGGCGAGGTTGCGAACTTCACGTCATCGAAGATGAAGAATTCGGCTTCCGGTCCGACGAAGATGGTGTCGCCGATCTTGGTGGATTTGAGATAGGCCTCGGCAAGTTTCGCCGTCATGCGCGGGTCGCGGCTGTAGGCCTCGCCGGTGCCGGGTTCGAGAATGTCGCAGAACACGGCGAGCGTCGTCTGCGCATAGAACGGATCGAGGTGGGCGGAGGCCGCATCCGGCATCAGCACCATGTCGGATTCGTTGATGGCCTTCCAGCCGGCGATTGACGAGCCGTCGAACATCAGGCCCTCGGCCCAGGCATCTTCATGCATCTGCGAAACATCCATGGTCAGATGCTGCATCTTGCCGCGCGGATCGGTGAAGCGCAGATCGACAAACTTAACGTCCTTGTCCTTCATCAGCTTGAGCACGGACTCGACGTTCTTGTTTTCCTTGGCCATGGTTTATCCCTTTCGTATGGCGTGAAACTGAAATTTGAAATTGCTGCGAGGCTACAGCGCGTCCGGTCCGGACTCGCCGGTGCGGATGCGGATCGCCTGCTCGATGTTGGAGATGAAGATCTTGCCATCGCCGATGCGGCCCGTGCGGGCGGCTTTCTGGATGGCTTCCACCGCGCGGTCGACCATCTCGTCGGCCAGCGCGATTTCGATCTTCACCTTGGGCAGGAAGTCGACGACATATTCGGCGCCGCGGTAAAGCTCGGTGTGGCCCTTCTGGCGGCCGAAACCCTTGGCCTCTGTCACTGTAATGCCGAGCAGGCCGACTTCCTGCAGGGCCTCCTTCACCTCATCCAGCTTGAACGGCTTGATGATCGCCTCGATTTTCTTCATGTCGACTGCCTTCCATTAACGTCCTCACGCGATTGCACGGCCTGTGCCAAAGCGCGGAACAAGCAAATTCAAACACTTACATGAAACTCCGTCATCTGGAAAATGCCAGAACGCCTAAAAAACAGGCAAATGCACAATTAACATGCAGAATATTTAAGTGCGACTTCTGGCCGGATTAGGATGCCAGCGCCGAGACAACGCGGCTCTGGAAATAATGCACGCCCATCTCATGGCGTGATGAAAGCGGCCCGGGCGAATAGACGCCGGCGGCATAATTCTTGTGGGTCTCGGCACAGACTTCAAAATCTTCGCGCACCACGGCGAGGTTGCTCTCGATCGTTCGGGCGCGAGCGGCTTCAGCCGCGGGCGAGGTGTCAGCAAAATAGAAATTGTAGCACTGCTCCGTCCGGTCAACGCCGAGCGGATTGATGCGTGAGGTATTCATGCCGCCCTGGAATAGAGACAGCGTCCAGTTGGGCCACATCCACAGCCATTTGCCGCGATAGAACAGACCATCCTTGGGCGGCGCCGTCATCTTCACCATGCCCTTGTGGGCGGTGGTCTTGAATTCCTCGAAGTTGATCGCGGCATAGAAGGAGGGATGCGTGCCGGGGATGTGATAGCCCTCGACGAAATTGTCGGTGTAGACCTTCCAGTTGGAATCGAATTCGACTTTCGCGGAAGCTGTCGCCGTGTAGCTTTCCATCGGCTCGTCGGCGAGTTCCTGCACAAGGTCGCCCAGTTGCTCGATGAGAGATTGGCCCGGGTCAACCGCAGCAAAGAGAAGACCGCGCCAGCTATCAAGCTGCACGGTTTCCAGCGGCCAGTCCTCGGGAATGATCGCAGGGTCCTTGCCGAACCATGGCGCCTGCACCAGCCGCCCGTCTTCGGCATAGGACCATTTGTGATACGGGCAGACAATCAGCGAGCAGTTGCCGGTGCCATTCGGCAGCAGACGCGCGCCGCGATGGCGGCAGACATTCTTGAAGCCGCGCAGCTTCCCGTCTTTGCCGCGCAGCGCGATGACGCCGAGGCCCGCGATATCGGCAGCCAGGTAGCTTCCGGCAGTCGCGACTTCGGAAACCGGCCCGATGAATTGCCATGTGCGCCAGAAAATCTTGCGCCGCTCGGCATCCAGAATGTCGGGCCGCACATAGTAGGAAGAGTCGAGGTTGTAGAATTGCTGCATGGCCGCACGACTATGCCAGCGCAACATGCAGCGGGCAACTAGCGCTTGGAGGGCGGTATTCGTCGCAGCTCAGCGGAAAACAAGTCATGCGCAGAACGATCAACCGGGCGATGCCGCTGCACTTCCCTAGGCGGATATTGGCCTGTATCGAATTGCCATTCCTCCAGTCTTGTTGCGGCCGGACAGGCCGGCGCTCAAACCCGCCACCGCAGTTGGGGCAGACATTGTGGAGCACTGTCTCAACGCAATCTGCGCAGAATGTGCACTCGAACGAGCAAATGCGGGCCTCCTCGGAATTTGCCGGCAGGCTCTTTGCACAATTCTCGCAGATGGGTCTCAGTTCCAGCATGGATTTCCTCTCAAACCTCAGCCTATCATCGTATCATCCTGGCGGGCAGACCACTTGCCGACTTCACGGTCGAGCCACAGGGACCCGAGGTAGAGATAGGAGACAGCGCGCATGTATCTCGAAAAATTCAGGCTCGATGGCCGCGTTGCCGTCGTCACCGGCGCTGCGCGCGGCATAGGCTTTGCCATTGCCGATGCGCTGAGTGAGGCTGGCGCCGAGGTCATCCTCACCGATATGGATGAAGCAGCCGCCAACAAGGCTGCAGCGGAATTGCAGGCAAAGGGCAGGAAGGCCTTCGGTTGCAGGCTCGATGTCACCAAGCCGCGCGAGGTTGATCGCATTGCCAGCGAAATCCTCGCCCGCCATGGCAAGGTTGATGTCCTCGTCAACAATGCCGGCATCGCCAAGTCATTCATCCCGGCGGAAACCATGGATGATGACACCTGGCTCTCGGTGCTCGACGTCAATCTGAACGGCGTGTTCTGGTGCTGCCGCGCCTTCGGCAGGCCGATGCTGGAGCGCAAGTCAGGTTCCATCATCAACATCGGTTCCATGTCGGCTGATATCGTCAACTATCCGCAGGAGCAGGTGCAGTACAACGCGTCGAAAGCGGGCGTGCATCACCTCACGCGCTCGCTCGGGGCCGAATGGGCGCCGCGCGGCGTGCGCGTCAATGCCGTGGCGCCAACCTACATCGAAACGGAGTTGACCAAGGGTGTCGCGGCCGATCCTGAAATCCGCAAGCACTGGATTGACGGCACCCCCATGGCGCGCATGGGCCAGCCGTCAGAGATCGCCTGCGCCGTGCTCTTCCTCGCCAGCGATGCCGCAAGCCTGATGACGGGTTCCATCGTTTCGGTTGATGGCGGCTATACGCTCTGGTGAGGGAGAGCTCTTTACCGGCAAACCCTTCCGCTGCGTTGCACCATGGTCTTGGCCAGTTGGATTTCAGCGATGCTCCCGGTTGAGGGGAGCCTTGCGCTCGCAAGCGGTGGGGGATTTGTGGGATATAGCCCTATATGGCATTTTCACCGTACGGTGTCAAGGACTATTTTCACAGGAAGAAAAACCGGCAGCTCCGTTCAGGCTGAAACCGTTCTAAGCTCCCAGCCGCCTGAACTCCGCGAAGGAGATCAGCCGCCGCTCGGTTTCACTCCACAGCGCCAGATGCGTTGAAGCCATGGCGCGCCATAATGTCAGCTTTGGCGCAATCTCCTGCAGAATCTTGTTGCCGGCCATGCAGGCGCGCAGCCTGTAGTTTGGAATGCGGCTCGACAGGTGATGGATGTGATGCAGGCCGATGTCGCAGGTCAGCCAGTTCAGCACCGCCGGCAGCTGCAGGTGCGATGAGCCCTTGAGGGCGGCGATCTTCACATCCCACTTGTCGGCCCCGTCCCACAAGGTTTCTTCGAACTGGTGCTGGACATGGAACAGCCATCCGCCGATCCAGGCCCCGACGATTGCTGTCGGCAGCATGACCGAAAGCACAAGTGCTGTGCCCAGCAGCCAGCACAGCGAGCCGTAGAATGCCACGAGCGCCAGGTTGTGCAGCAAGACGCCCGGCAGCAATATGCGCTTGCCTTTCCTCATGGCGAAAGGCCAGCGTTGCAGCAGCAGGAAATAAACCGGCGGCCCGATGACGAGCGCAATGAGCGGGTGCCGCAAGGCGCGGTATTGCCACTGGCCGAATGGTGAAAGGTTCTTGAACTCGGCGACCGTGACGGTCTCCACATCGCCGATGCCGCGCCGGTCGAGGTTGCCGGAGCCTGCGTGATGTATGGCGTGGCAATTGCGCCAGTGATCATGCGGCGTAAACGTCAGCATGCTGATCAAATTCCCGACCATCTCATTCATGCGCCGCGACGAAAAGAATGAACCGTGGCCGCAGTCATGCTGCAGGGCGAAAAAACGTGTGAGCAGGCCGCCGGCAGGAATGGCCAGCAGCAGGATGAGAGGCGATGCCAATGGCGAAAACCAGAACATCAGGCCAATGAGCGGAAAGAACAGCACCGCCGTCACGGCGAGCTGCCTCAGGGCCTTGTTGTTGTCCGCCGCCATGAAGGCCTTGCAGTAATCATGCAGTTCCACCACCAATCTTCGCTGATCTGCGGAGTGATGGCCGCTTCTCGTATCTTGCAATTGATTCCCCCGCCGCCATGTTTGGCCGATGCCCTCATACACTGTTTTGAGGCCTTGTCGCTGCCGATTCTGCGGCGCCCGAAAGCGGGTGATTGCAGGCTGCACCCTGTGGCTTAGGCTCGCATTCCCGCGCTCAGCCATGCCAGCCAGAAGCATATGAGTGACGCAGCGAGCAGCGCCCAGCCCCACACTGGCGTCCGTTCAAGCGTTGCCCAGTGCGGCGTGGCTTTGGAATGGAACACTTTCACCGTAGCGCCTTTGGGATACTTCGCCAGCACCGACTTGATATGCTCCTGCGGTCCCTTGACATCCCCTGACGGGCGGATGGAACGGCTGGTGAAGGACCGGCCAGCCACTGTGTAGGTGAACTCGACGATGGCGCGGTAGAGCTTGAGGGGTTCAACCCGGCCCTTGGTGTTGAGCAACCCGGTATTGCGCCCGTGATAGCGATTGAAGCTCTCCATGCTGCTTTGGGTGATCGTGCCGGTGGTGGAAGCGAAACCGGCGACCTTCAGATACTCGCGCAGCCATGCCGCAAACGCGATCAGCAGCAGCAAGCCGAACAGGCTTGCAAACACCAGCCCGGGAATGAAGGCATTGGGCAGCGCTTGCGCCAGCCCGTTGAGCGGGTTTTGCCGCACGCCGCCGCCTGAGAAGAACAGCCACCCGAGGCCGCAAATCACCGCGAGCGTGACGAGCCCCCATAGTGGGCTGCGGCCGGACTCTGGCTCAAGCAATGCTTCGCCCGGCTGCTTCGGATCGAAATAGACCGTCACCTGCTTGCCCACCGGATATTCCGTCAGGATGCGGTCTGTCTCGGCATTGGACATGGTTTGCAGTAGGCCGATGCGGCTGCCGGAGCGCTTCTGTCCGTTGGCTTCGAACTCGTAGGAGATTTCCGGCCGCCGCACGCCGCGCGGATCGGCGTTGCTGACTTGGGCCTCGTCACTGCCCATCATGTGCGGGTCTTCAGCTCCGAAGCGCTCGGTCTTGAAGGCGGCTTGCGAGCGCGTGATGCGACCCTGCGTGGCGCTCCAGCCCTCGACGCCGCGCCGGAAAACGAAATTGTAGATGACCGCCGCCAGCACCAGCACGGCCAGCAGTGAGAACGCCAGCACCACGGCCAGCCCAGTGAGATTGCCAGAGCCCGGCAGCAGCGACGCAAAGTTCTGATAGCCATCGGTTGATTGCAATGAGTACCAGCCCACGCCCGCGAGCAGGATCAGTGGCAGTGTGCGTGCGTAGTACTTGAACCTGTTTCCCGGTGCCGCCATGTCGTGAACTCCCTGGAGTTCGCCCCCGTGCGAATGGAAACCTAGTGTGAAATTTCTGCAAACACCACAGCTATCGAAAGCTGCCGAAGGTCAGCTCCGGGCTAACTTGGCTTCTGCCCAGCAGTTCTCCCAGATCCTTGGCGCGGATCTCGTCCAGCTTCTCATGCAGCGCCATGATTTCGATCTCGGCCTTGAGGTTGACCTCGTAGTCATGCGTTGCCTGCAGCCTGTCTTTGATGGCCTGCCGGTTCTGCGACATCATGATCACCGGCGCCTGGATCGACGCCAGCATCGACAGAAAGAGATTAAGCAGGATGTAGGGGTAAGGGTCGAAAGCCCGCGCCAGCATCATTGAGTTGAGGACAACCCAGAAGCCGAGGATGCAGCCGAAGGCAATGAGGAACGTCCATGAGCCGCCGAAACTGGCCACCCTGTCGGCCAGCCTGTCGCCAAATGTCATGGCCTCTTCATGCGCCTTGGCGGTGTCGCGCGAGATGGTGACGCGCTTTGCCACCCGCTCGATGATGCGTTTTTCGCGCGCCGGAATATCGGCATAATCCAGCTCCAGAAGCTTCTGGGCCAGCAGTTTGACAGCGTCTTCGGTTGCCTTTGGGGCCATTGCGTCACCTTTGAATTTACAGGGCGCTTGGCAGGCTAGCAGGTCCACCCGACTGGAATAAGTCGCCATAGTCGGCTAGTAACGGGCAAATTCATCGAGGGAGGATAGCGTGGCCAAACAGAAAATCGCATTGCTGACAGCCGGCGGCCTGGCGCCCTGCCTCTCGGCCTCGGTCGGCTTTCTCATCGACATGTATTCGAAGAAGCTGCCGAAAGCCGAAATCATCGGCTACCGCAACGGCTACATGGGGCTGCTCAAGGGCTGGTCCATTCCGGTCACGGCGCAAGTGCGCAAGACGGCGCTGGTGCTCACCCAGCATGGCGGCTCGCCTATCGGCAACAGCCGCGTCAAGCTCACCAATGTGAAGGATTGCATCAAGCGCGGCCTGGTGAAGGAGGGGCAGGACCCGCTGCATGTGGCGGCCGAGCAGCTGGTGAAGGACGGCATCACCATCCTCCATACCATCGGCGGCGATGATACCAACACGACGGCAGCTGATCTTGCCGCCTACCTCAGGTCCAACAACTATAATCTCACCGTCGTCGGCCTGCCCAAGACCATCGACAATGACGTGGTGCCGATCAGGCAGACGCTGGGCGCGGTGACGGCGGCGGAGCAGGGCGCCATCTTCTGGGAAAATTCGGTGAACGAGCAATCGACCAATCCGCGCATGCTGCTCATCCATGAGGTGATGGGCCGTCACTGCGGCTGGCTCACCGCGGCGACGGCGGAGACTTATCGCAAGCGCCTCAAAAAGCAGAAGTTCCTGTCCGCCTTCGGCCTGCCCATGGCCTACAAGGATATTGACGCGGTTTATATTCCCGAAATCGCCATTGACCTTGAGGCGGAAGCAACGCGCCTGCGCAAGGTGATGGATGAGGAGGATTGCGTGACCATCTTCCTCAGCGAAGGCGCGGGCGTGGAGGATATCGTGGCGGAAATGCGCGCCCGCGGCGAAGAGCCGGAGCGTGATGCCTTCGGCCATGTGAAGATCGACAAGATCAATCCCGGCCAGTGGTTCGCCAAGCGCTTCGCCGACATGGTGGGCGCCGAGAAAACGCTGGTGCAGAAGTCCGGCTACTTCGCCCGCTCGGCCAAGGCCAACAAGGAAGACCTGGCGCTGATCAAGAAGATGTGCGTCGAGGCGGTGAAGAGCGGCCTCAAAGGCGTCTCCGGCGTCATCGGCCATGATGAGGAGAAGAGGGGCGCGCCCCTGAGGGCCATCGAATTCCCGCGCATCAAGGGCGGCAAGCACTTCGATGTGTCGCAGAAATGGTTCGGAGCCCTGCTGAAAGACATCGGCCAGCCGAAGGGGAAGAAGGCGGAACACTGACAAGTTTTCCTCTCCCGCTTGCGGGAGAGGGTGGCGCGCCACGCGCCGGGTGAGGGGGCCTCCCTCTTTCCGTGGCAGCCGCACCGTCGTCCGCCTCCTACACCCATCTCGTCACGCCAGCGTAGGCTGGCGTCCCGCTTTCCTCCCCCTCATGCTGAGGCGCTTTGGCCGCAGGCCAAAGCCTCGAAGCACGGGCAACTTCGTCGCTCTACCTTGCTTCGTTATTCCAGCGAAAGCCGGAGGCCAACTTGGCCATGGCCACCGCAATCCGGAGTGAATTGGATGGACTGCCACTGTAATTCTGTCGCCGCAACAAGCGCAGACGTGGGGGCAATTAAGTGACGTGTCACCGTAATTGGTGTCATGTCTGGACGGCGCTCTGTTGGCAAGGGCGTTTTTTTGCTTTGACGCTTTGAGGTTTTTAGCACGGGCTGCGGTAATCTATTCGGCCTATGATGCGACCTCGATGGGTGGCCGCTGGCCCTGATGTTGTTCGCTTGATCAACAGTCCCATTCACCGTATCGCGCTTATAAATCGCCTGACACTCCAGCGGGTTTGCTGTTCCGATCGCGCCACGTTGCGCTTTACCTCTCACATCATTGCATGGTCACTCCGGCCAATAGGGTTGTCGTGTTTTGTCTCGGTTCAGCTATGCGGCTTTTGCATGTTTGGGATTGTAGCAATCATCACCAGCCATGATGGCCCAGGCGGTGCGGGCCATCTTGTTGGCAAGAGCAACCGCCACAAGCTTGAAGGGTTTTTTGGCGAGAAGGTTTCTGGCCCAGTGGGCAAGCGGACTTTGTGTCTTGCCGGATTTGATACGGTAAATTGCAAAATAGCACCCACCCACAGCAAGCGTCTCAAATCACGGTTCCCATCTTCAAGATTTTCCAAGCCTCGCCTTGCCGCGGGTAGAATGCTGCGTCGCACGAGGCCGATCCAGGCCGCGAAATTCCGACGGTCTTCAGACTCTTCAGGATCATTGA
The DNA here is from genome assembly GCA_963814455.1 of uncultured Alphaproteobacteria bacterium. Classification (GTDB taxonomy): domain Bacteria; phylum Pseudomonadota; class Alphaproteobacteria; order Rhizobiales; family Aestuariivirgaceae; genus Aestuariivirga. The sequence continues at coordinate 104,504 of CAWFCR010000001.1, read as the reverse complement.
CCGTCACCACAGCACGGTTCCGTCAATGTACCATACCCGCGCCATCGCCAGCCGCATGCTCATCTCACTCGCCCTGTGCTGTTTGAGAGTGACGAGATTTCGGGTCTTGATCTCATCCTCAAGAGCCAGCAGGCTATTGGTCAATGGGCGCAAGGCTTGCTTCATCGCGGCAGGCAGGCTCTCGTCGCTCATGACCCGCTTCACCAGCAGCTTGGCTTCATGCGCACCCTTGGGCACCACCACACCGATCTCGCCGAAGTGGCCTCTCAGCGCATTGATCAGGGCGGTGCGCTGAGCCGTCAGCAGATCGCGGGATTTGAACAACATCAACAGGCTCTGTTGCTCCAGCGTCTTCACACCCACAAACCGCATCTCTGGATCGCGCATAGCCCGTGCGATCGCCTTGGCGTCGGCAGCGTCGTTCTTCATGCGCGGCAGAAACACCTTCACCCGCTGCGCCGGGATCAGCCTCACATCATGGCCGAGCCTTGCGATCTCCCGGGCCCAGTGATGCGCCGAAGCACAGGCCTCAAGGCCTACACGGCACGGAGGAAGCCCGGAAAAGAACGCCAGCACCTGCCCGCGCTTCAAATCCTTGGTCAGAACCGTGCTGCCTTCGGCATCAAAGCCGTGAGCCGAAAAACTGTTCTTCGCTATATCCAAACCGATTGTGTGAATGGTTGTTTCTGTGGCAGACTTCGTCATGGTGGATGGCTCCCTCGTTGGGTTGTTTTACGACAAACCCACCTTGGCACATCAGATGCCGCAAGCGAGCGCCGTCCACCACATCACCGTAATTGCCCACGTAATTACAATTACACATTAAGTGACGTGGACTGCACCCCATAACTGAGACACGCTAATTCGGTTACAGTCAACCTGAGGAGAGGAAGACTGTGCAGAAGAGAGCGAGCAAATCGAAGGGCGGGATTTATCCTGTGTCCTTCAAGATCAAGGCCATCAAAAGAGTTGAGCGCGGCGAAGGCGTCTTGCCTGTGGCGCGGGACATCGGGGTCACGCGCAAGGCGCTGCATGACTGGATCAGGGCCTGGAACGCCATGGGCGTTGAGGGCTTGAACCGCAAGCGTGGCAGGAAGCCCGGAAGATTGAAGCTCAGGGCTGTTGCGATGACGGGTACTGGCAGTGGTGCCCTTGCTGTGGCGCGTGCCCGTATTGTCGAACTGGAGTTGATGATCGGGCGACAGCAGATGGAACTCGATTTTTTTCAACAAGCCTTGCGCACGCTCGAGAAGAAGGGTCCGCAAGGCAAAGCCGTCAAGCCATCATCGAAACGATCAAAGCCATGAGTGAGGCGCACCCCGAAGCCGATGTGCAGCGGCTGTGCCGGCTGGCTGGCATCTCACGGGCGAGCTTCTACCGGCATCGCGAAGAGAGCGATCCGGATGCCGCAGACCATGCCCTTGCCGATGCCATCCAGCACATCTGTCTGAAGCATAAATACTATGGCTACAGGCGCGTGACGGCAACACTGCGCAGGCAAGGTCATGTCGTAAATGCCAAGCGTGTTCTGAGGCTTATGCGCGAAGACAACTTGCTCGCTCAACGCCGCAAGCCCTTCATTGTGCCTCCAAAAGGCAAGCCAGAGGACATCATCATCGTGCCCAATCTGGTGCGAGGGCTCGTGCCCTCAGGGCCGGATCAGATCTGGGTGGCCGACATCACCTATGTGCATCTGGCACGCGCCTTTGCCTATCTCGCCGTCATCCTCGACGCCTTCTCGAGACGAGCTGTCGGCTGGGCCTTGGCGGAAGGGCTTGGCACTTCACTTGCCATGACGGCGCTCGATCAGGCCCTCGAAGCCAGCAGCCGCCGAAGGGAAGTCTCATCCATCATTCCGACCGCGGCATCCAATACGCGTCCAACGACTACCGGCAGCGTCTCGCTGATCATGACATCGCCGTCTCCATGTCGAGGCCCGGCAACCCATTCGACAATGCCAAGGCCGAAAGCTTCATGAAGACGCTCAAATACGAAGAGCTGAATGCACGGTCCTTCAAGAGCATCACCGATGCCCGCACCCGCATCGATGACTTCATCGCCAACATTTATAACAGTGAACGGCTGCATTCTGCCCTTGGCTACCGTTCACCGCTTGAATTTGAAACTGCCTTCGCCCAAAACAAACCCAAGTAAACCGCACCATGACAACCACTGTAACCGAATTAGCGTGTCTCAGTTATGGGGTGCAGTCCAGTACTGTCGCCGTAATCTTGTTAAATTAAGTGACGTGTCACCGTAATTCCACCGTAATTCTTGATCTTGAAAGAAACAGGATAAATCCCGCCCTTCGATTTGCTCGCTCGCTTCAGCACAGTCTTCCTCTCCTCAGGTTGACTGTAACCGAATTAGCGTGTCTCAGTTATGGGGTGCAGTCCAGGAGTGTCACCGTAACCCATTATCCCCCGGAAATTAGTTCAAACGATATTCATTCGCTTTCGTCTTTCAGCAATTTGACTTCTAGGGCCTTTTCCAGCACCTTAACTACGCCTCTAGCAGCTTCTTTTTGATCCAAAAAATTACAGTCGAAGAACCCTTCTAAATCCGGATAGGCCCTAGTTTCAGATCTAAAAAAGCATGCGGCGGCTATTGCACGCAATGTGTCATAGCAAAGAACACCTTCACTGTAGGGTGGCACAAATTCGTTGCACGCAATTTCTTTCAATTACGGTGACACGTCACTTATTCTACCTCCGAATTACGGTGACGCGTCACTTATTCTACCTCGATGACAGAATTACGTTGACACGTCACCTATTTCGCCACGAATAATGCGAATTGCAATGTTTCCCTTAAGGGTGCGATCCACGTCACTTTTTCCATTGGGGAATTGCGGTGACGCGAATTGCAGTGTCCCGCCAATGCTGCATGCAGTCCAGCGCGTTTAATCGAGCCAGTAACCGCATGATTTGCCGCAACTCGCGCAGGATCACTTTTGCCCAGTTGACAATGTTCCTATTTAGTTTCATTTAATCCCAATGGACTTGTCACTGGCCATCGAACGCAATCGCAGGCAGCTCGCTCGCATCGTGGTGGCGCTGTTTGCGATGATCGGGCTGGCCGAGGGCGGCACGGTCGAGCGGCTGTCGTCGCCTGTCTACCGGGCGGTCTTGCGTTTGCTGCGTCCGGCGGAATTGGCGGTGTGGCGGCTGATTGTCGCTGCAGCGCGCGGGCTTGACGTGAAGCCGCCGCGTGCGCGGGCAGCACCTGTGGGCGCTGCCGTCTCCCGCAAGGGCCAGCGCAGGGGTGCCGCCTTTCAGTTGTTCGATCCACGCCAGCGTTTCGGTTCTGCCTTTGGCAATCGCCGCCACCGCATCAGCTTGGTGCCGAGGCTGGAGCCCCGCATTCGTGTCATCGACGTGAGTTTTGACCCGCGCGTGCCGCTGTTCCGAAAAGCGCCGCCCGTTGTGCCAGCGCCTCCGCCCGATGACACTGTCAATGCGTCACGTCTCTGCCGCCGCCTTGCCGCCATCAAATCAGCACTTGAAGACTTGCCGCGCCAGGCCAGGCGCTATGTGCGCTGGCAGGCGAAGCCTGCTGATGCTCGCCGCCCGCAGCTTGCCTCAGCGCTGCGCAGAGGTGCGCCACCGGGCCATCGCAACAAACCAATCCACAAGGTCGACGAGATCTTGACCGAATGCGATTGGCTCGCCCGCCAGGCGCCGATGCCAGACACCTCCTGAAGGTGCGTACTTGAAGGCTTCATTCGCAAGATTGAAAATAATCGTGCCACTACACGCCAGCCCGTTGCCTGCGCGGCTCTTCTTGTTGCCCCCTTGCGCAGCTGTGCCGCTGATGCAACGCTGGCTCATGCCCCATGAAATCCTCACCCCCGAACAGATGTACCGCGCCGATGCGCTGGCGGTGCAGTCGGGCGTCAAGTCGCATCACGCTGATGGAGCGGGCAGGGGCTGCTGTGGCCGACGAAGTGATCCCGCCGCTGCAAGCGCAAGCCCGTGCTGGTGCTGTGCGGGCCCGGCAACAATGGCGGCGATGGTTTCGTCGCGGCGCGGCTGTTGAAGCGCAAGGGCATTGCCGTCCGCCTGCTGCTGCTCGGCGAGGCCTGCAAGCCTGAAGGGCGATGCCGCCATCATGGCCGGGCGCTGGACAGGCCGCATCGAGGCGATCGGAGAAGCTCGCCTCGTGCCTGCAGGCGAAGGCAGCGCCCCGGCGTCATCATCGATGCGCTCTTGGCGCCGGCCTCTCCCGCGATTTTCCGCAAGCGCTGGCGGACCAGATCAACAGCGCCGGCATTCCCGTCGTCGCCATTGATGTTCCCTCAGGTCTCGACGGCTTGACCGGCCGCCCGCGCGGCGCTTGCGTGAAGGCCGATGTGACGGTCACCTTCTTCCGCAAGAAGCCGGCGCATGTGCTGCTGCCGGGCAGGGCGCTGTGCGGAGACATCGCCGTTGCCGATATCGGCATTCCCGCTGCCGTGCTGGATGCGATCAAGCCCGCCAGCTTCGCGAGAATGCCAAACCCTCATGGCCAGCGCTGGCGCCGGATGCCCACAAGTACAAGCGCGGTCATGCGCTCGTCGTCTCCGGCCCGCACCTCAACACCGGCGCCGCCCGGCTGGCCGCCCAGGCCGCCCAGCGGGCGGGCGCTGGGCTCGTCACCCTCGCGGGCGATGTGCAGGCGCTTTCGGTGCACGCTGCACATGTCACGTCCATCATGCTGCGAGACGTTGTGCAGCCACTCGATTTGGCGTGTGCACTAACCGATATTCGCATCAATTGCGTATGCATCGGCCCCGCCGCGGGGGTGGGGGTCGAGACCATGGCCAAGGTTCGCGCCGTGCTGGGTTCCGGCGCACATGCGTGTGCTGGATGCCGATGCACTGACATCCTTCGCCCAGAATCCGGCGGAACTGTTTGAGCTTGTTCAGCAAAGGCCGCCCGGTGCGGCCACCGTGCTGACGCCGCATGAGGGCGAGTTTGCGCGTCTTTTCAAAGGTTTGTCGGAAGCATCGGATTCGAAAATTGAGCGTGTCCGCAGAGCCGCCCGCAACTCCGGCGCAATCATCCTGCTCAAGGGAGCGGATACGGTCATCGCCGCACCGGATGGCCGCGCCTGCGTCAACACCAACGCGCCGCCATCGCTCGCCACCGCCGGTTCGGGCGATGTTTTAGCCGGTCTTATCAGTGGCTTGCTGGCGCAGGGCATGCCCGCATTTGAAGCCGCCTGCGGCGCAGCCTGGCTGCATGGCAATACTGCGGCGCATTTGCCAGCCCGCGGATTGATCGCCGAGGACCTGATTCAGAATCTCCGCTTTGATGAATAAACCGCTGATCTTGCTGTTGATTACGGGTGCTGCCTTGGGCCTCAATTTCCCCCTCGGCAAGCTCGCCATAGCGGCTGGCATTGATCCGCTCGCCTGGGCCTGCATGATCTCGCTGGGAGCAGGGCTGGTCATGCTCGCCATCCAGCGCGGCGACTTACGTGCGGCGAGCGGTCTCACGCGCTTCTCGCTCATCTCCGGCTTCCTCTCCTACGTCGTTCCTAACGCATTGACTTATATTGTAATTCTGAAGATCGGCTCCGGCCTCACCGCCATCATGTTCGCCCTGTCGCCGGTTTTCACTGCAGCGCTTTCTTTGATCTTCAAAGTAAGGCCGCCTGATTTCTACGGAATTTCCGGCATCGCACTTGGCCTTGCTGGCGCGCTGACGATCATTTTTGGACGCGGCGCCTCGCGATGGTCAGCCGGTCGAAGCATGGTTGCCATTGGCGCTGCTCATCCCGCTGTTTCTCGCCGCCGGCAATGTCTATCGCACCATGGCCTGGCCGAAGCATGCTGCACCTCGCACGCTTGCAGCCACCACCAACCTCGCAGCCGTGTTGCCCTTGCTGGTGTTGGCCATCTGGCATGCGGGCGGCCTGCCACTTGCCACGCTTGCCGCCCAACCCATTCTAATCATTGCCCAACTTGCTGTCTCCACGATCATGTTTCTCACCTTCTTCAGGCTGCAGCAGGTGGGCGGCCCCACCTATCTCAGCCAGATCGGCTATGTCGCCGCAGCCGTCGGACTGCTGATCGGTGTTGCGTTTCTGGGGGAACGTTATCCCGTAACTGTCTGGATTGGCGCCGCCATCATCGCCTCCGGCATCGGGCTTTCAACGTTTGGCCAGATGCGCCGGAGACCATCGTAAACTAAACGGCTTTTTCCATTGGCAAGCGGCAAACCCCTCTGCTATAGACCGCGCCGAACCGAAGCCCATAAAGGGTCAAAGCCCAAGGCGCGGGCGTGGTGAAATTGGCAGACACGCAGGATTTAGGTTCCTGTGGGGTAACCCGTGGGGGTTCAAGTCCCTCCGCCCGCACCAGCTTTCGCCAGCGACCGGCCACAGCGATTGACGAGAGCGAGACCATGCAAGTTACAGAAACAGTGAGTTCCGGCCTGAAGCGCGAATACAAGGTGGTGGTGGGAGCCGCTGAACTGGTCACGAGGCTCGATGAGCGCCTGAAGGACATGGCTTTACGCGCCAATATCAAGGGCTTCCGCCCCGGCAAGGTGCCGGTGCCGCATTTGAAGCGCATGTATGGCAAGTCGCTGATGGCCGAAGTGGTGCAGAAAACCGTCGATGATGAATCGAAGAAGGTGCTGGCCGACAATAACCTCAAGCCCGCCTACCAGCCGGAAGTGACGCTGCCGGAAGACGAGGCGGAAGTGAACGCCATCATCGACGGCAAGGGCGATCTTGCTTTCACCATGGCGCTTGAAGTGATCCCCAGCTTCGAAATCAAGGATGTCTCGGAAGTCGAGTTGACGCGCCATGTCGTCGAAGTCGCCGACCAGCAGGTGGATGAAGCCATCGCCCGCCTCACCGACCAGTACAAGAATTTTACGACCAAGGATGGCAAGTCCGAGAAGGGCGACCGCGTGGTCATTTCCTTCGTCGGCAAGATCGACGGCAATGCCTTTGATGGCGGCACGGCCGAAGACGTTCCGCTCGAGCTCGGTTCCAACCAGTTCATTCCGGGATTTGAAGACCAATTGATGGGCGTCAAGGCCGGCGATGAAAAGACCGTCAAGGTCTCGTTCCCCGAGACCTATGGCGTCAAGGAACTTGCAGGCAAGCCGGCGGAGTTCGAAGTCAAGGTTGGCTCGGTTGATGCGCCTGCAGCAGCCACGATTGATGACGAGTTCGCCAAGAAGCTTGGCTTTGAAGACCTGTCCAAGCTCAAGGACATGATCCGCTCGCGTCTTTCCGGCGAATTCGCCACCATGACCGGCATGAAGCTGAAGCGCGACGTGCTTGACAAGCTTGATGGGCTCTACAGCTTCGAACTTCCCGAGAAGCTGGTGGATGCAGAATTCAAGGGCATCTGGTCGGCGCTCACCCGCGAGATGGAGCGCGCCAAGAAGTCCTTCGCCGATGAAGAGACGACCGAGGAAGAAGCCCGCAAGGAATACCAGGCCATCGCCGCGCGCCGCGTGCGCCTTGGCCTCGTGCTTGGCACCGTGGGCGAAAAGGAAGGCATCCAGGTCACGGAGCAGGAGTTGCAGCAGTCGCTGCTGCACCGCGCCCGCCAGTTCCCCGGCCAGGAGAAGCAGGTATTCGATTACTACCGCAAGAACCCGTCGGCGCTCATCGAACTGCGCGGCCCGGTGTTCGAGCAGAAGGTGGTGGACCACCTCGTTTCCAAGGCCAAGGTGACAGACAAGTCAGTCACCCGCGACGAGCTGCAGGCCATGGTCAAGGACGAGGAAGAAGAAGAAGCCGACGATCACGCCGGCCACGACCACGACTGATAATCAAGCAAATCCAGATTGGTGGCGAATAACCCGCGGTAGCGGTCAGCCCAAGCTCAATAGAATCCAAGGCATTCGCATCCGGTGCCGGCGGCGAAGCTGTGCTTGTGACGCCGGCTCGCCAGATCGATCACGTGCACGGAGCCGTCACCTTGGCAGGCGACGAACAGCTCGCCGCCTCGAAACGCCATGTCCATCGGCTGGCTTCCCACAGCGATCGCTGTCTGGCGGCTGAACGACGGGTCGATCAGGCTCACGGTATTGCTGTTGAGGCTTGTGACGGCAAGAAGACTCCAGTCCGGCGCGTAGCGCGCGATCTGCGCCGGCTTCGGCACACCTTCTAGCCGCACCTCGCTGGTCACCCTGCGGGCCTCGGTATCGATCAGGAATAGTACCGGCTCCTCGTCGTCAACTGCGACAATGGTGCGGCCATCAGCCGATACCGCGATGCCGGCGAGCGGGCGGGGAGTCTTGATGCTGCCCAGCAGCTTGCGCCCGGGAAGGTCGATCACCGAAACCGAAGCGTCTTCTTCGTTCTCGGTATAAAGGCGCGCGCCATCCGGTGCGATGACCAGGCGGTGGCAGTTGCGTGATCCCGCATCAATGGTGCCAACCACTGCATTAGCAGCGCGGTCAATAATGGCGATCGCCGCGCTGTTCTCACAGGTCAAGTAGATCAGTCCGTCGGGTCCGAGTCTCAGCGTATGGGGTGCCGACAGAGGCCGTAGGTCGATGGTGGCTTCGAGGGCACGGCGTTCGAGATCGAACACATAAACAAGGTGGTGTGGATTTGGATTTCGGCCATGGATGCCATCGCCGAACACCGGAACATAGGCGCGGCTGATTTCTGGTATCACCAGCAACTCGTGCACGTTCCTTTCGAGACCATCCACCGTCACTTCGGTCTCGTAGGTGAGCGGGTTCACAAATAGAACCTTGCCCCCCTTCTTGTCGACCGCGATCAGCCCCTGCATGCTGGCCATTTCCGTCACTTCCTGCACATCCCTGGCTGGGTTCTGTCAACGGGTCCTGGGTCGAGAACACCGGAGATAACTGACGGCAGCAACGCCGGGAAGATCGGATTAACGGCAGTGAGCATGCGCGCCCGACTTCGAATTGTCGAGCCGGATTGCAATAGGCGGCAGGCCATGGTCAAGGACGAGGAAGAAGAAGCGGACGATCACGCCGGCCACAACTACGACTGACCACTCGGCTAACTTCCCAGCGGCTTCCGATGCAGGAATGCATCGAAATTCACCGTGGTCTGATCAGGCTCTAGTTGCACCACGCCATACATCGGCGGTTCCTCGCTCAACTCGGTGTTGACCGAGCCGCTGACCAGCGGAATCTGAAAATTCAAACCCGGCAATCCGGTGAAGCCGATATTGCGCCAGACCCCGCTGACCGGGCGGTGCGTGTGGCCGAAGAAGATGTGCCTTACGGCATATGCATCAAGCAACTTCGCGAAGGCGACGTGATCCGCAAGCTTGATTGCATCATTCGTGTGGCCGATATCAAAAGGCGGATGATGCATGAACAGGGTTGCCGTTGCACCGGCAAGCCCTGAAAGCTGCTCTGCTAGCCATCCGAGCCGCTCAGCATCATAGCGGCCTTCGGCGGAAGTCGTGTCGCCCAGCGTGTCCAGGAACACGAGCAGGTTTCCATCGCATTTCAGCGTTGATTGCACGAACCCGCTGGCATCTGCGCCCGGGAACACTGAAAGAAAGTTGGCGCGATTGTCGCAATTGCCCAACAGCAAACGGGCATGAAGCGGAAATCGCCGCAAGCGCGCTTGTAGCCATTCATAGGTGGCAGCGTCTCCATTCTCGGTCAAATCACCGGTGATCACGCAGAGTTCAGCATCGCCATGATGCATGGCGATGTCGTCCAGACAGGCCTCGAAACGCCCGCGCGTATCCATGCCGTAAAGCGCTTCCCCTGCCGGGGTAAGGTGAGGGTCGGTGACATGGATGAACTTCATGCTGGGGCCCAGGAACATCGTTGACGCACCATCATAGCAGGCTTGAGCAGCTGGGCAGCCGATTTCGCTTAAGTCGCGGCCGCAGCGGTGCTAAATCCCATCAGAACTAGTTCATCCGCGTGAGGATTTCATGCCCGCCTATCGTTCCCGTACCTCGACCCATGGCCGCAACATGGCCGGCGCCCGCGGCCTGTGGCGCGCCACAGGCATGAAGGATGATGACTTCGGCAAGCCGATTATCGCCGTCGTCAATTCTTTCACCCAGTTTGTGCCGGGCCATGTGCATCTGAAAGACCTTGGCCAATTGGTGGCGCGCGAGATCGAGGCCGCAGGCGGCGTCGCCAAGGAGTTCAACACCATCGCGGTGGATGATGGCATCGCCATGGGGCATGACGGCATGCTCTATTCGCTGCCATCGCGAGAGATCATCGCGGATTCAGTCGAGTACATGGTGAACGGCCACTGCGCCGATGCCATGGTCTGCATATCGAATTGCGACAAGATCACCCCCGGCATGCTGATGGCGGCCATGCGGCTCAACATTCCTGCCGTATTTGTCTCAGGCGGGCCGATGGAAGCGGGCAAGTACGTTGCACCGTCGGGCGTCACCAAGGCGCTCGATCTTGTTGACGCCATGGTGGCCGCTGCCGATGACAAATATTCCGACGAAGAAGTGGAGGCGATCGAGCGTTCGGCTTGCCCGACCTGCGGTTCGTGCTCCGGCATGTTCACCGCCAACTCGATGAACTGCCTCACCGAGGCGCTGGGGCTTTCGCTGCCCGGTAACGGCTCGACACTGGCGACGCATGCGGACCGCAAGCGCCTGTTCCTTGAAGCTGGTCATCTCATTGTCGACATCACGCGGCGTCACTACGAGCAGGATGACGACAGTGTGCTGCCGCGCAATGTGGCAAGCTTCAAGGCTTTTGAAAACGCCATGACGCTCGATATCGCGATGGGCGGCTCCACCAACACTGTGCTGCACATCCTAGCTGCGGCGCATGAAGGCGAAATCAATTTCACCATGGATGACATTGACCGGCTGAGCCGCCGCGTGCCGGTGCTCTGCAAGGTGGCGCCTGCCAAGGCGGATGTTCACATGGAGGATGTTCACCGCGCCGGTGGCATCATGTCCATCCTCGGCGAGTTGGAGAAGGCGGGCCTCATCCATGCTGATTTGCCGACAGTGCATACTGCAACGCTGGGCGAGGCCATCAACCGCTGGGACATAACGCGCACCAAATCCAATTCTGTCCGTGAGTTCTTCCTGGCAGCTCCCGGTGGCGTGCCGACGCAGGTAGCCTTCAGCCAGGACCGGCGCTGGGACGACCTCGACATTGACCGCGAGAAGGGCGCCATCCGCTCCGCCGCCACGCCATTTTCGAAGGATGGCGGCCTTGCCGTGCTGAAGGGCAACATCGCCGTTGATGGCTGCATTGTGAAGACGGCTGGCGTCGATGAATCGATCCTGAAATTCACCGGGCCTGCGCATGTGTTCGAGAGCCAGGATTCGGCCGTGCTTGGCATTCTCAACGGGCATGTGAAGGCGGGCGAAGTCGTCGTCATCCGCTATGAGGGGCCAATCGGCGGTCCCGGCATGCAGGAGATGCTCTATCCAACGAGCTACATCAAATCGAAGGGGCTCGGAAAATCCTGCGCGCTTCTCACCGATGGCCGCTTCTCCGGCGGCACCTCCGGTCTTTCCATCGGCCATGTTTCGCCGGAAGCGGCGGAAGGCGGATTGATCGCTCTGGTTGAGAAAGGTGACATCATTGAGATCGACATCCCGAACCGCACGATCAAGTTGAAGGTGGCGGATGATGTGCTGGCCAAGCGCCGGGCCTTGCAGGAAGCCAAGGGCTTCAAGCCTGCCGAGGTGCGCAAGCGCAAGGTGACGACTGCCCTCAAAGCTTACGCGAAGCTGACCACGAGCGCTGCCAAAGGGGCTGTCCGCAAGGTTGACTAGTTACCCTGCAAGGCTTCCTTCACGAACGGCTCATTCCGCACATCTTTGCGGAAAGCGAAGTCATACTCCTCGTCCTTGGCGATGCATTTCCGTTTGATGCTGGTGAACAGCTTTTCACGCCGCCGGTCGAGGTCTTCGCAGGTCGAGGCGGTGAGGCGAAGGGCTTGGCTGTCATAGGCAGCAAAGCATTGCCGCCACATGTCGCGGTGGCCTTGCTCATGAGCTTGCAAGTAGCTGACGAAGCTGCGCCAATTGGCCAGTGTGGCGCCGGAAAGCTCTGATGGCGCTGTGTGTTGCGGCAAATTGAAGATGTAGAAGGCGGAAGTCTTGAAGGCGCCATAACCACAAGCGCCGCCCGTTTGCGTCACCTTGGAGTCAGTCTTGGTGGCGATGGCGGTAAAGGCGAAAGTCGCGTTGGCTGCAACCTTCGGCGCAGATGTCCGGATCGAACTCGTAAACCTCCTTCGCGGTGCGACCCCGCACCGGATAATAAGCGTTGCGTGAGGTCTCCCGGGCTTCCGCGACTTGCGCCAACAGGGCAAGGACAGCAAGAGCCAATGCTACTTTGAGTTTGGTCGTCATGTTGTGAGACTTGCTGGGCAAAGCACGCTAAGTCAACGGATTCCCGGCATGTTTTGCCGCCTCTTCACTAAGCGGCAACCAGTCCCTATCTAACTCTCTGACTGTGGAAGACTGATTCGATACAGCAGAGGTAAATATGCGCGATCCCATGGAATTCCCGACCCAAGCTTCCTACTGGCCATCTGTCATCCAGCAGGAAGCCCGTGGCGAACGCGTCTATGACCTGCCCTCGCGGCTGCTGCGCGAGCGCATCATCTTCATCACCGGTCCGATCGACGACAATGTTGCCGCCTCCATCTGCATGCAGCTGCTGTTCCTCGAGGCAGACAATCCGAAGAAGGAGATTTCGATGTACATCAACTCGCCGGGCGGTGTTGTCACCTCTGGCCTGTCGATCTACGACACCATGCAGTTCATCCGCCCGAAGATCGCCACCACGGTGATGGGGCAGGCGGCTTCGATGGGTTCGCTGCTGCTGACGGCTGGCGACAAGGACATGCGCTTCTCGCTCCCCAACTCGCGCATCATGGTGCATCAGCCCTCCGGCGGCTACCAAGGACAAGTGACCGACATACTGATCCACGCCCGCGAGGTTGAAGGCCTCAAGAAGCGTCTGAACGAGATATATGTCAAGCATACCGGGCGCTCGATCAAGGAGGTCGAGGACGCGCTGGAACGCGACAATTTCTTTACCGCCGAAATGGCCAAGGAATTCGGCTTGATTGACAAGGTCCTGGAAAAGCGGCCAGAAGCGGCAGAAGGCAAGTAATACAGCGGAAACTGTCAGTATTTTTATGCTTTTGCCGCGCCCATTTCCGGGCTAAATCAAGATTTGATTAACTCTCGCGGCGCATGCTGGATTGAGTCGGCAAGGTTCGGCTATGATGGCTGCCGTATCGTAAGTCTATATGGTCCTTGCAGCAGTATTCTGCGTTACAGTTGTGTGCTTTGTGCCTGCAAGGTTTGAGGAGAAGGAATGAGCAAGGGTACGGCCGGAGAAAGCAAGAATACGCTTTACTGCTCTTTTTGCGGCAAGAGTCAGCATGAGGTCCGCAAGCTCATTGCGGGCCCGACAGTGTTCATCTGCGATGAATGCGTCGAACTGTGCATGGACATCATCCGCGAAGAGAACAAATCCTCGCTCGTCAAGTCGAAGGACGGCGTGCCGTCCCCGCAGGAAATCCGCAAGGTCCTGGACGACTATGTCATTGACCAAGTGTACGCCAAAAAGGTTTTGGCCGTTGCAGTTCATAACCACTACAAGCGCCTGAACCACGCGGCCAAGAACAACGATGTCGAGTTGGCGAAGTCCAACATCCTGCTCGTCGGCCCCACCGGTTCGGGCAAGACTCTGCTGGCACAGACGCTGGCCCGTATTCTCGATGTGCCCTTTACCATGGCTGACGCGACGACGCTGACCGAGGCCGGCTACGTTGGTGAGGACGTCGAAAACATCATCCTCAAGCTGCTGCAGTCCGCCGACTACAATGTCGAGCGTGCCCAGCGCGGCATCGTCTACATCGACGAAGTGGACAAGATCTCGCGCAAGTCCGACAACCCGTCGATCACGCGCGATGTGTCGGGCGAGGGCGTGCAGCAGGCGCTACTCAAGATCATGGAAGGCACAGTTGCGAGCGTTCCCCCGCAGGGCGGCCGCAAGCATCCGCAGCAGGAATTCCTGCAGGTCGACACCACCAATATCCTGTTCATCTGCGGCGGCGCATTTGCGGGCCTTGAGCGCATCATCAACCAGCGCGGCAAGGGTTCAGGCATTGGCTTCGGCGCCGAGGTGAAGTCGGTCGATGACCGCCGCACTGGCGCGCTGCTCCGCGATCTCGAACCCGAAGATCTTCTGCGCTTCGGTCTCATTCCGGAATTCGTTGGCCGTTTGCCGGTCATCGCCACGCTGGAAGACCTTGATGAGGCTGCCCTCATCCAGATCCTGACGCAGCCCAAGAACGCGCTGATCAAGCAGTACCAACGCCTGTTCGAGATGGAAGGCGTCAAGCTGACGTTCCCGGAGGAATCGCTGCGCTCGATTTCGCGCAGGGCAATTGAACGCAAGACAGGTGCCCGCGGCCTTCGGTCGATTATGGAATCCATTCTGCTCGAAACCATGTTCGACTTGCCGACCATGTCCGGCGTTGAGGAAGTCGTAATCTCGAAGGAGGTTGTGGACGGCGATGCACGGCCTCTCCTGATCTATGCTGATCGCGATAAACAGGTGGTAGGCAAGGTGGCGCCGGCTACTGCTTAATTGGCGTGGATGGCACTCGCTAGGCACCATTGAAAAGTTAACGCCTGCTTGCCATCTGGAGTGGGCTGAAGTTCGATCCGTGTGCCAACCGGGCATTCGATATGAGCCAGGCAAGGCGCTAGGCGGCAACTGCCCAAGTGGGGGTTGTGGCCCCAAGGCGGCCTAACCCTGAAAGGAACAAGAATGAGCAAGTCACCAAAAACGCCCGCAGCTGAAGGCAAGCTGGAAACGCTGCCGGTTTTGCCGCTGCGCGACATTGTTGTATTCCCGCACATGATCGTGCCGCTGTTCGTCGGGCGAGAGAAGTCCATCAAGGCGCTGGAAGAAGTGATGCGCGACGACAAGCGTATCCTGCTTGTGGCCCAGAAAAACCCTGGTGATGACGATCCGGCGATGGATGCCATTTATGAAGTCGGCACGCTCGCCCAGGTGCTGCAGCTGTTGAAACTGCCGGATGGCACCGTGAAGGTGCTGATCGAGGGTATAGAGCGCGCCAAGATCGAACGCTTCACCTCGTCGACTGAATTCTATTCCGCCGAAGTGCGCGTCGTACCTTCTGTCATCGGCAACGAGCAGGAGACAGAGGCGCTCGCCCGCACGGCCGTGTCGCAGTTCGAGAGCTATGTGAAGCTCAACAAGAAGGTGCCGCAGGAAGTGCTGGCCTCGCTGGGCCAGATCACCGACTATGCCAAGCTCTCTGATACCATCGCCGCGCATCTCGCCATCAAGATCACCGAGAAGCAGGAAATCCTTGAGATGCAGTCCGTTCAGGACCGTCTCGAGAAGGCATTCGCGCTGATGGAAGGCGAGATTTCCGTTCTCCAGGTCGAGAAGCGCATCCGCAGCCGCGTCAAGCGGCAGATGGAGAAGACGCAGCGTGAGTACTATCTGAATGAGCAGATGAAGGCCATTCAGAAGGAGCTCGGCGACGGCGAGGAACGCGACGAGATCGGCGAGATCGAGCAGAAGGTGAAGAACACCAAATTCTCGAAGGAAGCGCGCGAGCGCGCCGAAGCCGAGATCAAGAAGCTGCGCCAGATGAGCCCGATGTCGGCCGAAGCCACTGTCGTGCGCAATTATCTGGATTGGCTGCTCAACATTCCGTGGGGCAACAAGAGCAAGGTCAAGAAGGACCTCGGATTCGCGCAGGGCGTTCTCGATTCCGATCACTTCGGCCTCGACAAGGTCAAGGAACGTATCGTCGAGTATCTCGCCGTGCAGTCTCGCACCAACAAGATGCGCGGGCCAATCCTTTGTCTCGTCGGCCCTCCGGGTGTCGGCAAGACATCGCTCGGCAAGTCGATCGCCAAGGCGACAGGGCGCGAGTTCATCCGCATGTCGCTGGGCGGCGTGCGTGACGAGGCCGAGATCCGCGGTCACCGCCGCACCTACATCGGCTCGATGCCCGGCAAGATCATCCAGTCGATGAAGAAGGCAAAGAAGTCGAACCCGCTGTTCTTGCTCGACGAGATCGACAAGATGGGCATGGATTTCCGTGGCGATCCTTCGGCGGCGTTGCTTGAAGTACTTGATCCTGAGCAGAACTCGACTTTCATGGACCACTATCTTGAGGTGGAATATGACCTGTCGAACGTGATGTTCGTCACCACGTCGAACACGCTCAACATTCCGCCCGCTCTTCTTGATCGCATGGAGATCATCCGCATCGCCGGTTACACGGAAGAGGAAAAGGTACAGATCGCCAAGAAGCATCTCATCCCCAAGGTCATGGACAACCATGGCCTTGATAAGAAGGAATTCGAGATGGGGCAGGACGCGGTTTATGAAGTCGTGCGCCGCTACACCCGTGAAGCGGGCGTTCGCAGCCTCGAACGTGAGATCAACACGCTCGCCCGCAAGGCGGTGAAGGATCTCATGATCTCGAAGAAAAAGAAGGTGAAGGTCACGCCTGAAATCGTCAACCAGTACCTGGGCGTCCAGAGATTCAGCTATGGCGAGGTTGAGCGCGAAGATCAGGTTGGCGTTGTGACGGGACTTGCCTGGACCGAGGTTGGCGGCGAGTTGCTGACCATCGAAGCCCTCATGATGCCCGGCAAAGGCAAGATGACGGTGACTGGCAACCTCAAGGACGTGATGAAGGAGTCGATCTCGGCTGCATCATCGTACGTTCGCTCGCGCGCGCCATTGATTGGCGTCAAGCCGCCCACTTTCGACAAGAAGGACATTCACGTGCATGTGCCGGAAGGCGCTACGCCGAAGGATGGCCCGTCTGCCGGTATCGCGATGGTGACAGCTATCGTCTCGGTGATGACAGGCATTCCAGTTCGCCGTGACGTCGCCATGACCGGAGAAATCACGCTGCGGGGCAGGGTACTGCCCATCGGCGGTCTTAAGGAGAAACTGCTTGCAGCACTGCGCGGCGGCATCAAAAAGGTGATGATCCCCGAGGAGAATGCGAAGGACCTCGCGGAGATTCCGGACAGCGTCAAATCTGGCATGGAGATCGTGCCGGTAGCGCGCATGGATGACGTGCTCAAGCATGCACTTACGCGTCAACCCGTCGCCATCGTATGGGACGAGGAGGCGGAAGAAGCTGCTGCGGCTGCCCGCCTCGCCGCCGACAAGGACGGCGAAGGCGCCAGGGCGCACTGAAGCGTAAGAAAAACTGACTGGAGAAAGGGCGGAGCTCAATCCGCCCTTTTTTCTATTCGCAGTATCGGTATCAGTATCGTTTGCGCGAGATGATGGAGCCTGTACGGGCGCTGACGGTCAACTTGTAGCTCTTGCCGCCCTTGCTGGCGGTGAAGCCGTAGCTCTTGCCCTTGCAATCCGTCGCCTTGACGTTGCGGTAGCCATTCCGGCGCAGCAGTCGGTTAGCGGATGCGCAGCTGACCCGCGCCGCCCGGCGTGGTTGGTCGATATGATCATAGTATTCGTCATAGGTAAAACGGTCATCGTCATACGAGTCGTAAATGTATGGCGATACAAAATAGGGGTCGTAGTAATAGCGGGGGTGGTTGTAGTGCTGCCAACCGTCGCCATGATAGATGGGCGGCTGCCAGTGTGGTCGGGGACGTGGATGAACAGCACCTGGTGGATCTACGGGAGCAGGATTCGCGCCGCCCCGCGGTCTTACAATCGGGCGCGGGCAGTAGGGCGGGCATTTCTTGACCGGGCCGAGGGTTTCGTCGCCGAATTGAGCCTGGGCTGGGGCCGAGAAAGACAGCGTGGCAATGCCCGCTGCCAACACTAAAAGCATGATACGCATGACGTACTCCTGTCGTTGGCCATGGGTCTGGTCCAAAATATTGTTTGAAGAATGACGCGGTTTGTCGCCATGCCGCTGCCACATGTGCGTTTTGCTGTGCAGGACAAGGCGGGGGTACCCAGCTCACTTTTGTTTGGGGAGGACGGTCCTGAACGTCAGCCCCGGGCTCGCGAGCCGCACGAAGCGGTATCCCTTTGCCTTGAGGGCAAGGAGAGCCTCGGCAACGCCAGCCCCTGCCGCTCGTTCCGGATGATTGAGATGGGCGAGGATGATATCGCCATCACGCGCTGCCAGCATCCGCTTGGCAGTTCGCCGTTGTGACAGCAAGGTGCCACCATCACCGGCGATGGAGTAACCCGCAATTCGCATTCCCATTGCTTCAATCGCGGTCAAACTCGAATGCGTATAGACTGCTGCTGCGCCGCGAAACCAGGAAGGCACACGGCCTGTTTGCTTTGCTATATCTTCGCGACCCTCGGTCACCTCACGTTTGACCGCCACTGCCGACCCGGCAGCCCTCAGTCCGAATAGGCTGGCTGAAATGTCAATCGCTGGCACATGGTGGCGGCCATGGTTCTCGATCTCGAACAGATCGCGGTTCGCGAGCAGCGTGGCGAGTTCCTGCGGATTTCGCCTCATCCAGATCGACGTGACAAAGATGGTTGCGGGAATGCGCTGTTCGACTAGAACGCGCAGGATGCGGTGATCGGTCTTACCGCCGCAGGCATCGAACGTCATGGCGATTGTCGGCGGTCCCCGTTCAGCCTCCATGCGCATAACGGGCTCGACAAGCGAAGCCGCCTGCAGCGTTCTGCAATTGCATCGAAAAGCGCCGCCATTATCAGCAAACAGGCAATAATCGCCTGCTTCAAGTTCGCCAGCCCCAGTCGTCAGCCAGTTCGAGGCTCTTGCGCCAGGGCTCAATCGCGCCAGTCGTGGATAGCGCACGCAGCGAGCAGGCGGCATTGGCGTGGGCCAGTCGAAGACATTGCTCGAGCGGCCAACCCTCATGCAGACCGTAAAGCATGCCGCTGGCGAATCCATCTCCTGCGCCGTTGGCGCTTGTCACCTGGCCTTGCGGAATGGTGACGGATGCTTTGAACACAGCCGCACTATTTCGCGGCACCGCCACGGCGCACTCAGGCCAATGCACCACAACCATGTCTTCAACGCCGCGCTCCAACACATTGCGTGCGGCACGTTCGCAAGCTTGCGCATCTGTCTGGCCACCTGGCTTTGTCATCATGCCGGCGAGCGCGCCGACTTCCATGTCATTGATGATGATGAGATTCAGATGCGGCAGGCATGGACGCACAATTGCCGACAGTATGGCAGGGTCAACACTCGGCAGTTCCATGTTGGTGTTCAAGCCCTGCGCCCGCGCCTTGCGCAGCACCGTTACCCAGCCATTGGCGTCTTCGCCCCAGGCATTATCAAGCAGGTCGTGAATTCCCGGCAGGCCAAGGTGTAAGTAGCGAGCATTGGATTCTGAGAAGTCGAAATGGTCCGGGCAGAGCTTGCTGGCTACGCCACGGCGGAAGATATGCGTGCGGTGACCTGATGCCTTGGAGATGAACGCATCGGTAAACTGGGTGGATTCATTGGCCGCAACATGAATCTGACGCCGGTCGATGCCATGCTGCGCCGCCAATTGCAGAAGCAGGCGGCCGGTATCGTCATCGCCAATGAGCGTAATCGCTTCGACAGGCATGGTGGGGTCAATCCGCCGCATGTTGACGGCAAGATTGTAGCCGGAGCCGCCGCCCTCGCTTTCGTCACCGAGATACTCGGCTATGCTGTCTTCGCCGGGCCAAAAGCTGACGACACAATTGCGGTCAACGCACCATGTGCCGCCGGAGATGAAACCGCGACGCTGGCCAGCCGCCATTATCAGGCTCCCTTGAGGACCTTTTCGGTGATCTCGCTATCCGCAGCGAGAGGGCGGATCGGCGTGACACCGTTCTTCTGCAGCCCAGCATGATAGGCTTTTACGGCTTCGACCGGTGCAATGTTGCCGCTTGCCACCTCCCGCATGAAAGCCACCATGGCGAGCGGGTCTTCGGCGAGATTGATCTTGCGTCCGAACAGTGCAACGCGAGCGCCATACTTTTCAGCCTGGTGCAGCAGTTCGAAGCAATCGCGTGTCGTTCCTGCGCCGCCGCCGAGCACGCCGACGACGATGCTGGGATCATACGACGCGAGTTCTTCCAGCGCCTTGGGCCCGTTGAACGGGATCTTGAGGAACTGCGGCCGGTCCGCCTTGGTCACGCCGGCGATGCAGCGCATCAGGCAATCATTGAGGTAGAAGGGGATGGTTTCCGGCGCGATGCCGCAATCGACATTGGGATTGAACACTTCCAGGAAGTAGGTGAAGCCATTGCTCGCTGCTTCCTCGCGGAACAAGCCGAAGGCTTCGAGAGACTCGATGTCGCGATCAAGGTCGTTGTTGAATGTGATAGAATAGAGCCCGAGGTCGGTGCCCTTGAGCTTGGCGCTTGGTTTTGCATCGAGCCCACCGTGCATGACGCGGGGCAGGGCGGCCGAACGGAACGGCAGGGAGGGTTTCTTGGCGTAAGTGGCGCCGCGCATGACCCACACATCAGTAGTGTCATTTGCGCGGATCGCTGGCTTCACCTTGCTCTTCTTGTAGACGCCCATCTCGACCAGCGCTTCCATGTTCGAGGCTGACGTCAGCATGATGTCAACGATGTCCTGCTCGACGATGGCTTTGATGTTCTGCAGAAACTCAGGCCGCGTGTAGTTGCGTTTGGCGCTGCCATCCTTCTCCCGCTTCGGCCCGCAAGATGTCATGCTCGGACCCATGTCGCCGTCCTTGGCGTCAGCGATGATGAAGTCCGTGCGCTTGTATTTTCCGGCGCGAATGCGGGAGAGCTTTTCGTCTAGCCTGAACATGAGGAAATTCCGCTGAAAATGATTGGGAACCGGGAGGGAATGGTGGGCGATGAGAGACTCGAACTCCCGACATCTTCGGTGTAAACGAAGCGCTCTACCAACTGAGCTAATCGCCCTCAACCGGTGTCTTACTCAGGGTACCTCTGCAATGCAAGGGTGCCATAAAAATGCCCCGTGCGGTTTCTGAGGGCGCACGGGGCTAATGAAGTCCGATTGGTCTGTTTTCAGTGTTGCGCCGTCTACAGTCTCCTTCAGTCTTCTAACCCAGCGAGGGCGGCGTGGTGCCCTGCTGATAAGCTGATCAAACTGCCGGTCCCTCCAGATTCGCAAGGGCCGGCCTGCAAATTTTGAACTTGATGCGGCTACGCTACAGTCGTACCGAATCAGGCATGAGTTTCATCCCTGACATATCCACCCTGTTGGCCTATTCGCTGGCCTCGGTCCTGTTGTTCATTACGCCGGGGCCGGACATGAGCCAATTTCTGGCGCGCACCATCGCTGGCGGCAAATCGGCAGGTTTTGCCTCCGCAATGGGTGCCAATCTGGGCTGTGTCGTCCACACGCTGCTTGTTGCTTTCGGCATTTCGGCGCTCATAGCGGCTTCGGCGACGGCGTTTCTCATTCTCAAGATCGTCGGCGCCGCATACCTGCTGTGGCTCGCTGTTGATGCCATCCGCAACGGCTCCTCGCTCAATGTCAAGACAGGGGAGAAGCGTATGGTATTGCCGCTCGCAAGTTTTCTTATGGGAATAACCGTCAACCTCACCAATCCAAAGGTGGTGCTGTTCTTCATCACTTTCCTGCCGCAGTTCGTTTCCGCCAGTGATCCCCATGTCATGGGCAAACTCACCTTCCTTGGCATCTATTTCGTGCTGATCAACATCCCGCTGTCCGTGCTGCTCATTCTATCCGCCGACTGGCTGGTCGGTTGGTTGAAATCGCGGCCGCGAGTGCTGCGCGGAATTGATTACAGCTTTGCCGGTGTCTTCGCATTCTTCGCGGTCAAGATTGCGCTGGCGCAGGGACGCCCCTGAACAGCCGCCAGAACTGCAAAGGGGCGGAGTTGCCTCCGCCCCTAACGATTGTTCCGAAGAAATATTCTGGACCTGGTTCAGCCCTGGTTCTTGCGCAGGGTGAGCAAGCGGTCCGCGAGATCGGCAAAACCCTCGGCAAACGTATCAAGCTGCTTGCGCTTGTCCTGGTCAGCCACCGTTTCCGTCTGGTTCAGGCGGTTCTCGAAGTGGGTAACAAGCTTGTCGTGGTTAGCGGCTGTGGAGGAGGCGAGCTGTTGCACGCGGCTCACCACGTCATTGGCCAGCGCCTGATAGTCGCTGCTGGTTTTTGCCGCCAGCGTATCGGCCAGCTGGTGCATTTCAGCTGACATCTTCTGTAGCTTGTTGTCGAACATGATGAACAGCTCGGACAGCTTGTCCTGCTGCGCCTTGCCAGACTTCTGGATTTCGCTGTTGAAGTAATCGGCATGGCTCTGGATCTTGCCATGCGCTTCGTCATTGGCTGACAGCAAGCGCTCGCACATGGCTGCAAGTTCGTTGCAGCGCAGTTCGAGATTGGCGATTGAAGTATTGTGCGCCCGATCGGATTCCTCGAGGATCGAGATCACCTCTTCCATGCGTGCTTCATGAAGCTGCGAGGCAGGGCCTACCAACAGGCGGCGGATATCGGCGAGCGCCTTGCTCGGATCCGAGTCGTCTGACAGGGCATCGAAGACTTTCTTGCTCATGGTCTGGTGCTCGTAAGAATAAGTTGTCGTTGCAGGTGCATCAGCCTGCGGCGGCACCGAAGGTGCACGCGGAGCAGGCCTTGCGGGTTGGAGCGGCGTCTTGGACGTGGGGGCAGCAGTCCTTTCGGCTTTGCTGCCTGCGGATGGGGCAGGCGAGGCCTCGGACTTATTGTCGTCCGAACCGAACGAAAACACCCGTCCGTATGACTTGCCTTTGTTGTCGCTAGCTCGTGGCAACACGTTCTCCCTCCTGTGGGTCAAAATCGCCGTCTCAATCTGCCCCACTGACATTTGCGCAGGAAAGGTCATTCCCGCTGCGCACATCAATCCGGCTTGTCTTGCCGTTCCAAACGTTAAAGGAAACTCAAGACCGGCCGGCACCTTTGGACATGGTAAAGAACGTAAGCCCCTGAATCCGGACGCGTCCTCCACCTCAGCCAACTATTAATCAGTATAAGGAGCAAATCCAGTTCTAGCTATGATCTTAGTAAATTGTTAACCTTAACAACAAAGTATTCTGACGTAAAAACTCAAGTCTTGTCAATGGTTTGTCATATTAAGCAAATTAACGGCGGGTGGTCATGCAGGCGCCGCTACTGAAGATTGCAGAATCCTGGCTGGCTGAACGGGGCGCTGCCGGACTTGCCGCGCCGGCCAAGCTTCTGTCCAATAGTTACCGCAGCGGCAAGTCCTCGGCAGGCGGAAGCGTAGACGTTCGGGCCTATGTGGCAGCCCGCTTGCCGGCAACCTACGCCGCAGTCGCAAGTGTCTTCCGTGAGTTAGCCAATGTTGCGCTTGAGCTCGAAGTCCGGACCTTGTTAGACCTCGGGTCCGGACCCGGTACTGCGTGCTGGGCGGCGGCTGAGCAGTGGCCGCAGCTTTCACGCATAGACATGGTAGACCATCACCAGCCCTTCATGCAGGTGGCGCGAGAACTCTGCGCCGCGGCCGAACGCCCCGTACTTGCCACAGCGACCCTTCACGCCATCGACATGGGGCGAGAGCCCATGCCCCTGCAGGCAGATATCGTCGTGGCTGCCTACAGCTTTACTGAACTTGCAGCTGGTGAACTCGTTTCCTGTCTGGAGAAGTCTTGGAAAGCGGCAGGGCAGGCGCTTGTCATCGTCGAGCCGGGAACGCCTGCAGGCTTCGCCCGCATTCTGGCAGCCCGCCGCTGGCTGGTGGACCATGGAGGCCACATTCTGGCGCCATGTCCCCATGGCAACGAGTGCCCGTTGCAGGCGCCGGACTGGTGCCACTTCTCCGCCCGCCTTGCCCGCAGCAGGCTGCATATGCATGCCAAGCAGGCTTCCGTTCCTTACGAAGACGAAAAATTCAGCTATCTTGTCGTGACGAGGCAGGCCTTCAAGCCAGCGCGGGCGAGAATCCTCGGCCCGCCACGGCCAACGAAACCTGCCATTGAGTTTCGTCTCTGCACGGCGGATGGATTGGGTGTGCGCTCAATCGTCAGCCGTGACAAGCCAGCCTTCAAGGTTGCGCGCAAGCTCAGCTGGGGTGAAAGTTTTGAACTAGATGGTGAGAGCATGGCGGAAGGACAAGAGCATGACGCGTAAGCTGATTTCGTCAGGATCAAAGTTCGAAGAGCAGATCGGCTATTCGCGCGCTGTGGTTGATGGCCGCTGGATATTTGTGTCTGGCACCACTGGCTTTGATTACGTCACTATGCGGATTTCGGATGATGTAGCCGAACAGGCGGAGCAGACGCTCAAGAACATCCAGTCCGCCATGAAGCAGGCGGGCTTCAGCCTCAAGGACATCGTCCGTGTCCACTACATCCTGCCCAATGCAGCGGATTTTGAAGCCTGCTGGCCAGTGCTGCAGAAATACCTTGGCAAGATCAAGCCGGCGGCAACCATGTTTGCTGCGGGCCTCGCAGACCCGCGCATGAAGATCGAGATTGAGGTTACAGGCCACAAACAGAAGGCCTAGACTGATTGCGCCGGATGCCTTGACAGGGCGCACCCCAGTCTCTATTCCACCGCCATCACCAAGCGGGTGTAGCTCAGTTGGTTAGAGCGTCGGCCTGTCACGCCGAAGGTCGCGGGTTCGAGCCCCGTCACTCGCGCCATTTCCCAATGCACATTTTTTGTGTTTTCGGCGCATCAACTGCTTGTGCGTGGCAGTGGAACATTGCCGCATTTGGGCCTGAATCGCTTGCGGTGCAGCACGCAACGCGCTACCACACGTGCAATGCCAAAGCCCTTTAGAAAAGGTCACGGTTGAGCCCTATGCCAAACCTCCTGAGTGACTATCTCCCCATCGTTATTTTCATGGGACTTGCCGCTGGTCTTGCGCTGATGCTCGCCATTCCGCCATTCCTGATCGCAGTCAAGAAGCCGGATCCGGAGAAGCTCTCCGCCTATGAGTGTGGCTTCAATGCGTTCGACGATGCGCGCATGAAGTTCGATGTACGCTTCTATCTCGTCTCGATCCTGTTCATCATCTTCGACCTTGAAGTGGCTTTCCTTTTCCCGTGGGCGGTGTCATTGAAGAATCTGGGAGCGCCCGGCTTCTGGTCGATGATCATTTTCCTCGCCATACTCACAATCGGCTTCATTTATGAGTGGCGGAAGGGAGCTCTCGAATGGGATTGATCGAGCAAGCACTGCCCGAACAGCGCCAGTACTTCAGCGAGGTGAATGCAGAACTGGCGGATAAGGGCTTCCTCGTAACCACCAGCGATGACCTCATCAACTGGGCGCGCTCTGGCTCGCTCATGTGGATGACCTTTGGCCTCGCCTGCTGCGCGGTAGAAATGATGCACACCTCCATGCCGCGCTATGACGTGGAACGTTTCGGCTTTGCGCCGCGCGCCTCGCCTCGCCAGTCGGACGTGATGATCGTTGCAGGCACGCTCACCAACAAGATGGCGCCGGCTCTCCGCAAGGTCTACGACCAGATGCCGGAGCCCCGTTACGTTATCTCGATGGGCTCTTGCGCCAACGGCGGCGGCTACTACCATTACTCGTATTCGGTTGTACGCGGCTGTGATCGGATCGTGCCAGTTGACATCTATGTTCCGGGGTGCCCTCCCACTGCCGAGGCGCTGCTCTATGGCATTCTGCAGTTGCAGAAGAAGATTCGCCGTACCGGCACAATTGAGCGCTGAGCATGACCAATTCACTGGAAGACCTTGGTAGCTACATCGCCGACAAGCAGGGCGCGTCTGTCATCTCCCACACAGTTGCCTATGGTGAGTTGACTGTGATGGTGGAAGCCTCCGCCATCATATCCGTCATCAAGTTCCTGCGGGACGATGCGCAGTGCCGTTTCTTCTGCTTCATAGACCTTACGGCTGCGGATTATCCCGGCCGCGAGGCCCGTTTTGATGTTGTCTATCATCTGCTGTCGCCAACGGCCAATCGCCGTATCCGCGTCAAGCTCATGGTCGGCGAGGAGACGCCGGTCACGAGCCTGATACCGCTGTTCCCCGCTGCCAACTGGTTTGAGCGCGAGGTGTTCGACCTCTACGGCATCCTGTTTGAAGGTCACCCGGACCTGAGACGCATTCTCACTGACTATGGCTTCTCCGGACATCCGCTCCGCAAGGACTTTCCGGTCACGGGATATGTCGAGGTCCGCTATGACGACGAGGCCAAGCGCGTGGTCTATGAGCCGGTAAAACTCGTACAGGAGTTCAGACAGTTCGATTATCTCTCGCCATGGGAAGGTACGCAGTATGTGCTGCCGGGTGATGAAAAGGCCAAGTCATGATGACGGAAAACCCCAAAGTCGCATCCCTTGATGCGGCCCGCAAGGCGGCCAGGGAAGCGGCGGCCCGCAAGGCCGGCGTCGGCAAGCAGGCTGTCTCAGCCGAATCCAAGATCAGAATGCAGGTGTGGTTAGCACTCGCAGCAATAGCGGTCGCCTATCTCGCCTATTCATTTCTCTCTGGGGTGGCCCTCTCATGAATGAAGCCACCGTCCGCAATTTCTCGATCAACTTCGGCCCGCAGCATCCGGCGGCGCACGGCGTGTTGCGTCTCATCCTTGAGCTGGATGGCGAAATCGTCACCCGGGTTGATCCGCACATCGGCCTTTTGCATCGCGGCACCGAGAAACTGATCGAACAGAAGACTTACCTGCAGGCAGTGCCGTATTTCGACCGGCTCGATTACGTCGCGCCAATGAATCAGGAGCACGCCTTCGCTCTGGCGGTCGAAAAACTCCTAGACATTACCGTACCGCGGCGGGCGCAACTGATCCGCGTGCTGTATTCGGAGATGGGGCGGCTGCTGTCGCACCATATGAACGTTAACACGCAGGCGTTGGACGTCGGCGCGATGACCCCCATCTTGTGGGGTTTCGAAGAGCGCGAGAAGATGATGGTCTTTTATGAACGCGCCTCCGGCTCGCGCATGCATGCGGCCTACGTGCGCCCAGGCGGCGTGCACCAGGATTTGCCGCAGAAACTCATCGACGATATCGGCGAGTTCTGCAATCATCACGACAAGGTGCTGGACGATATCGAGGGGCTGCTCACCGGCAACCGCATCTTCAAGCAGCGCAATGTCGATATCGGCGTTGTCTCGCTGGAAGAATGTTTCGCCTGGGGCTTTTCTGGCGTCATGGTGCGTGGCTCGGGCGCAGCCTGGGATTTGCGCCGCTCGCAACCTTACGAGTGCTACTCGGAGCTCGATTTCGATATTCCGATCGGCAAGAACGGCGACAATTATGATCGCTACCTGATCCGCATGCAGGAAATGCGCGAAAGCACCAAGATCATGAAGCAGTGCGTCAACCTGTTGTCGGGCGCCGGCGGGCAAGGGCCGGTGTCATCGGCTGATGGCAAGGTCGTGCCACCCAAGCGCAGTGAAATGAAAACGTCGATGGAAGCGCTCATCCATCATTTCAAGCTCTACACCGAAGGCTACAAGGTGCCAGCAGGCGAAGTCTATGCCGCTGTCGAAGCGCCGAAAGGCGAGTTTGGCGTTTATCTGGTGAGCGATGGCACCAACAAGCCATATCGCTGCCGCTTGCGCGCCCCCGGCTTTGCGCATTTGCAGGCTATGGACCATCTCTGCCGCGGTCTCATGCTGGCGGACGTCTCCGCCGTCCTCGGCTCTCTCGATATCGTGTTCGGTGAGGTGGATCGGTGAGCATGGCGATGCCAGTTCAGCTTGAACGCAATGATGCGCTGCGGCCGCTGGACAAGCTGCTGCAGCGGTCGCTCGTGGCGGCGGCATCCTTCGCCAACCGCGGCATGTTCAGGGTTGTCACAGGCACGGTGCGCAAGCTTTCTGCCAATGGGGCAGAAACCATCGTACGGTTAGCACAGGATTTGCTTTTCAGCTTCCCGCTCGGCGACAACTACTGGTCCAAGGCCGTGTTCCTTCGTGCCGACTATGAGCCTGAAATTCGCCGCCTGCTGATGGCGGTACGCGATGTGCCTTATGCTTTCATCGACTGTGGCGCGAACTATGGCTACTGGTCGGTACAGGTCTCGGGCAAGGACTTCGGTGCGCATCCGGTGATCGCGATTGAGGCGGCGCAGTCAAACCTGTCGCAGCTTGAAGCCAATACGCGCCTGAACGGCAACCGCTTCAAGGTTCTGCATCGCGCCGTTTTTGCCGGGAGCGGCGAAACGCTACAAGTCTATGGCAAGAACCACTTCGGCCTCACCATCAATCCGGGTGACAGCGCCAAGCGCAACACTCTGCAGACATTCAAGGTCGAGACCGTGACATTGGATGACGCTGCGGCTGGCTTGGCACGCTCCGCAAGAACGCCAATTGTTGTTAAGCTCGATGTTGAAGGCGCAGAGGCGGCTGCTTTCAAGGGTGCAACCAAGCTGCTCCAACGCAATGTCCTTTTCCTCTATGAAGATGAGCGCGCAGATGGCGAACACACCATTTCCCGTATACTGCTGGAGCAGCACAAGCTGGCGATTTACGCCATCTGGCCAAACCGCGCGCCAACGCCAGTCATTTCACTGTCTGATGTGACGGTGGCCAAGCAGCAGGGTGTCTTCAACTTTGCGGCAACGCCGCGGAAGGCTCACTGGAATTCCATTCTTTGCAACAAGCAACTATTCGATCAGGGAATTGCCTGAATGTCTGTACGCCGCCTCGATCCCGTCCAGCCTGCGAGCTTTACTTTCACGCCGCAGAACCAATCGTGGGCGAAGAAGGCGATCGCGCAGTATCCTGCCGGCAAGCAGGCCAGCGCTGTAATTGCTTTGCTGTGGCGCGCGCAGGAACAGGCAGACGGCTGGCTGTCTCGCCCGGCGATGGAGCATGTCGCGCAGATGCTCGATATGCCCTACATCCGAGTGCTCGAAGTCGCGACCTTCTACACCATGTTCCAGCTTTCGCCGGTCGGCAAGAAAGCCCATGTGCAAGTGTGCGGTACCACCCCGTGTATGTTGCGGGGCGCGGAAGACCTGAAGAAGGTTTGCCAGCACAAGATTCACCACGACCCGCACCGCCTTTCTGCAGATGGTGAATTTTCGTGGGAAGAAGTTGAGTGCCTAGGTGCCTGCGTCAACGCGCCGATGGTGCAGATATGGAAAGACACTTACGAAGACCTGACGCCAGCGAGTTTGGAAAAGCTTCTCGATGATATTGCCGCTGACAGGCCGGTAAGACCCGGCCCGCAGAACGGGCGGCAGTTTTCGGCGCCTGAGGGCGGTCCGACGAGCCTGACTGATCGCAACCTTTATGATCGTGACCGCAGCTTTAGGCGCATAGAACCACCTCCGCCGCCGCCTGTTGAGCCGGCGGCAGCTCCGATAGCCGCAGCGCCTGCACCAGCGCCTGCTTCGCCAATCGTAGCAGCTGCCATTGCACCCGCAGCCGTCGCCCCGTTGATGAGCCCGCCTGGCAACGCTGTGCCGGTCAAAGTAGCAACTCCCAAACCCGTAGCAAAGCCACCTGCGGCGAAGAAGCCCGCCGTCAAAAAAGTCGTAGGCAAGCCAGAACTTCTGACCAAACCCAAGGGCGGCAAGGGTGATGACCTGAAGCTCATCTGGGGTGTGGGTCCGGCGCTTGCGCGGATGCTCAACAAGATGGGCATCTGGCACTTCTCGCAGGTTGCTGCATGGTCTGCCGCTGATCTCAAGTGGGTCGACGAACGGCTGGAAGGCTTCAAGGGCCGCGCCAAGCGCGATGAATGGATCAAGCAATCAAAGAAACTGGCCACCGGTTGGCGGCCCACAAGTTCCGTGGGCGAAAGGCCAAAGAAATGATGGCTAGTGTTATTTCAACCCTCACCTTGAGGTGCATTGCCAAAGGCAATGCCTCGAAGGGTGGGCCGCAGTCTTATCGCCATCAGAATGCTTCGAGGCGCGCTGTGCGCACACCTCAGCATGAGGGTGTTTCTGGAGTTAGTTATGCTCGCTGACAAAGACCGCATTTTCACCAATCTCTACGGCCTGCATGACTGGGGCCTTGCTGGCGCCAAAAAGCGTGGCGCATGGCTTGATACCAAGTCGTTCATCGACAAGGGCAGGGATTGGCTGGTGAACGAGATCAAGGCCTCCAACCTGCGTGGCCGTGGCGGAGCTGGTTTCCCCACCGGCCTGAAATGGTCGTTCATGCCGAAGGTGGTGGGCGAACGCCCGCATTACCTTGTCGTCAATGCCGACGAGTCCGAACCCGGCACCTGCAAGGACCGTGAAATTCTTCGCCATGATCCTCACCTGCTGGTCGAAGGTTGCCTCATTGCCGGAGCGGCCATGGCCTGCAACGTCGGCTACATCTATGTTCGCGGAGAATTCATTCGCGAGCGTGAGCATTTGCAGGCTGCGATTGACCAGGCTTATGAAGCGCGCCTCATCGGCAAGAACAACATTCACGGTTGGGACTTCGATCTCTACGTCGCGCACGGCGCTGGCGCCTATATCTGCGGCGAGGAAACCGCGATGCTCGAAAGTCTTGAGGGCAAGAAGGGCCAGCCGCGCATGAAGCCGCCGTTCCCGGCAAATGTCGGCCTTTACGGCGCGCCCACCACCATCAACAATGTGGAATCGATTGCTGTTACAGGCACCATTCTACGGCGTGGCGCAACATGGTTCAATTCGCTGGGTCGGCCTAACAATGTCGGCACCAAGCTGTTCTGCATTTCAGGCCATGTAAACAAACCCTGCAATGTGGAAGAGGAAATGGGCATCACCTTCCGCGAACTTGTTGACAAGCATTGCGGCGGTATCCGCGGCGGCTGGGACAACCTGCTCGCGGTTATTCCTGGCGGCTCATCCGTACCGATGGTGCCGGCAGCGCAGATCGCTGACAGTCCGATGGATTTTGACTCGCTGCGCGCCTTGAAGTCCGGCCTCGGCACTGCGGCCGTCATCGTCATGGACAAGTCGACTGACCTGATCCGCGCCATCGCCCGGCTCGCGCAATTCTACAAGCATGAATCCTGCGGCCAGTGCACGCCCTGCCGCGAAGGCACTGGGTGGATGTGGCGCGTTCTCACCCGCATGGCCGAAGGCCGCGCCGAAAAGCGCGAGATCGACATGCTGCTTGAAGTTTCCTACCAGATCGAAGGCCACACTATCTGCGCACTTGGTGATGCCGCCGCCTGGCCGGTGCAGGGCCTCATCCGCCATTTCCGCCACGTCATCGAAGAGCGCATCGACCAGTACTCGCATAATCCAGACCATGACGGCGCCGTGCGCCGCGTGGCAGCGGAGTAGTGGTCATGCACATCGCTGAACTCAACATTGGCAAGTTCAAGTACCCGACCAGCGATCCGCGCATGGCCGAGTTCATGGACAATCTCGACCGCGTCAATGCCATTGCCGAACGCTCGCCCGGCTTTGTCTGGCGCCTCAAGGGCGACAACAACAATGCCACCGAGTTCCGCATTGGCGACGACATGGCGGTCAACCTCTCCGTCTGGGAGGACGCCAAGTCGCTCGAGACTTACGTGTTCAAGACCGTTCATGTTCACTTCTACAAGAAGCGCGAAGCCTGGTTCGACCTGATGGAAAAGCCGCACATGGTGTTCTGGCATGTGCCAGAAGGCTCATCAGCCAACTCTGGAAGAGGCCTATGCGCGGCTGCAGCATTACGAAAAGAATGGACCTACCGAGCATGCCTTCGGCTGGGCGGAAGTGATGGATGTGGAGCGCATGCGCTCGCTGAGGTGTGCCTGATGCCTAAGATCAAGATAGACGGCCAGGAGGTTGAAGTCGAAAACGGCACGACGCTGCTCCAGGCTTGCGAACAGGCTGGCGCCGAAGTGCCGCGCTTCTGCTTTCACGAGCGGCTGTCGATT
Organism: uncultured Alphaproteobacteria bacterium; assembly: GCA_963814455.1. Lineage (GTDB taxonomy): Bacteria > Pseudomonadota > Alphaproteobacteria > Rhizobiales > Aestuariivirgaceae > Aestuariivirga. Next base: position 72,818 of record CAWFCR010000001.1, on the reverse strand, counting down.
GCCGGCAACTGCCGCATGTGCCTTGTCGAAGTGAAGGGCGGGCCGCCCAAGCCGCAGGCTTCCTGCGCCATGCTGGTCAACGATCTGCGCCCCGGCCCCAACGGCGAACCGCCAGAAGTATTCACCAACACGCCGATGGTGAAGAAGGCCCGCGAAGGGGTGATGGAGTTCCTGCTCATCAATCACCCGCTCGATTGCCCGATTTGCGATCAGGGCGGCGAGTGCGATCTGCAGGACCAGGCCATGGCCTATGGCCGCCCTTTCAATCGCTACAGCGAGAACAAGCGCGCGGTTGAAGACAAGTACCTAGGCCCGCTGGTCAAGACCGAGATGACGCGCTGCATCCAGTGCACGCGCTGTGTCCGCTTCACCACCGAAGTGGGCGGCGTCGAGGAACTGGGAGCCACCGGCCGCGGCGAGGACATGGAAATCACCACCTACCTCGACAAGGCCATCTCATCCGAACTGCAGGGCAACATCATCGACCTGTGCCCGGTCGGCGCGCTCACTTCCAAGCCTTATGAGTTCAAGGCAAGGCCCTGGGAATTGCGCAAGACCGAGACGATTGATGCGATGGATGCCGTTGGCTCCAACATCCGCGTCGATGTGCGCGGCCGCGAAGTGCTGCGCATCCTGCCGCGCACCCATGAGGATGTGAACGAGGAATGGATTTCCGACAAGACGCGCTTTGTCTGGGACGGTTTGCGTAGCCAACGTCTCGACACGCCCTACATCCGCGAATTTGGCAAGCTGCGGCCTGCCACCTGGAATGAAATCATCCAGCGCGTGGCGCAGCGCATCAAGGCGGCAGACAAGAGCCGCACCGGCATCATCCTCGGTGATCTTGTTGGTGCGGAAGAAGCTTTCGCATTGAAGGACCTGGCGCAGCGGCTCGGCATCACCAGCATCGATTGCCGCCAGGATGGAACCACGCTCGGCGAATATGGCGGGCGCGCCGGCTACATCTTCAATTCGAGGATCGCCGGCATCGACGAAGCCGACGCGATCATGCTCATAGGCACCAACCCGCGCGTTGAAGCCCCGGTTCTTAATGCCCGCATCCGCAAACGTGCGCTCAAGGGTGGTTGCCTCATTGGCGTCGTAGGTGAACAGGCAGACCTCACCTACAACTATAATTACCTCGGCGCGGGGCCGGAAAGCCTAGCCCGTTTTGCCGAGCACCCGCCAGCCAACAAGCAAAAGCCGATGTTCATCATCGGCCAAGGCGCCTTGGCAAGGCCGGACGGCGCTGCTGTGCTGGCGCTGGCCGCCAGGGCGGCGGCTTCGATCGGCATCGTCAAGGATGGCTGGAACGGCTTCAATATTCTACACTCGGCGGCGGGTCGCGTCGGCGCGCTTGATGTCTGTGCTTTGCCGAGCGATGGCGGCATGAATACGCGCCAGATGCTGGCGGCCGCAAGTTCCGGCGATCTTGATCTTCTCATGCTTGCGGGCGCTGACGAACTGCCGATGCAGGACATCAACGACACAACCTATGTCATTTACATGGGTAGCCATGGCGATGCCGGAGCGCACCGCGCCGATATCATCTTGCCGGCCGCCGCCTACACCGAAAAATCGATCACCTACGTCAACACCGAAGGTCGCCCGCAGATGACTGCGCGCGCCGCTTTCCCGCCTGGCGAGGCGCGGGAAGAATGGGCCATCCTGCGCGCACTCTCGGCAGCACTTGATGTGACCCAGCCGTGGAATAACCTCAATGAATTGCGCGCCGCCATGTACAGGATCGCACCGCAGCTAGCCGCCATCGACCAGATCGTTGCGGCGGATGCGGCGATGCTGCAGGAACTCGGCAAGGGCGAGGGCGATACGTCATCAACCGCCTTCGTCTCCCCCGTGAAGGATTTCTACCTTACCAATCCGATAGCGCGCGCTTCCCGCACCATGGGCCAATGCTCGGCGCTCAAGGCTGGCCGGCGGCTGGAGGCAGCGGAGTAAGCCATGCGGATGATTGGCGTCATAGGCGGCATGTCGGCGGAATCAACCGCGATCTACTATGCCAAGCTCAACGAAGCGGTGCGGAGCCGCCTCGGCGGCCTGCATTCCGCGCGCCTTGTCATCTGGTCCGTCGATTTCGCTGAGATCGCAAGCCTGCAGCAGACTGGTGACTGGGAAACCCAGGGCAAGATGCTGGCGGAAGCCGCGCGCAAACTTGAGGCCGCAGGTGCCGAGGCCATCATCCTTGCCACCAACACCATGCACAAGGTGGCGCCTGCCATCGAGGCTGCCATAACCGTGCCATTCCTGCATATTGCCGATGCAACTGGCAAAGCCATTGTTGCCCGCAGCCTGAAGCGCCCGGCCCTGATGGCCACCGCCTACACGATGGAACAGGATTTCTACAAGGACCGGCTGACGAAGCATTTTGGGCTTGAAGTCATGGTGCCGGACGAGGCTGACCGCCGCGAAACGCACCGCATTATCTATGACGAACTTTGCAAGGGTGTCGTCACCGAAGCCTCACGTGCCGCCTACGTGCAAATAGCGGAGCGGCTCAAGGCGCGCGGCGCTGATTGCCTCATTCTCGGCTGCACGGAAGTCGGCATGTTGCTCAATCAAGGCAATGTGCCTATGCCCGTCTTCGACACCGCGCTGATTCATGTGGAGGAGGCCGTCTCCTTCGCGCTAAAACACCCCTCGGCGATGGCGGCGGAGTAACCGGATGTTCGAGACCTATCCATGGCTGTTCAAGGCGCTGATGATCGGCGGCGTCCTCATCGGCGTCCTGCTGTCAACCGCCGTGCTCATCTACGGCGAACGCAAGATATGGGGCGCCATCCACATGCGCCGCGGTCCCAATGTGGTTGGCCCTTGGGGCACCATGCAGCCGTTTGCCGACTTCCTGAAATTCATCCTCAAGGAAGTGGTCATTCCTGATGCCGCCAACAAGGGCGTGTTCGTGCTCGCGCCGCTCGTCGGCGTCATCCTTTCCATAGCGGCCTGGGCCGTCATCCCCGTCAGTGACGGCTGGGTGGTGGCGGACATCAACGTCGGCATTCTCTTCCTGTTCGCCATATCCTCGCTCGGCGTCTACGGCATCATCATGGCGGGGTGGGCTTCCAACTCGAAGTATCCGTTCTTGTCGGCACTGCGCTCGGCCGCACAGATGGTTTCCTACGAAGTATCGATTGGTTTTGTGATCGTTACTGTGCTGCTCTGCGCCGGCTCGCTCAACCTCTCCGAAATCGTGCGGGCGCAGGACAATGGCTGGGGCCTGCTCGGTTGGTACTGGCTGCCGCTGTTTCCCATGTTCATCGTCTTCTTTGTGTCGGCGCTCGCTGAAACCAACCGCCCGCCGTTTGACCTTGTGGAAGCGGAGTCGGAACTCGTCGCCGGCTACATGGTGGAGTATTCGTCATCTCTCTTCCTGCTGCAGTTCCTCACCGAGCTTGTGGCCATCCTCACCATGTCGTCGATGACGGCGATCCTGTTCCTCGGCGGCTGGCTTTCGCCGCTGCCGTTTGCGCCTTTCACCTGGGTTCCGGGCATCGTCTGGTTCCTGCTCAAGGCCTGGGCCGTGGTATTCATGTTCTCGCTCACCAAGGCGATTGTTCCGCGCTACCGTTATGACCAGCTCATGCGCCTCGGCTGGAAGGTTTTTCTGCCGCTTTCGCTGTTCTGGGTGGTGGCGACCGCTGGCGTGTTGATGGCGACGGGTAATCTCAAATGAGCCTGACGGGAGCTTTCATATTCCTGCTGGTTGGCTTGGCCGAACTCATCGTCGTGCAGACCATGGTTTTGCCGGCGTTGCGCTGGAAGCACGAGGAGGCAAAACTAACTGGAAAGCAGGGCAGGGATCCCGCATGGCTCATGAACCTGATTAGGTTTCAAAGCCTCGTGCTGCTGCCCATCTTCGGCTTGCTGTTTGGCAAGTCTTTCGGACCTTCGGTTGGGTGACATGACATGAGACTTGAACAAGCCGCCCGCTCACTCTTTCTCAAGGAATTTCTTGCCGCTACGGTGCTGGCCATGAAGTATTTCTTCGCACCGAAAGTGACGCTGAACTATCCCCACGAGAAGGGTCCGCTCAGCCCGCGCTTCCGAGGCGAGCATGCGCTGCGCCGCTATCCCAACGGTGAAGAGCGTTGCATCGCCTGCAAGCTGTGCGAAGCCATTTGCCCGGCCCAGGCCATCACCATTGAGGCCGGTCCCCGCCGTAATGACGGGACGCGCCGCACTACGCGCTATGACATTGACATGGTGAAATGCATTTACTGCGGTTTCTGCCAAGAAGCCTGCCCGGTCGACGCCATCGTCGAGGGACCGAACTTCGAGTTCGCTACCGAGACGCGCGAAGAACTGCTGTTCAACAAGGATAAGCTTTTGGCCAATGGCGACCGGTGGGAGCGCGAGATTGCGCAGAACATCGCGCTCGATGCGCCATACCGGTGAGGGAACATTGATATGGAAGGGTTGAACAAGTTTTTTTACGGCCCCGGCGGCTTGGTAGTGTTCGTTGCCTTGATTGGCTTTGGGCTCTATTTGATTGCCACCGCCCCGTTGGACCTTTCCACCCTCTTCATCATGGTGTGCGGCATTGGTGGGTTGATAGCCTGGTACCGCCACAAGGCATCGGTCGGGCAGCAAAAATGAGCAGGAACGGGCGCGGATGACAACCGTAACTATTTTTTTCTATCTCTTCTCGGCCATGGCCATCGCCTCGGCGGTGATGGTCATCTCCGCGCGCAACCCGGTTCATTCTGTGTTGTTCCTTATACTTTGCTTTTTCAACGCGGCAGGCCTCTTCATTCTGTTGGGAGCGGAATTCCTGGCGATGATCCTCGTCGTTGTTTACGTCGGCGCAGTGGCCGTGCTGTTCCTGTTCGTCGTCATGATGTTGGATGTCGATTTCGTCGAGTTGCGGCAGGGCATGCTCAATTACCTGCCGATTGGCGGCGTCATCGGCCTTATAGTGCTGGTTGAGCTCGTTCTCGCCGGAAGCTCATGGCTGCTTGCACCCGAGGGCCTCAAGATTTCCGCCCCAACTCCGAGCGGAACCAGCAACACGGAAGCTTTGGGCGCGCTGCTCTATACAAAGTACTTCTACTTCTTCCAGATGGCGGGGCTCATCCTGCTTGTTGCCATGGTGGGCGCAATTGTCTTGACGCTGCGCCACAAGCAGGGCGTCAAGCGCCAGGTGATCGCTGATCAGGTAGCCCGCACGCCGGCAACCGCCATCGAAATCCGCAAAGTAGAACCGGGGCAGGGGATTTGAACATGGCGATCGGTCTCACCCATTTTCTTACCGTTGCCGCGATTATCTTCACCATCGGCATCTTCGGCATTTTCCTCAACCGCAAGAACGTCATCATCATCATGATGTCGATCGAATTGATTTTACTCGCGGTCAACATCAACCTCGTGGCTTTTTCCGCCGCGCTGCATGACCTCGTCGGCCAGGTGTTTGCCCTGCTGGTGCTGACGGTTGCCGCCGGTGAAGCTGCAATCGGGCTTGCCATCCTGGTTACCTATTTCCGCAACCGCGGCACAATTGCGGTTGAAGACATCAACCTTATGAAGGGCTGAAGCAAAAGCGCATGTATCAGGCCATCGTATTTCTTCCGCTGCTCGGAGCGCTAATTGCAGGGCTGTTCGGCACCAAGGCCTTTCGGCAACTTGGGCGAGATTCCGAAGTCTATGGCGATCATTCGCATGCGCACGGAAACGATAACGTCGAGCTTGACCACGGGCACGGTGATCATCACGGCCACTATGATGGGCCGCCCTGGCCAATGTATCTCACCACGGCGCTGCTCTGCATTTCGGCCATCCTGTCATGGATCGTGTTCGCGGGCTTTCTTGGCCATGGCGAGAACGAGGTTCACAAGGTTGAGGTGCTGCGCTGGATCAGTTCCGGCGCGCTCTCCGCCAACTGGGTGCTGCGCGTCGACACGCTGACCGCAGTCATGTTCGTCGTTGTCACCACAGTCTCGGCGCTCGTTCACGTCTATTCGCTTGGCTACATGAGCCATGATGAGCACCAGCCGCGCTTCTTCGCCTACCTGTCGCTGTTTACCTTTGCGATGCTCATGCTCATTACTGCCGACAATCTGCTGCAGATGTTCTTCGGCTGGGAAGGCGTGGGGCTCGCTTCCTACCTGCTCATCGGCTTCTGGTACACGCGCGAAAGCGCCAATGCCGCTGCCATCAAGGCCTTCGTCGTCAACCGGGTTGGCGACTTTGGCTTTGCGCTCGGCATCTTCGGCTGTTTCCTGCTGTTCAAGTCGATCTCGTTTGATGATATTTTTGCTGCTGCCCCCGATTGGCAGGGCAAGACCATCCACTTCCTCAGTTGGGAGCCGGATGCACTCACCACCATCTGCCTGCTGCTGTTCATGGGCGCCATGGGCAAGTCTGCCCAGTTCCTTCTCCACACATGGTTGCCTGACGCCATGGAAGGACCAACGCCAGTTTCCGCCCTCATCCATGCCGCAACCATGGTGACGGCTGGCGTATTCCTTGTGGCGCGCCTTTCGCCGTTGTTTGAACTTGCGCCCGCGGCAAAGGACGTCGTTGTCGTGATTGGCGCCACCACCGCTTTCTTTGCGGCAACGGTCGGCCTCGTGCAGAACGATATCAAGCGCGTCATCGCCTATTCAACCTGTTCGCAATTGGGCTACATGTTCGTGGCACTCGGCGTGGGTGCCTACGGCGTCGGCATCTTCCATCTATTCACCCATGCCTTCTTCAAGGCACTGCTGTTCCTTGGCTCCGGTTCGGTGATCCATGCCATGTCCGGCGAACAGGACATGCGCAAGATGGGTGGCCTTGCCCCCATGATCCGCATCACCTGGGTATTGATGATCATCGGCAATCTCGCACTCACCGGGTTTCCCTTCACTGCCGGCTACTATTCGAAGGATGCGATAATCGAGAGCTCCTTTGCCGCCCACTCGGCCGTGGGTTCCTACGCCTTCGTCCTGCTGGTCATCGCTGCTTTCTGCACGTCGTTCTATTCATGGCGCCTTGCCTTCATGACCTTCAATGGCAAGCCGCGTGCCGATGCAGAGACAGTGAGTCATGTGCATGAAAGCCCGCAGGTGATGCTCATTCCGCTCTATGTGCTTGCGGCTGGCGCAATTGCGGCGGGCTTCCTGTTCAAGGAATTCTTCATTGGCCACGCCTTTGCAGAGTTCTGGGGCAAGTCGTTGGCTGAAAATCCCATCATGCACGCCATGCACGAGGTTCCGGCCCTCGTCGTCTATTCGCCCTTCATCGCCATGGTGCTGGGCTTTGCACTCGCTTGGCTGTTCTACATCCGTGACGGTGCCTTGCCGCAGCGGCTCGCCGCCATGCACTGGCCGGTATACCAGTTCCTGCTCAACAAGTGGTATTTTGACGAACTCTACGATTTCCTCATCGTTCGCCCGGCCATGTGGCTTGGCCGCTTCCTGTGGAAAAAGGGTGATGGGGTCGTCATCGATGGCATGGGTCCGGACGGGGTCTCCGCGCGGGTCATTGATGTTGCCCGCGGTGCGGTGCGGCTGCAGACTGGTTATGTCTATCACTATGCCTTCGCCATGCTGATCGGCGTGGCGGCGCTCATATCCTGGTTCACGTTCGGGGGAGCGCGCTGATGTCTGGCTGGCCCATACTGTCCTTTGTCACCTTCGCGCCGCTCATTGGCGCGCTCTTCATCCTGGTTGTGCGCGGCAATGATGATGTGGCGCGTCGCAATATCCGCTGGACGGCGCTGTGGACGACACTCATCACCTTCATCGCGTCTCTGCTGATCTGGCTGAATTTCAACTATGCCGAACCCGGCTTCCAGCTGACCGAGCGTCATGATTGGCTGGGCGGGGTAGCGACCTACCACATGGGCGTCGACGGCATTTCCATGCCTTTTGTCATCCTCACCACCTTCCTGATGCCGATTTGCATACTGGCGTCATGGCATGTTGAAAAGCGCCTGAAGGAATACATGATCGCCTTCCTCGTGCTGGAAACGCTGATGATCGGCGTGTTCTGCGCGCTGGATCTCATGCTGTTCTACGTGTTCTTCGAGGCAGGGCTCATTCCGATGTTCCTCATCATCGGCATCTGGGGTGGCCAGCGCCGCGTCTACGCCAGCTTCAAGTTCTTCCTCTACACGTTGCTTGGTTCAGTGCTCATGCTGATCGCCATCTTCGCCATGTACTGGCACGCTGGCACGACCGACATTGTTACCCTGCTATCCCTGAAGCCCGGCTTCCCTGCCGAAATGCAGAAGTGGTTGTGGTTGGCGTTCTTTGCTTCCTTCGCAGTGAAGATGCCGATGTGGCCAGTCCACACTTGGCTACCTGATGCGCACGTTGAAGCACCGACCGCCGGCTCCGTTATCCTGGCAGCCATCCTCCTGAAGATGGGCGGATACGGCTTCCTGCGCTTCTCGCTGCCGATGTTCCCCGATGCGTCTGTCTACTTCCAGCCGCTGGTCTATACGTTGTCGGTCATCGCCATCATTTACACTTCGCTCGTCGCCCTGATGCAGGAGGATATGAAGAAGCTCATCGCCTATTCCTCCGTCGCCCACATGGGCTTTGTCACCATGGGTATCTTCTCCATGACGCGGCAGGGCATTGACGGCGCCATGTTCCAGATGATCAGCCACGGCCTTGTTTCCGGCGCCTTGTTCCTCTGCGTGGGTGTTGTTTACGACCGCATGCACACGCGCGAGATTGCCGCTTACGGCGGCCTCGTCAGCCGCATGCCCACCTACGCGCTGGTGTTTATGCTGTTCACCATGGCCAATGTCGGCCTGCCCGGCACATCAGGTTTCGTCGGCGAGTTCCTGACGCTGCTTGGCACCTTCCAGAACAATAGCTGGGTTGCCTTCTTCGCCACCTTCGGTGTCATCCTCTCGGCAGGCTATGCGCTTTGGCTCTATCGCCGCGTTGTCTTCGGCAAGTTGGAGAAATCGTCGCTTGCCCATATCGCCGACATGACGCCGCGTGAGCTGGCAACCTTGGGGCCGCTTGCCATCCTGACCATCATTTTTGGTGTCTACCCGGCGCCGGTGCTCGATATGTTCGGAGCTTCCGTTGAAAATCTTCTCAAGTCGGTTCAGGTCGCTGCCGCCGCGGCTGCAGAACTCAACTTAGCCGCTCTGCAATAGGTCCTGACATGGCATTTCTGCAAACTTACGACGCCGCCGCTGCCCTGCCGGAAATTGTGCTGGCGGTATTAGCCATGGTCCTGCTGATGTACGGCGTTTTCCGCCAGAAGGACGCTTTCGACCATGTCACGCTTGGCGCGGTCGGTGCTCTTGCGATTGTCGCCTTGCTGGTGCTTTCGACAGGTGAATCAAAGGCCACGGCCTTCGGCGGCTCCTTCATGGTGGATGCCTTTGCCCGAATTATGAAAGTGTTGGCGCTGTTTGGCTCGGCAATCGCCATTTTGCTGTCGTCCAATTACCTGAAACGCGAGAAGTCGGCCCGCTTCGAGTATCCGATCCTCATCGTGCTGGCCAGCATCGGCATGATGGCCATGATCAGCGCCAACAGCCTGATCGCTCTCTATATGGGTCTCGAGCTTCAGTCACTTTCGCTCTATGTGGTAGCGGCCATCAATCGCGATAGCGCCAAATCGTCAGAAGCAGGACTCAAGTATTTTGTCCTTGGTGCGCTGTCATCCGGCATGCTGCTGTACGGCGCATCGTTTGTTTATGGCTTCACCGGAACCACGGAATTCGGCCAGCTTGCCGCAATTCTGAAGGAAGGCCCGGGTGAAAACCTTGGCCTGCTGTTTGGCCTGGTGTTTATCCTCGCTGGTCTCGCCTTCAAGATTTCGGCAGTGCCGTTCCATATGTGGACGCCTGATGTCTATGAGGGCGCGCCCACGCCGATCACCGCCTTCTTCGCCGCAGCGCCCAAGGTTGCCGCCATGGCGCTGCTGGTGCGTGTTGCCATGCAGCCGTTCGCTGGAATGCTGCATGAATGGCAGCAGGTGCTTACCTTCGTTGCAATAGCCTCCATGCTCCTCGGCGCTTTTGCGGCCATCGGCCAGTCCAACATCAAGCGTCTGCTGGCCTACTCATCCATTGGCCACATGGGCTATGCACTCGTCGGCCTTGCCGCTGGCAGCACCGAGGGCGTGCGCGGCGTTGTCGCCTATATCCTCATCTATGCGCTGTCGACACTCGGCGTCTTCGCTTGCGTCCTCGCCATGAAGCGGCGCGACCAGCAGGTGGAAACAATTGCCGATCTTGCCGGTCTCGGGCAGACCAACAAGGGTCTCGCCTTTGTCCTCTCGATGCTGATGTTCTCGCTCGCGGGCATTCCGCCGCTGGCCGGCTTTTTCGCCAAGGCCTTCGTGTTCCTCGCCGCCGTCAAGTCAGGCCTCTATATCCTTGCTGTCATAGGCGTGTTGTCCAGCGTCGTCGGGGCCTACTATTACCTGCGCATCGTCAAGATCATCTATTTTGACGAACCGGCCGAGCGCTTCGACCCCATGGACAGTGAAGTGCGCCTAGTTGCCTATGCCAGCGGCGCCTTTGTGTTGTTCTTCGTGGTATTCGTCAACTACGTCCTCGCCGTCGCGGAAACTGCCGCCCAGTCGCTGCTTTGAAGCTGCCGCCTGGCCACCGTCTGCTGCAATTCGAGAGCATCGATTCGACTAACAGCGAGGCACGCCGAAGCGCGCTCGCTGGTGAGCGTGGACCGCTTTGGCTGTCGGCAGATGAACAGACTGAAGGGCGAGGCCGACTCGGGCGTTCATGGCATTCTGAACGGGGCAATCTCCATGCAACATGTCTGTTTGTGTCCGGTGCCGAACTTGCGGCCGTCAGCCAGATAGGCTTCGTGGCGGCGCTGGCGGTGCATGATATGATTAAAGCCTTGGGGACTTCGGGTGATTGCGTCCTGAAATGGCCGAACGATGTGCTGCTCGGCGGCGGCAAGGTTTGCGGGCTGTTGGCGGAGATCGTCGAAACAAATCCAGTCACACTCGCCATGGGGTTTGGCATTAACGTCAGGGAAGCTCCGCAAGGCCTGCCATACGCCACGGCATGCATCGGCGAGAATGCAACGCCTGCTACCGTACTTGAAAGCCTCGCGAATGCCTTCACCCGGCGTCTTGCGGAGTGGCAGGAGGGCCGGGGATTTTCCCAAACCCGGCAGCAATGGCTGCACAGGGCACACAAACCTGGAACGCCGCTTGTCGTGGATGGCAAGGCAGGGGAGTTTGCCGGCCTCGCCGAGAACGGCGCATTGTTGCTGCGGCGACCGGGCGGAGCGGTTGAGATGGTACAGGCAGGCGATGTAGAGCTAGCCACAACGGTGACCGCATGACCGCAAAAGACAAACGCCAGCCAAAAAACGATCTGGTCCTGCTGCCACTCGGCGGCATGGGCGAGATTGGCATGAACGCCTATGCCTACGGCGAGGGTAGCGGTTCGCAGCGCGAATGGTTGCTTGTCGATCTCGGCGTGAAGTTCGGCGAAGCAAGCGACCCCGGCATTGATGTTATCCTTCCGGATGTTGCATTCCTCGCTCGCCAACGCAAGAAGATCGCAGGCCTGGTGCTGACCCATGCGCATGAGGACCATATTGGTGCCGTGCCATGGCTGTGGCCGCAGCTCCGTTGCCCGATCTATTGCACCGCCTTTACGGCAGCCATCCTGCAGCACAAGCTGGCCGAGCACGCGCTGGAGGATGAGGTGAAGCTCCATATCATACCGCTTGGCGGCAGCTTCGAGGCTGGCGGTTTCCGACTGCAATATGTCAATCTCACGCATTCGATACCTGAACCGCAGGGTCTGATGATCACCACGCCGAGCGGCCGGGTGTTCCATTCGGGTGACTGGAAGATTGACCGCAAGCCTATTTTCAGCCTGCCGCCCGATGAGGGTGAGCTGCAGCGCCTCGGAGACGCAGGTCTAGATGTGTTGGTTTGCGATTCAACGAACGTGCTGCGGGAGGGTTTTTCTCCCTCCGAAAGCGATGTGGCGGCAACACTCATGGAGATTGTTGCTGGTGCAACAGGTCGCGTGGCGGTCACCACTTTCGCTTCGCACGTGGAGCGCATCGCATCGGCGGTCAAGGCGGCGCGTGCTGCAGGCCGTGAGGTCGTTCTGGCCGGCCGTGCCATGCACCGCACGGTCGAGGCAGCGCGCGCCTGTGGTTATCTGAAGGATGCCGGTGTTTTCCTCGACGAGGAGGAGTTCGGCTATCTGCCGCCGGACAAGATATTGCTGCTTTGCACCGGCAGCCAGGGCGAGCCGCGCGCCGCCATCGCCCGCATTGCCGAAGACCAGCATCCGCACGTTGCTCTCGAAAAGGGAGACCTGGTGATCTTCTCGTCAAGGACCATCCCGGGAAATGAGAAGGAAGTCTCTGCCGTCCTCAACAATCTGGCTCGCCTTGATGTTGATGTTGTGACGGCGGATGAAGCCCTAGTCCACACCTCTGGGCATCCGCGCAAAGGCGAACTGAAGCGCATGTATGAGCTGCTCAGGCCGCGCACTGTCGTGCCGATGCACGGCGAAGCTCGCCACCTGCGCGAACATGTTTCCTTTGCGGAGAGCTGTGGGCTGAATGCGATTATGCCGGCCGATGGACGCATGTTGAGGCTCGCTCCAGGTCCGGTAATCGTTGCCGAGGAGGTGCCAATCGGGCGGCTGCATGTCGATGGTAATCTTATTGTTCCGGCTGATGATGGCCCGGCTCGACAGCGCCGCAAACTGTTGTTCGCTGGAATCGTTGTCCTTGTGGTTTCCATAGATAGCAAGCTGCAGCTCGCCGAAGACATGCAGATCGCCGCTGACGGACTTCCGGCAGGTCTGGAGGATGATTTGCTGGAAAGTGCGGAAAAGGCCTTTGACAGCCTGCCCAAGCCGCGACGGCGTGACGACGGGCCGGTTCAGGAAGCCATTCGTCAAGCGGTTCGGCGTGCGGCAGAGCATGCCTGGGGCAAGAAACCAGTTTGCAAGGTTCTAATCTCACGTCTCTGACTTCATCGCCCTGTTGCAAGCGCAACCAAAGCGAGCATAATCAAAACCGTTGGCCACTTTGGGCTCACGCCGGCTTCACGGTCGGTGGTGTTCAACTTTTGGCTGCCCCGAGGGAGTAGTATGCAGTTGCTGGAAAGAGACGTCCCGTTGGCTGAAATGCACAATGCATTGATGCGCGCGCATGGCGGCAATGGCAGCACCATCATTGTTAGTGGTGAAGCGGGTATCGGAAAATCGTCGCTGCTTCGCAGTTTTGCTGGCCGGGCCGAAAAGGGCACGCGGGTTGTCTGGGGTGGTTGCGATGCGTTGAGCACGCCACGCCCGCTTGGCCCGATGCAAGACATGGCCGGTGCCCTTGGCGGGCGTCTGCAAGATATGATTGACCGCAAGGAAAGTCATTCAAGTCTCTTCACCGCCTTGCTGCGAACACTGGAGGAGAGCAACGCCACAGAAATTCTGCTTATCGAAGATTTGCATTGGGCAGACACAGCAACACTTGACCTTATCCGGTATCTTGGTCGCAGGATCGGATTTCTCCGTGCGCTCCTTATCATATCGCTTCGTAGTGATGAGGTTGATCCGGAACATCCGCTGGTTCGCGTGCTCGCCGAATTGCCGGCATCCGATACGCTGAGGCTGCCGCTTGCCCCATTGTCAGAGTCGGCAGTTGCAAGCCTTGCTGCGGCTGCCGGTCAAAACCTGCCTCAGCTGCACGCGGTGACCCATGGCAATCCGTTCTTTGTCACCGAGCTGCTGCAAGGCCGCAAGGAACCCGGGGCGGGCTTGCCACAATCGGTTCGCGACGCTGTGTGGGCCCGTTTGCAGCGCCTCGACGCCCAGCAAAGGCAAATGCTCAACATCATGTCCGTGCTACCTGGTGGCATGGAATTTTGGCTGCTGGCACCGCTCTTTGGCGAGCAGGCATCCGCAGTCGCAGAGCAGTGCCAGAGACTTGGTCTGCTGTTGGTGGATAGCAATGGCAATTACCAATTCCGGCATGAATTGGCGCGGCTCGCCACCCTGGAGCGATTGCCGGATGCACAGCTTCGCCAGTTTCATGCCCAGGTATTGGATGCCATGCTGGCGCAAGGTGGCGTACCTTTGTCGCGCCTGGTGCACCATGCAGCAGGTGCTGGAGACAGCACACGTGTGGTTGAACTGGCGCCTAGGGCGGCTCAGGAGGCGGCAGCGCTCGGTGCCCATCTGCAAGCGGCGGAACAGCTTGCCACGGCGCTTCAGCACGCTGCGAAAGCACCCAAGGAGCAATTGGCCCAGCTGCATGAAGACTGGTCCTACGAAGCAGGCCTGTCCCAAGCGGTAGGGGACAAGATTCTTGCCGCCCGTCAGACAGCCATCGCCTTGTGGAGAGAACTCGGGCGCCGTGACAAGGTAGGTTTGAATCTGCGCTGGCTGTCTCGCCTTCATTGGTACCGGGGAGAATCCGCGCAGGCGACCGAATACCTCAACCAAGCGGTGGCCGAGCTCGAGGCCATAGGACCTGGTCCTGAACTGGCAATGGCCTACTCCACTCGGTCCCAATTCCATATGCTGCATGACAGGATGGCGGAAGCTGTCGAATGGGGAAAGAAGGCCATTGCGGTCGCGGAGCGGTTTGGCGCCCACGAGACACGAGCGCATGCGCTCAACAATGTCGGTTCAGCTTTGCTGTTTGCCGGTGATGATGCAGGTAGGGGATACTTGGAAGAAAGCCTCGCCTTGTCGTTGAAGCACGGCTTTCATGAGCAGGCGGCCCGTGCCTACACGAACTACTCCGAATATGCCGTTATCACCCGGCAATTTCCGCTTGCCGAACAGCTCTTGAATGATGGCATCGCCTTCGACATGGAGCACGAGCTCGAATCCTGGACCTACTACCTGGTGGGTCGTTTGGCCCAACTCAGGTTGGAGCAGGGCAGGCTTGCGGAGGCGAAGGCAATAGCCCTCAGTGTATTGGCTCGGGAAGGCCAGACGATGTTGATGAAATTACCTGCCTTGACTATGTTGGCGCGTGCATCGGCCCGCATGGGGGAGCCGGAATCTGCCGCATATCTTGCGCAGGCGGTTGCTGATTCTCAGGCGATAGGCGAACAGCAGTATATTGGGGCAGCCCAGCTCGCGCAGATTGAATCCGCCTGGCTTGCTGGCGATATTCCTGCAGCGCGCAGCGTGCTGCAAAGCATGTCGGCATTGCGGCTTGACGGATTTGACCCATGGGAACGTGGCGACTTGCTCGTGTGGTGGCAAAGGCTCAAGCAGGAAGGCGACAAGCCCCCGGCGGGCGGTCCTGTCTCACGTCCCCGCCAATTGGAGTTGGAGGGATTGGCCATAGCTGCTGCAGACGAATGGCTTGCGCTTGGTGTACCGTTTGAAGCGGCCCTTGCCTTACTTCACGATCACCAGGAACCCAAGTTATCGGCAACGAAAGCAATAGGGCTGTTGCAGGAAATGGGAGCTAATGCTGCAGTTAGGGCAGCCAGTGCAAGACTTGCAGCCAGCGGCATTGTCATCAAGCTTCGCAAGCCCAAACGCGGCCCATACCGCAGTGCCCGCGTCAACCCCATGGGGTTGACCGCAAAGGAAATGCAGATTCTGGAACTGGTCGCCGATGGCAGGTCCAACCAGCAAATATCCAAGGTCTTGTCGCGATCCCAGCGTACCATCGAGCACCATGTGTCAGCCATACTGTCAAAGTTCAGTGCCAGAACAAGGCTGGATCTGGTTTTGCGCGTGAGGCAGGAACCTTGGCTCATGGCGCCGCTGAATTGACGATGATTTTTGAAATCTAGGTATGGCTACCGATTTGGAGCAGCCAAGGCGTTGCTAGTTTCATAGTCGAGATGGGGTTCATTTCGAAAGGCCGCCGTAGATAGGCGGCTAGATGGAAGTCTGGCTATGGTAACGCCCCCTCACATGGCTGGAACTCCGCTCCGAAATGAACCAGCATCCAGTTCATCTCCGCACCCTGCAACGGCAAGGGTGCGGAGATGAACCGCTACCTTCCTCTCACCATGCTTTTGTTGGCCGCCCTGTTCTGGGGGGCAGGAAACAGCTTGAGCAAGCTTGTCCTTGTTCATGTGGAGCCACTGACGGCTGTAGGGCTGCGCTGCACCATGGCAAGCCTTGTGCTTGCACTGTTTATCTCGTTCAAGCGCAACGGCGGATCACATGTTGGCGTAGCTGTTCCCGCCTGGCGGTTGCTCAGATTGTCTGCCATTTTCTCGGCGGCCATAACATTGCAGCAGCTGGCCTTCAACTTGACAACAGCAACCAACGTGGGTTTCCTCGTCAATACCTGCACCATCTTCACGCCAATCGTAGCCTGGCTGTTGCTGCGGGATGCAGCCCACAGGCAGATATGGGGTGCGGCGCTGGTTACACTCGTTGGCATCTTCTTTTTGGGTGGAGGAGGAGGTGTAGGTCTGCGCGGCAGTGGCGCCGCATTGGGTGTTGCATCTGCGGTAGCCTACGCCCTCTGGATGGTTGAACTAGGTGAAATCATGCGGCGCTATGGCAATGCCCTTCAGGTAACCGCGCTGCAGTTTTCTATGGCCGCGCTGCCGCCAGCTCTGCTCGGCTTGCTCACGGAATCCACCGGCCCGTCGGCGTTGCATGCGTCGTTGCCAAGCCTATTCCTGCTGGCAGCGCTGGGGACAGCCATTCCTTACGTTCTGCAAGCCTACGCGCAGCAGCATGTGCCCGCATCCCAGGCAGCCATCGCAGCCAGCAGCGAGTCTGTTTTTGGAGCGGCGGTGGCAGCAATGCTGCTGGGAGAACGCATGACCGCAACTGAGGGCGTCGGCGCGGCGCTGGTTCTATTTGCCATAGTATGGTCAAATGCCCTGCCTCAGCTTGACCGGAATCCGGCCAAGCAGGAAGCATTTTAGGTAGTTCAATAGCCGCCTGACGCAGAGCCGCCGCCGCGGCTATAATCATCTGCGAATCATGAGCAAGAAACCAAGTCCACCGCCGCCAGAACCGGCGAAAGTTGAATCTGTGCCGCTGCGGGAAGCGCTGGAAGAGCGCTACCTTGCCTATGCGTTGTCCACCATCATGCACCGCGCCTTGCCGGATGCGCGCGACGGGCTGAAGCCCGTCCACCGGCGCCTGCTGCATGTGATGCGGCTCCTCCGCCTTGATCCGGATGCTGCGTTCAAGAAATCAGCCAAGATCGTCGGCGATGTCATGGGCGGATATCATCCGCATGGCGACCAATCGATCTACGATGCGTTGGTGCGTCTGGCGCAGGACTTCTCCTCGCGCTACCCGCTGGTTGATGGCCAGGGCAATTTTGGCAATGTCGACGGAGATAGCGCCGCTGCCTACCGCTACACTGAAGCCCGCATGACGGAAGTTGCACGCCTTCTGCTGGAGGGGCTTGATGAAGACACGGTCGACTTCCGCCCTAACTATGATGGTTCGGTGCAGGAACCAATTGTCTTGCCCGCTGCATTCCCCAATCTGCTGGCCAACGGCGCGACGGGGATCGCGGTCGGCATGGCGACATCCATCCCGCCTCATAATGCGGCAGAGCTCTGCGATGCTGCATTGCATCTGATCAAGTTTCCTAACGCTGGCGTCGAGAAGCTGGTGCAGTTTGTTGTGGGGCCCGACTTTCCAACGGGCGGGATCATCATTGATGACCGTGCCACGATTATCGAAGCCTACAAGACCGGGCGAGGCGCATTCCGCGTGCGCGCCCGCTGGCAAACTGAGGACCTGGAACGCGGCGCCTGGCAGATTGTCATCACCGAAATTCCGTATCTTGTTCAGAAAAGCAGGCTGATTGAGAAGTGCGCGGAGTTGTTGCTGGCGAAAAGACTGCCGTTGCTCGCCGATATTCGCGACGAGTTGGCGGAAGACATCCGTGTTGTCCTCGAGCCCAGGTCGAAGACTGTCGACGCCAATCTGCTGATGGAGCAGATGTTCCGCAACACGGAACTGGAAAGCCGCATTCCGCTGAACATGAATGTGTTGTCCGGCGGCAAAGTGCCGAAAGTCATGTCGCTGAAAGACGTGCTGGCCGAATGGCTTGCGCACCGGCGCACTGTGCTTGTCCGCCGCTCCAACTTTCGGCTGGCGGAAATTGCCCGCCGCTTGGAAGTGTTGGGCGGCTATCTCATTGCCTATCTGAACCTCGACGAGGTGATACGCATTATCCGCGAAGAGGACGAACCGAAGCCGGCGCTGATGAAGCGCTTCAAGCTTACCGATGTTCAGACGGAAGCCATTCTCAACATGCGGCTCAGGGCACTCCGCAAGCTCGAGGAAATGGAAATCCGGCGCGAGCACGATGCGTTGGTAAAGGAGCAGAAGGGGCTCAAGGGGCTTGTCGCTTCCGATGAACAGCAATGGGCGAAAGTCGCAGATGAGATCCGCGATGTGAAGGAAAGGTTCTCGAAGAAGACGCCACTCGGGAAGCGCCGCACCGACTTCGCGGAAGCGCCTGAAATTGACCTCGATCTTGAACAGTCAATGATCGAGAAGGAACCGCTCACCATCGTCTGCTCAGACAAGGCCTGGATCAGGGCCATGAAGGGTCACATCGAGGATCCGGCTTCGCTGTCTTACAAGGATGGTGATAAGGGGCGGTTTGTCGTTCATGCGCAGTCGACCGACAAGGTCATGCTGCTCGCATCGTCCGGCAAGTTCTTCACACTTGATGCATCGCGCTTGCCGGGTGGCCGTGGCCATGGAGAACCCGTAAGACTGATGGCAGATCTCGATGCAACCGATACGATAGTTTCAGTGTTCGTGCATACGCCGGATGGCAAGCGATTGATAGCTTCTAGCGAGGGCGACGGGTTCATCGTGCCTGAGAGTGAATGCCTTGCCACAACCCGCAAGGGAAAGCAGGTGATAAATCTTAAGGTTCCTGCCGAAGCTTTGGTTTGTTCGGTCGTGATGCCTGCGGATGACCATGTTGCGACCATCGGAGAAAACCGAAAGCTCAACATATTCAAACTTTCGGAGCTGCCCGAAATGACCCGTGGCAAGGGCGTTCGCATGCAGAAGTTCAAGGATGGTGGGTTGGCAGATGCCAAGACTTTCAACCTTAAGGTGGGTTTGTCCTGGATTGATGCCTCTGGCCGCAACTGGACCGTGACTGACCTTAAGGATTGGATCGGTGAGCGCGCCCAGGCCGGCCGGTTACCACCCAAGGGATTCCCAAAAAGCAACCGATTTTCACGCGGGTCGTAACCAATGGTTATCCCTTTTTGGGACAACCACATCTGCGTTAACGCCATCTTATGGCGGCGCTCCACAGATTGCGCGTTGATTGGCGAGCAGGAGGCCATGCCGCGAGGCGTGGATATTTGAGGGGCAATGGTATTGGTCACAACTGGCCAGCGCTTTTGGATAGTGGAGGGGCAGCGCCTTCCTCCATCAGCCAGCCATGACCTTGAGGACAATTCCGAGCGCGAAAGGTTTGAGCGTTTCGGCGGAGTGCGCGTAACGACTGGTCCTATTGGAACGGAGATCAAGTGGTCCGCTTTTTCGCCGTGCTTTGCTTCGTTGTTTACATTTCTAAACTGGCTGCCTGAAGCCACGCGGCCCATTCGTACTGCGCTACTATCTGTGCGGCTGGTTTGAAGAGTTTGTCGAAACACCCGAAGAAGCGCGCGACCGAATCGAGCAAGTCATCGGCAAGAGCGAAATGCGGATCACGCGGCAAGGCTTTCGTTGAAGCACGCGATCCTGACGTGGCGCGAATGCCGGAAGCTCATTCAGGAGCAGTTGGAACTCGAGCAGTATCGCGTCCGCTATTTCAATTGATTGCTAGTTTCGATCACCGAGCTCAAAAATTCCGCGTGAGCCACATTGGCGAAACTCTACTCATCGCACGCATCTACGGTGCCGTTCCAGTGATTTATCCTTATGTGAATGGCGGGATCGTACGACGACATCGTGTGGAGGCTTACAAGGAAGTCCTGAGCACTGGCAATACCACGATATGATCACGTGCTTGCAGCAATGCGAATGCCTAACAATGCATCCATTGGTTGCCCTACCACCGCGTGATCGTACCGAAGAACGCTGACACAGCGTTCCTACGGTCACGGTTGTAACGGAAATTGCACAGGTCGTTCCGATCAGGCCGGTTTGAGGTTATCCGCTGTCTGCTGCAAGTTGGAGATCTCAGTTGGCGCTTGTCCACGATCTGCTCCAGCGAATTGCGGCTCAGCAAAGCATGCAGCCATTCTTCGCCAGGAATTTCTTAGCCGGTCCATTCCACCGAAAGAAACCGCTCTCTACGTGGCTGTAGCCGCATGCGGGTAGGATGGCCATGAGTTGCCATCGTTTGCGATCGCCAGCGCCCAGATGGCAATCTGGGTTCCATTTGACAATGTGGCAATATCACCCCGATCTTCGTGAAATTGCTTCAAAGATGTTCTTGGATCTCTCACTTGCGGTGACCCAAAGCTCTCCATTGATAGACAACCGTGCCACTTGATCCGTTCTGCAATGCTGCGCTGGCGGGAATCTAGTTTCCAGATGGAACCAGCATCTCGCCGCTCCTGCATGTAGAGCCCGATTGTGAAGCTGGGAGCCCACTCAGCGAGTGATTCTAGAAATAGTGTCGCACCTGAAAGCTTGCAGGCTCACGCACCCTTTTGAAGAATCCACCAATTGCGTCCAGAAAAACCGATCTGTCGAAAGGTCGCAAACATCTGGCTGTCGAAGTACGGCGTAACATTGGAACGTCACGCGCTTCAATCTTGCCATTGTTTGAACGACTGGGGACTAGTACCGCATAACGCAACTTCAAATCCAAGCCTCAGCGAGTTCAGATCGCAATTTGCTGATTTGGAGCGCTACTGCGCTAGCGGATCTCTGATTGTCATGTTGACCAGCATGCAAATACCCCAATCCCGCCAGATCAGAAGCAACTGTTCGTGCCCATTAAGGTTATCGTGCAAGCCTGGGCCGAAACCCGTCTGACTGGTAACCAGATTGCCCACCCCTCCGGCGTTAACCGCTCTTGGGGCAGGAAACGGCCCTTGTAGGCCATCTTTTCGGAGCCCTTTACCCAGTAACCAAGGTAAAGGTATTTGAGGTTGCGGGCCTTGGCCCGTTTGATCTGATCCAAAACAATATAGGTGCCGAGGCTGCGAGCAGCCAGAGTAGGCTCATAGAAGCTGTAGATCAGGGACAGCCCGTCCTCCAGAACATCCACGAGGACGGCCCCGACAAGTTCAGGTTCCTGGCCCTCCGCAGGTTTGAGCCGATATTCGGTCAGGTGGCTGTCCACAAAACTCTCGTCAACCATGGCCGCAAAGTCGAGCACGCTCATGTCGGCCATGCCGCCTGTGCCATGACGGGCGTCGATATAGTCGCGGAACAGGCTGTAGTGTTCCGCTGTTGCCTTGGAGCGCACCGTCTGTGCCGTGACATCGCTGTTACGCCTGAGAACTCGCCGGAAGCCGGGATTAGGCTGGAACTGGTCAACGGTCACCCGAACTGAAACACACGCCTGGCAACCATCGCAGGCCGGCCGATAGGCAATATTCTGGCTGCGGCGAAAGCCGCCGTGGGACAGTTGCGTGTTGAGGTTGCGTGCATCCGCGCCAACCAGATGCGTAAAAACCTTCCGCTCAAGCCTGCCTGGCAAGTAGGGGCAGGGCGCTGGCGCTGTGATAAAGAATTGCGGGAAGTTTCTGCGTTCGATGCTCAAGACTGCAAACCCCTTTGGCCGCTAGGTTATGATCGAGGGGCTGCGTCGTGCAAGCCTCTTTGCAGCCTAACACCGCCAGAGAATTGCGGCGAACTTTCGTCCGGGCTATTAAACTGCAGCCCAACGGAGGAATATCGCATGAACAAGAAGGCAGCCTGGATTGGACTTGGCGTCATGGGGTTCCCCATGGCGGGGCATCTGGCAGCTAAGTCTGGCGCTGATGTGGTGGTTTACAACCGAACTGCCGACAAGGCCTCGCGCTGGGCGGGTGCTCACAAGGGCACAACCGCAGCTACGCCGCGCACCGCCGCTGAAGCGGCTGATTTTGTATTCGCCTGCGTCGGCAATGACGATGACTTGCGGCAGGTGACCATCGGTCCCGACGGCGCATTTCACAGCATGAAACCCGGAAGCATTTTTGTTGACCACACAACGGCATCGGCACTCGTAGCGCGTGAACTGGCCGAGGCCGCCGCAGAGCGCAGCATTGGTTTCATTGATGCGCCTGTTTCAGGCGGCCAGGCAGGCGCCGAGAATGGTGTGCTTACCGTCATGTGCGGAGGCAACGCTAATCACTACGCCGCAGTTGAACCGCTGATCGCTGCTTATGCACGCATGTGCAAGTTGCTAGGGCCGTCAGGTGCTGGCCAGACAGCCAAGATGTGCAATCAGATTGCTATAGCGGGGCTTGTCCAGGGCCTGGCCGAGTGCGTTCATTTCGGCCTCAAGGCAGGCCTCGACATGGAAGCCGTAATCGAAGTGATTGCGAAGGGCGCCGCCGGCTCATGGCAAATGGAGAACCGCCACAAGACGATGATTGCCGGCAAGTTTGAGTTTGGCTTCGCGGTGGACTGGATGCGCAAGGATCTGTCAATTTGCCTCGATGCGGCGCGCGCCAATGGCGCCAATCTGCCCGTCACGGCACTTGTCGACCAGTTTTACTCGGAAGTGCAAAAAATGGGCGGCAACCGCTGGGACACCTCAAGCCTGTTCGCCAGACTCAATCGCTAGCCCTTGAGTTTTCGCGCCATGTCGAGCGCAAAGTATGTAAGAACGCCGCTCGCCCCGGCGCGTTTGAAGGCGATGAGGCTCTCAAAGATGACTTTGTCTGAGTCAAGCCAGCCGCGCTCAACGGCAGCCGTGAGCATGGCGTACTCGCCAGACACCTGGTAGGCGAAGGTCGGAACGCCGAAGCGATCCTTCACCCTGCGGATGATGTCGAGGTATGGCATGCCTGGCTTGATCATGACCATGTCGGCGCCTTCGGCAATATCAAGTTCGACTTCGCGTAGCGCCTCATCGCTGTTGGCCGGGTCCATCTGGTAAGTCTTCTTGTCGCCGTTCAGCGTTCCGGAAGAACCTACTGCGTCGCGGAAAGGACCATAGAAGCCTGAGGCATACTTTGCGCTGTAGGCCATGATCTGCACATTCACATGGCCGGATTGTTCCAGCGCATTGCGGATGGCGCCGATACGGCCATCCATCATATCCGAAGGCGCGAGAATATCGCAGCCTGCTTCGGCTTGCCGCAACGCCTGCTTGACCAGCACCTCCAGCGAAGCGTCATTGACGATCTCGCCATTGACGAGAAGTCCGTCATGCCCGTGCGAGGTATAGGGATCAAGTGCCACATCGCAGATGACACCGATTTCGGGCACAGCTTGCTTGATCGCACGTACGGCCCGGCACACCAGGTTGTTGCGATTGAGCGCTTCGCGGGCATCCGGCGTTCTGAGCTCCGGTCGCGTATTGGGGAAGATCGCCAGCGCTGGAATTCCAAGCTTGGCGGCCTCTTCGGCTTTGGCTACCGCCAAGTCGATCGAAGTACGTTCGACGCCTGGCATCGAAGACACTTGCTCGACAACCTTCATCCCGTCGATGACGAACAGCGGCCAGATCAGGTCAGAAACCTGCAGCGAGTTTTCAGAGACAAGGGCCTGTGACCACGCAGCCTTGCGGTTCCGGCGCATGCGGGTCGCAGGAAAACCGGAAGTGGAAATATCTGGTGTTTTTGTGCGGCTCATCACCTGCTTGTAGCTGGCCTGCCGGAAAAAAAGAAGTGGTGTGGTGAAGTCAGCAATTCGTCTGTAGGCGGATGAATCCTGCCGCAGCGGCCGCGGAGGGTGAATCCTTTGCTTAACCCTGTCGTTCAACCCGCCATAAACTGTCTTCAAACATGGGGCAAAATAGCGAAAATATAAGGATAAATTTACCGACCAAATTCAGTCGACCTTAAACCGTGGGGTCTATTTTCAATCACAACAAGGGCAGCAGGCCAGCAAGAGCCTCGCCCCATGAATAAGGGATAGGTGGTCAAAATGAACGTGCAAGTGATTGGGGAAGTGCGCGCCCCGCAAGTGGCGCCACAACGCAAGGAAACCAAGGTTCGTTATCTTGAGGCCTTGACGCTGATCGAACGCCTGCATCGGCGTTTGCTCGATGTCATCAAGGACGATTTCGAGCGTTCGGGCGAACCAGAGGTTAACCCTGTTCAGGCGTTGCTTCTGTTCAATATCGCAGACTCGGAGCTCACCGCCGGAGAATTGAAGACCCGCGGCCATTACCAAGGCTCGAATGTGTCCTACAATCTCAAGAAGCTGGTTGAGATGGGCTACGTCAACCACGAGCGTTCGAGTGCTGACAAGCGGTCGGTGCGCATTCGGTTGACGCCCAAGGGCCAGGCCATCCGCGACCGTGTGGATTCGCTTTACAACCGCCAGCTGCAGGCAATCGAAGAGGTTGTCGGATTGACGGTAGACGAGTTCGACCGTCTCAATAAGGCTCTCACCCGGCTGGAGCGCTTCTGGACCGACCAGATCCTCTATCGTCTTTAATATCAAATAATTAACAAGCAAAGGTCCTGTGGCTAATCCGCCACAGGGCCTTTATTTGTTAGTGACCGGCTTCCATTGAAGGCCGATACCGGATTCCTGCCCTATTGAAGCGGTACGTGCCAGTCTAACGCGCGATTTTGACGAGTTGGGGCGTGGCTGGTATGTTGTTATCGCTCACAGGATGTAGGTTGCTCTGCCAGTTCCACTGGAGTGGCAGGTGCGTGGCAAAGAGGCACGGATGTCGGATTTTTTGGGATTGGTGAGGGCGAAACTGGTCGGTCGCACGGCGCTTTTGCTGGCAGGCTTCATTGCCGTTGCCCCGTTATTGGAATCAGTTGTAGTCCGGGCTGAACAGTCTGACGCAGCGCAGGAATTCCTGCGCAAGCGCAAGTCACAGCGGACAGGTCAGCCATACACGCGCCAGCAGAAGGCCAACGGCCAGTCCGGCCATACGCCCATGGCTCAGGGCAAGGCAACGACGGTCACGGAGGTTGTGGCAGACAAGACTGTGCAGCCGTTCCTGAGTGCTAGTGCTTCGGCCGACATGGCCGCTGTTGAAAGCCGCTATGCCCAGATCGCCGCTGCCGGTGGCTGGCCCTCGGTGCCCAAGGGTTCCTACAAGAAGGGCACGCAGAACGCCGCAATTGAAAAACTGAACCAGCGCCTTTTTATTGAGGGCTACCTGCGCCAGGAAGCAACTCAGGGCGAATTCGCCTCAGTCTACACAAGCGCCACCGAGGATGCGGTGGCACGCTACCAGCTCAACATGGGGTTAGCATCGACAGGCGCCGTGGATGGCCAGACCCTCGCGTCATTGAATGTGACTGCCCAGGCCCGCCTTGCCACCATTCGCGCCAACCTGCCACGCATTGCGCTTTACTCGCAGGAAATTGGTGATCGCTACATCATCGTCAATGTGCCTGCACAACAGATTCAGGCCGTCAACAGTGGTCGTGTCTATTCGCAGCACAATGCCATCGTCGGCCGCCCTGAGCGCCCGACGCCGGTGGCTGTCACTTCGCTGTCTGACATCAACTTCAATCCTTACTGGAACGCGCCGCCGTCCATCATCGAGCGCGACATCATCCCCAAAATGTCCTACGGCAACTCGGAAATTCTCGAAAAGATGAACATCAAGGTGTTCAAGGGCTTTGGCGGACCGGAGATCAATCCAAACACGGTTAACTGGAGCAGCGCCGTGCCTGACGACTACCATTTCCGTCAGGAGCCGGGACCGGAAAATGCCATGGCGACGGCCAAGATAAATTTCCCCAGTCCCTTTGGCATCTACTTGCATGATACACCGGAGAAGCAGCTGTTTGCGGCCGGCGGACGGTTCTTCAGCTCCGGCTGCGTTCGCGTTGACAAGATGTCCGTGCTGCTCAACTGGGTACTCAACGGGCAAGATGGGTATGATGCCGGCCGCATTGCGAGCCTCGGGGAAACCCTTGAACGCATCGATGTAAAACTCTCTGCGCCACCGCAATTGCGCGTTGCCTATCTCACGGCATGGCCAGCTGGCGGCGGTGCGGCGGCCTTCCGGGGTGACATATACCAGCTGGATGGAACGGGCTTCGTCACCGGCCAACCGCTGCCGGTTGGCGAAAGAAGTGCCGAGGGGCAGCGCTTCGTTTTGAAACCGGTGCCGCGCCAGGTTGCGGCAATCGAAGCAGATGAAGCGGAAGGCTTCACCTGGTTTGGCCGAAAGTTCGGAAGTCGTACTTCGACATCAGCCAAGGCAAAATCGGTAGAGGACAAGAAGCAAACTTCTGCAAAGGCTGTGACCGGCAAACAGTCTAAGGCGAAACTCCAGACGGCAGACAAGTCGCGGACAGATGGGCAACCGACAACCACCAAGAAGAAGCAGGAAGCCAGGGCGAAGTCAGGCAAGAAAGAGTTCAAGGGTTTGTTCGACTGGGCAAACTACAAGACTGATAGCAAATCGAAGACAGCCAAGAAGCCTGTGAAGAAGGCTGCTGCAACCAAGGTGGCTGAAGCCAAGAAATCGCCCGCCAAGGGCAAGACAAAGAATGTTGCCGCTGCAACTCCCAAGGGCAAGCCGGTTGAAGCCAAGAAGAAGGTCGTCAAGGTAGCCGCCAAGGCCGCAACAGAGCCGGTTGAAGCGAAAGCAACGGATGCCAAGGCCAAGGCCAAACCCGCTGCAACCGCCAAGAAGCCGGCGCCAGACTGCGTGGAAGGCAAGCCCGCGAAGGACTGTAAGCCCGTGGCCCAGGTGCAACCCAAGAAGAAGCCGGTCGCAGCCGCAACGAACTGACGCTCGCTGCTGGTCGAGTTTGCGATATGTCGCAAACAACTTTGAAGCCAGTGACTTTGGGTATGGACCAGTGTGTGCGTTTGGCTTAGTTGCCGTTCAAAGTTAAGCAATAAAAGGGCAGGGGCAACATGGCACACAAGGCAAAAGTTAAATCCTCCCGCAGCAAGAGCGCAGGCAAGGCCAAGGTGAGCAAGACGCGAAAGGTCCTGTTCCCCGGCTTCTTCAAGGACAAGCTCGCCAATACAGACCCGAAGGTTGCCAAGGCGATCGCGCAGGAGCTTTTGCGCCAGCAGAATGAGATCGAGCTGATCGCTTCAGAGAACATCGTCTCGCGCGCGGTGATGGAAGCGCAGGGTTCTGTGATGACCAACAAGTATGCGGAAGGCTATCCGGGCCGCCGCTACTATGGCGGCTGCCAGTATGTTGATGTGTCGGAAAATCTCGCCATTGAACGTGCCTGCAAGCTGTTTGGCGCCACTTTCGCCAACGTGCAGCCGCACTCCGGCGCACAGGCAAACCAGGCGGTGTTCTTCGCCCTGCTGCAGCCGGGCGATACCTATATGGGGCTCGATCTTGCCTGCGGTGGTCATCTCACCCATGGTTCGCCCGTCAATCAGTCTGGCAAATGGTTCAAGGTCTCGCCCTACAAGGTGACACCGGATACGCATGTCATCGACTATGATGCGCTGGCCAGCCAGGCGCTGGAGATCAAGCCCAAGCTGATTATCGCTGGTGGTTCTGCCTATCCGCGTCACATCAACTTTGCCCGCTTCCGTGAAATTGCCGACAGCGTTGGCGCCTATCTGATGGTGGACATGGCGCACTTTGCAGGCCTCGTGGCCGGTGGCGCGCACCCCAATCCGATTGAGCATGCCCATGTGGTAACGACGACAACGCACAAGACACTGCGCGGTCCACGTGGCGGCCTCATCCTCACGCGCGACGAGGCGCTGGGCAAGAAGTTCAATTCGGCGGTGTTCCCTGGCCTGCAGGGAGGCCCGCTTGAGCACGTCATTGCCGCCAAGGCCGTGGCTTTTGGCGAGGCGCTGCGGCCCGCGTTCAAGACTTACGCGGCAAGTGTTGTGAGTAACGCTAGGGCTTTGGCCAAGGCAATGATCGACGGCGGTTGCGACATCGTTTCCGGTGGAACTGATACGCACCTCATGCTCGTGGACCTGCGCCGCAAAGCCATCAGCGGCAAGGCTGCCGAGCAGGCCTTGGGCCGTGCCTACATCACCTGCAACAAGAACGGCATTCCGTTCGATCCAGCGCCCTTCACCATTACGTCGGGCATTCGCCTTGGCACGCCAGCCGGCACTACGCGCGGTTTCGGCATTGAGGAGTTCACCTACATCGGCGCTCTCATCACCGAAGTGCTGGATGGGCTCGCTGCCAACGGCGAGGACAAGAACAGCAAGGTCGAAGCTGGCGTGAAGAAAAAGGTGCTGGCGCTCACTAAGCGCTTTCCGATTTACGGGTAGCGGCAGAACATGCGCTGTCCGTTCTGCAGCAACGAGGAAACGCAGGTCAAGGACTCGCGCTCCACCGAGGATGGCGCGGCCATTCGCCGCCGCCGCTTCTGCCCGGATTGCGGTGGTCGCTTCACCACCTTTGAACGTGTTCAGTTGCGCGAATTGATGGTGCTGAAGAAGTCCGGGCGGCGCGTGCTATTTGACCGCGACAAGCTCATGCGTTCGGTGCAGATTGCATTGCGCAAGCGGCCTGTAGAGCCGGAACGAGTGGAGCGTATGGTCTCCGGCATCGTCCGCCAGCTGGAAAGCCTGGGTGAATCCGAGGTGAAGTCCGATACCGTAGGACGCATGATCATGGAAGGACTTCGCGCGCTTGACGATGTCGCCTATGTTCGTTTCGCCTCGGTTTATCGCAACTTCCGCGAGGCGAAAGACTTCGGCGACCTCATTGGTGAACTTGCCGGAGATGAAACCGAAGGCGAAGGACGTGACGACTGACGCCCGTTGGATGGCCTATGCCGCAAGGCTCGGTCACCGGGTCTTGGGCACAACTGCCGAGAATCCCCCAGTAGGATGCGTCATCGTCAGGCAAGATCGCGTTGTTGGTATTGGCTGCACAGCAAAGGGCGGCAGGCCCCATGCCGAAACGTCGGCACTTGCAATGGTTGGCAGCGAGGCCAAGGGGGCTACTGCCTATGTCACCCTTGAGCCCTGTTCGCATCATGGCCGCACAGCACCTTGCGCCGAGGCACTAGTGGCGGCTGGCATTGCCCGCGTTGTTACTGCTTTCGAGGACCCGGATCCCCGTGTTTCTGGCCGCGGCCATGCAATTTTGCGCAGTAGCGGAGTAGAAGTCGTGACGGGGATGGGTCAGCAGGATTGCCTCGCGGATCTAGCCGGCTTCTTCATACGCATTACCAAGAACCGGCCCTATGTGACTCTAAAGCTTGCTGTTTCCAGCGATGGCATGTTGGCCGCCGGGGCGGGCCGGAGAACCGCTATCTCCGGCGAGAAGGTGCGTGCTCGGGTTCACCTAATGCGCGCGCAAAGCAACGCCATTCTTGTCGGACGGCGCACCATTGAAACAGATGATCCGGACCTCACGTGCCGCTTGCCGGGCATGGTTGACAGGTCACCCACCCGGATTGTGCTTGATAGCTCGTTATCTTTGCCGCGCACGGCGCGCGTCGTAACAACGGCAGGCAACGTTCCAACTTGGGTTATGACAACGCGGAATAATGTTCAGTTGGAAGGGGTTACAGTCATTACCTGTGAAACTGGAACAGGTGGAGTCGATGTCACCGATGCCCTCCGGCAACTGGCGGAGCGAGGGGTAAGCCGCCTGCTGGTTGAAGGCGGCGCAGCAGTTGCCCGCAGCTTCCTGGCAGCCGGGCTGGTAGACGAGGCCTATGTGTTCCAAAGCGGCCACGCTTTGGGCCCGTCTGGCGTTGCCGCACCGTTGGACCTGCTTGCAGCGCTTAACCCCGTTGTGCGGGAAAAGCTTGGCGAGGACACACTCACCGTCTATCAACGCCGCTGACCATGTTCACGGGCATCATTTCAGATATCGGCGAAGTCGTCGGCGTTGAGGCGCGTGGCGATACACGCTATCGCATCGCCACGAAGTACGATCCCGCAGGCATTGCCATTGGAGCTTCGATTGCCTGTTCCGGTTGCTGCCTGACAGTGGTGGAGAAGGGCCAGTTGGCTGATAGGCGTAGCTACTTTGACGTTGAGGCATCAGCAGAGACGCTGTCCCGGACAACGCTTGGGCATTGGAAGGTGGCAACGCGCATCAACCTCGAGCGCGCCGTCAAGGTGGGTGATGAACTCGGCGGCCATATCGTTTCGGGTCATGTCGATGGCCTTGGCCGTATTTCCCGCATCACGCCAGAAGGCGACAGCCTGCGCTTCAACTTCACTGTGCCAGCTTCGATTGCACGGTTCATCGCATCCAAGGGATCGGTTGCGATTGATGGCACATCATTAACCGTAAATGAAGTCGAGGGGCTCAGTTTCGGCGTCAACATCATTCCGCATACCCGCAGCACAACGACATGGGGCAGGGTGACGGAAGGCGATGCGGTCAACATTGAAATAGACATGCTGGCGCGCTATGTGGCGCGTCTCACCGAGTTCAAGATGACATGAAGACCGAACGTAAATCCTTGGCAAGCAGCATAATCAAGGCAAGTGTGCTTGTCCTCGAAGCGCGCTTCTATGCCGACATCTGCGACGAGTTGTGTAAAGGCGCAATTGCTGCCATTGAGCGGGCAGGGGCCACGTGGGAACGTTTGGCCGTGCCTGGCGCACTCGAACTGCCGGGCGCAATCGCGCTCGCAGCCACCACGAAGAAGTTTGATGCCTACGTAGCACTCGGCTGCGTACTGCGAGGCGAAACCACGCACTACGACATTGTGGCTAACGAAAGCGCCCGTGGCATTATGAACCTCACATTGGATGGCCACTGCATCGGCAATGGCATCCTCACCTGTGAGAACGAAGCGCAGGCCTGGGCGCGTGCGCGTGTGAGCGAAATGGACAAGGGTGGAGGGGCAGCTGATGCGGCTCTCGCCATGCTCCGCATCAAGCGTTCTATGGCCAAGCGGAAGTCTGGTGCGCGATGAAGCAGCCGCGCCGCCGCCCAAGCCCTTCCAACCGCGCCGCCGCCAGGCTGGGCGCGGTTCAGGCGCTCTATCAGATGGATCTCGCGGGATCAGACGTAGGGGAAACGCTGGCGCAGTTCTCGGCCCGTGTCGTTGGTGAAAACTTTGAAGATGGCCAGTGCGGCGAAGCCGACTACAAATTCCTGACCGAGATCGTGGAGGGCGCGGTGCGCGAGCAGGCAACCATTGATCCGGTGGTCGATGGCATTCTTGTCAAGGACTGGCCGCTGCACCGGCTTGATGCAACCGTGCGCGCCGTGCTGCGCGCTGCTGCCTACGAGATCATGTTCATGGAGCGTGTGCCGTCGCGCGTCTCGGTCAGCGAGTATGTCAACGTGACGGCAGCCTTCTTCGATGGCGACGAGCCGAAGTTCGTCAATGGCGTGCTGGATAGCCTCGCCCGTGAGCGCCGCCCGCAAGAGTTTGCGGCGTGACCGATCTCGCCGCCTCCCGGCGCAACATTCTTCTGCTGGCGATCTCGCAGGCGCTCTACAGTTCCTGTGTCATCATCGTGTTCACCACAGCGGCCCTCGTAGGGCTCACGCTGGCGCCGAGTCCCGGCACTTGCGACAGTTCCGGTGACAACTTTCGTGGCGGGTGCGGCGCTTGCGACAATTCCGGTTTCGATGCTGATGCAGAAATACGGCCGCTTGCCTGTTTTTATCGCTGGTGCAGTGGCAAGCGCTTGCGGTGCGGCGATTTCCGTATGGGCCATTTTCACGGGCCAGTTTTGGCTGTTCTGCCTCGGAACCGCGCTGCAGGGCATCTTCCAATCGACCAGTGGCTTCTACCGCTTTGCAGCTGCCGAAGGCGCAGTGCCCGAGATGCGGCCACAGGCCATTTCATGGGTGCTTACAGGCGGAGTGGTCGCAGCCGTCACCGGTACGGTTCTGGCTAGCCGGAGCGCGGAGCTATTTGCTCCCTTCATGTTCGCGGGCTCTTATGCAGCCGTCGTTGTCGTTGCCATCATCGCAGCAGCAGTGCTGCTCTTGCTGCGCTTGCCGCCTCCGACGGTCGAGGAGATTTCAGGTCATCGCAGGCCATGGAGCGAACTCGCGCGTGAACCACGGCTGGTGGTGGCCATGGCCAGCGCCGTCATCTCCTACGGGTTGATGAACTTCATGATGACGGCAGCTCCGGTTGCCATGGTCGGTTGTGGCTTCACCAGTGGTGATGCATCGTGGGTCATCCAGTGGCATGTGCTGGCCATGTTCGTGCCAAGCTTTTTCACTGGCAACCTGATCAATCGCTTCGGCGCCGAGAAGATTGCAGCTGCGGGCATGATCATCCTCATGCTTGCTGCGGTGGTAGCCCTGATGGGCATTCGCTTCGAACACTTCTCGGTGTCCCTCATCCTGCTTGGCCTCGGCTGGAACTTCGGCTTCATCGGCGGCACGGCAATGCTGACCTCAAGTTACAAGCCAGCAGAACGCGGCAAGGTCCAGGGCGTCAACGATTTCTTGATCGCTATCGTCATGGTGATCGCTTCTTTCAGCTCCGGGCGTGTCTTGGCAGGTCCAGGCTGGGTGGCAATAGCTTGGGTCGTGTTGCCGCTGTCACTGCTGGCACTGGCTCTCATCCTGTGGAGGACGGCCACCGTCAAGCCAGCAATCCCGAACTAACCTGTCATAAAGCAATCAGGTTCCTGAGGGGCGTACCGCAAGCGGTTGATCTAAAGACTGAGGTGGAAAGCCCGCAGGGGAACTTTCCTGCTATTGCCTACCGGGGGGTAATTTGGCATACCCCGCCCACACAAACGGGGCTGGCAGCCACGTGGATTCGCATGAATCCAGTCGAATGGCTTGCCGGGGAACATAAGTAGAAGGGCAAATCATGACTTCCACACTCTGGCTCATTGTGCTCGCGGGCGCACTGTCCATCGTCTATGGCATCATCACCACGCGCAGCCTGATGGCGGCGGACGCCGGTTCGGCGCGCATGCAGGAAATTTCAGCCGCGGTGCGCGAAGGTGCCGCCGCCTACCTGAAGCGCCAGTATCAGACCATCGCAGTCGTCGGTGTCGCGATTTTCATTCTGGCCTGGTTCCTGCTCGGGGTTTACTCGGCCGTTGGCTTTGCCATTGGCGCCATTCTTTCTGGCGCGGCAGGCTTCATCGGCATGCATGTCTCGGTACGCGCCAACGTGCGCGTGGCGCAGGCGGCAACCAAGTCGCTCGCTGGCGGTCTTGACCTCGCCTTCAAGTCTGGCGCCGTCACCGGCCTGCTCGTCGCAGGCTTGGGCCTTCTCGGCGTCACCCTCTATTTTGGCTTTCTCACCGGTTCGCTCGGCTTCGACTACAAGAGCCGCACAGTGATTGACGCGCTTGTCGCGCTTTCCTTTGGCGCTTCGTTGATCTCCATATTCGCCCGTCTCGGCGGCGGCATCTTCACCAAGGGTGCGGATGTCGGCGGTGACATGGTGGGCAAGGTCGAAGCCGGCATCCCGGAAGATGATCCACGCAACCCCGCAACCATTGCCGACAACGTAGGCGATAACGTCGGTGACTGCGCCGGCATGGCTGCCGACCTGTTCGAAACCTATGTGGTGACAACAGTTGCCACCATGGTGCTGGCCGCAATTGCCTTGCCGGAAGCCTTCAAGCTCGCAGGCATGGTGCTACCGCTGGCCATCGGTGGCGCTTGCGTCATTACCTCGATCATCGGCACCTACTTTGTCAAGCTGGGTGCATCCAACAACATCATGGGCGCCCTCTACAAGGGCGTCATCGTAACCGGCGTTCTCTCGCTCATCGCCCTGTGGCCGGTCATGTCCTATGTCTTTGGCGACATGAATGTTGACCTTGGCGGCTACACGCCGCGCCACCTGTTCTATTGTGGCCTCGTCGGTCTCATCATTACCGGCCTCATCATCTGGATTACGGAATACTACACCGGCACCGGCAAGCGCCCGGTGAACTCGATTGCCGAGGCATCCATCACCGGCCACGGCACCAACGTCATCCAGGGCCTTGCGGTCTCGATGGAGTCGACGGCGCTTCCCGCCCTCGTCATCATTGCCGGCATCCTGGTTACCTTCAATCTGGCGGGCCTGTTCGGCATCGCGGTTGCTGTCACCACCATGCTCGCGCTCGCTGGCATGATCGTGGCGCTTGATGCGTTCGGCCCGGTGACGGACAACGCTGGCGGCATTGCCGAAATGGCGGGCCTGCCGAAGGAAGTGCGCCACAACACCGATGCGCTCGATGCAGTAGGCAACACCACCAAGGCTGTCACCAAGGGCTATGCCATTGGCTCGGCTGGCCTTGGCGCGCTGGTGCTGTTTGCAGCCTATACGCAGGACTTGAAGTACTTTGCAGCCAATGCTGCGCCCGGCACTTTCTTTGAAGGCGTCCAGGTGACCTTCGATCTCTCTAACCCCTACGTGGTTGTAGGCCTCATCTTCGGCGGCCTGTTGCCTTACCTGTTTGGCGGCATGTCGATGACCGCTGTGGGCCGCGCGGCCCAGTCTGTCGTCGTCGAAGTGCGCCGCCAGTTCAAGGAGCGTCCGGGCATCATGAAGGGCACTGAGAAGCCTGACTATGCCCGCGCCGTTGACCTGCTCACAAGGGCGGCGATCAAGGAGATGATCCTCCCCTCGATGCTGCCTGTGCTCTCGCCGATCGTCGTGTTCATGTTGATCAGCTTCATCGCTGGCAAGGAGCAGGGCTTTGCAGCCCTTGGCGCCATGCTCATGGGCGTGATTGTAACCGGCTTGTTCGTCGCAATCTCGATGACGGCAGGTGGCGGAGCCTGGGACAATGCCAAGAAGTCGTTTGAAGACGGCTTCGTGGATTCGAAGGGCGTCAAGCACCTCAAGGGATCAGAAGCCCACAAAGCTTCAGTGACCGGCGACACCGTAGGCGACCCCTACAAGGACACGGCAGGCCCTGCCGTCAACCCGATGATCAAGATCACCAACATCGTGGCGTTGCTGCTGCTCGCCGTGCTGGCGCACTGATATCGATCCTCAAATCAAATGTGAAGGCCGGGACATAATCCCCGGCCTTTTTCTTGCTCAGGATGAAAATATGCAGCAGGCTCTATCCCATGCCCCTCACATCCCGCAAAATCCTCACCTTTGATGTCGTCGGCACGCTGATTGATTTCGAAAACGGCATTCTCGACTATATCAATTCAAAGAATCCCGGCCTTTCCGCGCAAGCTGTCCTCGAGGCCTATGCTGTCGGCGAGGATCGTCAGCATCATGAAACACCGCGCCTGCCGTTTCCATCCATGATGGCGCCGATATACCTTGAGATGGCGGCGAAGCTGGGCTTGCCGGCTGGGAGGGATGATGTCGAAGGCTTCCGCCTTTCCATTCCGCGCTGGCCGGCCTTTCCGGACTCAGTCGCCGCACTCAAACGGTTGAAGCAGCGCTTCCGCCTTGTCGCCATGACGACGTCCGACAACTGGGCACTTGGCCATTTCGCCCGCACGCTGGAGGAGCCTTTCGATGACAAGGTAACGACGGAGATGGTCGGGTGGAACAAGCCTGACCCGCAGGTCTTCGCCTTCACGCGGGGCCGTCAGAGCGTGCAGGGTTACGAGTTCGACGATTTTCTGCATGTAGCACAAAGCCAGTATCACGACATCGCAGTCGCCAAGCGGCTTGGTTACAATGTCTGCTGGATCGAACGCCGCATGGGCAAGGTGGGGGCGGGGGCGACGCCGCTGGCAGGCGAGATCGTCACGCCCGATTATCACTTCGCTACGCTGGCCGAACTTGCTGACGCCGTTGAGGCAGGCCAGTAGGCGGACATGAAATGTGCCGGCGGAATCAGGCTTCTACTGTGGTGGGCTTGGCAAAGTGAGAGTGCAGGGCGATGGCAGCACCGGAGGCTGCAATCATCGCCATGCCGATGAGCGCCCATCCATCCGGCACGTGGGCATAGACCAGCCAGCCAGCAATGACTGCAAAGGCAATGTGGAAATAGTTGAACGGCGCCAGCATCGATGCGGGTGCAAGGCGGTAAGCCGAGGTCAGCAAGAAATGTCCCGCGAGAGATGCCACGCCGATGAACAGCAGCAGCCCCAGATCAAACAGCGTGAAGGAAAAGCTTTGCCAATTGAACAGCAGCATGACGCCAAACAGCAAGGCGCCCGCCACCGCCACGTGAAACAGCATCGCCATGGTGGTCTCAGTGCTGGCTAAAGTCCGCGATAGCAGAACGTAGACGACTGACACACTTGCGCAGACCAATGCGAAGAGAACGCCGAGTGGAGCGAGTGCGCCGCCGGGTCGCGCGATCAGCAGCACGCCTGCAAAGCCCACCGCCGCCGCGATCCAGCCTGCGGGGCTGATGCGTTCCTTGAGGAAATAGCCTGCCGCCAGCATAACGCCGAAGCCCTGCAGGTAGATGATGGATACGGCCTCGCCCACCGGCATGCGTTGCAAAGCAAGGCCCGCGAAGAAGGTGGCGAATGCCAGCGCCACGCCGCGCAACGCCACCAGCCCGGTGCGCCGCGTTTTCCACAGGGCAGGGCCGTGGCGTGGCGCCATCAGCATCGTCAGCAGGGAAAGATTGATCAGATATCGTACGCTTGCGACCAGCGGCACGCTATACTTCGTCATCAGATACTTGCCCGCCGTATCCATGCAGGCAAACAGCAAGACGGCCAGCAGGATGAGCAGAATGCCTCTGAGCGGAGAATGAATGTTGGCCTTGGTGCTCATATGAAAACTTGATGGCAGCTTAAGTGGCGCCTCAGCAAGTCCGCCGCGATCAGGGCTGCCATGACACAGCGTCAATCGTCCGCGGAGAACAGCGCTGGCGCGCTGGTCAAAATTTCCAAACTCATACAGGTGCTCGGTGCGCGCTCAGCTATGCCGCCGCTTGCCCGGAGGCAGCGACTTGCCGAGTATGGCTTCGTCGCGACCGATGACGTGGCTCGTGGTGCCAACCAGTAGCGGATCTGGGTCTCCCACTACCTTCATGTTCCTGCCGGGATAGGGGAGCAAAGACAGGAAGTGCCGCATGCAGGCGAGCCGCGCGCGCTTCTTGTCATTTGATTTGATGATGGTCCACGGCGCATCCGCCGTATCGGTGTAGAAGAACATCGCCTCCTTGGCTTCCGTGTAGTCATCCCACTTGTCGAGCGAGGCCTTGTCGATGGGCGACAGCTTCCATTGCTTGAGCGGGTCATTCTCCCGCGCCTTGAAGCGCTTGACCTGTTCATCGCGGGTGACTGAGAACCAGAATTTGAACAGACGGATGCCGGAACGCACCAGCATGCGCTCCACTTCCGGGCATTGCCGCATGAACTCCAGATAGTCGTTGGGCGAGCAGAAATTCATCACACGTTCAACACCGGCCCGGTTGTACCAGGAGCGGTCGAAGAACACGATTTCACCGGCAGATGGCAAATTCTGGATATAGCGCTGGAAGTACCACTGCGAACGTTCGCGCTCGTTGGGCTTTTCGAGTGCGACAATGCGGGCGCCGCGCGGGTTGAGGTGCTCCATGAAGCGCTTGATCGTGCCGCCCTTGCCCGCAGCGTCGCGGCCTTCGAAGATGACAACGATTTTCTCTCCAGCATCCTTCACCCACTTTTGTACTTTCAGCAGTTCGACATCGAGATCGCGTAACTCGGCCTCGTAGTCCTTGCCGCTCATACGCGTCTTGTAGGGATACTCGCCAGTCTCGAAGGCATGGCGGATGGCTTCAGGATCGGAGCGTAGCCTTTGCGGGGTGACGCGGTCGGGATTTTTGGCGGATGGGGGCGCCGAAGCGCCATCGGACTGGGCCTGCACCTTTGGGACTACAGCCGGTTCGGCGGGTCGCCGCACCGGACTAGGGGAGTCGTTCATGGTAAGGTTCCTCGTTGCGCGACCGCCTGCAGCGGCAACCGGCACTTGGGAGTATTGAACGGCGAGCTCCTGCCTGTCTTTGCTCTAGATCAAGTGAGGAACGTCGTGGCGAAGCCTCAGAAACTGGGCTTTGACCCAAGGATGCCGCGGAACATGTCCTGGAGGATGGACAGCTCCCTGCCGGCCACCGGCGTTTGCCGGGTGTTCACATCGATGATGCGGCCGTCCTCAAGTCCGTACTGGGCAAAGCTCGTCACTCTGCTTTCGCGGTCGAAGCGCACGGCAATCACTTCCCTGCTGGTTTCGCGCGGACGCAGGAACGAGCGGCTCTCGGTGACGCTGGTGATGTAGTAGTTGCTGTCGCCGTCAAATGCGACACTGGCGGTAGTTGATGGCGAACCGAGAATGCTCTCGACTTCCGTGCGGCTCATGCCCTGCGAGATCTGGCCGAAAGCGCCTGGCTTTGCCACATAGCCATGGTGATCAATGCGGGGCGAACAAGCCGCCAGCGGCACCAAGATAAGCAGCATCAGAATGGCAAATCGCGTGAGTTTTGACATGGTCTGTGTTATGCCACGGCCCGCATGAAATTGAAGCAGTTGTTTTTCAGCCGCCGTCCGGCAGCCCTGCCGCTCTATGAGGCAATTGTGGCTGCGGCGCGGCAGCCATTTCTGTATGGCCCGCAAGGCGCGCCCGACACGGTCGAGGGTCGGCTTGGCATGATCGTGCTCCATTTGGCCATCGCCTTCCGAAGGCTGAAACAGTCCGGTCGCAAGCGTGAGGCGCAGCAGCTGGTCGAAGCATTCTTTGCCGATGTCGAAGGCAACTTACGTGAATCCGGCGTCAGTGATGTCGCCATCCCGAAGCGCATGCGCGAGATTGAAGCCCTCTATGTTCAGCAGATGGAAAGCTTCGACGCCGGGCTCCCAAAAAGCCCAGCAAACTTGAACTCGGAATATGCTGCTCAACTGGCGGCCCGCTTGGCCGAATTGCCACTGGATGATATTATTGCCGGCCGAGGGTGGATGACTTGAAACCAATCGTTCCCGAACTATCGCGACCCTTGCAGGTTGACCGGATCCCCAATCTCGGCAGCCATGAGACTGTCCGTGCCGAAGGCCTTGAGCTTTCTGCCGTTGCCAAGCGGTTGGGCATCCATTTGCTGCATAGTCTCGCTGGCCGCCTGCATGCGGTGCCGTGGCGTGGTGGACTTAAGATTTCGGGCAATGTGATTGCCGATCTGGAGCAGAATTCGGTGGTCACGCTGGAGCCTTTCCGCTCCGTGGTTGAATTTCAAGTCGAACGCTATTTCATGCCGCGTCGCGCTACCGTTCCGGAAAGTGAAGAGGATATCGACATCATCGAGCATGGCGAGGTCGATGTGGGCGAAGTCGTCGTTGAAACCCTGGCGCTTGAGCTCGATCCATACCCCCGCAAGCCGGGTGAGGTGTTCAATTCTCGGGCAGAAGATGCTGCGCCGTTGAAAGCCAACCCGTTTGATGCGCTCAAGACGTTTAAGTCCAAGTAAATAAACACTATTTTTGTGGCTGTAGTTTGCCCGGCGATTGCTTATAGTTGGGCGACTCGCAAACAGGCAGCAACCAAACTAATTGAAGCGGATGAACACCCCACTGACTTTGTCGCTGGACGCCATGGGTGGCGACCATGGGCCCAGCGTCGTGATCCCCGGGGCGGAGCTTGCTGCTGTCCGGCACCCGGATGTGATGTTTCATCTCTATGGCGACGAAAGCAAGATCAAGCCCTTCCTTGAGGCGTGTCCCAAGTTGAAGGGCCGCTGCACCATTCACCACACGGATGTGTCAATCGCCATGGACGACAAGCCGAGCCAGGCATTGCGCCGTGGCCGTGGCAAGAGCGGCATGTGGCAGTCGATTGCTGCCGTCGGTGATGGCACCGCAGCAGCAGCAATTTCCGCCGGCAACACGGGCGCCCTGATGGCAATGTCGCGCTTCATTCTGAAGACGCTTCCAGGCATTTCCCGGCCAGCAATCGCGGCTGTTTGGCCCACCGTTCGTGGTGAGAGTGTGGTGCTCGATGTCGGTGCAACCATCGGCGCTGACGCCAGTCAGCTCATCGAATTCGCCATCATGGGAGAAGCGATGGCGCGTTGCCTGTTCGGTTTGGAAAAGCCAACAGTGGGGCTGCTCAACATTGGCGTCGAAGAGGTCAAGGGCCTTGAACAAGTGAAAGAGGCTGCCCGCCTGCTGCGCGAGATGCAGTTGCCGATGGAGTACACAGGTTTCGTGGAAGGCGATGATATCGCCCGTGGCACGGTGGACGTGGTGGTCACCGAAGGTTTCACCGGCAACATTGCGCTGAAGACGGCGGAAGGCACGGCCAAGCAGATCAGCGCCTTTTTGAAGCAGTCATTGTCGCGGACATTGATGTCGAGGCTTGGTGCCCTGTTGGCCAAGGGAGCTTTTGACCACTTGCGGGAGCGTCTCGATCCGCGCAAACACAACGGCGGGGTTTTTGCAGGGCTTAACGGGATTGTGGTCAAGAGCCACGGCGGCACTGATGCGCTTGGCTTTGCTACTGCAATTGATGTAGCCGTGGAGATGGTTCGGAACGGGTTGGTTGAGAAGATCGCGGAAGACGTGGCAGCCATGACCGCCATCCGCGCGCCAGCTTTGCAAGTGGCGGAGTGAGGGTGTTTTGAAGTCAGTTGTTGAGGGCGTAGGGTCCGCGCTGCCACGGCGCGTCATGACGAATGCTGACATCAGCAAGATCGTTGACACCAGCGATGAGTGGATCGTAGAGCGCACCGGTATCAGATCTCGCCACATTGCTTCCGATGATGAAACAACGCGTTCGCTTGCAGTTGATGCTTCAAGACGTGCGCTCTCGCATGCCGGCATCCCGGCAAATGATGTGGATCTGATCATTGTCGCCACGTCGACGCCTGACAATACATTCCCGGCGACCGCCACCCAGGTCCAGAAGGATCTCGGCGTAATCAAAGGAGCAGCATTTGACGTGCAAGCCGTTTGCTCTGGCTTCGTCTATGCGCTGACGGTAGCGGACGCTTTGATCCAGGCTGGACAGCACACATGCGCGCTTGTCATTGGCTCCGAGACTTTTTCACGAATTCTCGACTGGAATGATCGCACAACCTGTGTGCTGTTTGGCGACGGCGCCGGCGCTGTCGTGCTCAGGGCCTCCGGCGAAGAAGAAAGTCGCGGCATTCTGGCATCAGCTCTGCATTCGGATGGCCGGTACGGCGACAAGCTCTATGTTGATGGCGGCGTCTCGACGACAAAGTCGGTCGGCCACCTTCGCATGGAAGGGCGGGAGGTCTTCAAGCACGCAGTCAACAACATCGCATCAGTCATGTCTGAAGTGATCGCCAAGGCTGGCCTCGAGGCCAAGGACATAGATTGGTTCGTTCCGCACCAGGCCAACCGGCGCATCCTTGAGGGCACTGCCCGGAAACTTGGTGTCTCGGAGGATAGAATCGTAATGTCGTTGGACAAGCATGGCAACACGTCCGCAGCTTCTATCCCGTTGGCTCTCGATGTTGCAGTGCGGGATGGCCGCATCAAGAAGGGCCAGCTCGTTCTTCTCGAGGCCATGGGAGGAGGGTTTACCTGGGGTGCCGTGCTCCTAAGATTTTGATGGCCGTTAAGTCTTTGAGTTGGCCTTATTTTCGATTGACCGCTGGCCATTGCCGACATAGTTTGAGCCAGTCATTCGCGAGAGGACTATCATGGCAGGAAAAACTCTTACGCGCGCGGACTTGAGTGAAGCCGTCCATCGTGACATCGGATTGTCGAGAACTGAGTCCGCCGAAATGGTGAAGCTTGTGCTTGATCTGGTGTCCGATGCACTGGTGACGGGTTCGTCCGTCAAGCTTTCGTCGTTCGGTACATTTCTGGTGCGGCACAAGCGTGGGCGCGTTGGCCGCAATCCGAAGACGGGCGAAGAAGTTCCTATTACGCCGCGCCGTGTCATGGTGTTCCGTCCTAGCCAGGTGATGAAGAATGTCATCAATGGTGCTGAACCTGGAACCGAAGACTGATCGGTATCGGCGCAACCCCTAGGAGGACAGCTTGGAGAAGTCGCCGGACGCTTTCCGGACTATCAGCGAAGCGGCTGAAGAGCTTGATGTGCCGCAGCATGTACTGCGCTTCTGGGAAACCCGATTTGCACAAATAAAGCCGATGAAGCGGGCAGGCGGCCGCCGGTATTACCGGCCGAACGATCTGGAATTGCTTCGTGGCATTCGCAGTCTCCTTTACAAAGAAGGCTACACGATCCGAGGTCTGCAACGCATCCTCAAGGAGGAGGGCATTGCCTACGTTGTTGGCATCGGCCGTGGCGAAATCGTTGCTCGCAAGCGGGATGGCGATCTTGATGGCGTGCCTCAGCCAGGCAAGGCTCAGATTGCCCCCAGGATTGGCAAGTCTGCCCCACGCCCTGGCCAAGCACCACTGGCGAGGACGGCTCCGGCTTCAAGTCAGCCGCTTGCGCCCGTAGTCGTTCACGCATTGTCTGATAGCCAGGCCGAGGCGCTGAAATCCGCGTTGCGCGACCTTGGAGACGCCAGAAAGATGCTGGACCCAACGGCTCGTCCGTAACGGGTTGGCCATGGAAGCCTGCAACACTTCCTAAACGGTCCGCCTTCTATATCTGCGGCCGAATTTGGTGGTGGAACGGACGGACCATGTCCCTGTGGCGTACAATCATCCTCGCCTTCAAGCTGGTTGGAGCTCGCTTTGGAGGCGCTGGCATAAGTCTCGCCAGCCAGATACTGCTTGCGCGTCTCATGCCGCAAGATCAGGTCGGCGTCGTGTTCATGGGCATGAGTGCCGCCGCATTTCTGAGCCTGGTTGTCTCGGGTGGCTATCCGCAATTGGCTGTCACCTGCTTGCCGAGGTACTA
The DNA here is from genome assembly GCA_963814455.1 of uncultured Alphaproteobacteria bacterium. GTDB lineage: Bacteria > Pseudomonadota > Alphaproteobacteria > Rhizobiales > Aestuariivirgaceae > Aestuariivirga. The sequence continues at coordinate 30,239 of CAWFCR010000001.1, read as the reverse complement.
TTCGCTCCAAAAATTCAAGGTCATGGATGCCTTCCACCACGCCTTCTGGATTGACAGCTTGTGGATGGCTTCCATCTTCTTCGTGCTTGCGGCCGTCAGCTACTACTTCCTGCCTATGAGTGAAGGCATCAAGACGGCGATACTTTTTGGCTGCCTGTCGGCCCCGCCATCTGCCCTTATCCGCATGAACAGCGCCATCGCCAACTCGGTACGGCGTTACAGTCTGTCGTACATTCCGGACTTTCTTTACCGGCCAGGCTTGCTGATGTTGTTCCTGGTTGCCGCGTGGTTCTTCGGCTGGCAGTTGACGACGTATGAAGTGCTGCTTGTCTTTGTCGTGTCCAACGCCATCGTAGCATTTGGCCAGGCTTGGGCGCTCGGCCGCGAAGGCACGATACGCGGCATCATCAATCCTGTGCGCCACAAGCTCGCACCAATCCTGCGCAGCCGCGCCGTTGCGCTGGTTCTCGTTGGTGCGGTGGCGACAGCATTTGCCGATCTCGTGACCATGATTGCAGGCGTCTTCTTGCCGCCAGATGATGTGGCGGTTGTTGGTGTCGCGGTGCGGCTTGCCGGTCTTGTGGGATTCATCACACAAGCCACGCAGCAATTCATCCTGCCTGACCTGACTGATGCCATGGCGCGAGGAACGCCGAAGGACGTCAATCGTCTTCTGGCCCGCATCAACTACGTTTCACTTGGAGCAATCCTTGCCTCTGTCTTGGGGGCTGCCGTGCTGGGACCGCTGGCGCTCAGCATCTATGGTCAAAGTTATGTGGCGGGCCACTGGCCGCTGGTCGTGTTCATGATTGCCCAGGCTTTCCGCGCCGCCAGCGGCATGAACCAGCACCTTCTTTCGCTTTCCGGTTACCAGATGAAAACTGCCGGTGCATGCCTTGTTGCCGTCATGACGCTGCTCGGCTTCACCAGCCTTTTGACGCCTATCTGGGGCATTATGGGTCTGGCCTGCGCTGTCGTCATCACGGAAGCCGTTTGGGCAGCAATGCTTGCTTCGCAAGCCAAACGGCTCACCGGCCGCAGGGGTGATCTGCTGGCCGTCCTGACAGCCCGGAGAGCCTGAAGCGGACCTTGGCTTTTTCCCTTCCGCTTTGATGCGCAGGGTGCTAAGTGGCGTGCAAGTCGGAGCGTAGCGCAGCCCGGTAGCGCACTACGCTGGGGGTGTAGGGGTCGTGGGTTCGAATCCCACCGCTCCGACCAATTTCTAACGCGCCATCATCGGGTCAGAAAATCGCCGCACTTGGGCGCCGGCATGTTGCCCCACGGCATGATCGGAACGGTCGATGTCGAGTTCTGTGGCGAGCCGTCAATGATCTTGTCGGTGTAAGCGAGATAGACCAGCACGTTGCGCTTGGCATCACAGCCGCGGACAATCTGCATCTTCTTGAAGAACAGCGAGCGGCGCTGGCGGTAAATTTCCTCGCCCTCGGCAAATTTGGCCTTGATCACCACAGGGCCAACCTGGCGGCAGGCAAGCGATGTTTCGGAGCGCTCCTCCGCAAACCCGGCCCAGCCTGACCAGCCGCCGATTTCCGGTATGGTGAAATAGCAGGCAACGCCTTCGACAGCGGGATCATCAACCACATAGGTCGCAAGTTTTGCATCCGGTGACAGCATGCGCCAAACCGTCGTCTTCTTGAAAATCAGTTCCGGATCATCAGCCTCTTGCGCCATTGCACTGGCCGCAACGGCAGACAAGGCCAACAACCCAACAAGAAATGCTTTCATGATCGTCCTCCGGACACAGACATGGTCCTGCCTGTGGTAATTTCAAGTTGACTTGTTGAGCCTGTCGAAGCCTGCAGCAAGATCATCAATCAGGTCTTGCGGGTTCTCGAGCCCGATGTGGAAGCGCAGGGAATAACCCTCATGGCCCCAGCTTGTCGCTGTGCGGTGCGGCTTGAACGGCACGACCAGGCTTTCATAGCCGCCCCAGCTATAGCCCATTCCGAAGAGCTGGAGATCGTCTGCCATTGCGGCAATGGCGGTTTCGGAAACCGGCTTGAGCACAACGGAAAACAATCCCGTAGCGCCTGTGAAATCCCGCCGCCACAGGCTGTTGCCGGGCGCGTTGCCAAGCGCAGGGTAGAGCACGGTTTCAACCTCGGGCCGTCCGCGCAGCCAGTCCGCCACCTGCAGGGCATTGCGTTGATGCCGCTCAAGCCGCACATCGAGCGTCTTCAGTCCGCGCCAGGCGAGGTACATGTCGTCTGGTCCGGCGAATTGACCCATCTTCTCGTAGGCGTCCTTGAATATGGGCCAGGTCTCCTTGCTGCACACAGTCGAACCCAGCATCGCGTCCGAATGGCCAACGATGTACTTGGTGGCTGCTTGCACGGAAATGTCGCAGCCATGCGCAAAGGCATTGAAGTAACGGCCGGCCGACCAGGTGTTGTCGAGCAATACGAGGCAACCCTTGCGATGCGCTTCCTCGGCAATCGCCGGAATGTCCTGGATCTCCATGGTCTGCGAACCCGGGCTCTCGCAATACACCAGCCGCGTGTTCGGACGGATCAGCTCGCTGATGCCGGCGCCGATGAGCGGATCATAATAGGTGACCTCGATGCCGAGTTTTTTCAGCATGCTTTCGCAGAACTCGCGCGCTGGGTGATAGACTGCGTCAGTCACCAGCAGATGATCCCCGGTTTTGAGGAACGCCAGAAGCGTTGTCGAAATTGCTGCGAGTCCGGATGAGGATACTTTGCAATCGTGCCCGCCCTCGAGTGCGGCAATGGCCGTTTCCAGCGCGCGCGAAGTTGGCGTTCCCTTGCGGCCATAGGTATAATCCTGGGCCTCGTTCTTGAGCGTTTCGACATCTGGAAACAGCACGGTGGAGGCATGGTAAACTGCCGGATTGACAATGCCGTGCTCGGCATATTCCCTCCCTGCTACCACAAGGCGTGTTTCTTGCTGCAGGCGGGTAAGGTCGGGCTTGGATTTGGACATGTCGAAGCGGCTCCAGCAATTGGTTGACTTACATGCCAAGCCGGGCGAGGAAAAGCAAATGAGCCACATGTCGCCCCTGATGCTTGTCATTCTCAAGGCTCTCCGCATCATCGTGCTGGGCATATCGGCCCTCATGGCGGTGTTTCTGGGCCTGGCACTGTGGCAAAGGACGCAAGCGGCGGGTCTCGAGTCATTGACCCGCCAGGACTATACGTTCATGGCGGTCTTGCTGGCGATCCTGCTGGCGGGATTGTGGTTGGCCCGCTCGATCAAACGTGAAATTTCCAGGACGGGATGACGACCTGAGCCGGGGCTTGAACATCGCCCGCCGCCACAGTAGCAAGGCGCCAGTCTGACAGAGGTTAAACATGGAATCCGAACTGCGCGTTGCAGCCAAGAAAGACTGGATCAAGGGAGCAACCGGTGATTGGGAAATCATCATCGGTTTGGAAGTGCACGCCCAGGTGACAGCCAACTCCAAGCTGTTTTCCGGATCCTCTGCCGAGTTCGGCGGTGAGCCAAACGACCATGTTTCGACGGTTGACGCCGCCATGCCGGGCATGCTGCCGGTGATCAACGAGTATTGCGTTGAACAGGCGGTGCGCACCGGGCTTGGATTGAAGGCGCAGATCAACAATTACTCGGTGTTTGATCGCAAGAACTACTTCTATCCGGATCTGCCGCAGGGCTACCAGATTTCACAATACAAACAGCCAGTAGTAGGCGAAGGCCGGGTGACGATTGACCTCGATAATGGCGAGAGCGTTGAGGTTGGCATCGAGCGTCTTCACTTGGAGCAGGACGCCGGCAAATCGCAGCATGACCAGCATCCGAGCATGAGCTTTGTCGACCTCAACCGCTCCGGCTGTGCCCTGATGGAGATTGTGTCGCGTCCTGACATGCGTTCCGCCGAGGAGGCGCGCGCCTACATCACCAAGCTGCGCCAGATCATGCGCTATCTCGGCACCTGCGATGGCAACATGGAGCAGGGCTCGCTGCGCGCTGACGTCAACGTCTCGGTGCGCAAGCCTGGTGCCAAGTTCGGCACACGCTGCGAGATCAAAAACGTCAACTCCGTGCGCTTTATGAGCCAGGCGATTGACTATGAAGCAAAGCGCCAGATCGGCATCCTGGAGGATGGCGGTTCCATCGGTCAGGAAACCCGGCTTTACGACCCGAAGAAAGGCGAGACGCGTTCAATGCGCTCCAAGGAAGAGGCGCATGATTACCGCTACTTCCCTGATCCTGACCTGTTGCCACTCGAACTTGAGCAGGCGTGGGTAGATCAGATTGCAGCAGGTCTTCCGGAGCTGCCGGATGAAAAGCGCAGCCGCTTGATGACCAGCTTTGGGCTCTCGGCCTACGATGCATCTGTGCTGACAAGCGAGGCGCCTTCAGCAGTCTATTTCGAGGAGGCCGCCAAGGGCCGCGACGGCAAGATGACAGCCAACTGGGTCATCAACGAACTGTTCGGCAGGCTCAACAAGGAAGGCAAGACAATCTCTGAAACGCCTGTTTCGGCTGCACATTTGGGTGCGTTGGTCGATCTCATCCAACAGAACGTCATATCCGGCAAGATCGCTAAGGATGTCTTCGAAATCATGTGGGCAGAAGGTGGAGACCCGGTTGCAATCGTAGAGAGCAGGGGGCTCCGGCAGGTAACGGATACTGCCGCCATAGAGAAGGCGGTTGACGCGATTATTGCCCAGAATCCTGATAAAATTGAAGCAGTTAAAGAGAAGCCTTCAATGCTGGGGTGGTTTGTGGGCCAGGTCATCAAGGCCTCGGGCGGTAAGGCAAACCCGCAGGCTGTCAATGCATTGCTCCGCCAAAAGTTGGGAATTAACTAAATAATTCAACAGATTATATAGTTGTTCCGCTTGCCCGCCGTATCCTGTATAGTCCGTGTGCAGATTTTATTTCTGCATGAATTTATTGGGGATAGGCATGGCGAAGAAAGCCAAGGCAATGGCTCGCAAGACTGTAGCCCGCAAGGAAAGACCTGCCCGCAAGGAACGGCCGGTAAAGAAAGCTGCCGCCAAACAAGTGCGTCCGTCAGCAGCCGCGGCACCGAGCGGCGACAAGCAGCGCTTTACCCTGCATGGAACGGTCACTTCGAGCCCAAGCTACACAGTTGCTCTCATGCTGTCGCTGTGCCGCCATCCTTATTCCTACATTCACGTCAATCTGCGCGAGGGCCAGCACAAGCAGCCGGACTATCTTGTGAAAAACCGCTACGGCCAGGTTCCGGCGCTGCGTGACCGGCAGATGTTCCTCGTGCAGTCGGCAGCCATCCTTGAATACCTTGCAGATGTCCTCAAGAAATTTGATGGCAAGTCGGCGCTGGAGAAGGTTCGCATCCGTGAGTGGATGTTCTGGCAGTGGGACAAGCTGGCTGTACCGCTGCTCAGGCTGCGCGCCCGCAATCGTGGTTTCCGCCAGTATGGCGATGAAGTTCGTGGCATGTACGATACCGAAACAAAGGCGGCGCTCGCTGTCGTCGAGCATGAGCTGGCGAAATCGGAATGGATCGTCGGCAAGAAGCCGACCATCGCTGATGTGGCGCTCTACAGCGTCATTCGCTATTCCAACGAGGCTGGCATAGACTTGACGCCGTACCCAACGGTGCTGGACTGGAAGCAGCGCATGGAGGCGCTGCCGGGCTTCGGTGCGCCGGAACAATTGCTGCCGATGGAAAGCCGCCTCTTGTGACCTGTGCGTCGCAATTTAACCGCATAACTTGTGTTTGCTTGGTGCGATGAAGAAACCGGACTTGCTATCAGAACCGGAAACCTTGGGCGATTCTGCTGGAAAGCAGAAGTCGCTGGCACAGCGCAGGCATCGTAGCATTGGAATTGCCGGGTGTTGGGTGGGCATGGTTGTTGGAGTGGCTGGTCTCCTGCTCGGGCGCATGGGCCACCTCTGGATCGCCTTTGACGTGTTTGCGCAGTTCACGCTGCAGTTTGCCTTCGTCGGTTTGGCCTTTGCGATCGGAATGTTCATGCCGCGCGCCAAAGTCATGGTATCTTGCGCAATCTTCGCAGCGCTTGTCATTGCCTATGGCCTGTCGCCTTTCATGGGCAACGCCAGTGTTGGTGAGGCCAAAGCCGGTCCTGCCGCTGCTGCGGGCCTCAAGATTGCCAGCTTCAACACCTGGATGGAGAACAGCGATCCTCCAGCCGTCATCGCTGAGCTTCAACGCATGGATGCTGATGTCGTGACGCTCATCGAGTTCGGGCACAACAAGCAGCAATTCTTGCCACAGCTGCGCAGCCTGTACCCATACCAGGCCGACTGTGCGGAGGACACTCACTGCAATTTCGTCATTCTGTCAAAGGTGCCATTGACGACGGTCAGCTCCCAGTCGATCTGGGAAGGGCCACCCTACTTGCATGCGGTCATGGGAGGGAAGTTCAAGGGATTGAACGTCGTTGCGGTGCATACCACGCGCTTCCCGCATTCGCGCGCGCAGTACAAGCAGATGAAGGCTTTGTCCGTGATGCTGCAGGGATTGCCCGGCTCAATGCTGGTGATGGGGGACTTCAATTCGACGCCCTATTCGAGGCTTGCCGCCATTCTGCCAATGGAAGTCAATTTGCGGAGACTGACAAGCTTGCCAAGCTGGCCCGCTTCATTTGGTCTGCCGCAGCTGGCGATTGATCATGTGTATGTGAGCCAAGGCATTGTTGAACTTACGCCGGAGCAACTGGGCAATCCGGCTGGGTCCGACCATTTCCCTATAAGCATGCAGATTGAAGTGCCGTCTGCACTGCTGGCAAACTAGCTCTGCCAGCCTTTTCGCCCCCGTGGTGAATCCACTGTGAACACGCCGCCCATCTCGTGCCCTGCTGCAGCTGTTAAGTCGTTGAATCCGAACGAAGCGCACGCGTAAACGCTGATTTTACGATGTTTTTTTGACGCTCCCTTAAGCCTGTCACTTAACCGTGCATTCGCATGGTCACGACAATATCGGCTTACGACCCCGGTGGAATTTGGGGCGAAAGAAATGACAGGGTGAAGTAAATGGACAGTCAGACGACAAGAGAATTCGAAGCCCATCTCACAGTAGCTTCCGCCACGGCGGAAGACCTGCTTGATCTTGGCATCAAGTATTGCCTCGGGCGCGACGTAGAGCAGAACCTGGTGTTTGCGCACAAATGGTTCAACCTCGCAGCGCTGAAAGGCAGTGAGCCTGCCAGGCAGTATCGCTGCGAGATATCGCGTGAGATGAGCCCGACAGAAATTGCCTTCGCGCAGCGCGAAGCGCGTGATTGGCTTACATTGCACTGATGTTGTTGCGGCGGAGGCAGCAATTGTTTGCCGCCGCCTCGCTACTCAGTGCGTGTCCCGCCAAAGTGTGAAGCGGTTTGGCGGTCGGGACATGCACCAACATATTGATCTGGCGCGATTCCTTTTCGGCTTGACGAATCCGTCAAGCCGGGAAGCGCTCTAGCTCTAGATAGTCGATGTAGCGATTTGCGGGATTATTGTCCGGCGCGCTTTCGAACTTGCGAAGATAGCTGTCGGTCTCGCGCAGCTCCTTGGCCCGCAGATAGTTGCGCGTTTCGTAAATGTCGGCTTGCAGGTTGAAGTCCGACGTCTCGCTGCCAAATGCTGGAAGATCGCCCGTCTGCTCAAGGTCGGAATGGCCAAGCGGGATGAACTTCTTCACCGCCAAAGCCTGTGTCGATGTCAGGACTGACAAGCTCACGCCCATCAACAAGACGAATGTACGCATAACGACCCCCTTGACTCAAACCCTTCGCCACTTTGGCCAAGGATGATCAATAACCGGTTAACCCTCTTTAGCGGGTTTAGTCGTTGTAGCCAACCTCGTCGACAAGCTGCAGCGCTTGTTTCTCAAGCTTGGCAATCTCGGCCAGATTGATCTTGTCAGGCGTGAAGCTGCCCCAGGCCTCAACCACTGGTGAGGGCTTGAGGGCCGGGTTGATAGGGTATTCAAAGTTCTGCTCGGCATAGAGCTTCTGGGCTTCAGGGCTCGCCAGGAAGCTCATCAGCTTGAGTGCATTGTCCTTGTTGGGAGCATTTTTGGCCAGCATCATGCCGGATATGTTGATGTGCGTTCCCATCGCCGTTGAAGCGGGGAAGATGATGCGCACTGACTTTGCCCATTCCTTCTGGTCAGGCTCTTTCTCGTTCATTTGCATCAATCCCATGTAATAGGTATTGGCAATCGCGAGATCGCACTCGCCGGAGAACACGCCCTTTGTCTGCTCGCGGTCGTTGCCGGAAGGCTTCACTGCCAGGTTTCCCTTCAAGCCTGTCAACCATTGCTTGGCCCCATCCTTGCCCTTGTGGGCGATGACAGCGGCAATGAGGCCGAGGTTATAGGGGTGGTTGCCTGGCCTGGTGCAGATCTTGCCCTTCCACTTCGGGTCCGCCAGTTCCTCATAGCTTATGGCGTCCTGCTTGACGCGTTCCTTGGAGGCATAGACCACGCGGGCGCGCATCGTCAGCCCGAACCACTGATTGCCTGCGTCTCGTGCATTCTCAGGAATCTGCGAAGTGATCTCGGGGTTTGTAACGGCCTGGCCGAGGCCTTTTTCCGCAGCGATCACAAGCCGGCCTACGTCCGCTGTCATCAGAACGTCGGCCGGGCTGAGCGCACCTTCCTGCTCCATGCGTTCAATCAGTCCCTTGTCAGAAAACAGCGTCTTGACCTCGATGCCGGTTTGCTCGGTAAAACGCTGAAACAGCGGAGCCAGCAGTTCAGGTTGCCGGAAGCTGTAAACATTGACTGTACCTTCAGCGGCGGCAGGACCTGCAGCGAGACCGAAGAGGACAGTGGCAGAGAGCAGAACACGGCGAGACAGCATGGCAAGAACCTCATGTGGTGACCAACCGTGCATATCACGCCTGCGCAGGTAGTCAAGAATAGCCGATAAAAATACTCGGATATAATGTCGCGCACTTTGCCTGAGCCGTTTTGCTTGCCACAAATGCCAAATCGCGGCAAAAGCCGAGCACCGGAGACGTGGCCGAGTGGCTGAAGGCAACGGTTTGCTAAATCGTCATACGTGTTACAGCGTATCGAGGGTTCGAATCCCTCCGTCTCCGCCATTTTTTGTCCCTCCCGCGTTGTACCATGGCCGAAGCCGATTGGATTTCAGCGATGCTCCCGTATTCGGGGAACCTTGCGCTCGCGGGGTAGAGCTTCAATTTTCGGATATACCCCTATATGGCATTTTGACCGTACGCTGTCAAGGTCTAAATTCCTACAAAAATTATTTAACCGGAGATCCTGCATGATCGCTCAGGAAGTGTTCGCAGCCCCATAGGCGCGCAGCCGCTCCTCAAGCGTTCCGGTGTGCAGTTCGAACAGGTGGTTGTCTTCGTCGTGGAAATAGATTGAGCGTGCCTCGCCATCCTTTCGCGGGCGGGGAGGGCGAACCTCAAGGCCAAGCGAGACAATGGCGGCAAGGCAGGCGTCGTAGCCATCCTCGCTGATCTTGAAGGCCAAATGATTGTAGCTGCGCGGCAAGCCGCCATCGCCCTGCATCACCGCCACCCACACGGGATGGTTCTGGCCCACGATGTAAAACCGCTCGGGCGAATGCGAATGATAGTCTGTCCCGCTGTCATAAACGCAGCGGGCGGCGAGCACGCCGACGAGAATCGCTTCCATCCTGTCGAGGTTGTTGGCGACCAGCGTGATGTGTGAAAGTCCTTCGACGCCACTCATTGTCTGGCTTTCGATCAGTCGCTCCACCAGGCGCGGCATGTCCTCGGCAGGCGAATTTGCAAACGCCAGCCGCAGATATTGCTCCTGACCGGGACCAAACATCGTGCCCGGCAGGCACAGCACATCATGCTGCTGCGCCAGACGTTGAGCTACTGACTTTGACGGCTGATCGGCGAATGGATGCCGCACATAAGCGAAGTAAGCGCCGGAACTCACAAGCTCGTAACGCAAATCCGGGCGCCTGAAAGCCTCGAGCAGCGCGGCGCGCCGCTCTGCCATCAGTTTGTTCTTCTCATTTTTCCACGCCGAAAGATGTTGCAGTCCAAACAGCGCCGCATGCTGCGAGATGGCGGGAGCGCATATGGCCATGCAGTCCAGTACCTTGTCGGCCTGGTCCTGCACCTTCTGGCCTGCGATGATGGAGCCGGCGCGATAGCCCGTCATCGCGAAGACCTTGGAGAAGCTGTAGAGCTGGATCAGGCAATCCCGCCACTTTGCATCGGCAAGAAGATCATGCAGTGGTGCTGGATCGGAGCGGAAATCCTTGTAGGTTTCGTCGATGACAAGCGCCAGGCCGTGGCTGCTTGCCAGCTCGAAGAACTCCCGAAGCACATGCGGAGGGTAGGTCGCACCGGTCGGGTTATTGGGTGAGCACAGGACAATGGCGCGCGTACGGTCATTGATCAGCGATGCAGCATCAGCCGGAGCAGGATAGGCACGGCCATCGCTGAAGGCCGGGATGTGCCTGTGCTCAATGCCGAGCATGTCGAGCCACATCTGGTGATTGAAGTAATAGGGCACGGGAAGGATGACATTATCGCCACGTTCAGCCAGCGCCATCAACGCGGCGCAAAAGGCCTGGTTGCAGCCTGACGTGATGGTGACATCGTCCGGCCGCACGTCGCCGGCATAGTCTGTGGCCATGTGGGCGGCCAATTGCTCACGAAGCGGGGCAATTCCACGGATGTCCGTGTAAAACCCGGTCTCTGGCAGACTGGCGAGCCGCGCGATCTCAGCCTGCATCTCGGCTGCAGGTGGATAACTCGGCACAGCCTGGCTGAGATTGAGCAGGTCCCGGTTGCTCTTCCTGCCGGCGACCCAGCTGGCTGCCTCGGCAATGGGAGGCGCCGAAACCCCCTGAACGAGCGGTGAAACATGAAGCGAACGCATGCCCGGGACATTGCTTAGGCTGGCTTTGAATTTCAAGCGTTTTGGGTTTAAACAGCCCCTATGCCAGCGCACAGCATAGCAGCGATGTTGCAGGCCCGCGGGGCCTGGCTCAAGGGGCAGGGCGGCAGCCATGCGGAAACAACGCAGCGCGGCGCCCTGACGCGGCACATCTGCGATCATTACAGCACCTTCGAACAGGTCCGCGACCGCATTTTCCGGTCAACCGAGCAGTTCGTCCGCCACGCCGAGGTGATTCCGGAAACCCTGAACCCGGAGGGGCATGAGATACTGGCCATGCTGCTGGGTCATGGCCTCGTCCGCAAGGAGCCGCAGGGCGCCGAGATTTGCGAAGTCAGTGGACGCAAGTATCTCTCTGGCGGCTGGCTAGAGGAACTGGCGTGGCTGGCAGCCCAGGAAGCTGGCGCCGAGGAGGTTGTCCACGGTCAATGCATCGGCTGGTCCGTCAATGGCTATGCCGGCGAGAATGAAATTGATCTGATTGCCCGGCGCGCCGATGTGCTGAGTTTCGTTTCATGCAAGGCGTTGCGCTCGCGCCTTGATGGCAGTGACCGCAAGCATCGCAATCGACTGATGGACGCTGTGCATGAAGCAGACAATCTGGCAGATCATTTCGGCAGGCCGGGTGAGCGTGTGGCGGTTTTGGTGACCACTGATTTGTTTGACGAGATGAAGGGCCTGCCGCGCTATGGCGCGTTGATGGGCAAGGCCGCAGTGCTTGATGTCCGGGTGATATCACTTGAGGACCTGCACTGGGATGGTCTGGTAAAGGCATTTGAAGGCTTATGGGAGATCAGGACGTGAAGGCAAGCAGGGTAGTCATCCGCAACATTGGCGGACCGGAAGTCATTGCATTTGAAGACGTGGAATTGCCTGCGCCGGGGGCTGGCGAAGTCTGCGTGCGCCATACGGCCATCGGTCTCAACTTCATCGACACATACCATCGCAGCGGACTTTACCCGGTGCCGATGCCAAGCGGGTTGGGGCTCGAAGCGGCAGGCGTTGTTGAAGCGGTGGGAGCGGGCGTAACCGGGCTCAAGGCCGGAGACCGCGTTGCCTATGGCACTGGCCCCATGGGCGCTTACGCGACAGCGCGCAACATGCCTGCTCGCGGCCTCGTGAAAATTCCTCCGGCGATTGAAGACAAGATCGCGGCATCCATGATGCTCAAGGGCATGACGGTGCGCTATCTGCTGCAGGAAACCTACAAGGTGATGCCGGGCGACACCATACTCCTGCATGCCGCAGCCGGCGGCGTCGGCCTCATCGCCAGCCAATGGGCCAAGGCGCTGGGCGCGCGTGTCATCGGCACGGTTGGCAGCGCCGAAAAAATCGCCATTGCCAAGGCGCATGGCTGCGATCATGTGATCAATTACGCCAAGGATGATGTTGCTGCCGAGGTCAAGAAGCTTACGAATGGAGCAGGGGTGCCTGTTGTCTATGACGGCGTTGGAAAGTCAACATTCATTACTTCGCTGGATTGCCTGAAGCCGCGTGGACTGCTGGTGAGCTATGGCAACGCCTCAGGCCCTGTCGAAAATGTCAATCTCGGCATATTGGCCGCCAAGGGCTCGCTCTATGTAACGAGGCCCACTCTGTTTTCCTACACCTCGACGGAGGCCGAGCTGCAAGCCAATGCTGCCGATGTCGTGAGCATGGTCGCAACAGGCAAAGTCAAAATTCCGGTGAACCAGACATATTCGCTGGCGGAAGTTGCAAAGGCGCACGAAGATCTCGCCTCGCGCAAGACCACCGGAACGACGGTGTTGCTGCCGTGAACAAACAATCTTTGCAGAAGAAGAAACTGAAACCACTTGAAGTCGGGCCATATGTCAAGCGCGCGATCTCCGTCGCTGCCGGCTATTCTGGCCGTGGCGAACATGATGAAGCGATTGAGCTGTCGCGCCAACTACATGAACAGTTTCCGAAAAGGGCTGACGTGAATGATGCATTGTCTTTGGCACTAGTTGATGCGAAGCGCACGGTCGAAGCACTGCCTTTTGCGAAAGCTGCATGGCAAGCTGAACCGAAAGATCCGGCCTACATTGTTAATCTGGCGCGTCTCTACTTGGACATAGGCGAGGCAGAGGAGGCACTACCGCTGCTCAAGACGGCCGTTGGCCTGAAAAATGCCCCTCCCGAGGCGCCGTGGGCATTGGCCAAATTCTTCTTTGACATAGGCGATGTGGAGCAATCGATCCCCTACTTTGAGGCATGCCTTGCAAAGATTGAGCCTGACCGGCGAGTAGAAGTAAAACTGGAGTACTTCGATGCGCTGCGTGCCGGCGGGCATATTGATGCAGCGGAAGCGTTAATTGACTCCCTTATTGAGCATGCGCCAGAAAATTGTTTGTTCCTGTCAAACAAGACATCGCTTCGTACTACCCGCATCGATAACCCGGCAGCCCAACAGCTCGTGACGCTCTTGCCAGATGCAAAGCTTCCGGATCCGGCGAGATCAGCAGTGCTGTTACAAATTGGCAGGATGTACGAAAACAGTGAACAATATGAGCAGGCATTCAGGTATTTTGGCGAAGCGAAGCAATACCGGCAAATGCGCCATGATCTTGCGAGCTTTATGGGGGAAGTTGATGACCTCATAGGCACATTTTCGGCTGAAGTGTTTGAGAAGTTCAAACACCTTGGCAGTGCATCGGAGCAGCCAGTTTTTGTTGTCGGTATGCCGCGTTCAGGCACGACAATGACAGAGCAGATAATTGGCGCACATCCCGATGCTGCCGGAGTTGGCGAGTTGACCAGGATCAGAATGTTCGCCAAAAGGCTATGCCCTCCGGGAAACGCCGGGCGTTTTATCGACTTACTGTCGAATGTCAGCGCTCAAGCATTGGCGGTTGTTCCGGAAAAGTACTTGCAGTTGATAAATTTTCTGGCGCCTGGGAAGAAGCGTCTGGTTGACAAGATGCCGCACAACTTCTTGGCAGTCGGCTTCATTTCGGCTCTCTTTCCGAGGGCGAAGTTTGTTCATGTGCATCGAAATCCCTTGGATAACTTTGTATCTGCCTTTCAAAACCCCATGAACGATTTCCATAGCTATTCGTTCGATCAAGAGGAGTACGGCAAGTACTATTTGGGATATCAAAGATTGATGAGCCATTGGTGTTCGGTCCTTCCAGATAGGATTTTCGATTGGCCTTATGATGAGGTTGTCGCCGACCCACAGAGTCACGTTGCGCGCTTGCTGGAGTTTCTCGGACTTCCTTGGAGCGATGAGTGCCTCAGATTTCATGAGAAGAAGACAACCGTCAGAACCTTCAGCATGCATCAGGTGCGGAACCCGGTGTCGGTCAAATCAGTCGAACGCTGGCGCAATTATGAAACACAGCTCGGACCAATCCGCCAAGTGTTGGGGCTTTGACTTCAGCCTGCTGGGCAGTTAGCAGCGTTGCTACTGATTGATTGCCAGCTGGAAGTGCAACTCGCGTTTGAGCACAGAAATCTTGCAAGCGTCATCGAAGGAATGGCGTGAGCCATGTTCAGGGACTGGCCATTGCCGTCAGACAAGGTGCTGACCACCATTCCAGCCAGCTGGCCAGATTGGTCGAACAGTGGCCCGCCGGACTCACCCTTCTGTGTGTTCATGTGGACGACCATCGCATCCGGATAGCCGAACTTGCCATACTGCACAGCGCGCCCGAAACTCATGGCCTGAAGAACGCCAAAGCGGGCGGTGTCGCCCTGCGCATGTGGCTTGCCAAGTGAGAAGACGGTAACGCCTGGACGGAGGCAGGAAGAACTGACAGGCGCCACGGCATGACCTTTGAAGCCCTTAAGCTTGATCAGGGCCATATCATTTTCGGGGACTATCTTGATGACCTGACCGGAGTAGACCCTGCCATTGGCAGCCCGGGCCGCAACCGAATTGCCGACCTTGACGGCCACATGTGCAGCCGTCATCACGTAGCCGTTGTCGTCCACGATGAAGCCGCTTCCGGAAGTGACGGGAGACTTGTTGTCTCTATCCTTGCCGCCGGATGCTCCTTCGAACACGGCCGAAACAGTGAGCGTCACATAGGATGGGCCTGTCTTGTTCACCAGACCGTCGGGGATATTGTTGAACGAGGCAGGCTCCGCCGACTGATCCACATTGATGGCACGGCTTTCCAAGGTCCACGCCACTGCTGGCGCAGGCAGTCAGCCAGACAAGCTGGGCTAAAAAAAAGGCTTTTGAAATAATGCGCAATGAAGACCTCGGCAATCTCTATGTACGGTGCGTTGCAGCAACACACAATACACAAGGCCAAAAAAAATGGCCCGCCGAAGCGGGCCATTCTCACATTGTAGGGATCGGCTCTTAGTAGGAGAACCAGGTTACGAAGGCAACCTGCGTCTGGTTGACCATCGGGCCACGAACCGCAGTGTGCGAAGCATGGAGACCCATCTTCAGCTGATCAACTGGCTTCCAGTAGATGCCGCCGTTGACAACCATCAGGTCCGGAGCGTTGTCGTTCCAGACGTAACCAGCGCTGAGCTCCAGCGACGTGGCTTCGGTGATGTCGAAGCCGGCGAAGGCTGTCGCACCAACGTAGTCAACATCCGTGAAGGTCGTGCTGGCAAAGGTCCAGTCACGACGACCGACCGCCACGTTGGCTGACAATGTTGCCATGTCACCGAGCGTGAAGTCGGCGCCTGCAGCAACCTGCCAGGCATCAGAGCCCGTGCGTGGGCCGTAGTAGCCCGACAAGCTGGCCGAGAACGCGTCACCGGCATAGTCGATGCGCGAAGCCAAGCCGAGCTGCGTGGTTACTCCAACGCCGATCAGGTCGTTGTCCTCAACTGCAATAGCCCAGGTCAGAGGACCGGAGTTATAGGTCAGGCGCATCTGCTCCTGGTCGCTGAAACCAAAGTAGATGGTGTTGCCGACCGAGGCGAAACCGTCCTGGCCATGGCCCGGATCAGACAGTGAGCCGGTGTAACCACCGCCCAGCGTCCATTCCGGAGTCATCTGCCACCAGCCCCAAGCGATGTTCATCACAACGCCAGCGCCGCCACCAAATTCGGTAGCGCCCTGGAAGCGCACGTCAACGCCAACGGTGCCAACCGACGTGTCGGTTGTTGCCTTGACGCGGACACGGCCACGAGCGCGAACGTCGAGATCATCGTCATAGTTGCCGAAGCCACCGTAGACGAGAGCTGTGCCGGCAGCGTTAAGTGCCGCGCTGGTAGCGCCACCGTCGAAGTTGTCATAGACGATCGCTGCACGGATTTCGATATCCCAGTCGATCGTGGTGGCAGCCGGCATGTCAGCCGTCGGCAGCACCGAGATGCGGTGAGACTTGGTGTTGGAAACGTCGGCAGCCTTTTCACCGGTCAGCGACATCGGAGCAACTTCCGTCATCGTGAGCAGCGAATACCCGGTCGGAACAGCAGGAGCTGCTTCAAGCTGGGCGATACGAGCATTCAGCGCTTCCAGCTGGGCCTTGATCGAAGCAGCATCGTCAGCGCGGGCGCTGACCGACACGGCTGCGAGGGCAGCGGTAGCGAGAAGTGCTACTTTCATTGTCTTCATTGTTGGTTCTCCTACAATCCTTGGAGTTTAGAGCCCCCCGATCCCCTGCAATGAGTAGGGAAGGCAATGCACGACTCGTTCGCACACAGTGGATGTTATCCACTTTAGAGGCCGTTAAGGTCAACGCATAAGGCCGCCATCTGGACAGAATTTCGCCATATGTGGCGCAAACGCAACAGATTCAGTGGATAACTTGTTAACCATAGAACTCTGTTTGGAATCAAATGCTTAATGGCAGGTAAACAAACCGGCTTCAAGCCCGGATTGAGGCAGGAATCTCAATTGTGGCGTAAGCGAGTGACCTCGGTTAAAGAGCAGGTGGCACGGGATTCCGGGCTGGGGCAAAAGGGGGTCGACGATGTGGACAAGCCATCCAGGTAAGTGGCTGTTGTGGGGGCCGTTTTTGGCAGGGCTGCCGTTTTTGGCGGGCTATTTTATCACCACCGATCCTTTGCTGGCTGATGTCGAGCAGGCAGCCAGGGAGAAACTGGCTTCCGCCAATGCGCCTTGGGCCAAATTGTCGATGGATGGCCGTGACGCCGCGATTTCCGGCGATGCCGAAAGCGATCAGGCCATACAGGCGGCAGTCGATGCTGTGACCGGTGCGCGGGGCGTAAGGTTGGTCGAATCGCGTGCAAGGATCGTGGTGGCCCCACCGGCACCCGTGATGAAGGCTCCCACCGTCGATCAGGTGATTGTGGAGCAGGGGAAGTTGACGGCTTCGGGGACCTGGGATCAGGCTGTGGCAAAATCGCTGGCCGTCAAGGTTGGCAGTCAATCGTTTGCCTGGCCGTCCGCACCGCAGTTGGCCGTTGATGGCAGGAAAATGGACGCTCAAGACGTCAGAACCGCTGACGGATGGCAATTATCCTGTCACGGTGGAAGCCTCTGATGGCGTAACGCCTGCAGTCTCGGCGGCAGCTTCATCGCCAGCTGTTGTGGATGCCACGCCACCGGTCGCTGCGACGCTGGCGGCCTCGGTTGCAAGTGCATCACCGCCCTACAAGCTTGTTGGAACTTGGCCGGAAGGCGATGCCAAATCCTTGTCGATGACACTGGCGGGAAAAACCTGGGCTCTTGGCCAGGACGCGGCACTCTCTTCAGATGGCAACGGCAATTGGTCGCTCACGCCTGACGTGGCGTTGACGCCGGGAAGCTATGATCTCATTATCAAGTCGGTCGATGCCGCAGGCAATGCACGAACCGATGAGATCAAGGCCGCTATAGTTGTGGCTGCACCATCCGCTACTCCCCGCCACCACCGCCGCAAGTGATGGCGCCGACTTTGATCGTTCAGCCACTTGCAATTTTGCCCGGCAATCTCTCGGGCACATGGCCGCAGGATGCGGGCCGCACGCTCAAGATTGATTTCGCTGGCAAGTCATACGCATTGGGCAGCGACGCCGCCCTCACCAGTGATGCAGCAGGCAATTGGTCGCTTCAGGTGCCAGCGGGACTGGCTGATGGAACCTATGACGTTGCAGTCCAGGCGCTTGATTCGGCCGGGCAAGAAATTGCAGCTGCGGTGACAGCCAAGGTCGTCGTTGATGCCGCCCCGCCATCCAACCCGACGGTCATGCTCTATGAGGGAGCGGATTCTCCAACTGTGTTGCGCGGCACCTGGGCTGAAGGAGATGCAACGCAACTGACAGTGACCGTACCCAAGGCCAATATCGCCGCCACTCTTGGCGAAGCTGGCAGCGCGATGGTCAGTGATGGAGCCGGCACATGGACGTTGGCGCTAACCAAGTCGCTGGAACCTGGAGACTATGATGTCGTGGTCCAGTCGATTGACGCGCAAGGCCGCATGTCGACAGATTTGACCGGCAACGAAGTTCACATTGTTGCGCAAACAACATCGCCTCCGCCACCGCCGGTCGCAGAACAACCTGTGGAGCCACCACCACCTCCGCCGCCACCGCCACCGTCCACCATCCTCCGCCACCTCCACCACCACCTCCACCACCTACCACCGCCCCGCCACCTCCTGCTCCTCCGCCACCACCGGTCGCGGAACAACCCGTGGAACCGGCCTACGATTGTGTTGGTGAACTCGCGAAAGTGGCGACGCAGCATCCGTTGCGGTTCGACTTCAATCATGATGGGCTGCGGCCGGTGGCCCAGCCAAACCTTGAGCCATATGCGCGCCTGCTCACCGATCCGCGTTGCATGAAACTCCGCGTGACCATCGAAGGCTACGCTGATCGCTGGGGCTCCAAGACTTATAACCAAAGGCTCAGCGAAGACCGCGCCAGTCACATTGCGAAAGAGTTCGGCCGGTTGGGCGTCAACTCATCGCGCATCACGACAATGGGCATGAGCGAAATGAAGCCGCATGATCCCAACGATAATCTCGACGCCTGGCGGGCAAACCGCAGGGTCGAAGTCAAAATTGTCGAGTGAGGGGAAAAACATGAATCAGCTTTTCAATTTCCACGATACGCTGGTCATCGCCCAGCACAATTGGTGGCTCATCCTCGTTGCTTTGGCGCTTGGTATCTGGGTCGGCTGGTCAACATCGACATTCGAACCGCGCGATCAATAGGGAGTTTGCACCATGTCCCATTATCTGGTCGAACTGGCCATCTGGATGCTCGCAACCTTTCTTGTCGGCTGCGTCATTGGGGCGATCCTGCGCAAGTTGATTGCCAGGCCTGCAATTGAGTCAACACCAGAACTCTGTTGTCGTTGATGAGGATTCGGCAGCGGTTACTGCTGCCCGTCTGGCGGAGGCTCACGAACCACAGCCAGGGCAAGCTCCCATGGCGCCGCGCTGGAGCATGGCGGCTGATGAAACGGCTGAACCTGAAGTGGCAGCGGCAGAAAATGTAGTTCCCGCTGTGGCGGCAGTGGCCTCTTCAGCAACGACTGCAACGCGCATGCCTGTTGGCATAGCCGGCCCGCGTGGCGGCAGGGCGGACAATCTTCAGCGCGTAAGCGGCATTGGACCCAAGAACGAGCAGATCCTGCACAGCCTTGGCTTCTATCACTTTGACCAGATTGCTCAGTGGACGGAGCAACATACCGATTGGGTGGATGGCTACTTGCGCTTCAATGGCAGGATTGCCAGGGAAAACTGGGTCGACCAATGCAGGCTGCTTGCCGATGGTGACGAGGAAGAATTCACGCGCCTCTACGGCACAGGCGGTTTGGCGGATGCGTCGGGCCAGGCAAGGTCCGGCGAACGTACGCGTCAATCTTGAGCGGCATCAACCTCACTCAGCCAGTGTTCGATCGTAGCGACTGACCCAGGTTCGTCCAGAAACGGAACGTGCGCACGCCCCGGCACAGTTGCCGCCGTCAGTTGCGGCATGCGTGCTTTCATTTCACGCACGGTAGCAGCACTTAGCAGGTCTGAGTTCGCGCCATGCAGAACTGCGAGCGGTAGGCCATCAAGCTTCTGAAACAATGGCCACAATTCCGTTCCGGCTGAAGCCCTGATCTGCTCCTCGGTTGGAAAAGTCAACGCGAGCCGTGCATCATAGGCCAGGCGAGGAACGCCATTGTCATTGCGGAAGATGCGATGGGCAAACGCGAGCCAGTCATTGTCAGAAAGGCCTTCCATTCCGGAATTGTCGCGCTTGAGCGCCATGGCAGCTTGATGGAAACTGGCGAAGTTCGGCTCCAAGCCTATGTATTTTCTGATGCGGAGCAAACCTTCGACTTCGAGAACAGGGCCGATGTCGTTGAGCAAAAGCCCGGCGATGCGCGCCGGAACGGTGGCTGCGAGCCCCATGCCAACGAGACCGCCACGCGACGTGCCGATTACGGCGACACGCGCAAGCGCCAGATGTTCGAGGAGAGCCACGACGTCGAGAGTTTCGACATCCACGCGGTAGGTTAGCGGGTCAATCGCGTGTGCTGATTTCCCGCGGCCGCGAAAGTCCATGCAGATCACACGGCGCCTTGCCGTGAGCTGGGCAAGGGCGGGTTCGAAGTCTCGCGAATTGCGAGTGAGCCCCGGCAAGCACAGCACCGGAACTTTGCCCGTGTCCGACACTGCGGCGAAATCAGCCGCAAAGAGCTGCAAGCCATCGCTACCTGGAAAATAGTGCTCTTGGTGCGGTGGCAACCCTAGTTGCATCCCTTGAGCAATGCGCCAATCGATTCCGCCGCACAATGGACGGTCGCTGGCTCGGCAGCTGTCATGCTTGCGGTAACATCGGCGGGAGCCCCGCGCATCAGATCGACAGTCATCGGCTTCACTGTCTTGGGAGCGAGCCGCGAACGATAGACGTGTACGTTCTGCAGCACCTTCTGCACGTATTGGCGGGTTTCCTGGAAGGGAATGGATTCAACCCAATCAATAGGGTCAACTTGCCCGCCACGCGGGTCGCCATACTCCGCCACCCATTCGCGCGACCGGCGAGGTCCGGCGTTATAGGCAACCAGGGTCAGAATATAGGATCCGTTGTATTCAGCAACGAGGTCGGCAAGGTGGGCAGCACCCAGGCGTACGTTGTAGACGGGATCTCCAGTGAGTTTGTTGGCGGCATAGCCGACACCATGCTGGCGCGCCACCAACTTGGCAGTGCCGGGCATCAGCTGCATCAGGCCTTGTGCTCCAACCTTGCTGCCTGCCTTGGCGTCAAATTCGCTTTCTTGCCGTGCCAGTCCGAAAACGAGCGGCTTTTCCACCGGTTTGCCAAGCTGAGTCCAGTTGGGAAGACCCCGCAACGGGTAGCCCCATGCATCAATGTCAAGGTTGCGCCCCGCTGCCGCCTTTGCGAGCCGCAATGCCATTGTCGTCCCGCCAATGTCATGCGCAATGTCGGCCGCGGCATTCATCTCGTCGACATTGTCGAAACGGCTGGCGAGCGGCCAGATGAACAGGTTAAAATGCTGCTTGTTGCCTGTCTTTGCCAGAATGTTCAGTGCACGGACAACTTCATCCTGATCAACTCGCGCTTTTGCGCCGGCGCTGGCTTCGCCGTTTCCAATCTGCTCGGGCACCGAACCTAGGCCAATCTGTTCGCGTGCCAACTGACCGTAGTAAATGGTCGAGAATTGCGAGGCGTAGTTATAAGCTTCTTTTGCGTTTGACTTGTCGCCAAGCGCTGCAAAGCTGCGTCCGATCCAATAATGCGCGCGGGCCTTGTCAGTTCTCGTCGGAGCGATGTCAGCGAGCTTCTTGAAGTGGCGGACTGCCGCATCAGGATCGCGCAGCGAACGCAGCGCGATCCAGCCAGCGAGGAATTCTCCTTCAACCGCGTTGGGTCCATCCTTGAAACCGTGGTTGGCAGCGATCTGATAAGCCGCCTTGTATGATCCCGACTTGCCCGGGCCGATGGAACGGCGCGCGATGATGCGGCGTTCCTCCCAGAAGGCATCAGCATCGATCATCGCAGCGGCGGATCCAGGCACCGTTTGCAGGATAGCGCGAGCCTTCGCATAGCGCTCGCGCTTGCGGTCAAAGCGCGCCATCACATACTTCATGGCGGCTTGTTCACGCATGGCCGCTGGCAGCGCATTGAATTGCTTCTCAGCGTTTCCGGCGCCGCCAATCAAAGCCTGCGCGACTTTTGCAGCCTGCACATAGCTGCCGCCGAGGCGTTTGGCATTGCGGAGCGCGGCATTGGGGCTCTGGTCCAAAATCAGTTTCCACAAGCGCCGTTTGTGGTCGTCGTTTGTCAGCATGCCGCCGAATTCACTGACAATGTGCTTTTCGAGATCGGCATCAACCTTCGGGTCGCCCCATGCCTGCTGCAGGAGCTTGCGCCCTTGATCCTGATCGCCCGTCGCGATCAGCGCGCGCGCCAGGGCGAGTTGACCTTCGGGCGATGCAGGCTTGCGCTTCGCAAAGTGGGCCAGGACATGCTCGGCCGAGTCATTGTTGGCATAGAGGGCCTGTTCGGCCCGTTTCATGAAGGTGTCCGCCAATGGCCACTTCGGTGCGGCATTGAGGAATTCCATGACGCGGCTGTAGCCCGCATCTTTCCAGTGGTCACGCAGATACAGGAATTCCACAAGCTTGATGGCAGCCATGTCGCCGGAGCGTTGGGCCATTGCGCCTGCGTTGGAAAAATCACCTCTGAGAGCAACTTCCGCCGCCTGCACGGCTAGGCTCGAAGCCTTAGGAGCTGCTGTTGCAGGCGAGGAAAGTGATGCTGAAACAATAGGGGAGAGTGCCGTGCCACCCAAAACCAAACTCAAACTCACTGTCGCCAAAACGCGCCGTAGCATACTAAATCCTCATCTGCGGTCCCAATTCCTGCAGCAGTATCGGGCGATTGCGACGGCTGTTGGGTAGAAACAAGGCGTCGACAATGGCTTGCCGCTGGAATTATGAACGTTTATGGTGCCCGCCAACCTGCGGACTGGCCCCTTGCAAATGGTAGGGCTGCATGGTTTCCAACTTGTTACCGGGAGAAAATTTGTGCAGCTTCGTGGTTCCATGCCGGCCTTGATCACTCCGATGAAGAACGGAAATGTGGACGAGAAAGCCTTTGCGGGTTTTGTGAACTGGCAGATCGGGCAGGGCTCGCATGGCTTGGTGCCGGTTGGAACCACCGGTAAATCTCCGACCTTGAGCCCGGAAGAGCATAAGCGCGTGGTGGAAATCTGCATTGAAGTTGCCAAGGGCAGGGTGCCTGTCATTGCCGGCACTGGCTCCAACAACACGCGCGAAGCCATTGATTATACACGCCATGCCAAGAAGGCGGGAGCCGATGCGGCGCTCGTTGTCGTGCCCTATTACAACAAGCCGACGCAGGATGGGCTCTATGCGCATTTTCGCGCCGTAGCCGAAAGTGCCGACATTCCCATCCTTGTCTACAATGTGCCGGGCCGCACCGTGGCCAATATCAGCGTCGAAACGCTGGCCCGCCTGGCACGGGATTGTTCAAACATTATAGGCACTAAGGATGCTTCTGCGGACCTTACTCGCCCGTCCCTGCAGCGGGCGGCTTCGGGCGAAAATTTCATCCAGCTGTCCGGTGAGGATGGCACGGCGCTGGGCTTTAATGCGCATGGCGGGGTAGGTTGCATTTCGGTCACAGCCAACGTGGCGCCACGGCTCTGCGCCGACCTGCAGGAAGCAACGCTTGCTGGCGACTATGCTAAGGCATTGAAATTGCAGGATAGATTGATGCCTTTGCACCACGCCATGTTTGTCGAGACGAGCCCTGGCCCGGTGAAATATGCGGCAAGCCTGCTCGGCCATTGCGAAGCGGAAGCCAGGCTTCCGATGATCCCTGTCACCGAAAGCACGCGCAAGGCGGTGAAGGCAGCCATGGTGCATGCGGGCCTGCTGAACTGAAATGTCATCCAAGAGCGGCGGCGCCAAGGCGGCGCGCAAGCAGGTGGGCGTCAAGGTCGTGGCGGACAATCGCCGTGGCCGCTATGAATATGAAATCCTTCAGACTTTTGAGGCCGGCATTGAGCTGAAGGGCTCCGAGGTCAAGTCGCTGCGTGATGGCCGCACCAATCTTGCCGAAGCCTATGCAACCCTCAAGGGCGGCGAAATCTTTCTGCTCAACTCCAACATCCCGGAATACCGCGAGGCCAACCGCTTTAACCACGAGCCCAAGCGGCCCCGCAAACTTTTGCTGAATGCCAAGGAAATTCAAAGGCTTGCATCAGGAGTTTCGCGCGAAGGTTTAACCATCATTCCGCTCAAGATTTTCTTCAATCCGCGTGGCCGCGCCAAGGTGGATATTGCGCTGGCCAAGGGCAAGAAGCTGCATGACAAGCGCGAGACCATCAAGACCCGCGACTGGGACAGGGAGAAATCCCGCCTGCTGCGCGACCGTGGCTAGGCCATGCAAAGCCTGATTGGGCAACGTTTCCCAGTAGTTGCGCTTCATTCAACACATGGAGGGTCAGTTGACTTGTCCACCGTGCAGGGGCTGTGCGTCGTATTTTGCTACCCATATTCCGGCAGGCCCGGCATTCCTGACCCGGAAGACTGGGACGACATCCCCGGCGCGCATGGTTCAACGCCGCAAGCGATAGCGTTTTTCAAAACTTTATCGGCGATTCCGGACTCTGGATGTGAAGCTGTGGGGGCTGAGTTTTCAGTCTCCAGCCTGGCAACTGGAGTTCACCGGGCGATGCGCCTTGAAGGTGCCACTGCTTTCGGATGAGGACCAGGCAGTTTTCCGGCAGCCCTGAACTTGCGCACTTTCATGGCGGGAGAACGAAGCTTTCTCAGCCGCTGCACACTGCTTGCACGTGATGGAAAAATCATCACTGCACACGCGCCCGCAGCGCCAGAACAGGATGCTGCACACTGTCTCGCACGGGTCTGCACAACGTGATCCTGGTGGCGCTCGGCAGCAACCAATCCGGTGTCTGGGGCACGCCTCGGGACACCGTCGAGCGTGCGCTGGGCGAGTTGGACAAATTTCCTCTCCGGCTGGTTTGCGCCTCGCGTCTGCTGGAGACCGCCCCTTCTGGCAGGACCAACCAGCCGACTTTGTCAATGCCGTGGCGGAATTGCGACGCATCTTTCGCCGCAAGCGCTGCTCATCCGCCTGCAGATGATCGAGCGCGCCGCTGGCCGCCGCCGCGGCATGCGCTGGGGACCGCGCACGCTGGATCTTGACATCATCGACTATCATGGCCTGGGTTGAGGCAGGCCGCTGGCCTGCGCCAGATCTCTGGTGCTGCCACATCCCGGCATGGCGGAGCGCATCTTCGTGCTGAAGCCGCTCTCCGAAATTGCGCCCTGTTGGCGGCATCCTGTGAGCCGTGTTGCCGGTCAATCGCTTGCTGGCCAAGCTGCAGGGCAGGGGCGAGGGGGCTGAGCTTTGAGGGGCGTTGAGCCTGTGGCCAATTTGTTGGTGGGTCACGAAGCGTAGAATATCGATACTCGGTCTGGGGCCGTTGCTATTGTCGCAATTGCGACGAAGCAGAGCATTGCCGCTGCAATCTCGGAGATGAATTGAATGCAGTGTCACCGGAATTCTTGATTGAGTGAGACACGGTAATTGATGCACTGTCCTGTAATCCGAGGAAGACGGGGTCAACGCCGCCCTTGCCGCTAGATAGTGGACGGCGCATCAAATACTCCAATGCACCGTCACCTGTCACTGTTTCCCCAAACAAGCAGTCACCGCACCGTGCAATTTTCACTGTTTGGATACTATCTGTGCCTTCAGATAAGAACGGCCGAAAGAAAACTAGAAAATAGCGCCATGCTACTTTGGTTCCTGATAGCAGCACCCTCCATATTTGTCGCAGTCGTATTCAATGCCACCATCGAGCGTTCGATTGCAGCTAGGACAGGTCAATGCAAATTTGGGATTCACTCGAAAAAAAGTAGAGTTCTTCAAGTCAAAGATGGCTCTTACTGCCTCCACCCCATGTTCGCGAATGCCTTGTTGCAGGAATTGGAAAGCACCGAAGGTTTGCCCGCATTCGCACTCAACAGGACTAATGCGAAAGGAGCCAATTCCCTTAAGTCCCAATTCGGATTCGATCTTGGCCTTCTCGTCGCTTGATATGACCGCCATTTTCGAAGCCGCAATGCGCTTTGGTGTCCAGTACCACTCCCTAACAGCACGAGCTTGGGCAGACGACAAGTAAAACGAGGCCGACCTACCGCTCGTGATGGTGTCTTGAACGATGGCCACTACACTGTAATCGTCACCTGAGATTGTGGCCTTTCCCTCGCCAGCAATCGCCTCTATGTGTGTCAACAAGTCTGTTTTCATGACATGCTCTCCGACAGATGCACCCCCGGATTACTGGAATAGTTTGCCACTCACTGGACCGGCACTCATGTCGCGCCATCACTTAACTTGCCGCATCGTGAAAACTCCAGACCACAGAAAGTCAGATTGTTTATGCGCGACAACTCAGACACTGCAAAGTTCATTACACCTATACAACGTCAAGTACTGTTTCCTTTTAACAGGAAAAAGTCCGGCTCGCCAGTCCTCACCAGAGTGTTACTCGCTTCAATGAACGGTCCGCAACATCACCTTCGGCTGCCTAGACTGGAAAGAACAAAGGATTACGGTGATGTGGTGGACGGCGCTCGCTTGCGGCATCTGATGTGCCAAGGTGGGTTTGTCGTAAAACAACCCAACGAGGGAGCCATCCACCATGACGAAGTCTGCCACAGAAACAACCATTCACACAATCGGTTTGGATATAGCGAAGAACAGTTTTTCGGCTCACGGCTTTGATGCCGAAGGCAGCACGGTTCTGACCAAGGATTTGAAGCGCGGGCAGGTGCTGGCGTTCTTTTCCGGGCTTCCTCCGTGCCGTGTAGGCCTTGAGGCCTGTGCTTCGGCGCATCACTGGGCCCGGGAGATCGCAAGGCTCGGCCATGATGTGAGGCTGATCCCGGCGCAGCGGGTGAAGGTGTTTCTGCCGCGCATGAAGAACGACGCTGCCGACGCTAAGGCGATCGCACGGGCTATGCGCGATCCAGAGATGCGGTTTGTGGGTGTGAAGACGCTGGAGCAACAGAGCCTGTTGATGTTGTTCAAATCCCGCGATCTGCTGACGGCTCAGCGCACCGCCCTGATCAATGCGCTGAGAGGCCACTTCGGCGAGATCGGTGTGGTGGTGCCCAAGGGTGCGCATGAAGCCAAGCTGCTGGTGAAGCGGGTCATGAGCGACGAGAGCCTGCCTGCCGCGATGAGGCAAGCCTTGCGCCCATTGACCAATAGCCTGCTGGCTCTTGAGGATGAGATCAAGACCCTAAATCTCGTCATTCTCAAACAGCACAGGGCCAGTGAGATGAGCATGCGGCTGGCCACGGCGCCGGGTATTGGCACATTGACGGCAACCGTGCTGGTGGCGACGGTCAATGATCCCCAACAGTTTGAAGACGGGCGGAACTTCGCGGCCTGGATCGGCCTTGTGCCACGCCAGCATTCTACCGGCGGCAAGGCGAGGCTTGGGAAAATCTCGAAGATGGGCAACCGTGATTTGAGACGCTTGCTTGTGGTGGGCGCGCATGCCGCACTCTACCGTATCAAATCCGGCAAGACACAAAGTCCGCTTGCCGACTGGGCCAGAAACCTTCTCGCCAAAAAACCCTTCAAGCTTGTGGCGGTTGCTCTTGCCAACAAGATGGCCCGCACCGCCTGGGCCATCATGGCTGGTGATGATTGCTACAATCCCAAACATGCAAAAGCCGCATAGCTGAACCGAGACAAAACACGACAACCCTATTGGCCGGAGTGACCATGCAATGATGTGAGAGGTAAAGCGCAACGTGGCGCGATCAACAGCAAACCCGCTGGAGTGTCAGGCGATTCATAAGCGCGATACGGTGAATGGGACTGTTGATCAAGCGAACAACATCAGGGCCAGCGGCCACCCATCGAGGTCGCATCATAGGCCGAAGACATGACCGCACCCCGCGCCAAAAACCTCAAAGCGTCAAAGCAAAAAAACGCCCTTGCCAACAGAGCGCCGTCCAGACATGACACATTACGGTGATGTGGTAGACGGCGCTCGCTTTCGGTATCAGATGTGCCAAGATGGACCTGTAGTCCAGCTCATAGGCAGCCTTGATCACCGTGCTTTAAGGGTCATTAACACCTGTGGCCGATACTGCCCGCCCGTTGTTGGGTGGGTCATGAAGCGTAAGACATCGATACTCGTCGTAGCGTCACTGCTGTTGCCAGGCGCAATTGCGCAGGCATCATCGTCATCAGGCCTCGTCATACTCGGCGGGATTTCCAATGATGCAGGCGGAGCAGTGCGGCGTGACTCGGCTTATCGCGCAACGCAAATTGAGCCGCAGACAATTTCGTTCCAGTCCGCACTGGCTCCCGGCTCCATTCTTATCCGCACGGCCGAGCGGCGGCTTTACTTCATCCTGCCGGAAGGTAAGGCGATCATGTATGCCGTCGGCGTTGGCCGCGAAGGCTTTGCCTGGTCGGGCCGCAATCACATCAGCCGCAAGGCCGAATGGCCGGACTGGCGTCCACCGCTGGCCATGATCGAACGTGAGGCGAGCCGCAATCATTTCATACCTGCCTTCATGAAAGGCGGCCCTGAAAATCCGCTGGGCGCGCGCGCGCTCTACATCGGCGATACCGAATTTCGCATCCATGGCACGACGCAACCGTGGAGCATCGGCCGCGCCGTATCATCAGGCTGCATCCGCATGCTCAACCAGCATGTCACCGAACTTTATGCGCGCGTCAGCATCGGCGCGACGGTCGTAGTAGAATAATTCTGCTCGCATCCGTTGCATGGCCGTTCGGCTAAACGCTCCATTAACCTAAACGCGCCATTATCCATGCCAAGTCTGTATGTGGAGTTTGGGTATGCGTAAGGTGATTGAGGCCCTGTCCGGGCATTCAAAGTTCAATTGTTTGGCGACTGTTGCTGTCGCCGTCATGCTGGGGGCCTGCTCGACATCGATCGAGCGCTTCGCTTCCAATCCCTCCGATGTAGATCCGGTTTACACGGCCTCGGTCAAGAAGCCGAAACGCATCACCAACAATGGCGGCAACGCAAGCATTAGCTCCGAAGACGATTCAATCGTCTCCAAGCCGCTCGCCAATGCGCCGCTGAAAAAGCCGGCCTACAGCTCCAATGCGCCGACCTACAAGAAGCCGGCATACAAGGCTCCGGCCTATGACGAGCCTGCTTACCAGACCGCCGATGATCAGGCTTTCAGCAAGCCCAAGCTGAAGAAGCCGACCTATAACAAGCTTACTTACAATCAGCCTGAAGCGGCCGAACAGACGGAAGAAATTGCCGACGCTCCGTTCAAGAAGAAGAATGCTGCGCGAATTGCCGAACAGAATGCACCTGCTGGTGAGGGCGCAACAGTAACGGTTCGCCCAGGCAACACGCTTTACTCAATCGCACGCGCCAATGGCGTAGGCGTCAGCCAGCTGGCCCGCGCCAACGGCATCAAGGCGCCTTATGCCGTGCGCCTTGGACAGACACTGACAATTCCGGGCCGCAGCGAAGCTGTATCGCCGCAGCTTGCCAGCAACGATGTTGGCGACGAACAGGAACCAATTGCTGCGGCTCCGACCAAGCGCACCAAGGCCGGATCGAACCACACTGTCGCTAGCGGTGAAACCCTGTATTCGCTTGGCCGCAAATATGGTGTTTCGCCCTTCGCCATTGCTGACATGAACGGACTGTCACGGAACAAGCCATTGAGCCTTGGCCAAACCGTTCGCATTCCTGCCGGCGGCAAGCGGATTCTCGCCAGCAAGCCAGCAGCATTAGAGCAGGACCAGCAAGTTGCATCCACTGACAGTGGCATTGAAGCGCCAGCAGCAGGGGAAATGCCGAAGCCCAAGATGTCTGCCGAACAACCGGTGGCTGAAGATATTCCGGCAGCACAGCCAAAAGAGCAGGCAGCTCTTCCGGCAGTTGCAGGGACACCCGGCATGCGCTGGCCAGTCAAGGGCCGGATCATCTCGGAGTTTGGGCCGAAATCCAACGGCATGAAGAATGAAGGCATCAACATTGCCGTGCCGGAAGGCACCGGCGTGCGCGCTGCTGAAGGTGGTGTTGTCGCCTACGCCGGCAACGAACTGAAGGGCTATGGCAACCTCGTTCTCATCCGCCACCAAGGCGGTTGGGTGACGGCTTACGCCCACAACAAGGAATTGTTCGTCAAACGCGGCGACACGGTCAACCGCGGTGATGTCATCGCCAAGGCAGGCCAAACCGGCTCCGTCTCCAGCCCGCAGCTGCACTTTGAAGTGCGCAAGGGCGCAACGGCGATGGACCCGATCAAGTTCCTGAGTGCGACGACCGCTTCTAACTAGTTGGGGCAGTTCGTCACGAACTGAGATCCTCTGCACGGCAGGGCCTGGACAAAATCCGGGCCCTGTTTGCGTTGAGCGGGGGCTACTGCGGCAACTTGAGCCCGCATTCGCCAGCGGCATTCTGGATGAACTGCCAGGCGACGCGACCGGA